>CAWILF010000020.1:0-80443 GCA_963836885.1 uncultured Flavobacteriaceae bacterium | reverse complement strand
ATTCTTTTAATTTTTTAAGTTCTAATTGTCCGTTCATAAGCTTGGGTAAAAGGGTGTCTCGGGTTTGAGTAAGGGATTGCAGCTGATTAGTATTTGTTATTCTTTTAGCGTTAATAGCTTCCAATTGACTACAAATTTTATTCACAGTTTCTGAAATCCGGGATAAGTATTTCTAAGTTTCTACATGCTGAAATTGTTAATGCTTGCTGAGTACTTCCAATAGTAACTGACATAATTTGTTCTTTTGGCTTCATTTGTTTTTAGCCATTGGTATATAAATTCACCATTTATATTCGTTTTATACTCCTTAACCCACGTAACATTTCCATCTTTAAAATAAAATGGTAAGTCATTGTCCACAAGCCAAATTGAACCTATAGTACCAACTGAAGTGATTAAAATATCATTAATCTGAGGTACACCAAACTTCTCCCTAATTTCAAAATATAGTTAGTTTGGAAATAAATAATTCTGTACTTATACTCTGACCGTTAGACAATTGAGTAATTTCTTTACCACCAATAAATGGAATTCCTTCTACCTGATATTCTTCTCTAAAATATCGTTTACTTGACGAAATATTAGCTAAAATTCAGATAGCTTCATTATTGACCATCCATCCAGTACCTCTCCATCGTCAACACAACACCACTCCTTAAAGATAGCTTGTGCCATGGCCTCCAAGGTTTGGTTCATTTGTAGGTTGGGTTCTTACTTTATCGTCAAGTGAGGTTAGGATTTGGGCAATTTGTTGTTGGGTGGGAACATTTGGAATTTCAATTTCGATATTTGCCCAATTTTCCCTAGTTGCTCAATATTAAAACGAATATCTCCCGTTGCCATTTGATATACTTCTCTTCTAAATGAAATATCTTCGAAACAAATAGCGAGTTAATTCAGGGATCAGTGTATTAAAGTCGTTTAGTCTGTATCTTTTACAAAATCCATTGTAAGTAAGGTTTTCCACTTAATCAAAAGAACAGACGACATTGCAACTTCGTGTGGTGCTTCTGAAGAAGCCGTAAAGAAAATATCACCATATATTCCAGACCTTCTTTCTAAATCCAAAGCCCTAACGTTCATTAACTCCAATTCGTTAATATCAACTTTTGAATTTTTATAAACATTTTTATATGGAAGAAACGGTGTACCGTGTCCGTAATCTTCTTTTTTGATTGTAGAAACACCACCAAAGAAAAAAAAGTGCTAATTCACCTAATTTGTATTTTTTTAATTCAATCATATAAGGTGTTCAAAGTTTTAAAAGGTTTCAATAATTTCTTTGGTTTCTTCATCTGCAAAAGACGTGTTGGCTAAAACGATTTGTTCTTTTTCTCACCCTTTTCTGTATAATGAATTGCCACTTGTGACTCTACATAAAGGCTTTCAATCATATGTTCATTTGGCGGTATTTGTCGAAATGTCAGTACACGTATCTAACAATTTGAGAATTCTCAATTTTAAAATTTGCATCTTCTATACTTATTTCAGATTTATCTTTTAACGTGTCGGCTAAATAATCTTTGAAATAATCAGTCTGATAAAAATCATATATGGCTCGTTCTGTAATGTATAATTCATAGTCTTTTTCATTTCTGCGACTGCATTGTTCTCATCTTTTTCAATGGCGATATGTCTGTTCCATTTGTCTTTGAATTCCACTTCACAATTGGCGTAATCTCCGTCTTTGCTAATAAAAATAAGCTCTTAGTATTCCGTCACACCGTCAAAGTGCATTAAACTTTCCCAAACAATATTGTCCTTAAAGCCTGCATCTTTGTATTTGCCAGAATGTGCAAAAGGTTGTTTCTGCTTTTGGTCTTTCATCACTCTTACCATCATACTTTGTAAAACAGTACTTGCAAGTTCTTCTTTGATTTCTAAAAGCTTTATTTGCTTTGTCGCTAAATATTCATCCGCTTTTTCCTTGATATAAGCGGTACAATCAAATTCTTCTTCGGGTAGTGTCAATTCTGGAATATATAGCATACCAGAAAGGCGTTTTGACAATTTCTGGAATTTCCTGAATATCAGTTTTATTGTCTATGTTTTTGTGTATTGAGTTCTTCAATTGCCCAAGTTGGAATAGCCATATGAATATCTTCGCTTAAGTCTTTTTTTCTATTATAAAAGACTCAACTACTTGATAAGGTCTGCCAAAAGCAAAAAAACTATAAGTTACTTCGCCAGCTTCTGTGCTACATTCGCATTGGTATCAAAAACTATGAGTGTTTTTACTTTATATGCCATAGCCTATCTTATCAAGGTTTTGTTTTTATGTGGCATCATCTAATTCATTGGATTTTTGCATTTGTTCGGATAAGGTAGTCGTCAGGGTTTGCATTTTCTCATCAAATGGAATTCCGTCATCTTCAACGGCCTTAAAATCAATGTATCGACCAGGCGTAAGTATGTAATTGTTTTTCCTACCTCTTGGATATTGGCTGACTGACCAAATCCTGCGACATCTTTGTAATCCACTTCATAGGATTTACCTCTCCAATTATGATACGTGTCGGCTATTTTAGCAATATCCTCTTCATTTAACTCTTTTTGTTTTCTTGCTTATCATTGTTCCCAATTCACGAGCATCAATAAAAAGAATTTCATTAGCTCTGTTTCTGAATTTAGTAGTCTCGGTTTTGTTACGAGCCAAAAACCATAAACAAGCTGGAATTTGAGTATTGTAAAATAATTGAGAAGGCAAAGCCACCATACAATCCACCAAGTCTGCTTCAATCATTGCTTTTCGTATGTCCGCCTTCTGTAGAAATCTCCGAACTCATACTACCATTTGCCAATACGACACCTGCTGTTCCATAAGGTGCCAATTTGCTTACAAAATGCTGTAGCCAACTCGTAGTTGGCATTTCCATTTGGTGGTGTGCCGTATTTCCATTTGTGGGTTTCGGCTTCATTTATTTTGTAATCACTAATATTAAATGGTGGATTAGCAATTACATAATCAACTTTGAGTTCAGGAAAAACCTCATCTTTTTAGGGTGTCTCCCAAAGCAATATTGGCATCAATACCACGAATGGCAAGATTCATTTTTGCCAATTTGTATGTAGTAGGATTACTCTCTTGTCCAAAAATAGATATTTTCCCCTTTCGGTGTTCGTGCATTTCGATAAAGCGTTCACTTTGTACAAAACATTCCTCCACTTCCACCAGCACCGTCATAAACTCGCTTTTCGGGTTCAGGTGCCAGCATATCTACTAATATTTTTACTATGCTTTGTGGTGTATAAAACTGTCCGCCCCTTTTACCTTCTGCATCAGCGAATTGACCAAGAAAGTATTCGAAAACAAACCCTAATACATCTTTGCCCTTTCCTTCTTTACCCTTACTTAACGTAATTGAACCAACTAAATCAATCAATTCTCCCAATCGTTGTTTATCCAATGCAGGACGAGCATAGTCTTTAGGTAAAACTCCCTTTAGAGAAGCATTATCTTTTTCAATCGAGTCCATTGCGTCATCAATGTCTTTTCCAATGGTGGGTAGTTTTGCTCTACCTTGTAACCCATTTCCATCTCGCTTGTCGTGGAACATAAAAAAACTCCGTTCTGCTGTGTATTCATCCTTATCTTCTGGGTCAGCTCCAGTTTCGTGTTTTGTTGCTTCTAATTCATTGTACAATTCATCAAAAGCATCAGAAATATATTTTAAGAATATCAAACCCAACACAACGTGTTTGTACTCAGCCGCATCCATATTATTACAGTTTGTCGGCTGCCTGCCAAAGGGTTTTTTCTAATTCTAAATTTTCGGTCATTATATTTTAATTTCTTTTGTTTTTCGATTCATACAAAGGTACTTTTTTCAATTCTCATTTTATCTCGTTCCGTTCATCAATTCGGCTGCTGTGTTTTGGGTTGGCAAAAAGAGCAATGTGTGCGATAGCACTTTTTGCTCTTGTGCGGTTGGCTTTTTTCAGCTTGCAGGAATGGTCTTGTATATGGCTCGTAGCGTGCAAATTAGAAAATTATTTTCGGATTAAGACAAGCCATATTTTTAAATTTTACTATTTATCTTTTTTATTGGAAATCGTCAAATTTAAAAATTTAGCAACTTTCCAAATATGCCTTAACTTCGTTTAAGCAACTAATTAGCTATGAGCTATATACGTTGTTAGGCAACGTTTTTATTTCCGTAATGTTTAATTTCGTTCAATTCTTTTTCCTTCGCATCTTTTTCTTCTTCGATGTCATAATCATCTTGAATTCCAAGCCAAAATTTTGCGGAATTTCCAAAATATTTACTCAACCGTAAAGCTGTGTCAGCAGTAATTCTGCGTTTCCCTTTTATGATTTCAGATATTCGAGTTTGCGGAATTTTCAAGTCCTTTGAAAGTCGGTATGCCGTAATTTCAAGCGGCTCAAGAAATTCAAAATTCAAAATTTCTCCTGGATGTACGTTTGCTAACTTTTCCATTATTTTACTTTTTTAGTGATAGTCGATTATTTCCACTTCGCTTGCGTTTCCGCTTTCCCAAATGAATATAATTCGCCATTGTTTGTTAATCCGAATACTATAAAACTCTTTTAATTTTCCAGTCAGTTTTTCAAGTCGGTTAGAAGGCGGAATTCTCAAATCAGCAATATCTTGTGAATTATTCAACATTCTTAATTTTCGACGTCCAACGTTCTGTATTTCAATCGGCATTTTTTTAACTCGGATTCCGTTCCAAATTTGTTCCGTTTGTTTCGAGCCGAAAGAAATAATCATAGTTTTGTTTTACGTTACTAACGTCAAAGATAAGTAAATATTTTGAATTTTTGCAGAATTTTTTTTCAAATGTCGCCTAACGGAATTGTATAAGAATAGTAGGGCTGAAAACAGTCGCAAACCATTCGGATGAACTACAAGCCGAATTTTTAAATTTTTCTTATTATCTTTTTTTCTCAATAAGCCAAATTTAAAAATTTGGCGGACTAGCAAATATACCTTAACTTTGATTGAGCAACTGACTAGCTATGAGCTATATACGTTGTTAGGCACAGGCTTTATCATTCAAAATACGCCTTAATTTTCGACCAAAAACTTTCTTTTTTAGGTTGTCTTTTATTTTCTCTTTCCGCAATTTTTTCAAGGAATTTTTCTGGGTCAGTTAAAAACTCTACTGCATTAGACTTTTTTAAATCCTCATATATTAATTCAGATTTTGGTTCAAATAAAGTTCCATTTGTATTAAAAACCATTAAATCATTTCGTTCACATAATTTAAGCATTCCGCTCAAAAATTCGGTTATGTTCTCTTTTTTGCGTAAATCTGCTCTGAATTGAAATTCCGAAATTACATTCGTTTTCGTGTCATATGCAATATGCGCGTCATTATCTTCTTGCTTTTCTGTATTTCCTTTCCATCCAATAAATCCCGAATTTTCATCGTCACTCCAGTCGCCACGTGAAACTAATTTGTCAATTTCCGTTGTGGTTTTTTTAATATCGAGTTTTATATTCGTCCACCATTTTATTGTTTTGGCATCTTCAAAATCAGGTTCTGGAAATCCTTTTCCAAAAGTTCTTTCTTTCCCAATATCTTTCCCAGTTATCATAATCAATAAATAATTCATTTGGTATTTTTCCAAACTTTTCAAGTATTGATTTTTTTGGAACGACATTTAGTTGATATTGCCAAACAGCCATATTTATCTCGATGTTTTTTCAGCTTGTGCCTAACGTGTTTGTATATGGCTCGTAGTGTGCAAATTAGAAAATTATTTTCGGTTTGAGCACAAGCCAGATTTTTAAATTTTACTATTTATCTTTTTTGTTGGAAATCGTCAAATTTAAAAATTTGGCGACATTCCAAATATGCCTTTACTTTGATTAATCAACTAACTAGCTATGAGCTATATACTGTGTTGTGGTGCGTTATTTTTTCAGCACCATTCGATTAGTTTTTTATCAAATTCTATAATCGGAATGTCGGTACAACCACCAATTTCATCAGCGTCCACATCATTTTCATCATCTGCTAAAATCCACTTACCAGATTTATGCCTCAAAATCATTCCTTTGAAAATCTCTTTTCCACCCGTTAAATTTGTGTTTTCGGTCTGTTCGACTGTTATTTTATTTTCATCAATTATCACTTTACATTTCGAGTTTGCCATTCGACCGTTAAATTCGGCAAAATATAATTCATAGATAAAAGTTCCTTGTGGTATTTTTTGTACTGATTTTTCTTGAGGTGGTGGTGGCGGAAGAGGTGGAATATTCCAGAACGAAATATTTAAATTCAATTTAGTATCTAATTCGTCAAATTCATTCGTGATATTAAGTAAAAGGTTTTCAATCCCATTTGTTTTTTCACTTCTTTCAGATTCAATTATTGTATAATAAACATCGGGATTTTCACTTTTATTTGAGGTTTGATAGTAGGCAAAATCGTTTTTTAATAAAAAATCTAATGAGTCAATTTCAATTTCTTTTTCAGAGCGAAATCTATACGCGTTTCCATTTCGAAAAGTTATATAATGCTTGCTTTTAGGATTAAACGGTGCTGGATTGCAGTCATCAACTGGATAGATGTTTTTTATTATATTTTTACTAAGTACATGACAAAAAATGAAATATATCTATATCTCTTTGATTTTCAGAGTTGAGTAACACATTTGCCAAGAATGAGAGCCCGTACTTGAAGATGCTTTGTGCTTTTCTACCATGTTTTTTTATGGTGATCGGTTTGATCCGATGCAAATAAATACCAACTTTATAGCACCATACAAAAGCAATCATCACCAACAATATCAGTTTCTCTATTCTTTGAATATCTTTCAAATGTGTTTTTTCAATATCAAATCCGCTAGATTTCATTGCCTTAAAACACATTTCAATCTGCCATCGCTGTCCGTAATCTTTCAGCGCCTGTTCAGGCCTGTCAAATGATACGATAATCAGAAAATCCTGCTTCATATCATTATTATTTAGCTTACAGCCTGATAGATAGCAGAGCTGTCCATTGATACGAACGATTTTATTATAATACACAAACTCATTGACCTTGAATCTGTTAAACAAATGAGATGCCTTTATCTCCTTGTTCTTGTGCGGTAAGAAAACCTTGAAGTTATTGCGGATACGTATGTAGTACCTAATCTTGTTTTGGTTCAAGAACTCCAGCCATTTCTCACCTACAAACTCTCTGTCTGCCACAACAGACTCAATTACCTGCCTGCCAAAGAGACGGATGAACCTATTGATTAGCTCAATACGTTCTTGACTGTTAGAGTTACCTCTCTTGTCCAGCATGGTGAACATAAGAGGAAAGGCGACGCCCTTATATACAATGCCCAGCATGAATATATTGATATTGGCCTGCCCAAACTTCCAATTGGTCCTATCGATGCTTAGAATAAGCTTTTCCCGTACTGGCAGTAGATTGAAGACAATGCGCGCTATTAGGTCAGAGTCCAGGGTATAACAGGCAATAAAGCGCTGAATACGTCTTCGAGAAGACTCTGGATCTACCTGGGCGTCAAAAGCATTAGCTAGTTTTTCAAAGTTCACGGTCTGTACCTTGCATAGCGCAATGATAAAATGAGAGATGAGCTTGAGTCGGGCTAAATTAATTCTACCTCGCAAATGAGTGTTTAGAACTGAAGTTAATTCACTATTTTTAGTGACTGCATTGGTTTTCTTCATTAGACAAATAAGTGGAATTATTCATCTAATATACTGAAAATCAATGCTTTATTCTAATTATTTAACACTTAATTCGTTGATTTTCAATGAATTATTTTTTTGTCATGTACTAAGATATTTTTATTTTCAAGAACAATTTTTGGGATACTGTCGTTACAAGTTATTTCACTTATCCTGTCTATAAAAAGACCGAAATTTTTAAATTCCGATATCTTGAAGAGTTACATTAAGATTTTGGGGTTCACTTTTTAAATAACCGTAATTTTTTATAGTTTTTTTGTCTTCTTTGCAACTTGTCAAAAGCAGAATTAATACTAAATAATTGACGGAACTTAATTTCATTGCAAGATTTTTTTATAATGCACCACAACTGGTTATATCTGCAGCAATATAATCAATATCCAACTTAATTTACCGGATATGTGTATGTTCCATGTGAGTTTATCCAACTCAACTAGCTGATTACAAACGCAAATAAACGTAAGTAAACGGTTAATGTACGGGTGCAGCTTTGATACCACCACATCTTTGCACCGTCATCAAAACCAAAACAAACCGATGGCACTAACTATTTATTTTTTAACCCATACAAACTAATTTATTATGAGCAACTTAAGCAACAAAGTACAGTTAATCGGCAACCTGGGACAGGATCCAGAAATCATCAACCTTGCAGACGGTAAGAAAATGGCCAAATTCTCCATCGCAACCCAAGACCGCTATAAAAACAAACAGGGCGAGACCGTAAACGATACCCAATGGCACCGCATCGTGGCCTTCAACAATACCGCAACCATCATCGCCGACTACGTTAAGAAGGGCAACAAGATAGGAGTAGAGGGCAAACTCGTCACCAGAGCCTGGGACGATAAGGAAGGCAACAAACGCTACATCACCGAGGTCGTCTGTAACGAAATCCTCATGCTGGGCGGCAAGGCATAGGACGATATTCCATCCATAAAAAAAAACGGCTCCTTTCCATGAAAAGAGCCGTTTTTTAATTTCAGTTTATTATTCCGCACTTGATGCACAACTGCTTTCAAAATGCACTCGTTTCTCCAGCAGCATACGACGATTACGTAGGAGAGCAACTCAAAAAATGCACAATACATTTTATTCCAGCCCACATCAAAAGTTAGAAATTCAAGTTGCAAGCGCCAACTTAAAACGACCACTTGATCCCAAAACTTCGTACCAAATACTTTACACTTAATATCTAATATCTAATATCTAATATCCAAAATCCAAAATCCAAAATCCAAAATCCAATATCGAATATCCACTACCAAACACTAAATACCAATTTCCAACATCTAGCCTCTAATATCTAATATCTAACATCTAACCTCTAACCTCTAACCTCTAACCACTAATTACTACATACTAATATCTAAATACTAACCAAAAAACTTCCAACATCTAGCATCTAGCATCTAACCTCTAACTACTAACTACTAACTACTAACTACTAACTACTAACTACTAACTACTCCCTACTACACATTAAACAAGAAATGCATCACATCACCATCCTGTACGATATACTCCTTACCTTCCACCTTTAACTTTCCAGCTTCCTTCACTTTGGCCTCAGAGCCAAATTCCACATACGTATCGTACTTGATCACTTCCGCACGTATAAAGCCCTTTTCAAAATCCGTATGGATCACGCCCGCCGCCTGCGGCGCCGTGGATCCTATGTTGATCGTCCAGGCACGTACTTCTTTGACCCCAGCGGTAAAATAGGTTTGCTGATTCAGTAATTTGTAGGCAGAACGGATCAATTTTGCGCTACCCGGTTCTTCCAGACCCATATCGGCTAGGAATTCCTGGCGCTCTTCAAAATCTTCCAGTTCCGTGATATCGGCCTCCGTGCCTACGGCGAGGACGAGGACTTCTGCATTTTCATCCTTGACGTTTTCACGCACGCGGTCCACATATTCATTTCCGCTCACGGCAGACTCGTCGTCCACGTTACATAGGTACATGACCGGTTTATCGGTGATAAATTGGAGGGGTTTTACAAAGGCAGCTCTGGATTCAGCGTCTATATCAATGGCGCGTATGGAGATACCGGCCTCCAGCGAGCTCTTGATCTTGGTAAGGACTTCCTCTTCCTTGATCGCCTCCTTGTTTCCGGTTCTTGCCGCACGTTTTACTTTCTCCAGTTTTTTATCCACCGTTTCCAGGTCTTTCAACTGCAGTTCTATGTCTATGGTTTCCTTATCGCGTATGGGATCGACGCTGCCGTCCACATGTACGATGTTGTCATTCTTGAAACACCTCAACACGTGTATGATGGCATCGGTTTCACGTATGTTGCCTAAAAATTGGTTGCCCAGTCCCTCACCCTTGCTCGCGCCTTTCACCAGTCCCGCGATGTCCACGATTTCTACCGTTGCGGGCTGCACGCGTACCGGCTGGACCAGTTCCTCCAGTTTTCTCAATCGTGCGTCCGGCACGTTTACCACGCCCACATTGGGTTCTATGGTACAAAATGGGAAGTTTGCGCTCTGTGCCTTGGCATTTGACAGGCAGTTGAACAAGGTTGATTTTCCTACGTTGGGCAGTCCTACGATTCCAGCTTTCATGGGCGATGGGGTTTATTTGGGTTCCGCTTTCGCGAAAGCGTAATTAATTTAAAAAGTCTGCAAATATACAGTTTGAGTGCGATTTAAAGCAGTATCTAGCAACCTAAAAACCCGCCTAAGACCAAGTCTCAAACGGGTAAAATTTTAATGTAATTTTTAATTCTCAAGCTGCGCCTGTCGAAGCTGTTTAAGTATTTAAATAGTAAGTACATATATCAAAACGGCAGTTTTTAAAAGCTCCCTCTCTTTTGGAGAGGGCTGGGGTGAGGATCATTCTCAAAACGTCATCCAAAAAGCTTTGTATGAAATCATTAGAGATTATAATTCTCAAGCTGGGCCTTTCGAAGTGGAAAATGCTGAATAGAGGTTTTAAATATCCTTGACATTCATGGAGTCAACAGCTATTTCCTCGTTCTTCTTCATATGTTTATCGATGTCCATTCCCATACCCTGCAATATCCCTTTTAGGTTTGCCGGGTTGATATCTTCTTTCTCCAGCTCATTCATCATTTTCATGAGGTCACCTACGTTCATGTTATCACCAGTAATGCGCCCTATTCCCATGACCTTATCTTCGTAACTCACAAAAGCGATCAACTCATCGATAGAGTCCGTGTCGCCCTCATAAACAAAACGTACCTTGTAGTCATCTGAGCTATGGGTAATTAAAGTTTTATAGGTTCCGTTTTTAAGGATTTTATTAAATTTTTCCGCTTCCTTTTCAACTTGACTTTTCTTATCATCTGTAGCAGTAACTATAAGAACATTTACCCTATTCATGCTTTCATAAGCTTTGCGCGATTCTGCCGAGAGTTTTTCTTCATTAATTCCAAAAACTGATACAGGAAATTTTACGTTATAAAAACCGTCCTTATCCTGGCTATCCACATAATAGGTCTGTACGGTGGGATCGCTGTCGCAAGAAGTGAATGTTGCCACAATGGCGACACTTATCAGTAGTATTCTCAATAGTAAAGGGTTCATAATATATGGTTTAAGGAAGTTAGTTCAATGGTCTTATTTGCCTTGGGTAGCTTTTTCTATCTGTTTCTGTCCAGGGGTATTGAGTTGTTTCGTGATCTTGGAAATTTGGTTCATATCTATATCTCCAGAGATAATAAGAAAGACCGAACTTTCATCATCGTCCCCATTCCCGTCCATGAACATCACCAGGTCGCGCACTTTTTTGTCCGTGCTTCCCTTGCGCATGTGGAAGGTAAACATCTGGTCATCTTCCTTGACGTGCATTAGTTTAACGAGCTTGTTTTTGGAGATGTAGCCGTCCACGATGGTCTTCATTTTAAGTGCGCTGTCCTTATTGTCGGTCATGTAAACACGCAGCTCGGTAAGGTTGTCCACCATTTTCTTCATTTCTTGGACCTCGGGATCGTTGGAGCCCATCTCGATCCCTGCGATGAGCTTGAACATTTCATTGGTCACCACGGTTTCTGAAGTATTCTTGAGGTTTCCTATATCGTCCAGGTTCTGTGCCGTCGCCATTCCTGCGGAAAGTACGATCACGGCCATAAATAGTAATTTTTTCATGTTGTTGAGTTTAATTATTGAGTTGTTTTAAAGTATTGGGGGCTGTTGTTGAGTGGCCCGTTTATCGGTTGAGTTTAAATATTTGAGTTGTTTTTTTGTTCACTTGGGCAGCGGGAACCAGGTTGTTCCTGCCGTTGTTGAATTTGAGCGAGACCAGTTCTAGAGCTTCTACCGTTGCGGCATAGGCTTGTTCTGGAGTGTCATAGGTGCCCAGGTCCGGTGGTGTGGGCTTTTGGAAGTAACCTGCGCCCACAGCGATAAGTAGTGAGAATCCCGCGGCTATGGCAAGTCCCTTCCAGGTTTTGCTCTGTAATTGGTTTTCTGGGCCATTGTTTTGTTTCACTTTCGCGAAAGCATCAAAGTTCAAACCCTCCTGCTCATTTTCAACTTTATAGGTGATAAAAAGATCGCTGTAGATCTTGTGTTCATCGGCAATGTCGTTGCTGGAAAAGTAATCCCGCAGCTCTTGCTCTTCTTTTAACGAGGTATTTCCCTCCCAGTATTTATCTAATAAATCGTTCATGCGATTTCTGTTTTATAGTGTTCTTCAATTTTTTCTCGCAGCATTTTGCGCGCCCGGCTCAGTGAAACCCGTACTGCGGTAGATTTCATGTCGAGGATGTTCTCGATCGCCTCAAAGTCATAGTTCTGGATGTCCCGCAACTGTATGACCATTCTATATTGCTCGGGCAGGGCGTTGATCATTTTTTGTACCATTCCTACTTTTGCCTCTCGTTCCAGCGCCTCCTGTGCGTTGGGCGAGTCGTCGCCATAATTGCTGTGGACTATTTTTAAGTGGCCTGCCTGTTTGCTTTTGAGCCGGTCCAGCGAGTAGTTTTTTACCATTTGCATCGCATAGGCCTCCTTGTTCTTTACATCTTCTAATTGATCCTTCTTTTCCCACAACTTTACCATCACTTCCTGCACGGCGTCTGCCGCCTCATCCTCTGACTTCAACAACCTGCGGCTCAGGAAGAACATCTTCTTCTGCACGGTGCTGAACGTGTTTATAAAGTTTTTTTGGTTCATTGGTTGGGTTATGTTAGCATGACGAGTGATACTTTTAGATGTTACAAGGTTGATTTAAAAAAATAAATTCTAAGTTTAAAAATCAAAAATCAAAAATCAAAAATCAAAAAATCTAAATTGATCGCTTTGTACTAATTGTTGTGGACTGTTGCTGAGAATGCGTTGCAAAGTCAGATATATGTACTACTGAAATATATCAAACAATAAATTTACCCACTTGATGCGGAATCTATTTATGTCTATCCCAGAGTTTTTAAAATGTTATTAGCTCTCAATTCTTTCCATAAAAAATCCCGGTACAGTGCACCGGGATTGTTCTAACTATGCTTTCGCGAAAGCAAAATAATAACTTCTAATTTATTTCACGATGAGTTTTTTGGTAATGGACGCCTCGCCAGTTGATATCTGTATCAAGTATAGACCGCTCGTCAGTTTATGGACAAATGGGATATTATTTTCAATACGTACCGTCTTGACTTTTCGGCCCAATTGATCGTAGATCGCCATCGTACCTGCGCTGGTCAATCCAGTAACCATAATTGTTTTATCGGAGGGATTGGGGCTTATTCCCACCTCGTCCAGATCAAAAGATTCACTGGACAGGGTAAAGCTTTGTCCCATCTGGTTGCCGTAAAGGATTTCTGCCAGATCTGGAAAATCGATAAATGGATTGCGGTTAAATTGCCACGTGTACACCACGTTATTGCGGTTCATCTCAAAATCATCTGCGGGATCGTCGCGATGCCACTGGATCAAGGTTGCAAGATCGCCCAGTTGACCCACGGTGGAATTGTCTGGATTCCCATTCACCAGTGCTATATTGTCATATCTATAATCCATATAAAATAACGCTCGGGCAACATCACCGTGCCAGCTGCCCTGCGATCCCGCTGGACCATTATATTCGGGATAATCATTGTTCCCGCGAGAGCTGTTGGTAGGGCCATCGGTTGCTCTCAAATGATGGGCATCGCTCATTCCATGTCTCAGGCTATCTGCATTGGTTTCAGTCCAGGCAGACATTCCGTCGGCAAAATCATCGTATTCAATAGGGAAAAAACCGCCGCGCGATCTGGAATAGATGTGTTCCCGATTCCATTTTCCCGTGCTGTTGCTTCCTGTCTGGAAATCAGTAATTGCGCGTTGCTGCTCGGTGTACATCAACCATACTTGGTTGGAATTGAGCGGAGAAACGTCTGCCTCCTTTAAAATATCGGTGACGTCATTATAGGTATGGATGCGCACCATGTCTGCATCTGCGATCAACGCAGTTATGGCATTTTCAAGATTGGTTCCCGACAGTCCGTCCAGGGAATCGTAGTAACCGGCTGGGGCAGTGCTGGGGACATTGCCGAAGGTAGGAGCAAGTGGCGTTCCATATCCTGCTACCCTAAAGTCGTTGTCAACGACTCTTATCAATACATTGTCCTTGAGTCTTTTATATCCCAGCGGTATGTCGTTTCTATTTAATGCTATACGCAAGAACTCATCGCCCTCATCTACCGTATCATCAATGATCGTGATGGGCACCACGGTACTCAGTGTATTTGCGGCAATGGTGACCTGGGTAGATCCCGTAAAATCTGCATTGTCAAAGCCTCTGTTGTCAAGAAAATAATTGAGTACAAAATCGGTGGACTGTGTTTCTGTAAGTGAAAAGGTTATGGTAAATGAGTCGCCCTCATTAAGTTCGGCCACACTTGCGTTGAAATCTACGCCTATATAAGTGGGCGTTGTTGAATCATTGAGCGAGTGGGGAGTAGGTGCCTTGGCTTCATAAGTCCCGTCAGATTTGCGCTGCAGGGACTCGGTACTCTGGTTGCCATTTTCATCTTCATTGTATTGAACGGTAAGTCCCAGCAGGTTCAGCAAGATTTGGTTATCGAGCTGGCCGGTATCATATACCAGCGCATCAACAAGGTTTGTAGTGGTCGCAAATGTGGTGCGTTCTTCAAAATCATCAGCATCTCCCAGATAAATACCTACGGCATCGGCACCATTCTGAAACGTATTGTCAGAAAGTACCAGATCGGGAACTGGAGAAACCAGGTCTCCTCCCAAAACTATGAGCCCGTTAACATCTGTCACCAGCCCGTCCAGATCTACTGCACGATAGGTGCGCCCCTGGCCGCTTGAAGTACTGGAGGAACCGTTGAACAAAACCATTACAAAGCCATCCAGCGAGGTAAAGGCGTTAGGTGTCCTCAATTCTATAAACTCCTGGGTATCGGTGCTGGGCGTGTCCGAGTCCAACTCGTTGATGAGTATGGACTGAGCCTGCGCCACCCATCCAAAAAACATCAATAATCCTCCAGCAACTATTCTTGAAATTTTCATAAGTCGCAAAAATAAGGGATTAAAATACCAACTGGGGTCTATGATAAAAAACTAACAATAATTTAATGGTGTGGATGGTTGTTTTTGAGTTATGCTTTCGCGAAAGCGTTATCATCATCAGGATCAATAAACTAAAATAAAGTGGAAGTAATGGTCGGTTGTGGGTGATGTAAAAGAGCTAACATTAAAAATCCCCAACGATGACAACCGTTAGGGAAATATATTATTTTAAAGATGCTTATAGATTATCCTTTCATCGCCTCGATCAGGCGTTCCTTGATCCTGCATTTCTGCTCTGTAGATAATTTTACCCATTTCAATTTGTTCAGGGATCTCTGGAATGAATCGTTGCGCTTGTTGAAGGATCTACATCCATAACAGTGGCTCTTGTGCAGTTTGTATCTAAAATTCTCTTTAGGATCTAGGTCGTCATATTGAGCTCGCGTGCTTAATATACTTGCGTCATCGCATGAAATAAAAATTCTTCCCATTATACTAGTCTTCCTTATACCATTTAGAATTGAGGCAGTCCATGAGCTGTACTCTGGCTCGATGGATGATCACCCATAAATTTGACGCCGTGATGTCGTGTTCCTTACATATAGTTTCCGTATCCATGTTATCTATGGACTTTTGGACAAATATCGTGGCATAGCGTTCCGATAGTCCATTGATGCATTCTTGAAGTGCCTCTCCCAGTTCCCGCTGTTCGATCTCATCTTCCACATTGGGATTGCGCAGGTCTGCAGCGCGTTCTTCCAGCCAGTCGCCACCATCGTCCCCATCAGATCCCTTCATGTAGCTCATGCGTATCTCTGCCTTGCCCTTTTTAGAATTGATCTTGCGGTAGTGGTCGATGATCTTGCGCTTGAGAATGGAAATGAGCCAGGTGCGCTCTGTAGAGTTGCCCTTGAAACGGTGTGCACTCTTGAGACCTGCAAGAAAAGTCTCAGATATAAGGTCCTGGGCGATGATGGCATCATTCACCCGAGTTATGGTGTAATTGAATAAATAATCGCTGTAGCGATCCACCCATTTTTCCGGTATTAATTTGACTTCTGGCACTGTTTTCTGATTTAATTATTTTAAGCTACTAGTCCTGCGCGTTTTAAAAGGGCGTCGATTTTGGGCTCGCTTCCGCGAAAGCGTGTATATAACAACATCGGGTCTTCTGTACCGCCTCTGCTCAATATGTGTTCCCTGAACTTATCTGCCGTGGGACGATGAAATATCCCGTGTTCCCTAAAATGTTCAAAGGCGTCGGCATCCAGTACTTCTGCCCACTTATAACTGTAATATCCCGCACTGTAGCCACCTTGAAAAATATGTGCAAATGAGGTGCTCATGCAGCTGGTTTCCACGTCTGGATAAAGATCTGTCCGGTCAAAGGTCTTGCGCTCGTGTGCCTTTACATCTTCAATTCCCGTGGGATCGATCCCGTGCCAGCTCATATCCATCATCCCAAAACTCAATTGCCTGAGCGTTTGAAGTCCTTCCTGAAAATTAGAAGCATCCTTAATCTTATCAATGTAATGCTGCGGGATTACCTCGCCGGTCTCAAAATGTCTGGCAAACAGTTCCAGGGCTTCTTTTTCATAGCACCAGTTTTCCAGTACCTGGCTGGGCAGTTCCACAAAATCCCAAAAAACGGATGTTCCAGAAAGTCCTCGGTACTGTGTGTCTGCCAGCATCCCGTGGAGCGCATGTCCAAATTCATGGAACAAGGTCGTCACCTCGTTAAAAGTGAGCAGTGACGGTCGGGTGGCGGTGGGTTTTGTGAAGTTGCACACATTGGATACGTGCGGTCTCACGTTCTCGCCATTCTCGTGCCACTGGTTCTTGAATGAAGTCATCCAGGCACCATTGCGTTTGCCCTTGCGCGGAAAAAAGTCACCGTAAAAGATGGAGTTTAAACTTCCATCTTCATTTTTTACTAGGTAGGTAACCACATCTGGATGGTATTTATCGATGGTCTCGGTCTTTTTAAACGACAACCCATAAAGGCGTTGTGCTATTTCAAAAACTCCATCGATGACGTTCTCCAACTTAAAATAAGGTTTCAACTTTTCATCGTCGAGGTCAAAACGTTCCTGTTTTAATTTTTCTGAGTAATAGGCGGCGTCCCATTTTTCCAGTTTGTGAATGGCCCGCAGACCGTCCTCTTTCTCAGAAAATTCTATCGCAAACTCCGTGAGCTCGCGGAATTCCCTCTCGGCAGCGGGTTTTGCCTTTTCAAGGATTTCCTGTGAAAATTCGTTGACTTTTTCAGGTGTTTTTGCCATGCGTTCTTCCAGGACAAAGTGCGCATGGGTCTCATAACCCAGTAAGTTGGCACGTTCATGACGCAGCTGTGCAATTTTGAGTACGTTTTGCTGATTGTCGTGCTCGTCCCTAAATGCTTTGGAGCCGAATGCCAGTGACATGGTCTTTCTCAGCTCGCGATCATCTGCATAGGTCATCAATGGGATGTAGCTGGGGTAATCCAGAGTAAATAGATAACCGGACTTGTCTCTCTCCTTGGCGGCTTCCCGTGCGGCCTCCTGGGCGCTTTCTGGAAGACCACTCAATCTGCTGTCATCCTCTAGGTGAAGCTCAAAATCGTTTGTCGCAGCGAGTACGTTTTCCCCAAATTTCAAGGTAAGCTGTGATAATTCGTTATCAATTTCCCTTAATCGTACTTTTTTATCGGCAGAGAGGTTTGCTCCATTTCGCGAAAAACGTTTGTATTGTTTCTCCAGCAATGTTTTTTGCTCTTCATTGAGGTCTAGGTCTTTACGATTATCATAAACCGATTTTACCCTTTTGAACAAATCCTCGTTGAGCGTGATGTCATTCCCAAAAGCTGCCAGTCGCGGACTCACCTCACGAGCGATGCGCTGGATCTCGTCATTGGTTTCTGCACTGTTGAGGTTGAAGAATATGCTGGACACACGACTCAAGGTCTCACCAGCACTGTCCAGGGCGACGATGGTATTTTCAAACGTAGCCTTTTCAGGATGGTTGGTTATGTCCTCGACCTGTTGTTTTGCGAGTTGTATTGCTTTCGCGAAAGCGGGCTCAAAATGAGACTCCTCAATCTTGGAAAAAGGTGCTGTGTCAAAGTCGGTAGTAAATTCTTGCAGTAGTGGATTATTATTCTCAGTCATAGAACGTAAAATTAATTTCCAAAGGCGAGAACGTTTGTAGTTTACTGTTAAATTTTGAGGTTTTGGTTTGGTAGGCTGTGAAATCTTACAAAATAACCTAACGATTTGATTTTTTGATCATCCGGGAAGATGCGGTTGCGGTCGAGAAATTTGGTTTTGGATTTTTGTCCCGTATTTATCCATTTTGGTACCGCACTTTTTACAAATATTACCACCTATCATTGCTTGTTCGGCAGTTTTGGGTGTTCTGATAAAAGGTTGCTTCTCATTACAATTGGGACAATAAGTTCGCTTTAAATTAATGCCTAGCGGTGAGGACTTGTCTTTTTTCTTTATCATAAGAATGACAACCAGAAACACCGCGATAATTAATAGGGTTAGTAGAGTTGAGCTCATAATGTAATGGTGTTATAAAATTTATTAAAGTATTCGGAATCTTTAAACGACCGTTATCATTGAAAGAGGGATGAATAACTATCAAATAAAAAAGTACCCGTAACCAAAAAACGAAACCATAAAAACACCGTGAATAATCCCCAGGTAATTGTATTCCTTCTTAGTAAACTGCCGGTTGATGATCATCGCAGCGATAAAATTTACCCCACCAGCGGCCAGGAAATGCCATTGCTCAAACCTACGTTGGGACAGTTCCATAACAAACCAAACCACGGAAATTGTTATAATCATGATGGAAAAGATGCGGTAACCGTTAGCCATTGCTGCTCATGGTCGCTGCACTCTCAATAACTTTTGCCTTGAGATTTTCCTTGTAGGCGATAATTCGATCTCTAACAACCTCATCTGTCGCGCCCAAGATCTGCGCTGCGAGTATGCCGGCATTTTTTGCTCCGTTAAGGGCAACTGTGGCCACTGGAACGCCGCCCGGCATTTGTAGAATCGATAAAATGCTGTCCCAGCCATCTATGGAGTTGCTGGATTTTATGGGAACTCCTATCACTGGAAGTGGGGACAGGCTCGCCACCATACCTGGTAAATGGGCTGCACCGCCAGCACCTGCGATGATTACCGCAATCCCGTTCTCGTGGGCAGTCCTGCCAAATTCCATCATCTTCTCTGGCGTACGGTGCGCACTCACCACATCTACATAATGTTCAACCTGTAATTCCTTGAGGATAGCGGCGGCTTCCTTCATAACGGGCAGGTCACTGGTAGAGCCCATTACTATGGCGACTTTTTTATTCATGGGAACAAAAATAAGTAATAGGTTGAAAATTAAAGCTTGAAGAAGGTGTTTTATATCTAACAGATTTCTGGTTTGTCTATTATTGAAAATGAATGCAAGGGATGACTTTGGAAGTTACGCTTTCGCGAAAGCGTATTCAAAAAAATCAATTATAACGTCCTAACTAATTATTATTCAATATTATAAGTGTTTATTAAAAAGATACAAAACGGATTCTCGTCAGGTCAAGATCTGTGGTTCTGGTAAATGGTGATTTCTCAATTTATAGACTTAATTTTGAACATGACTATGGAACTATTGAAAACCCCACCCAGGATGAGATTGTTTTTTGTCCTGCTGCTATTGGTGGTTTTTCAGAGTTCTTTTGCGCAAAATGACAGCATCATCCATCGTGGCCAGCAGCTGGTTCTAGAAAATAAACTGGATCAGGCGATCTCCCATTATCAGAGACACCTGGCACTAACTG
This sequence comes from uncultured Flavobacteriaceae bacterium, assembly GCA_963836885.1. Classification (GTDB taxonomy): domain Bacteria; phylum Bacteroidota; class Bacteroidia; order Flavobacteriales; family Flavobacteriaceae; genus Nonlabens. The sequence continues at coordinate 60,470 of CAWILF010000020.1, read as the reverse complement.
ATGTAAAAAGTGAAAGGATCAGGTTGCTCCTCGACATCGGGACGGTGTACAAGTTACAGCTTAATTTTGACGAAGCTTATGATTACTACGACAAGGCATTGCAGTCGATAGAGCAGACGGGTAATGCAGAGCTTAAATTTTTATACCATGTCAGGATGATGGAATTCTACCGGAAACGAGGCATGTATCCCGAGATGATAAAGCACCAAGAAGATGCTGAGTTGTTGCGCAATAAAAATGCGATCAGTGATACCTATCTAGCAAGTTATTATGGACGTAGGGCGGCACTTTTTTCTCAGCACTTCGGTATCAACGATTCCATTCTCAAATATGCCGAAAAATCCCTGTCATTGGCAAAAAAAATCAATGACAAGGACAACGTATTCTATGCTACCCTTGAAATTGCCAGCGTTTATGAGCGCAGCGGTCAGTATAAAACGGCGATCCTACATTTTGAAGATCTTGTTACTTATGCAAAAACCAATAACCTGATCCAGCATCTAGCTGACGTTTACATCAATTATTCCAACGCGCTGATTAGAGACGGTCAGCTAGATAAAGCTCTCGACGTTTCACTGGAAGGTTTAGAATTTGCAACAGGGAATGAACTGTTATACCATGAGATCATTCTTTCCATTAATGTTTATGAAACGTACAAGAAGTTAGGGGATCATGAAAAAGCCTACGATTATCTATTGAAGCGAATTGTGCTGACCGATGAATACAATATTATTGAGCATGATAAATATTTATTTGAACTGGAAGAAAAATATAAACTCACGGAAAAAGAAAACGAGATAAGGATCAGTGCGCTGGAACTCAAAAACAAAAACGAAGCACTCACCTCCAGCAATACAAAACTGATGGTTGCGCTAGGACTGCTGTTGATCGTTGCGTTGATAACGGTCTTGATTTTCTTCTTTCTGAACAGGTCAAAAGCGAGTAACAAAAAACTCACCGCACTATCCCAAGAGAACGAGTTTTTACTGAGTGAGGCAAATCACCGCATCAATAATAACCTACAACTGGTAGTAATATTGATCACCGACCAACTCAAAAAATCAAGTGAAGGTGGCAGGTTAGAATTAAAAAACATATTAACTAAAGTGGAGGCGATCTCTACCTTACATAAACACCTTTATAAGAACGAGGATAAAAACGAGATTGATGTTAAAAACTACCTCAGCGATATTAAATCCAGTTTTTTTGAGGTATTCAAGGACAACCAGGTTGTTACCCGTTTTAATTTGGAGTCCATAAAATTAACTTCGGACATTGCAATGTATATGGGATTGCTACTTACTGAGTTGTTGATCAATACGTTGAAACACGCGTTTGGCTCTCAGGATGTAAAAGAAATAGGACTGACCGTGGTAGAGAAGAACGCTATGTTATACTTTCATTATCACGACAATGGAAAACTCTCACGCAATAAAAAAGTTGAGCCCAAACTGATAGACAAAATCTGCCGCCAGTCAGATATATCCTATAAGATCGATACGAGCAAGGGTTTTAGTTTCAGTTTTAACATAAAACTACCTAGATGAGTCATACAGAAGCTACAAAGATCCTTATCGTAGAAGACTCGGTATTCATCGCAGAGCATATTTTAGAAATGCTTCAGGAAGAACATTTTAAGTTGCTCAAGATTGCCAAAAACAAGCGGTCGGCAATTGTTGAGATGGCTACCTTCCGGCCCGATATCATTTTAATGGATATCAATCTAGGCGGTAAAAACTCTGGTATCGAACTTGCAAAGCAAAAAAATGACAACGCAACGGTCATTTTTATTACCGGTCAGAATGATTTTGCCCTTATGAACGAGGCGCTCAAAACCAATCCCCACTCTTACCTCACAAAACCCATAAAACGCGTAGATGTCCTAGCCTCGATAAATCTTGCGATTCTCAAAAAACAGCATCAAAATTTCAGTTTTAAAGAAGGTTATGATACAGTAAGCATAGATTATGGCAACATCTTGTATATGGTGGCAGACGGTAATTATGTGGATATATTTACGCTTTCGCGAAAGCACAGCATCCGACAGTCCCTCAACACCATAATGAGCCAGTTACCGGGTGAGACTTTTAAACAGGTGCACCGTTCCTATCTTGTGAACAAAAATAAAGTACAGCGTGTCACCTCATCCACCATCGTGGTAAATAATGTCGAGATCCCACTGTCCAGAACATTTGCAAAGCAGTTCAAATAGTATTTCACATACAAAGTTCTGCGCCTTGTAACACAATTTGGGTATTTAATGGAATAATAGTTAGCTTTCACTTTCATCAGTTAAAGATTAACTCCATGTATAAAAGTTTACTCACCGCAGGGATTTTGTTTCTAGGTACAATTACAGTTTACGGTAATTCCTTTAAAGCCATGATTACGACAACGATGACTTCATCAATCACGGTAACCAAGGGTTTAAATGATAGTGAAACTGACGGTACCGAGATTTCCACGATAACCATAAATTCCAAAAATCCAAATAAATCAGCTGACGGAACTGAGAATTTCAGACCAACTGCCTTGAGCACTCCCGCCACGCATTTAAATTTTAGTGGAGTCAGTGAATACGTAGAGTTGCCCAATGAAAACCTTTTTGATTTTACAGATCAGATGACCGTCGAGTTCTGGATGAATTCAAGCACGACACCCTCGCAATGGGACGCACTAGTTGCAAAGGGAGATGATAGCTGGCGAATAGCCCTCAATTCAACGGGCACATTAAATTTTGCGGGAAATGGAGCTTTTGGCAATGTGAACTCCACCACAAATGTCATAGATGGCAATTGGCACCACATTGCAGTGACCTACGATAATGTTAACGCTGTTATTTATGTGGACGGCGTGCTGGATAATAGTGTGGCGGGTACGGGAGCTATTAATAATTCGGCCTTCAAGGTTTCCATAGGGGAGAACCTACAGGCACAAGGTAGAAATTATACGGGAAATATCGATGAAGTCCGTATTTGGAACATCGCGCGTACTGCTGATGAGATTAATAGATCATTCAACTGTGAACTACAGGGAGATGAAACGGGTTTGATAGCTTACTATAAATTTAATCAGGGAATGGGCGCAGAGAACAATTCTTCCATTACCAGCCTGACCGATAGCTCTGCGAGTCCTAGTAATGGCACGCTTGTAAATTTTGCCTTGAATGGTGGCACTAGTAATTTTTTGGCAGGTTCAATAGTTATGAGTAATTCATTAATTCCAGATGCGCCAACAGCTTCTGACCAATCATTCTGTGGTTCTGCAACCGTGGCAGATTTGATCCCTGTCGCTGGATCTACAATACATTGGTACAGCTCAGAAATGGGTGGAACTGCGTTGAGCAACACTTCAATGTTGGTTTCGGGAGTTTACTACGTATCACAACACAGTACCAATGGATGCAGTAGTGAAAGAACACCTGTTAGTGTAACCATTAATGAAGAAAGCAACTTCAAAGAATTAAAAGCACCTTCAATTGTGGGAGTTACTTCAAGTAGTGTTGCATTTTCAGACATCGATGGAGATAGGGACCAGGATCTTTTAATAATGGGAAGAAATATCAATGGTAATGCCATCACTAAACTTTATAAAAACGATGGGACGGGCAATTTTACTGAGGTAACCAGGACTCCATTTGTTAACGTTGCAAAGGGTGATGCCGCTTTTTCCGATGTAAATGGTGATGGTGCCGTGGATCTTATGATTACCGGAGATACAGGTTCCTCTGCTATAACGAGGCTTTATATAAATGACGGTCTGGGCAATTTTACAGCAGCTGCGGGAACTCCCTTTGTGGACGTTAAAAATAGTTCCATCGCTTTTTCAGACGTAAATGGTGATGGAACCAATGATGTTTTGATAACTGGCCGCGCCAACAGCCCTTTGGGCAATATTTCCAAATTATACACAAACGATGGCAACGGTAACTTTACAGAAAAACTGAATACACCTTTTGTACCCGTTGAGGATGGTTCTGTTGCTTTTGAAGATGTAAATGGTGATACTTTTAAGGATGTTCTAATAACGGGTCTTGATCCAGTTGGTGGGCCAAATGTGGCAAAATTATACATCAACGATGGTTTAGGCAACTTTATTGAAGATACAAATGCTCCATTTTTAGGGGTGTTTTTTAGTTCTATTGCATTTTCAGACGTTAAAGGAGATGGTTTCCAGGATGTGCTTATTACAGGATTTAATACTTCCAGAGGCAATACTTCCATATTATATACCAATGATGGCTTGGGTAATTTTACAGAGGATACTAGCTCATCATTTGCGGCTGTTCAGTTTGGTTCGGTTTCCTTTTCAGATGTGGACGGCGACAACGACATTGACGTTATGATTTCAGGTAGATCCAACGTTTCTCCTGGTAAAATATCAAAATTATATACCAACGATGGTACTGGTATTTTTATGGAAGATACAAACACCACTTTTGTTGGAGTTGAGTTTGGTTCTGCGACTTTTTCAGAGGTTGATGGTATTCATGGAGTAGATGTTTTTATAACTGGCTCAACCAGTGCTGGACCTATCATATCTAGCTTGTACAACAATGATGGAAATGGGAGCTTTAATCTAAAAACGGGACCGCCCTTTGAGGGAGTTGCCGATAGTGATTCGGCATTTTCAGACTTTGATAATGATGGGGATCAGGATCTATTGATCATTGGACAAGAAGGAGTAAGCGGTAACAGGATCGTTCAGTACTACCTTAATGGGGGAAGTGGTAATTATAGTAAGGTTTTGAACACGCCCTTCTTGCCAGTTTCCGAGGGTAGCGTGAAACATTTTGACGTTGATAACGATGGGGATCAGGATGTCCTCATCTCGGGCCTAGGAAATGGTTCTACTCCATCTTCTAATTTGTACATCAATGATGGTAGTGGTAATTTTACCATTTCGGCATCACCTTTTGAAGCAACCAGGATTGGTTCGGTAGCTATTGCCGATGTTGACGGTGTCAATGGGGAGGACGTGTTAGTTGTAGGATTAAATATAACAAATACTGGTATCATCGCTAAATTATATCTTAATAACGGTAATGGTTCATTTACCGAAAAGCCCAATACACAGTTACAGCCCGCGTCTGATGTTATGATCAGTTTTGCAGACATAGATGGTATTAATGGTGTTGATGTCATCATTTCAGGACAGACCACTGCAGGTAGAGAGACCATACTTTACAAAAATGACGGTAACGGCAGTTTCACCAAAGTTTTAAACACGCCCTTTGAATTCAGTAGAGATGGATCAATCGCCTTTTCAGACGTTGACCAGGATGGCGATCAGGATGTACTGATTACTGGACTTAACCAGTCTGGATCTAAAATAGCAAAGCTATACCTTAACGACGGTAGTGGAAATTTCACAGAGGATACTACCAACTTATTGACCCCAGTTAGCTCCAGTGCTACCTCATTCACCGATGTTGATGGAATCAATGGAATGGATCTTTTGGTCATAGGTGATTCCGATACCGGTAGAACGGCATTTTTATATATCAATGATGGTAGTGGCAATTTTACTAGAGCAGCGTGCACGCCGTTTGACGGTGTGAGAAACGGTTCAGTGGCATTTTCGGATGTTGATAATGATAGCGATCTTGATGTTTTGATTACTGGGAGTTCCAACGGTTCTCCGCGCAATATCACAAAGCTTTATTTCAATAATGCGTTTGCTCCATTCATCTGGAGTGGCGCAGAGGATGCCGACTGGGCCAATAGCAACAACTGGAGCAACTTATTAAAACCCGATGCTACCGATAACGCAATTATTAGAGCGGGTACCACAAATATGCCCATTATCAATTCTTCAACAACGGCCGAAGTTGCAAGTGTCTTTACGGAAGCAGGGTCGATGTTGACGATACAAGGTGTTTTAAAAGTATCAAAAAACCTCACTAACGATGGCCTGGTGATCTTTGAAAGTGATGCGGGTAACAGCGGTCAGCTCGATGCATTTACGGGCGAGATTTTTGGCGCGGGAAATGTAAGGGTGCAACGATATATTCCGGCAAAACGTGCCTTCAGATTTGTAAGTTCGCCCGTAGCTACCACTACCAGTATTTATGAAAACTGGCAGGAGAATGGTAGTGCACCAGCAGGTTTTGGGACACACATCACGGGCTCTGATACGGGTGCCAATGGATTTGATGCGACTGGAACCGGTAATCCATCGATGTTTACCTTTGATAACAGTGCTGGCGCATGGCAGGCGATCCCTAATACTGATGTAGAAACCCTTACCGCAGGAACTCCCTATCGGTTATTTGTGAGAGGAGATCGCAGTACACCACTCAATTCAGAGAACCCAACTCCCAGCACGACTATTTTACGTTCCAGTGGTGCTTTAAAAACAGGTAGTTTTTCTCCAGTACTATCGACGGCGACCGGCGGTTTTAGCTTTATTGGTAATCCCTATCAGGCGGTGGTTGACTTTACCGAGGTGACGACGTCTAACTTGAGCGACTTCCTGTACGTTTGGGATGCATCTGTAGCAGCGCAGGGAATTTATGTATCCGTAGATTTGAGTGATCTGGGAGCGCCCAGTCCCAGTGGCTCGGACGCTAACCAGTTCATTGCTCCCGGCCAGTCGTTTTTTGTAAGAAACACGGCCGCGGGTAATGGTAGCATCACTTTTGAAGAAAATGATAAGTCCACAAGCTCTGCGCAAGTGACTGTTTTCAGTACGTTTACCGATTTCTACATCAACTCACAACTATATAAGACCGCCGACTTATTGAGTGGTGGTATGGAAAGTGATGCATTGGGGTTACGCTTTCGCGAAAGCTACACCACCGCAGGAAGTGATGAAGATGCCGTAAAATTCTCAAATCCAGGAGAAAACTATGCGGTGATGAACAATGGGCTGAGATCTATCGACAAGCAGAACATACCGATCGGTGGCCATGAAATTGAGTTTTACCTAGCTAATTATACGACTACAGGTTACAGTTTGAGTTTTGATATGGGCAATAGGCCCGCAAACCTCATTGTATTTTTGGAAGACAATTATTTGAACACTCGCGTGGAACTTACTGACGGTATGGTTTACGACTTTACGATAGATGCGGCAATCTCGGGCAGTATCGCCACCGATCGATTCAAGTTGGTCTTTGAAGAAGTCACCTTGGGGAATGGCAGTTTTATGGTAGAAGAGATCCGTTTGTATCCTAATCCTGCCATGGATCAATTGCAGGTTGAAGTTCCTTCAACGACTCAATTAAAATCGGTAGAATTCTATAACCTAATGGGACAACACGTATTGAGCAGTACAGATGCGTCGATAAATATCAAAGGCTTAAAGGCTGGAATTTATATGGTATCGATTGTTACAACTCAAGGTCAGATTACCAGGAAGGTCGTTAAAAAGTAAAAGTTTTTAATTCGTTTTAAAGGCCTTGATGTTTACTCATCAGGGCTTTTTTAATTTAGGTGTATTTGTTTTTATTTTAAAATGCATTTATTTCTATTAACACAACCGCAACAGTTAAAGGCATGGTAACTGCATAACTTTGATAGAAATAAAAATCTACAAATTATGTTACGATATACGATTGCCCTAGGTTTAAGTCTGATGTTGTTCTCCTGCAACCAGAAAAATAAAGATCTTGCCTCAAACAATTCCATGGAAACTATGGATGAAATGGATCAACAGGGAAAAAAATACGAAGTCCAGAAAACAGAACAGGAGTGGAAAAAAATACTTTCCGACGAGGAGTTTAATGTGTTGCGGGAAGCGGGAACCGAGCGACCATTTACCAGTCCATTAAATGACCAAAAAGCAGATGGAACTCTCGTTTGTGCCGCCTGTTTTGCTCCAGTTTATGACAATTCAAATAAATTCATGTCCGGAACGGGATGGCCCAGTTATGACAGGGCAATTGACGGCCAGGTAGAATATGATACCGACAATAAAATAGGCTACACCAGGACAGAGCTCAAATGTAATACCTGCGGCAGTCACCTAGGTCACGAGTTCAATGACGGTCCTAGCGAAACTACCGGCAAAAGACATTGTATCAATGGTGTAGCACTTAGATTTATACCTTCTAACGATGATCTGCCAGCATTAAGAAAATAACTTGATATTTTATAATCCATCATTCTGTACATTGTTTACTGAATGATGGATTTTTTAATTACAAACTTTCCAATATTATTTAATCCACCACCTTATGATGACCGAAAAAGAATTTAAAGAAAAACTAACGCCAGCCCAGTATCAAGTGCTTAGAGAAAAAGGAACGGAGCGACCATTCACGGGAGAATATAATACCCATTATGAGGAAGGCGTGTATAGCTGTGCGGCTTGCGGCAACGATCTCTATAAGTCTGATCAAAAATTTGATTCAGGTTGCGGGTGGCCTTCCTTTGACGATGAGATTGAGGGAGCTATCGAGCGCAAGCGGGACTCTACCCACGGCATGATACGTACGGAAATTATGTGCGCCAACTGTGGCAGCCACCTGGGACATGTTTTTGATGATGGGCCGACCTCCACGGGAATCAGACACTGCGTCAATAGTCTGAGCCTGGATTTTGAGAAGAAAAAGTAGGGTTGTTTTGAGTTGTAAATAGTCCTAAAAATTCATATTTGTAGCCAAAACTTGTATTATTAAAAGTAAACAATAGTTTACCTTTGAAATCTGAATCATAGTGAAGCTGAATGAAATGTTCCCAACTTTACCGATTATTGACAAAAGACGGTTGGTATGCAGTATCACAAAAAGGTTCGCACGTAAAAATGCAACATGGGTTGAAAAAAGGAACGATTATCTTTCCAAACCACGGAAGTCAGGAAATGGGTAAGGGATTGGAAAAGAAAATTCTAAAAGACGCTGGAATTAAAAAATAGGAATATGTCAAAAAAGAAAAAAATAACAATGACAGTTGAGAAAACGAATACTGGATTTTCTGCCTTTTCAGCAGATTATCCCATCTTTACTACTGGGCAATCAATTCCTGAACTGATTAACAATACCTACGAGGCGACTGAATTACATTTTGAGGACGAAAAAATAAAAGTTGAACCGTCTGACATAAGGTTTGAAATAGATTTTAAACAGTTCTTTAAATTTTATAAGGTTTTAAATGCAAAGTTCTTAGCAGAAAAAATAGGGATGAATGCTACGCTACTTTCACAATATGTTTCTGGAACTAAAAAACCATCAGCAAAACAAACTGAGAAAATTTTAAGTGGAATACACCAAATCGGTCAAGAATTAAGCGGAATAAATTTGTTACAAACTGCATAGTAGAATGCAAAATAACTGTTTATAGCAACTTAGATAAATCATAATTTGTGAGTTGCTTGATCCAAAGTCCAGTCATATTTGCGAAGTCCGAGAAATACTTCAATTTGGCTTGTCGATGGTGAATGCTAATTATTAAAATATAAAGTTTTGCTCGCGCTCAACTGGATAATTAATGCTACTTTGAACGCTACGCGCTTGATACCAAAATGTTAGGATCTTTTACTGCTCTCGTAAAAATGCCTCTAATTTTTCAAAATAACTTGCTCCGCCTACTTCCCAGACATTGGTATGGCTCGCATTTTCAATCGGTAAAAATTCTTTGTCATTGCTGGAAAGAGCTTTAAAGTTTTGCCTCCCATACTCAATATCTATTCGTTCATCGGCTGTTCCATGAACGATTATTATAGGCTGGGTTATCTGTTGCGCATACTTCAATGGACTGGCATCCTGCGGGTCAAAATCCAGGACGCTGCCCGCTCTTTTTACGAGGTATTTGGTCAGCACAGGATATTCCGTTCCTAAATATCGGGCAGAATAATCCACACTTATGGTTTGCATATCGGTGAACGTACTCTCAATAATACCGAACTCTAAACGCCTCTCGATTCCCATGCTTTGCATGGCGACTGCAGCTCCCAGCGATCTTCCCCATATTCCTATATTATTGAATCCCTCGTTCTCCAGTACTTCAACCACCGCAACTATATCATATTTTTCAAAAAAACCAAATGTGCAATGTGTTCCCTCACTATTTCCGTGAGCTCTTAGATCCACTGCAACCGCATTGAAACCTATGCTATTGAGCCACTTGGCGGTTGAGGTATAACTTTCCTTGCTTGACCTTATACCGTGGAGCAAGACCACCGTTCCTTTTACGGTATCTTTTTTAGTTTTGGAAATCATCGCCGCGATCTTCAAACCGTCGGTGGAGTTTACCTTAAAATAAGTAAACCCATCAAGATCTTCTGCTGGGATGGGACTTTCCCACCTTCCCCTTACCATAAATTGCATCAACGGGTTGTCTATTTCTGTAATGATGCGATAACCGTAAAAATGAAGGGTCAGAAAAATGGAAATTACGGCAAACAAGCTGATTTTCAGCAAGCGCAGCAACCATTTTTTCAATGTATTTGGTTCTTTCATCTTTTTATGTAGGTGTGTAGTGCTGCAATTTCAGTCTTGTTCAGTATTTCAGACTAGCTTTAATTTGAGAGGATTTTGTGTTTTTTAGCTTTCGCGAAAGCGGAATTATCACAATAAATCAACACTACCCAAAAAGCTCGTTCAGCAATGCCGCAAGTCGTGTGCCTCCCTTTAATAGTTGGTTTTTCATCGTAGATTTATAGTCATACATATATCGGTAGCCCAGTTTATCGCCGGTTTCCACATTTTTGTAGATATCTTTTACCACAATACGACTGTCCGCCAGCCAGTCGCGGTGCGTTCCTTGAGATAGGGCACGATATTCTTTCTTGGAAAGTGATGGTGCATTCATGGCCAGCTCCGTATAGGACATTCCATAGCTATCGATCATCTTTGAATCCCATACGGAGTGCAGGTTTGTCCCCTTATTGAACCATTGCACCTGGAAGTCGTTACCGCCCTTATCATCTTCAAGTCCCGTATGTAGCGGCTGGTGGAGATCGCCTATAAAATGAACCAGCAATTTGAGCTGGAATGCTTTCTCATCATCGGTTGCCGTTTTGGATTTGAGAATGGCTATGCAATTGTCTATCGCGGTAATGATATCTCCTTTGTCACTGTGTGGATGGGTATCATAAGTCTTGTCAAACGGTATATTTACATAATGTTGCGGGCTCAAATATCGATATTGTGAATCACTTTTAATATCATCGGCAAACGTGGAAACCACAGCAAGAGACTCATGGCCCAGTAATTTTGCTATGTTCCGTCTTGCTTTTTTACTCAGGTACTGGTCTGCGATGGCAGCGGTGGTGCGATGACCGGTCTGTCCCCAATCGTCTGCGCGAGCTGTAGTGCCAGCTAAAATAAATACAAATAAGAGCAAAAACTTCATAGCTAATTTTTTGGACTAAATTAAGCTGCAAAATAAGTTATCGAGCCTGTAATCGATAAAAATTTTGATGGTGGGACAAAAGGTTTTGGCCTTTTAAGCTTTTTAGTTCCCGCTTTCAACTTACAGCCCTTTGCATACTTTTTGTATTGTTTAACCACTGCATATTTCAAAACCCATCTTTAATAATTAAATTGCATGAAAACTACCACCATGCAAAGAGACCTGCAAAATTTACGCAAATCCTATGAAAAGGCGGAGTTGATAGAAAAGGATTTGCCCAATGATCCCTTGGAACTTTTTAATGAATGGTTCAACCTCGCAAAGAACTGCGATGGGATAGAAGAGGCAAATGCCATGAATCTGGCTACTCTAGGTGAAGATGGTTTCCCTAAATCGCGAGTCGTTCTCCTCAAGGAAATCGACAATGGAAGCTTGATATTCTATACCAATTACACCAGTGAAAAAGCACGATCTATCGATCTTCATGCTCAGGTGAGCATCAACTTTTTTTGGCCAGCGCTAGAAAAGCAGGTGATCGTCAAGGCTAGGGCAACAAAGGTCTCCAGAGAAAAATCTGCCGATTATTTCAACTCTAGACCTCGTGGCAGTAGGATAGGAGCATGGGTGAGCCATCAAAGTTCTGCGATCCATTCTAGGGAAGCACTGGATGAACAATTGATGGAAATTGAAAACAAATTTAAGGATCAGGAAGTTCCACTGCCCGATTTCTGGGGTGGATTTGCCTGTGAGCCGGTCTCGTTTGAGTTTTGGCAGGGACGGGAAAACCGACTTCACGACCGCATTCTATTTGAGAGAGTGAATGGATCCTGGATTACCAAAAGACTACAACCATAATGAAAAGACTAATCATAGTAAGACACGGTAAGTCCTCATGGGACTTGAATGGAAGAGATCACGATCGGGTATTGAACCAGCGAGGCGTCGATGACGGACATTTGATGGGCAAGCAGTTGAAAAAAACGGGAATAGTGCCTCAGGAAGCATGGACGAGTACAGCGGCGCGCGCCCTGCAGACCGCTACCATTGTAACGGAGCACATAGATTACAACCTTTCCTGCCTAAAACTGAAAAGGGCATTGTACACCTTTGATTCCAATGAGCTTAAAAAACAGATCGAGCAATGCGATGATACCATAGATACACTCATGATCTTCTCCCATAATAACGGGATTACAGATTTTGTGAACGATTATGGATCTGAGCGTTTTCTCAATGTTCCCACCACTGGCATGGTACAGCTGGAATTTAAGATCGATAAATGGTCTGATCTTCAAAGAGGTACGACGCAATTTCATTTATTCCCCAAAGAGATCAAATAAATGGAGCGCAAATATTTTAATAGGGAATTGAGCTGGCTTAAATTTAATGCCAGGGTACTGCAAGAGGCAAACGATACGACGGTGCCGCTCATTGAGAGATTGCGTTTTTTGGGGATTTTCTCAAACAATCTGGACGAATTTTTTAAGGTGAGGTACGCTACCATCCAGCGCATACAGCGAGCTGGAAAAAATGCAACAAAATCTTTGGGTGGCATCAGTGCCGATGAACTCTTGATAAAAATAAACAAAGAAGTAACCAAGGATCAGGAGCTCAGCTTTAAAATTCTTGAAGAGCTGGAAGAAGAGCTCAAAAAGGAAAACATCATTCTGGTGGACGAGAATGAAGTACTCAAGGAACACGAGCCGTTTATAAGGTCGTATTTCAACGAGAAGGTAAGTCCAGCACTGGGGACGATCATGATCAATGAGGATCGCGAGTTTCCACAATTGCGGGACGGTTTTGGATATCTGGCCGTGCGCATGGTCATGAAGGATGGAAGTGTCCAGTATGCGCTCATCGAGAAGCCCAAATATCTGGACAGGTTTGTGGAACTGCCCGATATTGATGGGGACGAGAAGCAGTACATGATACTGATCGATGACTTGATACGCCATCGCATGCATTACATCTTCAGCATTTTTGATTACGAGAGCATTGAGGCCCACATGATAAAAGTGACCCTCGATGCCGAGCTGGATATGGAAATGGACCTCAAGAACAGTTTGCTTGAGAAGATAAGGCGCGGTGTCTATGACCGCAAGGACGGCGACCCAGTGAGGTTTGTATATGACAAGACCATAAAGGACGAGACATTAAACCTATTTACCCAAAAACTACAGATAGACGATACAGACTCGGTCATACCTGGCGGCAGGTACCACAATAGGAGGGACTACCTAAAATTTCCCAGTCTGGGACGCACCGATCTGTTGTACCAGAAGCAATCACCGCTGCCGCTTAAAAATGTAAAGGCACTGGGATCACTTTTATCCAGAATTGCTGAAAGCGATATTCTTCAATATACCCCATACCACACCTTTATCAACACGGTAAAATTCTTGCGTGAGGCAGCACTAGATCCTCAGGTAAGGACTATCAAGATTACGATCTACAGACTTGCCGAGGTCTCTCAGATCGCGGGTTCACTGATCAATGCGGCAAAGAATGGCAAGCAGGTCACGGTAAGCATTGAACTGCAGGCAAGATTTGACGAACAGGCAAATATCAACTATGCCGAGCTTATGCAGGAGGAGGGAATCGAGATGATATTCGGTGTTCCCGGGCTCAAGGTTCACTGCAAGGCGTGCACGATCACGAGGGATGAGAACGGTACGGTGGCCAGGTATGGATTTATTTCTACCGGTAATTTTAACGAGTCCACGGCGGGAATTTATACCGATTATACATTATTTACCGCAAACAAGAAGATATTGAAGGAAGTGGAACGTGTCTTTGACTTCTTTCAGGTAAATTATAAACTGCACAGATATAAGCATTTGATGGTGTCGCCACATTCCATGAGGAGTGGATTGGAAAAACTGGTTCGTCGGGAGATCGCTTTCGCGAAAGCGAAACAAAAAGCACACATCCGTATAAAATTGAACAGTTTCTCAGATTTTAAAATGATAGATCTATTTTACGAGGCATCGCAGGCAGGAGTCGTCATAGAATTGATCGTGAGGGGAATATGCAGCCTTATCCCAGGAATTCCCGGATTGAGCGATAACATCAAGGTCATAAGCATTGTAGATCGTTACCTGGAACATCCCAGGGTCTATTACTTCCATAATGGTGGCAAGGATTCCCTATACATCTCCAGTGCCGATTTTATGGGACGCAACCTGGACAGTCGCGTAGAAATAGCATGTCCCATCTATGATGATTCTGTCAAAAGGGAGATCATGGACACGCTCGATATTTGCTGGAACGACAATGTAAAGGCACGCGTGATCGATGCCAAACAATCCAACAAATACGTCTCAAACGATCTGCCGTCTGTGAGGTCACAGTATGCCACCTTTGATTATTATTTAAACCAAGATTAAGAAAATATATGAGATTCAAAAGCACAAAATACGGCGCGATCGATATAGGTTCAAATGCAATACGACTGCTGGTTGCTACGTGCAATGTGTTTGGCGATGAAGAACCGCTCTTTAAAAAGACCAGTCTTATAAGAGTACCGATACGATTGGGTCAGGATGTGTTCACAACGGGAAAAATTGGCACGAGGAACATTTCAAGAATGGTCGATTCCATGCAGTCCTACCAATTGCTAATGAACGTGCATGGTGTTAAGTCTTATAAAGCCTATGCCACTAGTGCGATGCGGGAGGCAAAAAATGGCGTTGCCGTTGCCAAAGAAATTCTGGATAAAACTGGAATTGATATTGAGATCATCGACGGTACGCACGAGGCAGCAATCATCGCCCTGACCGATCTGCACGCGTTTATTGACGAGAACAAGGTGTACCTGTATGTCGATGTGGGTGGTGGTAGCACAGAGTTCACACTTTTTGCCCACGGTAGGGAAGTGGCTTCCCGATCTTTTAAGATAGGAACGGTGCGACTGCTCAACGACATGGTGAAGAAAGAACTTTGGGACGAGGCAGAAGCCTGGATCAAGGAGGTCTCAAAATCTTATGACCGTATAGAACTCATAGGATCTGGAGGAAACATCAACAATATCTTCAAGACCAGTGGGAAAGTCTATGGTAAGCCACTTTCCTACTTTTATCTGAGCAGCTACTATGACGAGCTGCAAACCTACAACTATGAAGAACGAGTCTATAAACTAGGCCTCAATCAGGATCGCGCCGATGTTATTATTCCCGCCTGTCGCATTTACCTACGCTCCATGAAATGGAGCCGCGCAAAGAACATCTACGTTCCCAAAATAGGACTGACCGATGGAATTATTAAGTCCATTCATAATAATGAGGTGAAGAAGAGGTAGGTCTAAACTATAAATATGGAAACTGTAATTTCACAAAATTCCATCACTTTTTAATCTGTCAAAAATTATCTGTCCTACTTTTTTAGCTTTCGATGTTTTATTAAAGCGGTTGACATGAAAGCTTGCTTTCCAAACGATTATATTTGACTCAAGATCCAGTGCTAAGACCTCATAAGTTACGGAAGGTATCATAATTCTTGGTGTGGTTTCTCCAGGTAATATTATGTAATTTGGATTATATCCTTCGTAGCCATAGGTTTTAACTGAGTTGAAAACAAGCAATAGATCCCCTTTAGATTTAAAGTTTAATCCACTAACAATACTACCAATACTCCTAAGTTGATTAGGGTCTGTTTTTTCTCCGTTAAGATCAACAATCAAAAATTCAAAGCCTTTATTATCTTGAGTGATATCTTCTCGCAATTGATCTTTTAGATAATTAGAAAACAAACCTGTTCCATCTTGAGAGTATAAAAATAGGCTTTGAATATTGTTATAATTTGCAATTTTTGATTTATTAATTTGTGATGATATCTGCGTTGCGGCACAACCTATTAAAACAATAGAAATTAACGTCAACAATATCAACTTATTGAAACTCCTTGTCATAAAAATTGATTCAATATTTTGGAAATGTGGAATTCAATCTCCTTAAAAATCCAGATCAAACGTCTTCCTCAACAATTCCACGTTCGGATTCTTCTCAACGAGCTTGGTGTACTTATCTTGATCGGTAAAGACATATTTTTTTGTGACTGATTTATCTACTTTGATCTTGAACTCGATCTTATAGTTGTTCAGTTCGCGCTTTAAATGTTCTAAAATAGTTCCTTGGGACTTCTCTAGATCTTCCTTCATGGAACGATTGGGAAACCTCATGTGAATCTTCATGTCCCTGGATAGAAGGACTATCAGCATTTAAGATACTGGCAAGGATCATCTGTCCGCGTTCTTGAAGGTGCTTGATGTATTTTTCCCAGACCAGTATAAATTGTTCTTGTGAAAAAGCTTCTTCGGGCAATTTATCCTGCGATGGCTTGCGCTCATTTTCTTGCTCTTTGATCGCATTTTTGAGTCCAATCCCCTTTATGGAAAGGTTGCTTACATCCTTCTTACTCTGATCCATAAGCTGCTGTCTGCGTTCTTCCAGACTTTGCTTTGCATTTGCAACGTTAGATCTATCATTTTGAGACTCGGCAGTTGTTTGGGCAACTTCAGGCTTGGATGCGATTACATTTTCAGTTTCACTGTCTCGGGAAGTGGCAACTGTTTTTTCTTGAGCGGGTATCGAGGTTGCGCTATCAGTTCCATTGGGTTGAGGAATCTGGTTCTCGGTAGTTACTGATGACTTCTCGGTTTTTTTTCCCGCAATGGGTTCACTTACTTGGGTTGCTGGAACAGCTTGTTCTTTATAATAGGTAGCGGGCAGGATTTCCCTTACCTCATTTTTTTTTTCTCCATCGCTAGTGATGGAGGCCAGTTGCATGAGTGTTAGTTCGACTAGCAGACGCTGGTTTCTGCTGGAGCGGTAATTAAAATCGGCAGTGGTTGCCAGTTCAATGGCACGACGCAGAAAATGCAGATCGGTGGACTGGGCCTGTTCTTGATACTTGGATCTAGTCTGATCGCCCACTTCCAGCAAAACCAGCGTGCGCTGATCCTGACACACCATCAAATCCCTGAAATGACTCGCCAGTCCACTTATAAAGTGCTGACCGTCAAATCCCTTGTCCATAATATAATGGTAGTCCACCAGTAATTCTGGAATGTTGTTATCCAGAATAAGATCGGTCATCTTAAAATAGGTCTCACGATCCAGAACGTTGAGGTTTTCTGTAACCGCTTGTACCGTAAGGTTTTTGCCAGAGAAACTCACGACCCGGTCAAAAATGGAAAGTGAGTCGCGCAGCGCGCCATCAGCTTTCTGGGCGATGATCTGCAGTGCATCTTCCTCGGCATCAATTCCTTCCTTTAGGGAAATACGTTTTAAATGTTCCCGCATGGCAGAGACTGTAATGCGCTTAAAGTCAAATATTTGGCAACGAGATAATATGGTAGGGATGATCTTGTGCTTTTCCGTTGTGGCAAGGATGAAGATTGCGTGCGCTGGCGGTTCTTCCAGTGTTTTTAGAAATGCGTTGAAAGCTGCATTGGACAGCATGTGCACCTCATCAATAATATAAACCTTATATTTTCCAACTTGCGGCGGGATGCGCACTTGATCTACGATATTGCGTATTTGATCCACGCCATTATTGGACGCGGCATCCAGTTCAAAGATGTTGAAAGCAAAATCCTCATCCGGATCAAAATCTCCAGTCTCGTGGTTGATCTTTTTGGCAAGAATACGCGCGCAGGTGGTTTTTCCCACGCCTCGAGGCCCAGTAAAAAGTAGGGCTTGAGCGAGGTGATTGCTTTTTATCGCATTTTCTAAAGTCTGTGTGATCGCACTCTGCCCCACGACATCCTCAAAGGTTTCTGGGCGGTATTTACGTGCTGAAACAATGAATGGCTCCATGGTTCAAAGATACTTTTAACCAATTTTATTATTAGTAAATGAGGCGCATATTTTAGCTAATTATCAACAGCAGCGATTAAAATAGCTGTAATTTTGTCGCCAGCAGGTCGCCTTATCGCCGGCCCGGTGCAAACCAGGGAAGGAGGAAAGTCCGGACACCACAGGACACCATAATGGCTAACGGCCATCATCTTGTTGAGGGAAAGTGAATGTATGTTTGCTTTCGCGAAAGCGGGATAGGACAAGTGCAACAGAGAGCAGGTACAGGTAATGCTGTAGTGAAACCAGGTAAACTCTATGGGGTGAAACGTCGCGTAAATCAGAGCTTGAGTGCGGTTCGTGCGATCTGAAGGGTAGGCGGTTGGAGGTCGTGAGCAATTGCGATCCTAGATAAATGATAAGGATCTCGAGCAATCGGGATACAGAATCCGGCTTATAGACCTGCTATTTTTTGATTTCAAATTTCAAATTCCAAACTCCAAAAGCTTGAATGTTCCTGTTTCCTCTTCCCTCTGGGGGAAATGCCGAAGGCAATGGGGGCTTACACGCTACAGGATAGAAAAATCACAAATCACAAATCACAAATCCCAAGTTTTGAAAACGAAATCAAATCTCTGAATTAAAATGTCAAAAGCCAGAATGTTCCTGTTTCCTCCCTCCTGCATCCGACGATCTGCCGTGGCAGAGGAGGAATGCATAGAAATGCCGAAGGCAATGGGGGCTTACACGCTACAGGATAGAAAAATCTCAAATCACAAATCCCAAATCCCAAGTTTTGAAAACGAAATCAAATTTCTGAATTAAAATGTCAAAAGCTTGAATGTTCCTGTTTCCTCCCTCTGGGGGAAATGCCGAAGGCAATGGGGGCTTACACGCAACAGGATGGAAAATTTCAAATCCCAAATCCCAAATCCCAAGTTTTGAAAACGAAATCAAATTTCTGAATTAAAATGTCAAAAGCCAGAGTGTTCCCGTTTCCTCCCTCTGGGGGAAATGCCGAAGGCAATGGGGGCTTACACGCTACAGGATGAAAAATTCAAATCCCAAATCCCAAGTTTTGAAAACGAAATCAAATCTCTGAATTAAAATGTCAAAAGCTTGAATGTTCCTCCTCTGGGGAAATGCCGAAGGCAATGGGGGCTTACACGCTACAGGATAATTCAAATCAAATCCCAAATCCCAAGTTTTGAAAACGAAATCAAATCTCTGAATTAAAATGTCAAAAGCTTAGAATGTTCCCGTTTCCTCCCTCCTGCATCCGACGATCTGCCGTGGCAGAGAGAGGAATGCATAGAAATGCCGAAGGCAAAGGGGGCTTACACGTAGCACGAGAGATAATTCACAAACTTCAAATTCAAACCCCAAGCTTCAAGCACACAGATTAAAGTTACTCTTCTCCTTCAGCTACCGCAAGGAAAAAGCTAAAAACCGTCCCGCCATACTTGCGCTGATTGTCAAAATGGGGATGATCGCTAAGGTCGGTATGTTTAGAATGTTCTATGATGAGCATGCCATCTTCTCTCAACATACTGCGTTCAAATACATTATTGATAATGCTTTCAAAACCCTCTTTTTCAAGCGCATAGGGTGGATCTGCAAAAATCATATCATGATTTCCATTGTGTTGTTCGAGGAATTTGAAGACATCTGCATTTACAACGCTTATGGGAAATTCAAATTCTTCCGCAGTTTTTTTTACAAATGCGACACAGGGAGCATGTTCATCCACGGCAAGTGACTTGCTCGCACCACGACTGCAGAATTCATAAGACATATTACCGCTGCCAGAAAAAAGTTCCAGTACATCCAGGCCGTGCAGGTCTATGCGATGTCCCAAAATATTGAACAAGGCTTCCTTTGCCATGTCTGTCGTGGGACGTACGGGAAGTGTTTTGGGGGCTCTTATTTTACGGCCTTTATGTGAGCCAGATATTATGCGCATAGTAAACGGGTGAGGTGTAGATGATAGTCTTTTTCTAAAAAGACATTTCTTATGTAATTAAAGAGTAGATCGTGAATAGTATTCAATGAACCTATTCCTTTTAGGGAACAATGTAATGTATCGGGATCTAATTCATTTTGTTGGATGGAAAACATAACGTAATAAAGTACATCCTCTGCTGCATGAAAGGGGAATAAATTGTGGGATAACAACCGTTCTTTCCTAAATATGCTTATATAAAAATCGCTTTGGAAAACTTCTATAAAAATCTGCTCGCTATTATGATCTTGTTGCTTTGAGAGTCGGTTAAGGATGGTTGATCCATAATGGAAGTATTCAAACTGGCCGTATTTTTCAAAATAGAAGTTGTTTATATTTTCAAAAGCAATGTAAACTAAAGATGAAGGTATATCTCCCAGATCGTCATCATGACTCAAAACATCTGTCGGCAATATATGTACATTATATTTCAAATAATCAGAAGATCTTGAGGGGTCAAAGAACTCATCGGGAACAATGCAGAACATTTCATGGTGGTAAAAAAGCCGAACCCTAAAAAATTCTTGCTGTAACAAGGGGGAGCTTTTATGCAGTTCCTCGATGGTTTGGAGAATAACGATGGGATTTGCCCTGACCTGAAAGTCATGATCCAGCCTTTCTTCAAACTTTGATGCATTATAGACAAAAAAAGAAAGTCCATCCTGATGAATCAGAACGGACAGACTTTTAATCGTGGCAGTAGGTTTACTTATCTCCTGGTGCATACTGTCTGGGCCAGTTACCACTTGTAGAAATTTCTTCTAGATTCCCTACGTTTATATACCTGCCTTTTACGGCTTCGATATCCTTAATTTCAAGTTCTCTTTCAACCAGTCTCTCGGGTTGGTCATAAAGTAGGTCTTTCTTATCGGCTCTTGCCATAAAAACCGGTATCCTATTTTCTTTGTCAAAAACGTAATCAGTCTTGAGCTCTATCTTACCTGGTACACCGTCCATTTCATAGTCAAGAAGGTTTTTAACATCAACGTTTCTAAACAGGGAGTCCTTAACTGATTTATAGCCCAAGGTATCTGTAATGGTAATTTCTCTATAATAACCACCAGTCTGAGGGTCTAGGCGAAATTTAATGTTCTTTTCAACATCCACGACAGAACTGTCACGCTTTTGAACGAGAGCAAATTTTGCAGTATCGATAAACTGGCCTAGCGCCGTGATATCATTTGAATATTTCCCGGTAATCGTCTTATGGGCGAGTTGGGCCTCTCTTAGATCAATCAGCTTTTTGATGACCTTGCGGTAACGTTTTTCTTTAACGGCTTCAAATTTCACCGGCTCTTCAATCGATTTATATAACTTATAGCCAAAGAATCCACTTGCGAGAAGCAGCAACACGACCACAATAATGTGGAATTTCTTTGGAATCTTATTAATGAAGATGGCAAGTAGAACGACTACGATTAAACCTCCAACAATTGATAATAATAAAGGCAGCATATAATTAATGGTTTTTATTAGGTTTCAAAGCTAACAAATCTACAATATTTTTTGACTGAACCTAATGACCTGAGTAACTTTTGAGTTAAGTTTATACACTATTACGCTAATTGCCCTTATGACAAGCAAAGAATTCTACAAAAATCTTATTTCAGACTTCCCATTTACTCCCACCCAACAGCAGGATAAGGCATTATTTGAACTTGCCGACTTCTTGATCGATCCTGAAAAGGACAGGATTTTTATGCTGCGTGGATATGCGGGAACGGGAAAAACGACTATTGTAGGATCACTGGTCAAAAGTCTCTGGAAGATAAAGAAATCCTTCATACTGCTTGCTCCTACAGGTCGCGCCGCAAAGGTCATCAGCAATTATGCTAATAAACAAGCAGCAACCATCCATAGAGAGATTTATATACCCAAGGGCCAGGGCGGCGGTAATATCCAGTTTACACTCAAAAAAAATAAAAACCGCAACGCCTTATTTGTAGTGGATGAGGCTTCCATGATCCCAGATGTCGTTGCCGAGAATAAAATGTTCGGTGGGAACGGTTCACTTCTCGACGATCTACTGGAATATGTTTACAGCGGCGTCAACTGTAAACTATTGATTATAGGAGATACGGCTCAACTGCCGCCGGTAAAACTGGACGTCTCACCTGCCCTGGATGCTGCACTGTTGGAGCAACGCTATTTAAAACAGGTTACAGAAATTGAACTGGACGAGGTAAAACGACAGGCTATAAACTCGGGAATCTTAGAAAATGCCACGGGAATAAGAGAACATATCGAGAATGAAGATTTTAACTATAAATTCCGTGTGGCAGAGTTTACGGACATCAATAGATTGATAGACGGCTATGAGATTATGGAAACCATTCAGACCGCATACGATATGAACGGTCATGAGGAAACCGCCATAATCGTGCGCTCCAATAAAAGAGCCAATCTTTACAACCAGCAAATACGCTCCCGCATCCTTTTTAGAGAGACCGACCTAGAAGCCGGAGACTTCCTTATGGTAGTCAAGAATAATTACCACTGGCTGGAAACCAGCAGCGATGCAGGATTTATCGCAAACGGAGATATTGTAGAAATTCTTGAGATCTTTTCCTTTAAAGAAATCTACTCATTTAAATTTGCCGAAGTAAAAATAAGAATGGTGGATTATCCCAATATGAAACCTTTTGAAACCGTACTTCTATTAGACACACTAACTTCAGAAACTCCATCGCTCACTTATGAACAGAGCAATAAATTATATCAGGAAGTGCGCATGGACTATTTAAAATTACCTAAATGGAAACAGTACAAGGCGATAAAGGAAAATAGTTTCTTTAACGCATTGCAGGTCAAGTTTTCCTATGCGATTACCTGTCACAAATCGCAGGGTGGACAGTGGGAAAATGTGATTGTGGAACAACCTTACCTACCAGAAGGGCCCAGTAAGGATTATTTACGCTGGTTATATACCGCAGTGACGCGGGCAAAAAGTAATCTGTATCTCATAGGATTCAAGAACGATCATTTTATAGAAGAATAATGGTTGAAATTGCACTAAGTATCTGTTTGGGAATAGGCTTGTCTGCCAGCGCTGGTTTCAGGGTTTTTATTCCTTTGTTGTTGCTCAGCGTTGCTGGATATCTGGACTACATTCCACTGGGTGGGGACTGGTCGTGGGCAGCAAGTCCGCTGGCGGTAATTATTCTAGCGGTTGCCGCATTTGTGGAGCTGGTGGCTTATTACATTCCCTACGTAGATAATTTGTTGGATAGTTTATCGGTACCGCTTGCTGCGATTGCTGGCACGGCGGTCATGGTTGCGGTAGTGGGAGATTTGAATCCGGCCTTTACCTGGGCGCTGGCGATCATTGCGGGAGGAGGAACGGCAGCGCTGGTATCCACAACGACCAGTACGGCGAGGCTTGCGAGTACAGCAACCACGGGCGGACTGGGCAATCCAGTGATCAGCACCATCGAGGCGGGAGTTAGTACAACATTGTCATTAATTTCCATGATTTTGCCTTTCATCGCAGTAATTCTTGTCGTCATCCTGATTATCGGGATGAGAAAAGTGTATCGCAGGATGTTTGAAAAAAAGAAGCTTTCGCGAAAGCAATAAACCATCCATCACCCTAACTCATTAAAAGATCCATGAAAATAATAGCCATTATCCCAGCCCGACTGCAAGCTAGCAGATTTCCAGGAAAATTATTGAAAGATCTGTGTGGCAAGACCATCATCGCCAGAACTTATGAGGCAACCCTGGGTACGAGATTATTTGACCAGGTTCTCGTCGCCACCGACAGTCCAGAAATTGATGCGGAAATCAAAAAAATAGGCGGCACCTCATTCTTGAGCAAGACTGAGCACGACTGTGGCAGCAACCGCATCGCAGAGGCGGCAGAATTTATAGATGCAGATATCGTAGTAAATGTGCAGGGGGACGAACCGTTCACAAACCGACAGGATCTTGAGAAGTTGATCGCAGTTTTTGAAAAGGATCATGATCAAGAAATCTCGCTTGCCTCGCTCAAACATGAACTCACAAATCCAGATCATATAAATGACCCCAATAACGTTAAGGTAATTACAGACCTTGATGATAACGCCATTTATTTTTCTCGCTCGCCCATACCTTATATAAGGGATGAAGCTGTGGGAGTTAAAATGTACAAGCATGTGGGGATTTACGCGTTCCGTAAGGAGGCACTGATGGCATTTTACCGGTCAGAACCTACACCGCTGGAACTTACGGAAAAGATTGAGTGCATCCGTTATCTAGAGAATGGAAAAAAAATAAAAATGGTGGAGACTCCTCACTTGAGTGTGGGAATAGATACGCCGGCCGACCTGCAACTGGCGATTGAAATGTGGAATGAAAATGTCTAGATAGCTATGCCTACGGGAAGCATATCTTTGTATTTATTGCGGTACCTGCGCACGAAACCAGCAATTTTAGGATGAGTGGGAACTATCTTCACTTCTTTCTCCTCCCGGATGCTGTCAAAAACGGCCGTTAGAAACTCGTTTCTAAAATCTACATCATCTTCAAGCTCTTCCGGAAGAATTAACTTGGTCAAAAAAATTTTTCTGTCCTGTTGAGCATATTCAATACGTGCTAGGATATCGCCCTTGCGACCCTCATACTGACGTTGAAACTCATTGTCGGTTATTTCTAGTTGTTCCTTACTCTCCATATTCATTCTATTGAAACTAGTTCTAAAATTGATCGATATTTTGTGAGTATAAAAAGTTAACCCACATTTGCAGACTTGATAGATGTGCCTCACAAAGATAGCTTTTTTTTGAGAATTAAATTTTCATCCTATTTTTTAAAAACTTTGATGCTTCCACCATTTTGAATAAGATCCCAGTTTACTTCATGCCAGGAATGGCGGCGGCTCCCTCGATCTATGAGAATATCAAGTTGCCTCAAGAGCAATTTGACGTGTTTCATATTGAGTGGATTATTCCCGTTAAAGATGAAACACTTTCTCAATATTGCAGGCGATTATTGGAAGAGGTTCAGCATGAGCGGCCTGTTTTGATAGGAGTTTCTTTTGGAGGTATTATTGTTCAGGAAATGGCACGACTCATTGAGGTACGCCAGGTCATCATTATAAGTTCTATAAAGTCAACCAAAGAATTCCCCAGGCGTATGAAATTTGCAAAATGGTCTGGAGTCTATAAAATGCTTCCCACGAGTCTGGTGGAATACTCTCATTTGCTGCTCAAATACAACTTTGGTATAGCAGCAAAGAAGATAGATCTATACCACCAGTATCTATCGGTAAAGAATCAAAAGTATCTTGACTGGGCGCTGGATGCCATCATCCAATGGAAACAAGATGAGCCTATGGAAGGAATAATTCACATACACGGTGATCGGGATCCTGTATTCCCCATCAAGTATATCGACAATTGCATTGTCATCAAGGGCGGTACACATATTGTTGTTATCAATAGGTTCAAGTGGTTCAATGAACACTTGCCACAGCTTATTATCGACGGAAAGTAATTAACAATGTACGGGTCGCAATAAGTTAACAACTACTGACGATTTTAAAGCGTGAAGCAGCTATTTTACATACCTTTCAATTAAAAGTAAAGAACGATGAAAAAGATATTAATAGGAATCTCAATTGCAGCGATCTGCATAGTGAGCGCAGGTGCCATTCAATCCCAGCAAATAAAAACCATCCAAGAAATTTCAAAAGCCGATTCTAGGGAAGGTGGTTTTGTAAAGGATTATAAGGTCTATAGCTACAAGCTCCCAGCCGATCTAAACTTTGCGGGTGAAAAAGTCCCGGTAACGAGTCCAGATATCTTGGAACGTGCAGACCGCGAGTTCCTGGTTAATACCTACTGGCAATCTAATGGTATTTTACTGATCAAGCGTGCCGAAAAGTTTTTTCCAACGATCGAGAAAATACTGAAAGAGGAAGGTGTTCCCGATGATTTTAAATATTTATCGGTCATTGAAAGTGGATTGCAAAATGTAGTTTCTCCAGCGGGAGCGAGGGGATTTTGGCAAATAATGCCGCAAACGGGCAAAGAACTTGACCTAGAGGTAAATGACAACGTTGATGAGCGTTACCATCTTGAGAAATCTACTCGTGCTGCATGTCAGTACCTTAAGGACAGCAAGGAAAAACTAGGGTCCTGGACTCTTGCCGCAGCTGCCTATAATGCTGGGAATGCTGGTATCTCACGTCAACTGGAGCGTCAACAGGTGAGTGAGTACTATGATTTGTTACTGGGTGAGGAAACGGGTCGTTACATGTTCCGCATCATTGCCATGAAAGAGATCATGAGTGATCCCAAGAGCTTTGGCTTTAATGTAGAACAAGAACATAAATACGGTCATATTCCTACAACGGTAGAGGTTGTTGACTATGAGGTGGATGATCTGGCCGCTTTCGCGAAAGCGAGAAACATCAACTATAAAATCCTAAAAATCCACAATCCGTGGTTGCGTGAGAGCAATCTCAACAATAGATCAAAAAAGCGTTATGAATTTGATATTCCCGTAAAAGGTTTTTATAACTAGATATGATCGCCTGGGTTACTGTTCACTGGTTTATTACAGCGCTTATTGTCAACTATCTGGTTGCAATGAGTGCTGCATTTTTCCTTATACGCAATAACCAAAACCCCCATAAGACCTTAACTTCCTTACTTTCTTTGATCGCATTTCCTTTTATAGGTCTTGCGATCTATTATTTCTTTGGGCTCGAGTACCGCAAGTCAAAGATTTTTAAGAGAAAGGATATGAACTCGCACAAGTTGATCGAGAGATGGAACGACCGACTTCATATTAAGGAAAGCCGCTTGGAAAAATTTGAGGAAACATTTCTTGAAGACCGTTTGAAAATGGTCAAGTTGATGAGGCACAATCAAGTAGCTCCTTTAACGCTTCATAATGATCTCAAGGTGCTATATAATGGCAAAACAACTTTTGAGCATATCTTCAATGATCTGGACAAGGCAAAACATCATATACATCTAGAATATTTTATCTTCAATGATGATATTACAGGCAATCAATTTATCGATCACTTGATCAATGCCGCAGGCCGCGGTGTGGTTATCAAGATAATTTACGATAGCGTGGGAAGTGATCTTTCAAATGCGGCCATAAGGCGCATGGAAGATGCCGGGATCATGATACGTGCCTTTATGCCCGTAATTTTCAGCAATTTTACCCGTAAGGCAAATTATAGAAACCACCGTAAGATTTGTATTGTTGACGGTCATATAGGATATCTGGGAGGAATCAACGTTAGTGATGATTATGTGAACGGTGTAGGGGTGAGCAATCACGATTACTGGAGGGATACCCATTTACGTATTGAGGGGCATGCGGTTAAAAGTATGCAGGTGCAATGGATGCTCAACTGGTTTTTTGTTTACGATCATAGTGAGGAGGAAGAAAATGAAATGGTTGGCAAAGACTATTTTCCAGAGGTAGATGAAAGAGTCAATAAACCCGTACAAATAGCCGCGAGTGGTCCAGACACCGATTGGGCCAATATTATGGAAGCTATTTTTCTAGCGATCAACACCGCAGACCACAAAATCAGGATCACGACCCCTTACTTTATTCCCAATGAAGCAATACTGGTTGCGTTGAAAAGTGCGGCAAGATCTGGAATCGAGATCGAGATCATGGTTCCCAGAATAGGCGATAGCTGGGCGGCACGGTATGCATCGCGATCCTATTTTGAGGAAATTCTTGAAAGCGGCATAAAGATTTTCTGGTATTGCAAGGGAATGTTGCATGCAAAAACCATGGTAGTTGATAATTTATTTGCGACTATTGGAACATCTAACATGGATTACCGGAGCTTTGATATAAATTTTGAAATAAATGCATTGATCTATGATAAGGAGACCGCCCAGGATCTCAATGATCAATTTGATCGCGATCTAGAGGATTGTACTCCCATAGATATGGAAGAGTGGTTGAAACGCTCTAAAGTCTATAAATTTAAAGAGTCATTTTGCAGATTGTGGGCTCCATTACTTTAACCATGAAGAAAACCGATATGTCCATTACTACCATTTTATTATTACTATTGATAGGTTTGCTTGCCGGTGTTTTGAGTGGCAGTGTAGGAGTAGGTGGAGGCATTATCATGGTGCCGCTGGCCATCTATTTTTTGGGATTTACCCAACATCAGGCGCAGGGTATGAGTCTTGCGGTACTGGCCGTGCCCGTTACCCTACTTGCGGCCTATACCTACCATTCCAGTGGTCATGAACTGGACTGGCGGTATGCTTTGATCATTGCGGCGGCATTTGTTGTGGGCGGGTATTTTGGGTCTAAAGTTGCCGTAAGTCTGGATCAACAAATGCTTAAAAAGGTTTTTGGGGTCATTTTAATTATAGTAGCTATAAAGATGATCTTCTTTTCAAAGGCCAAAGGTATTAGTTAAGAAAACCCTAACAATTTATAGGTCATATAGCTCTATTTTTGTTAAAATCTTATATATCAAACTATGAAAAATATTATTCTTATTTTAAGTCTCTGTGTCTCTGCATTTACTCTTGCACAGATCAATGCTCCACAGCCTAGTCCCAGCGCAAAGGTTATGCAAACTGTAGGTCTTACTGATGTTACCCTTGAATATTCCAGACCCGCAATGAAAGGTCGCGAGATATTTGGTGGTTTGGTTCCCTATGATAAAATGTGGCGTACAGGAGCTAATGAAAATGCAAAAATCACTTTTTCTGACAATGTAGAATTTGGTGGTACTCAAGTGAAAGCTGGAACTTATGCTGTTTATACCAAGCCTGGAAAATCTCAGTGGGAAATAGTATTGTACAGCGATACCAACAACTGGGGAACACCTGAAAAGTGGGAGGAGTCTAAAGTCGTGGCAAAAGCAATGGTGAAGCCTATGATGCTCAACATGGCTCAAGAATCGTTTACCATGGCGATCAATGAATTGAAAATGGACGGCGCACATCTAGAAATTATGTGGGACAAGACCTTGGTAGCCGTTCCATTTAGTGTTCCCACCTCTGAAAAGACTATGGCAAGCATTGAAAAAGTTATGGCTGGTCCAGCCGCAAACGATTACTATGCCGCAGCTTCATTTTACCTCGATGCAGATATGAATTTGCGCAAGGCTCATGAATGGATCTCAAAAGCTATTGAATTGAATCCAGAAGCTTTCTGGATGCACACTAAAAAATCCCTCATCGAAGAAAAGATGGGTTATAAACCAGCTGCAATTGCTTCTGCAAAAACTGCCCTTGAAATTGCTCAAAAACGCGGTAACGCAGATTATGTAAAAATAAATACAGATAATTTGAAGAAGTGGGGAGCAAAAATGTAACCAGTATTCAAGTTGATAATGATAAAAACGCTTCCAGTAATGGAAGCGTTTTTTTTATGATAAATTATAATTCTTGCCTCATGAAAAGCCAACCAGACCGAATTGTTGAAGATGTTTTTATCTGAGAAAATTTTCTGTAATTGCCAGTACTCAGCAATTTACAAAGCCCATAGAGCGCAGAAAACTTAATGCGCTAGGTACATATTCTCATTGAAAATTGAATGGTTCACCACTGCACAATCATAAAGGTTACAAATACAATCGAACTCAGTATATTTACAGCCTAAGAATTAATCGAAATCATGAAATATTTCCAATTATTATTGAAAAGGGCAGGCATTTTATTTTTAATGGTTGCCGCTTTATTATTTACGGGTTGTGATAGTGACGACTCGGGCGGTACTCAGACTGATTTTCAGTATTTACCGCTCTCGGTGAACAACACTTGGGATTATAATGTAACGACTGAGGGCAGTACTTTGAACGATAGGTTGGAAGTAGTTAGTGCCTCCGCAAATAGTTTTCAACTAGAAGCAACTCCCACAGTGCCCAATGCTATCATGACCAATGTACTTTCTAACGGAGCATTAACCACTTCAAATGGAAAATTGATGGGTACTGGAGCCTTGGACTTCAACTTTTTAGGTCTTGAGAATTTAAACATCAACGTTCAGAATGCAGCTCTTTATGATCAGAACGCAGCTGTAAATACAACGCTCTTCACCACAATGGGTTCTTCCACACAATCCTTACAGGGTTTTAACCTAGAGATAGAATATACCGCCACCACGATTCAACAAGAAGATGTAGCATCAATGGCAGTTAATGGAATGACCTATAACGACGTGATCCACTCCCAGCTTATAATCAATGCAAAGATAGGTAGTCCCTTGACGGTTTCAGGTTTTACCACCGTGGTTAGCGTGATGCCGGCTCAGGATGTATTTATTGTAGATAACTACTGGGCAAAGGATGTAGGTCTAATAAAATCAGACAGTCAGTTTTCCTATCAGTTAGCAGACTTGAGTGCTTTTCAGATTCCATTACCGTTTCCTGAAAATAATGAAGTATTAACGGTACAAACACTTACAAGCTTCAGTGTAAATTAGTAAAAATATATTCCTAAACGACAAACCTTGAACTTTTCTAAGTTCAGGGTTTTTTGTTTAAATCAAGGCTTCTCACCGCTTCCTCATAGCCTATTTTAAAAATGGTATCCACCTGGCTCGACTGGAACAAATGGTAGTTGCACAGCTGCTCTGGATAAATAATGGCCTTACATTCCTTAAACTTGTTCACCGATAAGGTATGCATCTTCAAATGCAGTGCTCGATTGACAACATCGTATGACCGTTTAAAATCAATTAATTTCATGGTCTTTAATGGACAAACGTAGATTCCATAAATTTCAAGAGCTCTTTTGCGTAAGGGTTTAATGGGAAAGTTGTCCATAATCCCGCCATCTGTATAAAGACTTCCATTAATTTCGACAGGTGTAAAAACGCCCGGCACGGCAGATGAAGCAAGAATCGCTGGTATCAAGGGGCCTTTTGAGAAAACTTTAGTCGCTCCGGTAAGCAGGTCTGCGGCGGTTACGTGCAGTTCCTTACTCAAACTTTCAAAGCTGTTCTCGGGAAAATAATCCAATAAAATCTTATGGAAGGCCTCTGAGTCCACAAAACCTGCCTTGCGTCTGGCAAAATTTGCCACTGAAAAAAGCTTGATTTTCTGGAATAATTCAAGTATATCCCGCGGTGAATAGTTTGCGGCATACATAGCTCCCACGATCGCTCCCGCACTCACGCCCGAAATCACATCGGGTTCTATACCGCGCTCTTCCATAGCAGCGAGTGCTCCGGCGTGCGCCACGCCCCTGTGACCACCACCCGAAAGAACCAAACCAGTTTTATACAATGTAAATGTTTTTAGATTCCAAATTTACTTAAAGTTGAGGTATTAAAACTCAGACCACCATATCGATGGGATTTCTCAAGAACGGATAGGCGCTCAGAGGGTGATTTTATGGAGTGAACCTAGGCTGGGGATCTATGATAAAACCCATAAATGGAATTTAATCCCATAAAAAAACCGCTTCATAAAAATAAAGCGGTTTTGTAAATAGATATCAAAAGTATTACTCTTCGGTTTCTTTAGTTTCCTTGGAGAATTTTTTGTATTTGTTTTTAAATTTATCGATACGACCTGCGGTATCAATAAGTTTG
Source organism: uncultured Flavobacteriaceae bacterium (assembly GCA_963836885.1). GTDB lineage: Bacteria > Bacteroidota > Bacteroidia > Flavobacteriales > Flavobacteriaceae > Nonlabens. Next base: position 28,854 of record CAWILF010000020.1, on the reverse strand, counting down.
CTCTGTCCTGTATAGAATGGATGGCTGGTTCGAGAAATCTCAAGTTTGATAAGTGGATATTCCGTACCTTCAACCTCGATGGTCTCCTTTGTATTTACAACAGATTTAGTGATAAAAACCTCGTCGTTGGACATGTCTTTAAATGCAACTAATCTATAATTCTCTGGGTGTATTCCTTTTTGCATGACTTAGATCTTATTCTTTTGCGGCTGCAAACTTAATCCTTTTTTCATAATAACGCAAAGGAATAATTAATAGCCTCACTATTTATTTTTTTGCTGGTTGTGATATGTATCTTTGAGGCAAATTTAATGAAGATATTCTCATGGATTCCATAGTGAAAAAAACAGGCCTATTATTTGGATTTGTGGGCAGCGCGGTCATAGTGATCATATATTTATTTATATGGAAGGAACGGGAGTTTTCTAACGCATTGCTTTCAGTTGTTATTTTATTGTTTCCATTGATCCTCGCATTTGCATCACAGATCACGAGCAAGGTAAGACTATCTGGATATTTGAGCTTTAAGCAGGGCGTTCTGGCATTTATAGCCTGTATTGGGATGATCTTCTTTTTTGAGGCGCTCATAAATTACTTGATTTTTGTCGTCTGGGATCCCGAGGCTCAGGATTTGATACGAGATGCCCAGCAACTGCGGCAGGACGCCATAGAGTCCACGGGAAACAATAAGGCAGAGTTTATCGAGGTCAATTACAGCATAAGCGGTTATATGCTCGCCGCAGGAACTAAATTTCTTATGTACACCGTGGTCGGTATTATTATGGCGATGATATTGAGAAAAGCCCGACCCATACACAAAGCACCGCAATAATTGCCTACATTCCCATGAATATATCCATTGTCATACCGCTATTAAATGAGTCCGATTCCTTGTCAGAGCTGCAACTTTGGATAGATCGAGTTTTGGAATCGACCGGTTTGAGCTATGAGGTTATTTATGTGGATGATGGTAGTACGGATGGTAGTTGGGATGTAATAGGTACGCTTTCGCGAAAGCGGGAAAACCACCCACAATCTTCTATCAAGGGAATCCGGTTCCAGACCAATTATGGGAAATCCCAGGCACTTCACGCAGGTTTTCAAGCGGTAACCGGCGAGGTCGTGATCACCATGGATGCAGATCTACAGGATTCTCCAGAGGAAATTCCCGAGTTGTACGACATGATCAAAGAACAGGGGTATCAACTGGTAAGCGGCTGGAAAAGAAAACGTTATGACTCCGTGATTTCTAAAAACCTACCGAGCAAACTGTTCAACTGGGCGGCACGCAGGACAAGCGGACTGGATCTTCATGATTTCAACTGCGGTCTCAAGGCATATCATTTTACCGTGGTTAAAAATATAGATGTGCACGGTGAGATGCATCGCTATATTCCTGTTTTGGCAAAAAACGCCGGGTTTATCAAAATCACCGAAAAAGAAGTTGCCCACCAGGCGAGAAAATATGGAAGGACAAAATTTGGCTATGATCGCTTTATCAACGGATTTTTAGATTTGATCACGATCGCATTTTTCAGTCGTTACGCACGCCGGCCCATGCATCTGTTTGGCAGTATGGGAGTATTGATGTTTGGTATAGGCTTTATTCTCGCGGCCTACGTGGGCGGTTCTAAGCTATACCGCATGGCGCACGATTTACCCTATCGACTAGTCACCGACAGTCCGTGGTTCTTTATCGCGCTTACCACTATGATTTTGGGAAGTTTGTTCTTTATGGCCGGTTTTCTGGGCGAGCTCGTACAGCGCTCCAGCGATTCCAGGGATAGGTATAGAATAAGTGAGAAGTTATAATCGCTGCCAGGTTGCATTTGTTTAAACCTGGGATATTCAATTATTAATTCTTAATCCATCACGCCCAGGCCATATCTTTTTGTGGGATATAGAATTCCCTTTTCTAGTTTGAACAAGTCGTGATAAGGATCTGCCAGTAGATCTAGATGACCATCGAGATCAGCATATTTTACATTGGATTGTGAAAGGGCAAAATGCAATCCCGCCGCTATTCCCAGTCCGCATTCATCAATACAGCCTACCATAGCCTTCAGTCCCGCAGATATCGCCACGGAGTTGATATGCAGCCCCTCACGGATTCCGCCCACTTTCATAAGTTTGATATTGATCATGTTGATCTGTTCATTTTTTGCGAGATCAAACATGTCCGTAAGACTTTTAAGGCTTTCATCTGCCATTACCGGCATTAGGGTTCTCTCGGTTACCTCGCCCATTTTTACTTCATCTCCCACTATAATGGGTTGTTCAAAAATCTCGATCTCAATATCTTCCGTTCCCTTGGAAAATTGAAGTGATTCTTTAACGCTATAGCCTTGGTTACCGTCAAATCTTAAAATCACCTCGGGAAACTCTTCCTTGATCTTGATCATTTTAGCAATATCTTCCTCGATATTGAGCCCTCCCTTTATCTTTAGAATAAAAAATCCCTGCTCAACAAATTCTCTTGCAAGTCGCAAGGTTTCATCTAGGGTTTCTATACCTATGGTAATACTGGTAGGAATGCTTTTTCTGAATCCACCCAGATACTGGTACAAAGGTACCTGCATTTTTCTAGCGGCAATATCCAACAACGCCATGTCCACCATTGCCAGTACTGAAGAGTTCTTGTACAGTAACGGCCTTAGTTTAAATAGGATCTCAGATGACATTAGAACATCCAGTCCCTCAAGAAACGGAATAACAACATTAATAATATCCTTTTCTGCAAGATCTGGAGTTTCCTGGGTTACTTCAAGGTCTGGAGCGGCACAACCATGACCTATAATTCCTGAACTGGTTTCAATTTTTAATATAAAGTTAGAAGTCTTATCGACGGTCTGATAAGCTATGGTATAAGGAGCCGAGAGTTTTAAGTCCAGTCGTTGATAAGATACTTTGGTAATTTTCATAATGTATTATATGTAAAAAGCTGATGTTGTTTTTTGAGGATTTTTAGGGACAGGACTTATATTTCTCTAATCATTTTTATATGATTTTCAGTCTCTGAATATGCTTCAAACCCCAACTTTCTATAAAATTTTTGAGCTTTTTTGTTTATTTTAAAAACTTGTAACCGGATGGGCTTTTGTTCTGAACGAGATTTCGCTATTAAATCATCCATTAATTGCTGTCCTATTCCCAAGTTTTGAAACTCATTGACGATCAATAGGTTTTGTACAAATATATGATCTTCGGTTTCTTTGATCACGGTAAGACCTACCGTTTGATCTTTGTAGTGGATCAGGGATATTTCAGAAGGTATAAATGTGTTTTCATGAATCTGACGTTGCAGCTCTTCATCCCAACCCCACAATTCTAAAACATAGGGCAGGATGGATTGTTTCTTGATCTCAAAGGTCAATTCCAGATCTGAGTCGCGGGCACGGATTAATTGGAACATGAGACCAGAAAATTAGCTATCTAGATTTTTTCCTTAATCACCTTGATCAATCCATCACAACCATGGGCAAGAACATCAAAGGCAGGAATTCCCGTCTCTTTTGTTAGTGCTTCACAGGCGGGAACAATCTCGTCGGGAGTCATGTTTTCATGGTTGACCGTGATCGCGATGACTTTTTTGCCCGAAATTGTTTCGATGGCTTCAATCTGCTTAGTAATGGAATGCAGTTCATATCCAGGGAAACCGTCATATTCCTTGCGGGTAGGTGCGTGTTGTAAAATCACATAGTCTGGACGTCCTGCGGCAAGAATTTCAAATCCTCCCGGGTAGGCAGGATTCATGAGGCTTCCCTGACCCTCGATCACGATCACATCCGGACTTTCATTATTGTAGGCATTTACAACGGCATTTTCTATCTCGCCAGACACAAAATCATTGATACAACTATCCATGATCATGCTGTATTTAGCACCCTGCATCCATGCGGTCTGACCAGTTCCCACCATCTCGCTCTTCATGCCGGCGTCTCTCAATGCGTGAACGATGATCCATGCCGTGGTGCGTTTTCCTATGGCGGAGTCTGTTCCTAGAACAGCCAGTTTCAAGCAATCTACCTTCTCGATCGCTCCCGTAAAAAAATGCAGTTGGTCCCTGTCCGGTGTTTTGCGCACGTCCCTGATGCGGCAGCCTTTTTCTTGGGCAAGTGCTACAATTTCTGGGTCATTGGTAAGGAAGTCGTGTAGCCCGCTATCGATGTTCAATCCGTGGTTAAGTGCTTGTTTTAGTGTTGCTTTCGCGAAAGCTGGCAATCTACCACCATCGGGAGCCAGACCGACTACTATGGAATGAATTTCATTTTCCTTGTTGGCCTCGATCGCATCCTCAAGCGTTGCGTGGATCATGATCCCATTGGGCCTATTATCAAGTACCTCTCCAGCATCCTGACCCGCATAGGTGCTGTCGATAACCGCAAGAACGTTGTAGCGCTCCGTAAAACGGACCAGCCCGTGGGCGGTTTTTCCATTTGCGGTATTAAATGCTCCCTGACAATAGACTATGGCGTTGCCATCAATTGATTTTTTCATGATAATAGGTTTTGAAATTGTGGTAAATTAATCCTTGGCAGTCAGTACCGCGACAAAACGGTCTGCTTCCAGGGGCTGTTTATTATGTAATTCTACAAGACCGATCAACCCGGCGGTCGATGCAGGCAAGATTCTCAATCCTTCCACCTTGAGAATCAACGATTTCATTTTCTTTAATTTTGCATCGCTCACGTGAAAAGCGTTCCCATTGCTGTTATAAATCGCGTCAAGGGCTTCATTCCCATCAAAGCTGTGCCAGTTGATGAGCGGTTCATTGTAAATGGTTTCTTTTATAGCATCCTTATGGAGATCCTTACACTGGGTCAATCCTGCAAGAAACGAGCTGATGATCGGATTTTTATTTGTGGAGGAAGCTGCGATCATCCTGGGAATGCGGGAGGTCTTTCCTCGTTTATTGAGCGAGACAAAACCACGATAGATTCCTGCAAATAGAGTACCGTTGGAAACTGGAGCTGCACAATATTTGGGAGCATCGCCTAGATCGCTGACGATCTCGTGGGCAATCTGGGCATAGGCGGTTATCTGGATGGGCGTGTTGCTGCCACCTGGATTTGCATCGTACCATTCGTTTTTTAGGGATTGCTCGATACTTTCATTAACCACGTCCTCATAACTTCCTGGTGATCTAATGATGGTCGCATTTAACGCCTGCATTTCTATAACGCGATCAGTATGATAGGTCTCTGGAATAAAGATCATGCATTTTAATCCCGCAAGTTGGGCAGCGAGGGCTACCGCTACACCATAATTGCCGCAGGTAGCGACTGATATCGTGTGATAATCCCGACGTAGCGCATCATATACCTGGGCAAATGCAATTCTATCCTTTTGGGTACCTGTCGGGTTATCGCCTTCATACTTAATGTACAACTGGCGCATGTCAAATTCCCGTTCCAGTGATTTTGCTCGGTGTAAACCAGTATCTCCTATTTCTAGATTGATAATATCCTCAAAACAAGCCAACCTATCTACCAGCGAGCTACCAACATTTTTAACCAGGTCGCTCAATTTGCGGGTTTCTGACGAGACCTTGTTTTGGGAGGAAGTAACGCCATCTTTAAGAATCATAGAAGTAAACGAGTTGGTTATAAGCTAGTAAATGTAATGGTATTGATGGTGAAAATGACTATTTGTGCACAAATTATTGTCTAATGAAATTGCCCATAATTACCAGTTGATCCCATCCATTCCTTGTTCTTCCAGATACCTGTTACAGCGAGAAAAATGCTGATTGCCAAACCAATAACCTCGATTTGCGCTAAGCGGTGAGGGATGTCCAGTGGTCTGTATAAAATGTTTCTTTTCATCAATCAATTTCGCTTTTCCCTTGGCAAAACCACCCCAGAGCATAAAAACTACATTGCTGCGTTCATCAGACAATTTTTTGATTATCGCATCGGTAAATTGTTCCCAGCCTTTTTTCTGATGGCTTCCCGCTTCTCCAGCCCTCACGGTAAGTACTGCATTGAGAAGTAAGACTCCTTGATCTGCCCAGTGTTCTAGATTTCCTGATGTTGGATAGGGTTTTCTCACATCTACATCCTGCTGGAGTTCCTTAAATATGTTTTGCAGACTGGGCGGATGTTGAACTCCATCTGCAACCGAAAAACTGAGGCCATTTGCCTGTCCCGCTCCGTGGTAGGGATCTTGACCTATTATAACCACTTTCACCTTTTCAAATGGTGTCCTGTCCAACGCGGCAAAAATCTTGGGGCCCGGCGGATAACACGTACCGGCCATATATTCCTGACGCACATATTCTGTAAGTTGTTCAAAGTAATGTTTGGAAAATTCTTCTTTGAGCATTTCCCGCCAGCTAGGTTCTATTTTTAAACTCATAAAGCTATTTATTTTTCATTCGGTCGCTTACGTACTCGGTTTTAGTTTTGCCATGCGGCAATGGCAATCCGTCCTGTCCTAGGTTTACCAGGACGATATGGTCTATGGTAATGATCGTTTCATAGGTCATCTTATTGCGTACGACACAATTGAGATCAATACTGCTTTTACCAAATTTATTCACTTCCAGTCCTATTTCAATAATATCTCCAGACTTTGCGCTGGCTTTAAAATCGATCTCACTCATGAATTTGGTCACGATTTTCCGGTTTTCTAACTGAATGACCGCATATAGTGCGGCCTCTTCATCGATCCATGCCAGTAACCTCCCGCCAAATAAAGTTCCGTTGGGGTTGAGGTCTTCCGGTTTGATCCATTTTCTAGTGTGAAAGTTCATGGTCGTTGTTTTCTTCAAAGATAAGAGGTGATTTGTGGCTAGGTTTTAAATTGATGTGAAATCAGTTCTGCATTTTACGCAACAAGTGCGGAGCTATCAGAGCGGAATGGTCAAGTTGGAGCTTGAAATTTGAGCCATAAAAAATGGGATGAACTTATCAAGAGTTCCTCCCATTTTTAAATTTGATCAATTCAAAAATTATTAATTTTTCAATGACTGCATGTCGATCACAAATCTATATTTCACATCGCTGTCCTGCACGCGTTGAAAAGCGGTGTTGATTTCATCGATGTTGATCATTTCTACATCGCAGACGATATCGTTTTCACCACAAAAATCCAGCATCTCCTGCGTTTCCTTAATACCGCCTATGAGCGATCCCGCGACTCTCTTGCGTCCCATGATGATATTGCCACCGTGCATGGGCTCTAATTCTTCTATCGCTCCCACGAGAACCATGGTAGAATCACGTTTCAACAAGTTGAGATATGGATTGTAATCATGGGAAACCGGTATGGTATTGAGGATAAAATCAAAAGAATTGTTGTGTTCCTTCATTTCATCATCATTAGTTGAAATTAAAACTCCGGTGGCTCCCAGTTTTTTGGCATCTTCTTTTTTATCGGGAGAGGTCGTGATCATTATGGTTTCTGCGCCCATTGCTGCGGCAAATTTTATTCCCATGTGGCCTAGTCCACCCAGACCCACGACGCCTACCTTGTCACCTTTTTTGATCTTCCAGTGGTTGAGTGGGGAAAAGGTCGTGATTCCCGCACATAATAGGGGAGCGGCTGCTTTAAGATCTAGATTCTCGGGAATGCTCAAAACAAACTCTTCCTTAACCGTAATGCTCGTGGAATACCCGCCAAAGGTATGATCGCTCTCCGCGCCGCCTATCTTATCCTTACCGTTGTAGGTTCCCGTCATGCCTTTTTCACAAAATTGCTCCATGTCGTCTTCACATGCGCTGCAGGACTGGCAGGAGTCAACCATGCAGCCCACTCCTACGATGTCGCCCTTTTTATAGTTGGTAACGTCACTTCCCGTTTCTACCACTTTTCCCACGATCTCATGGCCTGGGACAATCGGGTATTTTGCATTTCCCCAGTCGTTGTTCTTTGCATGGATATCACTATGGCACACGCCACAATATAGGATGTCTATCTTAACATCATTTGCATTAAGATCGCGTCGTTTTATGGTCATTTCCTTTAGATCGGCGTCCTTGTCCCGTGCGCCGTAAGCTTTTATTTCTTGCATTTTATTATATATTTTCTGATTGATTTAAAGGTAGTGCGGTAAACCAGTTTACTTACTTAAATGGGCGTTAAAGCATTGAAAATTGCGGTCAACTTTAGGATAATAGGTATGTTGTTGGTAGGGATTCCGCTTTCGCGAAAGCGTAACCAGTACCATCATCCTGCTGCCATAGAATCTGCTCAACTACCTCATGGATACCCCAAAAAATATCTGGATCACAGATCCACCATCACCTGATTGCTCAGGATGTCAACCATGGTCTCGCGCTTTCTGATCAAGTGGGATTCTCCCTTGTGAAAAAGAATTTCGGCGGGACGGTAGCGGGAGTTGTAGTTGCTCGCCATGGAGTAGCAATAAGCGCCCGCATTGGAGAAAGCGAGAATATCGCCCTCGGTAATTTCAGCAATTTGTCGGTTCTGGGCAAAGGTATCCGTTTCACAGATGTAGCCCACCACACTGTAAAAACGGGTGCGGCCTTCAGGATTTGAAATATTTCTAATGCCGTGATAGGAGCCGTACAACATGGGGCGTATCATGTGGTTGAAGCCCGAATCTATTCCGGCAAAAACGGTGGAGGTGGTCTGTTTTACCACGTTTACCTGAGCCAGGAATTGGCCAGCTTCACTTACTAAAAATTTACCGGGTTCAAAGGCCAGCGCGATATCCTTGCCATAATCAGCGCAAAACTGGTTGAAACGCTCGCCCAGCTGCTCGCCCAGTTCTTCAATATCCGTGGAAACGTCGCCTAGTTTATAGGGAACTTTAAAACCACTCCCAAAATCGATAAACTCAAGGTCTTTAAATTTTGCCGCAGTTTCAAATAGGATTTCTGTCGCATAGAGGAACACGCCTATATCGAGAATATCGCTGCCCGTATGCATGTGGACGCCGTTCACGGTCATTCCCGTATTCTCCACGATGCGCAACAAGTGCGGAATCTGGTGGATGGAGATACCAAATTTACTGTCGATGTGCCCCACCGATATATTTGCATTCCCGCCCGCCATCACATGAGGGTTGATCCTGACACAAACGGGTGTTTTGGGATGTTTGGAACCGAATTGCTCCAGTATCGACAGGTTATCGATGTTGATCTGGACGCCTTTTTCGGCAACTTTTTCGATCTCGGCAAGGGAGACACCGTTGGGCGTGTAGATGATCATTTTGGGATCAACGCCCGCAGCGAGTCCCAGCTCCACTTCCTGCAAGCTCACCGTGTCGAGTCCCGCACCCAGTTTTTTCAAGAATTTCAAGATGGATATGTTAGAAAGTGCCTTTACTGCGTAGTGGATTTTGAGGTGTTTCGCTTTCGCGAAAGCAGTTACCAAACGATCATACTGCGCGGCAATAACTTCTGCATCATAAACATAGACCGGACTACCGTATTCCTGGGCAATGTTCAATAAATCTTGATTGTTCATATAAGATCTTGAAATTAATTAAGCCGGCAAAAGTAAATGCTGAGTGCTTTTTTAAACCCTTATTAAGTAAATTTTATACGCGTTGCACTGGCTAGTTTAAAGTGTTGAGAAATAGTGTTGCAGTGCCGGTACCCGCGCAACCGTTTGCGTTAAGGACTGGCATTTCTTGCAGATTCTATACTGCCTACTAATAAATCAATGGGATTAAGCCTTTAATATGGAATAAATACAATTTGCTTTGCTATTTTTGTAAAACTATTGAAATACTTAAAAGACTTTTATGAATCTTCACGAATATCAAGGAAAAGAAATTCTAGCTAGTTATGGCGTTACCATTCAACGTGGTAAAATTGCAACCACTTCAGAAGAAGCGGTAACTGCTGCAAAGCAACTTACCGAGGAAACCGGGACTGGATGGCATGTAATAAAGGCCCAGGTTCACGCAGGTGGACGAGGAAAGGGTGGCGGAGTAAAACTTGCCAAAAGTCTTGATGAAGTTAAGCAAAATTTCTGGAGAGATCATAGGGATGGATCTTGTAACACCACAGACCAGTGCTGAGGGGAAACGAGTTCACCAAGTGTTGATTGCTGAGGATGTTTATGGCCCGGGCGAGGCCGAGATTGAGGAATTCTACATGTCTGTATTATTAGACAGAGCTCAAGGTAGAAACATGATCATGTATTCTACAGAAGGTGGAATGGACATTGAAACCGTAGCCGAAGAGACGCCACACCTTATTTTTACCGAGGTTGTTGATCCTGCTCATGGACTGCAAGCATTTCAGGCACGTCGCATTGCTTTCAATCTAGGATTGAGCGGTAAGGCGTTTAAGGAAATGACAAAATTCGTAGATAAATTATACAACGCTTATGTAGGATCTGACTCGGCTTTATTTGAGATCAATCCCGTATTAAAAGCAAGTGATAACACGATCATTGCGGTGGATTGTAAGATCACACTAGATGAGAACGCACTATTCCGTCACAAAGATCTCGAAGCAATGCGCGATATACGTGAGGAAAACCCGACCGAGGTTGAGGCAAAAGCGGTAGGACTTAACTATGTGGACCTTGATGGAAATGTAGGGTGTATGGTTAATGGTGCTGGTCTTGCAATGGCAACCATGGATCTTATCAAGCAATCTGGTGGATCTCCCGCAAACTTCCTCGATGTAGGAGGAACGGCAGATGCCAAGAGAGTAGAAGAGGCCTTTAAAATTATCTTGAAGGACAAAGGTGTAAAAGCGATTTTGGTAAATATCTTTGGTGGTATCGTACGTTGTGACCGTGTAGCACAGGGTATTATCGATGCCAAGAAAAGTATGGGTGATGCCATGAATGTCCCATTGATCGTAAGATTGCAGGGAACTAATGCAGAGCTGGCAAAAGAACTTATAGACAACAGCGGTATGGATGTTCAAAGTGCTATTGAATTTCAAGAAGCAGCTGATAAGGTACAGGCGGTGATTGCTTAAAGAACCGATTTATTCAAATAGAAAATATCCCTTCAAGAAATTGAGGGGATTTTTTTATTTAAAAGTTTTCCGCTGTTGATACCTTGGGAATATTAAAATGAAGCTTTCGCGAAAGCATCATTTTATAAGTAACTCTTATCAAAGCGATTCAACCTACTCCCGAGTCAACCTTGTAATAATGTCGCGATGTTCAGGAAATAAATCGATCAATTTCCCACGCGACAACATCTCAAAATCTTCAAAATCAAAACCTGGCGAAACCGTACATCCAGAAAGTGCAAAAGTATCCGGTTCAACAACCTCAGTAGCAAACCAGCAACCACCGGGAACAACGAATTGGGGAAGTTCTCCTTTTCTAAAATCCCTGCCTATAAGTTGGCAAGAATACTTACCACTCTCAGTAATCATGTGAAGGTTGACAGTCGCACCGTCATAAAAATGCCATATTTCATCCTGCTTGATCCTGTGCCATGCCGAGAAATTATTTGACGTCAACAAAAAATAAATGCACGTGCAGAGATTTCTTGATCCGCTGTAATTACCATCCAAAAACTTAGCGTCAATTGATCCCTGACTTCTATAAGTTTCCCTGAAAAATCCACCTTCTGGATGTGGTTGTAGTTCTAATTTTTCTATGATGTGATCAATACGTGGGTTCATGTGGCATGTAACTTTATTAGATTCAAATTTAGGGAAATAAAAAAAAGTTTATTGAGATTTCCAACACCGCTGTAACCTATCCGTCTTTGTTGCTATCGCGCCAAATCCACCTTTCCTTGAAAAGGAAAGGAGCCTGGCGTGCTGTGGATACTTTGAAAAGCTGTCGCTTTTCTGTTGCCGTTATTATGTTGAAATGGCTTTTTGAGTGGATTCCAACACCGCTGTAACCTATCCGTCTTTGTTGCTATCGCGCCAAATCCACCTTTCCTTGAAAAGGAAAGGAGCCTGGCGTGCTTTGAATACTTGAAAAGCTGACGCTTTTCATTTATTTACAATTAATAAGTTTTCAAAACTTATTAATTTCGAGAGTCTAAAAGCTCCTCGCCTTGGCAAGGCGAGGACGATTTGGCAGCTTTGCTGCAAGATCAGGAGTGGTTTGCCGGGTGATGGAAGATTACTCAAAACTTCATTCTATCCCGCAGTGTTTTTTAATGTCATTCAACACGTGTTCCAATTCCTCAAAAACATAGCGATTCTCATACCTCAGTACCGTAAATCCCATATTTTCCAGTTCTTCATCCCTGCGCAAATCTTTATCGTGCTGTTCGGGATCATTGTGATAATCGCCATCCAGTTCAATGATTAATTGATACTGCGCACAGTAATAATCCACAATATAGTTTTTAATGGAATGTTGCCGCCTGAATTTTAAGTTGTGAAGCTTTCTGGTTTTGATTTGATTCCAGAAGAAGGCCTCGGCATTTGTTAGGTTACCTCGCAGTTCCTTTCTGTATTTTTTGAGGTATTTGAGGTTGTGGATTTTCTTCTTTTGAATCATGAGGAGTTAAAGTTATGGTTTTTTGAGTGGATTCCAACACTGCTGTAACCTATCCGTCTTTGTTGCTATCGCGCCAAATCCACCTTTCCTTGAAAAGGAAAGGAGCCTGGCGTGCTGTGGAAAGCTGTTGAAAAGCTGTCGCTTTTCTGTTGCCCATAATTATAAAGTTATGGCTTTTTGAGTGGATTCCAATACTGCCGTAACCTATCCGTCTTTGTTGCTATCGCGCCAAATCCACCTTTCCTTGAAAAGGAAAGGAGCTCGAGCTGTGCTGTGGAAAGGTGCTGAAAAGCTGTCTGCTTTTCAATTATTTGGAACTAATTATAAAGTTTTCAAAACTTATTAATTTCACGAGTCTAAAAGCTCCTCGCCTTGGCAAGGCGAGGACGATTTGGCAGCTTTGCTGCAAGATCAGGAGTGGTTTGCCGGATGATGGAACTCTTCAAGAAACCTATTACCCGCGCACCACCATAATCAATCGCTGTGATTGTTGCGCGTGATAATCTTCCAGTTGGTAACTACCATAAATGTCAGTTAGTTCTAGGCCAGCGGTGGCAAAATAGTCCTGGAAATCATCGAGCGTTAAAGCCCGTACGCGTTCTGTGAAGTTGTAATCCCTGCCTTTGTCGCTAAAACTGATGTCCTTATATATGTATCCGTTTTTAAAACGGCGGGATTGTGTGAACGCTATTCCCTGTTCGGTTTTTACGTTCTCTGCGACCAGGTGTTCCAGGATGTATGGGACGTTTAAAAAATCGATCACGGCACTGGCGCCAGGTTTTAGACTGTTTTTTATGGCCTTGATGGTTTTAAGGTTATCGCTTTCATCGTCAAAATAGCCAAAACTTGTAAATAAATTAAAGACGGCATCAAAGGTCTGATCCATGGGCTGGGTCATGTCGTGTACGTGAAAATTGATGCGGGAGGCATCCACGGGAGGTAATTCTGATGTTTCAGACTCGTTTACTGTGTGGGGGGATTGTTGTAGTTGCGCTTTCGCGAAAGCGATACTATTCTCACTTAAATCTACACCAGTGACTTTATAGCCCAATCGGTTCAAAAACATGCTGTGACGGCCACGACCGCAGGCGAGATCCAGGATGTGCGAGTCCACGGGCAATTGCAGTGAGCTGGTCAATGATTTCATGAACTGGGCGGCCTCAGTATAATCCCGATCGCGGTAAAGTATGTGGTAATATGGGGTGTCAAACCAGTTTGCGTACCAGGGATCAGATGTCGTTGCATTGCTCATAGGCGGCAAAAATACCGTAATTTTGCCGTTCAAATTTGTAACCCATGTCCCAAAATTTTAAGATGATTGCCAAAACGCTCTTCGGCCTGGAAGAAGTCCTTGAAAAAGAACTCCAGCAACTGGGCGCGATGAAGGTTAAAAAGGGAGTGCGCATGGTGGAATTTGAAGGCGATCAGGGTTTTATGTACAAGGCCAACATGATGTTGCGCACCGCCATTAGGATCCTGAAACCTATTCACAGTTTTAGAGCACGCAATGAGGATGATCTTTATGATGGGATCTATCAATTTGACTGGTCTAAGTTTTTGACTCCGCACGATACCCTGGCGGTAAACGGGACGATCGCCTCAAAGTACTTTAACCACAGTCAGTACGTGGCTCTTAAGACCAAGGATGCCATCGTGGATCAAATACGTCGTAAGGAAGGACGCCGCCCAGATGTGGATACAAAACATCCCGATGTGCGCATTTCCATCCATATCAACGATCAACAAGTGGATGTTTCACTTGATACCAGCGGCGACCCGCTCTATAAGCGAGGATACCGAGATAAAACGAACATTGCACCTATCAATGAGGTGCTCGCTGCGGGAATTATCCTGTTGAGCAACTGGGACCAGCGTTCTACATTTATCGATCCCATGTGCGGGAGTGGAACAATTGCCATTGAAGCAGCGATGATCGCGGCAAATATTGCTCCCAATGTCAACCGGGCGGAATTTGGTTTTGAAAAATGGCCCGATTATGATAATGCGCTTTTTGAAATGATCCAGGACAGTTGTCTTAAAAAAATGCGTGAATTTGACGGTAAGATCATCGCCCGCGATGCCGATGGATATGTGATAGAAAAGGCAAGGGAGAATGTAAAAAATGCAAACCTCACTGATTTTATTGAACTGGAAAAAGGAGATTTCTTCAAAGACCATCAGAGTGCCGAGGCTTTTTTAATGTTCAACCCGCCGTATGATGAGCGTATTTCCATTGATATGGAGGAGTTTTATAAGGAAATAGGAGACACGCTGAAACAAAGGTATTCTGGAAGTACGGCATGGATGATCACCGGAAATCTGGAAGCTTTGAAACATGTAGGCTTGCGAGCTAGTGAGAAAATCAAGCTTTTTAACGGTAAGATAGAAGCGCGGTTAGTAAAATATGAGATGTACCGCGGTACTAAGAAAACGCATAAGCTGGAGAGTTAGTTTTTTTAAGTAAGTGAAGTGAACTTCCCTGATTAGTGTTGACCGTTATTTTCTTTTGTTATTAATCAAATTAGTAGAGTTTTCAATATTTCAATGACTTGACCAAACCTTGATTATTTGGCTCATGTGTTGTTGGAATGTTGTAAACTCGGTCGTTGATCACTTCATTGTCATATACAACCTCTACTGGTCTGTCCCTAGGCTTCAAGGTGTTCCAGAACACCTCAAATTCTGTGGGACGCATGTCGGGTAAGTTATTATGTTTTCTTTTGTTATTATAGTTTTGAACTGCTTTTTTGACATTTTTTCTAAGAGACCTTAAGTCTTTGGCCTTCCAGTAGTTCAGGTACTCTTCCTTTACGGTTCTATTGATCCTTTCGGCATAGGCGTTATCTTGGGCAGACATCGCCATACTGATCTGTGTGCCATTGGATTTTAGCAGATCTACATATTTTTTATAGATGTACTGTCCACCACGATCACTGTGATGGTAATCTGGCGGCCTGTTATCTTTTAGGGCCATCTTCAATGCGTCCATATTAGCTTTGGCCCTCATGTTGTCCGACACTTTATATCCTACTATTTTTTTGGTATAGATATCCATGATGAATACGGCGTAATAATGTCTGTCGCCTATGGGTATATAGGTTATATCGGACTGCCAGATCATTGATGGCCTGCTCACTTTCATGCCCTTAATAAGGTTCGGGTAGTATACCTTTGATGCTATTGTGGTCTTCTTGTAATTTTTCCTATACTTTATTCTATAGCCCAGGTCCATCATTACTTCAATGAAACGATCCCGTCCAATAAAGTCGGGCTCCAGGGTCCTATACATTTTCTCCACCCCACAACCAGGGTGTTCTGCGCGCAGCTGGTCTGCCTCAGCAAGCATGGTCTCGATGTTGTGATCAAATATTCTTTGACGCTTATCGTACTGGCTGATGGCTTGTTTGCTGATTCCGATTTCTCGGTATAGTCTATTCAGGGAAAAGCTCATTTTTTCCTTGTTCTGCCTGAACCAGTTGATTGTGGGGTGGAGAAGTTTTTTTTATGTCAATATTGAGTTCGTCCTTTGCGATGTCCATCATCTTCTCAAGAAAATCGATCTTGATCTGTTTGCGGCCGACCGCGCTTTCCAACTCTTTGACTCGAGCTTCCAGCTCTTTCATCTTTTGGGTGCTGCTGTCCTTCATCTCAATAATTCTTGATCCCTGTTCGTTGAAACTGGAGTATTTGTAGATCCAATTGTAGATATTGGTATTACCTACACCATGTAACTTTTCTAATTGTGTCACACTAAATCTACCACTTTCAAAGTCGTCTACAATCTGTTTTTTGAATTCTTCCGAGTATTTACGCATCTTGCGGATACTCCGTACATTTGCTTTCATAATTTATCACTGTTAAGTGGTCAACCTATATCAGGGACGTACAAAGGTTCCAAGTTTCAAATTCCAAGTTCCAAGTTCGAAAAATAAATCTCAAAAAACAAATTCTATACACATACTCCATACTCCATACTCCATCCTCTATATCCACCTCCCATTTTCTCAAAGTTTTGATAAGACTGTGGTTATAAGGTACAATCTTTGACCTAGATCATTGCACATATCTTAACTTTGTAAAAGACACGCATTATGGGACTATTACAACGCCGCAAAAACAAATCCTACGATTATGAACCGCGCTACTATAAAAGTAGTGATGGGGAAAGACCGTTCTCAATCAAGCACAAATTTGACGACCACCGCACAACGGTTCAAAAGACCAATCTCAAGGGCAAGTTTTCCAATGCCATGAATGATTACAAACAAGGAAGTGATGTCCTAGTGCGCAACCGCATTTATATAATTATCGCCGTCCTGGTATTGATTTTTTTATGGTTGATAGAATTTGACCTCAGTATTTTCAGCCTAAAGTAGATCAATGTCCGACATCATCAGATTATTGCCAGACCATGTTGCCAACCAGATCGCGGCGGGAGAAGTAGTCCAGCGACCGGCAAGCGTGGTCAAGGAACTGCTGGAAAACGCCATAGATGCAGGAGCTACTGAGGTACAACTTATCGTTAAGGATGCGGGCAAGACCTTGATCCAGGTCATCGATAACGGTAAGGGGATGAGTATGATGGACTCGCGCATGGCTTTTGAAAGACACGCCACTTCAAAAATCTCCCAGGCCGAGGATCTTTTCAATCTTCATACTAAAGGCTTCAGAGGTGAGGCACTTGCTTCCATCGCGGCAATATCGCACGTTGTCGTTAAGACCAAACAATCTGGCGAAGACCTGGGCAATGAACTGAAAATAGAAGGAAGTAAGGTGGTGCTGCAAGAACCCTGCGTTACTCCCAAAGGCACCATGATGAGCGTGGCAAATCTGTTTTACAACATTCCCGCTAGAAGAAAGTTCCTGAAATCTGACGCGGTGGAGCTGCGCAACGTTACGGATGAGTTTCACAGGGTCGCCATGGCACATCCAGCGGTTGCGATCAAATTTTCACACAATCGCACCTATTTATTTGACCTTCCCAGCGGCAACTACCGCCAGCGCATCGTCAATATTATGGGAGCCAAAACCAATGAAAAGCTTATCGCGGTAAATGAGGAAACAGAGATCGTCTCCATTCATGGGTTTATAGGAAAGCCCGAATTTGCCCGCAAGACAAGAGGTGCTCAATACTTTTTTGTAAACGATCGGTACATCAGGCACAATTATCTAAACCACGCGGTCTCCAGCGCATACGAGGGGTTGTTGAACAATGGTGCAAACCCCAGCTATTTTTTATACCTCACCGTGCCCAAGGATAGCGTGGATATAAACATTCACCCGACAAAGACCGAGGTAAAATTTGACGATGAGCATAGTCTCTACGCAATCATAAGGGCCAGCGTCAAACATGCGCTGGGACAATTCCATGTAAACGCCATCGATTTTCAAAAAGAAACGGAGTACGAGCTGCCCTACGACCTTGCGGTCAATAAATCCCCAAGTGTTCCCAAAATTGAGGTAGATAGAAACTTTAACCCTTTTCGCGAAAGCGGTACAGCACCATCTTCTCCTCACTCTAATAATTCGCGCGACCAGTTTGGTTGGAAACAGCAAAAACCAGCGCCATGGGAAGCTTTATATGCGGGAACAAATCCGTCCTCGATCATAGTGGAGCAGGAGGAAGTGCAGCATGAATCACTGTTCGATAGTGAGGACGCGAGCACAAACAACATTTTTCAATTGCAGCGCAAATTTATAGTAAGCACCTTGCAGAGTGGGCTCCTCGTGGTGTACCAGCAACGTGCCCATGAGCGCATTCTTTTTGAACAATTGCTTAAACAACTAAGCGTACAGAACAGTGTGAGCCAGCAGTTGCTGTTTCCCATTAAGATAAACAGGTCGCGCGATGAGGTCGTGATCCTTAAAAATTTACAGCGGGAACTCGAGCAAATCGGGTTTCTATTCAAAAATCTGCATGAAAATGTTATTGAAATAGAAGGACTGCCGCTAGAACTGAAAGAAAAAGATGTCACCAACGTCCTAGATGCCATTATCAATTCCCAACAACAGGAAGTTCCAGAGAAGACCTTCTCCAAAACCCATCATCTCGCACTCGCGATGTCTCACGGCATGAGCGTGAAGTCTGGCGAGATATTACAAAAAGATGCCATGGAGCATATAATCAATCAGCTGTTTTCATGTGAAGAACCCACGCTCACGCCCAGTGGTAAAAAAGTGTTTGTAAAGATCACGGGTGAAAACCTCAATTCAAAATTCAATTAAGTTATGCTAGGTCGCCTCACGCCCATGGTGAAAAATCTCCTTATTTTAAATGGGATTTTTTATGCATGTACCGTTTTCATTGCGCCAGATCTATATGACATGTTTGCGCTGTGGTTTTTTAAGAATCCCAATTTTGAGTTTTGGCAGCCTATATCGCACATGTTCATGCACAGCCGGTCAGATTTGAGCCACATCCTTTTTAATATGCTATGGTTATTTATTTTGGGAACAGAGGTAGAGCAATGGATGGGATCCAATAAGTTCCTGTTCTTCTACATCGCCTGTGGCCTGGGAGCATTTTTAACCGTGGCAGGAATTAATTATTTCCAGTACGAGAGTGCAATTTCCGGACTTATGGAAATGGGTTATGACCGGGCAGCGATAGAGGCAGCTTACGCGAAAAAGTTACTCATAGCAGACAACGTGCGAGATTACTGGACTCCCATGGTAGGAGCGAGTGGAGCTATATATGGCGTTATGGCAGCCTATATGTATTTATTTGCAAACCGTACGATCCAGTTGATGTTTATACCTATTCCCATTAAAGTGAAATACCTGATAGGATTTTTTATAGGAAAGGAAGTGCTGGCGACATTTAATATCATACCGCAGTCTCCTGGAGTGGCGCATTTGGCACATTTTGGCGGTGCGATCTTCGGATTTATAATGGTATGGTATTGGAAGAAAAATGACATGAACGAACACCGCATCTACTAACAATATGGAATTTATAGACAAGGCAAGAGCAAAATATGCCACTTTTGACACCAGCGGTCGCTTTATAACGCTCATTGCCATCACCTCGGTAATAGGCTGGTTGGTAAGCTGGTTGTATAATCCGCTCTACGATCAATTTGTTTTGCCCAGCGGGATCGTTCCTGCGTTGTTACAGCCGTGGTCATATATAAGTTATGCTTTTTTACACGGTGGGATCTTACACCTTTTGGGAAATGCACTTGGATTGTTTTACACCGGTAGATTTTTCCTGAATATTTTTAGTAAGAGACAGTACCTGAGCCTGTTCTTCATGGGCGTGCTGGCAGGCGGTCTTGCCTTCACGCTGGCTACCGAGCTTTTCCCGGGATACTTTGGTGCGCCAGGTGTGATAGGTGCCAGTGCGGGAGTTTTTGCACTGATAATTTTCTGTTGTACGTATTTTGCAGAATCTGAAATCAGGCTTATTTTCTTCAATATAAAGTTGAAGTACCTAGGCTACTTCTTTGCAGCGATAAACTTGTTCGGTTTGTTATCAAGATTTGAGGCGGGTTCCAGTCTGGGACATCTTGCGGGAATGGCGATAGGGTATTATGCTGCGATACGCATGAAGGATGGAATCGATATTCTTGAAGGGATCGCAAAAATAGGAGACTTTTTCACCAACACGTTCAACTCTTTTTTTACAAATTCAAAAACCACACGGCCCAAAACCAACTCACGTATGAAAACGGTGTACAAAAATAAGGATGCAAGGGCTACTCGACCTACCTCAAGAGCTGCAGCGCCCAATCAGGCAGAAATCGATAAAATCCTTGATAAGATATCAGCAAATGGATATGATAGCCTTTCCAAAGCCGAAAAAGACACCCTGTTTAAAGCAGGTAAGGAATAAACCCTCCGACGACTTAATTTGAAACCAAAAAAAGTGACCGATACCAAACCGCCATTATTTACCAGAAGAAGTCTAATCATCGCGACAAAGATCATTGCGATCTACGCCTTGTTTTTTATGGTAACGGCATTTATTCCCATTATTAAAAACCCGGTGGGTGAAAACCCCTTATGGCCTCAAAATCATTATGCGCCGGTGTATTTTGCAGCTGCCGTCCATTTAATTGTTTTCCTGCTTGCGGGAACATCTATAATTCTCAAAAAATACAATTGGATTCTTGCGATCTTTTGCATGATAGTCATCTTCATCAGCCGCCTTTATTATGAGCAGATCGCACTGTGGGTGTGGGAATGGAGTGCACAATAGACCGAAGCAAAAAATGCAAGTGTAGCATTCCCAATGAAATATAGTATCTGAATGGAGTTAGTGAATATATCTACTTTCTATTATCCACCATCTAACTTCCAGCTTACAACCTCCGACACCTAATCTTCCAATTCCAGCAAACCGTCAGAGCCCAATTCCAGTGCGGGAATAGCCTGTATGGCATTACCCGCAATACCGCGTATGGAAGCGTGCATTCCCACCGCGTTGTCGATTACCTTGTCGATTTGCTTCTCGCGTTGTTTCCAGATGCGCTTCATCGCGTTTTTCTCTTTTTGCAAATCGGTTTGCATCTGGGTGAAGCCTTCCACGATGCCTTCCATCTGTAAGCGGAACTCCGTACTGGTTAAAAAATCATATAACATTCCCATCTTGTCACCCTTATTCTCCTGATTGAGCGTGATGCGATTCCACTGGATGATGGACTGGCGCAACACACCGCAGAGTCCTTTGAACTCCTCGTAGGAACAGATCCATATTCCATCCACCATTCCCAGGCGATCCATACCGCCCGGCATGACCTCGGTAACCAAAACTCCCACGTGGGCGTTTTTATCACGTATGTCATTCTTAAACTTCTCGATCCACGCCGGCTGAAATGATTTCGTACGCTTGCTCTCATAATATATGGTGCCGCAATTAAGTTGATCGCGAGTGTTGACTACCTGCAGACAATCTGCGCCGTTTGCTCCTTTTTTGACCTCGTCTATCGTATCTAGCGGGAATTGCATCGCCAGCCATTCCTCGATCGCAAGTTCCATGACCTCGCCCTGCAATTGCATCGATCCCTGTTCCTGCTTGCGCTTCATTTCTTCGGTCAGCTTTTTCTGATCTTCCAGTTGTTTTTGAAGTTCTTTAAGTTTGAGTTCGTTGTTCTCGTCGGCCTGGCGTTTTATCTTTTCCTTTTCCTTGATCAGTTCTGCGCTCAGTTCTTTTTGGGCCTGGAGTTTTGCCAGTTCAGAGACCTCGCCCATTTCACGTTTTAGCTTTTCGATCTCTGCTTCTTTCTGATGGAGGTTTTTTACCTTTTCAGACTTCTCTGCCAGTTCTTCTTGCATGGATTTCATGCGCTCTAGGTTATCCGCTTCCATTTTTGACTTGAGGCGTATTTCGATTTGCTTTTCGGCTTCCTTGCTTTGTTTTTCCAGGCGTTCTTGGAACAAGACATTTTCCATTTTCTTTTTGGCCTCAAAATCCGCCTGTGCCTGTTCCAGCTGCTTTTCCTTGACGTTTTGGGCTTTGATCAACTCGTTCTTTTCCTTAAGGAACTGCTGTTTTAATCCATCCTCGATCTGATGTTTGAGAATATCGTTCACGTCTATCTGGCTGCCGCAGTCCGGACATTGTATGGTGGTGGTATTTTTCATGGAACTCATTTAAATGGAACTGTAAATTTAAGGATTGCATGAGGTAGGGAAGAATAAAAGGAGGAAAAATCATTTTGGTGCCTTTACCTATCCTTTAATTGCAATAATTGAGAACATCGCTTTGAATAAACCCTTGGGGTTGCCTGCGCTACCGCTGGGCGAAACCCCAAAGTTAGTAGTTAAAATTCGTAGCAGGATTGTATGGAAAGTGATTGATGGAGAATATCGCTTTGAATAAACCCTTGGGGTTGCCTGCGCTACCGCTGGGCGAAACCCCAAGGGTTGCAATTACAATTCGTAGCAGGATTGTATGGAAAGTGATTGATGGAGAATGTCGCTTTGAATAAACCCTTGGGGTTGCCTGCGCTACCGCTGGGCGAAACCCCAAGGGTTGGAATCATCATTTTTAACGGGTAGTTTCTGCTTTTTTCTAAATCTCCGTACAATTTTTTGTCTCGTGCAGCTACAAACCAGTAACTTTCGGATTTTTAGGATACAGAATGAAGGCAACATTAATTACTATAGGCGATGAGATATTGATCGGGCAGATCGTGGATACAAACTCTGCTTGGATGGCGCAGGAGCTCAATAAGATAGGGGTTTCGGTCTATGAGATATTGTCCATAAGTGACGATGGGGATCATATTAAGGAAGCTTTCGCGAAAGCGGAACAACAATCCGACCTTGTCCTAATTACAGGGGGACTGGGCCGACCAGGGACGATATCACTAAGAAAACCATCTGTGAATATTTTGACGACCAGTTGGTACTCAATAAGGAAGTCCTGCAACATGTGGATGAATTGTTTTCCAAATATGTAAAAGACAAAATATTACCTCAAAACCGCGACCAGGCGCTGGTTCCAAGCAGAGCGCAAGTTTTAAAAAACGAATATGGAACCGCGCCCGGAATGTGGATCGAGCATAATGATACGATATTTGTTTCCATGCCGGGAGTTCCCTTTGAAATGAAGGGACTGATGGAAACAGGTGTGTTGCCCAGGCTTAAATCCATCGCCGGGCTTCCATTTATCCACCACCGTACTATTTTAACGGCGGGAGTAGGAGAGAGCACGATCGCAAACAAGATTGCACTGTGGGAGGATGCGCTGCCCGCAGGCATTAAACTGGCCTATCTGCCCAGCCTGGGAATGGTCAGGTTGAGGTTGTCCAGCACTGGAAACGACCGGTCTCTAGTTGAAAGTGCGGTTGCAGACCAGATCAAAGGACTTTATGACCTTATCGCAGACATTATTGTAGGAGAGAGCAATGGAGAATCGCTCGTCCACGAGCTAAGCCGTCTGTTTATTAAAAAGGGACTGAGCCTCGCCACTGCCGAGAGCTGTACCGGAGGGAAAATAGCCAGCCTGATTACCGAAATTCCCGGAGCGTCCCGATTTTTTAAGGGAAGCACGATTACTTATGCGACCGAGTCCAAAGTAGATGTGCTGGGAGTAGATCCCGCGATTATTGCCGCCCACAGCGTGGTAAGCGAGCCGGTTGCCGCGGCGATGGCAAATGCCGCGCGACTCAAATATAAAACAGATTATGCCATCGCCACGACGGGAAATGCCGGACCGGAGAAAGGGGACAGTGATGCCGAGGTAGGAACGGTATGTATAGGAATATCGAGCGCAGAGCAAACCGTCGCCCATACGTTCATGATGGGAAACCATCGGGAACGGGTGGTGCAAAAAACAGTAAATAAGGCGCTGGAACTGCTGCAAAGAGAATTAATTAAAAAGTAGTGAATTAAGTCTTGTGGGATTGAATTAATATTCGTTATTTTGCATTCCGATTTTAAACACAGATAATCATGTCACGAGTTTGTGAACTTACTGGTAAAAAGGCAATGACGGGAAACAATGTTTCCCACGCCATGAACAAAACCAAACGTAGATTCAACGTTAATCTATTCAAGAAAAAATTCTACCTTCCAGAAGAAGATAAGTATGTTACTTTAAAAGTATCTGCAAAAGCGATAAAGAACGTTAACAAAAAAGGGATTACCCTAATGGTGAAGGAAGCACGTGCTAACGGCTTTTTAACCAAGTAATTTTTTGTAAAGATATAGAAGATGGCAAAGAGCAAAGGAAATAGAATACAGGTTATCCTGCAGTGTACCGAGCATAAAGAATCCGGAGAACCGGGAATGTCCCGTTACATCACGACAAAAAACAAGAAAAATACGCCTGATCGTCTTGAATTGAAAAAATTCAATCCGGTGTTGAAGCGTATGACCGTTCATAAAGAAATTAAATAATATAAGTCATGGCAAAGAAATCAATCGCAACCCTACAATCAGGATCGAAAAGATTAACTAAGGCAATCAAAATGGTAAAGTCTCCAAAAACTGGGGCCTATACTTTTGTTAGTGCTATTATGGCACCAGAGTTGGTCAGTGACTTTTTGAACAAAAAATAATTTGGTTAATTAGGTTAGGTTAAATTGTGAAAACCGCTTTGTGCAAACGAAGCGGTTTTTTTTATTTTCAGACTTTTTAAGGTCTGGCCAATTGTTTAAGCTTCTAGAATCTGCCCGTTGAATTTACTTAATTAATGAATATTTTAGATAGTTTGCCCCAAGACCCTATAATAACGTCAATCAATTAAATTTATACCTGTTGAGCATTAACCAACAGCCCTTAAAAATGGAACTTCTCAACGTCTGCGTTACCACATATAATCATGAACCCTATATAGTTGAATGTCTGGAAAGCATTCTGGCACAACAGACAGATTTTGCTTTTAAGATAATCGTAGGAGAGGACTCCAGCACGGATCGCACACGGGAAATTTGCAAGGAATATCAAAGAAAGTTTCCTGGCATCATTGAATTGGTTTTGAACGACCGCAGCGATAATATAAGTATCAACGGTAAGCCTACCGGCAGGAACAATTTTATCAATACATTAAAAGCATCTCGTTCAAAATACATCGCGCTATGCGAGGGAGACGATTACTGGGCTGATCCTTCCAAACTTCAAAAGCAGGTTGATTTTTTAGAAAATCATGATGATTATAACCTGTGCTTTCACGATGTCGCTGTTTTAGAGCAGATTACTGGAACTCTTTCACAAAGTGTTATTAGCAGGGAAGTGCCTGCGACAACTACCATTGCTGATCTTGCTCTGGGAAATTATATCCACACGCCCTCAGTTGTTTTGCGCAATAATTTTCAACTGCCCCAGTGGTTCAAACAGGTGGTGCTGGGTGACTGGGTATTCTACATGATAGTGGCAGGGAAGGGTAAAATAAAGAAATTATCGGGTTCAATGGCGGTTTATCGCATTCATGAAAGTGGTACATGGTCTAAAATACCCCATGAAAAACAAATACTCCACACGATCTCCACCATCGATCAAGTAATAGACCAAACGTATTTCAAAAATATCAAACCGCTACGCCAGGCACTGACAACTCACCGAGTTAGCCTGTTAAACGGTCTGGCTGTTGTGCGAGAAAAAAACACCAAAACCTATAATGTTGCTGAAAAAGGAAATTTGCCGGCACTGGTTTCAGTCTGTATTCCAACATTCAATGGTGAAAGGTACTTAATGGAAGCTCTAGAAAGTATAAAACACCAGAGTTACCCACATTTACAGATAGTGGTGAGTGATGACTCGTCCATCGACGGTACTCTCGAGATTATTGAAAACTTCAGTAAGGCCGTAGCTTGGGAGATTAAGGTAGTTCATCATAGACCATCGGGAATAGGGGCCAACTGGAACAACTGCATCAAGTATGCGGATGGTGAATTTATCAAATTTTTATTTCAGGATGACTTGCTGCATCCGGTATGCATTGAGACTATGGTAGCTGCGCTCCATAATAATCCTGCGCTAGGCATGGTCGCATCAAAAAGAGACTTCACCTTTCCCGATATCAACAAAGTGGATTTCACAGATATTTGGTTCACGACAAACTCTAACCTGCAACAGCAATTTAATAGCGATGGACAAAGTCTAGTCCTGAACAAGAATGTTTTTTCAAGGGAGGATTTCTTCACGCCGCCTCGCAATAAGGTGGGGGAACCCAGTTGTGTACTTTTTCGCAAGTCGGTTTTTATGGAAGTAGGAGATTTCAGAGAGGACTTGAAACAAATTCTTGATATGGAGTACTGGTGCCGCATTCTTTTAAAATATGATGTACTCATACTTCCCGATGCGCAGGTCACATTTAGAATACATGATGGACAGGCTACAAACGTCAATAAATTGAACAATGTCAGCGAGAAAAATAAATATCGCGAATTTCTGTTCGACAATATTTTTCCATATTTGCACAAAGATTTGAAAAAAGAACTTTTTAAACAGTTCCATCCCATTTATAGGCTTAAACGTAGGGTATTCACGAAGTTGTACAAAATTTTTGGAAAATCTTATAAAAAAACCTTTTAACAAACTCTAAATGTCAGTACCAGACCATCTTGTTTCCGTGTGCATTCCCACCTACAATGGAGCCATGTATTTGCAGGAAGCGTTGGATTCCGTTAAGAATCAGACGTACCGTCCTATTGAAGTAATTGTTAGTGATGATGATTCTAAGGATGACACTCTAGAAATAGTTTCCCGCTTTCGCGAAAGCGTAAATTTCCCAGTCCACATCCATCACCACAAACCTCAGGGAATAGGTGCGAACTGGAACAATAGTGTGGAACTGGCAAATGGAGAATTTATTAAGTTTTTATTCCAGGACGACCTTTTGCGACCTACAAGTATTGAAAAAATGGTCGATGTGCTGCAAAATAATCCAAACATTGGTCTGGTTTCCTGTAAAAGGAATATCATTGTTGAGGAGGATTCTATGAATATGCAGACCAGTGAATGGATCGCGACCTACTCAAATCTACAGTCACAATTTGATACAAATCTCGGTGGTAATTATCTGTTCACCAAAGATTCATTCAAACATCCTGATTTTTTCATTACTCCTCGCAATAAAATAGGAGAACCGAGCATTGTACTTTTTAAAAAATCCCTGTTTGATAGGGTTGGACCATTCAGAGAAGATCTTAAACAAGTCCTTGATTATGAATACTGGTACAGGATCCTCAAAGAAATGGATATTCTCGTAATTAATGAAGAGCTGGCTAGTTTCAGGATTCATGGGATGCAGGCTACAAATGTAAATCGTAATAAGGGAACGAAGGATAACAAGATTTTCAGACGTATTCTTTACAACAATTATATGGATTTCTTAAGTGCCGACAAGAAAAGGCTGCTAAGAAAAGAGTTTCATCCTGCCTCCAAAGTGTATCATAAAATATCAAAAAAAATCAAAAAAATACTTAGTCAATAAGTGATCCCTTGATCAGTCTTGAGATCTGGAAGCTCAAGATTGCATACTATATAGACTTTAAGGTTGATGATTTTAAACTTTCTAATCTGATGTAGTACCTAAATTAATTTTTGGGATCAGGATTTACACAAGTTATTAAGACTTGAACTTATTGTTGTGTATATGTTTAAAACTCTTTCATTTAATTACTTTTGCCTTTAAAATAGCAAGCATAGATCTTATATTGCTCATAGCATTTTGTTCTGAAAACTTCTGTTTGTGGCAGTTTTACTAATCAAATCAACCGATGAATACTACAATAATTATTGTCACCTATAATGGTATGCAATGGCTCAAACGATGTTTGAGCAGTATCCCAGCCAAGTATGATATTGTGGTCGTGGATAATAATTCCAGTGATGAGACAGTTACATTTATTAAAGAACACTTTTCACGGATAATACTTTTTGAGGAGAAGGAGAATCTAGGATTTGGGCAAGCCAATAACAAAGGGATCTCACACGCTTTAAACAATGGCGCGCAACGTGTTTTTCTACTTAATCAGGATGCCTATCTAAGCGATGATACCATAGACAAGTTAATAGCGGTACAAAAAGAACGTCCTGAATATGGGATTTTAAGTCCCATACACACAAATGCCGAGGGTACCAGGCTGGACCGTAAGTTTTCCAATTATGTCAAGTATGATATGAATCCAGACTTCTACTCGGATTTTGTGTTGTATAAAGAGCCGCAAGAGGTTTACGAAGTACCTTTTGTCAATGCTGCTGGATGGTTGATAAGTAGGGACTGTTTGATGAACGTGGGCGGTTTTGACCCCATATTCTTCCATTATGGTGAAGATCGAAATTATTCACAACGGCTGCTATTTCATAATTTCAAAATAGGTGTGGTTCCCAATTGTTTTATGGTACATGATCGAGAAGACAGACCAGAACCTGTAATAAAAGCACATACCGAACAGTTTTATAAATCAAGGGAATTATACTTTAAAACCTTGTATGCAGACGTTAACATCGATAACGCTACTAGGTTTAATGAATTAGACAGGTTACATGAAAAACTAACAAAGCGGTTGCTAAGGGCCAAAATAATGTGTCAAACCTCTAAAGTAGGTAGGATAAAACGATTTTTGGGAGTGATTGAGTCAGTAAAAGTCGAGGTTAAAACGAGTGTTGCTATGAACACCTTTAAAGGTTCGCACTATTTAAAGGATGCCCTTTAACATATACCTGTAATTGAGTTAAGGGTTCAACGGAGATATAGTCAGGATCGGGTCTATTGGAACCATCAATTAACTCCAAGTGGGCATGGTGATAGTAGGAACAACATTTCATCTTGATTCTTTATATAAAACAGTTTTTCTAAGTTTACCATTAGTTGTGAAACTCAAACCAAAATCTCAAAGTCTAAAAACGATATTTGGGGATAATAAATTTTGTAATATTGCTCGCTCAAATATTTCATTTAAATGAACAAGCCACCTCTGGTTTCTATCATCATTCCCACTTACAATAGAGCAGATCTAATAGGGGAAACATTGGACTCTATTTTAAATCAAA
>CAWILF010000019.1:0-265611 GCA_963836885.1 uncultured Flavobacteriaceae bacterium | reverse complement strand
AGAGGGTAATCCAGTCTTCCACCACTTTAAAGTCATTGCAGAAAATAGCAATGGCCTATTAAGTACACAACAGAAAATACTCACCATACCTAGTAAACCAGAACATCAAATCCCAGGCATAGGAACTATGATCCTAGGAGATAACTTTATAATTTCATAATCATGGCAAAAAGAACAAGGACACAACTTAAAAACACTTTTGTAACTGGCTATAAACCTACAGAGGCAGACTTTACTAATTTACTAGATAGTTATCACCATAAGGATGACTCCTTAAATGATTTTGTACCTAAATATCCTAGTTATTTAGATTTTACTGGTCGCTTCACTTTAGAGAATAATAAATGGACAGGATCTAATTCAGATTATGGACAAATGGAGCCAATAGAAACGAGGATTTCGGAAATAATTCTAGACCATCCGTGCTTTGGGATCATATAGGAATAGGCTTTCTTCCTAAAGGTACGGTACTGAAAGCACTAGAATTCATTGGCAGAGTGGATAACTTAGAAGTCGAAGGCATTCAAGTTCATCTTTCCGGACAAGGCACAAATTTGGACGAGGGTGGCTATAAGAATGCGGCTACTGCTGAAAATAGAGAGCTTTTAGAACCTATGATGCTACCTTCAAATGCTCCCAATCTATTAAGTATGCATAGAAACATCATAGAATTAGATGGCATAAAATTAGATGATGATAGAATAATAGTTTTTTGTTGCAGAGCTCTTGGAAATTTAACTAACACAAGATACTGGTGTACCTTAGCCAGATTACACTATGAATTAAAATAAATATTATGAAACCTATCCTAATTGCCATAATTGTATTTCTTTCCTCTTTGATGTTAGAAGCACAGTCTTTTGACGTCCAAAACTTCAATTCTACAACGGGATGGCAAATTCTTGAGAATTCTAATCAATTTCAAGCAGGTAGGAAAATTTTAGAACGCTCTGATGGTAAACTCCTGTTTTGTGGAACTTATGGAAACCAAACGCTAAGTGATTTCTCAAAATATCAAGTGGTTTGCATGGATCAAAATGGAATTAGATGCTCAGATTTTGGAACTAATGGCGCTATAAACCAAAACGAACATGAAGTGCCAACAGCCTCTATTCTATCTGGTGTTATTAGTTTTACGATACAAGAGAATGACAAGGTTTTAATTCAAGGTGTTAAAAATAGAGAAAGAGTAGTCAGACTTAATCAAGATGGTAGCCTAGACACTACTTTTGGAACTAATAATGGCTATATAGTATATCCTAATGTAGCTAACGATACAGGGAGAGGTATTAAATCTGAAATTATAAGTCTAGGCGTTAATGGTTTTATTGTTTTGCATAACTACTCTCTTCCAGGTAGCTTTCTAGATCTAGCCATTTACAAAATGGATGTCGACGGTAATCTAGACCCTAACTTTGGAACAGGTGGAATCTCGAACCCGATTTCAATACAGAAAATATTAATTCTACCATGCAATTGTATGATGACAATTATTTTATTCTGTCCAGTATGACCAGTAATTTTAGTATGCCTTTTAATCTTAATAGTGTTGTACAGAAATATGATTTTACTGGAACTTTAGATCCTACTTTTGGGACTAACGGTAGTGTGAATATTCCTAACTCTGGACTTTATCAAAGCATCGATGTGTCTGATGCGGGTAAGATTGCTATAATAGGTACTGACTTAGGTTTTATTCAGGAAATCCTGATAGTGAGGTAGATGTAGCCTTACTTAATGGGGACGGTAGTTTTGATACCACATTTTCACAGACAGGTTTTAATAGGTATTTATTTGTAGCTCAACGAGACCATACGGCCGAGGATATCGCTATACAACCCAATGGCAATGAATTGTAATGTTTGAGGCAATTTGACTTTGGAGACCACAGCATACTACATCGCCTAAATCTGGATGGTACATTAGATACCAGCTTTGGTATAGGTGGGTCAATTCCACAGCATTCAGTGCCATTAAACTTTGGTTCTTCTGGAATGTTTGATATTTTAATGATGGATAATGGGACGGCATTTGTGACTGGACGTGCACAAGCAGATACAGTCAGACCTTCTTCCTATTTTGTTGCTATAAAATTGCTTATTCCAGACTCTGTATTAAGTACCATAGAAGAAGAGCTTACTACAATTAAATTGTTTCCTAATCCCACGAGTGATGCCGTCTATTTCGAAACCAATGAAACTATTGATCAAGTAACGCTGTATGACCTGCAAGGAAGAATGATTGTTACTATAACGGATTTACCTACTCCATCCATCAATTTGAAAGAATTAAATCTAGATACAGGAACTTATATAGTAAGGATTAAAACTGGAAGCCATACTATTTCTAGAAAAGTCTTGTATGATAATTAAAGTGCTTATAATAAAAATGTTTCCTTAAATGATGTGTTTGAGACTTTACATATAGTTTTTAATTACATGAGGATTAATTAAGGTCGTACTGAGTGAATAAGTCTCAGGCATAAAGCATTAAAATAGCTACAATTTAGCAAATAATGAAAATATAGATGATTTAATATCATAGATTTTACGCTTTTGCGATATCAATCTAAAAACCTGATAATAAGCTGTTTTAAAAAAACACGTTTTAGAGATAATAACTATTATAAATTTAAAAAATGATTGTTTTACTAGATAATGGTCACGGATCATTAGTTAACGGCAGGTATACGACTCCAGGTAAAAGATATGACCACGGTAATAAAGGTATCGTATTTGAAGGAGAATTTAATAGATCTATAGTTGCTAGAATTATTGAAGAGCTTATTAAATATTATATCCCTTTTGTAAATATTGCACCAGAACATAGAGACGTATCACTTTTTACTCGCGTGAAAAGAGCAAATTATTATTCTACTGAAAATTGTTTGTATTTAAGTGTGCATTCTAATGCAGGAGGAGGTCACTAGTCAAGTATTTACATCTCCAGGCGATACCTTAAGTGATACCATTGCTACAATTTTTGGGCAGGAGTTTTACAAAATTTTTCCAGATAGAATTTTAAGAACAGATTATACAGATGGAGATTTAGATAAAGAGCGGAGATCTTCTTATGTGCTTACCAATACTCGGATGCCTGCTATACTTACAGAAAATTTCTTTATGGATAACTATGAAGAATATAGGGATATTTTAATGACAAAGGAAGGAAGGGATAGAATTGCACAATATCATATCAACACTATTTTGCGAGTTAAAACAGAAGTATTCAATGAAGCACCAGCAGTTAAAATTAACACACACTAAAATTTATAAAAAATGGCAAATTTACAATGGTTACCAATTAATCCTCTTTTAAAAGAAGACGGCTCATTTTATTCACTTTCTTTAGAAGACAATGCTTCAGAGTTAAAGCCTATGGCATTAGATGCTGATGATAACCCATTTTCACAGTTTGATGTAAAGCAAAGTACACTTAATCTACAAACTGCGGCTAGACTAGGTGTTTCTATAGGCAGCGCGAGTGGTAGTTTTAAATCTTTTATTTTAAGTTATGAAGCAATGCTTTACAATTCAAAAATAGCAATGACACCCATAGGAGGCAAAATTTATGGTACTAGATGGGGCGCAGGTTTGAGAGTAATACTCAAAGTTAGTGAATTCCAGCAAAAAGCAGAATTGAAATTTGGAGCCATAGCTGCAGCGGACAAATTAGGACTTGCAAAAGTTGAGTATCAGATTAGGGGTATAGGTATCAGTACACCTAGTATTCTTAAAGCTTCTGGCCCAGGAGAATTTGATTTTAATAGCTATAATCAGATTTTAGAAGCTGCGAGTAAAGTAAAACGCTACATGGCAGACAATCATGATCAATTAAAGCCAGAGCCTTTTCAAGTATTCATGTCTGAAGTAAGTAATCAAGATCTTTTCCAGAGAAACACAATCGGTAATATTTGCTGCTCGCAACGTGACTAGCAGAAAACCTTTAGCAGAAGCGATAGCTAATGCTGGTGGTGATTTAGTTGGATATTATCACGGCATTTTATCTAAAAATGGGTCTAACTGATGATAATGCAAGGCCTAGTCGTGATGACAGAAGGGAAGCTAGTGATTTTCTGGATGTATAAGATTAAACGATTTAGATGAACAATAAAGAGGATAAGAAGAAATCTTTAACTTTATATAATTGCCATACACATATTTTCACTATAGATCACGTCCCTAATCTATTTGGTAAAAAAATGTTGCCTTTATTTTACCAGCTTATTACCATGCGGTTAATAAAGTGGTATTATCTAAATCTTACAAAACGGAACAGTCGTTTCAAAAATTTTATTTACAAACGTAATAAAGTTAAGTATTTTCTAATTGATGCTTTAAAATTCACTGTAGTAGGATACTGGATTTTTTCAATACTATGGTTTTTCTCTAAATGGGCTGGTAAAATTATCATTAATATGCTTGCTTTAGGAAACTTTTTCGGAACTGCGTAGTAGAGCAGTATATAATAGATACTTAACTTTAGGTCGTTATGCAACTTATAGTGCTCGAGGACAGAGTAAGATATTCGACTTATTAGAAAAGACTTATGATGAGGATACTAAATTTGTTGTTTTACCTATGGATATGGATTATATGGATGCTGGAAAGCCCATCGCGAATTATAGGGCACAACTAGATGACTTATTAAAAGTTACAAAAAACAATAAGACAAACCTATTTCCTTTCATATTTGCAGATCCCAGACGAATTGCTGCAACTTGCGATCTCAACGGCGTAGATTGCTATGAATATTACATGTTGCGTAATCTCTCAAGGAAAACTTTTTATGGTATTAAGATGTATCCAGCCTTAGGTTATTATCCGTTTGATAAAAACTTGATAGAAACTTACAAATTTGCTCAAGACCATCAGATCCCATAATCACACATTGTATCGAAGGAACTGTTTTTTACAGAGGTAAAAAGAAAAAAGAATGGCGACATCATCCAATCTTAAAATATCGTAAAGATATAAATTTGGATCCTTTGCCCATCCCGTTGCCCCAAAAAAAGAATTACGATTTCACCACCAATTTCACCCATCCATTAAATTACCATTGCCTTTTAGATGAAAAGTTATTATCTCAATATTTGGGTGAAAAAATAGACTTAAGTAAACTTAAAATATGCTTAGCACATTTTGGAGGTACTAAGGAGTGGAACAAGTATTCTGAGGATAATTGGAATAACTATAATAATAACATATCACATCAGTCCAAGAATAAATACCTAAATAGAAAAATTAAAATACCGTATTTATGGAAGCTCAGAACCATCTGGTGGAATGCCAGCTGGCTTTCTATTATCTATGATTTAATGATTCAGTATGTTGGAGTTTACACCGATGTAAGTTTTATCATATTCAATCAAGAGCTTTATCCGCTTTTAAAATTTTTATTGGAAGATGAAAAAGTAAGAGATAAAATACTTTTTGGAACAGATTATTATGTTGTAGCACAAAAGAATAGCGAGAAAGCGCTATACCAAAACTTGAGAAGTTATATAGGAGAAGATTTGTTTTTCAAAATCGCAAATGAAAATCCTAAAACCTTTTTAAGTACTAGCTTCAACAAACTTTGAAGCTTTTTTGGAAGCGAGTTATTTAGCCTCTATAAAGTTGCTATATTGTAAATGATTTTTTCTTAAATCCTTTGTTGATGTTCTGTAAATTTGGCAATCCAATACTAGCCTGACGTGAACTTAATATCGCAACAAACAACATTTAAGTTCGCGTTCTAAGAAGGCAGGGTAATATGGAGCATAGTAATAGTTTTGAACTTTTTTAATATACTATTTATCCCTCCTAATTTTTTATTTCAACACATCACAACAGGGGGTGTTGTACACAGGGTGTTGGATTGCTTACAGTAATAAATACACCAATTAAATCACACAACTCATTGCATAACTGCGATTTACGGAACATCAATTTCAGAATTAACAGGTGTTGACCAATTTAACAGGGTGTTGTTGTTGTAGTGTGTTGTGACGGGTTGTTTAAATATTTAAAGCATTTTGCACAATATACTCAATACTCATAAAGTATGGTTTTGAACTAAGCATTATTCCTTTTCTCTAATTATGAAATATTACTATACACAATTAATTTCTGAAATAGCAGTTCATGTGTTTATGAAAGTAATTGAATTACTTCATCTATTCTTTGTTGCCATTTTATAGGAGTCTGCCCTCATGTTTTAATTCATCCATTTCTTTATACGTTAACTCTTTGTTATATAACATTAAAATTTTACCGTTAACACGCCAGTTATATTTTGAGTATCGTAAATTCTGCTTACTGAAACCACCCTTACCCCCTAACGCACCTGTAAAATCAGATAGATTTTTTAGTCCTTCATCAAAAATAATTGCTGCCCTGCGTTCATCCAAACAAATAGTAATTTTATCCCTGTCCTCTACAAACTGCCATCATACCCAATTCATCTATTGTCTCAGGAGCAAATTGCTTATTGAAAAAATGCTGATTAAGAACACGACACCGCTCTAAGAATAATTCTTCATTTGTTTTTACTATGTCAATACTAAAACCATCATTTAAAGGTATCAGTGGATCTTTTTCTCGAAAAAAACTACCATTAAATATTTGCTTGATCTCTTCTCTGAAGTCCTTTGAAGTTTCCAGTTTTTCACCATCATTATCAAACTCATATATTTTTAATAACACACCCATTTCTCTGTTATTAATAATCGAATAATCATACAAATTTAAAGACCCAATAATCACATTTTCGCCATCAAAATACATTTTACAATGCACGTTAGGATGATGTAAAATATTTATGTTTTTGAGTGAATGTAATTTATCCAATTCTCTTGAAGAAACTTTCTTTTCTCGATAAACTAATGTGGTTTCTACACCTCTAGCATTAGCACTTTGCAACGCATGAAAGATGTCATTAGTCATTTTAATATAAGGAACAATGATGACTAATTCATGATCACAATTATTGATCATATTGAGAATTTCAGTGTAAAAACTTTGTGTGTTTAGGAATTGTGGCATTTATTTTATTGACTTTTAAGAAGCACATGAGTTCAACTTATTTATATATAGTGAAGTTGAAAATTTTATGGCTTAAGACAAAATAGAAATCACAAAAAACACTAAAAATATATTGAATAATATTAGTGTGAAATACATTATTAACAATTAAAATGTATTACAAGAAAATATATATTTCAAATTGTATTAGAGTAACAAACATCAAAGTACAACACTAATCCATATAAATTCATTTTTTACTATGTTTCTCAAAAAATAAAAAAGTAAAAAGTTATGCAGGAAAAGATTAAGGCGATTAAAACCTTAATATAAGCATGATTTTTTTTTCTCTTACGTAATAGTTTAGTCCGAAGTTCATCTAACTTTTTCGTTCTCAAATTAAAATCCGTTTGATCTAATTCAACTAGCCCTTTCTTAATGATAAATTTTAGAGCTGATAGACGTCCACACTCTAAGAGAAAATTTTTTTGTAATATAGATAGATTAAAGTTCAACGTTCCAATTGGCTCTACATCAATAATTATTATATTTTCCTCAAACTCTCTTATCATTTCACTCTCATCTGACTCCATCCATATTTTAAATATATCTGGAATCAGTTTGCTTTTTTTATATTTGTATTGTGTTGGCCAATGAAAAATGCTAAAATTTTGCATTGGGACTTTTATTAAGTAATTTTTTCAACGGAAAATTGTTCTGAAGTCCACCATCATAAACTTTAGAACCTTCGTAATTCTGAGGTGTAAAAATTAAAGGTATTGACATACTGCACCTAACTGCAAATGCTACATTGACTTCTTTACTTTTTTCTTCATTAGAATCAAATTCTAAAGCACTTTTATTTCTAGTACTAGCATAAACTGTTAACCTGTGGTCTAACTTATTAAGGCGCACTTCAACTGGGGAATCATATTTTTTAGCCAGTAAAGTATTCATCCACTCAACAAAGGAATGAGCTTCAAACAAACCGCTGTTTTTATAAAATGTCTGTATTATCGCCTTTTTGTTATCCAAAAAATCTACAAACGATTTATTTAAGAGGATTTTTTTGAGTTCATCTACAGAGTGGTTTGACGCTAATAACGCTGCGGTAATTGCTCCTGCCGACGTGCCCGCAAACCAATTGAACTCAAAATGTTTTTGGTATTCCCTAAGAACCTCTAACGCGCCTACATAAGCTATTCCTTTAACTCCTCCGCCCTTCATGACCAGTAAATAATCATCAGGCTGTATTGGGTATAAATTTAGTTTTGTTGATAATTTAAATTTCGCTTCAATAACTGTGATTCGCGCTTGTTCGTAAACACTTATATTGTTATAAAGTGATTTGATTTTTAGAAGCCATTCGTTAGAAATTTTTTCAAATTGTGGCATTGTCGAGATTTTTGGTAATATTTCAATGTAAAATTCTTCAACAATTTTTCTTACTTGACTATATTCAACCACAATGATTATTTCTTATTATGTAAAATATAATATGGCACAACTAAGACATTAGCTTTTTGAACTTCCTCACCCCACATTGTTGTTAGAAAGTCAGGAATTTCATCATAATGGGAATAGTCTTTTCCAATCTTAACTCCTGAATTATCAATGACACGATATATAATCGAAATCACACCCTCCTTATTCAGTATAAATACCGCTGTACTAATTTCATATTCCTCAAAACCTTTCACTTCATTATATAGTATATCACTTCTCAAGTATTTTTGCATAGGGTTATTGTCAAACCACTTAATAATGATTTGAAACATACCCGAATAGTCTGGATATTGCTTATCTAAATTCTGCAATCTTTCTTTTAACATAGTTATATTCAGAAGGAGTTACACTAGAACTAATGATTATTTGATTTTGGTCATCTCTGCCTAAGATAACTAAAAGATTTTTGCTTAACAGTTTGTCTGATCCATCTTTATAAAAAATCACACTTAAAGCTTCTGCTCTACCACCATTTTCAATATAAGCCTCCACTGAAACTCTTCGTGAAGGTTCTGCTAGTAAGCTACTATCATCTTCTCCAAATGTACTAATATTTGCTTTTCCATTTTGCGAATCTTTTAGCTCCGCTACCAATAATTTGTAAACACCCTCGTGATCCTCATACTTCAAAATCATATTTTTAATAACTTCATAGTAATCAATCTTCTTCCAATCCCTTTGTAAGTGTACTCCGTTTGAAGTTTTAATTCTTAATTGCTGTAAACTTTGTTGTCGACTTAGATTAGAATCGTATGCTGTTTTGCTAATCCGTATTTCTAGCTGACCATTTCCTAAATATTCTATAATATAAATAAGCCTAGAATGTATTTGGGCATAAGTAACAGTTCTAGTTTCTGCAACATCATTTACTTCTTCGTTTCGCTTCTCTTCCCTAGTTTTTTCGTCATACAACTTTAATAACCACGAATTCGCCTTTCCTCTATTTGGTATTCTGAAATCTACAAATTGTAATTCTTTTGGATGACTAATTAATTTTGGAAAAGTGCCATGCAAAGCGGAAGAAATTAGATCTGGAATTACACTAGCGCCAGAATCATAATAAGACTTTCTAGTAGTATCGTCTAACTGAAAAGCATATATATACTGATTTCCATACTCTTCAGACTCAATAATAAGATTATGAACTTCGCTTAGCGGTATAATATTTAAAATAACAGCTGAAATTAGGTTATCGATCAAATCACTTTTATTACCAGTAAGTCGAATTTCCTCCTTATGATCGTCTTTATATTTTTTTAGAAGCCCATGAATAGAATCATTTATAACTTGATCAGTTAAAATTTCTTCAATAGTTTTTCTTAATTGGTTGTTCATGAATGGTATATTAATTAAAGCAAAAATAACGAACAAAATTTTGTGTTGCTTTTATTTTCAAACCGACAACAAAAAAGTAATTTATACTGTATTACTTGCTCATGGTTATATTTTTTATTAAAATTCAACTGCCTTCAACTATTGCAATCTCCTCTTCACTCAACCCATACAACTCATAAGCTATCTGATGTATTTCTTTTTCAGAGGCAGTGATTTGAGATTGAAGATCTTGGGCTTTTTTCTTTTTAACCTAAGGCCTCCATCCAGTCCAGCTTTGATAATGTTGGCGGCATTCAAAAAAGGACAGTTAAAATAATTTTTATTTCGGCACAAAATCGGCTTTATTGCATAAAAAAAGAGTTTAACAATTTGATTATCAAATTGTTAAACTCTTATAAGAAGGCTTCAAGTCGGGGTGGCAGGATTCGAACCTGCGACCTCCTGCTCCCAAAGCAGGCGCGATGACCGGGCTACGCTACACCCCGATTTTAATTTATGTCAGTTACGGGTCTGACTATTTTATTGCGGAGAGACAGGGACTCGAACCCTGGCGACGGTTGCCCGTCGACAGATTAGCAATCTGCTCCATTACCACTCTGGCACCTCTCCTCTAACTTAAAGAACATCGCCTATTTCTCAAAGCGGTTGCAAATGTAATGTACTTTTATGATGTGATAAAACAAAAAAAGATATTTTTATAAATTATTCTGGATACTCAATCCTCAAGTGAAATATACTGGCTAGCTTCTTTTTGATAACCACTTTCATTTGTTCGATCTGCTTGAAGGTAATGTTAGCATTGAGAAATTGTCCCGATTTTATCTGATTGTTGATGATATTATCTACGAGGGCTTCAATTGCTGAGGAAGTTGGAGTTTTTAAGCTTTTTGAAGCTGCTTCCACGCTATCTGAAATCATTAGGATAGCCGTTTCTTGACTGAATGGTCGTGGGCCTGGGTATCTAAACTGCTGTTCATCAACATTGGGATTCTGATCTTTAGCCTGTTTATAGAAATAATATACGAGACTGTCACCATGATGGGTTCTTATAAAATCGATGATTCTATCGGGCAGGTTATTTTTTTTGGCAATCTCTATACCATTTATCGTATGATCTATGATTATCTGGGCACTTTCTTCAGGATCAAGGTCATCATGTGGATTAAGTCCACTACTCTGGTTTTCTGTAAAGTAAGTAGGATTTGCCATTTTCCCAATATCATGGTACAGTGCACCTACTCTTACCAGCATTGCGTTAGCCCCTATCTCATTAGCTATGGTTTCTGCAATATTTGCAACGTTTAGGGAATGGTGGAATGTTCCTGGAGCCTTGTTGGACAACTCTTTGAGCAGTTTACTATTGGTATCACTCAACTCCAGCAATGATACGTCACTAACCAGACCGAATAGCTTTTCATAAATATAGATAAGCGGCCACACAAACAACATCGCTAGACTACTCAGAACAAAGTAAATAAACTTGTCCCATTCCCATCCCACGACACCTCCTTGATTTATCGCATAAAATGCCAAATAAGAAACGCAATACACCAACAAGATCTGACCTACGGTCACAAATAAATTTGCCCTGCGATAAATTTCAGAACCAGAGAGAATTGTTATAATACCCGCCATCATCTGTAGGTATAGATACTCGTCACTATAAGGCACAATAAAGCTCAAAATAAATATAGCTATAACATGACAGAAGAGCCCCAGCCGCGCATCAAAGAATGCCTTTAAAATAAGGGGCAGCATGCAAATGGGAACAATATAAAGGAAGGTGGAGTCCAGATTTACGATCAACGCAGTCAATAGTACAAAGGTCAATATGTTGAAATAGATAAACAATACTTTTCTCAAGTCCTCATAAATGTCCTTTCTATACTTCCATATAAATAACATGAGCATGGTAAAGGCCATGCCCACCAGTATAAGATAACCGAACAATTTCCAACCGTACTGCGACTCCGTCCAGGTTTGTGAGTTGTAGGTATTATTGAGTGTGATCAGTTTTTGCAGCTTTTCGCCCTCTACAATTTCGCCTTGAGCGATAATACGGGCACTTTTTGAAACGAGTCCTTTATTGGGCAAAATCTTGGATAGTTCTTGTTCTAGACTTAGTTCAGTAAGTTCTTCATCTATAAATACATTGGCCGTAAGCAAATCTACCAACTGCTTTTTTATAGAGATGAAAATGGTGTCTCCGGCTTTTTCCAGCGGCTCATTGATATACTTTGCAACCGCCTTTGGCTTTGTAAGTTGTCCATAGGTAGTACTTTGAACTTCATCACCGTTATCTATGAAAATAGGGTGTGAATCTTCCAGCTCAAGGGTGGACTCAAAATATCCTGTTTCATATATCCTGTCTATAAAACCTTTCCCTATTTTTTGGATGCGAGAATATTCTAGGTTGAGGATGGTATCTTGGGAAACGGTTTTGAGAATACCGTTCCATTTAGACCTCACTTTTTTTTCTACTGACCTATCCAGTTTAAAATATCTGGGAATTCCTTGTGATATCTGGGCCTTTTCCAATGCTAGCGCTTCCTCGGTCTTTTCTACGGAAAACGTAAATGGCGCATACAATGTCTCATATTCCCATGGTTCACCCTGGTTGAAATCGTATTTGAATCGATTGCTTTTTGGGAAGAAATATATGGTCAGCAATGTACTGATGGAAAGGATCAATAACTTACCTATCAGACTTGGAATTTCTGGTCTTTTTTGGAAAATAGTAGCCATATCGCAAAATAACAACTATGTTTTCATTTAAACTTGTTGTAGTGAGTTAAAGGTTAGGTAGTTTCTAAAATGGCATCTATCTAATACAGCAATTTAGCATAACAAAATATATCTCGTGCAAACAAAGTTACCGATCGTGGACTTTTAATATTTGATAGAAATTGATTTATCATTAAGCTTTCGCGAAAGCGTAAACACAACAATCCTCCAGTATCAAGGGAAGTTCTTGAAATCCAAAAATTTTAGAATTAATAATTGCGAAATCGTTATTTTTGCGACATGAATAAAACGATCAAAGAAGTAGCCATAGTTTCATACGCGCGTACTCCCATAGGTAGTTTCATGGGTCAATTATCAACCGTCCCGGCCACCGATCTAGGTGCAGCGGCGATAAAGGGAGCGTTGG
This sequence comes from uncultured Flavobacteriaceae bacterium, assembly GCA_963836885.1. Taxonomy (GTDB): domain Bacteria; phylum Bacteroidota; class Bacteroidia; order Flavobacteriales; family Flavobacteriaceae; genus Nonlabens. Next base: position 252,615 of record CAWILF010000019.1, on the reverse strand, counting down.
ACAAAGTTAATTTGGATCCCAGTGAGGTTCAAGAAGTTTTTATGGGCCACGTGGTTCAATCAAATACTGGACAGGCGCCCGCAAGGCAGGCTGCCATAAAAGCTGGATTGAGCATTAATACTCCCGCAACCACCGTGAACAAGGTTTGTGCGAGTGGTATGAAAGCGGTCATGTTTGCCGCGCAATCCATAAGTCTAGGACTCAACGATGTAGTTGTGGCAGGTGGTATGGAGAACATGAGCATGATCCCACACTATGTCCCTATGCGCACGGGCAATAAATTTGGTCCTGCGACACTCGTCGATGGAATGCAGAAGGATGGTCTTGTGGATGCATACAGCCACCAGGCAATGGGAACCTGTGCTGACCAGTGTGCGATAGACCATGATTTCTCACGGGAAGATCAAGATGCTTTTGCCGTTCAATCCTACGAGCGGTCTGCTAGGGCTTGGGAATCAGGAAAATTTGATGATGAAGTGGTGCCCGTGTCCGTCCCACAAAGACGTGGAGATGCGATCAGTATTTCTAAAGATGAGGAATTTACCAATGTTATGATGGACAAGATCCCTTCACTGCGACCGGCATTTTCTAAGGACGGAACGGTAACCGCGGCAAATGCATCGACTATTAACGATGGCGCGGCCGCAATTGTGCTTATGTCTGTTGAAAAAGCAAAAGAACTAGGTCTCAAAATAATTGCAATCGTTAAAGGTTATGGTGATGCAGCTATTGAACCAGATAAGTTCACAACGGCGCCATCTGTTGCACTTCCCGTTGCATTGAAGAATGCCGGAGTTTCCCAGGACCAAATAGACTTCTTTGAATTTAATGAAGCTTTCTCCGTCGTGGGATTGGCTAACATGAAGATTCTAGGCTTGAACGACAAGAACGTAAATGTTTATGGCGGTGCAGTTTCCCTGGGCCACCCACTAGGCTGTAGCGGTGCCCGTATCATCACCACATTGTTGAGTGTTTTACAGCAGGAGAAGGGAAAACTGGGTGCAGCTGCTATATGTAATGGCGGTGGCGGTGCCAGCGCCATAGTCTTGGAAATAGTTTAGTAAAAAAATATGCGTTACGGTGTTTGCAAGGTCTCCATAGCTGCAATGAGGTTAGAAACCAGCGATGGCAGCGAGATGGTTTCACAGGTTCTTTATGGTGAGCTTTTTAAAATCATCGACAGCAGAAAAAACTGGTTGCAGGTAAGACTTCATCACGATCTTTATGAAGGCTGGGTGGATATAAAACATGTGCATGAAATCCCTGAGTCTGATTATAATAATCTTTCCGAGGGACAACACTACTTCTCTACCGAAATAACAGCTTCCATAGTTCATCCAGACAATTCCCTGTCTAGAGTCACCCTGGGTGCCCAACTTAGTTCCTGCGCTTTTCTAAATGATACACATTCACTGCAATCTCGAGCTGTAAACGCAGATAAGAACAGCCTGGTGTTAGAGTCAAAAAAGTTACTCAATGCTCCATATTTATGGGGTGGCCGCACTCCCTTTGGGATAGATTGTAGTGGGTTTACCCAGCTCGTTTATCGATTGTGTGGGATAAATATAAAGCGTGATGCCAGTCAACAGGCTAGCGAGGGCGAGGCCCTTAGTTTTATAGAAGAAGCCAGTCCGGGAGACCTTGCATTTTTTGACAATCGGGATGGCATGATTACCCACGTGGGAATCATCATGGAGGATAACTACATTATTCACGCACACGGCAAGGTGCGTGTAGATCGCCTGGATCAAACGGGAATCTACAACGAGCAGGAAAACTATCATTCCCACAAACTAAGGGTCATAAAGCAGCTTTTTTAAGGATACACAAAGCAATTGCATCATTTCGCTCAGTTTCTGACCAATAAATAATCTCAACGTATTTTGAGAATTTAATTGCAAAATGCCTGCTTATATCGGGATGTGGCTGAAGAGCACAAAAAAACCTACTTGGATCAAGTAGGTTTTTTTGTGAAGTTACGCTTTCGCGAAAGCGGATCCAATTAATTACATCTTAGCTTTTATAGCATCAATTTTATCGGTCATTTCATAAACTTCATAAAGACTGATCAACGTGTTCATAACGCCGGCATCATCAGGTTTGATTTCATGACCTTTTTCCAAATGATCAATAGCTTGCAGATAGCGTTCTTTCTGCTCATCATAAGTAACATTTTCCATGTTTCCCATTTCTAGATAACAGTTGGCTAGATTTACTTGAGATGCAAAATTATCCTGCTCCAATTCAAGGCTGGACTCATAATACTGGATGGCCTGCTCATAATTTTTTGCTTTGAATGCAGCGTTTGCAAGGTTATCATATACCAATGGATCTGTAACCGAACTGTTCATTTTTTCAACGGAGGCTTTATATTCATCCATCATCCCGAGGTTGTTATAGATCTCTGGTTTTGCCATTTGAATGGACTCATCGTCGGGAAAACGTTCAAGTGCAGAGTCAAAAGTAAATTTTGCCTTATTCATCTGACCGTCTTCTTTATAGAGCCATACGAGGTTGTTAACCAGCACACCCATATTTGAAGGGGTAACTTCCTCTCTGGGAGAAGAATGTGATTTAACCTGCGAAACAGAAACATCCATTATCTTCCTCTTCAAAAATGCCTCTTCCTTTCCGGTAGAAATATTTGTGGCATAATAATTTGTTTTTTGACCTGTATAGCCCAGGTCAAACAATTCTTGATATTTTTCAATTGCAGCATCATAGTCCTGCATCTGATAGGAAATCTGTGCAGATGAGAACAACATATCCTTATTACTGGTATCGGATTTATAAATATCGTCGATAATCTGTAATCCTTCCTCAGTATTCCCAGCCACGAGCTTATCATTTGCTATCTCAATTTTTCTACTTGTGATGGCACGCTTTACAATAGGAACAAAATTTTCATCCTTATAGCCCATTTTTTCAGCATCCATAAGATAGCCTTCAGCTTCCTTTATTTCCTCATAGGTAGTTTTCTTCTTGTCAATTACTCCAGATACTGAGGCAGATTTGTAAAATAAATACTGAGCCTTGTATTTCTCTTCAACTTCTGCTTCATTGATCGTAGCAAAGATTTCTTGAGCTTCATCTAGGTTGCCGGACTCTACCGCGCTCTCGATTTTGCGTAGTTCTCTTTTCTGAGCAAATACAGAGGTTGCGGCCATCAAACAACCTGCAATTATAATATACTTTTTCATGTTTGGGGTTTTAAATTATTCTTCGCTATCGTCAGTTTCAATAGTTGTGCCATCGGTATTATCCTGAATGTTTTCTACATCTGTTGCGATGATATCTGCACCTTCCAGCTCATCATCTGCACTATCGTCATTAGCTACTTTGGCCACCGCGGCTATGGAGTCATTACCTTTAAGGTTGATAAGTTTTACGCCTTGTGTTGCGCGCCCCATGACCCTAAGATCTGCTACCTTCATACGTATGGCAACACCAGATTTATTGATAATCATGAGTCCGTCCTCGTCAGATACATTTTTTAAAGCAACCAAACCACCTGTTTTTTCAGTTACCGAAATAGTCTTGACTCCTTTTCCTCCACGATTGGTCTCTCTATAGTCTTCAAGACTGGAGCGTTTACCATAGCCCCTTTCACTTACCACAAGAATATTGGAATCCATATCATTGACTGCAACCATTCCTATGACTTCATCCTGATCATTTGCTAATCTGATTCCTCTCACTCCACTGGCATTTCTCCCCATGGCTCTGGTCTTCTTCTCGTCAAAGCGTATCGCCTTACCACTTTTCAGACCTAACAATACATGACTATCACCTGTTGTCAACTTGGCCTCTAGCAACATATCGCCATCTCGTACTGTAATCGCATTAATTCCATTAGTTCTGGGTCGGGAGTACTGTTCTAGGGAGGTTTTCTTTACCACTCCTTTCTTAGTACACATGATCACATAATGACTATTGATGTATTCTTCATCCTTAATATCCTGGGTACAGATTACCGCTTTTACATTATCGTCCTGTTCGATATTGATCAAGTTTTGGATTGCGCGACCTTTGGAAATACGGCTACCTTCTGGGATTTCATAGACCCGCATCCAGAAACATTTGCCTTTTTCGGTAAAGAAGAGCATGTACTGGTGGTTTGTTCCTATAAATATATCCTCTAGAAAGTCTTCATCCCTAGTCGTACTCGCCTTCTGTCCTACTCCGCCCCTATGTTGGGTTTTGTACTCATTGAGACTCGTTCTCTTGATGTAACCTGCGTGAGATATGGTAATTACCACCTGCTCATCAGGTATCATGTCCTCAATGCTCAGGTCACCGCCTGCATATTCAATATGGGATCTTCTTTCATCACCATATTTCTCTTTAATTTCCTGAAGTTCTTCCTTGATGATCGCCATTCTGCGCTCTTTGTTGGCAAGAATGTCCTTAAGGTCTGCGATGGTGATCAATAGATCGTTATATTCAGTTCTTAATTTGTCCTGTTCCAGTCCTGTTAGCTGTCTCAATCGCATTTCTACGATAGCGCGGGCCTGGATTTCAGAAAGTTCAAAGCGGTCAATTAATTTTTGACGGGCTTCCTCTCCATTCTGACTGGAACGAATGAGCGCAATAACCTCGTCAATATTATCACTTGCGATAATGAGTCCTTCAAGAATGTGTGCGCGCTCTTCGGCCTTGCGCAGTTCGTACTCAGTACGTCGAGTAACCACTTCATGGCGGTGTTCCACAAAATGATGGATCATCTCCTTAACGTTGAGCAACTGTGGTCTCCCCTTTACTAAGGCAATATTATTCACACTAAAGCTGGATTGCAGCGCCGTGTGCTTATATAATTTATTGATAACGATATTGGGAATTGCATCACGCTTGAGAACGTAAACGATACGCATCCCCTTTCTGTCAGACTCATCGCGTATGTTGACTATGCCTTCCAATTTTTTATCGTTGATAAGGTCGGCAGTCTTCTTGATCATGTCTGCCTTGTTGACCTGGTAGGGCAGTTCATCTACAATAAGGCACTCGCGTCCTTTGACCTCTTCCAGTCTCACTCTTCCACGCACTTTTATGCGACCGCGACCGGTATGCATGGCATCCTTTACACCATCATAACCGTAGATGATCCCACCGGTGGGAAAATCTGGTGCCTTGATGTGCGTGATGAGTTCGTCGATCTCGATGTCGTTGTTCTCGATGTAGGCAATCGTCCCGTCGATAACCTCGGTAAGGTTGTGAGGTGGCATGTTAGTCGCCATTCCTACTGCAATACCACTGGCCCCATTTACTAAAAGGTTGGGAACTTTTGTAGGCAGCACCGTGGGCTCTGATAGTGTATCATCAAAGTTCAACTGGGTATCTACCGTTTCCTTATCAATATCTGCAAGAAGTTCTTCAGAAATCTTGCGCATGCGAGCTTCCGTATAACGCATTGCCGCCGGTGGATCACCATCTACACTACCAAAGTTACCCTGACCGTCAACGAGCATATACCGCAACGACCATTCTTGGGCCATACGCACCATAGTGTCGTAAACCGAGGTATCACCATGAGGGTGATACTTACCGAGCACCTCTCCTACTATTCTCGCACTCTTTTTATAACCTCTGTTTGAAAGAACTCCCAACTCGTACATCCCGAACAGCACGCGCCTGTGGACTGGCTTAAGACCATCTCTCACATCTGGCAGTGCCCGTGACACTATGACCGACATCGAGTAATCGATGTAGGCCGACTTCATCTCATCCTCAATATTAATCGGGATCAACTTTTCTCCATCTGCCATTTAAAAACTAGTTTATTTGTGTTTAATTTTAACTACGAGCAATTTAATGAAATAGTGAGTAACTATAAGGCTTTTACGCATACTAAGAAGCATTTTTATTAACACTTACCACCTGTCGCTGTGAATAAGTTTTAGGGGCTGTAAATGTGCGTTGGGGCTGGTGGTGGTTACGCTTTCGCGAAAGCGTAATCCAATAAATCATTTTTTTATAATACGGAATGCTTTTTGAAACCATATCTTTATTACATTTAGACGAAAGAAGCACTATGGACGATAATTTTTCACCAAGGGTCAAGGACGTGATTGCCTACAGCAAAGAAGAAGCGCTGAGGCTGGGCCATGACTTTATAGGAACAGAACACCTTATGCTGGGACTCCTGAGGGACGGCGACGGCAAGGCTATTGATATTTTAAACAACCTGGCGGTTGACCTGGATAATCTAAGGCGTAAAGTCGAGATACTGAGTCCGGCAAACCCCAATTCACCCACCACGATCAATGAAAAGAAAAACCTGCATCTCACGCGGCAGGCAGAGCGTGCGCTGAAAACGACTTTTTTAGAGGCCAAGTTATTTCAAAGCACCTCCATAAACACGGCGCACTTGCTCTTGTGCATCCTGCGCAATGAAAATGACCCCACGACAAAACTGCTGCAAAAGCTAAATGTGGACTATGATAATTCAAAAGACCAATTTAAAATGATGCTCTCCCAAGAAGATGGGTATATGGAAGACAAGCCCACCGCTCAATCATTCAGTGACGATGGCGGTGAGGATATGAAGGACGATGGCAAGGAAAACCTATTTAATCCCTCTGGAGATAAAAAGGTCAACAAGAAGTCCAAGACTCCCGTTCTCGACAACTTCGGTCGTGATCTTACCCGTATGGCCGAGGATGACAAGCTCGATCCAGTTGTAGGCAGGACTGAAGAAATACAGCGTGTTTCCCAAATCCTTTCCCGTAGAAAGAAAAATAATCCGTTATTGATCGGTGAACCGGGAGTAGGTAAAAGTGCCATAGCCGAAGGACTTGCCCTAAGAATTGTGCAGCGCAAGGTCTCTCGCATGTTATTTGACAAGCGAGTGATCACCTTAGACCTTGCCGGTCTAGTAGCTGGAACCAAGTACAGGGGCCAATTTGAAGAACGCATGAAGGCCGTTATGAACGAGCTCGAGAAAAACGACGACATCATCCTGTTCATCGACGAAATCCATACCATCGTAGGAGCTGGTGGTGCCGCGGGATCACTGGACGCGTCCAACATGTTCAAACCTGCACTCGCACGTGGAGAAATCCAATGTATAGGAGCAACAACTCTTGATGAATATAGAAATAGTATCGAGAAAGACGGCGCACTGGAACGCAGGTTTCAAAAGATCATCGTTGAGCCTACAACTGTCGAGGAGACGATCGCGATACTTAACAACATCAAGCCCAAATATGAAGAACACCACAATGTAGAATACACGCCGCAAGCTATTGAGGCCTGCGTAAAGTTGACCAACCGTTATCTAACCGATCGCTTTTTACCCGATAAGGCCATTGATGCCCTGGATGAAGCTGGCTCACGTATTCACATTACTAATATAGAAGTACCTGCCCAAATCATTGATATCGAAAAGCGACTCGAGGAAGTCAAGATCGAAAAGAATGCGGTCGTCAAGAAACAAAAGTATGAGCAGGCCGCCAAACTGCGTGATGACGAAAAAAAATTAGAAAAGCAGCTCGCAGACGCCCAGTCGGAGTGGGAAGAAACTTCTAAACTTCATAAGGACACGGTTACAGAAGAAAATGTTGCCGAAGTGGTAAGCATGATGTCCGGAATACCGGTAAGTCGCATTGCAACCAAAGAACTTAAAAAACTAAGTAATCTCAATGCAACCATCGGTGGCAAGGTCATCGGTCAGGCAACTGCGGTAAAACAGGTGGTAAAAGCTATTCAAAGAAATAGGGCCGGGTTGAAAGATCCCAACAAACCCATTGGTTCTTTTATCTTTTTGGGACAGACGGGAGTTGGAAAAACCCAACTGGCAAAAGTACTTGCCAAAGAACTTTTTGATTCTGAAAACTCATTGATACGTATTGATATGAGTGAGTACATGGAGAAATTTGCGATATCAAGATTGATCGGTGCGCCTCCAGGATATGTAGGTTATGAAGAGGGCGGACAGCTTACCGAGAAAGTACGCAGAAAACCTTATGCCGTCATACTCATGGATGAGATTGAAAAAGCGCATCCAGATGTTTTCAATATGATGTTACAGGTTCTGGACGATGGTTTCTTGACGGATAGTCTGGGTCGAAAAATTGATTTTAGAAACACGATCATTATCATGACCTCTAACGTGGGTGCGAGAAAACTCAAAGACTTCGGTAGTGGAGTAGGTTTTGGAACCTCAGCCCAGAAAAATGCGTCTGCAGATAATGCTAAGGGAGTGATCGAGGCAGCTTTGAAGAAGACCTTTGCACCAGAGTTTTTGAACAGGATCGATGACGTGATTGTTTTCAACGCACTGGAAAAATCAGATATTGACCTTATTATCGATATTGAACTTCAACAACTTTTTGAGCGTATAAAGGATATAGGTTATGAACTTACCCTTACTCCCGAGGCCAAGAGCTATATCGCAGAAAAAGGATTTGACAAGCAATATGGAGCGAGACCATTGAAACGTGCGATTCAAAAATATATTGAAGATGCGCTGGCAGAGGAAATCGTCAACAGTCAATTGCAGGAAGGTGATGCCATTTATATGGATCTGGATAAGGAAACCAATGAGCTTACCATAAAGATCGAAAAAGCAGAACCTAGTGTAGAAAAATAGAAATATAGAATTTATAAAAGCCCAGTTCATTGATTTGAACTGGGCTTTTTTACTTATTGTGTCCTCAATACTGTCCAGTCCCCAGCATCACGAGAGTACAGGCTATTTCTACCTCGATACTTTCTTTTTCAAGTATTCTGTATAAAGTAGGATTTTCAGTTCCTGGGTTGAATATGACGCGCTTTGGATTAAGGCTGAGAATGTAGTCGTAATATTCTTCTTGGCGCTTTGGGTTGAGGTATAGAGTTATTGTATGTATGTTATCATAATCTATAAGATCTACATCTATTTCCACATCATCTACTTTACCACTTCTTAGCCCGAATGCGACTGTGGGCACATTGTACTTTCTTAATCGATTGATCGCGATGTTTGAATATCTAGACACATTGAGCGATGCTCCCAGAACTAATGTTTTTTTAACCATTCTTTAAAATTTATCCTGTAACAATCATTGAAATAGATCGTCTTTTAATAGAAGGACGTAAGATAGCCTTTGATTTATTTGAAAAACTGAATTTCTTATTAAAGTAAATTCATAAGCTACAATCGTATTTTCATAATTAATGGTTAGTGTTATGGTACGATTTAGAAAACCCGGGCTTGCAGGCTCGGGTTTTTGTTTTTCATGAACTTTTATTAGCGAGATGTAAATTCTTAATTTGCAGAGTTAATATGATTTGAATAGACTCGTCCTCGAAAATATTCTGAATTAAATTTTGCGGATTTCAATTCGGCTAATTTCCTTTCGTGCAATTCCTTATCGCTCCAAGCGATGCTATTAATCTCTTCGGTATTCTTATCAAAGATTTTTGCGGAGTATTTCATTACCTCATCGTTTGTCATCAGATCATGAGAATAAGCTTCATTTAATAAAATTGGAATATATCTAAGGTTGGCGATATTTGAGTCTACGATTGCAAATTGCTTAAGGAGAAATCTCAAATCGTGGTCAGATAGATCAGCATGTGATTCTTCTAGATTTAGATATATAATAGAAGATTCTAATAGGTTGTTGTAGTATAACTCATCACCGTACATTATTGAATAATCTCGTAGGACACTTATTTTTTCATCAATGGATTGACCATTCTTTTGCAAATCGGTATAAAATGAAATTTCGTAGGGAATGCCACCTTTGGGCAAATCTGCGCTGGATTTATTTTTTATATTCAACGGATCTTTTACTTCCCGTTTTTCTTCGGAACAAGCAGTAAATAAAATCAACAATAGAATTGAGGCCGATAAAATTTTCATAACAGAAGATTTATCTAAAAATAAGCAAAAAAATTTAATCTGACTTAGATAAATTTATGTGAAAGTAACATCTGTCTCAAAATTGTATGAGCCTCTCATTTCACTAAAATCTTGATCAGTCCGTACCGTAAATTAAAAATCTAAAACCTTGCAGGAAATTCGAGAAGTTTTAGGCACTCAACTTATTATTCCTTAATGAATCGTTTTTAAATCAAAAACTTCTAATGATCTATTACCTGTAATTTTATATAATTCTAGAAATATGATGCAATTATTTTTAACCTTGCAGTTAAAACTCCAGATTGCCTAATTCAATTTGCGTATAAAACTTAAAATTGAGATCAAATAAAGCAACTGATGTTCAAATGCAAATTCAATACTTTTCTATTTCTGAAAAAAACTTGAAGTCATAAATTTTATCAAAGGCTAGCTCGCTTATATCTAAACTTTTTTCATCAATTAATTCGGCTGTCGGATTACTATAATTCTCAAGGATTAAGTAATTATCATTCTTTTTAAGATACTCTATATAGAAATCTTAATTCAATGTCAAAAAGAAAGAATACTATCTACATTCTCAATCGATGAAAGCACCGTACTTTTAAACTGAATATCAATCTCTTCCATCATAGTAATTAATTAAAAATAAATTCAATTTCGATTTCAAACATTAGCGTACTACTTTTATTTTAAAAACCTTTATCACCATTTCACAACCGCACTTCCCCAGGTAAACCCACTACCGAAAGCTGCCAAAACAACCGTATCACCTTCCTTGATCTTCCCATCTTCCCAAGCCTCACACAATGCAATGGGGATACTTGCAGCGGTGGTATTACCATATTTTTGAATATTGTTATACACCTTATCATCAGAAAGCTTGAACTTTTTCTGGATAAATTGAGAAATGCGCAAGTTGGCCTGATGCGGGATCAACATATCGATGTCGCTCACTTCTAGATTATTTGTTTTGAGTCCTTCCATAATGACCTCGCTAAAACGCACGACCGCATTTTTAAATACAAACTGTCCATTCATGTGCGGATAATAAGGAATATCCTCCTGCGGATTCTTCCTCGATAATTTGTGGCACCCAGTGATTTGTGGAAGGGCCTTTTAAGGAAAGCTCCAGCGCGTGTTTCCCCTCACTATGCAAGTGCGTGGATAGAATTCCATGACCTTCCTTATCTGACCTGGTTAGTACCGCAGCTCCAGCGCCATCGCCAAAAATCACGGTGACTCCCCTACCGCGCGTCGAGAAATCCAGACCTCCACTGTGGTTTTCAGATCCTATCACAAGAACATTTTTATACATTCCCGTTTTTATGAATTGGTCTGCGATGGAAACAGCATAAATAAAACCGCTGCACTGGTTGCGCACGTCTATCGCCGGACACGTGTGAATGTCCAGTAAATCCTGTACCTGCACGCCACAACCCGGGAAATAATAATCTGGTGATAGCGTGGCAAACACGATAAGATCGACATCATCCTTTGATATTTTTGCACGTTCTAGGGCGATTTTGGCCGCTTTCACTCCCATGACCGCGGTAGAGTTTCCGTCGCCTTTTACGATATGACGGCGTTCCTTGATACCCGTTCGCTCTTGGATCCACGCATCATTAGTGTCCATGACCTTACTTAGATCTTCATTTGTCACTACATTTTCAGGGACAAATTTTCCCATTCCGGCAATTCTGGATGTGTACATACCTTATTTTTACAATCTGTGCAAGATAGCTTTACGCGCCCTTTAAATATTACTGTTGACCCTACTTTTAGTATGCATGCATAACAACTTGTTTCCCTCCTCCATTCCCGAGATTCCAGACGGTACCGTGCACTATGATGGTAATTTTTACGCTTTCGCGAAAGCGGAACACCTCAAAAACACCCTGCTCAAAGAAATACCCTGGCGACAGAACCAGATAAAACTTTTTGGAAAAGTACACCAGGAGCCACGATTGACCCAACTCTACGGCGACACGGGAATATCCTACGGTTACAGCGGCATCCTGTTCAAGGCGTTGGAATGGTCTCCCACAATGTTGGAGATCAAGGAAAAAGTAGAAAATGCGACGGGCTGCGATTTCAACATATGCCTGGTCAACCAGTACCGCGACGGCAGGGACTCCAACGGCTGGCATGCCGATAATGAAAAAGAACTGGGAGTAAACCCGGTAATAGCGTCAGTAAGCCTGGGACAAGAGCGGTTTTTCCACTTGAAACACCATCAGAATAAAGAGTGGCGATTTAAGTTTCCGTTAGAAAACGGAAGTTTGTTATTAATGAAAGACCAGACGCAACACACCTACAAGCACCAGATAGCAAAGACGAGTCGTGAGGTAGGTTTAAGGATTAATTTAACCTTTAGAAAGATCAAATCCCAGTAAGTTTTAAACCTGATACCGACCTATTTTTCATGGCACGAGCAAAAGAGATTATTTCAGATTTAGATGAGCGAGCGATAGATCGCATTATTGAAATGGGCTGGGAGGACCGCACACCGTTTGATGCGATCGAGGCACAATTTGGCGTTACGGAAGGCGAGGTCATAAAAATAATGCGCAACCAGATGAAGTTGAGCAGTTTTAAAATGTGGCGTGCGCGAGTCCAAGGTAGAGGAACTAAACACCGCGCTCAGCGTGATCCTGAAATGGATCGTTTTAGATGTTCCCGCCAGCGGCACATTACCCATAACAAGATTAGTAAGCGCTGATTATCTACATATTCTCAATTCTCATGGCACGGGAATTGTTTAAATTTGGGAAGATTTCTTTCCATGAAAAATTTATTCATTCTATTTTTTTGCATTCCGTTTGTAGTAAATGCACAGGATCCTTTTGCCAAAAAAGATTTCAGCAAATCTGTGGCGCAGAGCGATGAATTCATAGTCAATAATAATGTGGTAGGAACTCTACGCGTTCCTGAAACATCTGGGAAATCTCCTTTAATCATATTTGTTCACGACCAAGGCGTGGTAGATCGCAACGGTAATGACCTGCGCTCACGACACTTTGCCTATCAACAACTTGCAGATTCCTTGTTCAAAAATGGAATTGCCACCTACCGCTACGACAAGCGCACCTTTACCGAGATCAAAACAAGAAGGGTCAGTAAGACTACCCTCTTTGATGATTTTGTGGTAGATCTCAAAGAGACGATCTATGCATTTTCCAAGGATTCTCGTTTTTCCAAAATCATACTCTTAGGTCATGGGCAGGGTTCTTTGACCTCCATTCTGTCAGTGAATGATAATGTTCATAGTATCATTTCCATAGGCGGTTCTGGCCAATCGATCGATGATGTAATCGTTGAGCAGATCGCCATGCAGCAGCCCGGACTGGATAAAGTTGCGCGTAAGACTTTTGACAAAGTGCTCTCTCAGGAAAATATTGTTGTAGATATAGAAAAGGACTTGAGCAGTATTATTAGTCCACAGATGCAGCCTTTTATGAAGTCATGGATGAAATACAAACCTAGTGAGTTGGCTTCCGGTATTTCCGTTCCCGTTCTTGTAATCCACGGGAAATTGGACCGTCAAGTCGATCTCAAGCAGGCTACTCTTTTAAATGATGCCTTTCCCAATTCAAGTGTAATCATCATTGATGAAATGAATCATATCTTCAAAAAAGTAATAGAAGATGAAATCATGTCATCAAAAAGCTATATTGACCCCAACTTTAGTATCCATCCGCAGCTTATTGAAGCAATAGTTAAGTTTACAAATAACTGACCTAAAAAATAAAACCGATCACACTATGGAAATTCTAGCGAATATTGCCGTAATTCTATTTTTTGGCGTGATCGTGTTTTTGTGGAATAAGTATGTGGTGGAATTTATGGTCAATTTTGTGGTGAAGAGAAATCCGCAGAATGGCTGGCTTTTAAAAAATAGGGAAATTATCAAAAAGATTTTTAAAGGTTTTTATTGGTTTGGGTTTTTCATCATTGCGATTGGGATTCTGTTTTTTGAATATTGAAGTCAATTAATTTGTTGCAAATACTGGAAAGAGTCCTTTATGATCCAATGCCTTCCTGATTCAAAATTATTGCAGACAACCTAATGAAAAACACCTCTCGCCCACTTCCCTACTATATCGTATTTTGCACTTCATAAAATATATTGATGTTTGCACTAACTACCCTACCCGAAAAATTTATTGACCCGCCTTTAATCACCAGCGACACCATTGTATTTGGATTACTCGCAGTTTGCTTGGGGCTGGTTTTTTACTCTTCATCCTTAAAGACTGGATTTTGGTCCAAATTCTATAAAATCGTTCCCGCACTTTTAATGTGTTATTTATTACCTAGTATATTGAGTTCGCTGGGAATAATTAGCGGTGGAGAATGGAACGTGGTAAACAGTTATGGCGATGTGGTAAAGACAGAATCCAATCTGTATTACATGGCGTCCCGCTATTTATTGCCCGCGGCGCTCGTATTAATGACCCTATCCATAGATTTGAAAGCGGTTTTTAACCTTGGTCCCAAGGCACTTATCATGTTCATCACGGGAACGCTGGGAATCGTCATCGGTGGACCTATAGCCATTTTGATCATTGGTACTTTCTCACCCGAGACCGTGGGCGGTGAAGGATTTGACGCCGTATGGCGTGGACTTTCCACACTTGCGGGAAGCTGGATAGGCGGTGGTGCCAACCAGACCGCCATGCTGGAAGTCTATAAATTTAATCAAGAACTGTACGGCGGCATGGTGCTCGTGGACATTATCGTTGCCAACTTATGGATGGCCGTCCTGTTACTGGGAATAGGAAAAACTGCCAAAATCGATAAATGGCTGGGCGCGGACAGCAGCTCCATCGAGCGTTTGAAAGAAAAAGTGTCAGCTTACAGCAGTAGCATAAAACGCGAGGCGACGCTTACCGACATTATGGTCATGCTGGGAATAGGATTTGGTACCGTGGGACTGGCGCACTTTTGTGGCGATGTCCTGGCCAGTTTTCTCGGTAGTTTTGAAAGTGTTGCAAAAAATAATTATCTGAGCTTTTTGACCAGTCAGTTCTTTTGGTTGATTTCAATTTCCACGCTCGTGGGCATCATTATCAGTTACACACCACTTAAAAAGTATGAAGGCGCGGGAGCGAGTCGCATCGGGAGTATTTTTATATATGTTCTGGTTGCTACGATAGGTATGAAGATGGACTTGAGCCAGATTGCAGAGAATCCGCTGTTGATTCTTGTGGGAATCGTGTGGATGGCTATTCATGCCGGGCTGCTTATTCTCGTCGCCAAATTAATCAAGGCTCCCTACTTCTTCCTTGCGGTGGGAAGCCAGGCAAACGTGGGAGGCGCTGCGAGTGCGCCCGTCGTGGCGGCAGAGTTTCATCCATCACTTACCACCGTGGGCGTGCTACTGGCAGTTTTTGGCTATGCGGTGGGAACGGTCGGCGCGATTGCCTGTACGATCATGATGCAGGCGGTAGCGGGTGGTTAATATGAATGCTTCAAAATTATTTATAGCCATTCTTGTCATAAGGGGCGGAATAAATTCCACCTTTAACACATGTCAATTTATCTTTCAAATGACTGATTTACATTTGATTGATCCATAATTTTATAAAGTATATTTTATCCATAATCTTAGGTTATAAACGTTTTGTTGAATTACATTTAAATTGAAAATGATCGATTGCTGGTGATGGATTCTGCTTTCCTGCCTTGCCGGCAGGCAGGCGCGAAAGCGGAACATTTATATGTACACTTTGATTTTATGGAGCACCTTACATTTTTACAATCTTCCATAGAATTCTTTATGGAAACCACGCAGAATTAAAAGATATTTGCGCACGATTTTACAGCCATGAAAAACTCCATTTTACTCTTGATCATCCTTGGAATATTATCTTCCTGCAACTCAGATAGGGAAATAGATAATTATGTAACGCTCAAGGGGGACATCGCAGGTCTAAAGGTAGGAACAGTGCTTTTACAAAGGGTTCAGGATTCTATCCTGGTAACGCTGGACTCCGTCCAACTGGATGGTAGTTCTCAGTTCACGCTAAAGGCGCTGCTGGATGAGCCCCAACTTGTATATCTACACTTGGATGTTAAGGATGGTGCAAAATACGATGATCGCGTTTCCATATTTGCAGAGGACACGGTGCTTACCATTAGTTCTTCATTAAAAAGTTTTGAGAAGGATATAAAGGTGTCCGGTTCTAAGAACAATGACATTCTGGATGAATATAAAGTGAACAAAAAGAAACTTGATGAGGTATATACCGAGCTGGTAAAGCGCAGTATTACCATGAACCAGCAGGAAAATGCCAGCCAGGCCGACATTGAAAAACTGGATGCGGATTATGAAAAATACCTAAGGAAAAGCGTGCTCTATGCGCTCAATTATGCAGAGCGTTTTAAAGATAAGGAAGTAGCTCCCTATATAATTCTTACCGACGCCTTTGATGCCAATCCAAAATTATTGGAACAGGTATTTGACAAGATGCCAAAAAAAATCCAGACCAGTCTTTATGGAAAACAACTGTCCGGATTAATTGAAACTTCTAAAAAGAATGCTGGCCTATAGACTGTTCAAACGGTCTATCAATTTATCGCCTTCCTTTTCAAGATCAACACGCACTTCTTTTAAATGAGCGCTGCGGTTTTCAACCTTCTTATCATTTACCCTGGCAATAAGCCCGTCAAAGGTGTTGATCGCATCGTCGATGATCTGTTCTGTTTTCTCATTTCCCTCTTCTGGGTGAGCCGCCTGGTGTATCATTGTAGCTTCAATAATATCTCCCAAAACGTAGTTAATATCCTGTTTAAGATCTCTAACACTTGCCATAATATAAATTTTCTGCAAAAATAGTCAATAAAATTAGGCTATGGAGACAAGTGGGCAGTTTGAGCCTTAAAAACCTCTTGAATTTCTTACGTCGACCGCTGGCCAATTATTTTCGAGCTTTGAGTTGAAAGTGTCAACTAGACTTGTTATGGTGCTGAATCGTAATTAATTGCCCTCGTAAAGTACTAATTTTGTTAAGTTCCGCTTTCCTGCCTGTCGTGCCTTTGGCAGGCAGGCGCGAAAGCGGAATAGCTCTAATTATTCTCCTCTGTAAACTACAAAGTTGCGTTCCGTCTCGTACAACTTGACTTCAAGGGAAAATCTTGTATCCAGTTTTGCGCTGATGCGGTTGTAGATCACATAGGCGATATGCTCTGCCGTGGGAATGAGATCTTGAAATTCGGCTACTTGTTCATTGAGGTTTTTATGGTCCAGGTGATCCTCGACCTCTTCCTTGATAATGTCCTTGAGTATTTTTAGATCGATGAGATAACCCGTCTCTGGATCTACCTCTCCAGTAACTCCCACCTCCAGGTTATAGTTATGCCCGTGGTAATGTGGGTTGCTACATTTTCCAAAAACCTCCTCGTTCTTCTCATCGCTCCAGTCCCTGCGATATAGTCGATGGGCGGCGTTAAAATGGGCTTTGCGGTAGGCGGTCAGTTTCATGAGATGTGGGAATAGTATTTATCAAATATGATCTTGAACCAGGCGGTGTATATTTCTGGTTGTTTATCCATATCGCTCTTAATCGCGTCTGCGGTCATCCATTTATAGGAAGCCACCTCATCTGGGTTGGGCGCGGGATCTGACTCATAACTTCCTATCATTACATGATCCAGTTCATGTTCCGTAAGTCCATTATCGAATGGTGCAATGTAAATAAAGTGGAAAAGTTCCTTGAGGTCTGTGGTAAATCCCATTTCCTCGTTGAGCCTTCTCATGCCGGCCTCAACATTAGTTTCTCCATCACGCTGGTGACTGCAACAGGTATTGGTCCACAATCCTGGGGAATGGTATTTAGTAAGGGCTCGCTGCTGGAGCATGATCTCATTTTTTTCATTAACTATAAAAACAGAAAATGCGCGGTGCAACAATGCCTTCTCGTGAGCTTCTATTTTTTCCATGAGTCCGACTTTCTCGTCATTCTCATTTACTAATATTACTTGTTCCAAATTTTTAAAATAAAAAGTCAACAACTCAACCGAAATTGAGCTTTACCCATAATTAATCAATTCTTTAAGACGATAAATATAAGAAGCCTTACAGAGTCGTCCCTCTCAGATCGATGCTGTAATCGACTGTGGCGGTCGTGGAATTCATCGTGTCCTTATTTTCCAATCTATCGACAAGCATTTTAACCGACTGTCGGCCTATCTGGTAGGCATGCTGGGTAACCGTGGAAAGTTGTGGATAGGCGAGATTATATACCTCATCCGATGAAAAGCCGATAATGGAAATATCTTCAGGTACTTTTTTTCCCAATCGCTGTACCAGGCCTACTGCCTTCACTGCAGATATGTTGTCAATGCACAAAAGTGCGTCAATATCCTTATGGTCGGTAAATACTTTTTGCAAATAATCCATGGTACCTTCCTCGCTGTCGGTCATACTTATTACCCGAGGCGCTTTATGGTAGGTCTGTGAATTTTCTATCGCCTTTTTATAGCCCAAAATGCGCAATTTCCCGACACTCAATTCGCCAAGTCTATCAAATAAAACAATATTCTTGCGGCCTTCATTAATCAATAATTCGGTTGCCTTATAAGCTGCCTTATAATCATCGATGATTACCTTATCGCAATCCACGTCATTTGCTACGCGGTCAAACATTACCACCGGAATTTTTTGTCTTATTATTTCCTTGAAATGATCCACATTTCCAGATGCCTGGGTTTCTGCCGCGAGGGAGATTATAAATCCGTCAACGCTACCATTTGAGAGTAAGTTGAGACTTTGCTTCTCGCGCTCGTAAGATTCATTTGAAAGACAGGTAATAATGTTATATCCAGTTTTTGTTGCCTCTTGCTCGATTCCATGTAGGATTTTTGAAAAAAACGCATTGAGAATGTCCGGAATAAGGACACCTATGGTTTTGGTCTTTCTATTTTTTAGACTCAGCGCAAGAGTATTGGGACGGTAGTTGAGTTCTTTGGCGATCTTCTTAACTTTTCTGATAGTTTCTTCGCTTATCTCGGGACTGTCCTTCAAAGCTTTGGAAACGGTAGAAACGGAAACTCCCAATGTTGTGGCTAGGTCTTTTAAGGTAATCATAATCAGAATATTTTAAGGTGGGCTTTCAAGGTCATCAATCAGCGAAGATAGCCCATGACCCTCGCAACACCTATAATGATATGTTATTAAAATGTATTTTATGGCAGGGTTAGGCATTATGGCACAATCAGTTAAGGAGTCTGTAATTAATCTATGAAGATTTTGCCAAATTCTCAATTTGATAATGAAACAATATTTTATAATGGGCAGGGAGAGACGCGATCAAACGATATTAACGGCTTATTTTTGCAATCCATTTATTTAGACAATGAAATTTAAAGAAGAGATAGCAAGACGCCGGACTTTTGGAATCATTTCCCATCCAGATGCAGGTAAAACCACACTTACGGAGAAACTCTTATTGTATGGTGGAGCGATTCAAGAAGCAGGAGCTGTTAAATCCAACAAGATCAAAAAAGGTGCAGCCAGTGATTTTATGGAAATCGAGCGCCAGCGTGGGATTTCTGTAGCGACCTCAGTCCTTGCATTTGAATATGATGGAATGAAGATCAATATTCTGGACACACCAGGCCACAAGGATTTTGCCGAGGATACTTTTAGAACACTGACCGCCGTAGATAGCGTGATCGTTGTCATAGATGTCGCCAAGGGAGTTGAGGAACAGACCGAGAAACTTGTCGAGGTATGTCGCATGAGAAAGATCCCCATTATCGTTTTTATCAATAAAATGGACCGCGAGGGAAAGGATGCCTTTGACCTGCTGGATGAGATTGAGCAAAAGCTAAGTCTAAGAGTAACGCCGTTAAGTTTTCCCATAGGAATGGGCTATGATCTCAAAGGTATCTATAACGTTCATAAAAGCAATGTTAACCTCTTCACGGGCGAGTCCAAGGATATTCATTCCACCGTTGCCATAAACGATCTGGAAAGTTCACAACTGGATGGGATCATAGGCAATAAAGCGGCAACCACCCTGCGTGAGGAACTGGAACTGGTCCACGGCATCTATCCAGATTTTAACAGGGAAGAATATCTGAACGGAGAATTGCAGCCCGTATTTTTTGGGAGTGCGCTGCACAATTTTGGAGTGAAGGAACTGCTTGATGGTTTTATAGAAATTGCTCCGGCCCCTAGACCCAAAAAATCTGAAGAGCGTGAGGTACTGCCGGACGAGAAGGATTTTAGCGGCTTTGTATTTAAAATCCATGCAAATATGGATCCGCGGCACAGGGATAGATTGGCCTTTATAAAAATCGTGAGCGGTACTTTTGAGCGCAATACGGCTTATAAACACGTGCGACTGGACAAGAATCTCAAATTTTCCAGCCCCAATGCTTTTTTTGCCGAGAAGAAAGAAATCGTGGACATCTCCTACCCTGGCGACATCGTGGGATTACACGATACCGGTAATTTTAAGATAGGTGATACACTTACCGCTGGAGAAGAACTGCATTATAAGGGAATTCCATCCTTCTCGCCAGAACATTTCAGGTACATCAACAATGCCGATCCCATGAAGTCCAAGCAACTGGCCAAAGGAATAGACCAGCTCATGGACGAGGGAGTTGCCCAGTTATTTACCCTGGAACTCAATGGGCGCAAGGTTATAGGAACGGTGGGTGCACTGCAATTTGAGGTTATACAATACCGACTGGAACATGAATATACCGCAACCTGTTCGTATGAAAATCTCAATGTCTTTAAAGCCTGCTGGATCGACACCGCAAACTGGAACAGTGATGAGTTTAAGGATTTTGCCCGTGTGAAGGCAAAATTTCTGGCAAAGGACAAAAGAGGCCAACTCGTCTTCTTTGCAGACTCCTCATTTTCCCTGCAAATGACCCAACAGAAATACCCGAGTATTAAATTTCACTTTGTGAGTGAGTTTGATCGCTTGGGAGAAAAGTAATTAAATGGTTGGGGGATTGCTGGTTGTTCCGCTTTCGCGAAAGCTAAAAGTACACTATGAAAAAAATAATCATCATCGCCTGTGTAGGTATAATGCTCTTTTCCTGTGGACCTGTTAGACCTAGTTCACGTTTTGAAATCCCGCCACATACCACTAGAATCAACGATAGCCTTTACATAGATAAGACACCAGTACCACTAGAGTTCATGTGGGAGTATTTCATGGATGATAGACTTCCCGCAAGAAAACTAGCTATGAGTTATGAGGAATCTTTTAGAATTGTAGATAGTATAACACATTCCACTAGAGTTTCAACGTTTGGAGATTATGAAAATAACAGAAATCTTCTGTTTCTCAACGCTGATAAGAAATTTGCTGCTGATTATTGCAAATGGCGCACAGATAGGGTCAATGAAGTTTTTATCTATGATCGCAAGATCAGCGAACGCGTTTTGTACAGACTACCCACGTTAACTGAACTAGCAACTGCGGAAGCTTTGTACCGTTCACTCAATTCGATTCAATACTTTCAGGGTGAGGATACTGCAGTCCGTAGAGCAGATTATAAAACCGAAAACTATCAAGTTTTCAATATAAGCGAATACTCAAAAAATGATGGCCTCTTTTACTCAAATAATTTTGAGCGTCCATCGGAGTTAGTTGTTGGTTTCCGGTGCATTTGTGAGATCAAAGTTTTCTAGAAAAACATGAATTTACCAAAATCTAATTTTCTAAAGTTGCCCCTTTCATCTTTCATGCAATAAGTTGCAGTTATAGATCTTTTGGTAAGATGTATAGGTCTAATTAAAATCAAACTCTGAATCAATAATTACCAATATTATTGTTTTTATTCTCTTTAAAACCATCGACTCAATAGAGGTGACATGGAATTTTCTTTAGAGAATAACAATTTACGTCCGTTTTCATAGAATCGCGCTTAAGCCTTATTGAGTCAATATGTTGATCATCAACTGTTGATTCAAATTTGATAATAATATATTGAAATACAAGCGGTCATTACTCTTATCAATGAGAATTAAGGAATAAGGTTGAAATTTTAATGTCAGTCATTGGTTTTAGTTAAATATAATAATGTAGATCCGCCTTTACTTTTCTTTACGATTGCGATTAGTTTATTATCCTGTATATCAAAATTCAACAAGCCCTTATACCTTAGGGTATCGATGTTAATGCCTTGTCGCACTTTGTTTATACTATCGTTTTTGAATCTACCCCAGCTAGGGAATAACACAAGACTCTTATCGATCACCTTCCATGAACCAGATGCTTCTATTCCGCAAGTATTAAAATGAAATGTAGAATCCATATTAACCTTCATATCACTATTTATAATCCAGTTGGTTGAGCCGTTTTTTAATCGTTGGGTCAGGCGCGCTAACGAGTTTGGCGTTGTGCTATGATAGTCACCCGTCAAATGAGACCGAGGAATCAAATACATAATTTAAGGACACAAAAAGTATTGCAATAGCCACCATTAGAAGTAACTTTCCATTACCCTTTGCAACTAAAACGTCCTTTAAACTATACATATTATTAATTTGATGTTATATCATATTTGAAAAAACATATTACCTGTAATATTTTAAAGCGCCATAAACTTAAATCCAACACTTACACATCAATAAGAGCCAAAAAAATCTTGCGGATTTTGATATAACAATCTAAACTCATAGGTACTACGATTTCATTTTATCCATTTTGGTAGATGTTGCTACAGATCAATCATTTCTAGAAAAACCGAGGCGACTGCATCACCTTTGGATTGCTAAAAATCTCATACCTTAAAAAAACCTCATAACTCCCACTGTTAAAAGTGGTATTTCCCAGTTGGGTGATCTCACGATCATAGGCAAAACCGAGCATGAAATTTTGATTGATCTGGAACGCGGCAAGGCCGCTAACAGCGGCATCCCAACGGTAGGCAGCTCCCAAAGTTAAACGGTCATAAAACAAAAAGTTGGCCGTCATGTCTATTTGAACAGGAGCATCGACTATATATTTGATCAAGGTTGCAGGTTTGAAATCAATCTGGTCATTGAGGTCAAATACATAACCTGCGATCGCGTAATAATGAATTTTCTCTTCTACCACGTAGGCGGTTGCATTGGCACCAGCCCTGTTTTCATCAAAGTGATCGTTTTGTAATAAATTGGGGGCACTCAATCCAACGTACCAGTTATCGGTAAAATAAAAAGCTCCTATCCCGATAACGGGCGCAGTTCTATTGTCCACATTTTCCTGCAACTGGACATCGGAGGGATCAAATATATTTACCTTATTAAAATCTACATCTAACAAATGCAGACCTGCCTTAAGTCCAAAATTAAATCGCGCATCATTATCTAATTGGAGCGAGTAACTCAGATCTATTGCGCCTGTTGTTTCAGTAGCGGGACCTATTTGATCATGCCATAAGCTCAATCCCAATCCCAGTCCTGCCGTGCCTATCGGAGAATGTCCCGACAAGGTCTGAGTGACTGGTGCGCCGTCCAGTCCTACCCATTGACTGCGATGCAATGCCAGTAAACTTAGGCTGTTTCTCGATCCTGCATAAGCTGGGTTGATGATCGATGGGTTGTAGATGTACTGGGTATATTGAGGATCTTGTTGGGAGAATACTGCTTTCGCGAAAGCTAAAACCACAATAAAACACATCCATTTATTCATTCTATGAAAGTAGCATAACGCGTTGAAGTTAACAAACCTATTCATAACAAAGCTGAAAATAAATAAACGCTGCCCATATTCTCCATTGCTAACTATAACATAGAGTCATCTTCCTTAGTTAAACAAAAAACCCGATCAGTTTCCTGATCGGGTTTTGAATTTATGCTTGACCCGTTGGGCCAAAGTTTAAAGGAATGGGCGGTTGATCATAATCCTTGATATCACCATGAGCTTTTTCAAACTTCCTTACATTGTCCGCTAGTGCTTTTGCGAGTCGCTTGGCATGCTGCGGAGTAAGAATTATCCTGGATTTCACCTTTGATTTGGGATTTCCAGGCATGATGTTTACAAAATCGACCACAAATTCTGAAACCGAATGATTAATGATTGCAAGGTTGCTGTATTGCCCCTCTGCAATCTTCTCATCAACTTCTATGTTGATCTTGTTTTGATCTGGATTATTGTTATTTGCCATTACTAATTATAGTTTACCTGTGGTTCTTCTTTTTTCTGAAGTAGTTTTTCAAATTCTTCTTTGGAACCTACGATGATGTTCTCATAGCTGCGCATTCCCGTACCCGCTGGTATTCTGTGACCTACGATTACATTTTCCTTGAGACCTTCCAAAGTATCTACTTTACCTGCAACGGCAGCTTCATTAAGAACTTTGGTTGTTTCTTGGAACGATGCCGCACTAATGAATGATTTAGTTTGAAGAGAAGCTCTCGTAATTCCCTGAAGAACTGGCTCAGCAGTTGCTGGCATTACATCACGGGCATCAACAAGGTTTTTATCCTCGCGTCTCAATATGGAATTTTCATCTCTCAACTGGCGTGGAGAAACGATCTGTCCTTCTTTGAGATTTGCGGAGTCCCCTGCGTTCTCAACTACTTTCATTCCGTAAAGCCTGTCGTTTTCTAGTATGAAATCCTCTTTGTGAACCATCTGGTTTTCAAGGAACATACCATCACCTGAATCCACAATCTTCACTTTTCTCATCATTTGTCTTACAACAACTTCAAAGTGCTTATCATTGATCTTCACACCCTGTAAACGATATACTTCTTGTACTTCGTTAACGAGGTATTGTTGAACCGCGCTAGGCCCTTTAATTGAAAGGATATCTTTAGGAGTAATTGATCCATCAGATAGTGGCATACCAGCTCTTACATAATCATTTTCCTGTACAAGGATCTGATTAGATAATTTAACTAGATATTTCTTAGCATCATCAGTTTTGGATGTGATAACGATTTCTCTATTACCTCTCTTGATCTTACCGAACGATACAACACCATCGATCTCTGTTACGACCGCTGGATTAGAAGGGTTACGAGCTTCAAATAACTCGGTAACTCGTGGAAGACCTCCCGTAATATCACCTGCTTTTGCAGATCGACGTGGTATTTTAACCAATACCTTACCTACTTTGATCTTCTCAGCATCATTGATCATCAAGTGAGCGCCAACCGGTAAGTTATAAGAAATTACAGTTTCTCCTTTTGAATCTTCTATGTGAAGTGTCGGGATCAATTTTTTATCCCTAGAGTCAGAGATTACCTTCTCTTCATAACCAGTTTGCTCATCGGTCTCTACTTGGAAAGTGACACCTTGAATGATGTTTTCAAACTTGATCTTACCAGCAAATTCTGAAATGATCACACCGTTGAATGGATCCCATTTAGCAATGATATCGCCTTTAGTTACTTTGGTACCTGGCTTGCTATACAATTCAGAACCATAAGGGATATTATTGGTATTTAACAGGATGCCAGTTTTAGGATGCATCAATTTAGACTCTGCCGTACGGGATATAACAACCTCTACCGGTTTGCCATCACTACTTTCACCTGTAACCGTTTTAAGATCCTCGATCTCGATAATACCATCATTTTTTGCAACAATTGTATTCTCTTCTGAAACGTTACCTGCGACACCACCCACGTGGAAAGTCCTCAATGTAAGTTGGGTTCCTGGCTCTCCAATAGATTGCGCAGCAATTACACCTACAGCTTCACCCCTCATTACTAGACGGTTTGTAGCAAGGTTACGACCGTAGCATTTAGTACAGACTCCTTTTTTAGCTTCACAGGTAAGTGCAGAACGTACTTCAACAGTTTCTAGACCTGACGCGTCGATAGCATCAGCGATATTTTCACTAATTAGGTCACCAGCTTCTACGAGAACATTCTGTGTAGCTGGATCTATTACATCATAAAGAGCAGTACGTCCCAGAACACGGGCGCCTAGACGCTCCATAACTTCCTCATTCTTCTTGAGAGCCGCTACTTCAATACCTCTTAACGTTTCACAGTCTTCAGTGTTCACAATAACATCCTGTGCAACATCATGAAGCCTTCTTGTTAAGTATCCTGCATCTGCTGTTTTAAGAGCGGTATCTGCAAGACCTTTACGTGCACCGTGAGTAGAAATAAAGTATTCAAGGATTGAAAGTCCTTCCTTAAAGTTGGAAAGGATCGGGTTTTCAATTATTTCTCCACCACCAGAGTTGGATTTCTTAGGCTTGGCCATAAGTCCTCGCATACCGGTAAGCTGTCTGATCTGTTCTTTAGATCCACGAGCTCCAGAGTCAAGCATCATATATACCGAGTTGAATCCTTGTTGATCCTCTCTAATGTTTTTCATGGATAATTCAGTAAGCTGCGCATTAGTTGCCGTCCATACGTCAATTACCTGATTGTAACGCTCGTTCTGAGTAATCAATCCCATCCCGTAATTGTTACGGATCGCATCTACCTTAGTATTTGCAGAATCGATCATCGACTGCTTTTCTTTAGGGATCATAATATCACCCAGTGAAAAAGATAATCCCCCACGGAAAGCAAAACCGTAACCTAGATCCTTGATTTCATCAAGGAAAGCTGCTGTTCTAGGAACGTCGGTCACTTTAAGAATATCACCTATGATATCCCTCAACGCTTTTTTAGTTAAAACCTCATTGATATATCCAGCTTCGTTTGGTACTTTCTCGTTGAAAATCACACGACCAGCGGTAGTCTCAATGATTTCAGCTTTGTAAGAACCATCTTCTTGTAAAAGATTGATCCTACATTTAACGGGCGCATTAATATCAACTCGTTTTTCATTAAAGGCTATTACTAATTCTTCAGGCCCATAAAATGTAAGACCCTCTCCTTTAACTACGTGTTGATCGTCAGTTCTTCTCAGTTTGGTCATGTAATATAGACCCAATACCATATCCTGGGACGGTACCGCTATAGGGCTACCATTTGCTGGATTAAGAATATTGTGGGATGCAAGCATTAATAGCTGACATTCTAGAATAGCTTCAGGACCGAGTGGTAAGTGAACCGCCATTTGATCTCCGTCAAAATCGGCATTAAATGCAGTACACACTAATGGGTGCAACTGGATCGCCTTACCTTCAATCAACTTAGGTTGGAACGCTTGTATTCCCAATCTGTGAAGTGTAGGCGCTCGGTTCAACATTACAGGATGTCCTTTAAGAACATTCTCTAATATATCCCATACGACCGGTTCTTTCTTATCTATTATTTTTTTAGCAGACTTCACCGTCTTTACAATCCCACGCTCAATAAGTTTTCTTATTACAAATGGCTTGTAGAGTTCGGCAGCCATGTCTTTAGGGATACCACACTCATATAATTTAAGTTCTGGTCCAACGACAATAACTGAACGAGCAGAATAATCCACACGCTTACCGAGCAAGTTTTGACGGAAACGTCCCTGCTTCCCTTTCAATGAATCAGAAAGTGATTTCAATGGACGGTTAGAATCTGTCTTAACAGCACTTGATTTTCTCGTGTTATCTAGTAAAGAATCCACAGCTTCTTGAAGCATGCGCTTTTCATTACGCAAAATTACTTCTGGAGCCTTGATTTCCATCAAGCGCTTCAAACGGTTGTTACGTATAATTACACGGCGGTATAAATCATTTAGGTCAGACGTTGCAAAACGGCCACCATCAAGTGGTACCAATGGACGTAATTCTGGTGGAATTACTGGAACCACTTTCATGATCATCCATTCTGGTTTGTTTTCACGTCTCTCATTAGAATCCTTAAGAGCCTCAACAACTTGCAAACGCTTTAAAGCCTCTGTCTTGCGTTGCTTAGAAGTCTCATTGTTCGCTTTATGACGCAAATCATAAGACAAACCTTCAAGATCTATGCGCTGCAACAATTCTATTAGACATTCAGCTCCCATCTTAGCGATGAACTTGTTAGGATCTGAATCATCCAGGTATAAATTCTCTTGTGGTAAGCTATCAAGAATATCCAAGTATTCTTCTTCAGTTAAGAAGTCCATTTTCTGAACATCCTCTCCTTCTTCATTTTTAGCAATACCTGGCTGTATAACTACGTATCTCTCGTAGTAAATAATCATGTCAAGCTTCTTGGAAGGCAGTCCTAGAAGGTATCCGATCTTATTGGGCAAACTACGGAAATACCAAATGTGAGCCACTGGTACTACTAGGTTAATGTGCCCGATACGATCTCTACGTACCTTCTTCTCTGTTACCTCTACCCCACATCGATCACAAACAATCCCTTTGTAGCGGATGCGTTTATATTTTCCACAGGCACATTCATAATCTTTTACTGGACCAAAGATGCGCTCACAAAAAAGACCGTCTCTCTCTGGTTTATGGGTACGATAATTAATGGTTTCTGGTTTGAGCACCTCACCCCTAGATTCTGCAAGAATCGATTCAGGAGATGCAAGACCGATAGAAATTTGATTAAATTTCTTCTGTACTGGAATATCTGTATGTCTAGCCATAATAATGGTACAATTTTTTAATTAAAGTGAAGTGGATTGTGAGGGTTCCGCTTTCGCGAAAGCAAAACGCTCACAACCAACTAATAAATGATTAATCCTCGAGTCTTAGATCTAGTCCTAGACCTTTAAGCTCGTGCATCAATACGTTGAAGGATTCTGGCAATCCAGGTTCTGGCATCGGTTCACCCTTAACGATTGCCTCGTAGGTTTTGGCCCTACCGATAACATCATCAGATTTAACCGTCAAGATTTCTCTTAGAGTACTGGATGCTCCATAGGCCTCAAGTGCCCACACTTCCATCTCTCCAAAACGCTGACCACCGAACTGTGCCTTACCACCTAATGGCTGTTGGGTAATTAATGAATAGGGACCGATAGAACGCGCGTGCATCTTATCATCTACCATATGTCCAAGTTTCAACATGTAAATTACACCTACAGTTGCAGCTTGATCAAATCTCTCACCCGTTCCACCATCATATAAATAGGTATGGCCGTAGCGTGGAATTCCAGCCTCATCGGTATAGCTATTGATCTGGTCAAGAGTTGCACCGTCAAAAATGGGAGTCGCAAAATTTTTGCCCAACTTCTGACCTGCCCAACCTAGAACAGTTTCATAAATCTGACCGATGTTCATACGTGAAGGTACACCTAGTGGATTAAGTACGATATCAACAGGGGTTCCGTCTTCTAGGAACGGCATATCTTCTTGACGTACAATACGTGCGACAATACCTTTGTTACCGTGACGACCCGCCATTTTATCACCTACTTTAAGCTTACGTTTCTTAGCTACATAGACTTTGGCCAGTTTAATAATTCCTGCTGGTAATTCATCTCCAACAGAGATCGTAAACTTCTCACGTCTCAATGAACCCTGAAGATCATTTTCTTTAATTTTATAATTGTGAAGCAAATCAGCAACCATATCATTGACTTCCTTGCTAGTTGTCCATACTCCCGAAATGAGGTGTGTATAATCATCAACGGAGTTCAACATTTTAAGGGTGTACTTCTTACCTTTAGGAAGAACTTCTTCACCTAGATCATTAAACACTCCCTGTGATGTCTTACCACTGACTATTTCAAACAACTTTTCAATAAGTCGATCACGCAATCCATCAAACTTAGATTGATATTGAGCCTCTAAACGAGCAATATCTTCTTTGTCCTGTGCACGCTTGCGCTTATCCTTAACCGCTCGAGAGAATAATTTCTTATCGATAACGACCCCTCTAAGAGATGGAGAGGCTTTGAGTGATGCATCTTTAACATCACCGGCTTTATCTCCAAAAATCGCTCTTAAAAGTTTTTCCTCTGGTGTTGGGTCAGACTCACCTTTAGGCGTAATCTTTCCTATTAATATATCACCAGGTTCTACTTCTGCACCGATACGGATCATTCCATGTTCATCAAGATTTGCAGTAGCTTCTTCACTAACATTAGGTATGTCCGCTGTAAGTTCCTCGTTACCTAATTTTGTATCCCTAACTTCAAGAGAATATTCATCAACGTGGATCGATGTGAAAATATCTTCACGAACCACCTTTTCAGAAATTACGATCGCATCCTCAAAATTGTAACCTTTCCAGGGCATAAATGCCACCTTCATGTTTCTACCTAATGCCAGCTCTCCAGCCTCAGTAGCATAACCTTGACAAAGAACCTGACCTTTATCTACTCGATCGCCTTTTGTTACAATAGGCTTCAGTGTAATACTTGTTCCTTGGTTCGTTTTACGGAATTTGATTAGATTGTATGAAGTTTCCTCTGGTTCAAAGCTTACCGCTTGCTCACGTTCAGAACGATCGTATTTGATACTAATCTTTTGAGCATCTACATAAGTTACAACACCATCACCCTCAGCATTTATCAATACTCTTGAATCACTAGCAACCTGTCTTTCAAGACCAGTTCCAACAATAGGAGCATCCACACGCAGAAGTGGAACAGCCTGACGCATCATGTTAGATCCCATCAGTGCCCGGTTTGCATCATCATGTTCCAAGAAAGGAATAAGAGAAGCAGATATTGAAGCGATCTGATTAGGAGCTACATCGGCATAAACAACCTGAGATGGATCTACCACTGGGAAGTCACCTTCCATTCTTGCAATAACTTTGTCCTGATCGATTTTACCATTTGTCAGGGGAAGGTTGGCTTGCGCAATATGCATTCCTTCTTCTTCCTCTGCACTTAAATAAACTGGTTCTTTCTTGAGGTTGATCACACCATCTTTAACTTCACGATATGGAGTTTCAATGAAACCCATGCCGTTGACCTTGGCAAAAACTGCCAAAGATGAAATCAAACCAATATTCGGTCCTTCCGGAGTTTCAATAGGACACAAACGACCGTAGTGCGTATAATGTACATCTCGAACTTCAAAACCTGCTCTTTCTCTGGATAAACCACCTGGTCCAAGTGCGGAAAGACGACGCTTGTGCGTAATCTCAGCAAGTGGATTGGTCTGATCCATAAATTGAGATAATTGATTGGTTCCAAAAAACGAATTAATTACCGAGGATAAGGTTTTGGCATTGATAAGATCTATTGGAGTAAAGACCTCATTGTCCCGTACATTCATGCGTTCACGAATTGTTCTTGCCATACGAGCAAGACCAACACCAAACTGCTGTGAAAGCTGCTCACCTACCGTACGAACACGACGGTTAGATAAGTGATCAATATCATCAATCTCTGCTTTAGAGTTGATCAACATGATCAAATGCTTAATAATAGTTATGATATCCTCTTTAGTAAGCACCTGCTTATCCATGGGAATATCTAACTGTAATTTCTTATTCATTCTATAACGACCTACCTCACCAAGGTTGTATCTCTGATCTGAGAAAAACAACTTATCGATGATCCCACGCGCAGTTTCCTCATCGGGCGGCTCAGCGTTACGTAATTGTCTATATATATGCTCTACAGCTTCCTTTTCAGAATTTGTAGGGTCTTTCTGTAATGTATTGTGAATAATTGCATAATCAGCAGACATATTATCCTCCTTATGCAACAGAACAGTTTTTGCTTGAGAATCTATGATCTCATCAATATGCTCTTTTTCTAGAATCGTATCTCTATCAAGAATGATCTCATTACGCTCGATGGAAACAACTTCGCCAGTATCTTCATCGACAAAATCTTCATGCCATGTTCTAAGAACACGAGCAGCGAGTTTACGTCCCAGATATTTCTTCAAACCAGTTTTACTGGCTTTTACTTCTTCAGCAAGATCAAAAATTCCTAAAATATCTTTATCCCTTTCAAAGCCTATTGCTCTGAAAAGCGTAGTAACAGGTAATTTTTTCTTACGATCAATATATGCATACATCACACTATTGATGTCAGTAGCAAACTCAATCCAAGAACCTTTAAAAGGAATTACTCTTGCTGAATAAAGTTTAGTACCATTAGCATGAAATGATTGACCAAAAAATACACCAGGAGAGCGGTGTAATTGAGATACAACAACTCTCTCAGCACCGTTGATAACGAAAGTACCAGAAGGTGTCATGTAAGGAATTGTACCTAGATAAACGTCTTGAACGATGGTTTCAAAATCTTCGTGTTCAGGATCAGTACAATATAACTTCAAACGTGACTTTAAAGGCACGCTATAAGTTAAGCCTCTCTCGATACATTCTTGAATAGAGTATCGTGGAGGATCTACAAAATAATCAAGAAATTCCAATACAAACTGATTGCGTGTATCAGTAATCGGGAAATTCTCCATGAAGGTATTATAGAGTCCTTCAACCTCTCGTTTATCCGACTTGGTTTCAAGTTGGAAAAAATCCTGAAAAGATTTAATTTGTATATCCAGCAGATCAGGATATTCTGCTTTGGAAGTTACCGTTGAAAAATTAATTCTTTCTGTGTTCTTTGCTAGCATCAATGCACGGTATTTATGATTAAAAAAGGCGTAATCGACGACGTCTCATCATTATACGCAAAATGGTCTAGACCTGAGAGTTGCCTCATCAGGTCTAAACCGATATTGTTTGGGAGTGTTGAATTACTTCAACTCAACCTCAGCACCAGCTTCTTCCAGCTGAGCTTTCATAGCTTCTGCTTCGTCTTTAGAAACACCTTCCTTTATAGCGGAAGGAGCATCATCTACAAGACCTTTAGCTTCTTTCAATCCTGCACCTGTAAGTTCTTTTACAAGTTTCACAACAGCTAGTTTAGCACCACCTGCAGCTTTAAGGATTACATCAAATTCTGTTTGCTCTTCAGCAGCTTCGCCTTCAGCGGCTGGACCTGCCATTGCAACTGCCGCAGCAGCTGGTTCGATACCATACTCATCTTTAAGTATAGCTGCTAATTCGTTTACTTCTTTAACAGTAAGGTTTACTAACTGTTCTGCGAAATCTTTTAAATCTGCCATTTTTCTATCGTTTTAAAATTTATAAATAATTAAGTGCGTACTTTTTTGTTGGTTATCTTTCAGATAACGTTTTAAGGATTCCAGCAATTTTACCACCACCTGATTTAAGGGCAGAAATAACATTCTTGGCTGGACTTTGAAGAAGACCGATGATTTCACCGACCATTTCTTCTTTGGACTTGATATTACTTAGAGTTGCGATCTTATCATCACCTACATAAATAGCTTCCTCTATATAAGCTCCTTTTAAGAATAGGCTTTTTAGATTTTTTTCTAAATGTCTCAATTACCTTGGCAGGTGCATTTGCAACCTCTGCCATCATAATGGATGTATTACCCTTGAGTAAATCGGAAAGCTCACCAAAATCTTTATCTGATGCTTCCATTGCCTTAGAAAGTAGTGTGTTCTTCACTACCGACATACTTACGTTAGCTTTGAAACAAGCTCTTCTTAAGTTTGAAGTTTCTAATGCATTAAGTCCTGAAATGTCTGCAAGATATATGGTGTTATTTTCACCTAACGTCGCAGTCAATCCTTGTATAACATGTGCTTTTTGTTCTCTTGTCATGATCTAGATATTAGTCGTCTGCAAAACGTTTAGTGTCCACTTCAATACTTGGACTCATAGTACTGGACATATATATACTTTTAATATATACCCCTTTAGCAGCGGTAGGTTTTAATTTTACCAGTGTGTTAATTAATTCTCTCGCATTACCTGCTATCTTATCTGCATCAAAAGATGCCTTTCCAATTGCAGCATGAACTATACCGGTCTTATCAACCTTAAAATCGATCTTACCAGCTTTAACCTCTTTGACAGCCTTCGCAACATCCATAGTTACAGTTCCTGTCTTGGGATTAGGCATGAGTCCCCTTGGACCCAAAACACGACCCAATGGACCTAGTTTACCCATAACACTTGGCATGGTAATAATTACATCTACGTCTGTCCAACCGCTCTTGATTTTATCAAGGTACTCGTCTAGACCTACATAATCCGCACCAGCTTCTTTAGCTTCATCTTCTTTATCTGGAGTCACTAAAGCAAGAACTTTAACGTCCTTACCAGTTCCATGAGGTAGAGTAACTACTCCACGAACCATTTGGTTAGCCTTACGAGGATCAACATTGAGACGTACAGCAAGATCCACAGATGGATCAAACTTTACTGTACTAACTTCCTTTACAAGTGCTGAGGCGTCAGCAACTGAATAAGTCTGAGACCTATCAATTTTAGAATTTACCGCCTTTTGATTCTTTGTTAATTTTGCCATTATTCAAGAATTAAGAAGGGGCATTGCCACCTTTTACGTTAATACCCATTGATCTAGCAGTTCCAGCAATCATTTTCATAGCACTATCTATCGTAAAGGCATTTAAGTCAGGCATCTTATCTTCTGCGATCGTTTTTACTTGATCCCATGATATACTACCTACTTTCTTACGATTAGGCTCACCACTACCACCTTTGAGTTTAGTTGCTTCCAATATTTGAACTGCTGCTGGTGGAGTTTTGATTACAAAGTCAAAAGATTTGTCTTTATAAACAGTAATTGCCACTGGCAGTACTTTTCCTTGTTTATCCTGTGTTCTTGCATTGAACTGCTTACAGAACTCCATGATATTCACACCAGCCGCACCTAACGCAGGTCCTACCGGTGGAGAAGGGTTTGCTGCTCCACCACGTACTTGTAATTTTACAACTTTCGATACTTCTTTAGCCATCTTTTTTTTATTTCAATTAAACGATATGAATAAAGTGGAAGCTTTATTACACACCTATAAATTGTAACATTTATACTTTCTCTACTTGCATATAGCTAAGTTCTAATGGAGTTTTACGTCCAAAAATCTTAACCATAACCTCAAGTTTTCTTTTCTCTTCATTGATGTTCTCAATAGTCCCATTGAAACCATTGAAAGGTCCATCCACTACCTTCACTGTTTCACCAGTTTTAAATGGAATTGCAACATTATCTATCTGTTCAGCTAGCTCATCCACTTTGCCCAACATTCTGTTAACCTCAGATTTTCTCAATGGAACCGGCTCACCGCCTTTTGTTTCACCTAAAAATCCAATGACGCCATTGACTGATTTAATAACATGGGGAACTTCACCCTCTAATCTCGCTTGCACCATAATATAACCAGGAAAATAAACTTTCTCCTTATTATATTTCTTGCCATTTCTAATTTGAATAACCTTCTCAGTGGGTACTAAGATCTGACTAAAATAATCATTGAGATTATGATGATTAATTTCAGACTCAATATATTCTTTTATCTTGTTCTCCTGTCCACTGACAGAACGAACAACATACCACTTCATTACATCTTTATCCTCGCTCATATCCAAACCTTATGAATTCTTAACCCATTCAAAATAATTTTCAATTGCATTTTTGAAAACATAATCAATCCCAGCAATTATAAGGGCAAAAATAATGGAAAAGACAGCAACAGTAATAGTAAGCTTCTGAGCCTCGGCCCAAGTGGGCCAAGTAACGTGATTAGTTAGCTCACTGTAAGACTCTTTAATATATGTTCCTAATCCCATGGATTCAATTTTTATGTGGCAGCAATCCACTTTAAGATAAATGATACAGCAAGTTAAAACCTACAGTCAACAACAAATTATTTTGCACGGGTTGCGAGACTCGAACTCACGACACCTGGTTTTGGAGACCAGTGCTCTACCAACTGAGCTAAACCCGCAACAAAAACAAAAATTATTTGTTTTTATAAAGTGAAAATATCCCAACTATTAACATAGAAGGGATATGTTTCATGTATTAAAATAAATTAATCTAAAATTTCAGTAACCTGACCTGCACCTACAGTTCTACCACCTTCACGGATAGCAAAACGTAAACCTAGGTTAAGTGCAATAGGCTGAATAAGATCCACTGTAATTGTCAAGTTATCACCCGGCATTACCATCTCAACACCTTCTGGCAAGTGAATGTTTCCAGTCACATCAGTCGTACGCACATAAAATTGTGGACGATAGTTATTATGAAACGGAGTATGACGTCCACCTTCTTCTTTTTTCAAGATATAAACCTCTGCCTTAAACTTAGCATGTGGAGTTACTGATCCTGGCTTGGTGATTACCATACCACGAGTAATTTGAGACTTCTCAATACCTCTCAACAAGATACCTGCATTATCACCTGCCTCACCTCTATTAAGGATCTGACGGAACATTTCAATTCCAGTGATTGTAGAAGTTAATTTACCAGCACCCATACCGATGATTTCAACTGGGTCACCAGTGTTAGCAACACCAGTCTCAATACGACCAGTTGCTACAGTACCACGACCAGTAATAGAAAATACATCCTCAATAGGCATCAAGAATGGCTTATCCATATCACGGACAGGCTCTTCAATCCACGTATCAACAGCTTCCATCAATTCAAGAACTGTATCTACCCATTTTTGCTCACCATTAAGAGCTCCCAGAGCAGAACCTGAAACTACAGGCCCATTATCTCCATCGTACTCATAAAAGTTCAACAGGTCACGAACTTCCATGTCAACTAATTCAAGTAGCTCCTCGTCATCTACCATGTCCACCTTATTAAGGAAAACAACCATACGTGGAATACCTACTTGACGACCTAAAAGGATATGCTCGCGAGTCTGTGGCATAGGACCATCAGTTGCAGCAACTACTAATATAGCACCATCCATTTGAGCAGCACCAGTAACCATGTTCTTCACATAATCGGCGTGACCTGGACAATCTACGTGAGCGTAGTGTCTATTTTTAGTTTGATACTCAACATGTGAAGAGTTAATTGTAATACCACGCTCTTTTTCTTCTGGAGCATTGTCAATTTGATCAAAACTTGTTGCCTTAGAGTAACCAGCATCAGCAAGTACTTTAGTAATTGCAGCGGTAAGAGTAGTCTTACCGTGGTCAACGTGACCAATAGTTCCTACATTAAGGTGCGGTTTTGAACGATCGTACGTTTCTTTAGCCATAATTATAATCTTAGTTTATATTAGTGTTTCAATTAAAAACTGACACGGATAAAAAACCAAATCAGCTTATACTATTTAGGGTCTCACAAAGAGACCTTTCTTTCAATTTTAATGAGCCAATGATGAGATTTGAACTCATGACCTCTTCCTTACCAAGGAAACGCTCTACCCCTGAGCTACACCGGCTTGTGATGTCAACGCTTCCGCGAAAGCGAAATAGCCAAAGGCTTTATTCTATAATCAATATCCAACTATTGATAACTAGCCCTTGAAACTTTAAGGACATTTAGAGCGAGAGACCGGGTTCGAACCGGCGACATTCAGCTTGGAAGGCTGACGCTCTACCAACTGAGCTACTCTCGCATTTTTATTAGTCATTACAACTAAAAGGTTAAATTAATTGTGGGGAGAGCAGGATTCGAACCTGCGAAGGTTTCCCAACGGAGTTACAGTCCGTCCTCGTTGGCCGCTTGAGTATCTCCCCTCTTAATTTAAAAACAATCTTTCAAAAAACTTAGAGCCGATGGAGGGACTCGAACCCACGACCTGCTGATTACAAATCAGCTGCTCTAGCCAGCTGAGCTACATCGGCATTAAATTAACTCTTTTACGCATAAAAAAGTCCGCTATTTCTAACGGACTGCAAATGTAAGCCTATTTTTTAATTGACAAAATTATTTTAAACTTTTTTTTTAATATGAAGCTTGTTTTTCCTTACGCTTTTTCAACTGGCGCTCTAGCGAGGATGCGCACTCATCG
Source organism: uncultured Flavobacteriaceae bacterium (assembly GCA_963836885.1). Taxonomy (GTDB): domain Bacteria; phylum Bacteroidota; class Bacteroidia; order Flavobacteriales; family Flavobacteriaceae; genus Nonlabens. The sequence goes on along the minus strand of CAWILF010000019.1, from coordinate 215,191 downwards.
ATACATTGCTCAAATGTTTTACACGTCTTCTTTACAACCATATCGTCTCCCGGCACAAACAATCGTATTTCAGTGATCTTGTTCTCGGGCGCTGATGTCTTTTGTACTTTCAGATAAACATCTGCACTTATGATCTTACTATAAAACTGTTCTAGCTTATCTAACCTTTTCTGTGTAAAATCTATCAATGATGCATCTGCATCAAAATTTACTGCCTGCGTGTTTACTTTCATAAATATATAATTTTGAGGTTAATTTTTACTTGATCTGGGATGCGCCTTTCCATAAACCCCTCGCAGGGCATCCATACTCATGTGGGTATACACCTGCGTTGAGGCAAGACTCGCATGACCCAACAATTCCTTGACTGCCATAAGATCTGCTCCATTGTCCAATAAATGTGTCGCAAATGAATGCCTCAATATGTGTGGACTGATCTTGACTTTCAAAGAAACCTTACTAAAATATGATTTAATTACCCTATAAACAAAATTTGGATACAATTTCATTCCTTTATCGGTCACAAATAAAGCTTCCACTCCATGACTGACCCATTCCTTTCTTAATTCTAGATAATTCTGCAATTTGAGAAACACATGCTCAAGCAGTGGAACAATTCTCTGTTTACCTCCCTTGCCATTTATTCTTATCTGACGTTTTGAGATATCTAGATCCATAACCTTAAGCCCTATGATCTCCATGCGCCTCATTCCAGTTGCGTATAGCATTTCAATAATCAAGTAATCCCTTATGCTCTTGAAGTTGTCCTCAGCATAATTTGTATCCAGTAAATTGCGCACCTCTATCTGGGAGAATGGAATTTCCAGTTTACCATCAGTCCTAAGGCTTTTGTGAAGGGACGTCGGATCTAATTCTATGACTCCATTTTTGCGCTGGAATTTAAAATAGGCTTTGACCGATGATATCTTACGGTTAACCGACCGGCCGCTTACCCCATCTTCTAACAGAAAAGCGATCCACCCCCTGATGATGCTATAATTGACATGTTCAACAGCTTCAATTTCCTCAATCTTTAAGAACTCTACAAACTGCTCCAGATCCCTGCGATATGCAGCAACGGTATGATCGGAATAATTGCGTTCCAACTGCAGGTAATCGAGAAATGGTTTTATAAACATAAAAAACGCTATGTCGTAAATGTAAACATTTACAACATAGCGCCATTAATAAGCTGACATCTATTTAGATGTTCTCTGCGTCACGTAGTTTTTGAATATACGCCGCCTTGATATTTTGAGCTCTTTTAGCAACAGATGGTTTAGTGAACTGCTGTCTTCTGCGTAGTTCACGCATCTTGCCCGTACGATCAAACTTACGCTTGAAACGCTTGAGTGCTCTATCAATATTTTCTCCGTCTTTAACTGGTATAATTAACATAGTATCATCACCTCCTCTCTTTGGGATTGCAAAAGTAGTGTTTTATTTTAATTGTTAGTAATTAATTTTGCTTTCGCGAAAGCGGAACCACAACAATTATTTTGCAGCAGGCTTATAATCCTTGCCATCCAGAGTCATTTTTGCGATTATCTCACGCATGATCTCGCTGGTACCACCACCTATGGGGCCCAATCTGCTATCCCTCCACATTCTCGCAAGCGGATATTCCTCAATGTAGCCATAGCCGCCCAAATATTGAAGGCATTTGTAGATGACCTCATCAGCAATTTTGGTGGAAAGTAGCTTAGACATACTAGCTTCTTTTACTGGATACAATCCTAGATCCAGCTGCTCTGCGATGTTATAATTAAAGCATTTTGCCATTTCCACTTCACTCAGCATATCGGATAGATTGTGACGCAACGCTTGATATTCATTCAGTTTCTTACCAAAGGCGGTACGATCCTTCATATATCCCACGGTATATTCAATGGCATACTCGGCCCTCGCATGGGCGTTGATCCCCATTATAAGGCGTTCCAGTGCAAAGTGCTGCATGATATAGGGAAAACCCTTTCCTTCCTCACCCATCAGATTTTCTGCTGGAATCCTAACGTTGTCAAAACCTATCTCTCCAGTATCACTTGCTCTCCATCCCAGTTTATTGAGCTTGGTAGCGCTTATTCCCGGTGTTTCCCGATCCATTACAAATATCGATATACCGCGGCCCTTTGCATCCAGGTCAGTCTTTGCGGCGATGACGAGGTAGTCCGAGATCACTCCGTTTGTAATAAAGGTCTTGGAGCCATTGATTACATAATGATCTCCATCTTTTACTGCTGTAGTGCGCATTCCCGCAACATCGCTCCCACCGAATGGTTCTGTAATCCCTAGACATCCTATCTTCTCACCAGTAAGCGTCGGTACTAGGTATTCCTCCTTAATGCGATCATCACCTTCTTTTAACAAATGTTGCGCACCTAGAAATGCCTGTACCCACATTGCAGCTGCAAAGCCACCAGAGTTAATACGCTGCATTTCCTCAAGAAATATTACCGTATAGAAAAAATCAAGATCCAGACCTCCATATTTTTCAGGATAATAAAGGCCAAAATACCCCATCTCTCCCATTTTCTCAAAGATTTCTCGATCGATCAGACCCTTTTCTTCCCATCTATCGATGTGAGGAACAGCTTCCTTATTTAAAAAATCCCTGAAACTCTGTCTGAAGGCATGATGCTCTTCGGTAAAATATTTAGAATACATATATCGTTTGCGTAAAATTTAATCTAGGGTCAAATATAATTGAATTAAGGACAATTTTTCCTCTGGAAACCGTGAAGTAAGCATAACCTTTTCCCAACTATCAAAGCCATCCCTTAAGGTGCGCTCCTTGATCAACTCATCTACCAGGTAGTCGTTAAAATAAGGGATCGATAACAGCTGGTCTTTTGTGGCGGTGTTGAGCGCTATCTTTACCTGCTTACTGTTCTTGATGAAAAAATGTTCCTTGAGTTTTGTTATCGTGGAGTCCGTGAGTCCATAAACGGCGCGCACCTGCATCATATCCACATAACCACCCAGTCGTTCACGTTCTTGTACAATGCGTCCCGATAGCGCAGGGCCTATTCCATAAACCTTACGCAGCTCTTCTGCACTTGCATTGTTTATATTTTTGGGAACTATCTTCTTACTGTAATCGCGATTGGAATAGTTGGTGCCACGGCTATCACTCTTGTTGGTCACCCAGGCCGGAAACTTAAAGTAGGGCGAGATGCTATCCAGCCATTTTTCGCTCACGCCCGTGACCTCTTTGAAATCTGCGGCAGAGTTTACCCATTTTCCGCTTTCGCGAAAGCGGTGCAACCTATCGATCTCCTCCAGACCCAAACCTAATTTATACCCTCGATAATCTGTGATGTAGTTGGGGTTGAACGGATAAATAGTATCGCGCTTGCGGTTTGAGATCTTCTTTAAGGAATCGATCCTGCTTTGATATTGTGAAGAATCGGCAATCACTAAACTTTTAGCAGGTTGCATTTTCAGGTAAATAAAAGCACCCAAGACTAAAACCAATAAAATTATCAAAATCAAAATCCCTCTTTGCTGTCTTTTATCAAAAGCAAAGAGGGATTTTAAAATATTCATATTAAATAATTATGCGTCGGTCTTAAGGCCCAGTTCACCAGCTTTCAACTTTCTCCAGTACACATCGAGATCTCGTCTTACTTCACCAGACATTAAATATAGACCAATAATATTAGGAAACGACATCGCAAGAATCATCATGTCCGAAAAGTCGAGGACCGCACCCAGCGATACCGAGGAACCGATCACAACAAAAACCAAGAAAATGATTTTATAAACAATCTCTGCCGCTCTACTTTTCCCAAAAAGGTAAGTCCACGCGCGCATACCATAATAAGACCAACTTATCATTGTACTAAATGCAAAAAGGAAAACTGCTCCCGCAAGAACATAAGGAAACCAAGAAATCACGCTACCAAATGCGTCTGAGGTCAACTGTGCACCAGCGATACCCTCCACCTCGTGCATACCCGTGAATATCAATACCAGCGCGGTAAGCGTACAGACTACTACCGTATCGATAAATGGCTCTAACAAAGCTACAAAACCTTCTGATGGTGGGTGGTAGGTTTTTGCCGCACTATGCGCTATCGCAGCAGATCCAACTCCCGCTTCATTTGAAAAGGCAGCTCTTTGGAACCCTACTATCAGAACCCCAATAATTCCACCCTTTATAGCAGCAGGACTAAAGGCTCCATCAATTATTGCATTAAATGCCGGTCCTATATTCTCAATATTTATTATGATCACCGCAAGTGCCGCTATCACATAAACGCTAGCCATGAAGGGAACCACCTTTTCCGTAACCTTTGCAATACTCTGGATTCCTCCTATGATCACGACACCTACTAGACATGCTGTAACCACCCCAAACCAAAATCCATAGCCTTCCAAGAAACTGAACTGGGTCACCAGACCTGCAAAAGCCTGATTGGACTGAAACATATTACCTCCTCCAAACGAGGCGCCGATTGCTAAAACAGCAAACATCACTGCAAGAATTTTACCCAATCCCTTCTTTCCCTGTTTTTCCAGACCGTAGCGCAAATAATTCATCGGGCCACCGTAAACAGAACCGTCTTTTGAAATGAAACGGTATTTAACACCCAGGGTACATTCAACAAACTTAGAGGACATTCCCAGCAGTCCAGCAAGGATCATCCAGAATGTCGCTCCCGCACCACCCAGTGAAATTGCCACGGCAACACTGGCAATATTTCCTAGACCCACGGTACCGGACACCGCTGTTGCCAATGCCTGGAAATGTGTTACTTGACCCGGAGCATTGGGATCGTCAAATTTACCTTTGGCAAGATCAATGGAATGTTTAAATCCCCTAAAGTTGATGAAACCCATGCGTATGGTAAAAAATAAAGCTCCAAGAACCAACCATATCACGATAAAGGGGATTCCCTTTTGTTGTACGTCACCGTTAGGATGTAAAAGAGGTACTTTCTCGCTATATTCTATACGTGAAAATAGATGTGCGCCAGTCTCAACTACATCGCCACCATTCTCACCATTAAAAATAACATCGCCCTCATTAAGTTCCTCACCCCTACTTTCAAGATGTTTGAAAACACCGTTAGAGGGTGAAATCACCGTAATATCCTGACCACCTTCCACAGCAATAACAGCGAGTGGTTCATTTATTTTAACCGTTGCGCCATCTGCCTTGAGCCAGCTTTTTAAAGTATATTTATTCAGGTCGCCCGCTTCCCAATCTGGAATAGCGATATTCTTCCCTTCTGCATATACGACTGGATCATAAATCCCCACGGCAGAGAACAAGTCCCAGAAAAGCAACTCACCCATGGCAGCAACGGCGGGAACAGCCGCGCCATTCATGATTTCGGTTATGTGCTCAGCTTCTATCTGATAGACGCCAGCGGCAGTATTTCCCGTGGAATCTGTTACCTCAACCGTGTAATTGATGCCTTCGGTAAGTCCTGTTGCCTTGGCACTTGTCAAAGGAGTAGATTGATTGGACCACTTATAACTGTAAGGAGCCTGACCGCCCATAACGGTTACTTCGATCACACCATCGTTGATTTCAGTAGTAGGATTACTGGTCTTTGCTTTCAATTCCAACTCTTGTGCTTGAGAGCATACAGTTGCTAGTAAAAAACTGAAAAATAGAAGGGCTTTATTCATTATTAAGTATCAGATAAATTTGAGCCAGCAAGATGCATAAAAAACTTGCCTTTTAAAAGTTTTGTTAAGACTTTGTAAATACAATTGGTCTATTCGGTAATTCTGTAGGCTTTTTGAAGATTTGCAATCTGTTTTGCATTTCCTACAACGATGATCTTTGAACCTGCCGTTAGCTTCATTTTGGGATCAGGGTTTACAATGTATTCCCCATCTGGAGATTTGTAACCTATAATGGTACAACCCGTCTTCTGTCTCAAATCAAGGTCAATTATCGAACAATCCTGCTGCTCGTCAAACATTTGTTCAAAGCTCACCTGTTCTAGATTTACCCCATCATTACCACCGTAACTAAGATTATCCCAAAACTCGATGAGATCTGGACTCACTATTAATGAGGCCATGTGCTGACCTCCTATGGTATCTGGAAGGATTACATTATCGGCTCCCGCCAGTTTTAATTTTTTATAGGACGCATCCTCACTGGCTCTGGAGATAATTTTTAGGTCTTGGTTGAGCTGGCGTGCGCTCAGTACAACAAAAAGATTATCCGCATCTTCAGGAAGAGCTGCGATAAGCGTGGATGCCTTTTTGATACCTGCCTTTATAAGCACATCATCATCATTTGCATTGCCTCGCAAGAAGTTTTTATCGTCCAGACCGCAATCATCAATGACCTGTTGATCCATTTCAATAATAATGAATGGTCGGTTGTAGTCCTGTAACTTTTGGATGGCCTGTTTACCATTACGTCCATATCCACAAACGATGACGTGATCTTCCATATTCTTGAGGTGTTTTAAAAAACGTTTTTTTCTTACTGCTTCAATATTGTTGCGGGACAACATAAACTCTGTAACTACGGAGACCGCATAACCCACGATTACAACACTAAACAGGATGAGAAAGATAATAAAGAGCTTTGCCTCCTGACTGGGATCGCTTATTTCCCGGTAGCCCACGGTGGTCATCGTGATAACTGTCATGTACAGGGCATCCACCCAGTTGAGATCCATAGTGATTTTAAATCCTATAATCCCTATGAACAAAACCAAGGCAAGCAGGAATACGGCTATTTTAATTTTTTGTCTCAAATCTTAATGTTATAGGTCAAAGACAGAGTTACGTTTTACATAAACAAGATCCTTCAAACGCAACCAAAACGCAATGACCAGATAAACGGCAAATCCAGCTCCCAGGGTTGCAAATGTGAAATATATAAAAGTTATGCGCACATTGCGCGTTTTGATCCCCATCCTATCTGCCATGCGCGATGAGACGTAGAAACCATATTTTTCCAGATAATGTCTAAGATTGTTTACTATGCTCATTATAACTAGTTGTGGCGACCGTGTCAAATATACCTCACAACAAGCTCACTTGCAGTATGGATTTAACTTCAATCTTGTAGAAGTCGCACTCCTATATCGCAAGATAGGCATTTATTCACGTCACAGTAATTGGGCTTTAACTGGAGCAATGACTGGCTGTGAAGAGCATTTTTAACTGGCATGAGGTCTTTAAAACCTTGAATGATGCTGTTCTTTTCAGGCTTGAGTTCGTACATTAATTCCACCAACTCCTCGGTGATGTCCCTGCCCGTGAACTGGGCATGTTTGAACTTGATGGGAACGATGCAGTTGATAATAAGCAGATCTATAAAATTTTCCGTCAGGTACTTTTCACTGGCCTTTACCTCTTTATCAAAAACATGATGCGTTTCCCAGTATTTTGAGGTTTTCACAAGGAATAACCTGTAAAGATCTTCCCTAGTTTTTGCCAGTAACACCTCACCAAATAACAGCGGCCTAAAATGATACAATCTAGATAATTGTGAAAATCTAATGGTGGGATAATTTACAGGTCTGATTCTAAAAAACTTCATGGGAGTTAGAGAAGGTTTAAGTTGATGTTTCGCTTTCGCGAAAGCGTACTCCCTCAAACAATCTTTATAATATGGATCATCCCGTTCCTGTTCCAATAAATTTGCCTGACCCAACAAAACTGACTCTAGCTGAAAGGCATCTTTAGACAATTTTCTTATCGTCGCTTGATCCATGCTGCGCGCGGTCTGCTCAAAGGCATCAGCATTGATCTTGGTTCCAAAACTGCGAGCCAGTAGTTGAAAAAATGTGGCCTCCCAGTCATTTTTATTGGTATCCAACAAATGTTGCAAGCGTTTGGATTTAACCTCCAGTCGCTCAAAAAATAATTTTTCCAACCATTGTTCCTTGATAAAATCATCAATGGTATTTATGGATTTCTCGCAATTAATAAACTGGTTGTTCTTTACCGCAAAAAGTTTGTGGTAGGACTGTAAAAGTTGCTCATCAACATATTGAGACACTTCCAAAACAGGAATATGAAGTCCATCGCGGGTAGAAATCTCGGCATCGTGCGTCCATACCACGTGGAGAATCACATTATCATAAGCGGGATCGTCATCGTGGCCGTGCAAGAACCAGTCGCTGGATTTAAGGTGCATCTCTATATTACCCGCCCATTCCTGATCGTTGATCTTCACGCGACCATTAAAAAAGTCTGGACCTGAATGAAAGTTGTGCGTTCCCAGATTCACGATAGCAATGCGCTTGCCCGTGGTCGTGAACAGTTCCTGACCACTTAGCTTTTTAAATTTCCATAGATAATGAATGAAGTCCTCCCGCATGTGCCTAAATCTAAGACTATTCAACAGGATGAGCAAGGTTAAGTACAAACAAAAACGACCCCTTTATGTTAGGAGTCGTTTTTAATGTTATCTAATTATCATCAGCATGATACGTACCGTCTTCCTTGAGCCAGCCTTTTTCACGCATCCACTCATCATTGAAAAATTTACCTACATAACGGCTGCCGTGATCGTGGTATAAAATGACAACTACATCGTCCTTTGTAAAACCTACTTCTTCATGAATCTGTAACAATCCCTTAATAGCGGCACCAGCACTATTCCCCAGAAACATACCTTCTTCAGCAGCAAGTCTTCTTGTGTAAACAGCAGCATCCTTATCAGTTACTTTAAAGAAACCATCAATGACTTCAAAACGCACATTGAGCGGCAAAATGTCTTCGCCTATTCCCTCGGTTACATAGGGATAGATCTCATTATCGTCAAAAATCCCAGTCTCGTGGTATTTTTTAAAAACTGATCCATACGTATCAATACCCCATATTTTAACATTGGGATTTTTTCCCTTTAAATAGGTTCCCACTCCAGATATTGTTCCACCAGTCCCGACTCCTACCACAAAATGGGTCACTTTACCGTCTGTCTGTTCCCAGATTTCTGGGCCAGTGCTTTGGTAATGTGCTTTGCAATTGGACGGATTATCGTACTGATTCACGTACCAGCTGTTGGGAACTTCGGTACTCAAACGTTTACTGGTAGAGTAATAAGAACGTGGATCAGTCGGTGCAACATCGGTCGGGCAGACATGGACCTCTGCTCCTACGGCTCTTAAGATGTCCATTTTTTCTTTGGACTGTTTATCGCTAAGCACACAAATAAGCTTGTAACCTTTCATTATCGCGGCGAGTGCCAGTCCCATTCCCGTATTACCGCTGGTTCCTTCTATGATCGTTCCGCCAGGTTTGAGACGTCCGTCAGCCTCAGCATCCTCGATCATCATGAGTCCCATCCTGTCCTTTACAGAATTCCCAGGATTGAAAGTCTCATACTTAGCGAGTACTAAACAGGGTAGATCTTCAACCAGTTTATTCATTTTTACCATCGGAGTTTTTCCTATGGTACCTAATATATTTTCTGCGTAATCCATTGAATCGTTTTCTAAAGCTGCAAAAATAGGATTTTAGGATCGGAACGGATGATTTTTTGTGAAATGTGGAAAATCACCCAGGCTCAAAATTTTAAGCTTGTAAAATTATCTAGATTAATTATCCCCTCACCCGTTTATAAAAAGCATCCTTAGCATTCTGATCATCGCCAAATAGCCAACGCACCACATGTTCATCCCACATATTATCTGCCTGCTCTGCAGTTAGAATATTGCGCTCCATGGCGAGGTCTATGATCTTACCTGGATAACTACTTTGTTTCTCACTGTCCATTTCCCCTAGCGGATAGGGATCATCCAGTCCAACCAAAACCTGTTTAGCTCCTTGATTTTCGACCAATAATTTCAAAGATCCCGTATCATGAACCAGCGTATCAAAGAAGATGTTGGGATGACCCACAGATTTTCTGGGATGGGTTTTACCTTCAAAGAGATCTGGGCGTCCATCAAAACCTTGTATTCTACGTCCCAGATTCATCTGGGCGAGTTGTCCACCGTGCGCAAAACAAATGCGCATGTTTGGATATTTAAAAGCGTAACCGTTCAATGTCAAGAAATGATAGGCATCTGCACACTGGGCAAGCATCCAGATCAAATGAAAACGCCAAGAGGTATTTTGCAGTTTAATGAATTTCTCACCATCATAGGGATGGATTTCTACAGCGAGGTTTAACTCACTGGCCAACTCGAATATAGGCTCATTCTCTTCGTCAAAAATACAACGCCACTGCCCTATCGTGTCCATATAATGAGTAGGCAGACACAGCAATTTCATTCCCAGAACCTTCACACAACGCTCAATTTCCCACAAAGCGCCACGCACATAACCTGGATGGACCACAAATCCACCAGTAAACTTTGAAGGATGATCGTGCTGGACTTTTGCATTGAAATCATTCTGAAACCGGAGTGCCTGTTTCATTTCTTCCAGTCTCAATCCGTTACCGTATAACTGGCTCAAATTTAAAATAACCGCGTGGTCTATTTTAAATTTCTCCATCCATTCCAGTTTTTCATCAAGGAAGAAACTAGAATCGGTAACTGGCCTGGACCAGTCTTTTTGGAGCATGTTTTTACGCTCGGGATCTACCCAAAAAATTCCCTTCTCCCGCATAAAATCGGGAATATCCTCTGGATAGGGAAGCAAGTGGGAATGACCGTTGATGCGCAGTTTTTTGGACATGATTATTAGTTTGGGGTTTGAGGTTTGAGGTTTAAGGTTTAAGGTTTAAGGTTGAAAATTTATGAACTTAGATGAGTTACAAGTCAACGACTGTTAAAATTTTTAGTAATTACGCCTTTACTATTCTACACTCGTCACATATATCTAGATATAAATCAGAGGATTTTTTTTAGTTGCATAACTTTAGAGGCTTCTAAAATTAAAATTTATTTCAAAAACAATTTATTTTTAGCACTTATCTCTTCTTTTCGTTTACGATTTATAAATTCAAATAGCTGTGCAACAGTATCAATATTGTTATCCAAAAGCTCCCCATCATAATAATCACCGATTTGAAATTTATTAGATATTGAATGCATCATTTTATCGTCGTCGCCAGTTAAAGAGTTTATTTTCAAATTAGAGTATAAATCATCATTGGGTAGTATCATAATCCTGCCAACTTCAGAAAATTCTTGGATGGCATATCTGACGTTTTCGATGTCGCTTCTTTTATAACCTCAATTAAAAAATACTTATAGTATTGATCCCAACTTTCATTTAATTTAGATCGCTGCAAGGAGGCTATTTGTATTGAACTTTCAAAATTTTTACTGTCCGAAAATGTTTTTCGCAACATTAATCCCACCGCTACAATCAATGTGATTGCTGTAATAATTATCTTTAGAATGAATAACATTTTCTACAAACTCTTTGTCCTACCTCCATCCACTGGCAAGTTGATCCCGTTAATATAACCTGCTTTATCACTGGCGAGGAATGTAATGGCGTTGGCCACTTCTTCTGGCTGGGCAAATCGTCTAGCGGGAACGTGACTTTTCATGATCTGCGCTGCCTCTTCTTCAGATTGATTTGCTCGTTTTGCTTTTCCAGCGATGATTTTGTCCAGGCGATCGGTTGCTGTAAATCCGGGCAATATGTTATTTACCGTGATCCCGTGTGGTCCTAGTTCCATGGCGAGGGTTTTTGCCCAGCTGGCTACCGCACCACGGATGACGTTGGAAACCCCCAAAAATTCGATGGGTGCTTTTACGCTTGTCGAGATCACGTTGATCACCCGTCCATAACAGGCCGCCTTCATTCCCGGTGCGCAGGCTTTTATCAATACCTGGTTGCACTTTATATGCTGGGTAAATGCGCTTTCCAGTGCGTCCACCTCGGCATCGATCAGGTTTCCCGGTGCAGGACCTCCCGTATTGTTGATGAGTATGTGTATGGGGTTCGCTTTCGCGAAAGCGGAAACCACACGATCTACCTCACTATAATCAGAAAAATCTGCTACCAGATAGGTGTGGTCATTTCTATGCGCCGTGCTCAACGTATTCAACACCTCTTGAAGCTTGTTGGGATTGCGCGCCAGTAAAATTACCCGGGCGCCTGCTGCCGCGAGTTGTTGAGCCGTTGCCATTCCTATTCCCGTGCTGCTGCCGCAGACAAGCGCGGTCTTTTCCTTAAATTGAATCTCCATACGGCTAATTTAAAAATAATATTGTTAGCGGGATGCTGTATGTGAACATTTAGAGATTATGGATTATGGATTATGGATTATGGATTATGGATTATGGATTATGGATTATGGAAAAATAAAATTTCTGTTTTAATTTAAAATACAGGTTTAGAATTAGACCTATGATTTGAAATTTAGAATTTTCCCCTAATGCTCCTTTAATTCTTACTTTTGCATTTTTATCGCATTTATGATCGTTACAAAGTCAAGAGAAGAGTTGGAAATCATGCGTCGCGCCGCACTATTAGTAAGTAAGACCCTTGCCATGGTTGCCGCAGAAATCAAACCAGGTGTTACCACATTGCATCTGGACCAGCTTGCAGAGCAGTTTATAAGGGATCATGGTGCTATCCCAGGTTTTAAAGGACTTTATGATTGCCCCAGCACGCTTTTAATATCGCCCAATGAGGAAGTGGTTCATGGTATCCCCAAGAATATTCCCGTCAAGGATGGTGATATCCTTTCCGTGGACTGTGGTGCGATCGTCGATGGATTTTATGGAGACCACGCCTACACCTTTACCGTGGGCGAGGTGCCGCAGGAAACCTTGGATTTGCTGGAGCGTACCAAAAGATCCTTATATATAGGTATAGAACAATTCCGTTTGGGAAATCGCGTGGGCGATGTAGGTTATGCGATACAGGAATATTGTGAGGGATTTGGTTATGGAGTCGTGCGCGAGCTGGTAGGTCACGGACTGGGACGTGTGATGCACGAGGATCCACAGATGCCCAATTATGGAAAGCGCGGCCGCGGCAAGAAGTTTGTCGATGGAATGACGGTCGCTATTGAGCCCATGATCAATATGGGTACTAAAAGCATCAAACACCACCGCGACGGCTGGACGATCACCACCAGAGACAAAAAACCCAGCGCCCATTTTGAGCACAATATTGCTTTGGTAAACGGCGAGCCTCGATTGCTCAGTACTTTTGACTATGTTTATGAAGTACTGGGGATCACTTCAAATGAAGAAGATCCCTACCGATGGAAGGAATGAGGGGATAAAAATAAAATGAAAAATAAAAGTAAAAATAAAAGGAAAAGGAAAAGGAAAACGCAAAATAGAGATAACGATAAAAGCGGGTTTTCTGAATAGTAGATTCTTGAAACGGTGCTTAAATTACTGCTTTCCACTTCTTGGCCATTAATTCATTCAACCCTTTGAAAACCGTATTCAAATTCTTCCTTAACCTCATCCCGAGACCTTTATTGATCAAGGGCAGCTATCTGGCTCGGCCCGTTGTTGCGTGGTGGTATCGTGGGAAACGTTATGAGGATCCGATAGATGGGGCGGCTTTCAAGAGTTTTTTACCCTACGGTTATGAAAAAGTACGGGAAAATGTGCTGTCACCTTCAACCCTATCCCTAGAGCGTCACCGACTGCTTTGGTTGTATCTGAATAATGAGACAGACTTACTGACCCGACCTCAAAAATTACTTCATTTTGCACCAGAGCAATGTTTTTATTCCCGCTTTCGCGAAAGCGAGACCCTTAACTACACCACTACAGATTTAAACTCCCCACTGGCAGATGTAAAGGCCGATATCTGTGACCTTCCGTTCTCAGATAACGAGTTTGATTTTATACTATGCAATCACGTGCTGGAACATATTCCTGACGATAAAAGAGCGATGCGGGAGCTATATCGAGTTTTAAAACCTGGTGGAAGAGCTGTTTTTCAAATTCCGTTAGAAATGGATCGGGAAACTACCTTTGAAGATGACTCCATAACAGACCGCAAGGAACGCGCACGAATTTTTGGACAGTACGATCATGTGCGCGTTTATGGAATGGATTATTTTGAGCGACTTGAAAATATCGGTTTTAAAGTTACCGCCCTCGATTACACAAAAGAACTGGGCGCTGAGGCCGTTGACCGTTATAGACTGGCTGCTGGCGAGCTTATTCCCGTGGTGGTCAAACCTGCTTCTTGATCGCCTTTTTAAAGCCTGGCGTCATTTCAAATCTCAGCATTCCATTATTATCCATGTACATGATAAGTACGTCTATGCCATTAATGGTGTGAATGAGGTCTTTAGACATTTCTAGCGGCATCGCCATGAAAGCGGTTGCATATCCATCTGCCAGCGTGCAGTTTTTTGCCATTACATTTACCCCCAATACCTGACTGGGACGAGCTTCTCCCGTGATGGGATTTATGGTATGAACGTAGGTGGTGCCGGTTTTTGGATCTATCTTATTCTTGCGGTAGTTCCCGCTCCCTGCCATAGCTTTATTATCTAGATTAACTACTGTAATGTAAGCTCGCTCTTCATTTGGTTTTTGGTTGGGATTATCAATGCCTACCGCCCAAGAATTATCCCGTTCCCAATTTTTTCCTCGCGCGACTACCTCTCCTCCCACTTCAACAATGTAATCTTTTATGTTCTTGCCATCGAGCAATCTTGAGATATGATCTACGAGAGTGCCCTTTCCTATAGCGTTAAACTCTAGATAGACTCCCCTTGTTGAAGACGATAGGTAAAATGAGTCCTTTTGCTGACTGGCCAATAGCTTGATCTTTCCAAAACCAACCAGTTTACTGAGACTGTCCAGTTGCTTCTCGCTGGGGACAATATCTTTATCTCCATCTGCGCCAAAACCATAGGCATTTACCAGATTGCCCACCGTTGGGTCGAGGTAACCATTAGTGTTCTGATAGATTTCTTTGGCCTGATCATAGACTTCCTTGAAAGGCATTCCAACCAAAACGCTATCCTGCCCATTGTTAAAGCGGTTGATCAGTGAGCTTTCTACCCAGGTGCTCATCGAGTTATTGAACATGGCAATAATGCTGTCCACGTCTTTAGTTATCAAGACTTCATCCTCATGAAACAGTTTAATACTATAGCTGGTCCCAATGGCAGATCCACTAAAAACTTGCGGTTGTAGCTGTTCTTCAACAGCTTCATTGTCCTTACAGGAACTAAAAATGAGTAAGAAGCAAAAGCCAGCAAATAAATGCCTTAAAGATCCTGTCATGATTTATTTTATTTCTATGAGTCCTGCAAAATTAACCACATAATCTTCATCGTGATGTACGGGTATTTCATAATCTCTAGAATTTGCAATACCTACTCCGGCATAAAAGGTTGTTGCCCTGTACTTATTCCCGTGATCACGCATCATGTTCATGAGCTTTTCATCGTACTCCACGGGATTGTAGGGATATCTCACTGCCCTAACCACCACAAAGTTGAGAAAACCGTTTTTGAGTGCTACAAATTGAGGATCTTTTTTTGGTTTGGAATTTATGGAGAGAAATTCATAACCCATTTCCTCCATCTCGTCACCCACTATATTCATGGCTAGTTGATGAAGTTCTTGGTCAGTAAGTGGAGACATGGATGAAACAAAAATTGGTTTAAACAAAAATGGCCGGACAATTAAGCCCAGCCAAAATTAATAAAGTAAATGAAGTTTATCTAACGATTAACTTTTTAGTCACGCTTTCATTACCAGTAGAAATATTAATCAAATACATACCAGAATTTAAGGATGAGTCATTGAACTCGTAAGAACGAGCGTCCGTCGTAGTAGATGACAATTTTTGTCCTAGTGAATTAAATACAGTAATCGTTTTATTACCTAGTACCTGTCCCATGTCAATGGTAAATGATCCATCTGTAGGATTGGGATAAAGGGATAAACTCTCAAACGTAGAGGTCGCAGAACTTAGTGTAGTATCTACAAATCTAATCACAAAACGATCTTCAGATATTGAACCTGCATCTGCAAAATCAACGGAGAAATCATAAGTAGTGATACCATTTTCCAATACAGTTTCTACATTGAGAAACTGATCAACTAGTACGGGAGTCGCATTTGAGGATATGAAATTTTGACGGTTTACATATAACACATTATCTGCACTGGTATAACCGAACATTCCTATTTGTACCATGTCACCACCTTGTGGAAAAGATCTTCTATCTATAGACAGGTTGCTTCCATTAGTTTTGGTATAGATATTTTCGTTTGGCCCATTGAAAATCTTGGCATCCATATTATCAACGGAATCAGAGAACGTAGTGTCATATCTCAATCCAACGGCTGCACCTTCTGTTTGCCCAGTGGTAAAACGACTGGCAGAATATATACGAATATCCAATTTAGCCTCATTTGACGGTGCTGAAAACACATTAGTGGTAGGCACCAATACATTCTTGGATGCCTCGGTAAAAGTAACTCCGGCAGCTCCATTAGCGTCAGTTACAACAAAAACGGCCTGTCCCGGCATCAAAAATTGAGTGGCGTCAGATGCTGCAGGAGAGCTAGTTCCCAATGCTACATCAACTACTACATAATTTCCAGCTAAACCTAAATTAGGATCCCAAACGTAAATAAAGTCATTCAATACATTTGAATAGTCGATTAGACTCATATCAACAATTGCTTGATAGGGATTACCAATGAAGCCAAAATAACCGCTCACTGGGCTTACTACCTGTAGTTTATCTCCGGTCGCAAAAGTACCACGAGTTTTAATTCTAGTGTCATTGTTGGGAGCTGCAGCTGGTGAGCTTGTAAGATCATAATTTCTATCTCCCCTTATAAATAATCTAAAAGGTGCTCCAGCATCTGGCACAGCAAACGTATTAGGCATTGGGAACCAAGCATCACTTTGATCCGGACCTGTGAAACTATTATCAAAAGCAAATAAAGAAGGGTTGTTGGATCCAGATGGATCAAAACCATTTGCAGCTCCACCCATACCAGTAATCAGAGTACCTACACCCGGTGTAGTAACTGTATCATCACCATCAAAATCACTCTGCCAGTTATTCTGAACATTTCCAGATGCATTCAATGAAGGGGAAATAAATCTAAAACCACGAGTGTTTTCAGTTGCAGCAGGAATATAAACCTCTGAAATTCCATCTGCATTTTGAATCAATGTACCAGAAACTTGGTCTATTTGAGCCGCACTATTAGCATCAGCTGTGAAGATAATTGGATCGTTAAAAGTTGTAACTCCTGCAAGCACATCAAGGATTCCCGTAGGATTGAATACTATCTGACCATCAAAAATTGCTGTGATCGTTGCTAAGCGGCCAGCTACCTGAAAATCAAATCCATTAGTTTCAACCACACCATCTACGGTTAAGGTAGAACCATCTTCAACCGTTACCCTAGGATTGACAGCATTATTTGAAACTAATTGCAGATCTTGAATTTCAACATTTGCGTCTATTAAAAGATTGCCATAAACAATAATTCTATCCTCGTCAAAAGGTACATTTCCATTCAACCATGTACTGTTATCCGTGTAAAGTCCAGGAGTGCCAGGCGTAAGATCGGTCTCTGCAATTCCACCTACTTGTGGTGCTGAGCTACCGCTCAAATTATTTTGGAATCTGAAATATTGGGTAGCACTCAATGTTTGAGAACCATAGTTGTCATTAACATCAGCAGTACCTGAGTTAAAACCTCCACCATATCCTTCATCGGACAGGTAACTATCTCCATTCATATATACTACAATAAAATCAATATTGTCCGTAGCGCCTCCAGTTAACCCTAAAGCTGACCAAGGAAATGTTAAGTCAAAGGTTGCTTGATTAGTAGTCGTGGGGTTTCCAACAGCAGTGCGGAATATGAGTTCATTATTATTAACCTGACCCGTGGCTGGTATCTGCCACAGCCCACCAAAGTTAGTATTAACAGATAACGCGTGACTCGCTTCAAATCCCGGAGGAAAATTGATTACAGATGCATTATTTCCAGCGGATGATATCGCTCGGCGATTGCCATCTTGTTGATCATTTACCGATCCGTCAATTGAAGTTCTTCCAGCAACATCAGTATCAAAATAGATTACTAGATAATCGTTAAAATCCGCAGCTCCTTTAGTAACTGAAAATGTAACATTTCCATTTGCACCAGTATCAGATACGGTTATGGTACTATTTCCAACCGGCCCACCAAATCCATCATTACCATTACCATTAAAAGTTGTCTGGGCACTCGACAAGAATGTGAATCCCACCAACAGCAAACTCATTGCTATTTTTAAATGTATATTTTTTTTCATTTTTATATTTTTTTCAAAAGTAATGTAAAGATTTACTCACAAATCACAACTTATTACAATAATGAAATATTTAACAATTTAAAGTAAGGATACCGTTTAAAATTTGGCATTTGTAATAGACTTTTAAGAGATAAGAAGAATTGAACTTTAAGTAATTAATTTGAAAACAGGTGTAATGTTGACAAGCTATAATGACAAAGCAAAGGAATTATGTATCAAGGTCGTAGTAAACCTCAATATAAAATCGAAAATTATTATAAATTGTATATTTCGTGTAAAATGTAAGAATTTTCTAGTTTTATGATGTTAACTTTGAATTTTTGAATTATACTGTACTTAACCTAATTGTCTGATTAATCCACTCTATTTTATGACCGATATTCTTTTAGTATATCGTTATTTGCTTTTTTATTTTTTTGCCTTATGAAAAATTTATATGTTCTATTCTTATTGTTATGCTTTATAACATTTAATTCTACTGTAAATGCTCAAGTAACTGAGATTTGGACGGATTACAATGGATTTTGGAGATCGTCATCCACAAGTATAAATTCTATTAGACCTGATAACAGTCACAACTTGTTAGCATTCAGATTTAATGGTATAATCTATTCCACAAATGTGAACAATGCCGCATTAAATGCTAATGGAGTTACAGGATATAGTACGCTTAATGTCCGAGCACTTCCCGTAGCTAGTTTACCTACTACCGGAGGATCAACTTATTTTGTGGGATTAGGAGCACGAGTAGATGGATTACCCACTGCGGTAAATAATAGCTCGACTGCACCATTTAATGCAATTACTACAGGTAATCAAGTTGCTAATTTTATAACTCGTGGAATTCAAGGTCTAGATTTAGGAAGTTGTTTAACCAATATACCTAGCGGAACTTCTGCTCGATTCAACTTGAGTTCTGCAGGGATAACGGCTGCAAATGTTAACGATGGAATTCCAGATATTCTTGTTAGTCAGGTTGCACAGCCAGCTGGAAGCAATACAGATAGATTAAAATTTGTAGATGCAAATGGTGCAACAGTAGGTAATATTGTGAATGTTAACTTGTCTAACAATACACAATTTCCTAGAGTAGGTTCATGGAACGTTGATTTTTATAATTTCAACAGCACACAGAACAACAATTCATTTATAAATACCAATAGGGATTTACGTTTTTTTGCCGTGGATTTAGTAAGTTTCGGTATTAATGCAGGTAATTTGGGAAATGCCGTAGCTTTAATCTACGAACCTAGGGGAACATCAGACCCAGCATTTTTAGCTTTTAACGAACCATCTTTGGGAGTAGCAAGTAGAATTGCAATTGCAAACCAGCCTACCGACACTTCCTGTGATGGTTCATTAAGTGATGTAATACAGATTCAGATTGAAGATTCAAACGGTAATGCCGTTACACAGAGCGATCTTGAAATTACGGCTGTTTTAGAAAGTGGGCCAGGAACTTTATCTGGAACTTTATCTCGACTTACTAATAGTATAGGTATCGCAACCTTTAATGACCTTGAAGTTTCTGCAGGTGGCGACTACACCATTAGATTCCAATATTCTAGTTTCAACGATGTTGTGTCAACAATCATTTCTAGACCACTGGCTGCAAACTGTCCGCTGCCTAACGATGTCGACCGTGACGGTATTGTTAATTCGATCGATATAGACGATGATAATGATGGTATTACGGATATTGTAGAAAGCGGAGGAAATAATCCAGATGGTGATGAAGATGGTGATGGAACCTTGAACTATCGCGATACCGTAGATAACGGAAATGGAGGGGATGGTAGTTCAACTAATTATGCCGATGCTGACGGTAATGGAATACCAGATGTTTATGACACAGATGGTGATGGAATTGCAAACCACTTAGATCTAGACTCAGATAATGACGGTATCCCAGATAATATAGAAGCTCAATCAACCCTCGGTTATATAGCTGCCACTGGAGGTGTGGGGTCCAATGGTCTTTTCAGTAGTTATGAGAATAATGACACCCAAAGCGCTACCGGTCTAATTCCACAAAATACAGATTCTCAGGATCAACCAGACTACTTAAACTTAGATTCAGATAACGATGAGATTTTTGATATAAATGAATCGGGAAGTAACTTAGTTGATGCTGACAACGATGGAAAAACAGATGGTTTTGTAGGTTCAAATGGTTTTGATAATAGCTTAGAGGCTATTGATAATTACGCTTCCGCGAAAGGGAACTTCGATAATACACAGGCCGACAACTTTACAGACACTGACGGTGATGTAAACACTGGTGGTGACGTTGATTACAGAGATCGCGCCAGTGTTATTGCGAGAGATGATTTTGCAATTGCTATAGTTGGGGTAACTAATAACAATGTCATAAATGTTTTGGATAATGATGAGTTCAACGGTGGACAGGCAACAACTGCAAATGTTATAATAACAGAAATTAGCTTTTCAAACGCAGGTGTTAGGATAAATACTGCTAACGGTAATGTAGAGGTAGGTGCTGGTGTTCCGTCAGGAACATATACTATAGAATATCAAATTTGCCAGAACGGTTCAATAGTGATTTGTGATACCGCATTGGTAACTATTTTAATTGACATAGATACTGATGGTGATGGAATTATTGATTCGGTGGATATTGATGATGATAACGACGGTATTATCGATGATGTAGAGAATTCTTGCGAGCAGGCCAACTTTGTTACAACGCCTGTGGCTTTCTGGACTTTAGATGGAAATACTGATGACAGCGCAGGTAATAATGATGAACGTGCGCTAGGGTCATCGCCTACTTATTCTACAGTTTCTGTACAAGGTTCAAATTCGGCAAGCTTTAACGGTATAGATCAATCCATTAGATACAGCCAAAATGGAGGTTTTATGGAACAAGCCGTAAGCTTAGTAAGTTTCTCTGCATGGATCAGACCAGACGACCTAACGGGAGTTAGAATAATTTATGAAGAAGGTGATAGTGTTAATGGACTAATGCTATGGATTAATAATAGTGTACTTACCTTTTCTTTGAGCGAGGGAAGTGTTATAACCAGTAGTGAACATCCTGATACGCTTTCAGTAGATAATCAATGGCATCATGTTGCGGCAACCTTTGACTCAGGTGATTTTGTAGTTTACTTAGACGGTGTAGCTTCCTTGACGAGGACTATTTCATCCAGTGTGATACCAGCTCATTCAAATGATGGTGGTCTAGGTGGAAGTATAAATGGAAACGTTGCTGGAGTTTCAGGTAATTATAGCGGCCTTATGGATGCAGTACGATATTCAAATACACAAGTCTGGACGTCTGGTCAAATTAGTACTGAAGCTACTCTGCTTATTTGTGATTTTGATAATGATGGCGTTCCTAATAGTCTGGATCTAGACTCTGACAATGATGGAATTCCAGATAATATAGAAGCACAGACTTCTATTAATTACATAACTCCGAATGGTATTGTAGGGGCTAATGGACTTGACTCTGCTTACGAGAGCGATGACTCTTTGAATGCTACTGGTCTCACGCCAGAAAATACGGATGGCACAGATCTCCCAGATTATTTGGATCTTGACTCGGATAACGATGGCGCATTTGACGTAGTCGAATCTGGTCGAGGAGAAGCAAACGACGGCAATGGGAGAGTAACTGGAAATGTAGGTCTTAACGGTTTAGTAAATAGTGAAGAGGTGGATGACGATTATATAGATCCAAATGGTCGCTTTGGTAATGATCCTCGCAACGATTTAACGGACATTGATGGTGATGTTAATAGCGGCGGTGATCTAGATTACAGGGACGCCTTTGAATTTACCATTTTTATGCCCACACAGACCGTGTTTGAAAACAATGCATTTACCTCTGTAGTTCCAACGCTTGACAATACTCCTACCGGTAATATTACGTATAGCTTAAATGGACCAGACTTAAATAGGTTTACTATTGATCCAGCTACTGGAATTGTAAGCATGATAGCTCGCGATTTTGAAAATCCAGAGGATGCCAATTCAAACAATTTTTACAATTTGTCCATTACTGCCACCTCAGATACGGGAGGAACGGCAGATATTGAATTTTCCGTAATTGTTAATAATGAATGTGAAGATGTCGATGTACCTATGAATAAATTAAGTGCACTTGATGCCATAGGTGATATTACAGGTGATGCAGCAACTGTTCAAGTTTTTATTAGAGATACTGACGGTATAGGAGTAAGTAGTATTGATATAGAATTTAATATAGAATCAGGTGTGGGTATCTTAGGAAATATTTCTGGAGAAACTGATACAAATGGATTTTTTAGAACTACCGTTACCAGTGGTCAGACTGGACTAGTTGTTATATCTGCAAGATATGATTCAGATAATTTTGGAGGTGTCGATACAGATGTAGAATTAGGAAACCCTACCCAGGTGCGATTCTTTTCCAATATTAACGAACTGGACACCATCGGTGAAGTAGGTATAGCTACAGATACGCCTCATCCATCTAGTGTTTTAGATGTTGTAGGTACGGACAAGGGTTTATTAGTTCCTAACGTTGCACTATTAAGTTGCTCTGACACTAGTACTATTCCCAGACCTGCCATATCACTTTTAGTTTATAATACTAATCCATCATCTTCTTTAGCAATTGGGTTTGTGTTTTTTGATGGAGAAGAATGGAGAAGTATTTGTCAAGAAAAAGACCAAATACGTCAATAGTATTTAACGAAGTATAGTTTTTAAAATTTTTACAAATACTTAAAATATATTATGAACATATTGATAATTTTTAAATCAAAATCAGCAAAAGTGCTATCCATAGTTATTTTGCTCCTTGTTATGAACACGCCTCATCAGCTAAGTGCTTCTGTGACTAGCCTTGAGAATGTCATCGCTGCATCATTTAGTATTAATAGTTATGGTGATCAGGGAACCGTCGAGAATTTAGCTTATACAAGTCCCGCAGCAAGTATTTCAGGTTCTCCAGTTGGAACCCTTACCTATAGTTTAAGTGGTCCCGACGCTGCATTATTTACCATAGACAGCTCTACTGGTCAGGTTAGTATGGTAGCTCGTGATTTTGAGAACCCACTGGATGATGATGGAAATAATCTTTATTCTGTAATTGTTCGTGCAACCGATACTGCTGCTGACACTGCCGAAAGGTTTCTTGATGTCGTTATATTCAACGATTGTAGTGATAACGATGATTCCTCAATATTTAAACTATCATCCCCAGATTCTTTGGGAGATATTAATGGTAATGATGCATCATTGCAAATTAAATTATTAGGAACAGGAGGTATGCCATTATCTGGTGTTGCGGTAACTTTTGTTAGAACATCAGGTGATGCAACAATTTCTAATCCTAATGGTTTTACTGGATCTGATGGAATTTACACTAGCGTTGTCACTGGAAATAGTGTAGGAACATCCTTGTTTACTGCAATGTATGATAGTACGGGAGATGATATTCCCGACACAATGGTAACATTAGGATCCCCCACTGGAATACAAATCACTAGTGATGTTTCTAACTTTGCAATCGATGGTATGGTGGGTATAGGAACAGAAAATCCTGATCCTTCCTCTGTTCTGGAAGTTGCAGGTACTGAAAAGGGTGTTTTAATACCTAGAATTTCTTTAATTAGTGCAACTGATACAACAACTATTTCATCACCAGCGATATCCTTGTTAGTTTACAATACAACAAATAGTGCAACATTGAATATTGGATTTGTATTTTGGGATGGTAGTGAGTGGAAAAGTGTATGTGCAAGATAAGTTACCTTAACTTATTTATTCAATACAAGTCGTCAACTTAACTAATACCTCAATGTTGTGAGATTAAATTTAAAAATAATTATGAAAACAAGCATTATAAATAATTCTAAACTAGGTTTCAAAAATTTAACATTAGCAATCTTAGCAACATTTACCTTTTCAACATTGGTAATAGCTAATAATCTAAATCACAAGTCGTTGCCCGATTTGAATAATTCCAAGATTTACATCATAGACTCTGTTGGAGATATTCTAGGAGATAGTGGTGAGATTGGAATTTTAGTTCGCGATAATAATGGAATTCCTGTTAAAAATGTAGCAGTGCAGTTACAAACAGAAAGCGGTAATGCTTATTTAATTAATTCCTTTGGGGTAACTGATAACAATGGCTATTTCAAATCCTTAATCTACAGCAAGTCGATGACTGTTGCTGTCGTTTCTGGAACAATAGATACTAATGATGACGGAGAAGTAGACAGTAAAATTTTTGGTAATGAACATATTGCGTTTATAGACAACCTCGCACTTAATAATGGTGTAGGAATTAATATCGATAATCCAGACAACAGTGCAGTGCTTCATGTATTCTCAAATGATAGAGGAGTTCTTATTCCCAGAGTAGCTCTACAGGGATGTTCAGATAAAGTTACCATCTTAGATCCTGCTCTTTCACTGTTAGTTTTTAATACGCAAAGCTCTGATTCGCTCAAAGTTGGTTATGTTTATTTTGATGGAACTGATTGGAGAAACTTCATTTTTGAATAACTAATAAAGCCTTTCTTCTACTCCAATAGTTCAGTCGTAAATTTTCTACTAATTCATTTCCGTCTTTAATTTGGGAACAAAGTTTCTAAATCTAATATACAAATTTGTAGAAGTGAAACTGCATTATTTGAATTACAAATAGTTTTTGGCGTTAATGATTAATATAGGAATGATAAGTTAACCGTGTCAAATTCAGGAAAGGGATAATTCAATAGATAGACAGATCCATTTCCAGTTGGTTGAGAACATTGATTTTTAACAAGCAACAGTATCGATGATAAAGGTGTCAAGAAAATTTTTGAGACCTTTTTACGTTTAGTGAATTCGTTTTATACCTTCCCTATTTTAATAGAAAGAATAGTATGAAATATTTTCTAACTCTTTACCTCTTCTTTTCTTTAGTGGGCTGCCTAAATAAAAAAGCTAATTCTCAAGACTCAAAGTTAAATGAGAACATTGTTGATTATGTAAACCCATTCATAGGAACTGGAGGTCACGGTCATACCTATCCCGGTGCCACGATGCCTTTTGGGATGATGCAATTAAGTCCCGACACACGGTTGGATGGTTGGGACGGATGCAGCGGTTATCATTATACCGACTCTGTAATTTATGGATTTTCCCATACCCATTTGAGCGGTACGGGAGTCAGTGATTATGGTGATATTCTTTTAATGCCTACCGACAAGCCTTTGCTCAATAATGGCGCAGATGGTAAAGCAGGTTATTCATCCCATTTTTCACATAACACTGAGAAGGCGAGTCCTGCGTATTATGAAGTTCATCTGGATGACACTGACATCGATGTAAGATTAACTGTTTCCAAAAGATCTGGAATCCACGAGTATCACTTTCCCAGTGCAGAAAATCAATATGTCATTCTTGATCTGGAACATCGGGATGAATTGTTGGAACATGACCTGAAATTTATTTCTGCGACTGAGTTGGGTGGTAAGCGATATTCAAAAGCCTGGGCAAGCAAACAGATGTTGTATTTCCATATTAAAACCTCGCATCCCATAAAAAATTGGAATAATAAGTTCGTGACGACTCCCTCAAGAATTGCGCTTGAATTTGATAATCCCAATAATGAACCAATAACTATTAAAATAGGAATCAGCGCGGTTGATGAAAAAGGCGCAAAACAAAATCTAGAAGAAGAAATAGGAGCAAAAACCTTTGATGAAGTTTTAAAAGAGTCAGAACAAGTATGGGAAAGCGAACTCGGAAAAATCCAGATCAAAGATGATGATCAGGATAATAAAGTAAAGTTCTACACCGCACTATACCATACGATGCTCGCCCCTAACCTCTATCAGGACGTGGACGGCAGGTATCGCGGTATGGATCTGGAAATCCATAAAACGACCGATTTTGACTACTACACCGTGTTTTCTCTCTGGGACACCTATCGCGCTGCCCACCCGCTCTACACGATAATTGATCAAGAAAGAACCAACGACTTTATCAATACGTTCAATGCAAAATATGACGAGGGCGGCACACTTCCCATCTGGGATCTAAGTGGGAACTATACCGGCTGCATGATAGGCTACCACGCGGTTCCCGTTATCGCAGACGCTTATTTGAAAGGCATTACAGACTATGATGTTGAAAAGGCATTTACAGCGATGAAACACAGCGCGATGCAGGATAAATTAGGTTTGGACAGCTATAAGGAAATCGGATTTATTCCTGTCGAGCTGGAAAGCGAGAGCGTTTCCAAAACCCTTGAATATGCCTACGACGACTGGACGATATCGCTCATGGCGAAAGCATTAGGCCATAAAGAAGATTACAAAAAATTTACCCAGCGCGCCCAAAACTACAAGAACATCTACAACCCAAAAACCCGGTTTTTCCAGGGAAGAATCAGGAACACGTGGTTTGGGCCTTTTGATCCCGCAGAGGTCAATTTTAACTACACCGAGGCAAACGCCTGGCAGTACAGCATGTATGCCCCACAAGATATTTCTGGACACATCGGGCTAATGGGCGGCGCGGCAAATTATGGGCAACACCTTGATGCGCTTTTCAGTGCAGACGCATCTACTTCTGGACGGCATCAGGTGGATATTACGGGACTGATCGGGCAGTACGCGCACGGTAACGAGCCATCCCACCACATGGCCTACCTCTATAATTTTGTGGGAAAGCCCCATAAAACGCAGGAAAAAGTCCATGAAATCTTGAATACCCTGTATGCAAACGCGCCCGACGGAATATCGGGCAACGAGGACTGTGGGCAGATGAGCGCCTGGTATATTTTTAGCGCGCTGGGATTCTATCCCGTGACACCGGGAAGCAACCAGTATATCATAGGAACGCCCCAGTTTGATAGCGCAACGATACACCTGGAGAACGGGAAAAAGTTTGAAGTGGTAAAAAATGGTGGTGGAATCTATGTAGCTGGTATTGAGTACGCTTTCGCGAAAGCGGAACAACCCACAATCATCTCCTCATCATTTATCACCCACGAGCAGATCATGCAGGGAGGAACGCTGACCTTCACCATGAGCGAAACGCCAACAGAATGGGCAACAAAAGAAAGAAAACTGGCCAAAAACCTCCATAACCGAACAGCTCATCGTGAGCGTACCATTTATAAAATCGGGAGAGATAGCCTTTGCCGAGAAAACATCCATCGAGCTGTCCAGCATAGACCCACAAAGCCAAATATTCTACAATATAAACGGTGCTGACTGGCAAGAATACAGCATACCTATTTCCATAGCTAGCAGCGGTTTACTATATGTCCATGCCGAAAAAAATGGAGTCAAAAGTCCAGTTGTTTCCACCCAACTCTATAAGTACGATAAAAACCTCAGTATAGAACTGAGTCATGATTATGCAAGCCAGTACAGTGCGGGAGGTAAAGATGCCGTCATTAATGGCATGAAGGGCACGGAAGATTACCGGTGTGGTGCGTGGCAGGGAACGCAAAATGAAGATCTGGATTTTACCATTGACCTGGGAAGCTCAAGGCAAATCCATAATGTCAGCACGCAATTCCTAAAAGACCAGCGCAGTTGGATCTTTTATCCCAAGGATGTAACCGTGACGCTTCTAGATGAAAATAAAAACGCTGGTGTCCCAACAAGTTATCGAGCTTCCCAAAACAGGGAAAGATGAGGTAAGTGATATTTATAAAGTTACGGCTACATTTGAAACCCGTAAAAAGGTGAGATTTGTACGATTAAAAGCTGCGACAACCGGCAGATTACCAGAATGGCACCTGGGCTTTGCAGATGAGGGAACGGCATGGACATTTATAGATGAAATCACGATAGAGTAAGGATTTGGAACGAAGAAAATTCATAAAACTGGGCGCGACTGCGGGAGTTTCACTCACGCTGGGGACTACATTAGTTTCATGTTCTACTTTGGGCAATAAAATTAAAAACATGAATATAGAAAAATCGATTTCTATCTGCACCTGGGAATTTGCAAAAGCAAATGAAACAGCGGGAGCTGGCTTTAAAAAGTGGCGCAACAGCACTGGATGCTGCAATTAAAGGCGTTGAGGTAGAAGAGCTCAACATTAAAAATACCACCGTGGGGAAAGGCGGTACTCCAGATCGTGAAGGCCACGTGACGCTGGACGCCTGTGTGATGGACAGCGATGGGGATTGTGGATCTGTATATTTTGTGGAGGGATTTACACGGGTTGCCGCACTTTCTAAAATAGTTATGGAAAAGACCCCTCATGTGGCACTTGCGGGTACTGGAGCAGAAAAACTTGCCCTTGAACACAACTTCATAAAAGAAGACCTAACCAATGCAGATACTAGAAAAGCCTATCGCGAGTGGCTCAAGACCAGTAATTACCAACCGGCCATCAACATAGAAAACCACGATACCATCGCCATGATCTGCATGGATGGTAACGGTGATATTGCCGGTGCCTGCACGACCTCTGGACTTGCCTATAAAATGCACGGCCGCGTGGGAGATTCTCCGATAATAGGCGCGGGACTGTTTATCGATAATGAAGTGGGTGGCGCGGGCGCGACAGGCCTGGGGGAAGAAATCATGAAGTCCGTGGGCAGCTTTTTAATCGTAGAATTGATGAGACAGGGCTACACGCCCCAAAAAGCCTGTGAGGAAGCCATCAACCGTATCGTAAAAAAGCGCGAGAACCATAAGGATTTTCAAGTGGCGTTTATTGCCATCAATAAAAAGGGAGAGACGGGAAGTTATTGTATCCACCAAGGATTCTCTATGATGGAATATAGAAATGGCCACAATGAGCGCATCGAGTCTGCGTCGGTTATAAAAACTTAAGCAGCACATTATGGAAACCAAGAACAATTACAAATCGGCATTTGCTTTTTTGACGACCCTTTTTTTTATGTGGGGATTTATCACCGTACTCGTTGATGCCCTCGTGCCACGATTAAAAGATGTTTTTGAACTAAGTTACGGACAATCTATCATGGTGCAGTTTGCGTTTTTTGGCGCGTTTTTCTGTTTTGCGATTCCGTCCAGTTTTTTACTGGAAAAGATAGGTTACCAGCGTGGTATCGTGGCTGGGTTGTGCATCATGGGAGTTGCGTGTTTGCTGTTCTATCCCGCAGCAAGCTTGAGGGAGTTCTGGATATTTATCACAGCTTTCTTTACCCTCGCCGCAGGAATAACGGTACTACAAGTTGCGGCAAACCCCTATGTGACCATGCTGGGACCTGAAAAGACCGCTTCCAGCCGGTTGAACCTATCTCAGGCATTCAATAGTTTTGGGACGCTTATCGCTCCTATCGCCGGCGCACTTTTATTGCTGAGCGACACGGTCATGGACAGCTCCAGTATCGAGGCATTGAGCGACACGCGACGCATCGATTATTATGCAGGCGAGGCACTGAGCGTGCAAAAACCATTTCTGATTATTGCCGGGATACTATTCACTCTTGCGGCGGTCTTTGGTTTTAAAAAATTGCCCGCCTTGATCCAGCAAGCTCCCAAAGACGGTTATCTTTTATTGCTCAAGCATAAACGCTTTATGCTGGGTGTACTCGGGATCTTTATGTATGTAGGTGCCGAGGTTTCCATAGGAAGTTTCTTGGTCAACTATTTTGAGGAACTGCAGGTTTTGGAAACCATTAAGAGCAGCGACCTACTGAGCGATCTATCCTCGTTTTTATTGATAGGACAGGATATAAGCGAAGTCAATGGCAAAGCGATTTTGGGATCGTTTGTAACGCTCTACTGGGGCGGTGCGATGATGGGCCGGTTTATAGGTGCCTTTTTGATGCGGTTTATAAGTAGTGGAAAATTGTTGGTGATATTTGGGGTAATGGCGATTGCCATGATTGTCTTGTCCGTCAGCACCACCGGCACGACGGCGATGTTTGCCATACTTGCCGTGGGACTGTTCAACTCCATAATGTTCCCGACCATTTTCAGCCTTGCGCTGGACGGACTTGATAACCTGAAGGCTCAGGCATCTGGACTGCTGGTCATGGCCATAGTGGGCGGTGCTATCATCCCCAAAATAGTTGGAACCATCGCAGACGCCTATAGTACTACTGACCATGAACTAAGCACTGGAGCCGGTCTGGGAATCGCATTTTTAAGCTTGGTTATTTGTTATGGATACATTGCCTTTTATGGTGGCTTGAAGCGGAGTTCTACGATTGAGAGTTGATTTATTTGTAAGGTAAAAAAACCTCACCCCAGCCCTCTCCAAAAGAGAGGGAGCTTTTCCAAACTGTCGTTTTGAAGTAAAAAAGGGAGCTTACTTCGACAAGCTCAGCACGGGTTTCATAACTGTCGTTTTGAAATTATTATTGTTCACTAATTTTTTCTCGTTGACTAAAACTCAATAATCGTTAGGTTTTGAGTGTGGTTATGCAAATCAACTATAAATTATTCTCAAACTTTTGTTCTATTCCTAATTTCATGATTTTATAACTCAATCATCTTAATACACTGTTGTTCGATCTATTGCGATTAAGTATTGCATTTTTAAGCTTGGTTATTTGTTATGGATATATTGCTTTTTATGGTGGCTTGAAGCGGAGTTCTACGATTGAGAGTTGATTTATTTGTAAGGTAAAAAACCTCACCCCAGCCCTCTCCAAAAGAGAGGGAGCTTGTCAAAACTGTCGTTTTGAGGTAAAAAAGGGAGCTTACTTCGACAAGCTCAGCACGGGTTTCATAACTGTCGTTTTGAGGTAAAAATGATAGATTAAATTGAAAATTTAATTGGTATTATTGAGTAGATCGATGACAGGTTTTTCCTATACTTTTTTCTGTGTAGAAGTTAGCTTTCGCGAAAGCGGAACTGCATAAAAATTCCCACAATGAAAAACCCCTTCTCATTGCTGAGATGGGGTTTTTAAGTAGTTCCAAAAAGTCACCTTTTAACTGATATCGTGATTACTTTTTAATAATCTTTTGAGTATAAACGAGTGTCTTTACCTGCTAGTTCTACCACATAAACTCCAGTGTCTAGACGGCTTATGGCAGATATTCTTTAGGTGTGGGTTATACCAATTATATTTCAAAATTCAGACTAAGATGAATTCTTTTGTTTGGATACTGAAAGCAACTCAGCTCAAGCGTGGGTAGTATATGATTACGGTTAAAAATTTAGCGTAGTTCCCGTTATGGATTATTTTTCTGAGTATTAGGTTAAGACTTCGCCCTAACCCTGATCTATGTCAGGATAAAACTATTTTTTTTGAAAATGAATTATACACTGAGCTAATAAAAAACCTCAACTAATGAAAGTTGAGGTTTTAAACTATGATTGGAAGAAAATTCTTAAATTTATTTGACGATCAACTGCTCTACAAACTTTGCTTCTCCCTTTTCTATTTCTATGATATAGATGCCGGGTGCAAGTGCATCGCTATTCAATGTATATACTGATGTAGCATCTGTATCATACGTATTGATCTTTTGACCCAAGGTATTATAGATTGTCACTTTCTTATTGCCAGTCATACTTCCAAAATCTATATAAAACTCAGCTCCCAGAACTGGATTGGGATAAATAGAAATTGCTTGTGACAACTCATTATCTATATTACTCAATGTACCATTCTGGAAAATAATCTCAAAACGGCTTGCGTCAATACTTAAAGGATCGTTAGCATCTACATTAAACGTATAAATAGTAGATAGACTATTACTCAACTGCGTTAAGCTACCATTGAGATGGTCTTTTAAATAGGCGTTCATCGCTACTAATCCTAGAGGTTCTACCTCAAAGGTATAGCTAGTATGGCGGTAATTGTTAACATCTAGTGGTAGCACCTCTGCATCTAGAGGCAACTCACGACGTTCTATAGAAAGTCTGGAACCACTCGCGTGCATTCTCCCAAGATTTTCATCAATATTACCAAACTTAAGTGCATCCAAACCGTTCACTCTATAAAAGTCTTGAACCACTCGCGTGCATTCTCCCAAGATTTTCATCAATATTACCAAACTTAAGTGCATCCAAACCGTCTATAGCATTTGAAAATGCTGCATTAAAATAAATCGCAAGTGCATCCATAGCTGTTGCATTTCCGGTTTGATAAGCGCTGGCTTCAAAAATCTTGATTTTTAAAGACTGGTTAACACTACTATTAATGGCGGCTACACGAGACCGCCCACCTGAAGTGCTGTTTGTTGGTCTAGGTAAGAAAAAAGTACCATTTGCTACACCAGAGGCTATAAAAAATGCCGCCTGTCCAGGCTGTAACTCACCAGATATATAACGAGAGTTAGGTATATTATTTATAAAAGAACCGCTAAGAGCATCAAACGTGCGGTAGACACCACGCGTATTACCCATAGGATCCCATACGTAATAAAAAACTGGTTGCGCGCCTGACACGTAAAAACTTGCTGGGCGTAGAGTTGCATCTGTCATATATTGCGCAACATCTACTACAGATTGATATGGATTACCTACCAGTAGAAATTCGCCAGCATTTGCTGGAACATTAGGCACCTCATAACCTGATCCAAAAGTACTGGATGGAGTAGCTCCCAAAAAAGGCAATGCTCCCTTAGTTCGCAAGGTGGTAGAAGATGCGCTAGCATTACTATTAAGGTTGATATCTCGATCACCTCGCACAAATAAACGATATGGTTGACCAGCCTCTATAAGATCTGTTGGAGTATTAGTGCTTAATTCTGTAACCCAACTTTGACCGGTATTATCCCAACTGAACAAAGAGGGATTATTATTACTTGTTACATCAAAACCGTTAGAAGCAGCTCCAGCACCTGTAATATGTGTTCCATAACCAGCTTCATAGCCTGAGTCTCCTAAATTTAAGCCTCCTTCTTGCCAGTTATCAAATACAGTAGTTGTAGTCGTTACAGGTCTGCTTACAAATCTAAAGGCTCTTCTATTATCAAAGAATTGCTCAATAACCATTTCTCCTATAATTTCAACGTATCCATCCATCATTGCAGTTGATGTAGGTGTGGCTTTAAAGGTAAAGTTAGCATTAGTTACATTAAATCTGTTTTGACCTCTTGTTGTCTCTATTAAATTACCGTACAAATCATAATTCCCAGTCAAATTTTGTCGTCCCAAATCCCCAATCAGATCCCCAAAATTGGTCAGGTTACTTTCCCACAACAGATTGTTGTTCGTAATATTACCTATGGTCGAGTTCCAAAAGGACGCGACTGTAGCCTCACGTGCATCAAAGATACCATCGTTATCCAACATGGCAAGCGTTACCGTAGCATCGCTATTTACCGTTAAGGTTACATTGGGATCTATAAATAGTTCCTTTGCAGTAAAGTCTGCCGAAATAGTCACATCTTCCTTAACAACAACATGGTCTGTCTCTCCAGATGGATTTCCACTATCACTAGGATCGTTAGGTGTCCAAGCTCCATTGTCATAGATATATTCTGGTTGTACTACCTCTATTGTGCGAGTAAGAGTAGTTTCATTGCCACTACTATCTGTTGCTGTAGAAATGTAGGTAAAAGTATTAGGAACACTTGAATCAAAGTCGTCCAGATTACTGGTTCTCGTTACACTACAATTATCACTAGCAGTGGTGTTCACGGATGGATATTCGCCCACATTTACTGTAATCCCTGCGGCTGGAATATTTGTTGTGATCACTGGTGAGATGTTGTCTATAACTGTGATAGCGGCTTATCCCTCTGTTAGATTTCCAGCGTTATCTCTGACTTCAACTACGTTGCGTACAATTGTTCCAACGTTGAAACATCTTGATATTTATTCCGATCTATTTCGTAAATCCATTTGCATCACTCGACGAGACATAAAAATCTGAAAGATTAGCAAACGCTTGCCCATTTGCATCTAACGTGTAGGATGCTGGCTGTGTTACTACTGTAGGAGGTGTTCTATCTAAGAATCAAACAGAACTATCAGTAGTTGTTGTTCTAGTGGTGGCATTACCCTTAGCATCTGTAATAGTTATTGAGAATGATAAGTTCACCATCGGGCAATAACATCTGGTTAGTAACCGCTACGGTAGGTATAGTATATGAACACCCCATACTCATTAGTCGAAATCGAAATTTGTAAAGGTAGAGTTCTGCCAAGAAAGGTTGCATTCTCTGTAACGTTTCACTCGCAGTAAAATCTAAAGTTGCTCTATTGCCAGGTCTCACAATCCAACAAAGATTCTACTGTTATTTCCCAAAAGTTGAAACAATCAAATACGGTGCGATAGCATCCACATCGATTGTTGATGTTCCTGTTGTTGAAGCAACAACGGCTGTACCAGCATTACCATTTAAATCTTCAAAATTGATTTCAAAACCAGTCAATCCATTTTCAGAATCATTCTCTTGAACAGTATAAGCAGCTGTCCATGGAGCTCCCGAAGTCGCTGGACTACTTACCACCATTGAACTACTACCGAAGGTTGCCGTAACATTTGTTACCGCCTCACTGGGTAAAAAAGTTACGGTTACCGTGTTCCCTATTCCAGCAATTTCATTACTTATCGAGTTGTTTGAAACAATCGTTACATTGCTCAAAGTAGGAACAATAAAATCTCCCACGTTGACGGTTCGGGCGGTACTTGAGGTATTTCCAGAATCATCGGTGGCGGTGTATGTAATGTCGTAACTACCTATCTGATTTGTATTTACACTAGCCACTCCATTTGCAAAAAAGTTGGTGTTCAACGTCATGGTCGTACAGTTATCAGTAACGGTAGGAGTAACATCTGTGTACGTATCCCCTAGACTAACATTTATAATAACATTGCCACCTAGATCGATCACTGGTGCTGTATCATCTGCAATCGTAACATTTTGAATGATTTGAGTCTCGTTACCGGCATTATCTGTAGCCGTAATAGTCACTGGTTGCACACCTATATCGCTACAATCTAATGTAGATGTAGAAAGAGTCACCTGATTATTATCTAAACAACCATCAGTTTCTGAAATGATGTCATTTGTAATGAGATCAAATGTAAGAGCGTTTGCAAATTGATCAAATACAAAAACATTATTTGAAGTAGAAAAGCTCAAATAACTCCCAAAATTACTACTTATATAAACTGGTAAATTAGGATCAATAGGATCACCATTATTTAAGTTAGGCTGATAAATGGAGACAAGCCCTATACCAAAATTATTGAGACCTGTTGGGCTGGATGGTTGTAATGGATAAGAAATACTACTTACGGTAGCTCTTAATTCCACCTCATCGCCTTGCTTTAAGAAACTACCAGTTGTGCTAGAACCTGCATTAAGTATAAAGTCTAGTCCAGCGGTATTGAAACTAATATAATTAGATGAATTATTGTTCACATTAATAAAATCTCCAGTAACTGTCTCCCTAAGGGTCAAACTACTTCCATAAGGCAGTACCTCCTGACACACACCATCACTTGCTTGTACATTCATATCGCTGGCAACGATAGTTACAGATCCATTTGCATCTAGTGAGGCTGTATAATCACTAGCTGTAATTATTGGAGCTGTTCTGTCTAACGTAACTGTTGTTGCGTCTGTAGTAACAGTAACCTCTGTTCCTTGAAAGGTGCCCAGGTCTTCAAAATTAATAGTAAATCCTAACAGACCATCTGGTAAGACGGTCTGATCTAAGGTTGCTATGTTAGGCACTAGGTAAGTCGCCGTCCATAAAGTTGCATCTGTTCCCTGTGTTACAACGGCAGTTTGACCAGCTATTGTAACTACTGGAGATGCTTTCAACTCTTCACTAGCTGCAAAGTCTATGGAGATGGTGTTGCCCGCTTTCGCGAAAGCGGAATCCAAACCATTATCGCTACTCATAGAAACACTAGTCAATACAGGAACAGCCCTATTAATTAGAACCTCGCTATTGTCTGTTGTAGCAGTAACATTGACTTCGTTTCCAGCTTCATCGTATAAGATTATGTCCAGTGTAGCTGCACCATCTGGAAGTGTTGCCAGATCTACACTCGCCAAGCTAGGAATAGTGAAGCCAATTAGATTACCATTTGAAATATTGCCTAAAGTGTTAACATCTATTCCTGAAATTGTACTTGGATTTAAAAACACACCTCGATACAAAGGCTCTGCTCCATTTGTAAGAGATATATTAACATTATTGCCCACCAGTCCAATAGAATTATTTGCAGCATTAGTAGATGCAATGGTTACCGCACCTACAGTAGGAATTGTTCTGTCCAAAGTAACTGAAGAGCTATCTGTAGTTGATGTTACGGTGGCTCCTGTTACATTATCTAGGTTTTCATAATCAATACTAAAAGTTATCGCACCATCAGGTAAACTCGCTTGATTTAAACTCGCAATAGTCGGAATCGTATAGGTAGCCGTCCAGTCAGAAGCCGTTGCACCTTGGGTAACGGTTGCTGTTTGATTTGCGATAGAAACAACTGGAGTTGCTAGCAAATCTTCACTTGCAGTAAAATTTAATGTAATAACATCGCCAGCTTTAGCAAACACTCCAGTAGGAGAAAAAGACTGATTTACATTGTTGCTGGTAAGACTAACGGTGGTTAGTGATGGAGGATCATTAACTATTACCGTGCGTGTTACCTGAGTGGCAGGATTGCCCGAGGTATCCATGGCATTATAAGTGACAGAGTAAGTTCCTGTGATAGCGGTATCAACCACATCACCTGCAACCACAACTCCATTTACATCTATAGAACAGTTATCTGTTGCTGTAGCTCCCAACTCAGTATAAACAGCACCGAGATTGAGAGTTTCTGAAAGATTACCATTGAGTGTAATTACCGGTGCAATGTTATCTTCTACTTTTACAAAAGCGATCGCAACTGCACTATTCCCAGCGGTATCTGTGCCAGTAAGGGTTACTGGACTGCCGTGATTAAATCTATAGTCAGTATCTAGAACTACTGGTGCGGCGACAGCATTTAAAACAGTTCCATTTAACCCATTAGAACCTAGGTCAGTTAGGCTGTTTGTTTCACCATCATCAATATTGTAATACATGACCAAACCTGCCTCTGTACCGGTTATGAGGTGTAGTAAATAATTCTTGTATTTCTAGCGCTGTAAGATCCCTATTCCATAAAGAAATTTCATCCATATACCCATTGAAATTAGTATTGGAAAACTGTCGTTCTCTCCATCCTATACGCAATTCGTTAACACTCGTATCAGTATCATCCAAAGAGCCTGTTCCCGTTCCCGTATAAGCTAAAGTACCGTCTATGTAGATTTTAGGACTCCCACTGGTATAAGTAAAGGCTATATGAGACCACGTATTTAATGGTACTTGCACATTTGTATCTACCCACGCCCAACCTGGTGTTGTATTTGCCAGAGCATAAGAAACAGTACCATTTTTAAGCGCAACCATATATTCCCCCTCTTTATTAATGATCGTACTTTCTGAAATGTTTGCAGTAGGTTTGATCCACGTAGAAAAGGTAAAAGCAGTAGTCATTTCTAAAAGACTATTGCTTCCTGCTGTAATATAATCAGAATTTGAGGTAAGATTTATTACGTTCTCGTCTTGAGCCGCACTAATATCTGAACAATTAAAGGTAGAAGTATCAAGAGTTAAATTTGTTAA
The DNA here is from genome assembly GCA_963836885.1 of uncultured Flavobacteriaceae bacterium. Taxonomy (GTDB): domain Bacteria; phylum Bacteroidota; class Bacteroidia; order Flavobacteriales; family Flavobacteriaceae; genus Nonlabens. The sequence continues at coordinate 177,510 of CAWILF010000019.1, read as the reverse complement.
GAGGTTACCAGTGGCATCGATAGATCCATTATTTACCTGTTGCGGAGTAATCGTGACACTACCATTTGCGTCCAGTGATGCAGTTGTATTTTTAGTTATAACTGTAGGCAGTTCTACTACTTGAACGGTTCTAGTTACTTGGGTGGCAGGATTGCCCGAGGTATCCATAGCATTATAAGTGACAGAGTAAGTTCCAGCGATAGCCGTATCAACCACATCACCTGCAACCACAACTCCATTTACATCTATTGAGCAATTATCTGTTGCTGTAGCTCCCAACTCAGTATATACAGCACCGAGATTGAGAGTTTCTGACAGATTACCATTGAGTGTAATTACAGGTGCAATGTTGTCTTCAACAAATACATAAGCGACAGCTTTGTCTATATTATTGTTTGAATCTGTTGCTGTGAGGGTTACCACATTATCAAAATTTAAACCTGATACCCAAGCATTGTTTACATCTATGTTGATAGAAGTAGCTGAATTATTTGCCGCAGTCTCGTCTACAATTGCTGCCTGACCTGGTGCATCATTCATTTTATAATAAGCTACAAGGCCTTGTTCAGTTCCTATGAGAGGACTATTTATATTGTCCAGGATTTCAGCTTTAGTAAGTACCTTATCCCATACTCGTACTTCATCAAAAGCTACATTAGAAAAGTTTGCAGTACCACCCATATTAGCACCGATAGTAAGAAAGTCTGCTGTATTATCTTGAGTAGGAAAAACCGTTGTGTAAGGACCGTACTGGACACCATTAACATATGCAAACGCCTCATTATCTGTTTGATTATAAGTAACGGCAACGTGCATCCACTCACCAGCGTCATAGGTCGTAATAACCTCAGCACTATCACCATCAGAAAGTCTTAATTCATTATTAGAAAAGGTAAGGAAACGATCCCAGCCTCCATCATCAACAGAAAACAGCATTTCAAAACCAGTAGCAACAACCTCAGGTTTTACCCATCCTTCCCATGTGGTTTGTGGCATGGCGAGTACATCTGCATCTATTCTAGTAGTGATATGATCGTTGCTACCATCTAAAAGTAAAGATCGATTTGTATCATCTGCACCAACCACATCATCACAATCAAAAGTGGTTTTATCTAAACTTAAATTTGTAATTGCATTGCCACCACTATCTAATGATCCATCATTAATTTGCGATGGAGTAATCGTAGCATTACCAGTAGCGTCCAGTATTGCAGTTATATTTTTAGTTATAACCGTAGGCAATTCTACTACTTGAACGGTTCTAGTTAATTGGGTGGCAGGATTGCCCGAGGTATCCATAGCATTATAAGTAACAGAGTAAGTTCCTGCTATAGTCGTATCAACCACATCACCTGCAACCACAACTCCATTTACATCTATAGAGCAATTATCTGTTGCTGTAGCTCCTTGTTCACTATAAGTTCCATTTAAAGGAAGCGTGATTGTAGCATCGCCGGATAATGTAATTACTGGAGCGATATCATCGGTTATTTTTACAAATGCTGGAGCACTTGCCGTATTACCATTATTATCTGTAACGGTGAGGTTGACTCTTATTCCGATAGATTCTTGAGCTATATTAGAATTATTGATGACAATAGGCGATCCATTACCTGAAGCATCAATAATTTGGCTATCGCTACCATTAAATGAATATGATCTCAATAAATTAGTCGAGGTGGGATCAACAGCAGTCATATTAGTTTGAATTTCTGCTTGAGTACGGGCAACGTCCCATATTCTTATCTCGTCTAGTTGACCTTGGTAAAAAGGTGCAAAACCTATAGGTTGTGCTTGTTGCTCTGCTCCTATCTGTACAATGCGTCCAGTAGCTGATGATGAGAAACCTAGTGGATCAGTAGTATCTTCAAGAATTCCATCTACATACATTTTTAAAACGCCTGTGGAGGTTGTTGTGTCATAATCGTAAGTACAAGCGATGTGATGCCATTGACCATCAGTTACCGCCGTCAGGGATGACGGCTGTACAGTAGCATCAAATGGTGCCACGTTAGTGATCATTTTTACCGTCCCGTCGCCTTGTATAAACCAGGCAAAGCGCCCTGCGACATGCGATTCCCATTGTGATAATAACGTTTGATTAGGCGTAACGGTATTTACCCACATCTCTGTAGTAAAAGATCCTTGAAAATCAGATACGTTTCCTAAGTTCACTCCCTGTGCGCCTGGCTGAAAGCTTAAGGCTCTTTGTGCGTTTGATAGGTTAACATCGTTACAATCGAAAGTATCCTTATCGAGGGTTAACGATGCAATTCCATTTACAGCAGTAGAACCATTATCAATTTGTTGAGGTGTAATAGTGGCATTACCAGTGGCGTCGAGTGATGCGGTTATGTTTTGGGTGTTGAAGTCTAAATAACGGAGTTAATGTGTTCACCAACACCTCAATTCTACCAGTATAAGTCCATGTTTGTGTACTAGAATTGTAATTTCCTATGACTATACTTCTTACAATATCAAGAGTACCATGGATTATCAAAATCGCCAAAGCGACATATTTTATGACTAATAGTCGGTAGCAAATCAGACTCTATAAATACATTTCCGGATGATTGTAGATATTGCAGGTTGCGGTCAAATGTAGATATTATAGAAGAATAAAGTATATCTTTAAATCCATTTTGATCAATATCGTCAACAAAAATATAGACCTGATGTTGAATTTAATTTGCGCTCATCATAAGATAATGTGGTACTATTATCTTTTAATAATAGATAAGTAGACCAACCTTGAGAACTTTCATAAGCACTTATAAGTATATCAGATAATCCGTCGTTATTTATATCTTCTATAATCACAGGCACTTCACCTAAACTATACATGTCTATATCAATGGAATGAGTACTTTCAACATAATTACCGCTACCGTCTCTTAAGAAAATACTAAGTTCAGTTACAAATGTGCCTCCCGAAATTAATATGTCAATATCACCATCATTATCTATATCTCCTGATCCAACACTTGCAGACGAAAAACGATTATTAGTAGGGTTATTGAAAGTATCTGATGACTGTGTAAATGTCCCATTAGGATTTTGATAGAACAACCTTGTTGCCCTACTAGTAATGAAAATATCATTTGTACCATCTTCATTGAAATCATCGATAACATAACTAGAACCTCGAATGTTAAGACCTGTATCTAATGCAGTAAAAGAGCCGTTTGATCCTTGAATAAAAATGGTCAAATTATGAGAGTAACCAGATTCTACAATATCATCCTTACCATCCTTGTTAAAATCCACTACACGATAGTGTAAATCATTTGATGTGCTTAAGAAAGTAACACCAACAGGGCTAAAGCTGCCGTCTGGCTGCTGGTAATAAATTGCTGGAGAGGTTGTATTATTTACATCTTCAATTCCACGCACTACAAAATCCAACCTGCCATCATCATTAAAATCACCAGTAGCAATCGAACCTCTACGTCCTGGACCATCCATGGATTGTCCAACAGCCCATGAATTACGATAAGGAATAGTTTGTGCCATAGTTATGAATCCTATTGAAAGAATCGTAAATAGTAAGAATCTTTTCATAATATATAATTTATTATTCTTTAGTAAACTCCCTCGCCAGTGCATGCGTAAGCAATGGATTGAAGTCGTTTTTATATTTTGTGACACGTTGTCCCAAGAATTTCTGCGTCGATAGTTTCCATCTTAATACTTGCCTTACTTTTATTAAATCTGGCAAATTGTTCAGTTGTAAAATCTAGATCAAATCCTTGTTACCTTCATTGAGACAGTAGATTTAGTAATGGTATCTATCGTAACTAAGAACTTCAATAAAACTGACTCCTAACTTCAAAAAAGCTTCTATATAAAGTGTCATGTTTTACTAAACCACATTAATCAAACTGATAAATCAATTTCCATCCCACTGAAAGCATTATTCTTGCGCCGTTATGATCAACTGATTTTCTTTTCAAATCCATCAGGTAACTATGGTTGGTTGTGAGTTACCTGAACATTAAAATCTGCGTTTCACCATCACTGGTTTATTAATGATAAAAATGATGGGGTCAGTAAGGTCAATGGCGCTTTTATGGTGCAATTTACCTTCGCAGAACGAGTAAAAAAATACGTACCCCTGCGCAAATCCTGCGTAGGGGTACGTATTAAGATGGTTATGGTAATTTAGATTCTAAAATCATCTACTTTTCAAAAAGAAAATAATGGCGATTGAATATCAATCACTGATCAAAAATCGCTTAATTTTCGTCTAAATGCCGTGATAGATTAGAACCCTAGCCGAGGGCTATCCTATTAATTTATATCTTCTTAGCGAGAATAAAATGAAGTTCTCAATCCCATTTTAAAGAACACAGATGAAAATAGCTAATCAAGATACATTGTATCGAAAACAGCCGTAATAGTACCTCCGGTAGTTTTTAAATCAACCCCCATCGCTTCCACTTTCCTATCTGAAAATTTCTTACAGTAAATGAGCGTTATTTTTTACCCAGGTAATTAGTGCGTCATCACTACTTGCTATATCTAGTTTATAAATGATATTGCTGCGATGCTTTTGTACGGTTCTTACGGAGATATTTAGCTCCTTCGAGATCTCATTTGAAGAAAGATCTTTTGCAATGTATTTAAGTATGATCAGCTCAGATGGAGTGAGCCTTTTGATTTTCCGCAGTTCTGGAATCACTTGATCGTCCAGTACTTCTTGAAAGGCTTTACTAAAATATTCACCACCGTTATGAACGTGTCCTATACACCGTTCCAACTCTTCAAAAGGTTCATCCTTGAGGATATATCCCTTGATATTTAAGTTTTGGGCTTGCGCGACAATGCCTCTTTCCTTGTGGGAAGTAAGAAGTATAAAGGAGGTTTCCACGCCTTCCAGGGTGCATTTCTCAATCACTTCAAAAGCATTGAGCAACGGCATTTCAATATCGAGCAATGCTATATCTGGTCTTAGTTTTACGATCGCCTGTAAAGCTGCCGCACCATCTGAAGATAGCTGCAATAATTTGATAGCCCTTTATTAATAAAGAGTCTTCTAATCCTTTGAGTAGTAATGGATGATCATCTGCAATTATGATGGTGGGACGGTTATTCATTTATCTTGGGAATTATGGCCAGTAGTTCAGTTCCCTTGCCCAGGGCGGTTTTAATTGCAAGAGTACCGTTCAGGATATTGATACGTTCCTTTAAAGTTTTAAAGCCCAACGAATTATTCATATATCCAGTATGTTGTTCAAAACCCCTACCGTTGTCCATTATATAAACCCTGATGTTATCCTTGAGTGCAGTAATCTTGACCTGTAGTGTTTTGGAATCTGCATGTTTTATGACATTAGAGATTGCTTCTTGAATAAAGCGGTACAAGTTTAGCGTTGTTTTTTGATCCATAAATTGGTCAACTTCATCTATTTCAACATCTACAAACATGGCAGTTTGATTATCAATGTCTTCCATCAGATGCTCTACACTTACCTTAAAACCCAGTCTTTGCAGACTAGCAGGATAGATATTGCGTGAGATACTTCTAACTTCTTCCAGAGTGATGTGCGTGAGGCCTGCAATGTGGTCTAATTTTTCATTTTGGGCAGTCTGTTTGATTAAGGTAAGGTGCTGCCCTACACTGTCATGAAGCTCCTTTGCTATTCTGGAGCGTTCTTCCTCCTGGTTTTGAATAAGATCCTGCGAGAACTGCACCTGCATAGCTCCCTTAGCCCGTTGGGTATTCAACCACCAGAAAATAAGTAGTAATAATATCCAGACCAGAATGATGTAGAACCACCATTTGTTATAGAAGAAATCTTGTGATATTATAGAAAAGGTCAACGGTTTTCCGATCAGGTCACCGGAGAAATCCTTGGCTCTTAGCTTTAAAGAATAGGTGCCCGCAGCCAAATTTGCAAACTGAAGCCTCTTCTCCCCTCGCAGGTCAATCCAATCTTCATCATTGAGCTTGAACTCATACGACTCATTACGCAAGATAGCTAGACCGGTAATTGAAAAATCCAGTTCCAACATTCTGTTTTCTACGGGTAATATTATGGGTTCCGCTTTCGCGAAAGCGGACTGATCATAAACCTCCACAAACTGGTTCAACCTACTATCAAATTTTCTGACTTTCAATACCTGTAGTGAGTCCTGGGATTGCTGGGCTGTAAGCTCCTCTGGAACGAAATGATTGAATCCCAACAGACTGCCTACAAGCAATCCATCGTCTGTAAGTGCCGCGCTGTACCTATTACCCTCATTGTGGGACAGGCCATCCTTTACAGAATACCTGGTAGTATTTCCAGTCGCTGGACTGAATTGAACCAGGCCATTAAAGGTGTTGATCCACAAATCATTGTTATATGGCGTTATCGTAGCGATGCCTGCTTTGAGATCGTCATTATAAATAGGAGTAGTAGTGCCAGTCACAGGGTCATATTTTATGACAGTTCCATCACGAGTACCCAGTAAAAATCCATGACTTTCATAATAATCTGCTGTAAGAAAAAATGGGTCGCTCACGCTGGTCTTACTTAAATGTGTTTTGCCATTTTTGAGGTTATAGGTAAATATTCCTTTGTGGGTAGCACTTACCACCCATTCTTTTTGTGGATCTATCGCTAGATCAAAAATATTTAAGGAATCTGTTTGTACCAGGGAAGTATGCTTTTTGGAAACTTTATCAAACTTCATTAAACTGAGGTACTTAGTTCCATAGATAAAGGTAGAATCGTCTAGTTGCTCAAGGCATTGTGCTGGGAAATAATTGTAGGAACTTGAACCACCATTCTCTTTATGTACTGCGACAATACTGCCTATACTATTGCTCCACAAGGTGTCATTATCCGCAATAATATTGCGGGAGGAACTCAACAACAACGGTTTATCATTTTCAAAAACTGGAAACGGCCTGATGGTTTTATTTTTGTGGTTATAACGATACCAGCCATCAATCTCTGTGGCTACCATGTAATCTTGACCGCCCAGGTGTTTAATATATCTTAACTGTTTATCAGTAAGATAGCTCTGAAACTGCTCATTGGGAAATTTATAATAATGGAGGTTTTTACCCGTGCCCACCCATACCTGATCTTTTATATTTCTAGACCAGATCTGAAGGCCGGACTGCACATCGTAGCTGTTACTGTACAGGGGTACGACTTCGTCGTTTTCATTAATGGTCGCGAGATGAACCGCATTATTTTTATCATAGGCAATCAACACCTGACCTTCTTCATCTACAAAAGTGGTAATATCAACTTTACCCTTGAAGCCCTCGTATCCTAAAGGTTCAAACTCCAGCGTCTCTTCGTTAAAAATAAAAAGCGCGTCATAATCGCGCATAAAAGCATAGAGCTTCCCATGGGTTACAAAGGCATTTTCTATCCATTTTTTACCCGAAAGATGATCTCTGTCCCGATTATAGCCGTCGTAAGAAAATCTCTTTAATAAATTTCCCTGTTTATCAGTAATGAGTATCGGGAAATTATCATCACTAAAAATATAACGTCCATTATGGTACAAAAAAATGGTTCGGGCATCTGTTTCAAAGGGTTTTACCGCATTTTCAAATGAAAACTCAAAGTTAAATTCCAGTTGATCATTTATGGTATAGACTTCTACCTTAGTTCCTATTACGTTGAGAGCATGCAAGCGACCATCCACCCATTGTACGTGGGATATTTGCCCTACCTGTGGCGCATCTAATTCAACAAGCTCAAAGGTGGAGGTATCAAGCAGGGACAATTTGAAATCTGTGTCGTTGACTTTATGATGCAAAATGAGCTTAGAACCCTTGAAAATGGTCACTTTATTAATATCTCCATAGCCCATGGAAGAACTGAGACTGATGTCATGAAAGTTTTTTCCATCAAATCGTTGAAGATGTACTGCCCCAGATTTACCTACAATATCCCTACTATCCAAGTTTGCACCAGCAATCCATAGATATCCCAAATGATCCTGGGCAAAGCTCTTAATATCATCTACAGCAAGACCATCCCTAGACGTAAAAACCTCATGGTAAATTTTATTCTGACCAAATGCGCAAAACATAAATCCTACAAGATGGACAACAAATAAAAAGTAAAACCTGCCCGGCAATGGAACAACCATATTAAAACATTTCAACTAGGCACTCAGGAAAATACCTACATAAACTACTGTAAATCTGACAACTGAACGAAGCTACAACTTTATTTTTAAAATTGATTATATCATTAATAATATCAAGTGAAAAGATGATTGTGCCATAGAACTAGCTTACTATTCCTACATAATTTTGAGAATAAGAAATGACCACAAAAAAACCCGATCTATTATGATCGGGTTTTTTTAATAGTTCAGCTTTCGCGAAAGCTAAAAGATAACAACAATTCTTTTATCCTCCAAAATCATCAAATCTGATATTCTCTGGTGGCACACCGAAGTCCTCGGCCATCTTACCTACGGCATTGTTCATTAATGGTGGTCCGCAGAAATATACTTCTATATCTTCGGGCGCTTCATGCTTACTCAAATATTGATCGATTACAACCTGGTGAATAAAGCCTGTGAAACCATCTCCACTCTCATCGTTGATATCTTCTTTAACCTTCCAGTTATCTTCCTCAGCGGGTTCAGATAAGGCCAGGTAGAATTTAAAGTTGGGAAATTCACGTTCAAGAGATCTAAAGTGCTCTATATAAAACAATTCTCTTTTGGAACGTCCTCCGTACCAGTAGGTAACTTTACGGTCTGTTTGAAGAGTTTTAAAAAGCTCATACAAATGTGATCTCATCGGTGCCATTCCAGCTCCACCACCTACATAAAGCATTTCTGCGTCAGAGTGATTGATGAAAAACTCACCGTAAGGTCCTGAAATTACAACCTTGTCTCCTTCTTTCTGATTAAAGATGTAAGAACTTGCAATACCAGGATTCACATCCATCCACGCGTTCTTGGCACGATCCCAGGGTGGCGTGGCAATACGCACATTAAGCATTACCTCTCGACCTTCTGCCGGGAAGGAAGCCATGGAATATGCTCTCTCAACAGTTTCTCCATTTTTCATCACCAATGGCCACAAATTGAACTTGTCCCACTCGTCTTGAAATTTATCTGGACGATCATGTTCCTCTGGGTGAGCGGTAATATCCATGTCTTCAAAACGGACTTCGCATTTAGGGATTTCGATCTGAATATAACCACCAGCTTCATAGTGCATATCTTCTGGAAGGCGCACGACAAATTCCTTGATGAAAGAGGCGACATTATAATTACGAACAACAGTTGCTTCCCATTTCTTAATTCCAAAAACCTCTTCCGGAATTTCAATCTTCATGTCATTTTTTACTTTGACCTGACAACCCAGTCTCCATCCAGCGGCAATTTCCTTACGGGTAAAATGGGGAACCTCAGTAGGAAGAATTGTTCCTCCACCTTCAGTAACGATACATTTGCACTGCACACAAGTTCCACCACCACCACAGGCAGACGGCAAGAAAAGCTTATTATCGCCCAGAGTTCCCAGTAGCGTGCTACCTGAACCGGTTGTGATGTCCTTTTCTCCGTTTACGTTTATGGTAACTGGTCCAGAGGGTAATAATTTGGACTTAGCTCCCAGTAAAAGTGATACTAGTAATAATACAAGCGTCAAGAAGATGACAACACTTGCTAAAATCGTGATCATGTTAGAATCCATAGCGATGTTTTCTTTTAAATTTCAATTCCCATAAAACTCATAAACCCTAAAGCCATAAGTCCCGTGATTATAAATGTAATTCCGAGTCCTCTTAATGGCGCTGGAACATTTGAATAAGATATCTTCTCACGTATTGCAGAGATCGCTAGGATAGCAAGAAAGAATCCAACTCCCGAACCGATTCCATAAACCGCACTTTCAGTGATGGTACCAAAGTCCTTTTGCTGCATGAATAACGAACCTCCCAAGATCGCACAGTTTACGGCGATAAGTGGCAAGAATATCCCCAAAGCACCATAAAGTGCCGGAGCAAATCGTTCCACTACCATTTCAACCAATTGTACCATACTTGCGATTACGGCAATAAACATGATAAAGCTCAAGAAACTGAGATCCACACTTGCGTATTCTGCATCCAACCATACCAAAGCCCCAGGCTTCAACAAATAGGAATCCAGCAACCAGTTGATGGGCACCGTAATTCCCAATACAAATACTACCGCGGCTCCTAAACCTACCGCAGTCTTGACCGATTTTGATACGGCTAGATAAGAACACATTCCCAAGAAATAGGCAAATACCATGTTCTCGATAAAAACGCTTCTTACAAAAAGATTAATTAAATCCATCTTCCTAAATAATTACTTGGTTAGTTCTTTTCTATTAACTGTCTACTTCTACTTCTTTGAACCCATATAATAAGTCCTACGGTGATCAGAGCCATGGGCGATAATAACATAAGACCATTATCAGAATATCCCAGCGCATATAACCCGGTAGATTCTGCAAGTGTCGTTCCCTTATGACCTAAAATTTCGTAGCCCAAAAGCTTACCAGCTCCCAAGAAGTTCTCTAAAAAAGGCTACCAGAATAAGAATAAACGCATAACCCGCAGCATTACCTATTCCATCAAGGAAAGATTTGTAAACTCCATTGCCTAGGGCAAATGCCTCGAGACGGCCCATTACAATACAGTTGGTTATAATAAGACCAACAAAAACCGAAAGTTCTTTAGAAACATCATAGGCATAAGCTCTCAACACTTGATCTACAAGAATTACAAGAGCCGCAACTACCACCAATTGGACGATAATTCTGATCCTTGAAGGAATCAAATTACGCAATGCAGAAATGATCATGTTACTAAAGGCCATTACCGCCATTACCGCAATACTCATCACGATGGCCGGTTTGAGCTGCACGGTAATCGCCAGTGCACTACATATTCCGAGAACCTGCACGGTAATCGGGTTGTTATCGGTAAGTGGATCGGCAAGTAATTTCCTGTTCTTCTTACCTAGAAGGCCTTCCCTTTCATCCGTATCGGACAGGAAAAGAATCAGGCCATCTTTTTTACTAAGTTCTTTTTTTTGAGCCATTATGTTGATGTTTATTCCGCTTTCGCGAAAGCTTACATTAGTAATTAGTTAAAGGCAACCTTAACGTTAGTCTGCGACTTAAAGTAGGGCAAATAGTTCTGAAGTCTCTCAGAGATCATGTCAGTGACACCATCACCTGTGATCGTTGCACCTGAAATAGCGTCAACAGCATTATCATCCTTGTTATTACCGCCTTGATATCCCTTGGCAACAGAAACTCCTATAAAGTTACCGGCCTCATCAAAAATCTTCTCATCGTCAAAGCGTTTTTTGAACCAGCCTTGGGTAATCTCTGCACCTAGTCCTGGAGTTTCTCCCTTATGGTCAAATACTGCTCCCTTGATAGTATTGATATCATCCTTCAAAGCTACATATCCCCAGATCGCATCCCAAAGTCCCTTACCTCTCAACGGAACGATGTAATACTTAGCACCCTCAACATCAGCAATATATAATGGAAAGGATTGCTTTTCTACATCCATTTTAAGTTCCTTTTTGAGATCCACGGTAAAGGCATCCACGCCTTCCTTAGGCTTACCGTCCTTTCCCAGTGCCACCTGCTCCACGATATACTTATTGAACAAAACCTCCGCACTGTCACGACTGGTCTCAATTCCCACCGTGGCAAGGATGTTCTGCATTTTTTCCTGCTTTACATTTACTGCCTGCTCTGGCTGTAGGCTTGTAGCGGCTACTGCAAGTGTACTTGCTACGACCGCAATAAGGATCACAACAAATATGAACGTGTACGTATTTGAATTTCTATCCATTTCTAAGCTGCTTGAAGTTTAACCTGTGCTTTTTTAGCACGTTTCTTTCTCTTGTTCACGTTTGCTTGGATCACGTAATGATCGATGGTCGGTGCAAACACATTCATCAATAATATCGCTAGCATAATTCCTTCTGGATATGCTGGATTGAAGACCCGTATCATAATCCCGAAAAAACCTGCGAGAATCCCATAAATCCATTTTCCCTTCATGGTTTGTGCAGCACTTACAGGGTCAGTTGCCATGAAAACAATACCAAAAGCAAAACCACCCACCACTAAATGTTGAAAGAACGGAAAATTGAACAATTGATTGGTTCCCAGTTCCAGCAACGTAGCATTCCAGCCTGATAATTCAAGTGCAGCGACTGCACCAGCGTCATTTTGTAACTGATCCATCGTGATCTTGCCGCTTTCTACAAGACTCATGGCATACTCGCTACCCATATCACCGAAGAAGTTAAAAATACCTCCCATGATTGCTCCACCTATCAAACCACCCAGAATAATCCTCCAACTTCCTACCTTAGTAAGAATCAAAATCAAAGCACCTATGGCAATTGCCGCAGCACTAGTCTCTGAAACCGATCCTGGGATAAAACCCATAAACATATCAAAGAATCCCAAATTATTGAGTGTTGTTGCTCCTTCGGCCGCGGCGTTACTTGTAAATGCAACTGCATCGCTGGCTCCACCACTTATCTGGCCATCATATTTGCCACTTGCTAGAGCTCCAAGAATGGTCTCTCCAGAAACTGCATCTGTAGATCCTTCATGAACCCAGATCGCATTACCAGACATATAAAGTGGATATGCAAAAAATGCAAACGCTCTAGCGGTAAGTGCGGGATTTAAAATATTCATTCCCGTACCACCAAAGGCCTCTTTGCCTATCAACACCGCAAATGCTACTGAAAGTGCCAACATCCATAAGGGAATATCAACTGGGAATATCATCGGGATCAACAATCCGGTTACCAGATAACCTTCATTGACCTCGTGACCGCGATAGATCGCAAAAATAAATTCAATCGTAAGACCTACTACATAACTTACTATGATCAAAGGCATTACCAGTATTGCGCCTTCTATAAATGCATCCAGAAATGGAACGTCCATTACACTTGCAAGACCACGTTCTTGGTACAAATACTGGGCTCCAGTATTCCACATACCAAATATAAGTGCTGGGATCAATGCCAGTACCACGGTAATCATCGTACGTTTTAAATCTACAACGTCCCTAATGTGTGCACCTTTTTTGGTAACGTGATTAGGTGTGTATAAAAAAGTGTCGAAAGCGTTGATCGCAGGAGCAAATTTCTCAAATTTCTCTCCAGGTGCGAACGGCTTTCTGGCCTCATCAAGTTTAGTTCTTAACCACTTCATAGTTATCCGACTTCTGTTATCATTAAATCCAATCCTAAACGAATAATCTCCTGAGCTTCAAGCTTAGAAGTATTCGTGAAATCAATAAGTGCAAAATCTTCTGGAGCTACTTCATAGATCCCTAGATTCTCCATTTTTTCAATATCTCCCGCCATACAAGCTTTGAGCAATTGCATCGGGTATATGTCCAGCGGCATTACCTCTTCCATCTCTCCAGTCACCACGAGTGCGCGCTCTTCTCCATTTAAATTTGTATCCACCGACTTTTTACCAAAAAACTTGGCAAATGAAGTTCCAGCATTTGAAGGAACATCGTTTCTAGTAAATGGCAACCATCCTACAAAGGCGTACTCATTACCCTCTGGAATAAGCGTCAATGTATTGTTATAAAAATTGAGGTACTGGTCATTTGACAGTTGGTCACCAGTATAAACATTACCAGAAATTATTCTGGTCTCATCGGTATTTACCTGTCCTATAATAGAGGACACATTTGCCCCTAAAATAGTTTTATAGTATTTTCTCTTGTTTTCTTCAGCTGCCGTTCCCGTTAGAGCAACCGTTCTTTCTGGAACAAATTTTCCAGTCAGGAATAAATTACCTATGGTAGCAACATCCTCTGCGCCTACCGTCCAAACGCGATCACCCATATTTATCGGGTCTATCTGTTGAATATGAACCCCTACATTTCCAGCAGGATGTGGGCCTTTTACTTTATGAATCACTGCATCTTTAATAGAGGTAAGTGATGAAGAAGAACCTATACTCAAATGAACTTCTCCAGGAGTCAGTTTGCTTAGGGCGGTAACACCAGCTTGAAAAGCCTCCAATTTATTGGAAACTATAAAATCAACATCCCCAGAAATAGGAGCCGTTGTGTAGGCCGATATAAAAATAGATTTGGGTGTATCCTCTGCGTTTGCCATGATACTGTAAGGGCGTTGGATAATAAATGGCCAGCAACCGCTTTCAAGAAGTGCTGCTCGGACACTATCAGCAGAGATTTTATTCAATGGCTCTAATTGATGGTGCACGACTGCATCGCCTCCGTCTGGGGTAATCTGCACTTCAAGAATACGACGTTTTGCACCGCGCAGAATCTGGGAAACCGTCCCAGTAACTGGGGACACAAATTTTACCTTTTCATCATATTTTGAATAAAAGATAGGTTCTCCAGCCTTGACGGCAGCTCCTTCCTTTAAGATAAGCTTAGGTACTACGGCGTGGAAATCGGGAGGTTTAATGGCATAAACCTTAGATGGAGGTGCACTCAAAAACTGCTTGTCTGCATCGCCTTTCAGCTTCAGATCCAGCCCTTTTCTAACTCTAATGTCTTTGGACATAGGATAATGGATTTAGTCCTTTTTAAGGTTTGCAAATTTAGCCATAAAAGCCTTCAATTTTGAACGTATAATTTATTTAGATATATTCTAAATAATGAATGATTTTTGATAGTGGCATTGCTTTCGCGAAAGCGATAACAGTACTATCTTTATACCCATGCACGCAACTATGAAGTCGATATTTCTTTTAATCATTACATGCCTATCCGGTATTTTCAATTCTTATGGTCAGACCATGGATGAACTGGTCAATGATCCCGATTATATAAAGACGGTGGTTTTCAACATTTCGGCAGAGGAGATGTTGCCCGTCTATGAACTGGGCGATCGTATTGCAATTTCGTTTGATGACGTCATAGGTGATGAGGCCGACTATTATTACCAGTTTGAGCATTATGATTATGACTGGACGCCCAGCCAGCTTTTCAAGAATGAATTCCTAGTGGGCATAGACGATGTGCGCATCTTGAATTATCGCAACTCGTTTACCACGCTCCAGCCCTATTCCCATTATACGCTCTCCATCCCCAACCAATTTACGCGCGGTTTCTTGGTGAGCGGCAATTATATGATCCATTTTTACAACAGCGACCACGATCTCGTCTTCTCGCGCAAATTCATGATCATGGAACCTAGGGCCGTCGTAGGTGTTGAAATCAAACGCGCACGCGACCTCAACTACGTCAACACCCAGCAACGGGTTCAATTTTTTGTGGATAGCAAGGAAATAAACTTCATCAATCCAGATGACCAGCTCAAAATCGCGATCATAAAAAACTCGGATATTAACAGTCCCATGATGAACGTGAAGCCACAGTTTAACCTAGGAAACCGACAAGAGTATAAATATGATGCACTTACCTCGTTTTGGGCCGGGAACGAGTTTCTTAATTTTGAGAACAAGGATTTTAGAGCTCCCAATATCAACATAGATTATGTAACCAGAGAAGATCTTTATGAAGCCCAATTATTTGTGCATCTGCCACGTGCCTTTAGAGATTACACATTCTTTCCCGATATCAACGGCAATTTTCTAGTCACCACGCTAGAAAATGAGGACAACGCCGTACAGGCAGAGTATGTCAATATCAACTTTAAACTGGATGCACGAACGCTGGAAATCCCTCAGGGAGCCAGCATTTATGTCACGGGAAATTATAATGCCTACCAGTTTCAGGAAGAAAACCAGATGACCCTTAACCTAGAACGGGACTCTATGAGGCAAAGATATTATTGAAGCAAGGTTTTTATAACTTTCAATACACTGTTCTCGATAAGAATAACCTTACCATACCAGGCCTTATAAGTGGCAATAAATGGCAGACTGAAAATATCTACAGCGTTCTCGCCTACTACCGAGAACTGGGCGGCCGTTATGATAAATTAATAGGACTGGGAAGTGGCAGTAGTGTGAATATAACCAACTAATCTAAAAACGTTTTTCATCAGTTCCTACTTTTCACAGTTCATTTTTTCATCAGCTCCTCCACCTCCATCCGTTCCCTAGCAAAATACCGCGGCCAGCAGTGCCTTAATTGTGGCGTGCCGCTGGACGTGGAGGACAAATTCTGCCATCAGTGCGGGCAGCTCAATTCCACTAAGAAACTTGCCCTCAAGGATTTTGTTGCTGAGTTTGTCTCCAACGTATTTTCCTACGATGGTCGCGGCTGGCGTACCATAAACCACATCCTATTCAAGCCGGGATTTGTGAGCAAACAATTTCTCGCAGGAAAGCGCATGAGCTATGCAAATCCGTTCCGGTTTTTCCTGAGTGTCTGTATCGTATTCTTCATCATGGTACAATTGCAGCAGACCTACAAAAAGTACATGGGCGGCAATACCGCTCAAAAAACTATAAATGTCAACAATGGCGATGTGGATCAAATTACCGAAGAGCAGCTGGAAGACATAGAACAGCAGCAATTTGCAGGGAAGTTCATTGCCGACAAAATAAGGGACGAACAATCCCAACAGGAAGCAACTAAAGTGAAGGACACTGTTCCCTCAAGATCCAAAACCTATTTTACCCAAAAGGAACTCGACGATAAAAACTGGTTCATCCGCCTGTTTGAACAAGTTGACGATTATACAGATTTTTATAGAAACGAACGGGAGCCAGATACTGAGCGTGCACTGGAAAAACTCAAACACCGTCAAAGCAACTATAACAAAGTCCTGTATGAACGGGCGGTACTGTTAGAATCCATAGAAAACGATGCTAGCAAGTTGTCTGACATCATCCTGCCAAAGCTTCCCCTCTTCCTCTTTCTATTCACACCATTTGTCACCTTGTTCCTATGGCTGCTCTACGCCAGGAGGTTCTTTAATTATATGGAGCACCTTATATTCTTGTTCAACGTCATGACCTTTGTCTTTCTCAGCAGTATAATCATGCTGCTCATTGAGTGGATTACTTTTGGTTATGTAGATCTAAGTAAGATTTTCTTTTTTCTGATAGGGCCGTTCTATTTTTACAAATCCATACGCAAATTCTATGGACAGAGCAGATTAAAAAGTATTTTAAAGTTTTTATTGATTAGTTTTGTATATTCAATCACTTTTGTATTTGGCTTACTATTATTGTTATTTTTAGGAATTGCGTTTTACTAAATTATGATCCAGCAGGTAACCAGGGGAATTAAAATTTCGGTCAAGACTACATTTGAGGGCACTTTTTATAAGAACTATAAAATGCTGTTCGCATTTGGCTATCATATAACTATTGAAAACCAGGGCAAGGATAGTGTACAACTTACCTCCCGCCACTGGAAGATCAAGAGCAGTCTTAGCCGTACCGAGTACGTTGATGGAGAAGGTGTTATAGGCAAGAAACCAGTGCTCAAGCCAGGCCAGTCGCACACCTATCGCAGCGGTTGCCTTCTCAATTCTCCCGTGGGCAGTATGAGCGGCCATTATAATATGATCAACTTTTCCTCGGCAACACAATTTAAGGTTACCATTCCCGCCTTTAAGCTCAATGCTCCCTTTGCGTTGAATTAATTTTGTGGTGGTTCCGCTTTCGCGAAAGCTGACCATTTCACAATTTCTCGCACCCTATAATCTCTTTAGATTTCTTTAAGAAGCACCTATTTCTAGTTGGCTCAAATTATTTGTAATTTCACGCAAATTAAAATAAGACCAAATAATTATGGGAAAAGGATTTTTCAATGTTCCACTTGCAGTTAACGAGCCTATCAAGACTTATGCGCCTGGTACTCCAGAAAGAGAAGAAGTAAAAGCAGCGTACAAAGCGCTATGGAATACAAAGACCGAGGTGCCACTTTACATTAATGGCAAGGAGGTTAAAACTGGAGATACTGGAGATATCCAGCCACCCCATGATCACAAACATATCGTAGGTACTTACCACCGCGCTGGGAAAAAAGAAGTAAATCTTGCCATCGACACCGCTCTTGCAGCTCGTGATCAATGGTCTAGATTGCCCTGGGAACAACGCGCTGGCATCTTTCTAAAAGCCGCAGAATTAATTGCTGGCCCATATCGTGCTCGCATCAATGCCGCAACGATGATCAACCAATCCAAAACTGTCTTTCAGGCAGAAATCGATAGTGCCTGTGAACTCATAGATTTCCTACGTTTTAACGTAGAGTTTATGACGGAGATCTATGCAGACCAGCCCAAATCTACGTCGGATGCTTGGAACAGACTAGAATACAGACCTTTGGAAGGATTTGTTTATTGTGTATCACCATTCAACTTCACAGCTATTGCTGGAAATTTACCTGCCAGTGCAGCTCTAATGGGTAATGTCTGTGTATGGAAGCCCAGTGATCATCAAATGTTGAGTGCTCAGGTCATCAACGAAGTCTTTATCGAGGCCGGCGTGCCACCAGGTGTAATCAATATGGTAAATGCCGATCCAGTTATGATGACCGATATTGTGATGTCCCATGCAGATTTTGCCGGCGTTCACTTTACCGGATCTACCTCTGTATTTAAAAGTCTGTGGACCAAAGTAGGAGAAAACATAAACACCTATAAAACCTATCCACGCATCGTAGGAGAAACGGGTGGAAAGGATTTCATCATGGTGCATTCCAGCGCACATCCAGAGCAGGTTGCAACCGCACTGATCAGAGGAGCTTTTGAATTTCAGGGACAAAAATGTAGCGCGGCATCTAGAGCCTACATCCCCAAAAGTCTATGGCCAGAGGTTGAAAAACTGATGCGCGCCGATGTGGATTCCTTTAAAATGGGATCACCAGAAGACATGAAAAACTTCTTCACAGCGGTAATCCATGAAGGTTCTTTTGATAAACTTGCCAAATACATAGATGGTGCAAAAGAAAGCAGTGATGCCGAAGTGGTCATAGGTGGAAATTATGACAAATCCAAAGGTTGGTTTATAGACCCAACGGTGATCGTTACTGAAGATCCCAAATACACCACGATGGAAACGGAGCTTTTTGGCCCAGTACTCACGGTTTATGTTTATGAGGACGATAAGTTTTCTGAGACTCTCAAATTAGTCGATGAGACGAGTGAATACGCATTGACCGGCTCGATCATAAGTCAGGATCGTTATGCGGTGCAAGAAGCAACCCACGCATTGCAAAATTGTGCAGGTAACTTCTACATCAATGATAAATGTACGGGAGCAGTTGTGGGACAGCAGCCATTTGGTGGGGCGAGAGCTTCTGGTACTAATGATAAGGCAGGATCAAAGCTTAATTTATTACGCTGGGTTTCTCCTAGAATGATCAAGGAGACTTTTGTAACACCTACCGATTACAGATATCCGTTCATGGGATAATAACTTTAAAAAGAGTAAGAATCAAAAAAATCCAGCTTCAATGAAGCTGGATTTTTTTTGACTCAGGGATTGTTTAATCCTAATTTTATTCTAGTCAAAGTCCTTTGTGGTTCCTACGGTAGCTTTTTGAACATTGATGACTTTATCGTCTGCATCCACAAGGATGGCAACAATTTCCATGTTCATAACATTTGCGACACCGCTAGCAGTATAGTTATAAGATCTAGAATATACCATCCCTCCTTTTTGCTGATCTGCGGGCACTGGGTCTCCAGTTAGTTCAGAAAGATTTGCTTTTAAAATATGAAGGTGTTCATAATCGACGATGTAATCTACTGCATTATAATGGTCGGTATAGTTGGTCTGATCTTCTATTACTCCGTTGTCCAGAGCAAAAACAATCAATTTAGTACCTTCTAGGTCTATATCATAACCCACATTTACATCAGTAGAGATGGCGTTACCACTGACGGTAGAACTTATACTTAGCCCTGCTCCTACTGCCGCGTTAAGATATGGATTGAGTTGTTGTTTATCCATTTTCTGACCTGTAACCTCAACCCACATTGCGTCCCTATTTAAAACACCGGCAGGAAGTCCCTGAATACCGAAGGCTGCTCTCATTTGGGATTCAAAACGGAATTCCATCTGGTCCCTCTGATGAATACCAATAACTATTATATTATCGTTGCCCGAAATTTCTTCAACGGTTTTCAACACCTTGGGACACCAGCCACACCAGGTTCCCGTGAAATCTTCAACCAGCATTTTTGTAGTGTAGGAAGGATTAACAACATCAAGGGACAGCTCGTTTGATGAAGCAGTTGCAGTGCTAGCGGTAACGGTATAATTGCCTACGTCGGTCAGATTATAAGAAGAGCCGCTAATAGTAGTTCCGTTTACGATAAATGTGGCGTTTCCCGTTACATCAAGTCCGTTTGCATTCATCGCTTTGAAGGTCACTTGGGTATTTTCAAAAACCCTGGACTTGGATGAACTTATCACCAAGTCTGTCGCACTTGAGTCTTCCTCACGTATAGTTTCAGACGTACAGGATCCTAAAGAAACAGCTATAAAAAGCAAAATTATTTTATAATAGTAAGTCAACTTCATGAGATATATCCTTTTCAATGTAAAAATCAAATATACTGCCTGCCGGGCAAACTTCTAATATTCAACTCTTAAAAAATCATTTATAGGTGTTTAATCGGAACTGTGGTAATTATGGTATAATTCTAGTATTATTGCATCTAAATTTATTTTATGAAAAATTTAATAGTTCTTGCATTGATTTTTGTCTCCACGGGAATGATCGCACAAACGCAATTACCTGAACTTACACTAAAGAATCTAGAGGGCAAAGATGTAAATCTTGCAGAGATAAGCAAAGATAAAACCATTGTCGTCTCATTATGGGCAACCTGGTGTGTTCCCTGCCTGAGAGAATTGGACACGATTGCTGAAGAATATTCAGATCTACAGGATGAAATTGGATTTGAACTAATCGCGATCTCCTTAGATGATGCAAGATCCACTCGTCGGGTCAAACCTGCTGTTATGGGCAAAGGTTGGGAATACGAAGTTTTATTAGATCCTAATAATGATCTCAAAAGATACCTGGGAGTGAGTACCATCCCCTTTACTCTAATTGTAAAAAATGGTGAGATCAAATTCAGACATAGTAGTTTTGCTCCTGGTGCAGAAGATGCACTTTACGAAAAATTTAAAGAAATAGCGAGCAACTAATTACCCTTCCATTTCCAGCCTTATGAAGTATTTTCTACCAACCATTATTTCGCTATTTTCAATACTAAGTTTTGCCCAAGAAGAAGAAAACGAAAAAGTTTCCTATTCTGGAGGCTTTGAATCTAACTCTCAGTGGTACCAAGACGATGAAGGATTAGATATACTTGCTCCTCAAGACCAGTTCCGGTCCAACAATTATTTTACCTTAAGAATGAACTACGGTAAATTTTCGGCAGGAGCACAATATGAAGTTTTTGCTCCATCGCCATTATTGGGCTATTTTGAAGGTTACGAAGGCAATGGTATTGGCACTTATTTTTTAAAATTTAAGCATAAAGATCTTGAGCTTACCGGTGGAAACTTTTATGACCAGTTCGGGAGTGGGTTGATTTACCGCTCTTGGGAAGATAGACAACTGGGAATTGATAACTCTATACGTGGAGTACGCGTCAATTACCAATTTACAGATTTTCTGGAAGCCACCGCATTTACGGGTAATCAGAGAGTTGCTTTTGAAATTTCTGAAGGTACGGTCACTGGACTAAACGCAGAGCTAGACGTGAGTCAAGCCTTAGGCTGGGAAACAGGAGTGCAATTAGGCGGTAGTTATGTGAATAGGTATCAAGAAAGTGGTAGCCCAGATCCTAATTTTCCAGCCGATGTAGGTGCGTACAGTGCTCGTGCAGATCTAAGTTTTTCTTCGTTTTTTATAGGTGCAGAATATGTCTATAAGGAAGAGGATGCCTATGTCAACAATGGTTTTGTAGAGAATAATAATTATTTAGCTGGCGAGGCACTATTGTTGAATACGGGCTATGCCACTAAAGGACTGGGAATTAATGCTACTTTCCGAGCTTTAGAAAACATGACTTTTTACTCCGATCGAGAGGCTGCCGGTAATCCATTTTTACTAAATACAATCAATTTTATTCCAGGTTACACAAAACAACAGGATTATGCAGTTTCCAACATTTATGTGTACGCCCCACAAGCTGCATTAATTATAGGAGAAGAAAAAGCGGGTGAAATAGGCGGTCAGATAGACATCTATTATACCGCTGAAAAAGGCACGACAATAGGTGGTAAATACGGGACAAAATTTGAATTTAATTATGCCAACTGGAGCGGACTCGATGCAGAATTTAATCAAAATACCAATACCTATCAGGCTGATCTTCTTTCTCGTGGAGACAAATACTTTGAAGAATTTAGCCTTGGAGTGAAAAAAAGATTCAATAAAAAACTTTCTGCAATTTTTACAGCTATTTATACGGAATACGATGGTCGGGTCATTGAGGGCGGCGACTTTTTTCTAAAGGGAAACGCATTGATTGCAGATGTACTTTATAAATTGGACGGAGGGCGCAGTTTGCGATTTGACGCTCAACATTTAAGTGCAGATGCCGATCGTGGCAATTGGGCGGCTGCTACTGCAGAGTTTGCTTTTAGTCCATACTTGTCTTTCTACCTGACCGATCTTTATAATTATGACGAGACAGATATCCATTATTACTCCGTAGGTGGCAGTTATACAAAAGGAAGAACTAGGGTTGCCATGAACTATGGCCGACAGCGAGGAGGACTTATTTGTGTAGGTGGAGTTTGTAGATTTGTTCCTGAAAACACGGGACTTACCTTAAATATCTCTACTAATTTTTAAACGTTATCACAATTAAAAAAAGCTGGCAGGAATACACCTGCCGGCTTTTTTGATTCTTATTTTTATTCAACCGCTCTTTCTACCTCATCGGCAAGTGCACCACCTTTTTAGTCTCAAAAAACTCGGTGTCAAAGACTTCACTCAATTCGTAGATATAAGCGTCTTTGAACGGCGCAAGTTCTTCCGTAAGATCGCCGCCTTTTAGATATAAAATTCCGTTTTCAATGGTATGGAAGCTGTCTATTCTAAACTTATTTTTTGTCCATTTCACAAAGTCGGGCATGTTTGTAACCGCCCTGCTCACGATAAAATCGTAGCGCCCTTTTACGGCTTCTGCTCGCGCGTGTTGAGTAGTCACATTTGTAAGTTCCAGTGCCTCAACCACCGCATCCACTACCTTGATCTTCTTTGCAATGGCATCCACGAGGTGAAAACTGGTCTTTGGAAACATGATGGCGAGGGGAATACCGGGAAAACCGCCGCCGGTTCCTATATCCAGTACCCTGGTGCCACCTCCTTTATTGGGTAAGCTTTCGCGAAAGCGTACCACAGAAACGATCCCCAAAGAATGAAGAATATGCCGTTCGTACAAATGATCGATATCCTTTCTGGAAATTACATTGATCTGGGAATTCCACTCCGCATACAGATCGCCCAAACGATCAAATTTTGCTTCTTGATCTGGTGTAATGTGCGGAAAATACTTTTTGATAATTTGAGACACAATTATAATTTGTGCAAAAATAACGGATTAATTAAGTTGCTCTTTAGTAAGTTAAGGATTGGTTATGATATTTTTGTAACAAACCTATACTATGAACGCTAGACTTTCTGACCGCATCAACAATTTACCAACTAGTGCAACGCTAGCCATGGCAGCAAAAGCTCGCGAACTCAAAGAGGCCGGAAAGGACATCATAGGCCTAAGTCTGGGAGAACCAGATTTTAACACGCCAGATTTTGTAAAGGAAGCTGCCATCCAGGCAATTAACGATAACTACAACACCTACACGCCCGTGGATGGCTATGTGGAGTTGAAAGACGCGGTAATCACCAAATTTAAAAGAGACAACAACCTTACCTACGACCGCAGCCAGATCGTGGTCTCCACAGGTGCCAAACAATCCATTGCAAACGTTGCAATGGTGCTGCTCAATAAAGGCGATGAATGTATTCTACCCGCGCCATACTGGGTGAGTTATGCGGCTATTGTGGAGCTGGCCGAGGGTGTGCCCGTAGAAGTCCATGCCGGTGTGGAACAAAATTTTAAAATTACCGCAGACCAACTCAAGAAAGCCATCACTCCCAAAACCAAAATGATCCTCTTCTCCTCGCCCAACAATCCTAGCGGTAGCGTTTTCAGCATGGAAGAATTACAGGCATTTGCTGACGTTCTAAAGGATCATCCAGATATTATCGTAGTAAGTGATGAGATTTATGAACATATAAATTATATAGGAAAGCACGCGAGCATGGCCGCAATTCCTGAAATGTACGATCGTACCGTGACCATCAATGGTGTGAGCAAGGCATTTGCCATGACGGGATGGCGTGTGGGCTACATAGGTGCTCCATCGTGGATCGCCCGAGCCTGTAATAAAATGCAGGGACAGATTACCAGCGGCACCAATTGTATCGCGCAACGTGCGGTAATTACAGCACTTGAAGCGCCAGTTTCCAAGATCCAATACATGATTGATGCATTTTCAAAACGCCGTGACCTCATCCTTAAAGAACTTTCAGAAATCAAAGGTTTTAAAACTGATACTCCCGAAGGTGCTTTTTACGTGTTTCCAGATGTTTCAGATTGGTTCGGTAAAGAAGTGAAAGGCCACCACATTTATAATGCAGAGGATTTTTCCCTATTATTACTGGAAGAAGCACTGGTTGCAACTGTGTCTGGAGAGTCGTTCGGAGCTCCTAACTGCATTAGGATTTCTTATGCCGCCAGCGAGGAACAGATTACTGAGGCAATGAAAAGGGTTAAAGAGGTGTTGGGATAGTTTATTGCGCTTTGAAATCACTCCTGCGCAACACCCATTGCCTATCGGCATTATGCATTCCTCTCTCCGCCACGGCGCATCGTCGGATGCAGGAAGGGAAAACCATACTAACAAGCTATGGCCATAAGATCATGAAACTCATAAAGTACCGTCTTCCCTCGAGGGAAGATCAGAGATGGGTGTTTTTATAATGTTGCTGAAATTCATTTCAATCCTGTGCTACACTCATTGCCTATCCGCATTATGCACTCCTCTCTCCGCCACGGCGGATCGTCGGATGCAGGAAGGGAAAACCATACTAACAAGCTATGGCCACAAGATCATGAAACTCATAAATTACCGTCTTCCCTCGAGGGAAGATCAGAGATGGGTGTTTTTGAAATGTTTCTAAAATTCATTTCAATCCTGCGCTACACCCATTGCCTATCGGCATTTCCGAAGGGAAAACCATACTAACAAGCTATGGCCACAAGATCATGAAACTCATAAATTACCGTCTTCCCTCGAGGGAAGATTAGAGATGGGTGTTTTTACAATGTTTCTAAAATTCATTTCAATCCTGCGCTACACCCATTGCCTATAGGCATAATGCATTCCTCTCTCCGCCACGGCGCATCGTCGGATGCAGGAAGGGAAAACCATACTACCAAGCTATAGCCATAACATCATGCAACTCATAAAGTACTGTCTTCCCTCGAGGGAAGATCAGAGATGGGTGTTTTTATAATGTTTCTAAAATTCATTTCAATCCTGCGCAACACCCTTTGCCTATCGGCATAATGCATTCCTCTCTCCGCCGCGGCGGATCGTCGGATGCAGGAAGGGAAAAGCATACTAACAAGCTATGGACATAACATCATGAAACTCATAAAGTACCGTCTTCCCTCGAGGGAAGATTAGAGATTGGGTGTTTGGGTTTGACTTTGGGATTTTGAGATTTGGAATTTGAAATTTGAAATTTGAAATTTGGAATTTAAAAATCGACAATCCACTTATCACCTATTCCTCCAGAAAAACGGAGTCAATAAGATCAACACGGTAAATAATTCCAACCTACCGATGAGCATCAAAAAGGAACACCACCATTTGCCCAATGTCGGTAATCCAGCAAAATTATCCACGGGTGAGAGCTCACCAAATGCTGGCCCGACATTACCTAGACTACTTAGAGCACCACCTATGGCGGTTTCAAAGTCCAGACCGAGTGCAGCTAGTCCTATCGCTCCCACAATAAAGGAAAGCATGTACAGAATAAAGAATCCAAGGATGTTGAAAACGATTTTGTTGGGCAGTGCGCGACCATTATAGCGCACGGGTAAAATTGCATTGGGATGCAACGTACGTTTAAATTCCAGTACTCCATTACGTATCAATATAATGTGTCGCATGACTTTGACTCCTCCCGAGGTTGATCCCGCGCTACCGCCCAGAAAGAACAGTCCGAAAAACATAATGGTCAAAAATGGCGTCCACATGGTGTAATCTGCCGAGACGAAACCTGTCGTGGTTATCACCGCAAGAACTTGAAAAAAACTATGTCGTACCGCACTTTCCAACTCTCCATTCACCATGGGGTGATCTATGCTGGAAAGCGATGGGTCTGCTTGAAAATAGATCAAAAATGCTCCCAAAACAGAAAAACCAACTACAAAACTCACGTACCACTTAAATTCAGTGTCCTTAACAATATTATTAAACTGTCCCTTGAAACCAAAATAGCTCAAAACAAAGTTCATTCCAGCAATAAACATAAAAACGATAATGATCCATTGGATCGCGGGATTATCGTTCCAGTAGGCAACACTTGCATTCTTAGTGGAAAAACCACCTGTTGAAAGCGTACTCAAGGCGTGGTTTACCGCATCAAACCAACCCATTCCCGCAATTTTAAGAAGTATGGTCTCAACACCGGTATATCCTACATAGATCAACCATAATCTTTTTGCGGTATCGGTTATTCTGGGGTGGAGTTTATCGGCACTAGGTCCTGGGGCTTCTGCAGCAAATAGCTGCATTCCCCCTATACCCAACAATGGCAGGATAGCCACGGCAAGTACGATGATACCCATACCTCCTATCCAGTGCGTCAGACTACGCCAGAACAGGATTCCTCTGGGCATAATCTCAATATCGTTCATAATACTGGCACCAGTCGTAGTAAAACCACTCATGGTTTCAAAAAAGGCATCTGTATAATTGGTAATCGCGCCCGTAAACATGTAGGGCATGGTTCCCGCAAATGCCATAATCAACCAGCCTAGGGTGACGATAAGGTATCCTTCCTTTTTATTGAGCTGTTTGATATGATCTCTAGTAAAATACATTACCGCAGCACCCATAAAAACGGCCACGCCACTTGCAGCTAGGATGTTCCAACCTTCCGGCTCTTCATAAAAAGCACTCACAAGCGCGCTGATCATCATAAAACCACCATTGAAGACCAGTAAAAGCCCCATGATGTAGGTTATGATCCTATAATTGAGCCTTGCCATTATAGGAACAACTTTTCTACCTTACTTATAGATCGAGGAAGGCAACAGACCACAACACGATCTCCAGGTTGGATATCAAAACTACCCAGAACGACCATGCCCACACCATCCCTTATCACGCCGCCCACAATGGCACTGCGAGGAAAGCCACAATTAGAAATATTCTTGCCGGCAACCGCACTTCCCGGCTTCACGATAAACTCCAGCAGTTCTGCATTCATATTATTGAGCTTGGTCATTGCAACAACTTCACCTTTACGTATAAATCTAAAGATATTGTTTGCTGCCAGTAGTTTTTTATTGATAAGTGTATCTATTCCTATGCTGTGTGAAAGCTGGAAATAATCCATATTTTCCACCAGTGCGATGGTTTTGCGTACACTCTTGCTCTTTGCCATGAGGCAGGAAATAATATTGGTCTCGCTATTTCCCGTGACCGCGATAAAGGCATCCATTTCATGGATACTTTCCTCCTGGAGCAACTCTACATTTCTCCCATCACCATGGATGACCAGTGTATCTGGCAGTAGATCTGCGAGCTCAAATGCCTTGTCTGGATCGCTTTCTATAAGTTTTACGTTAATGCCCGCCTTTCCCAGTTTTATGGCACTTTGCTTTCCTATGTTGGAACCTCCCAGGATCATCACATTGCGCATGACCTGCTTTGTGCGACCGGTGAGCTTATAAAGTTCTTCCACTCCACCCGCATTTGTAATAAAATAAACTTGATCACCTTCCTTAAACTGGGTATCCCCACGAGGTATAAGCGTGTATTGAGTACCAAAACGCTGTATCGCAATGGGCATAAAGTGAACCTCGGGAAAAATCTCACCCGCTTGCTGCACGGTCTTGCCCACAAACTGGGCCGTGCGCTGCAGGTTTACGCCCACCATGGTCAGCGCTCCATCCTCAAACTCGTAGCTATCGTTAAAGGCACTTTGATTGAGCAATAATTCGATTTCCTTACTTGCCAGTGACTCGGGAGAAATCAACTCATCGATGTCAAATCCCTTAAACCCTATATCTTCTTGATGTTCTAGAAACTCGGTATTGGAAATGCGTGCGATGGTCTTTTTTGCGCCCAGCTGTTTTGCCAGCACACATATAGTAATATTTGTCGTTTCACTACTGGTAACGGCAATCACAAGGTCTGCCTCATTGATTTTTGCATCTTGCAGGATTTTGATCGAGGTACTATCACCCTTGAGCGTCCTTATATCCAGATGGGTATCTGCATAATAAAGATTTTCCTTGACCGGATCTATTAATGTGATATCCTGGGACTCAAAAGAAAGTAATTTAGCAAGGTGAAACCCCACTTCTCCGGCGCCCGCAATAATGATTTTCATGCATTCCTTTATGAGCGACAAAGATACTGGTTATGTACTTATTTACAATTGCAGTCCTCATTATAAAGTGGTTGATGGATGAATGTAACGCTTTCGCGAAAGCGGAACACCCTTAAATATCCTGCAAGACTATCTCTCCAGACCTACCCAACCACTATTATGAAGCGCACCCCTGGAGCGTTGGCTTTTTTTGCAATTTTGCCATGCATACGATCCCCAGAATTTTTTTTAGCTTCAGTACTCTGGCCAGCAACGCACTTTTGTTAATGGCCTCGATGATGTTCCATACTATAATTGTAGCTTAAAGTTACGCTTTCGCGAAAGCGTAATAACCATTACCACTTTTCTCTATAGTATCTTTGCGACCAAATATTGTGCAGTGTCAGAAGAAGTAAAACCCTACAGCAACCAAAATAGCGGCAAAAAGGAACAGGTCACCCAAATGTTTGACACCATAAGTGGGGAATATGACGGTCTCAATCGCATGATCTCGCTGGGACTGGATCAAAAATGGCGTGATAATGTCGTTAAAATGGTCGCCGCCCACAACCCAGATGTCATTATGGACATCGCCACGGGAACGGGTGATCTGGTAATCAAAATGGCGCAACAGACTAACGCCAGCCGCCTGATAGGACTGGATATCTCCAGCGGTATGCTGGAAGTAGGAAAGATTAAGGTAAAGAAGGACGGTCTGGATGATCGTATAGAAATGGTCGTGGGAGATTCAGAAAATCTTAAATATGATGATGCTTCCATAGATGCGATCACGGTTTCTTATGGTGTGCGCAACTTTGAGGATCTTGAAAAAGGACTGGGGGAGATTAAAAGGGTTCTTAAACCTGGTGGCATTCTGGTAATTCTTGAAACCAGCGTCCCTACTTCATTTCCTTTTAAACAGGGGTATTATCTATATTCAAATCTCATCGTACCCGCGCTGGGTAAATTATTCTCAAAGGATAAAATTGCCTATGGCTATCTCTCTGAAAGTGCCTCTAAATTCCCGTACGGTGACAAATTCAACAATATTTTAAAGAAAGTAGGGTTTAACAATGTGGAGAGCCACCTGCAATTCCACGGTGCTTCCACCATTTACAAAGCTGTGAAATAATTTTATGAGATTAATTCTATTAACTATCGCCCTACTCATGGGAGGTCAAGCGTTTGCTCAAGGTCCCGTGAGGGAAAAACTGCGTAATCTTGATAACATCGATAAGAAACAATTATCGTGGGGATATTATCTGGGCCTTAATAGCTATGACTATAAATTTGACTATAACGAGGTGACCGAGGACATACAAACGGAGACCTCGCTGGGTTTTAATGTAGGACTCGTGGGCGATTTGCGGTTAAATGATTATTTTAATCTAAGACTAGAACCCGGAATTGCCTTTGTGACCCGTGATCTTACCTTTCCTGACGAGCGGTTAATGACTGAAGTGGAAATGACGCGCGAGGTTACCTCTACCTACATCAATGTACCGTTATTACTCAAATTCAGTACTAAGAGGTTGAACAATTTCAAGCCATTTGTAGTGGGTGGCGTTTCCTGGTCACGCAACTTATCCAGTAATGAGGAAAGTCCTGATGACAACAGCGCGGGACAATTCCGCCAGAAGACTAATGTTTTTAACTATGAACTGGGAATAGGCGTGGATCTCTATCTATTCTATTTCAAGTTTACTCCATCCATACGTGGGGTTTTTGCCATGAGTGATGAGATTGTGCCCGATGTAGATCCCAATAGTCCATATACCGGGAGTGTAAGCTCTATGCAGTCCAGGGGCGTTTTTCTCAATTTCACCTTTCAGTAAATTTATTTGGGACGCTTCCATTCTCCCAAAAGGAGCGCGGTAGCCATGGCGACATTAAGGCTTTCTGTAGTGCCCGTGTCCTGAAAGTGTGGGATGCTAACAGCGGCACCCATTCTTAGTAGGTTCTCACTCAATCCATGCGATTCACTTCCCATGAGTAGAATGCCGTTTTCTTGGAAAGTAGTCTCGTACATACTCTGCCCGCTCATGCTGGTGGGATAGATATCGCTGTTAACATTTTCCAGGAATTTTTCTAAATCTGTATAGTGTACAGTGACCCGTGCGATGGATCCCATGCTGGCCTGGATGCATTTAGAGTTATATACATCTACCGTCTGCTCACTACAGACTATATGTTTCACACCAAACCAATCAGCCAGTCTTATTATAGTTCCCAGATTGCCAGGGTCCTGGATATTTTCCAGCGCGATCACCGCACCTGACACTGGCAGGTCTTCAAAAGCCTTCATCTCAAAAACCGCGAGATAACCTGGAGGTGTTGCAAGTCCCGACATCGCTTTCATGTCCCTAGAAGTAACAATTGTATTATTAATGTGGGCCAGTTCGTCCCTTCCCTCCTCAACATAGATTTCTTCGGTATATAGACCTCCCTCCAGCAGTTCTGTAATTGATTTATAGCCCTCGACAACAAACTGGTTGAGGGTGAATCGGTTTTTTTTTCTGGCGAGGGATTTGATTACCTTGATCCTGGCTTTTGTAACCATTATATAATCGTATTTTTGAACGTTGAACTATGAGGATAAAGACTTGTCGTGCAAAAATAGGCCTAATAATTTTGGTGGTTTTAGCACTTAATTCCTGTGATGTAATTAAAAGGGTTCCCGACGGGCGCAAGCTTCTCGTGGATAATGAGATTCTTGTGGACAGTCTTGAACCTGCCGATCCTAGGGTTTACACACTTCCCGTTCAACGCCCCAACCAAAAGCTTCCCTTGATCAATATACCATTAAGGCTGCACATCTATAATCTAGCAAGACCCAACCGGGATTCCATTTATCTCAAATGGATGCAGGACAATCCAGAAGGACTTAAAAGGCGCAATGCTATATTATCTGAGAAGCAGACAATTAAACTGGGAAATAGTCTAGTGGGCTTTAACAAATGGATCAAGCGTACGGGAGAAGCTCCCGTTCTAATTGAGAAGGATCTTATTCAAAAATCAAAGGATAAATTAAAGGCATGGTACTGGAATCAGGGCTATTTTAATGCCGACGTAACTCATAACCTAGTCGATCTAAAAAAGGAAAAGCGTTCCAAAATCCAATATTTTATTACCAAGCACCAGCCATATATCCTCGATAGCCTCAAAAGTGACATTAGGAGTCCAGCCCTGGACTCACTTTATCAACTTACTAAAAACAAAAGCTACCTAGTAAAAGGGGAACAATATTTTTCACCAGACTTCACTGCAGAACGGGATCGCCTTTTTACCTATTTCAAAAATCATGGTGCCTATTACCTTGAAAAGGAGAGCATCAGATTTGAGGGCGATACCGTGAATACCGGCCATAAAGTCAACTCGACGCTCATAATTAAAGATCGGGAGATAAAAGTAGAAGACTCGATCAAAAGCTTTCCACATAAAATCCACCGCATCAGCAAGGTTTTTATCAGTCCAGATGTGGATTTTTATGCTCCTGCATCCCAGACGAGGGATACCATCCAGTTCGAAGGGTACAATATTATAAAGGAAGGAGCGCTCAAATATCGCAAGAACACACTTACCGATGCGGTCTTTATAAATTCAGGAGATATTTATAAGGACATTGCACGCAATCGCACTTACAGGCGTATCACGGAGCTGCGCAGTTTTTTTGCTCCTTCCATAAGCTATACTCCAGATCCGGCAGATAGCACCGGGACAGATCTCATTGCAAATATCGCACTGACCTCAAAGAAAAAATTTGAACTTAGTTTTGTGCCAGAAGCTACACACAGCAACATACAGACCTATGGTATAGGCTTGAATACCTCGTTGCTCATAAGAAATATTTTTAGGGGGAGTGAACTACTTGACATTTCCTTTAGGGGAAATATTGGTGCAAGCTCCAACGCTGCAAATGGTGATTCACGCTTTTTTGATCTGCAGGAATTGGGCGCAGACGCGCGGCTTACCTTTCCCAGATTATTTATTCCCATAAGAACGGATAGCCTAGTTCCCAAATACATGTCACCCAGCTCCACCATTAATCTGGGATTTTTTAGCCAGACAAATATAGGACTGGACAAGCAAAGTGTTAATGGTGGTCTATCGTACAACTGGAAACAGACACCCATTAAAAGCACTCGTATCGATATTGTGAACGCACAATACGTGCGCAACCTTGACCCAGATAACTTTTTTAGGGTGTATCAAAGCAGTTATGGAAGCCTCAACGATATCGCCAGGGACCTCAACATTACCGACCCACTATATACTAATGACGATAACGATCTTACCATACCTGCGGGAACCTCTGCTTTTATAAGGGACGTTCTCAACTCAACAATTCCCACCACTAGCGAGCAGTTGAACAATGTGCGCAACATTAATGAGCGACGGGATCGATTATCTCTCGACAACCTCATCATATCATCCAGCTACAACTGGGTGCGCAACAATAGGGAAGGCATCTATGATGATGATTTCTCCAGGCTGAGCCTAAGAATAGAACTTGCAGGAAATGTCCTAAGCGGCATATCAGATCTTGCGGGTATCGAAAAGAGCGCAGATGGGAAGCGGCGTATTTTTGGGGTGGAATATAGCCAATATGTAAAACCAGAGATCGACTACATAAAACACTGGAAATATTACAACGGTCATGTACTTGCGATACGCGGTTTTGGCGGTATTGCTATTCCTTACGGTAATTCTGACAACATACCGTTCATACGATCGTTTTTTGCCGGCGGTCCCAATGATAATAGGGCGTGGCAAGCTTACGAGCTAGGGCCTGGAAGTACCGGCGGTATCAATGATTTCAATGAGGCAAACATGAAGTTGGCTCTCAATGCAGAGTATCGTTTTCCCATCGCGGGTGCCTTTAAGGGAGCCGTTTTTGCCGATGCCGGCAATATATGGAACGTGCTGGATCGCGAGCAGAATGAAGACGCCATCTTTGACGAGATAGGTGATCTTCAAGCGTTGGCCCTGGGAACGGGATTTGGAGTGCGTTATGATTTTGGATTCTTTGTGGTACGATTTGACGTGGGTTTCAAGACCTATAATCCAGGATCGCCCGAAGGTGATCGCTGGTTCAATGAGTATAACTTTTCTAAATCGGTGCTTAATGTAGGTATCAACTATCCATTCTAACAAACTAAATTCATAGCATCCCATTTTTAATTTAATTACTTTTGTAACCACATCAAAGAACAATCTATGAGCCATAATATCAAACCAGGAGTCGCTACCGGCGATGAAGTACAAGCAATTTTCAATCATGCAAAAGCTAACGGCTATGCCCTACCCGCTGTAAACGTGGTGGGTTCAAATACGGTAAATGCCGTTATGGAAACCGCTGCCGCGCTCAACGCTCCCGTAATTATCCAATATTCAAATGGTGGATCTGTGTTCAACGCTGGAAAAGGTTTGAACAATGACGGCCAGAGAGCAGCCATACTGGGCGGTATTGCAGGTGCAGAGCATGTTCACAGGCTGGCTGAGGCCTATGGCGCAACGGTAATTCTTCATACCGACCATTGTGCAAAAAGCTTGTTGCCGTGGATCGATGGTTTGCTGGATGCTAGTGAGGCACGCTTTCGCGAAAGCGGTAAAAGTCTATATTCTTCCCACATGATCGATCTAAGTGAAGAACCTCTAGAGGAAAATATAGAAATTTGTAAACGCTATCTGGAGCGCATGTCCAAAATGGATATGACCCTAGAGATAGAACTGGGAATTACCGGTGGCGAGGAAGATGGTGTGGACAATAGCGATGTGGACGAGTCCAAGTTATATACACAGCCAGAGGAAGTGGCATACGCCTATGAGGAGCTCAAAAAGGTAAGCGATAGATTTACGATCGCAGCAGCATTTGGTAATGTTCATGGAGTTTACAAGCCAGGAAATGTAAAATTGACCCCAAAAATCCTAAAGAATTCGCAAGAGTATATTTCCAAGAAATATGGAGTGGAGCACAACCACATTGATTTTGTTTTCCACGGTGGATCTGGTTCTACATTGGAAGAGATACGCGAGGCCATAGGTTATGGAGTTATAAAAATGAATATCGATACCGACCTACAGTGGGCGTTTGCACACGGGATCAAATCCTATATGGACACCAACAATGACTTCTTATTATCCCAAATAGGAAATCCAACCGGTGCCGACTCTCCCAATAAAAAATATTACGATCCTCGCAGATGGTTGCGCGTGGGAGAAGAGAGCTTTAAGGAGCGTTTGAAAGGTGCTTTTGAAGATCTTAATAATATAAATACGCTGTAATTCAATTAGTTATATCTATATAATTTTACAATAAAAAATATGGCCTGGTTTCAACGAGATAAAAAAGGAATTACAACTCCTACAGAAGCTAAAAAAGACACCCCAAAAGGACTGTGGTATAAATCCCCTACCGGTAAAATTGTAGATACCGACCAGTTGAGACAAAATTTTTACGTGAGCCCAGAAGATGGTTATCACGTGAAAATAGGAAGTAAGGAGTATTTTGAAATTCTTTTTGACAATAACGAGTTCAAAGAACTCGATGCCAATATGGTTTCCAAAGATCCGCTGGGTTTTGAGGATACCAAGAAATATACAGAACGTATAGATGAGGCTCAAAAGAAGACAGGGTTAAAGGATGCCGTACGCACGGCGGTAGGGAAATCTGGAGGTCACGATCTAGTTGTCGCCTGCATGGATTTTTCATTTATCGCAGGTTCCATGGGAAGTGTGGTAGGTGAGAAAATTGCCCGTGCGGCAGACCATTCATTGAAGAACAACATTCCCTTGATGATCATTTCAAAATCTGGCGGTGCCCGCATGATGGAAGCAGCGCTTTCATTGATGCAACTGGCAAAAACCAGTGCAAAACTCGCCCAGTTGAGTGATGCGGGAATACCTTATGTTTCTTTGTGTACCGATCCCACAACAGGAGGGACAACAGCTTCTTTTGCCATGCTGGGTGATATCAATATAGGCGAGCCGGGAGCACTTATTGCCTTTGCCGGCCCTAGAGTCGTGAGAGATACAACAGGTAAGGAACTGCCGGAAGGTTTTCAGACTGCAGAGTTTTTGCTGGAAAAAGGCTTTTTGGATTTTATCTGTCCACGTACTGAACTTAAAAGTAAAATAAACCTATACCTCAACCTGATCTTGAATAGATCTGTGGATGTAGCTTGATAATTCTAGCCAGGTCTTCCATATCCCATTGGAAGACCTTTTTTTAGTTCCCAAAATATGAATCAAAACAATAACAACCAGCACCTTCAGAACGATCCCTTTTCAGATCGAGGAAACAACAACTACAAAAACAACAACTATCAAACACCGCCCGAAATGGGAATGATGGAGGCTGTGAATGCCTGTTTTGATAAATATGCCGATTTTGAAGGTCGATCCAGAAGGTCTGAGTTCTGGTACTTCAGGTTATTTCAACTTATAGTTATTCTAGGGCTGATGATGTTTGCATTGATAGGCGCCGCCATCCATGAATTTGTGACTTTTACATTTGCTGGACTGGCAGTTCTTATTTATTATCGCCACGCTTATTCCCGCGCTCGCAGTGACCGTACGTCGATTTCACGATACGGGACAGAGTGGCTGGTTATTGCTTTTAGATGTGTTTTGTACCAGTGGGGTGATTACCATAATTTTTGGTTGTATGGACAGCAAGCCTGGACATAATCAATACGGCCCCAACCCCAAGGGAATAGCAAACGACTGGTAGTTTACTTGTCTTATAGGCCGCTACAACGTGATTTCAAAACCATTTATCTTCTTAACTTTAATTTGTTTCTATTCCATGACTTCTATCAACGCCCAAGATCTCAACGATTACCAGTGGAAGAACAGATTAGTGGTCATCTTAAACGCTTCAGAGAACAATTCAAAAGTAGAGCAACAGCTCAACGAGTTCAAGGAGTTGTCCTACGAACTTACAGAGCGCAGGTTAATTATCCTTACCATCTCCCCTGCGCGATGGCAACGGTACAACGAGCATATGGAACTAGCAAATGGTGAGCAAAACACCGA
Organism: uncultured Flavobacteriaceae bacterium; assembly: GCA_963836885.1. Classification (GTDB taxonomy): domain Bacteria; phylum Bacteroidota; class Bacteroidia; order Flavobacteriales; family Flavobacteriaceae; genus Nonlabens. The sequence continues at coordinate 140,923 of CAWILF010000019.1, read as the reverse complement.
CCTGTTTAAGAATTATGCCAGAGAAGAAGCTATCGATTTTGAGGTACTTCTGATAGGACTGGACGGGACTATAAAATCACGCTACGACCGTGTGGTGAGCGCCAGGGATATCTTTGGCAACATCGACTCCATGCAAATGCGCAGGGCAGAACTAAGAAAGGATAAAAAATAGTCGCAGTGCATCATCAGTATTTTTAGATCGTACCATCCTGCCTCTGCAAAAACCTTTTTAGACCTTATAATTCCATTATTTAGTAAAGCATTTTAAAAGATTGATTCCCCAACGTTTAATTTTGGGACATGGACAATTCTACAGATATCTACGATCTAATTATTATAGGTGCTGGACCTATAGGAATAGCTTGTGCGCTTGAAGCGAAAAAGAAACAACTTACCTACCTTGTGCTTGAAAAAGGGCCTATTGTGAACTCCCTCTATCATTACCCTACAAATATGAAGTTCTTTTCAACTAGCGAAAAACTTGAGCTTCAAGAAATCCCATTTATTTCAAAAGAAGCCAAGCCCAGCAAGCAAGAAGCTCTAGAATATTACCGAAGAATAGCTACCTCAAATGGGCTCAATATTCATCTTTTTGAAGAAGTGATCGAGGTGGAAAAAGCCAGTGGACAATTCAACCTAAACACCTCCAAACAACAATACCGCTCTAAAAATATCGTCGTTGCAACAGGTTTTTACGACATTCCCAATCTATTGAATGTTCCAGGTGAGGCACTTGATAAAGTGACTCACTACTACGACGATCCACACTTGTATGCCTTCCAACAGGTTGCCGTTGTAGGTGCAAGCAACAGTGCCGTGGACGCTGCACTGGAAATTTACAGAAAGGGCGGTAAAGTAACGATGATCGTCAGAGGAAAAGATCTAGGTGACCGTGTCAAATACTGGGTAAGGCCCGACATAGAAAACCGAATAGAAGAAGGATCAATTACTGCATATTTTAATAGTGAGATCACTCATATCACCGATCGCCACATACAGGTAAGAACCTCAGAGGAAGATATACATTTAAAGAACGATTTTGTAATAGCACTTACGGGCTACAGACCTAATTTTAGATTTTTGGAATCCATGGGCATCGACCTTAACAGGGGAACGCAAAATCCCAGCCTACAACAAAGAAACCATGGAAACCAATGTTAAGGGAATTTATCTTGCCGGTGTTATTTGCGGCGGCCTTGATACCCACGAGTGGTTTATTGAGAACAGTCGTGTTCATGCCCAGAAGATCATCAATAATCTACGGCCTCAATGTGAAGTGTATTAAATATTGTTTTTAGAATTCGCTTTCGCGAAAGCGAAACAGATCAAATCCCATAAAAAGAAAAGCCGTTCAATATAGAACGGCTTCTTATTCATTATTAAGTGGTAGTATTAAATTCTAGATCGCTCTCCACCCTGCAACAAAATCTACCGCGTTAGCCTCGGCAGTTGAGTTGGCCACATAAACTTCTACTCTACCTATATCAGTATTATAACGCATGGTGCCAAATGCTGGAGCCGTCGCTGGGCGTTGTGCTGTTGTACCATTAGGCAATCTACCTATGTAATTCTCATCTGTAAACTCTTTAGTTGTTAATGCTTTATTACCAGCAGTATCAATCTCTGCTATTGCTAAATGAAGGTGCGGTAATTGTTCCATTTCTTAATATGGTTAATGCGTTGGATCTCAAGCTTGGACTGCCGCCATTACCTACCAAAAAAATTTGATTGCCACCTTCAGGAAATGTAGAGTCTAGAGTTGTTCCTAGGTCATTAAAATTTCCAAAAACCGTAGTCCCGTAAGCTGATGCCAGTAGTTCGATCCCCATGGCAAAAGAAAAATCTCCTGTTGCTTGTGAGTAATTCCCATAGCTGTACTTGTATTACCACTGGCATCGTTGTTCCATCCCGAAGCAAAAGAGTTAGTACCAGAGGCAGTTGTACTATTACCAGAGGCAAAAGATTTAGTTCCGGTAGCTCCCAATGTGGTTGATGCGCCTGCACTAAAACTTAAATCAATTGCATCATTCCTATACTTCCATAATTTGCCGCATAGCATCAGAACGTCTATATCCTGTGCTTCCTCTTCTGTTATACTTTCTAATCCCGGACTTCCGACGACTGTTAGCATCAAAGTATTCTTTGGTAATTAATGCTTTATCATCGGTAATCTCAGCAAGGTCAAAAGATGGTGCGGTAATCGTACCATTTTTTAGCACCATAAGAGCGTCAGAACGTGTTATAGCACTGGTCAGTATATTAAATTCGCCATTCCCTATGGTAAACAGTCTATCGGTAGATGAGGGAAGCGTAGTAGAGGTTGGCGTATAGGTCGTATTTAAATAGCCAACTGTCATTTCACCAAAAGATTGCGCCTCTGTCGCTCCCATCGCAGTGGACCCAAGCCCGCTTGCAATTGAGTTAGCGCCCATTGCCGTGGAAAAACCTCCGCTGGCAAGGTTATTCAGTCCTATTGCAACTGAATTGTCCCCTGAGGCAGTGGTGTTTTCACCAACTGCAAATGATATATCACCCGTAGCACCTGTTATGGAAGAGACGGCATTTTGAATACTCAAATCAACGGCATCATCACCTATATTGCCATAATTTGCAGCGTTTGCAGCGGCTAGGCGGTAACCGGTATTACCTCCTTCTGTAACTTCAGCAAGTTCACCACTACCACCCGCTGCGTTGTTAGCGTCAAAGTATTCTTTGGTAATCAATGCTTTGTTGTCCGTGATCTCAGCAAGGTCAAAAGATGGTGCGGTAATCGTACCATTGAGTTGAACGATAAGGCCATCAGCACGGTTGGCATTGTTTGCTCCTACTCCTACGACAAAGGTTCTGTCGGTTCCATCATTTGCAACTGTATAGCTTGTATTATATCTACCGGCTGAAAAAGAACTGTTAGCCTGTGCAAGCGTGCTATCACCGGTTGCGGTGGTAGTCTCGCCGCTTGCAGTTGTTTGAAATCCTGAAGCTGTTGAGTTGATTCCACTCGCTATTGTCCCTTGACCCATAGCGGTAGCAACACCTCCAGATGCTGTTGTGTTGAAACCTGTAGCCGTTGACAGCGTTCCAGAGGCGGTTGTTGAACTACCTATCGCCGTTGAAAAATCACCACTAGCAACGTTATTTACTCCTGCTACCACTGCTGTATTTCCAGATGCCAAATTGTTATCTCCTAGTGCGGTAGATGCAAATCCGCTAGCAATATTCCCTCTTCCCATGGAAGTAGAGAAAGAATTACTACTCGTATTATCCTCACCTGCCGAAAAAGAAGAAAGTCCCGTAGCCCCTAATGTGGTGCTAGTTGATTCACTGGTACCAAGATCCACCGCATTGTCTCCTACATTCCCAAAGTTTGCCGGATCAGCATCAGAGCGACGGTAGCCGGTGTTTCCACCTTCAGTAATCTGTACCAGTCCACCGCTTCCTCCAGAACCGCCACCGCCGTTTGCGTCAAGATATTCTTTTGTGATCAACGCCTTGTTTCCCGCAGCATTAATTTCTGCAATGCTTAGGGATGGTGCTGTCATCGTACCGTTTTTCAAGATTATCAATGCGTCAGAGAGAGCTCCATCCGATCCATTACCTAATACAAACAGTCGATCCGTATTATTACCTGCAACAGTGTAATTAGTATTGAAAGATCCCATGGCTGTTTCACTTTCTGATCTTGCTACGGTAGTGTTACCTATTGAAGTAGAATAACTCCCTAGGGCGATAGTTGCTCTTCCTACTGCAGTTGCAACTAATCCAGATGCCGTAGTATTTGTGCCTAAGATGGTAGAAGCATAACCTGTTGCGCCCCTAGTTGTACTCTGTTGAAAACCTGTACTCAAATCTACACTATTAGTACCTATCGCACCCACAAATGAAGGATTTGCGTCAGAGCGACGATAACCTCTATTTCCATTTTGTGTAATACGTACTAAACCTGGAATTGATCCACTTCCCTGAGAAAATGTTCTCCAATTAGTACCATCAGACACATAGAAACCAGCATCATAAACCACATCAGGATTAGGAGCAGTGTCCGTGTAAGTTGCGGTTAGATAAACTAATTGTCCAGAAGTGCTCTGGCCAGCACCTACCAGAAGTGTGGTCACCCTCGGTATAACAAGGCCGTCAATAGTAGTCATAACACCGGCGTTGCCATTTGCCTCATTGGTGGCCTTGATGTCTAGAAGTGCTCGAGGATCCTCAGTGTTAATTCCTATTTGTGAGAAAGAATATGTCGATAGGGTCAAAAACAGAATTAGATATAAGTGTCTCATTGTCAAAGTTAAATTTCGCCAAATTACCGAAATTTTAACTTGAAACACACGTCATTTCTTGATTTAAAAATAGGTTTTCATCATTTACTTAAAGGATATACCATTCAACTTATTTAATTGCTTTTAGTCGAAGTGTTAATGGTCGTTCATCGATGAAATATTTGATATTTGAAGCATGGAATTAATTGTCGGACATAAAATACATTCTTTGACACGATTGAAAAACTCAGATAGTATTGATGCTTAAAGATTCAAAACAACACTTGGAGCAAAGAATATCAAAGATTTTCCTTGTAGTTGATACTCCTATGGCTATATTTAAAACCTACCCTTGCCGATCGCAACGATATATTTTTCAGCATTTTGCACTATAAAAATGATCTGTAAACAAAGTAAGTATTTGGTCCATCTCGACTCTTGATGTTAGATCACGCTTTCGCGAAAGCGTAACTTAAAAAATCTCTTTAATTATGGAAGGATTTAGTAACCACAAAACTGACCTATTTACGTTCCCTTAATAGCTCCATCAAGTCTGGATCCTGACCCAGCATTACTGCATCACCATTGATTCTACCTTCCAGGGGGCCATTCTCTAGTTTTAGTACTCCGCGTGGGCATACCGCACTACAAATACCGCAACCTACGCAGCTGGATCTGATGATGTTTTCACCCTTTTGGGCATAGGCCCTGACATCTATTCCCATTTCACAATATGTCGAGCAGTTACCACAGGAAATACACTGACCGCCGTTTGTGGTAATTCTGAATCTTGAGAACAACCGTTGTTGAAAACCTAAAATAGCCGCCATGGGACAACCGAAACGGCACCACACCCTATTTCCAAATATGGGATAAAAGCCAGTACCTATAACTCCAGAAAATATGGCACCTATTAAAAATCCATAAACCTGGTTCAACCTCCACGCCTCAAAGAAAAATAGTTTGCTCGAATTGTCCACATAGGTATATGCGAGTATACCGATTACAATAATAAAGTAACCTATCGCTCCTATTTTTGCATCTGCTGCAAGTTCTTCTCGCTTAAACAATAATGCAAAGCCAAAAACTAACGTTAGTAGTCCCACAACTCCCCCTACAAAGATTTCCTTGCTCAACCAGACGTTATCGTAGATGGCACTTTCTGTTCCCTTCTCTATAAAAATATCTTCCTGACTCCTATTGACGGGCAGTAGAGTTCCCTGTTTTTGATCTTTGATCTGGGATAGAATCTGCGCGTTATCTTCTTCATTAATCACGTTGAATGGAATGTCTATGCCTTCTTGGGATTTGAGTTCCACCTGAGTTGGAGCGTCGGATCGATCGATATAAATGACCCGCTTTGCGCCTGCTTCCTGCGCTGCCAGTACTATTTCATGAATGGGCTTGTCATCCTGGGCACCTATAAAGATAACCTTATTATCAAAGTCGTTCCACGAGCCAATGCTAGAGGCACTTTCATTTCCCTTTAAATAGGAATAAACCACGGCTGTGGTCATCACGACGGCAAATACCACCACGCTGTGTATGACCCATCTCTCGATCTTCCAGGCATATTGCTTTTTATTGGATAGGTGCCTGAAGGAGTCTCCGGCGGTTTCTGCAAGACCACCGCAGCCACATACCCAACTGCAGTACCAGCGTTTGCCATATTTATAGGTAAGTATGGGTGTAATTATTAAGATCGAGACGATTCCAAATATCAGCATAGCTACGCCAAAACTGCCCGCACCTATAAATTCATTGATCTTATAGCCATTGAATAGGTCGTAGTTGAGCGGCCATACATTCTTAAAATCATAGTAGGGCTGGTTTAAACTGGTCATGACCTCTGGTATGACAAAGGCAAATGCAGTCTGGAAGAACATGACGCTGCACGTGCGTATGACCTCATAACTATTGTGACGGTACTTCCAGATAAATTTTATTCCAAAGGATAAAATAGCAATCGTATATAATGTTCCATAAACAAACCACTGGCTCGCCGGGCCACCGTTGAAGAACTGGGAAAGCGGATCAAATAAAGCTATAAGACCTACATTATCCCCATCTTCTACAAGTCCTAGATACTGTGGAAAAAAATACAACAGAATATAAAATCCAGATAGTGCAATGATGGACATCCACGCCCAGACTCCACGCCCAGAAATGGATTTGAACCAGACTCCATCGTTCTTGATCCCTGCGGTCTTATCGTGATAGGATGCCCAGGCAAAGCCCACAATTCCTGCAATAATGCCCAATAGCGAGATAGACAACCATAGGGTCTTGTTGGGAAAGTCCACATTGAGTGCCGCCATGAGCAATATGGCGAGTCCTGCAAGTCCCAATGCTGTAAAAATTTTCTGTCCGGCGTTGAGGGATTTAGGTGGTTCTCCCGTTAGCGATAAATTACGTTGATATACTCCCATTATTTTTTTAGATAGATTGGGCTCGATTCAAAGAGCCTAGGTGGTTATAGTATTAAAAATGTGTCTGTTGTTCTTAAAAGACTTTTTGAGCTGTAATTGTATTGAAATCTTCCTTTATTTGTTTGAAAGGTCGGTTGTAGAACTCTGGATTGAAACAGGATTTCTCCAGATGTTCGATAACGTGGTCAACGCTCGCTCCATCATTGAGCCAGCGGTCAAATACTTCATGCTTCATTCTGATGCCAAATGTATTGATCCCGATAAATTTCCTGTCGGTAATGCTATACTCTATGGTTATTGCCCGTTCGTTTGTAAGATCCTCCCAGTGATAGTGCTCATGGCCTTCTTTGGGCGTGCTCCACACCCAGCCATAGGTCTGGTATTCAATATCCATAAATTTGGCACTGTTGAACCAGTTCCCTGGATTCCAGTCGGTAGGATTGCCGCAAAGCGTTTGAGCCAGTGTCTCGCCCATCATCCTGCCAGTGTACCAGACTGCCTCAACAGGCTTGCGCTCGCCTATCGGACTTCTTTGCTGGGCACAATCTCCTATGGCATAAATGTGATCATCGCTCGTCTTGAGCTTGCGGTTGACCATAATGCCCTTATCGGTTTCTATCCCACTGTCCTTTAAAAAACTGATCTGCGGACGCACACCAGCACAAAGTCCTACTAGATCACACGCTATTAACTCACCTTTTTTGGTCTTAATTGCTTTTACCCGGCCGTTTTCATCGCCTATAATTTCTTCAAGTTCCTCCTCATGGCGCAGGTCTATATGGTGCTTTTTAATATGTCTTGAAATAAGATCGGCATCAGCCGTGGGGAGGACGCCGCTCCAAAAACCTTTTTCCCGAACAAGAAATGTAACGGGAATCCTGCGCGTGTTGAGCATTTCTGCGAGTTCCACACCTATGAGCCCACCACCTACGAGTACCGCTCTTTTGCAGACCGTATTATTGGGCGCATTTTGTTCCAGTTCTTCCAGATCCATTTTTGTCACCAGTCCCTGGACTCCTTTGAGATCCTGTCCCGGCCAGCCAAATTTATTGGGAACACTACCCGTTGCCAGGACGAGTTTATCGTAGTTCATCGCTGTACCATCCTCAAAAACGACACTTTTCTTAGAAGGCACCACTTTTTTTACCCATGCCTTTTTCAGCTCGAGCCTGTTTTTTTTCCAAAACCAATCCTCATAAGGTTGCGTGTGCTCAAATTTCATGTGTCCCATGTAAATATACATGAGCGCGGTACGGGAAAAGAAATAATCGGTCTCGCCAGATATAATTGTAATGCGTTTATCAGAATTTTTGCGCAGATGACGTGCCAGCGTTACACCCGCAATTCCGTTTCCTATGATGACTATGTGTTCCATGAATGAAAAGCTGTTGAAGGATTAAAAGTACATCTTTTTTATTCGTCTGCCGACCAGTTCTCCTGCCTTAAAAGTTGTGCACGGTTATGGCTGGATCAATTGAGACGTGAAAATGTTGTTGCGGGTAATGCTTTCGCGAAAGCGTAATTCCTACAAAGAGCATCAATAATTTCTAGCACGCTTGTTGTACCTTCATCAACGATAAAACGATCAAATGAAAAAGTCAATTTATGTATTGTCCATTGCCATTCTATTCCTTATGGGAACTGTTAAGGCGACATCCCAGACCTTCAACGATCTCGTTGACCAGATTCAAAGCACTTATGTGACCGACGGCCTCGTCAATTATGGACTTCTTAAAGCTGATTCCAAATTACTGGAGCAAACCCGGAGTGCGTTCTCAAAAGTTGAGGTTGGGCAACTGGACGACCTTGAGCAGCGTGCGTTTTTTGTAAATGCGTACAACTTTTGGGTAATCGATAAGGTCATATCCCTCTATCCCATCGAGTCTGTTATGAAAGTGGACGGTTTTTTTACTCAACCGTACCTTCCCTGGGAAGGTAAAAAAATATCGCTCAATGATTTTGAACAGAATATCTTCAAGAGGTTTCCCGATGATGCGAGACTTCATTTTGTGCTTATATGTGCGGCAGCAAGTTGTCCAGATATATCCAACAGGGCATTTACCGGCGACAATTATTCCACCAAGCTCAAAAAACGGACTCGTACGGCCTTACGGGATGAAAAAATGGTAAAGCTGGACATGCACGAGAAAAAAGTGTACGTCTCAAAGATATTTGAATGGTACAATGCCGATTTCACAAAACAAAAATCAGTGCTTGAATACATCAACTACTACCGCAATAACGATATCCCGCCCAGTTTTGAAGTGGTCTTTAAAGAATACGACTGGAGCCTCAATGATAAAAAATAAGAGTCTATAACAGCAGGTTATTTTACTTTTACATCTCTAGAGAAATTATAATCATGAATACAGAAGAAATAAAGAGCCGGATCAACAAAGAAATCTCCACGATACAAGATGAGAGGTTTTTAAAAGAACTGATGCTAGTTTTAGAAACTAAAAACAAAAAATCCAGCAATCAAATAGACCATCATTTAAAAGTCATTTTAGATAATGATCACCACCTACTCCACAGGCTGTCGCAATGATAGAAATTGATCACGTTGTAGAGATTCATAGTATTTTAATTTCAAAATACGGTGGACTGGATGGGATCAGGGACAAAAAACTTTTGGACTCAGCTATTAATAGACCATTTGCCACATTTGATGGAATAGAATTATACGACTCGATTGAGGAAAAAGGGGCTGCGATCGTTCAAAGCATATTAACTAATCATCCGTTTTTTGATGGAAATAAAAGAACTGGCTACGTATTAATGCGTTTATTTTTAAGACTAAATGGCAAAGATATAATCGCCGCCGAAAATGAAAAATACGACTTTGTGATTTCCATCGCACAGGGTAAAATGAATATTGATCAAATTACCTAATGGATTATAGAAAAAGTAGTTTTATCAACAGAATAGTTCTACTCGTTGCAATTTCCTTTATAACGCAATCCTGCGCTCAAAAGGAAAAAATCAATGGACTCTCATTTGTCGCCTCGCGTGATGAAATAAGTGTCAAGGATATTGAAGATGTCCAAGAGTTCAATGCTAGCCATACCGCAGTTATTCCCTATGGTTTTATGCGCGATCTCAACAACCCAGAACTATTCTACAATACCGACCGGCAATGGTGGGGAGAGCGGCATGAAGGAGTGCAGAGGACGATAGATCTTTTCCATGAAAAAGGTATAAAAGTCATGCTCAAGCCTCAAATATGGATAGGTCGTGGGCAATATACAGGTCATATAATGCTGGAAAACGAGGAGCAATGGAAGCAGCTGGAGGCAAGCTATCGCACGTTTATCCTGGATTATGCAAAGATTGCGGCCCGCAACGATGTAGAACTGCTGTGCATCGCTACCGAGATGGACTCCTTTGTCAATGAACGTCCCATATTCTGGAAAAAACTCATTGCAGAAATTCGAGTTGTATATAAAGGAAAGCTCACCTATGCGGCAAACTGGGACAGCTACAAGCGGGTTTCTTTTTGGGATGACCTTGATTTTATAGGCGTGGATGCCTATTTTCCCGTGTCTGATGAAAAAACGCCCACGCTGGAAACCGTTGATGAGAATTGGGTACAATGGAAGCTGGAACTGGGCACGCTTTCGCGAAAGCATAACAAACCCATATTGTTCACAGAATACGGCTATATTAGTGCCGATTTTGCCGGAAAAGAACCCTGGCAAAGTGCCGGTCCAGAGCAAGAGGTAAATGAGGAAGCCCAAAAAATCCTGCTGCAAGGCCTTTATAGCAACGTCTGGAACGAGGACTGGATGGCCGGCGGATTTCTATGGAAACATTTTCCCGAGCAATTTTATGAGGGAGAACGAGGTTTTGAACGCCTGTTCAACGTACAGTACAAAAAAGCAGCTGCAACCGTTAAGGAAGCGTATAAGTAATTTTGAATTGTGAATATGGGAGCTTTGATTTTAGAGTTTAATAAAATTATTGAGTTTTAAATCGGAGTTTTTTTCCCTTGAGGGAAATGCCGATAGGCAATGGGTGTTTTGTTTACACGTATTATTAGTTTTGAGTTCAGACAAATTAAAAAGTCTTAATACTTTGTACTTTATAGCTAATACTAAATAACGAACAACGAACAACGAACAACGAACAACGAACAACGAACAACGAACAACGAACAACGAACAACGAACAACGAACAACGAACAACGAACAACGAATAACGAATAACGAAATTGAAAAATCCACTTTTTACAAGCTGTATTGTAGCTATTATTTTAATAACAAGTTTTCAAACGGCGCATGGTCAACTGCTTCAGGACAAAAAACAATTTACCCGTCAAGATACCTTGCGTGGCTCGATAACTCCAGAGCGCGCCTGGTGGGATATCAAGTATTATAAGCTGGATGTAACCGTCGATCCGGCAAACCAATTTATCTCTGGATCCAACACGATTACCTACGAGGTGCTTCAACCGTATCAATTGATGCAGATCGACCTGCAAGCTCCCATGAAAATTACTAAGGTCACCCAAAATGGAAAAGAACTACTGGTCACCGATGATGGAAATGCACATTATGTCAACCTGTTAAAAAAGCAGAAAAAAGGCAAAGAATTGGAGATCGTTGTCTTTTTTGAAGGAAACCCAAGAACTGCAAAAAATGCTCCCTGGGACGGTGGATTTTCTTGGAAGAAGGACAGCGCGGGCAATCACTTTATAGCGACTTCTAACCAAGGACTGGGAGCCAGCGTGTGGTGGCCCAACAAGGATCACATGTATCAAGAAGTTAACGGCATGACAATAACCGCGACCGTTCCCGCTGATCTTACCTGTGTCGCCAACGGCCGCCTGATAAATGTCGAAGAAAAAGGTGAGCAAAAATCATTTACTTGGGAAGTTAAAAATCCCATCAATAATTATGGGGTTAATCTCAATATAGGAAAATACGTAAACTTTAGCGAAGTCTATGACGGCGAGAAGGGCGATCTGGACATGGATTATTATGTACTGGAAGATAATCTGGAAAAAGCCAAAGAGCATTTTAAGGATGCCCCTAGAATGATGGAGGCTTTTGAACACTGGTTCGGACCCTATCCATTTTATGAGGATAGTTTTAAACTGGTGGAAGTTCCCTATCTGGGAATGGAGCACCAAAGCTCAGTTACCTACGGTAATCAATATAAAAATGGATATCTAGGCTCTGACCTTTCTGGAACGGGCTGGGGATTGAAATTTGATTTTATAATAATTCACGAGTCTGGACATGAGTGGTTTGCAAACAATATTACCAGCAAGGACATTGCAGATTTGTGGATCCATGAGAGCTTTACCGCCTATTCAGAAAGCTTGTTCCTAGATTACCATTATGGAACTGAGGCAGCAAATGAATATATTATAGGGACACGCCGTGGAATAAGCAATGATCGTCCACTTATAGGACAATATGGAGTAAATAATGAAGGTAGCGGCGATATGTACTATAAGGGAGCAAATCTATTACATACCCTGCGCCAAATAGTAAATGATGACGAAAAATGGCGATCCATCTTGCGTGGGATCAATGAGAAATTCTATCATCAAACGGTTACCACCGGTCAGGTTGAAAAATTCCTATCGGCTGGCGTGGGTATCGATCTGGACGCGGTTTTTGACCAATATTTGAGAGATGTCCAGATTCCAGTTTTTGAATATTCCATCAATGATGGGGTGATGACCTATAAATGGAGCAATGCAGTTGAAGGTTTTAATATGCCGGTAAAGATTTATATAAACGGTGAGGAACAATGGTTGACGCCATCCCGCCTGGATGAACAATTGCGACGGGAAGAAGTTATAGAAACCGTAGTTGTGGACGAGAACTTTTATGTGAGGAGTAAAAAAGGCTAAAAGTTATTGCACATTAGGCAGGCCGTGGCCATAAGTTCACTGGGTGTTATCGCTCTCTAGCAATTCGATTTGTAGGATGGCCGCATAACTTCCTCCCGTTTCCGTCGAAACGTAGAGCGAGCCATCCTTATTGATGGTCAGACCTTCCGGTTGGGGCACTATGTCCCAGTTAAAGAGATAGACTTTTTTCATCGTGCCCTCACGATCCAGTACCACCAGTTTGGGACGCATTCCCTCCAGTACATAATAATCCTTGGTCTTGGGGTGAATAGCTATGTCCGATGGGCTAAAGGTGTTGAGGAGCTTGTTCTTTTTAAAATCCTTAAGCAGTGGATCATTCATGTTGATCTCAAATCTGGGCCTCATTACCGCAGCTCCAGAATCAATTTGGATCTCATAAACATATTTTCCGTCATCATCATTAAGATCGCGCTCTTTGGGAATGGTGATCAGCATATTCTTGACCGGATCATAAGCGAGGGTTTCCATATTATTGGTGTAGGTAAATCCAGTGTTATAGGTGTTGATGGTTATCTCGCTTTCGCGAAAGCGTAACACCTCATAAAGAATCCCATCACTTCTCATCACGTATGCATCACGGCCCTTGATGGCGATGCCCTCATAATCTCCCTCATCAGCAAATTTGATCGTATCCGTGACCTTGCTCTTTGCTAGATCGTAGATAAAAATGTACCCGTTCTCATCCTGTACGCAAGCAATCTCATCTTTGGAAATCCAACTTATACCGCTTATTTCGTCCAGTTGAGGCGGTAGTTTCCAGGTCTTTAAAACTTTGTACCCTATTTGCTGGGGATCTCTTTTTTCCAATATCGATAGCGCAAATCCCACGATCACAGCAGTGACCAGGACGATAAATATGGGAAATAGGACATATTTTACAAGCTTCATGGAATCGGCATTATTTGTTCAATATACCAAGTAAATTTAGGACATTTTTTTAAGCCCGACGTTGAAACCTCACTGAACTTTGACGATTGGAGCTTTTATTTTAAGAGGTTGAGGTCAAGATCTCAATGTTGCTGGCATTACGAAAGTCAATGAGTTAAAATAATGGTTCTCCTGCCGTTCCGCACCCATTTTTCACAAATAATGGTGCTACCTCTACATCTCAGTAACCTGCTTCAACAACCGATGCACGCGACGCGATGGAGCATAAGCTAAAGTGAGCCTTTAACAAGAGTCTCTAATTCAAGTTCAAGTTCAAGTTCAACTTTTTCAATTCAAACCTTTGGGGTTGCCCTACCAGTTTGTCAAAAAGTTCTAGTTCTTTTTTGGGGCGAAACCCCAAAGGTTAGCCGTAGCTTTTTCAGCTTCAAGTTCAAGTTCAAGTTCAAGTTTTTCAATTCAAACCATTGGGGTTGCCCTACCAGCTTGTCAAGAAGTTCTAGTATTTTTTTGGGGCGAAACCCCAAAGGTTAGCCGTAGCTTTTTCAGCTTCAAGTTCAAGTTCAAGTTCAAGTTTTTCAATTCAAACCATTGGGGTTGCCCTACCAGCTTGTCAAAAAGTTCTAGTTCTTTATTTGGGGCGAAACCCCAAAGGTTAGCCGTAGCTTTTTCAGCTTCAAGTTCAGGTTCAGGTTCAAGTTTTCCAATTCAAACCGTTGGGGTTGCCCTACCAGCTTGTCAAGAAGTTCTAGTTCTTTATTTGGGGCGAAACCCCAAAGGTTAGTCGTAGCTTTTTCAGTTCAAGTTCAAATTCAACAGTTCAGGTTCAGGTTCAAGTTCAAGTTCAGAAGTTCATCACTGATACCCGGCCGCCTGCAAGCTGAACAGTCGCTCATAGGTTTCTCCGTTTTCCATGAGCTCTTCGTGGGTTCCTATTTCGGCAATTTTACCGTTTTCAAGAACTAGAATTCGGTCTGCCATGCGCACGGTAGAGAAACGGTGGGAGATGATGATGCTGGTTTTCCCTTTGGTAAGTCCTATAAAACGTTCAAAGACATCATATTCTGCCTGTGCGTCCAGTGCGCTGGTGGGCTCATCGAGTACGATGACATCGGCATCCTTCATGTAGGCGCGGGCGAGGGCTACTTTTTGCCACTGGCCACCACTCAGTTCCTGACCGCGTACAAAGCGCCTTCCCAGCTGTTGATCGATTCCATCTTTTAAGATAGCCACGACCTGATCTGCAAGACTGCGCTCTGCGGCGTCGTTGATTATGGCATCATTTTCCAGCTCGGCGATGTTTCCTACGGCTATGTTTTCGCGCAAGCGAAATTCATACTTGAAAAAATCCTGAAATATAACTCCAAATCGTTGTCGGTAGGCGTCCTTATCAAACTCGGCAATATTGATCCCATCCAGTAAGATCTCGCCCTGGGTGGGTTCATAGAATCTGAGAATCAACTTGATCAAGGTGGTTTTTCCAGCGCCGTTTTGTCCAACGAAAGCCATTTTCTCACCCGCGCTAATTTTAAAATTGACTCCGCTCAATACTTCTAGATCGCTGCCAGCGTAGGAAAAGTGTACGTTCTTAAGCTCAAAACCTATGCTGACCTCATCGGGTAAGGGACGACTTCCCGTCTGTGAACGCGGGATGACGATATCCAGAAAGTCAAAGTAATCGCGCAAATACAGCGAACTCTCAGATATACTGGTAAACCTGGAGAAGAAGCCCTGAAGGTCATTGCGCAGTTTGTTGAACGATCCCGATAAAAATGTGAGGTCACCTATACTCAGTACGCCCGATATTACTTTGAATATGATAAAAATATAGGCGCCATAATAGGATGCAATCCCCAGGATATTGAACAGGGAGCCGTACAAACTCTGCCTGAGCGACAATTTTTTATTCACTTCATAATACTCGCTGGACAGCCGGTTAAAACGCTCTGCGATGAAGTCGGTCAGTCCGAAGAGCTTCACCTCTTTGGCCGTCTGGTTGTTTGCTCCTATGTACCGCAGATAGTCCAGCTCCCGACGCTCGGCCGTCCAACTGCGCGCTACGCTATAACGGTGCGAGCTGAATTTTGCCTCGTTGATGAAGGATGGAATAATGCTTAAAACCAATAGAATTATAAGCAGCGGCTCAAAGTAGATGAGTCCCGCTATGAGCGATATAATGGAGATAATGCTCTGTATCTGGCTCAGTGACATGCTCATAAGTCCCACACGGCTACTGGTCTGCTGGCGGGCGCGCTCCAGTTTATCATAAAATTCTGGATCTTCCAGTTGTTCCAGCGTGAGCTCGTTAGTCTTGCGGATGATCTTTTCAGAACTGGCATTTGAATACAGATCGCCTATCAATCCGTCGGTAAGGTTGATCAAGCGGTTGAGCAGGTCTGCGGTAATGGCGACGGCCAGTTCAATGGCTACATAAGTCCATAACTGGTCCAGATCCTGTTGGTCCAGCGAGATCTGATAAATAACCTCGTCGATGATCAATTTACCCACCCACAGCAAGAGTCACCGGGCTGAATGCGGTCAGAATACGCGCTATTGCATTAGTAACGAACAGCTTGGGACTGGCGCGCCATATCTCCTTAAAGAATCTGGGGATACTTTTAAGGGCGTCAAAGGAAAAGGTCTTTTCCTTCTTTTTATCTTTTAAAGATTTGGGTATTTGTGGTGGCACCTAACAACTTTATTGCAAAGGTAGTGGTTGTGTGGAGATGGTGGTGTTTTGTTTTGCCTTAGCGCCTGCCTGCCCAAGGCATGACAATTAGTAACGCTTAATTATCACCACCGCCTCAAAAAGCTAATGGTTTCCAGCTGCTGTACAAGTTGCCAGGTTATTGTGTGGTAAGAAATAATTGTTTTCCAGCCATTAGTTTTAGGACTTTACCTAACACTGGCAACACTTGTTATTTACTCATGTTTGGACACCGAGTGCAACTGGGCGCTAGTGTAGGCTTTTGCCAACTTGAATTGAACCAGTATATTGGGTTACGATTTTTATTGCTGCTTTCGCGCCTGCCTGTCGTGCCTTAGCAGACAGGAAAAGTTGCAAATCACAAAGTTCTCGCTATGATACAATCTTTGATCTTGTTGCGTTTTTACTCATGTGTGGGCATCGAGTGCAACTCGGCGCCAGCGTGGGGTAACTCATTGTTGGCGTAAGGCATTAAGTAGAAAATATCATTTTTATATTCCAAGATTAAATTCTTTTCGGTAACTTCTATAATACGATAATTACTTGATTTCATAATCAAAAAAATTGTATCCGTTTTTATTTTTATGGAATACCTACCGTCATAAATTTGATCATCCCTTTCTTCTTCGATTAGAAGGTTGTTGGAATTAATAAAAAAAATACCTTTCCATAAAGACTGAATTTCCATACCTCATATTTAGGATACGTATTGTTGTTCAATTTAAATGTTTTTCAGAACTATCTTTTTTCCAAGGGGGATTCCCTAATATAATTTTGGTTTATTAGTTTTAATTATTTCATTAAATATATGGTCTATGTCGAAATAGTTAGCTTGAAATAAATTTTCATTCAACAAATTAGGGAATTCGTAGACATCAATATCTTTAGGGTGCTGGTAATCGAGCAAAGCTATGTAAATTGAAAAACAGGAAACTTTTAAAGCTTCTTCGTTTATGTCAATTCCGAATAAATTTGTTTTTGCGATTTCTCTAATTCGATCACTAAAACGTATAGAAGATTGATTAGGGTTCAATTCTATTTCCTTGTCGATCATTTTCCTCAAGCTTTGAACAAGAAAAATGCCTGAGCCAACGGCAACCTCAAAAATTCTACAATCGGAAGTCCCGTTTTCACATAGATATTTATCAACTGTGTCGCTTAATACATATTCAACTAAAAATGGGGGCGTGTAAACAGCAGCATCCAATTTTCTGGTATCTTCGTCGATTAACGATTCATAAATTCCTGAAATCACTTCAACAGGTATAATTGAAAAATCAAAAATCTCAAAGAAAAACCCTTTGAATAGACTGTTCTCCGTTTGAAGTTCTCCTTTAAATATTTCTGATAGGTCATCAGATTGTTGTTGACTTAAAGTGATATCTGATTTTTTAAATAACACTCCGTTGAATTTGTTATTTAATTTTTCAAATAATAAATTTAGCTCTGATGGCTGTTTTATTAAATTGATAAAGCTTTTTCTTCTCTCATCTACATTTTCTATACTGCCCGAGATTAGATCGCTATCAATTTTAACCTTTCTATCTATCAGATATCTAATGAAAATAAGCCTTAAAATAAGAGAGTTTGCCTCATCTTCCTTTAAGTAATTTTTAGAGTTTTGATTAGTCAGGTACTCCCTTACCGTTTTAATATTTTCAAATAGTCTATCGTTTACTCTTTTTCGGTGTAATTTTTTAGAACGTTTATTGAAGTATTCATTTTCTAGCCATTCCCATGTGAAGCCACTTTGAAGTTCCCAAAAAGAAAATTTATTTTTTAACTGTTCTTCACTTAACGTTATTTCTTCTAGGCGTTCTTCTTTTCTTGAAAAAATTAAGGGCATTATAAACAATAACTTCAACCCCTTTGATTACGAAGATTATTGGAGAATTATCAAAAGACCAGACCTGTTTATGGATTTTAATTTCTCTTTCTTGATTTTTTTCGTTAGTTAGATCAAAAAATAAAATTAGAGGCTGACTATTAAAAATGTAATAGGCATCAGGTTGAATTATTATAATTTTTTTCTGAACCTCTGAGGTGAAACCATCGTAAACACTTCCATTATTTGAATGGAAAACAGCATCTACTAAATTTAGTCGCTCTAAAAATTTATCTAAAGGTGTTTTCATCGGTAGATGCAAATTTAATTTTATTTGTTAGAAGCATAGGTGCTAATTGAAGGATTTTGATTGTTAATTATACAACTTTAAGATTGTAATACTTTTCTTCTTTTTTCCTACGCTCTATTATTCAGTTGAGTAAATACATAATATGAAAACAGTAAGAAAGTAAATACTTTAATCACATAAACATTTAAAGCTCAAGATTAAATTCAGTTTTTATTCTTCAATTATTCCACCGAGTTCTTAACTAATACTCCAATAAATTAAGTTCACGTTCATAATCATGCTGCAGGTCTTCATGTAAGGTGGAAACGCGCACGCGAGCCAGTAAGATCTGACGCGCTACCAAGTCTTTAATTATCTTACTACGCATTAATTGGGGATGGGTTTCTTGCAACGAACTGCAAAAATGGATCAGCAAAACCACCTCTGTTTCCTTATTTCCAGAATATCTGATGTATTTTTTTAGCTCTCGCAGTACCTTGCGCACGCCTTTTTTGGCATAATAGATATTACTTGTATTAATCGCTATAAACATTTCATCAATGTGAGTTTTTACCGATTCTATGTAGCTTCCCTCACTATCGGATTCAAACAGCAAATAGGTAAGCAGCTCCTTGTTCTCTTTTTTAAATCGACTCAGGCGCAGGATGATCTCCACCAGATCCTTCTCTTCCCGGTGTTTTAACTCGTCTCTAAGTTCCTTTACGCTGGCGGTTTTCATGGATGGATATAAGTTATAACATTATGGATTACTATAAGATTTTAAGTGTGTTAGCTTTCCTGCCTGTCGTGCCTCTGGCAGGCAGGCGCGAAAGCGGAACTCAAAAAAACCCTCAGATACCGATTATCGTTTTTGCGATCATAAAATAGATCAAGATCCCAAATATATCATTGCTCGTGGTAATAAATGGCCCTGTTGCCAGTGCTGGATCCACGCCTCTTTTGTGCAAGAACAAGGGAACAAAAGTCCCTACGAGACCTGCTACTATAATCACGGCAAATAAAGAAACTGATATCGCAGTCGAGGTAAGAATCTCGCCCTTTGTGGCATACGTGTAAATAAAGAGTAAAATGGCCAATATTATACCATTGAGCATCGCCAGCAGCACCTCCTTGAGCAATCGATTCCCTATGCTTCCCTTTAAATCATCATTTGCTATTCCCTGTACGATGATCGCGCTAGACTGCACGCCCACATTTCCTGCCATCGCAGCAATAAGCGGTGTAAATAAGAATAGGATCGCATGCTCTGCGATCATGTGCTCAAAGCTGCCCATGATTGCTGCGGCGCCTATACCTCCCATAAGTCCCAAAACCAACCACGGTAACCTTGCCCTGGTGAGGTCCAGAATACTGTCATTTGCCTCCACATCTTGCGAAATACCCGAAGCGAGCTGGTAATCCTTCTCGGCCTCCTCGGTAATAAAATCGACAATATCGTCAATGGTAATGCGGCCCACGAGCCTGTCCAACTCGTCCACGACGGGAATGGCCTCCAGATCGTACTTACGCATGATGCGTGCGACCTCCTCGCCGCTGGTGTTTACGTTTACCTTATCAACTTTGGGAATGAAAATTTCTTTAATGGGCGTGCTTTCCTTACTGGTCAACAGGTCTTTAAGGGACAATCTTCCCTTTAACTTGTTGGAATTGTCCACTACATAAATGGAATGTACACGGGTTACATTTTCTGCCTGGGCGCGCATCTCGCTCACGCAACCGGTAACGGTCCAGTTTTCGTTGACTTTTACCAGTTCCTTTGCCATGAGTCCACCGGCGCTGTTTTCTTCATAGCGCAACAGGTCAACAATATCCTCTGCATGTTGCTCGTCCTGCAACTGGTCGATGACCTGTTGTGCGATCTCGTCGGAGAGTTCATTGAGAATATCGGCGGCGTCATCGGTGTCCATCTCTCCCAGCTCGTCCGCTATTTCCTTGGGACTTAGTGCATTTAAAATTCGGTCGCGCTGCGCCTCATCCAGCTCCATAAGAGCTTCTGAGGTTTTTACGGAGTCCAGCAGTTTAACAATGTAAACAGCTTGTTCCAGGTTGAGCTCATCGATGATCTCTGCCACATCGGCAAAGTGAAGATCATGTAAGATATTATTGAGTTGATCTTGATCTTTCTGTTCTATGAGCAGTTCTATCTGTTCTATAAACTCGTCGGTGATGGAAAATTGCATGCAACTGGGATAAGAGGCAAAGATAAGGTTTGAGGAAGCAGGTAAAAATTTGTTTTTAAGCCAAATTGATCCTCTTAACCTATGGAATGTTTCCGTTCAACAGCATTCTCCGTAGTAAGTATGGAGCGGTCTGTCCGATCAGGGGTGGAATAAGTTTTTCTAGTTGGAATTAACAAGAAGATTTCAACTTGAACTTGAACTCGAACTTGAACTTGAACTCGAATTTAAACTTAAACTTAAATCTAAATCTAAATCTAAATCTAAACGTAAATCGATCGAAGTGCAAAATCAAGGATTAAAACAAAAAAGATATGCGCAGAATTTTTCAGGATTTCTCGCTCATGCGATGCATTGAGATTGACAAAACGGAAAGGAATGGGATGAGTTTTTTCTAGTTGGAATTGAACAAGAAGCGTTGAACGTGAACTTGAAATCGAACTTGAAAAACTGTGGCTAACCTTTGGGGTTTCGCCCCAAATAAAGAGGTAGAATTTTTTGACAGACTGGTAGGGCAACCCCAATGGTTTAAAATGAAAACTTGGACTTGAACTTGAACTTGAACTTGAACTTGAACTTGAACTTGAATTACTTAAACTTAAACTTAAACTTAAATCTAAAAGTAATAGCGATGGAAATGCAAATTAATGCCAAAAACAAAAAGATGTGCGCAGAATTTTTGAAGTTCCCTCTATTATTGAGAAGCTGGGGTGAGGTTAATCGTGCTGAAATTAAAATTGGAATCATTAAAGATCCCTTGAGCCTACCTACTCGGCTTCTTTCTCAAGAACAGCTTCGATTTCTGTGGCCAAGTCTATGAACATTTGAACGCTCATTTGCTCGGGTCTTAGATTAAATAATTCTCGATCGCGCAGTTCATCAGGCAATTGAAGCGTTTTTAGCGAATTCCTCAATGTTTTACGGCGTTGCTGGAAGGCAAGTTTTACTACTTTGCTCAGTGATTTATAACTGCACGGGAGACTGTTGTAATCTTGCTTTCGCGAAAGCTTCAATACCCCACTATCCACCCTGGGCGGTGGGTTGAACACCTCTGGACCTACCGTAAATAAATAGTCTGCATCAAAGTATGCTTGGGTCAAAACGGACATGATCCCGTAGGTTTTTGAACCGTGATCTGCACAGATGCGCATCGCTACTTCCTTCTGGAACATGCCACCAAATTCTAGGACCTGATCCCTATATTCTATCGCCTTGAAAACGATCTGGGTGCTTATATTATACGGAAAGTTACCGATGATGCTGAAGGGTTTGCTGCCGTAGATTTTAGAAATATCAAACTTTAAAAAATCGGCTTCTATGACCTGGAATGTTTTATCATTTATAAGCTTGGGATGTTCCAGACTAAAGCTGTGCCTGAGATAGATTACGGACTCGCTGTCCAGTTCCATCGCGGTGACTTTAATGCCCTTGCGCAAGACATATTTAGTCAGCACGCCAGTTCCCGGGCCTATTTCCAGCACCTCATCATAACCGGCATAACTCAAACTCGCCGCAATGCGTTGAGCCACGGTTTCATCTTTTAAAAAATGCTGCCCGAGGTGTTTTTTTGCCTGTACTCCCTTATCAAAAGAGTTTTTATGTGAGTGGTGATTCTTTGCCATAATTTAAATTAATGATTGCCTATTTGTTAATAGGCGATATCCTGATTCATACTGTGTGTAAGCCCCCTTTGCCTAAAGGCATTTCCCCCAAGTGGGAACGTCGTGACTTCGTAATCTAAATTACGTTTCTACCTTCAATCCGCGCTTGCTGCGGATAATTCCCCTTTGCCTAAAGGCATTTCCCCCAAGGGGGAACGTAGTGACTTCGTAATCTAAATTACGTTTCTACCTTCAATCCGCGATTGCTGCGAATAATTCCCCTTTGCCTAAAGGCATTTCCCCCAAGGGGGAACGTAGTGACTTCGTAATCTAAATTACGTTTCTACCTTCAATCCGCGATTGCTGCGGGTATTTCCCCATTGTCTAAAGGCATTTTAAGCATTCCTCTAGGAAAAACTCGTCGGATGCAAGTGGGGAAATTTTATAATTCCTAAAGGTAAGAACTCACATGCTGTAGTCTTAATACGTTGTACTTAATTCTACATCTTCATCTTCCTTACAGCCTATAAACCTTTGGGGTTGCCCTATGGATCTCTATACATGATTTCTAACAATTATGAGAGGGCGAAACCTCAAAGGTTTATAATCTCAATACCTTTTACAAAATACTTAATACTATTTTTTCAACTCCTCAAAATCCAGACCGCCGTAGTTCCCGCTGCTCATCAACAACAAAGCAGTATTTTTAAGATCCTGCTCAAAAAGCCAGGTTTTAAATTCGGTGGGGTCTGTCATGACAATGAGGTTTTCTTTTGAGAATGCGTCCCTGATCTGTTCTTTGGAAACGGGATCTAATTTTTTAATCTCCACCGCATGCGGACTGTAAAAAACAACGGCAACATCTGCAGCGTCTAGTGCGCCGTTGTATTCTTTTAAAAATTCTGGATCAAGGCTGGAATAAGTGTGCAGTTCCAGACAGGCGATAAGTTTGCGATCTGAAAATTGGTTTTTTACCGCCTGAGTTGTCGCGCTTACCTTGCTGGGAGAATGCGCAAAATCCTTAAATATAACGCTATCCGAGGTTTCAGTGATTTTTTCCAAACGCTTAGAAGCACCCTTAAAAGTTGCGATAGCTTCATAGAAATCATCTTCATCGATTCCCATGTGCTGGCAGATCCATTTGGCACCAGCGAGATTGCCCAAATTATGAGCTCCAAAAATCTCTACCGGCATCTCCCCTTCTGGGGTTTCCAGATAGGTAATACCATCTATAATCTTGTGTTGCGGAATGCTGTATGCGTGTTTGCGAGTGGGTTTTGTTGCCGCTTCAGCAATTTTTTTTACGGCAGGGTCTTCCTCGTTATAGACGAGAATGCTTCCGTTTTTCATGAGTTCTACAAAAGTCTCAAATTGCTCCAGATAATTGTCCCAAGTAGGAAACACGTTAATGTGATCCCACGCAATTCCAGAAATCAGCGCAATGTTGGGCTGGTACAAATGAAACTTGGGCCTTCTATCTATGGGACTGGATAGATACTCATCTCCCTCGAGGACCATGAACTCATTATCCTCGGTAAGATGTACCATGGTATCAAAACCTTCCAGTTGTGCGCCCACCATATAATCCACTTCGCGCTCGTGATAATGCATCACGTGCAGTATCATGGAAGTGATCGTGGTCTTGCCGTGCGATCCTCCTATGACGACCCGTGTTTTATTTTTGGCCTGTTCAAAAAGGTATTCTGGATAGGAATAGATTTTTAGGCCCAGTTGCTGCGCTTTCAACAACTCTGGATTATCCTCTTTGGCATGCATTCCCAAAATGACCGCATCAAGATCTTCATGGATTTTTTCTGGAAACCAGCCGTAATCTACAGGTAGTAAACCGTGTTTATCCAACCGTGATCTACTCGGCTCAAAAATGGTGTCGTCACTGCCCGTGATCTGTTCTCCCTTATGATGTAGCGCCAGTGCAAGATTATGCATCGCGCTACCACCTATGGCTATAAAATGAACCTGCATGAAAAATAGTTTATTGCGTAAAACTAAGGATTTATGAGCGAGCAAAACACTCGATTTGAGGAAGAGTATTAAGAACTTGTAAATGGTTTAAACATGAGCTTATAAATTAAATAATGACCGAGACATCAGTCTTTGCGAAACTATGTACTGACGACAAATATTTCGTTTATTTTGGTTATTACTTTTGTTTCGTTTATTTTTATTAAAAAATAATGATCATGGAAACCTTAATTAGAAAAACGACAAAAGAAGACCAAAAGATTGCCTTAAATTCTTTACAAGGTTTTCAAGTCATATCGCAAAATTTGAAGGCATCTAGAGAGATGGGAGTCAAAATAAAAATACAGGACACGGACGAGTTTATTACCATACCAAGAAAGGCATTAGTACTACTTTCTGCCATTATTCGTAACATGGCTGAAGGCAGATCAATATCAATTATCCCTTCCAACTCTGAAATAAGCACTCAACAAGCCGCAGATATGTTACATGTTTCAAGACCTCATTTAGTGAAACTTTTAGAGACTCAAAAAATACCTTTTAAAAAAGTGGGCAGCCATAGAAGAGTCTTACTGAAAGACATTATGAACTATGAGGAAAAGCTTACTAAACAAAGAGAATCTCAACTTGAGTTCCTATCAAGCCAAGCTCAAGATTTAAACCTTGGTTACTAGTGATACATTCTGATAAATTCAAAATTGTGATGGATGCTTGCGTTTTATATCCCGCACCTGTAAGAGATGTTTTATTGTCGTTTGCAGCTGAAGGTCTGTTCCATGCAAAGTGGTCTGATATAATTCAGGATGAATGGGTAAGCAATCTTTTGAAAAATCGTTCAGATTTGAAAAAAGAACAACTTGATCAAACTGTCCATGCAATGAATTTAGCCTTTCCAGATGCGACTGTGAAGAATTTTGAAAGTTTGATTTCAGGAATAAATATCCCTGACAAAGATGACAGACACGTTGTAGCTTGTGCTATTAAATGTAATGCAGATTTAATTGTGACATTCAACGTCAAAGATTTTCCACAGAACGAATTAACAAAATATGATATAGAAATACAAAAACCTGATGAGTTCCTACTATCTCTGATAGAAATAGACGCTTATCTAGCCTGTAACGCATTAAATAAAATGGTCAAAAGGCTTAAAAATCCCGTAAAGACAAAGAGCGAAGTTTTAGACACTTTGGAAAAATGTGGTTTAAAGTTAAGTATGGACAAATTAAAAGAATACTGCTGAAACACTAAATAATTAAATCAGTGAAAATCTAAGAACTAAGCCTAGAAATGTCATTACTAAGGGCTTGGTCCTCGGGAAATTTTGCTGCGGCCTTTTCCAGTATTTTCAATGCCGCGCTGCCGTCCTTCATCTTGCGCTCGTAGAGATTTGCCAGCTTGCGGTACGAGGTAATGGAGCCACCTACCTCAATCGCCCTGGCATACATTTTTTCTGCATTTGCATATTCCTCCTCATATTCATAGATGAAACCGTGGGCAAAATATCCATCAACGGGAGATATCTTGAGCAGTTCGTCGGCATAACCCTTACTTTTATCGATGGAACCGCCTACGATTCCCGGCAACTCGCAATACATTTGTGAGAGCGCATAGCGGCTTTGAATATGGTTTTTATCCAGATCGGCGGCTTTTTGAAGGTGTTCCTTTACATCATCCAGCAGTCCAAAGGCCTTGAACTTTGAGGATTCCTTGGCGAGCAAGCCCAGCGCCGCGCCATATTTGAAATTATATTCCGCATTTTTGGGTTGCGCCTCTACAAGCAACTTGAACCAGTCTGCTGCCTTCTCATAGTTCTCGTAATAGCCCTCGATATCGCCCAGTTTTTCGATCACTTTAAGATTTGTGGGATCGTCAGCGTGTAGTTTGAGAAAGGAGGTCTGGGCTTTTTTATGATTGTTTGAGGATAGTAATTGTTCCGCTTTCGCGAAAGCGGACTGACCAAAAGCAGTAACGCCCATAAAAAGAACAAGCAGCAAAAGAATTTTTTTCATGATTCAAAAATATCAAAAAGCAAACCAAAGTTAGGCAATGCTTATAAAAGTCGAGGGGTAAACGTCCACGATGGAAATAAATAAGTCCCTATATTTATAAATCCAGACCTGCCCTTATGAAGAATGTGATCTCCCTTATACTTTTCCTGTTTGTTTCCCTCACATACTGCCAAAATTACTATGCCGATAAATGGGACGAGGTGGAGCGTCTGGAGCTGGAAAACAAGATCGAGGATGCTGAAAGGATCGTCGCAAAAATCTACCGCAAGGCGCGCAGAAAAAAGGACGACCAGCAGATTATCAAGACCTTTTTATACCGCTCAAAGTTTAAGATCATCAATGAAGAAAATGCACTCCCGACCGTACAGGCAGATCTTACCAAGCTTATCGAACAATCAACTTTTCCCACAAGGAATATCTATCACATGATCTATGCAAAGATGTTGTGGGTATATCGGGATAAAAACTACAGTAAGATAAATTCCATCAACAAGAGCCTGGACGAGCCTGATCCACTCAACTTTTCTACCTGGAACGATAAAAAACTACTGTCCGAAATGGAACTTCACTTTGAAAAATCTATGGAACGCCCCACAGATCTGGGTAATATCAAGATAACCGATTACAAGACTCTATTGCAGGGCACAACTCCAGAAATGATTAAATGGAAGCCCACGCTGCTGGATGCGATTGCGCAGGAAACGATCAATTATTATAAAAATCTGAGCAAGAAACCGAAAAATGACAGTATAGCAGATCCTGCTCTGCAAATAGGTTTTATGAATACCACAGAATTATTGAACCTGGAATGGAATGCCGACTGGAACTCCAGAAACTTTAAGGTCATCCAACTTTATCTAGAACTGGAAAAATTCCATATAAGCAAGCCAGAATATGTTGCTGCCTATCTGAAGGCAATCAATGATCGATTTAGATTTTTTAAGCAACAAAGCTATATCCCATATGAGGAATCATCAGAATGTGTAAATTATGAGAATGCAGCAAACGCTCTTATCGAACGGTTTAAAAATATTCCCGAACATACGTTGATAGCATATCATCTAGCGCAATATCATTTTGATCAAAGTCCTGTTAAATATGGCGTACATCGATTTCGAAATGAGTCGAACGATGATCAAAAACAAAAAAGCCGCGAAATCCATCGTAAAAAGGCCATCGAACTGGCAAAGGAATCCATAAAGTTGTTTCCAGAAACCTATGGAGCAAAACAAGGTGAAAATTTATTAAACCAAATTTATCAACCTTCACTCAAGTTAGATTATAAAAATCATATTGCTCCAGACTTACCTATCCAAGCTTCAATATATTATAGAAACCTTGAAAAAGTACGTATTTATTTTAGAAGGATTCCATTTCATGATTCTTATAAAACAAACGATTCTCTATTAACATCACTTTTTAACCGTAGTAAATCACTTAACAATTTTGAATTAATTAAAGATATCCAATTACCCAACTCGGACGATACTTTTAAACGATTACATGAGATTGTTATACCCGGTTTGCCCATAGGTAATTATTTAATGACCCTCGAATTTGAAAACAATGATGGCAATCAAAGAGAAATGTCTGTATTGAAAGTTACCTCACTGGGCGTCTTTAGCGGATGGGATAAAAAACAACTTTCCTATCAAGTATTAGATAAAACAACTGGCTTTCCTATAAGCGATGTTGAGTTGAAAGTTTATAATGAGGAAACTGAAAAACTTCATATTGCAAAAACAGATGCGCAAGGTCGAGCATTAATTAAGCAAGATTATTTGCATAGTGAGGACTTTGCCATAATGGCCTCAAAGAAAAATGATTCCACTTATATATATGATTTCAACTATAATGATAATATTAATAATGACGATGAACTAGAAACTCTAAAACAGGTAAAAACCATTGTTTATCTGGATCGTGCGATATATAGACCGGGACAGGAAGTGTTCTTTAAAGTAATCGCCGTAGTAAACGAGAATGGAAAGAAGCGAGTTTTACCCAACGAAAAACTCAACATTTATATTACCGCACCGAATAATAAAGAAGTTTACGATGCTGATTTCACTACAAATGAATACGGTAGCTTTCATGGAAGTTTTATCCTTCCGGAACAAGTGATGCTCGGCGAGTTTGAAATAAATTTGGACTTTGATGAAGAAACTGCTTTTTGGGACGATGTGGATGACGTCAACGATTATGACGTGATTAAAACATTTAAAGTAGAAGAATATAAACGACCGCGTTTTGAAATTGTATTTGAAAGAGATGACCGTGATTACATTGTCAATGATTCTGTACAGATTAAAGCTATTGCCACGGCATATTTAGGAGCCTCCATTGCAGATGCAAAGGTTAGCTATACTATAAAAAGAAGAACTTATGTTCCTTGGTGGAAACGCTCAAATTACGACGATAACCGTTTAATGAAACAATCTACCTTTGAAAAGGATAGTTTAAAAACAAATTCGAAGGGCGAAATACTCATTGATTTTATTGCAGAAGTCGATGAGTTCACGCTGAATAGATTTAAGGATGCAACCTATACGTATGATATAGAAGTGAAAATTGTGGATGCAAATGGTGAAACCCAACTGGCTACAACTTCCATAAACGGTGTTGCCCAGCCCTATCGCATAGTTTTAAATACTCCCGAACAACTAGATCAGAAAATTAATAATATTGAATTCTACCTTGAAAATCTTGAAAAAGAAAAATTAGGTGCTAAAGTAAGATTAGAAGTATTTAAGACTGATGTGAATGCAGATGATGATGAACATAAACCTAATAAATTAATAACCAGCGAATTTAATCAAAAAGAACTAGACTCTATCTTCAGCTCTAATTTGTACTATAAAACCTTTTTGAGGTCTAAGAGAGACTCCTTAGTTTATAACAAAACTATATCGATTACAGGTATTGAAAAACTTAACTTACCCATAGATAAAACGTGGATGAACGGTCATTATAAATTTGTGTTGACGGTTTTAAACGATTCCCTAAATGAAAAAAATAAGAATTCTATTGAAAAAATAACTACTGAAAAGGTAGTTAAAATATGGACTGATAAATCGCTGCCACTCAACAAAACAATTATTAGTCATAATCAAGAAATTATAGACGGTCGCTTGAAGTTGGATTTATTTACCAGCGCCGATAGCGTATTTGTAACCTTACACGCTTACAGTAAATCAAAAAGTCTTTATGAAAAGAACTTTTTCATTTACCAAGGGAAGAACACCCAGTTCTTGGATTATACACAAGAGCCTGGCAGTACCACAAGTTTTCAGTATTACACATTAAAGGATAACCACCTTTATTCCAACATTTTTGAGATCCAACGTGAATTGTTTGAAAAAGCTGATTACACCATTAAAACCAATACTTTTAGAAACAAGCTGGAACCAGGATTTGATGAAAAATGGTCTTTTAACATTCAGGATGATGCTGGCAATCCTTTCAAGGCAGAAGTTCTTGCTAGTATGTATGATCAAAGCCTTAACGCATTTGCAACCAATATTTGGGACGGTCTTGATTTTAGAAACAAAGATGAATATTACTATAATCGTTCACCCAATAATCTTTTGGAGTTAAAGAATGATCTCAGTTTTCGCGAGTTTTACCTAAGTTCTAGAGATTTTAATAAGGTAAGGATTGTAAATCCATTAGAAAATTGGAACTTCTATGGTTTTCTGAATACTTTCAGCACTTTTAACTATCAAAGTTATTTAATCAGATTAAGGCTAAAAAATAGGAAAAGGAACACTGACGACGCAAAATTTTATGGAACGGTGAGTGATCCAAATGGTGAACCAATATTTGGCGCCACCGTTCAAATTCAGAACACACAAGTGTTTACCACCACAGACTTTGACGGGAATTTTTCGCTAGACGCAGAGATTGGTAATGTTGTAGTCATTTCTTATTCAGGATATGATCCTGTCGTTTATAAGTTGAGTGATTTGGGATTTGTCACAATTACCTTATCGACTTCACTTGATCAGGTCGTGGTAACGGGATATAGAACGGTTGGACGAACTAAACAAATTATCGGACCTAAAAACGGAATGCCTACACTACTCCAAGGTCAAATGGCAGGAATATCCCAGGTATCTATTTCTACTACGGTTTACACTACCCAACTACCTACAACCTACAATCCATCTGAAAACACCGATCAACCGATTTTCTTTTTTAGAGAAAAACTCATTACCAAAAAATTATTCGATCTTTTAAGTAAAAAAGAAATTAAAGAACTGACTTATTTAAATGCAAGGGAAGCTATTCTTCAATATGGCGATGCCGGTAAAAATGGCGTCATCTTTATAGAACCGGTGGTAGGTTTTACGTATCAAGATTTAATTGATTTAAGTAAACTGGGCGATATCCAGCCTAGAAAAGACCTCAAAGAAACTGCTTTCTTTTTCCCGCAATTATATACCGATGATAAGGGATCAGTCAGTTTTTCATTTAATAGCCCAGAGATGCTTACCCGCTGGAAATTCCAACTGTTAGGTCATAATAAAAACGCAGAAACCGCATACCTCAGTAAGGAAGTGGTCACGCAAAAAGAATTGAGCCTGGTGCCCAATCCGCCGCGGTTTGTGAGGGAAAATGATACGCTGGTTTTTAAAAGTAAGATCATCAACCTGAGTGATGGCGATCTTGATGTCATTGCAAATCTTGAACTCTATGACGGCATGACCCGCAAAAAGCTGGATATATTCATAGATAAAAGTTCTACCCTTAAGAAGACCAAAGTCTCAAAAAACAAAAGTGCCATCGTCCAGTGGAAACTTGCCATTCCCGAAAACCTGACTTCCCTTACCTATAAGATCAAGGCAAGTGCGGACAATTTTTCTGACGGAGAAGAAAACTCGCTGCCCGTACTATCCAGCAAGATATTAGTAACAGAATCTACTTCGGTCTGGATTCCCGCCGGCGAGAAAAGATCCATGAAACTGGAGTCGCTGGACGATACATCCATGGATGCAAAACAGCACGTATCGCTCACAATGGATTATGCCACAAATGCCAGCTGGAACGCACTGGAAAGCCTGCCCTACCTCATGGATTTCCAGCATCAGTGCTCAGAACAGATCTTTGCAAAATACTATGCAAACGCAGTCGCGGCCCATACGGTCTCCAGCAATCCAGAAGTACAGGCGATGTTTGAAACCTGGAGTAACCAGGGAAGTACTGCTGTGGAGAGGAACAAGCGCAACGACGGTTTGATTATGGAAAACACGCCCTGGGCTTTGGAACTGGAAAAAAAAGAACAGAAATTGGCACGTTTTGCCTTAAATTTTGACGCAGGGCATACAGAAAAAGAGCAGCAAAAGCTTTTGGAAAAACTTGAATATATGCAGATGAAATCTGGTATGTTCCCGTGGTTTGAAGGTGGCAAAGCAAACAGCTACATCACCACGCATATCATTACTGGATTAGGTGTTTTGAAAAATAGCAAATCTATTGCTCCAGCAACGTTTCCTGACCTGCTCTACAAAAAGGCACTCACCGGGCTGG
This sequence comes from uncultured Flavobacteriaceae bacterium, assembly GCA_963836885.1. Lineage (GTDB taxonomy): Bacteria > Bacteroidota > Bacteroidia > Flavobacteriales > Flavobacteriaceae > Nonlabens. The sequence continues at coordinate 109,321 of CAWILF010000019.1, read as the reverse complement.
ATGAGGAATGGAACTCAAGATTCAAAGAATACGCAAAAAGGAATGAGTTGGCCTCGATGGATGTCACCCATAATTATTGGGAATATGCCTACGCGCGGTCGTTCAATGACGCGGTACTTGTGACGGACACCTTATCGCTGTTGGGGGATGTTCGTGATCTCGCTTTCGCGAAAGCAAAAACGCAATACGCCTCTCAAGATATCCACACAAAATTATTGATGGCAATAACACTGCACCGCGCAGGAGAAGTTAAAGTCGCAAAAGAAATTATGGAAGGATTGAAGCAGCTCGCGGTGAAAAGTGACATTTACGGAATGTACTGGAAATCAAACACTATAAACCATCATTTTAACAACGATATAGAAACCCACGCACTTGCGATAAAGGCATTTATCGAGATAGAAAACGACCTTGAAACCGCTCAAAAACTACAGATATGGCTGCTCAACAAGAAAAGTAAAAACTACTGGATATCTACAAAAACCACTACCCAGGCGATCCAGGCAATCCTCGCGGTAAATTCCACTTTTCAATCAAATATGGATGACCACAAAATAATTTGGGGCTCAAAAAACATCGAAAACAATGATGCACTAGAAGTGGTACAGGAACCTGTAATAGGTTTAACGACTGCCACCGCAAGACCAGATTCAATCACGCCCGATCTCGCTGAAGTCGAAATAAAAAACAATTCTAGAGACAATGGTCTTGCCTCCATGCACTGGCAATATCTTCAGAATATAGACGAGGTTCAATCTGTTGGAGGTAACTCGCTATCGGTTAAAAAGCAACTGTTCAAGAAAATTGTAGGCGACGATAAAATTTTATGGGAAAAATTACCGGCCAGTGCCACATTAAAAATAGGTGATATTGTGAAGGTTAAGTTACAGATAACCACTACGGAAGATCTTTCATTCATACACTTAAAAGACTGGAGAGCCTCGGGTTTTGAGCCATTGGAAACTATTTCTGGTCACCACAGGTCGGGAACGGCCTTCTATTACGAGACTACAAAAGATGCTTCAAAACATTTTTATTTTGAGCAATTAAATAAGGGAATACATCTTTTAGAATATGAAGTGGTCTGCAATAATGCAGGAAACTATGCCACGGGAACGGCACATGTAGAAAGTATGTATGCACCAGATCTAAATGCTCATAGTAATGGCGAGCGCGTTAGTATTGTGGAGTGATTACTCATGCAATTAATACTGGTCAATAAAATAAAACTAGCAAAACAGCAGTTTTATTAATATTAAATTTGCTTGATGCGAAATACGGCAAGTACACATTCCAGACCAGTGAAAAACAGCGACTCCCTTCTCGTCAAGGCACTGAGCCTGTTCTCTACGGTGAGGCTGTATAATGTGGTGCTCATCGCACTGGCGCAGTTACTTGCAGCGGCATTTATCATTGCTCCAGATATAAGTGTCAAGGATGTCGTGCTCGATTATAGGTTGTGGTTTCTCATCGTTGCAAGCGGGCTATCAGTCGCGGGCGGTTACATCATCAACAACTTTTACGACCGTGAGAAAGATCTAATAAATAGACCACAAAAAACATTGCTGGAAAATCAGGTGAGCCGCAAGACTTTATGGAGCGTCTATTTTCTTGTCAATGGACTAGCCATTGTCCTGGGGTATGTTGTTTCTTTTAAAGCCGGGATTTTCTATGCGCTGTACATTTTCCTCATGTGGTTGTACTCGCATAAATTGAAGCGCACATTATTCGTCGGCAATTTTGTGGCATCGTTGCTGGCGGTTACTCCGTTTTTTGTGCTTTTTATGTACTACAAGAACTTTTATCCCGTGATATTGGTTCATGGTACTTTTCTGTTTCTGATAATTACAATGAGAGAACTTATTAAGGATCTAGAAAACCTAAGGGGAGATCTGGCCCATAACTACCATACAATTCCCGTGGTGCTGGGCGAGAAAAAGACCAAACAATTCTACACGCTACTTACCTTTTTTACCATAGTTCCCATCAGTATCTTGATCATGTATTACGAGATAGGTAAAATGGACTATTATTTTACCTTTATAGCCGGTGGTCTTATGGTCTGTCTTCCCATGATCTGGAATTCTACCAGAAAGAAGGAATATTTATTGGTTCATTTTATCCTAAAGGTAATCATCGCCGGCGGTGTTTTCTCAATCTTGTTGATCGACCTTCCCGCCATCTGGAACAGGATAGAGAACTTTGTACTCTAGAGATCGCATTTTGCGCATTTTATCGACCGTGAGGTACTCATCACTACACTTTTAATTGTTAAACCCTGTTAATGATGAGCAGGAAAAAATTCCAAATGTTAAATTTGGCACATGATGATATTCCAAGAAAACCCGGGAACCACCGAAGCAGTTTCTGAAAACTCCAAAAGCATTAAGGACAGCGGTACGCTGATATGGGACAAACTCTATACCTGGTACGCCTCTTTTATGAAAAACCTACCCAATATAGGAATTGCGATCGTAGTTCTTATCGCAGCTTATTTTATAAGCAGGTATGTAGATCGTGGAATCCAGCGATTACTCAAAAACCGTGTGGGACAGGCCAGTGTTAGACGGCTTGCCGGTAAGGCAATGGCCATAATCGTCGTACTGGGAGGTATCTTTATTGCCATGAGTGTCCTGGACCTCAACGATGTGGTGTCAGGTATCATTGCGGGTGCGGGTATCTCGGGACTGGTTATAGGTCTAGCACTACAGGGTTCACTTTCTAATATTATAAGCGGTATTGTCCTTTCCTTCAGGCAAGAGGTGAAGGTGGGCGACTGGATCGAGTGCAACGATTTCAACGGTGAGGTGATGGAGATCCAGTTGGACAAGTTTATCATAAAACAACCTGATAACAATCTAGTGATCATACCTAACAAGACCATCATTGATAATCCGCTGAAAAATTACTCGCTCACGCCCAGGATGCGTATAACGCTCAATTGTGGGGTTGGGTATGAAGATGATCTAGAAAAGGTAAAACAACTTTCCATTGAAACCATAGAGAAACTATACGAGCAGAAAGAAAATGAGGAAGTGGAGTTTTTCTATCAGGAATTTGGTGATAGCAGTATTAATTTCATGTTGCGCTATTGGGTAGATGCAACTAAGGCAAAACAAAAACATCAAGCCCTGAGCGACGGTGTTATGGCGATCAAGAAAGCCTTTGATGGTGAAAACATCAATATTCCATTCCCTATCAGAACTTTGGAATTTAATAATAACCTTAACATGAAAAACATCAGCGCTGGAAGTAGCGAGGAATAAGGTTTATAGAACTTAAAACAACAGCCTTTAGAAGAATTCTAAAGGCTTTTTTTATGGCCTGCGTTCATAAAAAGAAAAACGATAAGCAATACTTCAAATATCAGAGTTCCCACAATTCCCGCAGGAAACAGGATTATGGTGGCAAAACCTATCCCTCCCACGATCCCAGAAATTCCCGCCCATTTTGCAATACTACCTATGGACTTTCTTTGGATGAAAAGCGCAATTCCCATAAAAACATATCCCAGTCCATAGACAAAACTGCTGGTGCTTATCATTATAATACTGTTGACTGATCTATCATAAAGCTCGTTGTTATAATAATGTATATCCAGTAAAGTCGTGATAAAACAGATCACGATAAACGCAAGGGCCGCATACACAAAAAACTTGTTTACTTTACGCATTCCCAGATACATTGCCGCCCCATAAAATAGGCTCAAGAATACAAAACTACCGATTGAGATTATCGCATAGCTCGTATTTTCAAATAATTTTACATCGTTCATTGAGTAGCTAAGGGAACTGGTAACCTGGATGGTATAGAGAACCATATAGACGATTCCCGCGATCCCACCCGTGATCAAATAACTACTTTTCAAAGAAGTCCCCTGCTCATCTGCGATTTCCACCTCATTTTTATCATCTTGGAAAACCTCGTCTATGGTAGTTCCCAGCGCTTCCAGAATGTTGCGGATCGTGTAACTCCTTGGGTTGACCTCGCCCGCCTCGATCCGTTGAATGGTGCGTACATTTATGTTGCATCTATCGACAAGCTCTTCTTGGGTCAATCCTCGTTTTTTTCTCAGATCGGCAATGAGTACTCCTAGTTGTGGCTGTTCCATGATTTTAATTTATTTGTGAGCTGCAATAGTACGAGCAACATTGAACTCCTTCAAAGTTTTACGAGCAGCACTTACCCGACATTTGCCCGACAAAGTAGTAATAACAGGGCATATCAAGAAGTTTTCATCATGGGATTTATAAGAGTTTTACTGGTATAAAGTTTTTTGACGACCAACAATCAACACGTTTAAAGCAAATAACGGTCGTTCATGTTTGGGAAAGAGATGGTATTGGTGACGCTTTCGCGAAAGCATCGCCCTAATAATCATCGCAGAGCTAGAAAAATAAGTCACTACCAACGATGCCTCACAGCGCAGTCGAGACCGTTTTGTAAAAACCCTTGCCACACCAAATAGCAAATGAGGAATACAGCAAAGTAAAAAATTATGCAGTGATGATTGTGATGATCCTTGTGGGGACAGCGAGTTCAACCTGGTGCCTGGGTGGGTCTGTAAATCCATTACAGTAGAAGCTACAATTGGATGCAAGTGCTTGATAGTGCTTGTTGTATAAAATAAGAACTACTTGCAAACACATTCACACACGTCGTCAGAAAATGTTTTAGACTCATACTTATGGCTTTGAATACCGTCAGTTCATTTACTTTGAGCTATCCCAAGACACTCAGAAGAACTAATCGATGACATTGTAGATAGATAAGTAATAGAACCAGTAATTAAAAGAACTAGGAAGGCTAGTGCGATTTTAAATGTAGTTTTCATTAAATTTAATTTCGTACCTGACGACTATATAAATAACAAAGAATGAAATGACTTTTTCTATTGATTGAAAGCATAGCAAATGCATCTAAAAATAGAGGGACAATTCACCATAATTCTGAATCAGGTTATATTTAATAGATTTTCAAAACATTCCTCCACCTGACCATACTCCCACTCAAACCCTGCATTCTGCAACCGCTCTGGAATAACATAACGGCTTTTTAAGAGCAGTTCTGTTTCTGTGCCTATAATGGCAGCACCCATTTTTAAGAGCCATGTGGGTTGCGGGACGGCGATGGATTTATTCATTTTTTGCGCCAGGGTTTTTGTAAAATCCCTATTGCGCAATGGATGCGGAGCGGTCACATTTACCGCACCTTCCAGATCGCTATGGATTAAAAATTCTACCGCACGACAGAAGTCCGCGATGTGGATCCAGCTTACCATCTGGTTTCCCGATCCTTGCTTGCCTCCCAGTCCCAGTGCCGTTATCTGTTTCAGTTTGGGAAACGCACCGCCCCCAGTGCCCAAGACGATGCTAGTGCGCATTGCGATTTTTCTAGTTTCGGGAACGCTCAATTTGAAAAATTCCTGTTCCCATGATTTTGCCACATTCATGGAAAAATCATCTCCTATAATTCCATCTTCTTCCGTATTTCCCCTGTTCTCTGAATGTTCATAGATTGTTGCCGTGCTTGCATTAAGGAAAACGATGGGCTTGTGGGAAAGTTTGCTCAACGCATTATTGAGTTTGCGGGTTGTTGATATGCGAGAGGCTAAGATGGCCTTTTTATTGGCAGCCGTGTACCTACAATCTACCGATTTACCAGCGAGATTGATCCATGCATCGCAATTCTCCAGTTTGAGTAGGGTATTTTCATTTTCTACATTATCCCATGTGATGCTGTGGTTTGTTGTTGGGTTCTGCTTTCTGCCTGTCGTGTCTTGGCAGGCAGGCGCGAAAGCGAGACCACCTCAACTCCTTTTTCCGTGAAATATGAAGTAAGTGCCGTACCGAGAAATCCAGTAGCTCCTGTAATGAGGATCTTTTTCATAAGAATATTATTAAGATGATTGCCAAAACGAAAGTCCTAAAGGCAAGCCAAGAAATAGTAGGTAAATAACCGATTTCCATGTTCTTACAGCGACGTAAATGTTCCCATAACATGATGCTTACCACCACCGTAAAGTAAACCAAAAATACCATCCCGCTAAAATCAAAAAACGAATTGAGAAATAACAATGGCATTAATAATAGGCCTCCCAAAGTTGAAACCGCGCTCATATTACCTAGGTAATCCCAACTATTTTTACGCGACCATAATAGGATCATCGCTCCCTGCCACACTATCTGACCAAAACAGATGAGGTATTCTACAAACCAAGGGGTTTTAAAACCAAAATAACTGGTGATGTTACTCGTGTAACTATTGAGAACCAAACCAGTAAACAGCGCAGCCAACACAATAAATAGCGTGCGGTAGAAGTAGTTGAAATCTGGCTCACAGATTCTATCCCCAGCCGGACTTTTTATATTTCCTGCGATAACCTTTCTATTGTAGGTAATGAACTTATATAGCTGTTTTAAGGGAAGATAAATCAACGGAAACTGTAGTGGCTTTTTAATCCAAGTCTTGCCCTGAGCAAAAATCTCGATCATGGAGTCCAGTCCATAAATCGTTTTACCGGTAAGGGTGTCGTGCAGCGCCACTTCATTCTGCGCGCGGTGCATGTCAATGGTGCAGGTCAGTGACTCTCCTACGAGTTGATAGGGAGTTATTGATTCCTGATCCAACATGTTGAGTCTTTTAAAGGTCTTGCCGTAGATGTTGCACATAGGGCAGTTCTTGTCGATGAGTAATTTGTGGTTTTGGATCATGATATAAGTAGTTTTGGATTTTTTGAATTACAATTGAACTGGTAATTGCCTTTGTTGTTCTCTGTAAATAAGGTAAAGGATGATTATGAAATAGATGGATAGCCCTCCTCCTGCAACCATTGCAGTGTAAAAGAGTTCATCATTACTGTCCAGCGCAAAGGGAGAAAAAAAGACAAGAAGCGTAACAATACTTAACAGCAGATGTGTCTGGAGATAAGGTTTCCATTTATCACTATAAGTCTTGACGCCATAGAGCAAGTATAAACTGGTAATTAATTGAATAGCTCCCACTGGGATCATCAATAACAATCCTATGAAGATGGTAGAGAACATAACAAGCATAATAAAGAATGCATAGACATTAAGATAAAATAGATTTTTCATAAGTTATAATTTTAGAAGTTTCAATAATTACTGAAAGTTTGTTTTAAAAAAAAGCTAGGTAATAGCCTTGATCATTTTTTTGAGATAGTTGTTTGAATTGATTTTGGTCATTAAGTTCATTAGGTTTTCCATCTGGCTCACAAAATCTGCTAGGTCGGTGATGAGTTGTTTAAAGTGTTTGATATCTGCTGCATCTCCTTGAAAATCGGTGGTTTTTAATTCGTGTAACAAGCGTCGTACGGGTTCTAGTTCACGGCGTTTGCGTTCTTCCAGTATATTTTGGGCGATGGTATGCACATCATGTTCTGCCATGAAAAATTCCTTGCGCTCTCCTATTTGGGTCTCCTTGCGCACCAGCCTCCAGTTGATCAGCTCTCTTACATTTGTATTTACATTGCCACGGCTCAACTGGATCTGTTCCATGATCTCGTCAGTACTTAAACCTCCCTTTGAACTTAAAAGAAGTGCATGGATCTGAGCCATGGACTTAGATATTCCCCAAGAACTGCCCAGCGATCCCCAGGCCTGTATAAATCTATATTTTCCTTCCTCTAATTTCATACGCCAAATATACACAATATTATTAAACTTTCAATAATTACTGAAAGTTTAATAATTAATTTATTTGTTACGCTTTCCTGCCTGTCGTGCCTTGGCAGGCAGGCGCGAAAGCGGACACCTCATAAAAACTCTTTCATTAATTACCGACTTTTGGTTAACAGGCTCAGAATGTCTTCACATTCATAACACCTAGTAACGAAGATCGGTTAAGTGGATATTTAGTATTTTTAGCTCAAACAGATATAATGAACGATATACTAGAGTTATTAAAATCGCCAGCAGGTCAACAATTGATAAGCGGTGCGGCAACACAGACCGGCACCAATGAGAGCCAGACCCAAAATGTGCTCATGCAGGCATTGCCACTCATAATGGGCGGAATGCAAAAAAATGCTCAGACCCCAGAGGGTGCAGCTTCTTTAAGCAACGCACTGGACAATCCCAAACATAGAGGCGGTGGTATGATGGAAATGCTGGGAGGGATTTTTGGTGATGGTCCTCAAAGTCCAGAAACCCTGCAAAATGAGGGAAACGGCATCTTGAATCACGTTTTCGGTTCTAAAAAATCCAATGTGGAGAATGCAATTTCCCAAAAAAACGGGATGGACTCTGCCACGGTAGGCAAGATCATTGCATTTGCCGCCCCCATAGTTATGGGTTACCTCAGCAAGAAAAAACACGATAGCAACCCACAAACCAACGATGTGAGCGGCCTTTTGGGATCGGTCCTGGGAGGTATGAGCGGCAATGATGGCGGCAGTGCCATGGGAATGCTCAACTCTGTACTGGACAGCAATGGCGATGGTAGTGCCATCGATGATATTGCCGGCATGTTTCTAGGTGGTGATAAGAAAAAAGGCGGTGGCGGGATGCTGGGCGGCTTGTTGGGCAACTGATTTTATACGCATTGTCCTTATAATTTTTTAGCTTTCGCGCCTGCCTGCCAAGGCACGACAGGCAGGAAAGCGTAACTTAACTCCAACCTTCTAGCAACCCAAGAAGTTCAAACTAGAGCAAATGACCCTGTACACAGTTTTGGACAAGGTCATTTTTTTACTAGACTAAGTGAAAGGTGGCTTTCATACAGTTAAAGGGACGTCGTACTCAAGCGGGCTTTTTTAAGATTACCGCTCCCGCTACATTTGTGTCATTAAAACACACATTATGAAAAATACACTCTACATCATTGCACTGCTTGGGTTGATTATTGCCTGTAGCGGCACTAAAAATACTGCAGGCCATACCGATCAAAATATCACGGCGGTTGCAAATGACACCGTGCGCATTGCCAACGATAGTCTGGAATATGAACTCATCGTGATCGAACCGGGCTTTTATGGCTGGCTTGCCACCCAACCCCCACGCGGATTCTATACCCAGAGTGCCATGGAAATCTCCAACCACTTTGACGTGCTGGAGTATAATTTAAGAGCTCGCGACCCACTAAGGTACGGCACAGATCTCTACCCGTTCCCCATAGATTATGAACGCGATGTGGATTATGGGTATGAGGTAAATTATCTGCTCTTCAATTATTTTATCTTCTTTGAACAACGCTATAAACAAAAACTTAGGTAGTAGTAATAGAGTTCGGAGTTTAAACTTCTATCATTCGTATTATTTTTTCAAGAAATTTTATTATAACTTTTTTGTCAGATGTTGATAGTTACGATTTGGCTTTGTTTAGCATCACGTGCGGAATGGTCAGTTTGAAATTTTGGAATTTGAATTGGAACTTGAACTTGAACTTGAACTTGAAACTTTGAACCTTGAACGCTTGAACCTTGAACGTTAAACCTTGAAATTTTGACATCCACATATTAGAAATAACAATTTGATCCCTGTTTACAATGCTCCTCGCATTACTTTTGCAGCATGCAAAAAATAAAGGAAAACTGGGAAATAACTGCCACCTGGCAATTGATCTATATCTTTTTGGGAATAGTAGGTTTGCTGGCCTGCGGTTATTATATAGCTATTAAAACCTTGCCCTCCACGTTCAATGATGTTACCTACGAGTACATTTATGTAGTGGGCATAACCCTGTTGCTTGCTTTTGTTTTTTATAAAATCTGTATGTGGTTGTTCAAAAAACTCAAAGACCGCTGGGAAGTAACTTACCGCTGGGAGCTGATCGCTATTTTTATAGTTTTTGCCATTACAGGATCTGCCTCGGCGCGATTGTCCGGTCCATTGCTGGAATTTTTCAATATAGATCTTGATCACTTATCGCCCTGGATTTTTTGGCCTATACGATTGCTTATAATCTTTCCTATTTATCAAGTTTTATTGGTATTTATGGGATGGCTTTTCGGCCAATTTGATTTTTTCTGGGCTTTTGAAAAGAAGATGTTGAGCAGGTTTGGGATTAAATTATAGGGTTTTAAAGTCTGTTATTATCTCAATAGGTAATTGATCTGTGATTTCAACTATATTTGGAATGCCATGGATGAAATAAAGCAACATATAGATCAAATACGAAGTATTTGCGCTACAAATAAAGTAAGATCACTTTTTGCCTTCGGGTCTGCGGTAACTAATTCGCTGCAGTTGAAAAGTGATATTGATCTCATCGTAGATATCGATGAGCAAGATCCCGTAGCCTATTCAGATTTGTACTTCAATCTTAAGTTTAATCTTGAGAAAATCTTTCGTCGTAAAGTAGACCTACTTGAAACTAGGGCAATTAAAAATCAATCCATAAAGCAGGAAATCAATAGTACCAAAAAGCTGATTTATGGAGTATAGAATAGCTTCTTATTTAGAAGATATTTTGAAGGCCATCTCAGAAATACATGTTTTTAGGTCTTCAATAGACGGGTTTTCTGATTATCAAAATGATCTTAAAAGTAAAAGAGCCATTGAACGAAATTTAGAAATTATAGGAGAGGCAGTAAATCGTATTTTGAAGATCAATGAAGATGCTCCTATTTCTAACGCCCGGAAAATTGTGGACACTAGAAATAGAATCAGCCATGGATATGACTCAGTATCAGATGAAATTATCTGGGCGATTATTACTAATGATCTAACAATTCTTCAACAAGAAATAAGTGAGATTTTTAAAAATAAATAGTTTATTGCATGAAGGTTTTGATTTTGAATTTACTTACTGACCTTTATCCAAGTTGAAATCCATTTGGACTTATTAACCATAAAACTCCTTCTGGGCTTTTGAAAAGAAGATGTTGAGCAGGTTTGGGATTAACCTGTAGAGTCACAATAAAAATAACTCTTCTTAGAATTCTCGTCAAAAAATGCACAGATTAAAAATACCCTCTAATGGGTATTTTTTAAAGCTTGATAACTGCCTAATTTTAAAGCTAACTTTAAAATGCAGGTATCATGAAAAATCTTACGTTATTATTTATCATCATCTGGGCACATTCAGTTGTGGCTCAAAATCAGCTGCTCTCTTCAAAAGGTCAATTCTTAGACTCTTCCACAAACACCTTTACAAATTCTGATGCGAGGGATTATACATACGACTCAAATGGCAATCTTATCATGGACATTTATTATAACTGGGATCTAAGTGCATCTTTATGGACGATCGAAGAACGTAATTTATTGTCCTACAATGCTCAAAATAGAATCATTGAGAACATCTACGATCGGTATGACTCGTTCAATAATACCTATATAAATGAGAATAGAGATCTATATTTCTATGATGCAACCGGCAAACTAACCCAAATCTTATTTCAAGATTACAACAACGGTCAGTATCAAGACTCTGAAAGATTTGTTCTAACATACTCTGGCAACCAGCTCATAAGTGACGTTTATGAATTTTACGATGGTACGAACTGGATTCAAGAAGATCGAACCCTGTATAATTATAACTCCAGTCAACAACTTATAACTACCAATTATGAAATTATGTTGAATGGTGTTTTTGTTTCTTTTGACAGAGAAGTATTCACCTACAATACCGGTGGCAAAATAGCATCTTCTTCCTATGAAAGATGGAACGGCACCAGCTATGACGTTGATGAACTCACGACACTCATATTTGATGGAGCATTCAACAAAACTCAGAGAATCAGATCATTTTCCAGCATTCCCACACCAGATGATCGTGAACTTACCTTTTATGACCTCAATATTCCAATAACCGGCATCGACCATCCCTTTAAGGACAAAACTGGCCTGGATTATTTATTTGAAAGTTTCCCCTACACTAATAAGCCATTACGGGAAGAATATCAAGACTACGATCCCAATGCGATGGGTTATGGATCTATTATTGAGCGCACCACATTTGATTATATGAATACCGTACTTAGCAATGAGGAAGTAACAGAAATTCTAGAAGTCATTATTCATCCTAATCCAGCTAAGGATTATCTAAATATTGCAACATCGGGATTAGGTGTAGAACTTACAATTACGCTTACAAATCTATTGGGTAAAATTGTTAAAGAAACATCCGAAAAGAGGATTGATCTGGAAAATTTAAGTTCTGGAATATATATCGTCAGTATCGAAGATCAATATGGCAATAGATTGAATAAGAAGTTTATTAAAGAATAGATGTACGATTATTGATTGTAATACTCACTTTACTTTCATTTACCGACTCAATTACAAATCCCACCTTTTTCATAGGGGTAGGCTTAAGCCTACCCCTATGAAAAATGACACATCCATCACATCCATCCACAAAAAAAGGGAAGCTATCGCTTCCCTTTTTTTTTTAAAATCGTGCTAAAAACAATCTTTCTACAACTCCTTGGCATTCTTCACTTTCTCCTTGGTAAGAGCCAGCTCCAGTACATTGCTCATATCACTTACATAATGAAAGGTCAGTCCTTTTACATAGTCTGCTTTGATCTCGTCTATGTCGCGCTTGTTCTGATCGCAAAGGAGGATTTCCTTTATCCTAGCCCGTTTTGCCGCAAGAATCTTTTCTTTGATCCCTCCTACTGGAAGAACTTTTCCTCTTAACGTGATCTCTCCAGTCATCGCCAGGCTTTTCTTGACCTTGCGCTGGGTAAATAAGGAAACTAATGAAGTCAACATCGTTACTCCCGCACTCGGTCCATCTTTGGGCGTTGCACCTTCCGGTACGTGAATGTGAACGTTGTATTTCTCAAAAACTCCAGGATCGATGCCTAGAACTTCGGCATTTGACTTGATGTATTCCATCGCGATGGTCGCGCTTTCCTTCATCACTTTTCCAAGATTTCCGGTAATGGTAAGGTTTCCTTTTCCCTTGCTTAAAATGGACTCGATAAATAAAATATCTCCTCCTACCCTAGTCCAGGCAAGTCCGGTAACTACTCCGGCAACATCATTATTTTCATACTTGTCGCGTTCCATTTTGGGTGCGCCCAGTACTTCTATAATAGTGTCATTTGTTACTTTAAGGTCATAAGGATCCTCCATGGCAATGCTCTTTGCGGCATAGCGCACCATTTTGGCAATTTGCTTGTCTAGGGATCGCACGCCGCTCTCACGGGTGTAGCCTTCCACGATTTTCTCGATCTGTGGCTTTCCGATCTTAAGATGGGAACTGTCCAGACCGTGTTCCTTCAATTGCTTGGGAAGTAGATGTTTTTTTCCTATCTCAACTTTTTCCTCAATCGTATAACCGGTAACATTGATGATCTCCATACGGTCGCGCAGCGCAGGTTGTATGGTCTGTAAGCTATTACAGGTCGCTACAAACATCACTTTACTCAAGTCAAATCCCATTTCAAGGAAGTTGTCGTAAAACGAGTTGTTCTGTTCTGGATCGAGCACTTCCAGCATGGCACTGGATGGATCACCATTGTGCGAATTGCTCAGTTTATCGATTTCATCCAGTACAAATACCGGGTTTGAGGTTTTGGCTTTTTTGATGCTCTGGATAATACGTCCCGGCATCGCTCCTATATAGGTCTTTCTATGTCCGCGTATTTCTGCCTCATCGCGCAATCCGCCTAGGGAAATACGCACGTATTCACGTCCCAGCGCCTCGGCAACTGATTTTCCCAGCGAGGTTTTACCCACTCCCGGTGGTCCATAAAGACATAAAATAGGCGATTTCATATCGTTGCGCAATTTCAAAACTGCGAGATATTCTATGATCCTTTTTTTAACCTCATCCAGACCATAATGATCCCGATCCAGTATGCGCATCGCACGTTTCAGATCAAACCTATCTTTTGAAAATTCGTTCCACGGCAGGTCCAGGAACAGATCCAGATAATTGCGCTGGATACTGTATTCCGCCACCTGCGGGTTCATGCGCTGCATTTTTGCGAGCTCTTTTTCAAAATGCTCTTTAACTTTATCGTCCCACTTTTTCTTTTTGGCGCGCACACGCATTTCGTCCAGCTCCTCGTGTGAAGAGACGCCGCCACCCAGTTCTTCCTGAATGGTCTTCATTTGCTGGTGCAGGAAATACTCGCGTTGCTGTTTGTTGATATCGGTCTGTACCCGGGACTGGATGTCATTTTTGAGTTCGAGTTTTTGCAGCTCGATGTTCATAAAACGCAGCGTTTCCAGTGCGCGTTCTTTAAGGTCATTGATTTGCAGCAGCTTCTGCTTGTCCTCAACTTTTAAGTTCATGTTTGAGGATACAAAGTTGACCAAAAACGAATTGGACTCAATATTCTTGATCGCAAAGGACGCCTCACTGGGAATGTTGGGACTTTGCTTGATAATGTCCAGAGAAAGTTCCTTGATCTTCTCAATAATCGCGTTGAACTCATCATTATCAGCGGCAGGACGCGCTTCTTCGATATTGGTAGAAGTTGCTACCAGATAGGGATCATCGCTCACGATCTCCCCCATTTCAAAGCGTTTTTTACCTTGGATAATAACGGTCGTGTTTCCATCGGGCATTTTAAAAACCTTAAGAATACGGGCAACCACACCTACCTTGTGCAGGTCTGCGTGGCCAGGCTCTTCCACATCCTCATCCTTTTGCGCGACCACTCCTATGACCTTCTTGTTCTTGTTAGCCTCCTGCAGCAATTTTATGGACTTATCCCTGCCCGCAGTGATGGGAATGACCACTCCAGGAAACAACACCATATTGCGCAATGGCAGTATGGGCAAGCTATTGGGAACAGATTCATTGTTCATTTCCTCCTCGTCCTCAGAGCTGAGCAACGGGATGAACTCTGCATCCTGCTCAAATTCCTGTAGTGACAGATTGTCTATTTTCACTTTATTCGATTTAAACATATAGTATAATTCGCCACTATGTCATACATACAATGGCCTCGTTTAATTATTAATTTTGTCTGTGGGGATATTTGTGGGACTCCGCTTTCGCGAAAGCGAGAACCCATCCATCAACTCACTAAACATTAAGATGTTACACCCATTGATCACCGTGCTAGTGGTCATCCTGGTATTGCAACAAGAATTAAAATTTCAAAATCCTTGCCACGGTAGTGTAACAACTCAAACTAAGCTACATCTTTACCATGAAACACTAACCAAGTGACTTTAACAACCGAGGAAATATCGCTCTATAATCTCTGTGAACAGGGAGATCGCAAGTCGCAGATGAAAGTTTATGACCAGTACGCAAAAGGCATGTACCACGTGGCATTGCGCATCGTTCACGATCAAGCTGAGGCCGAGGACATCATGCAGGAAAGTATGATTACCGCGTTTGCCAAAATCCAGCAATGGAACCGTACGGCAACTTTTGGAGCCTGGTTAAAGCGCATCGTGATCAACAACAGCCTGAGCCATGTGCGCAAATATGGGAAGTACAGGATGGTAAATTATGATGATGTTGCGTATGAGATGGAACAGGCCAGCGACGCGCAGATCGATATGGAAGAGGCGGGAATTACCGCCCAAAAAGTACTCGAAGTGCTCAAGACATTAAAAGATAGTTACAGGGAAATACTGACCCTGAGCCTGATAGAGGGAATGGATAACGAAGAAGTAAGCGAGATCCTAGGGATCTCAAACGGAACTTGTAGAACGACCATTTCCCGGGCCAAAGACAGTTTAAGACAACAAATGCAACGATTATGAAGAATATGGAAGAATGGTTTGCAGCACAGGACTTTGATCAAGAAGCGCTGCCCAGCGGCCACAGAAACAGGTTTTTAGACAAGCTGGAAGAAGCTTGTAAAGAAAAAAATAAAGCGAAAAATAAAAATAAAAAAAATGCAGCTGGGGAATTAACTGCTGATAAGCTCGCTGTAAGTGGAAATAAAACGAAAAATAAAAATGCTAAAGACGCTGATATACTAATTACCGATGAATCGGCTGATGCAGAGATAATTGAGAAGGGTTCTGGTCGTGTTATTTCAATGATGAGTTGGTTGAAGTGGTCACTGGTTGCTGGACTTGCGATATTGTTGGGCGTGGGCGGCTACAATGTTTCTAACCATCTCAATCAGCCCGAAGGACTGGAAAGCGTTTCTCCCCAAATGGCACAAGCCCAAGATTTTTTTACAAGCACGATCAATCTCGAACTTGATAAACTCAACAGGGCACAATCACCACAAAATGAGCGCATCATTGCAGATACAAAGACCGGACTCAATCAACTGGAAGAGGAGTACAAACGCATCAAAGAAGACTTTAAGATCAATACTGATAGCAAAGCGGTGATTGCCGCCATGATACAAAATTTCCAAAACAGGATCGATCTACTGGAAACCGCGCTCGCGCAAATTGAACAAATCAAACAACTTAAAAAACCAGAAAATGAAAACACTATATAACCTTATTTTTATTGCCTTCCTGATCCCAATAACGGTAATTGCCGGCCCGGGAAAAGGCAAATACACCAAAACTAAAAAACTATCAAAAACCTTTGCCCTCTCCGCAACGGGAAGCGTGGAGGTTGACAATAGTTTTGGCAATGTAACTATCACGACCTGGGATAAAAACGAGGTAAGCTTTGAGGTCACGGTTGAGGTGAGCGGCAATGACGAGGATAAGGTACATGAGCGACTGCGCAAGATAGACGTAGATTTCAATGCCTCGTCAACACTAGTAGGCGCAAGAACGGACTCCGAGGGTTATCACACTCAAAACAAGAGCCTATGGGGAATGATAACGGGAAGTTCCAGCAACGACGTCAGCAATATTAAGATAGATTACATTATTAAAATACCGGTTACCGCAAGTCTTGATGTATCTAATGATTATGGTGCTGTGATCCTCGACCGACTGGAGGGACGAGCGGTAATAAGTTGCGATTTTGGGAGGTTGGACATCGGTCAGTTGATGCATCCCAACAACGAACTCAAATTTGACTACACAAAAAACTCCTCGATAGACTATATGAAAGGTGGGGTCATTAAGGCAGATTTTAGCGATTTCACGCTGTATGGATCGGACAAAGCTGACTTTAACGGTGATTATACCAAGGCAAAATTTGTGAGCGTAAAGCACCTCGAGATAAAATCAGACTTCAGCACGATAACAACGGAGGAGTCTGTGAGCATCAATGGCGGTGGCGATTATTCCACGTTGCGACTGGGCAGGATCAAAGAGTCGGTTAGTTTAAAAACCGATTTTGGAACCATCAAGATCGAAGAGCTGGGAGCCAATTTTAAAAGTGCCAGCATACGGTCTGACTATACGGCAATTACCGTGGGATACCATAAGGACGCCAGTTTTAAATTTGACATCCAGGCAGATTTTGCCAGCATCAATCTTTCAGATGATCTTACCGTGACACGATCCGACAACAATACTACTGAAAAACGCAGATCTGGTTATGCAAAGCAAGAGAACAGCAGTTCCTACATAAATATTGAGACAGAATTTGGTGGCGCCACCTTGAAGAGTAATTGAACGTGACTACAGACCGCTGTTTTCCAAAACTATAAACTTGAAAAATGTACGATAGACCGCTGCGCTTGTTGACAACCGATAACAGATTAAATTTCTAGTTGTTTTGATCACTGATCCATACTTCATAAAGGTGGAATTAATATCGCCCTTATTGAAGTTAAAGAGTTGGATTTACAATTCACCATAGATTTTAAACAACTCAGTTAATCAACCAGTTACAAAATATTAATATTTAATTACTTTTAACCATCTTAAAAACAAACCCATGAAAAATATAACAAGTTTACTAGTCCTGTTTTTAACCGTTCAATTGTGCAGTGCGCAGTGGTTCGGCAATAAAAAAATAAGTGGCAACGGCGATGTCATTACCAAAACCATTACAACCGGAGACTACGATTTTGTTGCGGTAAACAACAGTCTCGACGTTGAACTCGTAGAAGGTAAGGAAGGGACGATTACCGTAACTGCCGAGTCCAATATAATGGAACATCTAGAAATAGAAACAGATGGCGACCGACTTACCGTGGGCGTTAAAAAAGGAATCAACATCAGCACCCGCAAGGGTATCAAAGTCACAGTTCCCGTAAAATCCATAAGTGGAGTGAGCATGGCGGGAAGTGGAGATATAAATAGTGATATGGTGCTGAGGAATAATACAATGAGCATATCGGTAGCCGGTAGCGGCGATATAAAACTGCATACAGAGTCAGAAACCCTCAAGGCGAGCATTGCAGGAAGTGGCGACATTATATTGCGCGGCCGCACGGAGCAACTGGACGCTAGCATCGCAGGTAGCGGCGATATAGAAGCCTATAATCTCAAGGCAAACAATGTAAAGGCTAGCATCGCTGGAAGCGGTGACATCGCCGTATTCTGCAATGGTGGGAAGCTGGACGCCAGCATCATAGGCTCTGGAGATTTGGAATATAAGGGCGAAACCAGCGAGGTCAAGAAAAGTGTGATGGGAAGTGGCGATATAACCAAAAAGTAGGCTGCTTTTCTAACATACGACAAGGCGTTGCCTGATTTAGGACGTAGGACTTTTTAAAATCCTTTGAACTTTTTTAGTTTGAGGGATTTTTTTGCATTCGCTTTTGCGCCTGCCTGCCGGACAGGGAGGAAAGCTGACTTTGAAAAGTGCATTCTCCATCAAATAAATTTTGCTACCAGCCTATTTCAAAATATAATTCTAGCACAAATAAAAAATCCAGAACCCAATAGAAATTCTGAATTTTTAAATCAAATCTGTTTCTTCTATTTATTCTGTGGGCAACGCGATAGATGTCATTTTTAGCTCCCAGGTTTCCCTTCCGTTACTGGGGCAAGCAGGTATTTCAGCATCCGGCAACTCTTCATATTCTATATAAACTTCTAGATCATTTACCCTAAATTCCTCAGGAAGATTATAAAATTGAAAGTCAGTATAAACCATACCTAGCGGTGGTATAATGGAGGGATCAGGAGTATATAGCTCCACAAACATTTCCTCTATACGACAGTCGCCTGGAAATAGCACCTTTGCATTTGCGATTACAGGTGCAGGTACAGGCTCTGGTTCGGGAGCAACATCGTCATCACTATTACAAGAAATTAGAAATAGTGCGGTAAAAAGATAAAGTAGATTTTTCATGATTGAAGTTTTAATATTTAATGAATGTTTTAGAATCTATCGCTATTCCATCACCTATTAATGTGACAGTATAAATCCTGTTTTGTTAAAAATAGACAAATTTATTGATAAGGCTTTTATATATAATTGACAAATATGAGTGAACGCAAGTGATAAATCAATTCGTAAATAATTAAATGGGAACGTTAATCCAGACGATAAATTTGCACTTAATGTATTTTAGTTTAGCTTTCGCGAAAGCTAATTTACAATTACTCTCCACACCATAAATGTTTTAGCTTTCGCGAAAGCTAATTCAACATCACAAATTTGCACTACAAATGACTCACTCAGAATACATTTCCAAAACCATCAATTACGTTAAACAAGAACTGCACGATGCAGAAGGTGGTCATGACTGGTTCCATATAGAACGGGTCTGGAAAAACTCAAAATTCATCGCAGCGCAGGAATCTGGAGCAGATTTACTGGTGGTAGAACTGGGCGCGCTCCTCCACGATATAGCCGATTCCAAATTCCACAATGGCGATGAAAAAATAGGACCACAAAAAGCAAACGCATTTTTAAAGGAGTTGGGATTAACGACTGATACCATAAACTCTGTCGTCTCTATCATTGAGAATATTTCTTACAAAGGCGGTACTAATGAGTCGATCAAGAAAACCCTGGAACTTGAAATAGTTCAGGATGCAGATCGGCTGGACGCGATAGGTGCGATAGGAATTGCCCGCACTTTCAATTATGGCGGTTTTAAAAACCACAAGATCTATGATCCAGCAATTCCACCATTAACTGGGCAAACTAAAGAACAATATAAAAACAGCAACGCACCCACGCTCAATCATTTCTATGAAAAACTATTGCTGCTCAAGGATTTAATGAATACCAAAACTGGTAAAGCCCTAGCCCAACAGCGACATGATTTTATGGAAACTTTTTTACAGCAGTTCTATAAGGAGTGGAATGCAGAAAACGCTTGAGAGGTTACTGGTTAACAGTGTATTAGTTATCAGTTATGCGTGTGCTAGTTATTAGTATTACTCATATGCTTATGCCCGATTTAAGCTTCTCTTATTCAGTTAATTAATACGCTTTTATTAACGATTTAGAGAATAAACTTGTGCGACATTAAATTTAACGCCGTAATTAATAGTAATTTGAACTTTTAGCTTTCCTACCTGTCCGGCAGGCAGGCGTGAAAGCGTAATTCATAGGTAACTTACACTTATATAATAATCAATTGCGTTTTTGGGATCTATCACTTAAAAATTGTTAGATTAGGCTCAAAGTTTTTATTTCTAAAACTGCGCAGGCTTGCTATAGAAGAATAGAATTAAATTAAATTAGAGAATATGTTTGACGACGACGAAGATGAGTACGACCCGAGAGCGGAATTTAGACGAATAAGAAAAATGCCGGTTTTCAAAAAAGCTGAAGAATTGAGCGATCTGGTCGATCGCATGCTCAAAGGAGTTTCCATAGACGATCTGGAAGTTTCAGAATGGGACAGGGAAAACAAGTCCAGCGATTTTAAAAAACACCTGTTCGAGAGTAATCGGGATAATCTTTACGGCAATTCCCTTATGATTCCCGCAAAAATAGCGGGTGCCGAGGGCGTGGACATTTATGATATAAAAATGGAGAGCGCGGCGCTCATAAGAAAGGCAGCCCGCGAACTCATTACCGATGCGCGTGGCCTCCAGATCAATGGCTTTACCGATACGGAATATCTAGATCTATTGAGAAATGAAGTGGAAGAGTTCAGGAAACTTTTTGTAAAATGGGTAGATACGTTTGACCAGACTAATTATATGATCGACCGCTGGAACGTGTTCAATCCGCCTGGAGTAGATTATAGCGATATTGATCCCGACGATCTATGAAGCGCAATCCCTTTGATGACAATAAGCGCCAGTATTTTTTAATAAAGCTACAGTATTTGGGCTTTAGATTTCACGGTTGGCAAAAGCAGCCCAATAATATTCCCACGGTAGAACGCATGGTTTTGAGAACGTTGCGCTACGTTTTTGACCACACAAATTTTAAAGTTCTTGCAGCAGGAAGAACAGATGCAAAGGTTTCAGTCAACGAGACCTGGATTGAATTATTTCTGGACCATAGCGATACATTGGAGTTGGATTCCTTCTTACAGGATTTTAACCTGAATCTTCCCAGTGACATAAGAGCTCTAGAAATCCTCCCCACCACTGCCGACTTTAACATCATCCAGGCGCCAAAAACCAAAGAATATATTTACCTATTCTCTCACGGCGAGAAATTCCATCCGTTTTGCGCATCCATGATGGTTTATATGAAGGAAACCTTAGATATAGAGTTGATGAAAGAGGCGGCACTCCTATTTGAGGGAACTCATGATTGCTGGTCGTACTCCTATAAACCTAGCGCAACAACAGACACCGAAGTCACGATTGACTCGTGCGTCATTGAAGAAAATACACTCTTTACTGCCAGTTTTTTCCCAAAAACCAGCTTTGTATTTAGAGTGTGCGGTGCAGGATTTAAAAGACACCAGGTGCGGCTCATGGTCGGGATGCTCTTTGATCTGGGAATGGGGAAAGTTACCTTAGAAGAATTCAAGAAAACCCTCGACGGAAGTAATAAAATCCATCTGTCCCATATTGCTCCAGCGAGTGGGTTGATGTTGTATCGCACAGACCTCAAGTTTTGATCAATATGAAGTTTAAAATTAGAGTTTTATTGGCAGCATGATCGATAGAATCAAAATACTTTTGTGGGTTAAACATTACAAATATGTCGAACAAGAAAACTTTTCCCATATTTTGTTAACATTACAATATTCAACAAAATACTTTTCCCATACTTCTTTTATTGGCTTTTGTCTTCCAAGGTTTTTCCCAAACAGTAAAGAAACCATCACCCTATGAATGGGACTGGACTCGGGATGGTATCTGGACAGGGGCTGCGTTAGGTGGTACTGCTGCTGGATTTCTATTAATTCAAAATAAGGATGGTTTTACCGAAAGTGAAATTGCAAACTTTCAATCTGGAGGTAACGACATTAATTTTATAGATGATTGGGCGACTGGAAATTATAGCGAAAGCGCTAGTACTTTGAGCGATATTCCTTTTTACACAGCAATTTGCAATTCCATTTACTTTATTTTTTGATGATGAAATGAATGATCATGCAGGTCAGGTAATGGGAATGTATATTCAAAGTATGGCGACAACCTCTGCTCTATTTACAGTGAGTGCTGGTTTGACAAATAGAGCCAGGCCTTATGTGTATAATACAGAAACTCCTGAAGATCAAGTGAGAAAAACTTCTGCCACCCGATCTTTTTATTCTGGCCATGTGGCATCAACTGCAACGGCGACTTTTTTTGCTGCCAAAGTCTTTAGCGATTTTAATCCAGACTCAAAACTTAAACCCTATCTATGGGGTGCGGCGATAACACTTCCTGCTGCCGTAGGTTATCTGCGTATAGAGGCAGGACAGCATTTCCTTACGGATGTGGTGTTGGGTTACGCCCTAGGAGCAATTTCAGGATATTACATTCCAGAAATGCATAGAATAAAGGAAAATACAGGATTTGGTTTTAATCCCGTTTTGGGAACTACTTTTACGGGAGACACCTATCAAGGTATTGGAATATCTTACAATTTAAATAATCTAAAATAATTTATCATGATCAAGACAATTTTATTAAGCACTTTAATTCTAATGAGTTGCATGGTTTCTGCTCAAGAATTTGACCCAATGGACAAGAGCGTCATGGATGCAGCTTTCTATCCAGCAGGAGCGGCAAAACGCCAGTTCGCAAAATCTGACGAACAACGCATGGCTCTGGAACCTCAAATAAGAATTCTATACAGCCGTCCTGCCTTAAAAGACCGAAATATTTTTAGATCTACCGAAGATCGCAAAGATGGAATCACACAATACGGTAAATCATGGAGACTGGGCGCCAATGAAAGCACCGAGTTGTTATTGATGAAAGATGCCATGATCGGTGGTAAAATGGTAAAGGCCGGTCGTTATAGTATTGTCGTAACTCCCATGGAGAAAGAATGGATGATCCATATCAATTCTGAAAATGATGGTTGGGGAAATTACAGCCACAAACCAGAAATGGATGTGGTTACCACCACGATTCCCGTTACCATGGATAGCAATTCCCTTGAGAATTTGAGCATCACTTTATATGCTCCCAACGATGACAACACCATTCACATGAAAATGGGTTGGGGAACCTATCGTGCAGAGATGCCGATCGTACTGCAATAAATCCTAGTTAAAAATCAACCTCCCGCTCCAGGTTTCCTCAACATTTACGTTTACCGGTCGGGATTTTAAAAATACATCTCCGTAGCCATTTATGGTTCCGGAGATGTTTTGTTTTACGTCCAGTTCCCAGAAGCTCGTACCGCGATGGAATATTTCAGCATTTTGAATAATGAGGTCTTTGGCATACAAGCGGCCGTCGCCGCGATCCCAATTCAAATTTGCATTGATCACATTTCCCGTGAGGTAAAAATTACTGAGTTTATTAGTTTCAATTTTGAGGTTAATGGTTTGTAGATCCAATCTAAAATTACCCGTAGAATGGTAAAAATCTTCCTCTGGGCCGTCGTTTGAGATTAAGGTCAGATCATCAAAACCTAAAACGCCTTCGGAAACCACGTCTTCTCCAGTGCTGGACCGTATTTCTAAAAGATCTGGAACGGTGATTTCTATTAACGTGATTCCATAATCCCGTACCAGGTTGCAGCCATTGTTATTTATAATTACCAACTGCTCGTCCTCAACGCTTATGTCGATGTCATTAAATAGATTCTCGCCTGTTTTTACGACCACTTTTTGAACTGCTCCTTGCTTTACGATCAATCCAGTACGCTCATAAACGACCACTTTATTAAAAAAATCCACCTCAATCTCTCGCTCGATCATAGTTCCCGCCGCTTGAGTACAGTTAAGTCCTTCTTCTGAGTCGCATGAACTTGTGCTCAATAAGAGCGCAATCAAAAGAGAAATCATAATAAATATTCTGTAGAGATCTCGCGTTCTATAAATTATTCCCATCATCATTTATTTAAATCTATAACCCATTCCCAGACTCACTCCCTCTGCCGCAGCACCGTGGGATTTAACCGTGACACTAGCAAAAACATGATCAGTAAGCCGGCGCTGTAATCCTATTCTATTGTAGATTCTCGTTTCAAAAGGAATGGGCCAGTAGGCATAATACCCGACTTGAGTAAGAACACTGGTTTTGCCCAGATGAAGTTCATGACCTATGAAAACACCCACGCGCTGGTAGTTTTCATCTCCCGTTATACCTTCTTCAGGAAAGCTATTTGCTTGATAGTCTCGATATTCTTTTAAAAATTCTGCTATAAAAATCTCGGTGCCCGCGTGCAAACTGCTTTTGATGTTTATGCGCTTATCGGCATAGAAGGAAAAGTCGTAAAACGGAAATTGACCACTTCCCCTAAAGTCGCTCTCATTAAACCCAGCCCTAGCAACCGCGTTAAAATGAACGTCTTCGGTGTAGGATTTCGTTTCCCAAATCTTGAATTCTGGGATGTTTTCCTTATTGAGTGTATAATTGAGCCCTACATTAAAGAACCAGGTATTTGTTGAATTGTTGGGTGCGCGCACGTTTGCATTTGAATAATGGACGATGGTAGCTCCCGCATGAACTCCCAGTCCTTTATAAATGTTTTCGCGGCGATAATTCGCAAGTAAATAGGTGGAACTAGTAATTCTCGTACCGTACGCATTATTCCTAGGATTTTCAATGGCATCAAAAGGCTTGGTCACATAAGCCAGCCCCTGCCCGATCCTGAATTGCATATTCCTATTGAGGAAATGAAAATTGTAGTGCGCGTAGGCACTGTAGGCTTCTCCCAGATCAAAGTTCTTCATGTCCTGATAGGCAGCGCTAAATCCCCAGTCCGGAAATCCAAATCGTGACTCCCACTCCTCTTCCCCAAAAGTCTTGCGGTTATAACTGAACAATAAACCCGTGGGATGCTCCGTGATCAAGTGTGCGATATCAGGATTGTGCTGCAATATGGAGCCGTACATATAGGATGCGTCCAGTGTTGCTATTTTTGGAAATGACTCCGTGGTCTGTGCTGGGGATGCTTTCGCGAAAGCGAGAACAAAAAGAACACCTAATAAATAATGTTTCATACAACTGGCTAAACTACTTCTAAAATATAGCCCGCGCAACTGCTTCTATATTGTCACTTTTGCCCATACTGTAAAAATGCATGACGGGCGCGCCATGGGCCAACAGTTCCCTACATTGCTGGATCGCAAACTCCACGCCCACTTGCCTTACCGCTTTATTGTCCCTACATTTTTCAACCTCGTCCACCAGCTCTTGCGGCAGGTCCAGGTGAAAGGTCTGGGGTAGAATACTCAAATGTCTGCTGGTCGCCAGCGGTTTGATCCCTGGAATGATGGGAATAGTGATGCCCGATTCCCTCGCAAGATCGACAAATTCAAAATACTTCTTATTGTCAAAAAACATTTGCGTGACCACATAATCGGCACCCGCATCTACCTTTTCCTTCAGGCGTTTTAAATCGGTCTTGAGACTGGGAGACTCTTCATGTTTTTCTGGATAGCCGGCCACACCTATGCAAAAATCAACATCGCAGGACTTTTCCATAACCTCGTGAAGGTATTTGCCCGAGTTCATATTTTGGATTTGCCTCACCAGATCGATGGCATATTCATGGCCTTCCTCGGTTTTGGCAAAACGGCGTTCTTCCTTGCGAGCGTCGCCACGCAGTGCCATCACATTATCGATTCCCAGGTACATACAATCCACGAGCAGGTACTCGGTCTCTTGTTTTGTAAATCCACCACACAAAATATGTGGGACGGTATCCACACCGTACTTATTCTGGATCGAGGCACATATCCCCAATGTCCCGGGACGCATCCTGGTCAGTTTTTTATCCAGTAATCCATTTTCCTTCTCTATGTAAATAAACTCCTCCCGCGAGGTCGTCACATCTATAAACGGCGGATTAAACTCCATCAATGGATCGATGTTATCGTACAACTCCTTGATCGATTTGCCTTTTACGGGTGGTATGACTTCAAAGCTAAATAAAGGTCTATCTGCTTTTTTTAAATGATCTGTAATCTTCATTCTTGATTCTGTTGGTTGTTAATCTGCGATATTGGGATTGAGCCATTTCATCGCCTTTTCAATACTAATGCCTTTTCTAGTTGCATAATCAGCTACTTGATCCTCTTTTATCTTACCCAGCCCAAAGTATCTGGACTCGGGATGTCCTATGTAATATCCAGAAACACTGGCGGCGGGCCACATGGCGAGGCTTTCAGTAAGTTTTACATCGATCTGTTCTTCAACGTTGAGCAGTTCCCAAATAGTTAACTTTTCTAAATGGTCTGGACATGCGGGATAACCTGGTGCGGGTCGTATTCCTTTATATTCTTCCTTGATCAAAGAAGTGTTAGCTAGGTTTTCATCGCTTGCATAACCCCAGGACTCTTTACGTACTTTTAGGTGCAAATACTCTGCAAAAGCTTCAGCAAGTCGGTCTGCCAGCGCCTTGAGCATGATGGAATTATAATCATCCAGCTCTTTTTCAAATTGGACGGCTCTTGAGGCAACACCAAAACCTGTCGTGACACAAAAAGCTCCCATGTAGTCCTGTATTCCAGAGTTTTCTGGAGCGATAAAATCGGCCAAGGCGATGTTGGGTTTTCCTGCGGCTTTTTTAGACTGTTGGCGCAAGGTTCTAAACATATATTCCTTATCCCCATTTATTTTAATGTCGTCTCCCACCCGATTTGCAGGAAAAAGTCCAAAAACACCTTTTGCTTCCAGCCATTTTTCTGTCTACAATCTTGTTGAGCATTTCCTGCGCATCGGCAAATAAATCGGTGGCTTGTTCTCCAACAACTTCATCGGTCAATATGTCCGGATATCTTCCATGCAGGTCCCAACTTCTAAAAAATGGTGACCAGTCGATGAAATCCACCAGCGTTTTCAAGTCCATTTGAGGAATGACCTGCACTCCCAGCTGGGCTGGTTTTATAGGCTGATAATTTTCCCAGTCCGTTGTCCAAGGGTTATTTCGTGCCTGCTCCAGGGTTAGGAATTCTTTGGTCTTGGAACGTCCCAAGAAGTCAGTACGTAGTTTGAGGTATTCTTCTTTTTTAGCTTTCGCGAAAGCAATATGAGCACCATCTTTATTCTCAATAACCTCACCCGCGATGGTCACCGCCCTACTCGCATCATTCACGTGAACCACCGTGCAATCGTATTCAGGATCAATCTTTACCGCGGTATGAGCACGCGAGGTCGTCGCACCACCGATCATGAGCGGTACCTTAAAGTTCCTGCGCTGCATTTCTTTGGCGAGATAGACCATCTCATCCAGCGAGGGCGTTATGAGACCGCTCAAACCAATGATATCCACATTGTGTTCTATCGCGGCATCCAGGATCTTTTCTGGCGGTACCATGACTCCCAGATCTATGATTTCATAATTATTACAAGCCAAAACCACCGAGACAATATTCTTCCCGATATCGTGGACATCGCCTTTTACGGTTGCCATCAACACCTTACCGTTTGAGGTAGATTTGCCATCTTTCTCCTCATCAATAAAAGGCAACAAATAAGCAACAGCGCGTTTCATGACCCTGGCACTTTTTACCACCTGGGGCAAGAACATTTTTCCACTCCCAAAGAGATCGCCCACAACGTTCATTCCCGTCATCAAATGACCTTCAATGACCTGAATAGGACGATCCACGGCCTGACGTGCTTCTTCCACATCCTGGACAATAAATGCATCGATACCTTTAACCAAGGATCGAGTGATGCGCTCTTGGAGCGGCAATTCTCGCCAACTTTCATCTTTTGTGGAAACTTTGGTCGTTTGGGTAACGGACTCCGCATAATCGAGCAATCTTTCTGTCGCGTCTTCCCGTCTATTGAGAATGACGTCTTCTACATATTCCAGTAATTCCTTATCGATGTCATCATAAACTTCCAGCATCGCAGGATTTACAATTCCCATGTTCATTCCTGCCTGTATGGCGTGGTATAAAAAAGAACTGTGCATCGCTTCCCGTACCGTATTATTTCCCCTAAAGCTGAAACTCACATTGCTCACTCCACCACTCACACTGGCGTGGGGCAAATTATTTCTCACCCAGCGTGTTCCCTCAATGAAATCTACCGCGTTGTTGCGGTGTTCATCCATTCCCGTTGCGACGGGAAAAATATTGAGGTCAAAGATGATGTCCTCTGGAGCAAACTTTACTTTATCCACCAATACATCATAACTGCGCTGGGCAATTTCCTTGCGGCGATCCAACGTATCTGCCTGTCCAGTTTCATCAAATGCCATGACGATAACTGCAGCTCCATATCTTTTTATGGCGGTGGCGTGGCGTATAAATTCTTCCTCGCCCTCTTTAAGACTGATGGAGTTTACCACACATTTTCCCTGCACGACCTGCAACCCTGCTTCAATGATTTCCCATTTGGAAGAATCTATCATGATGGGGATTCTAGAAATATCAGGTTCCGCAGCGATGAGGTTAAGGAATTTAACCATGGCATGCTTACCGTCGATCAATCCGTCATCCATGTTTATATCAATGATCTGCGCACCATTTTCTACTTGATCTCTTGCGACTTCTAGTGCTTCATCAAATTTTTCATCCTTAATGAGCCTCAAGAATTTTTTGGATCCGGCGACATTGGTTCGCTCTCCTACGTTGACAAAATTGCTTTCGGGAGTGATGACCAAGGGTTCAAGACCGCTTAATTTTAAAGGTCTGTATGCTGTTTTAGACATGAGCGGCAGTTTTTAATTCTTGAACAGATCTGGGTTTATAGTTTGCAGCAAGATCTGCGATGGCTTTAATGTGAGCTGGCGACGTACCGCAACAACCGCCGATGATGTTAATGAGCGATTTCTCCAGATATACTTTTATCTGTGCCGCCATCTGTTCAGGAGTTTCATCATATTCTCCAAAGGCATTGGGCAGTCCCGCATTAGGATGCGCACTGATCCCAAACCTAGACTTGCTGCTTACAGATTCTAGGTAGGGAGTCAATTGTTTTGCACCGAGCGCACAATTAAAACCTACCGTCAACAATGGAATATGCTCCACCGAAATCAAAAAAGCCTCTGCCGTCTGACCGCTCAATGTGCGTCCCGACGCGTCTGTAATCGTACCGCTTACCATGACTGGAATATCTTGTTGAAGTTCTTCCTTGAGTTCTTCAATGGCAAATAAGGCAGCTTTTGCGTTGAGCGTATCAAAAACGGTTTCTACCAACAATACATCCACGCCTCCTCTTATCAAAGCGGCAGCTTGTTGTTTATAGGCTACACGCAATTGATCAAAAGTGACCGCACGATAACCGGGATCATTGACATCTGGCGACATGCTGGCGGTTCTATTGGTTGGTCCAATAGAACCCGCGACATAACGAGGTTTGTGAGGTTCTCTCGCAGTAAACTCATCGGCTACCTTTCTTGCGATGATGGCGCTTTGCTCGTTGAGCTCGTCCACGAGGTGTTCCATTTCATAATCTGCCATCGCGATGGTGGTTCCTGAAAAGGTGTTGGTTTCTACAATGTCAGCTCCAGCCTCAAAATACTGTCTATGAACAGCGGTAATCGCTTCTGGCTGGGTAATGGAAAGAAGGTCGTTATTGCCCTTCACATCACAGGGATGGTCTAGAAATCTATCACCTCTAAAATCTGCTTCTTCAAATTTGTGCTTTTGGAGCATGGTTCCCATGGCGCCGTCCAAAACTAGAATGCGTTCTTTGATCGCCTGGGTAATGTGTTGCTTTTTCATAAGTCTATCGCTTCATAAACCGACAAAGACCTTGATCATGGACTTTGTACAATTTTGATTAAAATGCACACAACAAATTATAGTTAGAAAGAAATTGTTTTACGTTATCTGGCCAGCCGTGACTGGTAGAATGAGGCACCTTCTAATAAGATTAGGGTTGCCAAGGTATCATAGAGTCTAAATCTCTCCACCTTTCTTTATAACTGCAATAAGAAATGAACTGCTGCAAATATGCGATACAGTTGTTTACCGTGCAAGGGTTTTTGGATTTGATGACGTGTGAATGTGTGAATGGGGAAATTTGATGAATAAATGTTGTGATCTGGTTTGGTTTTATATTGGGACTCTGTATTTAAAAAGCTGTCGTTCTATTGTTCCGATCTGGGAATGCAAGATTTGTGGTGGAATTTCACAACCCAGAACCTCACCCCAACCCTCTCCAAAAGAGAGGGAGCTTATTTTTGGCAAACCAAAATTGGTTAGTGAAAATATTTACCAGCTGTTTTAATGTGAGATTTGATGGTGTGTGTGTATTTTTTAAAACCCATGATTTTGGAATGCAAGATTTGTGGTGGAGTTTCACAACCCAGAACCTCACCCCAACCCTCTCCAAAAGAGAGGGAGCTTATTTTTGGCAAGCCAAAATTGGTTAGTGAATATTATTTTTGCTAGCTGTTTTAATGTGAGTATTTATTGATTTGGTGTGTGTGTATTTTTAAAACCCTTGAGGAGCTTATTTTTGGCAAGCCAAAATTGGTTCGTGAAAATATTTACCAGCTGTTTTAATGTGAGATTTGATGGTTTGTGTGTTTTTAAACCCTTGATTTTGGAATGCAAGATTTGTGGTGGAATTTCGCAACCCAGAACCTCACCCCAACCCTCTCCAAAAGAGAGGGAGCTTATTTTTGGCAAGCCAAAATTGGTTAGTGAATATTATTTTTACCAGTTGTTTTAATGTGAGATTTGATGGTGTGTGTGTATATTTTAAAACCCTTGATCTTGGAATGCAAGATTTGTGGTGGAATTTCACAACTCAGAACCTCACCCCAACCCTCTCCAAAAGAGAGGGAGCTTATTTTTGGCAAGCCAAAATTGGTTAGTGGATATTATTTTTACCAGCTGTTTTAATGTGAGATTTGATGGTATGGACTCTCTACAACTTTCCAGCTATAATTTTCCACCCGTTTCATCTTAATGTACTTAATACTTTGTACTTAATACTTCATACAAATTACTTTTTTTCAACCTTCAACCTTGAACATTCAACTTTGAAACTGTCTAGTGTTCATAACTCAAACGATGCGCATCGAGCTTTATAAAGATAAAAAGCAAAATAGTAAAGCCTAAAAGTCCACTACCGCCATAACTCATAAATGGTAGAGGAATACCTACCGTGGGCAACAGACCGATGACCATTCCTACATTAACAAAGAAATGGAGAAAAAATATTCCTGCCACGCTGTACCCGTAAACACGGGCAAATTGATTGCGTTGACGCTCTGCCATAAAGAGCACACGTATGATAAGCGCAACAAATAGAATGACCACAATAGATGTTCCCAGAAAACCCCACTCCTCTCCTATAGCACTGAAAATAAAGTCTGTATATTGCTCAGGAACAAAGCCGCCCTGGGTCTGTGTGCCGTTGCGCAGGCCTTTTCCCAGCCAGCCACCATTGCCTATCGCGATCTTGCTCTGGATGATATTATACCCGATACCCGCGTCATCTTCCACGGTTCCCAACAGGATATTTATACGGTTTCTATGCCGTTCTTCCAACACGTTATTAAATATGGGATTGATCAACAAGGCAAAAACCAAGGCTATGGCACCGATTATTGCATATTGAAAAGGTTTTGGCTTGGGAAGTCTTTTTTTGTGTCTCCGCTTTCGCGAAAGCAGAAACATAGCAATCACCACAACAATTATCAAAATTACAACAACATAAATGGGAAGTAAAAGTGCTGCTAAAAATATGGCCAATGAAATAACTACCAAACTCAGGTACCAGAGCGATAATCCCTCGCGATAGAGCGCAAAAAAGAAAGCTCCATAAACAAGCGCACTCCCAGGGTCTGGCTGTGGAACTATTATAATTGCTGGCAACGCGATGATAGCGCCCACGATCAAAAGATCCTTAAAGTTCTTGAACGACACGTCCAGCTGGCTCACAAACTTTGCTACGGCGAGTGCCGTGGCAGCTTTGGCAAACTCACTGGGCTGCAAGGTAAATGATCCTATCGCATACCATGATTTTGCACCGTTGATCTCTTTTCCCAAAACAAACAAACCGAGTAGGGACAGTATAGAAATCACATAAATGATACTGGAAAAACGCTCGTAAAACTTAGGCTCGATGGCAAGGGTAATGACCGCTACAACTAGTGAGACCACGATAAACAAGATCTGCTTACCGTAAAACTCATTAAAATCAAATATGCTTGCATAATCTGCCGTGGGGGAAGCACTGTAAATACTTACCCACCCGATTGCCACCAGTGCCAAATAGATAAAAATAGTCGCAAAATCATAATGCGGCCGGTTACCTATAGCCATAGCGTCTCTTGATTTCGGTGGGTTTTATGCTTATGGTGTCCGCGGGCGTGATGAGTCCCAGATCCAGTGCTGGGTTGATATCAAATGGCTTGCCGCTCAATGGTTTTGCATACTCATATTCCAGACTGTGAGTGAGTAAGTAATCCTCAAGGTCTGTTCTTGTAATTGTTCCCTTTAAATGTTTTTCAATCATTAAACTGGCAAGCTTTGCCGCATATCGAGAGCCCCAGTATCCATTTTCTATAAAGACCGCGACGGCAATTTTAGGGTCGTCCTTTGGTGCAAAAGCGATGAATACGGAATGGTCGGTAAGTTGTTTTTTGACTCCGCCTATTTTTACAAAATTCTCGACAGTTCCCGTTTTTCCGCAAATTTCTACATCTGGAATTTGGACGCGGCTTGCGGTACCGCTTTTATAAACCTCGTTCATTCCCTCGATCACCGGCTCAAAGTGGCGTGCTTCAATCGTGGTATAATTCTTTTGGGTATATCGCGGGTCGTCGATGGGCTTCCCGTTGATTTCCTTGATAATATGTGGCGTGTAATAAAACCCTCGGTTTGCGATGGCAGCAGTCATGTTAGCCAATTGAATGGGCGTAAGATAGACCTCACCCTGACCGATTCCATTAGAGATGGTTGCAGATGCGTACCACTGGTACTTATAGCTGTCGTTATAAAATTTACCGTCCGGTATAAGCCCGGGCTGTCCCACGGGAAGATCATAGCCCAAGTAACTCCCCAGGCCAAAACTAGCCACATGATCGTGCCAAATATCCATGCCGTTCCCTGGATTCTTACCACTTTCTATAATACGTTTATAAACTTGGGCAAAGTATGAATTACAGCTTTGTGCAATCCCAGACTTCATCGATAGTGGACTGGAGTGGGGATGACATCTCATTATTCTACCTCTTCCATAGACGTAACCGTGGTTACAGCTAAAGTTGTCGGTAGTCTTCACAACACCTTCCTGCAATCCCACTAGCGCATTGATCACCTTAAAGGGAGAGCCTGGAGCATACTGACCTTGCAAGACTCTATTCAAAGTAGGGGTTCTTATCGAGTCCCTAATAAGTTCGTTGATATTCTTGGATCGATCCCGGCCCATCAATACTCCGGGATCATAATTGGGAGCGGTTACGAGACTCAATATCTCACCAGTTTGCGGCTGGATGGCGATAATACCACCACGTTTGTTGGTCATGAGCATCTCCCCATACATTTGAAGTTCTGAATCTATTGTTATGGTCAGGTCTGACCCGTTGTCCGGTATGGTATCAAGTTTTCCATTTTTATAAGAATCTACCGTTCTTCCATAATTGTCCCTAAGAAAACGCTTGACTCCCTTCCTGCCGCGCAATTCCTTTTCATACTGCATTTCTATCCCGCTTTTCCCTTCAAGATCTCCTTGTTGATAGTATTTGTCCGAATCAACTTTTGATTTTCCAGCCTCCCGTATATAACCCAATACACTTGCACTATGGTTGACCTGATAGCTGCGCAACGAACGACGCTGGATGTAAAAACCTGAAAATTTGCGCAGTTTTTCCTGTAATGGAGCATACTCTTCCTGCGTAAGTTGCGGAATAACCACACTAGCCTTTCTAGGTGACCAGTGCCGGGCTTTCTCGAGTTCTTTTTTGAGTTTGGACTTATCGATCTTGAGCAATTGACAAATTTGAAGCGTGTCAAGATTTTTAACCTCATTGGGGATAACCATCACATCATAGGCAACCTGATTGGCAACCATTAATTTACCGTGACGGTCGTAGATAAAACCGCGCTCTGGATAGTCAAAGACTGCCTTTACAGAGTTGAGCTCTGCCTTCACCTTTAGATCCTCGTTAACTACCTGCAGGTAGAAGAGTCGAGAGATAAAAACGATTGCGGTAACTGATATGATAAAAAGAAAGAGGATTTTTTTCATGAACGTTTTTTGGGTCTCAGCATAACCAGTATCAAAAAGCTGACCAGTACGCTAGCAAATCCCACCATAGCCGTATATTTTAATATAAGAAATATATGACTGCCGTTAAATATTATCAAAGAATAAAAAACGAGGTGATGGATCAACACGGCAAGAGCTACTAATAATAATTGTCTATCTAGGGAAGATGTTATGATCTTAAGATTCTTGAGTTGATAACTTTCACCATATACCAACCTCAACAGCGCAGATCTGGCAAATGCGAGGGTCAGACAGGCAGCTGCATGAGCACCACCGGTATCTTGAAAGCCATCTAGTAGAAGTCCATAACCAAAGGCCATCAGCAAATAAAGCGGCGTTGAAAGATTAATGGGAAGCAATAAAACGAACAGTAAATAGATCATGGGATTGATCACATCTAAAAAATTGATATGATCAAGGATAAATACCTGCAAAAACATCAGGATAAAAAACCTGGCTATATTATGAAATATCGAGTTATTCATTCCTTCCCAGCGTATCTACAACTTTAATTATTTCCTGATCGCGGTATTTGATAACGTATGCACTGCCCAGATCGGTCATGTCATTAAGCAACCTGACCTTGACCTCATACCTAGAGTCATTTGAGACCAGAGTAGCTCGTTCAATAATTCCTATAAGTATGTCTGGCGGAAAAATAGTTGACAAACCACTGGTGACGATGGTGTCGCCTACCTTGACCTTGGCAAGTCGTGGCACATCCTGCATATTGATCATGTATGGATCACTGCCATCCCAGTTGAGCGATCCGATAGTGGCCGTTCCCTTGATCTTTGCTGCGATGGAGAGTTGGGTATTCAATATACTTATGACCCTGGTAAAATCTTGTGAGCTCCTATCCACTACTCCTACGATACCGTCTGGCGTAAAAACACCCATGTCTGCTTTTATTCCTTGACTTTTACCAATGTCCAGCGTGATAAAGTTATCTCTATAGCCATAAATATTCTTTATTACCCGGGCGGGAAAAACCTTATAGGGAACGCTATCCGAAAAAACATAGGAGATTTCCTGTCCCAGCAGCGTGTCCCCTATTTCTAGCAACCTCATGCGCAAGGCAGCATTCTCGGCCTGAAGTAGTTTGTTCTCATCTGCCAGGTCAAAATAGCTATAAATGCCATCCCTACTATTGAGGATACCACCACTGAACGAATTTGCTGAATTTATAAAACTATTCCTGTGGAACGAATGGGACTGTATTGTAAAAAATATGGAAAAACCGAACAATATGATGTACAGCAATAAATTTCTGTATTTGATCAGAAAATTTACAATCTGCTGCATGATAAACTACGCTTATGGAATTAGGGTCTAATATTTATTTGCAAGGACACTTTTATACTTCTCAAGATTTTTAAGAGTAAGCCCTGTTCCTCTAACGACGGCGCGCAGTGGATCCTCTGCAATATAAACGGGAAGGTCGGTCTTCAAAGAAAGTCTTTTGTCCAGACCTCGCAACATGGAACCTCCACCTGCTAGGTATATTCCCGTGTTATAGATATCGGCAGCGAGTTCTGGAGGAGTTTGAGAAAGAGTTTCCATAACTGCATCCTCTACGCGCAGAATGGATTTATCCAGTGCCTTGGCAATTTCCCTATATCCTATTCGTACCTCCTTAGGCTTACCGGTAAGAAGGTCACGTCCCTGAACGTTCATATCGTCTGGTGGAACATCCAGATCCTCAGTGGCAGCGCCTATTTGTATTTTTATCTTTTCTGCAGTGCGCTCTCCTACATATAGGTTGTGTTGCGTGCGCATGTAGTAAACGATATCATTTGTAAAAACGTCTCCGGCAATCTTCACCGATTTATCACAAACGATACCTCCCAGGGCAATGACCGCAATTTCTGTCGTTCCACCACCTATGTCAACGATCATATTCCCTTTAGGCTGCATGATGTCCACCCCTATTCCTATCGCTGCGGCCATGGGCTCGTGGATCAGGTACACTTCCTTACCGTTCACTCGTTCTGCACTGTCCTTTACCGCTCGCATTTCTACTTCTGTAATTCCAGATGGGATACAGATCACCATTCTCAATGCAGGTGCAAACAGCCTTTTTTTAAGTGCTGGGATTTCCTTGATGAACATGGAGATCATCTTCTCACTGGCATCAAAATCTGCGATCACCCCATCCTTTAATGGTCGTATGGTCTTGATATTCTCATGGGTCTTGCCCTGCATCATTGCCGCTTCCTTGCCTACTGCGATGATCTTTCCCGTCCTGCGATCTCTCGCAACAATGGACGGACTATCTACAACGACTTTGCCGTTGTGTACGATAAGTGTATTTGCCGTTCCTAGATCGATGGCAATATCCTCGGTAAGAAAATCAAAAAATCCCATAATATGATGTGGAAACTATTAGAAGTTAGGGTATCTGCGAAATTACTACTTTTCTAATGCTTAAAGTGCCTTGTTCCCGTAAAAACCATCGCTAACTTATGAGCATTGCAATAGTCTATGGATAGTTGATCCTTTATCGAGCCGCCAGGCTGTATTACAGCTGTAATTCCCGCATCGTCAGCTATTTCCACACAATCGGGAAATGGAAAAAAAGCATCGCTTGCCATTACCGCACCGGTCAGGTCAAAATTGAATGACCGTGCTTTATGAATGGCCTGGTTGAGTGCGTCCACACGAGAGGTCTGTCCGGTACCACTGGCACATAATTGCTTGTTTTTTGCCAGGACGATCGTGTTTGATTTTGTATGCTTACATATTTTTGAGGCAAACAAAAGATCGCTTATCTGATCATCGGTAGCTTTTAAATTTGTTGCTTGGGTCAGGTCATCCTTGGCATCTGTTTTCAAATTGGCTTCCTGGACCAGATACCCGTTGAGTGAAGCACGCACCTCTAGTTTGTTGGTGTTCCGCTTTCGCGAAAGCGTATCCTCCTTCAAAGTCAATAGTATTCTATTCTTTTTCCCCTTCAAAAGATCCAACGCGCCTTTATCAAATCTGGGAGCGATCACGACTTCACAAAAAAGATTGTGGATTTCTTGAGCTGTTGCCAGGTCTATTGCCGTATTTGAGATCAAAATCCCGCCAAACGCAGATACCGGATCTCCAGCGAGCGCATCAACGTAAGCCTTATGGATGGTATCTCTCTGGGCGACGCCACAGGCATTATTGTGCTTAAAAATTGCAAATGTGGGCGCATCGTTCTCGAACTCGCTCATGAGATTTACGGCTGCATCCACATCGAGCAGGTTATTATAAGAAAGTTCTTTACCGTGGTGTTTTTCAAACATCTGGTTAAAATCACCGTAGAACCAGCCCTTCTGGTGTGGATTTTCTCCATAGCGCAACGGCATCACGTGAGACTCGCTTACCTTTAATGCTTTATCAGTTGCTGCTCCCGCAAAATAATTATATATCGCGCTGTCGTAATGTGATGAGATGTTAAAGCAATTTGACGCAAATTTTTTGCGCTGTTCCCTTGTGGAGGTTCCATTGCCATTCTCTAGCAGTTGTAATAGTTCACTATAATCATCCATCGACCCCACACACAAGGTGTCCTTGTAATTTTTTGCGCCTGCGCGAATTAAAGAGATTCCCCCAATGTCAATTTTTTCAATAATCTCCTCCTCAGCTGCACCGCTGGAAACTGTTTTCTCAAACGGGTACAGATCCACAATCACGATGTCTATTTGTGGAATATCAAATTCTTTGAGCTGAGCATTGTCTCCATCATGATCCCTACGATTTAAAATCCCTCCGAATACTTTGGGATGTAATGTTTTTACCCTGCCGCCCAAAATCGATGGATACGATGTAACATCCTCCACTGGAACGACTTCGATACCTAAATCACGTATAAATTTTTCAGTCCCGCCGGTTGAATATATGGTGATCCCCAAATCGTTCATCTTGCGAACAATAGGTTCCAGACCATCTTTATGAAATACGGAAATAAGGGCACTTTGAGCTTTAATTGAGGACATGTTACAGGATTTGAATCTTTAAAAACGCAAAAATAAAGCAATGTAATCGGTAGATAAACTTAATGACTTCTATTAAAATTTATTTATGATTGGGTTCTTAACAATCAGTGGTAGGAAGATGGTTTGGCCTTTTCAAGAAGTAGGTTTATTGCAAGTTAACCAAATGCGGTATCGTCCTACCAGAGCAAAATTTGTAACCCATAAGTACCGGTGATATTTACTCTATTCTAATTATTGTAAGATAGTCAAACGATTATCAGCTATCCAACAAAGAAACTGGTATGATAGATGCACTTTATCCATCATCATGCAGGGAGAATCCCTACCTACGTTCTATGCTATATCTATCCAAAACAATTCTTTAAGAACTATTTAATACCATTGTACGTACATCAAATTTACATTTACCTAAAATCAAGATTATGAAATTAATAAGTTTATTTATGGCCATCGCGCTCGCATCTACCTGCGCAGAAGAAAAAAAAGATACCGATGTTGCCCAAAATATCGATCCCGTAGAAGTTCCAGCGCAGTCAGGCAAAGCCAAGGCGTATTTTGCAAGTGGCTGTTTCTGGTGTGTGGAGGAAATTTATGAAGGCGTAAAAGGCGTTGACGAAGCGATCTCTGGCTACGCCGGTGGAGAGTCTGATAATCCTACCTATAGAAACCATGCCGATCATGCAGAGGCAAATGAGGTTATTTATGATCCAGAGGTTGTTTCTTTTAAAACCTTAGTAGATGTCTATTTTGCCTCCCAAAACATCGAACAGGTTAATGGACAGGGACCGGATAACGGACACAGCTACCGCAGCATTATATTTTATCAGAATGCCGAACAGAAGCAGATCATAGATGATAAAATTGCAGAGTTGACCGAAGAAGGTTATGACGTTGCCGCCGAGGTAAAGCCATTTCAAAAATTCTATGTCGCCGAAGATTATCACCAGGATTACGCAAAATTAAATCCCAATAACGGTTATATTCAGGGAGTAAGTATTCCCAGGTTCAAGCGTTTTGCCGCCCAAATGCCAGAAGTTGTTAAGGAAAGTGCGATGAGCCACTAGAAAAGCTCCGCACATGTTTGACAAAGGATTTGCTGACGCTGACGTAAGACCGTGGTGAAAAAAAACACCGACATAGGATTTGCTGACGCTGACGTAGGACAAAAGACTAGGGTGGAAAAAATACTGACTTATGACTCGCTGACGCCCTAATTACGTTACAAAATTAGAGTGTAAAAAACTCTGACATAGGATTTGCTGGCGCTGACGTAGGACATAAGACTATTAAGTCTAACTTACGATTTAATAACCTGGCGGTTTTTATTCGGAAAAGCATATTCAGAATAATACAATCCTAAACTATCAGTTAAAAAAGCCCTCAAGTTTCTTTGAAACTTGAGGGCTTTTTTTTGCAAATTTTCAATTTGACAATCAGAGGCAAAATATTAATATTAGCTTCAACTCATAAATTAGGGGCAGCTAGACCATTAACGTAACCAATTCAACGCATTTAAATTAAAACTTAAAAAAGTCGTTTATCATTTGTCAAGCCCCAGATCACCTTAGTCCTTTCCTCAATCAAAGTCAAAAAAAGTCTTACATCTTATGTCAGCGCAGCTCATCTTATATCCTTTTCGCAGTGAAAAATCAACTCATTGCCCATTCATCGATCCAGCGACTGAGTACTTTTACCCAATCCTCGCGGTCATTAAGACATGGGATTACGTGAAAATCCTTCCCTCCTACTTCATGAAAGATCTCCTCGCCTTCCATCGCGATTTCCTCCAGCGTTTCAAGGCAATCACTTACGAAAGCCGGTGTTGCAATCGCCATCTTTTTGACTCCGCCCAGTCCCATTTTCTCAATAGTTCTGTCAGTATATGGAGTTAGCCATGGATCAAACCCTAGACGTGACTGGAAACTGGTGGAAAAAGTACCTTCTTCCAGTTCTAAATATTGGCCAACCAGCCTGGTAACTTCCTTACATTGATGACTGTAGCAAAACTGGTGCGCCGGCGATGGTGTCGCGCAGCACTTGCCGTCCATTTTACAATGACCGTTTGTGATGTCACTTTTTCTAATGTGGCGTTTTGGTACGCCGTGGTATGAAAACAATAAATGCTCATAATCCTTGCCCTCTAGAGATTCCCTGATCGACTCAGAAAGCACGCGTATATAATCAGGGTGATTGTAAAAAGGAGGCATGTGCGTAAACGATCATTTGCGGATATTTCTCAGCGCGTATTTCCTCGGCAAGTACTTGAATGGTTTCTGTAGTTGCCATGGCAAATTGAGGATATAATGGGATTAATAAAACCTCATCTACTCCTTTTGCGTGCAGTTCCTGCATTCCTTTTTCAATGGACATTGCGCCATATCTCATCGCCAGTGCAATGGGAACGCTGGTGAATGCATCTATTTTTTCCTGTAAACGTTCAGATAATACAATCAAAGGACTTCCCTCTTCCCACCAGATCTTGCTATAAGCCTCTGCACTCTTCTTGGGACGCGTATTTAATACGATCCCTTTTACAAGAATTGCCCTCAATATATACGGTAGATCGATGACCCGCTCGTCCATTAAAAATTCGTCGAGGTATCTTTTTACGTCTTTGGGACTGGGACTATCGGGCGAACCTAAATTCACCATTAAAACTCCTTTGCTCATAGAATTGTGTCTTCATTACAAAAGTCGGTCATACGGTAGAGTAATTACCATCTTGTCCTTTAAATGTTGCCGTGACTTGCATTAAGTTGAAAAAAACATTTAGTTTCAGGGCATGTTTACAAGATTACCAACACTAATCACATTGCAATTTTCCTGGAAAAACGGAATCCTGTTTTTTCTAGGATTTATTAGTTTCACGATCATCGGCACTTTGAGTCATGAGGCTGGACACTTTGCCGTGGGAAAATTATATTTTGAAAATCCTGAGCTGCATTATGGTTACGTCAGCTATGGTGAGGACTGGAAGGATGGCTACAAAATTGCTGAAAACGAGCCGTATTCTGAGGAAACATTAACCGAGCTTAATAAACGCTATCTACTGTTGACTCTAGCTGGCCCTTTACAAACCGTTCTTACCGGAAGCATAGGATTATTCATACTATTACTAAGAAGGAAAAAAGTATTTGGTTGGAAGAATTGGGTTGCGGTTTTTCTGGCTTACTTCTGGGCGCGGGAAGTCTATATGTTCTTATTTCTCGGCTACGATCTGCTTATATCTGGCACGATGCCAACTGCTGGAGACGAGGTAAGAATTGCAGGTTATCTTAATCTTCATCCGTTTTCCATCGCGGCGATACTGGGCACAATCGGTACCGTACTGCTTATCTACGTGACCTTTAAGATAATCCCGATCGAGCACCGGCTTACCTTTATAATTTCTGGATTGCTGGGCAGTATTGTGGGTTTTGTGTTTTGGCTGGGATTTGCTGGCCCTTATTTAATGCCTTGATCAACGTTTACCTACTTCCATAAACGCCTACGACTTTAAAAATTAAATTATTTCCTCAAAGGGAGCTTGCCTGTCAACAGACCTTTTTTTCTTATTTCCTTCTCAATTATCGCAATGTTAACCGGGATTTCTGCGTCCAGTAGCCAGTTAATATCAAACTTGTGATATTCGGCAGCTTCTAACATTTTGGGAATACCGTTGATTAATTTGCCCAACTTTTTTAGATCATCCTCAAATTCAAACTGAATATCTTCATGCAGTTTTTTGTGCAGAATGAGTGTTTTGAAAGCTTTGGCAATGATGTATGTGCTGCATTTCCATGCCTTGGCTTTAGTTGCCCTTTCAAAAGTCTTTTGATTGTTGTCCAGTCCCTCAATCATCATTTGCAATGCCAAAGAAACTTCGCCATATTTGTCCTTGGTAGTTTTTACATGCTCTGTAATTGCGCCGCTTAGATAACGCATGTCCATCATTAAATATCCAGGTGTATTGTGAGGTGAGGTGCGCAACATGATCTTAGAAATTCTATCATGAATGTGCTGACGACGATCATCGCAGCTGTTCTTATCCACCAGCTCAAAATAAAGCTTGTTGGCCAGCGGTATATCCTTTTTTAATAGTCGCAGAATAAGCTTGTCCTTTTCTACGGAAGAAAGTTCACTTAATTCTTCTTTGAAGTCGTCGTCAAATGTCATTCTATAGTATTGAAAATGGTTATGAGTTGTTTGCTTTCGCGAAAGCGTAATTATCTATAAAAACTTTTTACACTCAATTCAACCTACTCTTATCATTCATACCCCAATCATCGTCTTCATCATCTTCCTTTTTCTGATTAAAGTTGAACTTACTCAAGTCCTTTTTACGGTATCGCGTCCATATAAATAAGGGCATAATTATAAAAAAGATGAATAAAGTGGACAGCCCAATCATCTTATGACCTGCGGCAGCGTTGCCGCTATCAATAGTTAAAAAT
Organism: uncultured Flavobacteriaceae bacterium; assembly: GCA_963836885.1. Classification (GTDB taxonomy): domain Bacteria; phylum Bacteroidota; class Bacteroidia; order Flavobacteriales; family Flavobacteriaceae; genus Nonlabens. The sequence goes on along the minus strand of CAWILF010000019.1, from coordinate 66,499 downwards.
CCAAAACCAATGGTCACGATAGCTCCCAACAGAAGTAAACCGAGAAATTTTAAAAAATCCATAAACTATTTAATTAAACTCCTGCCTAGAGAGGTGAAATTCCTTAACGTACAGATACGATCCGTCGCCATTTCAAAAGACCTCACCCCCAGCCCCTCTCCAAAAGAGAGGGGAGCAATTCTAGTTATAAATCAATCTAAATTAATAAGTCTGAATTAACACATCTTCACAATAAGGGCAGATGCGATCCATCGCTACTTCAAAAGACCTCACCCCCAGCCCCTCTCCAAAAGAGAGGGGAGCAATTCTAGTTATCAATCAATCTAAATTAATAAGTCTGAATTAACACATCTTCACAATAAGGGCAGATGCGATCCATCGCTACTTCAAAAGACCTCACCCCCAGCCCCTCTCCAAAAGAGAGGGGAGCAATTCTAGTTATCAATCTAAATCCATCATTCTGATATGACATTACGGCAGATGCGTTCCACCGCTTTGCATTTAATTTAAAAATCTGAATTCTGAATTCTGAATTCCTAAACCGTTACTTTTAAATTCAATTCCCTCAACTGCTCTTCATCAATTTTGCTAGGCGCATCGATCATTACGTCGCGACCGCTGTTATTTTTTGGGAAGGCGATAAAATCGCGGATGGTTTCCTGACCTCCCAAAATGGCCACCAATCGATCAAAACCAAACGCCAGTCCCGCGTGCGGTGGCGCACCATATTCAAAGGCGTCCATCAAGAACCCAAATTGTGCTCTCGCTTCCTCGGGAGTAAATCCTAAGTGATCAAACATTAAGGACTGCAATTTCTTATCAAAAATACGTACAGAGCCGCCGCCTATTTCATTCCCGTTCATGACAAGATCATAAGCATTTGCACGCACATTTCCTGGGTCAGTGGCTAGTTTTTCAATATCCTCTGGCTTGGGCGAGGTAAATGGATGGTGCATTGCGTGGTAACGTTTTGTGTCCTCGTCCCATTCCAATAACGGAAAATCCACAACCCATAATGGTGCAAATTCGTTGGGATTTCTCAATCCAAGTCGTTCTGCCATTTCCATGCGCAAGGCACTTAATTGGCCGCGAGTTTTATCTGCTGGACCTGACATCACACAGATTAGATCTCCCGGTTCTGCGCCAGTGGCTTCTGCCCATTTTGCAAGATCTTCCTGGGAGTAAAATTTATCCACACTGGATTTATAGGTGCCGTCCAGGTTGCATTTTGCGTACACCATTCCCGTTGCGCCCACTTGCGGTCGTCGTACCCAGTCTATTAATTTATCGATTTCCTTGCGCGTCATGCTCTCGCCGCCCGGTACCGAGATTGCGATTACTAGTTCTGCCTCGTTGAAGATCTTGAAGTCTCCCGCTTTCGCGAAAGCGGAAATATCAGCAAACTCCATCCCAAAACGAATGTCCGGTTTATCATTTCCATATTTCTCCATCGCCTCCTGATAGGTCATGCGTGGGAATTTATCCAGCTCTATATTTTTAACCTTTTTCAACAGGTGACGGGTCATTTCCTCAAAGATATTGAGTACATCTTCCTGCTCCACAAAGGACATCTCGCAGTCTATTTGTGTAAATTCTGGCTGGCGGTCTGCACGCAGATCTTCATCCCTGAAACATTTCACGATCTGGAAATACTTGTCCATTCCACCCACCATAAGCAATTGCTTGAAGGTTTGTGGAGATTGTGGCAAAGCATAAAACTGCCCTTCATTCATGCGCGATGGCACGACAAAATCGCGAGCTCCCTCAGGCGTGGATTTGATAAGAACGGGAGTTTCTACCTCTATAAAATCCCTGCCCGCTAGAAAATTGCGCACTTCCATCGCGACCTTTGAACGGAAGATCAAATTCTCACGTACGGGATTGCGGCGTATGTCCAGATAACGGTATTTCATGCGCAGCTCCTCGCCACCGTCCGTGCTATCTTCAATGGTAAAGGGCGGAGTTTTAGACTCGCTCAGCACCTTCAGGGTTTTAACAAGAATTTCTATATCGCCCGTGGGCATGTTTGAGTTCTTGGACTCACGCTCGATCACCGTTCCCGTTACTTGAATGACAAACTCGCGACCCAGTTTCTGAGCTTTTTCAATCAGCGCTTTTTCAGTACGCTCTTCATCAAACATCAATTGGGTCACGCCGTAGCGGTCCCTCAAATCTACCCAAACGATAAATCCTTTATCACGGCTTTTCTGCACCCAGCCGGCAAGCGTTACTTCCTTATCTATATCGCTTGACCTCAAGCTTCCACAATCGTGTGATCTGTACATAATCTGTTCTTGTAATAAGCTGCAAAAATAAAGCGATTAGTTGAGACAGCCGATGTAATTAAGAATACAAAATGTAAATCTGATCCGAGCTAAAAACAGCAAACCACAGAAAAAATCCAATACCTGATAAATATAAACACCTGTTTTATAGTTGATTAAACTTTTAATGTAAATTTAATGTTACCTAAGTGTTGCTTATATGTAATATTATCGTTAAGTTTGGTTTAATAAAAGACTAGATGATGAAGAAATTAATGATGATTGCCATAATGATGTTGGGAGTAACAGCAATGGCACAGGAGGTAAAGCCTCAATTTGAGAAATTAGACAACGGGCTAACTAAAGCCACATACTTTCACGATAACGGTACAGTTTCACAAACTGGAACGTTCCTTAATAAGGAACGCCACGGCGAGTGGATCAGTTACAATGAAGAAGGTAAAAAAACTGCCGAGGCCACCTATGATCGTGACCACAAGACCGGGAAATGGTTCTTCTGGAAAGGCGACGTTCTTACCGAGGTTGATTATCGGAAAAATGATATAGTTTCCGTTAATACTTGGGTCAACAAAAGTACGGTGGTGTCCAACAGGCCATAAAGCATTGGTTTTATAATTGAGTTTGAAAAATCCGCAGGAGCAATCCTTGCGGATTTTTTGTGTTTTACGATTAAGTTTCCCAGCAAATTCCCGACTTATTCTTAACACAGTTTTGTTTAAACTTAGTACTAAATAAGTTGAACAGATCGTATTTTTACCAAAAGCAATCTATTATGGCAACCGTTAAGAAGACCACGACAAAAAAAGTAACCAAAAAGAAAGAAGTCTCCCGACAGGATCTCATTACATCCTATATGGACTATGTCCTTGAACATGAGAAAACACCCAGATCCGTTTACAAATTTGCCAAGGATAATGGCATGTCCGAGCAGGATTTTTATGCGTTCTTCGGCAGTTTTGAGGCGTTGCGCAAAGAGATATGGAATACGTTTTTTACCATGACCATGGATGTTGCCCATAAGAATGAAGAATATGCCCATTTCTCCAACCGTGAGAAAATGCTTACCTTTTTCTACACCTTCTTTGAACTGTTGACACTTAACAGAAGTTACGTATTGTACACACTGCACAGCCAGCAGAACATGATGGGCAATCTCGACCAGTTAAAAGGTTTGAGGAAACACGTTAAGGGTTTTGCCAAGAACCTGATCATGTTGCGCAACGAGACTAAATCTAATATCCTTTTAGAACGCTCTGAAACCATTTATAGTGAGGGCGCATGGGTACAGATGTTGTTTTTGTTGAAGTTTTGGATGGATGATGACAGCGCGGGATTTGAAAAAACCGATATGGCGATCGAGAAATCGGTGAATACCATTTTTGATGTTTTTGACAATACGCCGCTGGACTCTGTTTTTGATTTTGGTAAGTTTTTGTGGAAAGAACGTAAAGCTTAGGAAAAATAAAAGGAAAAGTAAAAATAAGTTGATCCTCTAAACTTTTTGAGTCTAGGAGTCTGTTTTAATTCTGCTTTCGCGAAAGCGGAACAATCCTAAATATTCCAGTACCTATTTTAATGATTGAATACTTAATTGCCCATGAAAACGCTAGATAAAATACCAACAAGTAAAATAGGCAGAACTACGGAACTTGTAAAAACTGGCGCAAAAATAGGTGCCAATTATATTAAATATTATTCTAAAAAAGCGGTCAATCCCTCCATGGATCGATCTTCACTGGATGAAGATAACGCGACCGACATTTATGACGGACTTAAAAGTTTAAAAGGGAGTGCGCTCAAAGTAGCGCAAATGCTTTCCATGGATAAGAGTTTGCTGCCGGGAGCTTATGTGGAGAAATTCAGTCTGGCACAATTTAGCGTGCCACCACTTTCTGCTCCTTTGGTGCGCAAAACGTTCAAAAAATATCAAGGAGCTTTTCCAGAAGAAATTTATGATACGTTTTCAAAAGACAGTATTAATGCGGCAAGTATCGGGCAGGTTCATAAAGCTACTAAAGACGGCAAGGAACTTGCGATAAAAATCCAATATCCCGGAGTTGCAGAGTCCATAGGAAGTGATCTTGCGATGGTAAAACCTATTGCGATGAAGATGTTCAACCTGAAAGGAGAGGACTCAAAGCGTTATTTTGCCGAGGTTGAAGATAAACTACTCGAAGAAACCGACTACGAACTGGAAGTAAGGCAGAGCATCGCCATAACAGAGGCTTGTGATCATATACCAAATTTAAAATTCCCCAACTATTACCCGGAGCTTTCCAGCAAGCGCATCATAACGATGGACTGGATGACGGGTCAACACTTGAGTGAATTTGCACAAACAGAATTTTCCCAAGAAACGGGAAATCGATTGGGACAGACGCTTTGGGATTTTTATATGTTTCAAATGCACGGTCTCAAAGCAGTTCACGCAGACCCGCACCCAGGGAATTTTTTGATCTCTGAAAATGAAGAGTTGATCGCCATCGACTTTGGTTGTATTAAGGAGATCGTGGATGAATTTTACCAACCCTACTTTGAACTTGCGGTACCCGCAAGTATCAATAATCCTGAAATATTTAAGGCTAAATTGTTTCAACTTGAAATATTGAGAAATGACGATAGCGAGAAAGAGGTTGCCTATTTCTCGGTGTTATTTCACGAAATGCTGAGCCTATTTACAAAGCCTTTCCAGAGCGATAGTTTTGATTTTGCCGATAGTGGGTTTTGGGATGAAATTAGTTCTTTAAGTGAAAAATATAGTAACGACAAGGAGTTGCGCAAAATGAACGGTAATCGTGGCAGTAAGCATTTCTTGTATATCAACCGCACTTTTTTTGGTCTTTATAACCTGCTCCATGATTTGAAAGCCACCGTGAACACTAAGGAATACGTAAAATACCTAGAGGAAAAAGGATTTGTGAATCATAGTGCGTTGTAGGTAAGCTCAATGAATATGAAAGAACAACTGGTTACAAATATCAGTTTGAAAGTTAGAAACTATGCTTTTTTCAAAATAATGAATTGATTCTTTTGAAAATTCATTCAAAACAAATAATTGGTAAGTTCATAGTTATCACATATAAATAATACATCAAATTTCAATAATTCTTCAAGTAAATTTCATTTTCAATAAGTTGATCGATAACATCTCCGTCATTAATTTTAAACTTAGTTGCTAGATAGTTATAATTATTGTCCTGGCCAATTAGATATAATGACATATGTAGATGTGGACCAGTACTATATCCTACATTACCACTAAATCCAATATGTTGTCCTTTTTCCACGGTTTCACCCGTACGAACACGAACACCATTTTTACGAAAGTGCAAATATTTCATAATTGTACCATCATTATGCAGTATTTTGACAAGATTATTATACTTTATGCACTTAGGATCACCACAACTTTTAGAGTTTTTCTTTACTACCTCAACAACTAATCCTGCCCTACTAGCATAAATTTTTGTGCCAATTGGCATATTAAAATCGAGTTGGTTTTTGCCTTGGTGAGAAATCTTCCCATTATATCCCTGACCTACTTTAAACTCAGTTCCTTTTTCAAATGGAAGGTCATAAATAAAGTCCCTATCATATTCAACATCTATGAGATCACCTAAATAAATCCTACTATTACCTTTTTTAAACTTCCAACCTTTTCCTTTTTCAATTATTTTAAAATCGATAACAACGAATCCTTTAGTTCTGCCGGGAATAACAACGATAGTTCCATTAGGTATAGATTGTTTTAGATTAACTGGATAAAAATCTATTTTATAAGAAACAGGGAGGTAATTATTATTGGTCATTATTAACTTAGTTCCTTCATCATAATTAGACCACTCGGTTGAATACTGTTCTTTCCAGTCATCCTGTTGAGCAAGTCCAAAAATTGAAATTAAGAATATAAATGCGTAAAATAGATTTTTCATAATTACTTAATTATTTGTTTTCTGAATAAACCACCCCATCCTTCATCACAAAATCCACAGTTTCCAAAATCGCAACGTTTTTTTCTGGGTTTTCAGAAACAGCAATAATATCTGCATAGAATCCTTTTTTGACCTGACCTAGTTTATCTTCTAATTTTAGGATAATGGCCGGCGTGATCGTAGCACTTTGAATGGTTTCCATTACTGGCATTCCAGCTTCATTCATATAGCCAAATTCCTTAGCGTTCTTACCGTGTTCAAAAACACCTGCGTCCGTTCCAAAAACAATAGGGACTCCGCGTTTATAGGCTTTTGCAAAAGTTCCTTGAATTTGTGGTCCGACTGCCTTTGCCTTTGGCACGACAATTTCTGGATAAAAGCCATCAACCTCAGCTTTAAGGGCTACTTCCTTTCCTGCGGTAATTGTCGGGACTAGATAGCAGTTCATTTTTTTCATTAAGTCCATGGTGGACTCGCTCATATAGGTTCCATGCTCAATGGTTTTTACTCCACCTTCTACTGCGCGTCTCATTCCTTCATCGCCGTGGGCGTGGGCGGCAACGTGAAATCCATAATCAGCCGCTGTGGTGGTAATTGCTTTAATCTCTTCAATGGTAAATTGCGGGTTGCTACCATTTTTTGCGACGCTCAAAACTCCGCCGGTTGCGGTGATCTTGATGCAGTCTGCGCCGTTTTTATAACGGTGTCTTACCGCGGCGCGACCTTCCTCGGGACTGTTTGCAACTCCTTCCCGCGGGCCGGGATTTCCCATCAACTTCTGGTTGCTTCCATTGGTGGGATCTGCGTGCCCGCCAGTGGTGGCGATGGATTTTCCCGCAGTAAAAATGCGTGGACCTACCACCTTCCCTTTATTAATGGCATCGCGCAGGGAAATATTGATCCCACTACCTCCCAGGTCTCTCACCGTGGTAAAACCAGACATCAGGGTAATTTCGGCAAACTTTACCGAGTCATAAGCAACATCAGCTGGATCGTCCACATATTTTTGAACATAAGCGTGCGGATTGTACTCTGTCTCCATGTGCACGTGCATATCTGTAAAACCTGGCATGACCCATTTATTTTTAAGGTCAAAATACTTTACGTCCTGCGGAATATTCTTATATCCTTTCTCGACATTAGTTATTTCATCACCGTTGATTGTAATAGTCATTTCTTCCATCCATATTCCCTTCTCGGTATCTAGAAGGTGGCCTGCGTGAATAAATGTAGTTGTGCTTTGAGCCATTCCAAGAAATACGGTCAAAAACAACAACAGGGTAAGTCTCATTTTCATAAAAGTGATTTAGATGGGACAAGTTAGTATAAAAAAGAGGAAATAGAGGGAGAATAAAATGTCCAATTTTGCTATATTTGGACATAAATGGACAAGTTATGAATATCTCTTTCACAGAAAAACAAGAAAAATACATTAAAGGTTTAGTAGCATCTGGCGATTATAAAAATGCCAGTGAGGTCGTGCGGGAAGCATTGCGTGCTCACAATGAAGAGTATGATAAAAAACTAGCTTGGTTAAAAGCTGAAATACAGAAGGGTATTGATGCTCCAGCGAGTAAGTTTTCAATGAAGGAATTTCTTGATGGGAAGTTAGAAAGAAAAGTTACAGCTTAAATGAGTTATATAATTTCAGAACCTGCAAAATTGGATATTAATGACATTTATGAATTTTCGATTATTGAATTCGGTCTTGATCAAACCATTACATACTTGATGCAAATGGAAGAAGTGTTTAAAATTATAGAAAAACATCATTATATAGGCACTTCTAGAAATCATATTTCCAATGATCTATTCAGCTTTCCCTTTAAATCACACATTATATTTTACCGTATCGCTCCCTTAACTGAAATCATTATTCTGAGAATCCTCCACGGGAGTAGAGACGTACCAAAGCATTTCAAAACTTGATCGTTCCTTTTAAATAAATAATGGTTGCACTACTCATTTTATCATCATCTTGAAATATGGTATCCATGGGCAGGACTCCCATGATAAATTCATGTTCACTGATCCAGAAAAACTCTCCCGCACTTATCCAACTGGTAAAACTGATGAAGTAACTTTTGGGAAGTGTTTCATTATTAAATTCGTTTATCGAGAACTCCGTGGTATTTGCAAACACGTTAAAATATTCGCTAATTAGATAACTTCCATTTGGAGATATTTCGGGTAAACCATTGGATAATAACGTTCCTTCTCCAGTAGTACGATTGATCATAATAACTTCTGCATCTTCTGCAAACCCTGAAATCAAATAACTGTCTAGCTCTTCGATCCATCCGTAATATTCAGTTTTTGAAGCCCATTCACCCAGATGGTCTTTTATTAAGATAGAATCTTTGCCCTTATTGAGCGGTAAATAGTATTGCTCCCATTCTACGGGTCGGTACTCATGTTCCAGTTTAAATTTTAAAGGTTGCCAGCTGGTGTCGATTTGAAATTTCCCAGCAATCTTTTTATTTATAAAATCTTTCTTTCTCTACCACCTCAAACTGAATGATATCCTTTAACGCTATAGCTGCAGCAGGATTATATTCATAGCGCACATCACAATGTTGACCAGTTCTGTACATTTCTCTTCGTGATGAGACTCCCATCACAGGATCAATATCGTCATGGGCGTGTAGCGCAACTAACTCGGTAAAATTATGCAGGCTTTGTTCAGGATATTGAGTTAGATGCTTTGTTAGAAATGCGTCAAATAGATAGGTTTTCCTATCTCTATAGTAATCGTAGTTATATAAGAATGTAGGTCTTACTTCAACCCAGTTTCCATATCGTTTGCTGCCATTATCTAAAACATATTCTAGCGAGTCGGCACTTTCTGCTTCTATTACTAAAACTTGTGCACCATAAGTTAGTTTGTCAATGACTTTGTGGTTTTGACTTGGCCCTTCTCTGAGGTTTAATCCGTTTTCTGCGTTTATAAAATAGCACTTGGGTCGTTCTTGTTGCGCTTTCGCGAAAGCGGAAAATATAAAAATCACTACAAAAATAAAACGCTTATTTACTCTCATAGTGACCTTATATCTGTAACAGTAACCTACTTATTAACGATTAACAAACTCTTTTACATGATCTGTGATAAATTTAATCTGCTCATCATCCAGCTCTGTATGCATGGGAAGTGAGATACATTCCTTGACGAGTTGGTTGGTGACGGGAAAATCTTTTTCTTGATAGCGATCATCGCGATATGCCTTCTGTAAATGCAACGGGATGGGATAATAAACGCCGCAGGGTATGCCGTTTTCCTGTAAGTGCTTCACGAGTCCGTCGCGGTCTGCGTCCTTAATGACCAACGTATATTGGTGAAAAACATGACAATCACAATTGCTGCAAACGAGCGGTGTGATCACTTTTCTTTCTTGCATAAATGCCGCGGTGTATTTTCTGGCCGCGTCCCTTCTTGCGTTGTTATATGCATCTAAGTGTGGTAGTTTTGCCCTTAGCACTACTGCCTGCATGGAGTCCAATCGAGAATTGACGCCCACCACATCATGATGGTAACGCTCGTACATACCATGATTCACAATACCTCTCAACGTGTGGGCAAGATCGTCGTCATTTGTGAAGATCGCGCCACCGTCTCCATAACATCCCAGATTTTTAGATGGAAAGAACGAGGTCGTCCCTATGTGGCCTATAGTTCCGGTTTTAGATTTACTACCATTCTTATGTAAATAATTAGATCCTATTCCTTGCGCATTGTCCTCGATAACAAATAAATCATGCTCTCGGGCCAGTTCCATGATATCGTCCATGGAAGCAGTCTGACCAAAAAGGTGTACGGGAACAATTGCCTTGGTTTTGGGAGTGATCGCTTTTTTAATTGCTTCTATATCGATGTTAAAATTATAGGGATTCACATCTACAAGTACTGGCGTAAGTCCCAGCAATGCAATAACCTCAACGGTTGCGGCAAAGGTAAAATCTGCAGTGATGACCTCGTCGCCCGGTCTCAAACCTAGGGCCATCATGGCAATTTGCAAAGCGTCTGTTCCATTTGCGCAGGGAATCACGTGCTTAACCTTTAAATAATCTTCCAGTTCCTTTTGAAATGCATGAACCTCTGGGCCGTTGATAAATGCGGCTGTCGCCATAACCTCTTCAAGTCCTGTATTTACCTGTTCTTTTATTCCTTCAAACTGTCCTTGAAGATCTACCATTTGAATCTTGCGCATGTGTTGTGGTTCTATATTACCTTGAACGGCATTGTTTACCGTAAAAATAAGCATTAAAACGTCCTTATCAAAAGCACTTATTTTGTCTATTTTTGAGCAAAACAGATCTCAATTGAAGACATTATACGATATGCTATCCACAATAGTTAAAGGTGGGCTTCCCATAGCTGGTGCTTTTAATAAAAAAATGAAGCTTGGAGCGCAGGGAAGAGAACGCAGTTGGGACATTCTGGACTCAAAAATCAAGCATACCCTGCCCAAAATATGGGTGCATGTAGCCAGCCTGGGAGAGTACGAGCAGGTAGTTCCTATCCTTGAACAGTTGGATAGAAAGAAAAACCAGGTCGTTCTGACGTTCTTCTCGCCTTCAGGATATGAGAACAAAAAAAACACAAAGCTGGCTGATGTGGTCTGTTATCTTCCCATAGACACTTTTGACAATTCGGTAAAATTTTTAGATCTGGTGGATCCATCCCTTGCGATCATGGTCAAATATGAATTTTGGCCCAACTACCTCAACGGATTAAAAAAACGGAACTGTAAAACCATTCTAGTGAGTGGGATTTTCAGAGAGAAAATGGCTTTTCACGCCTGGTACGGAAAATGGATGGTCTCGTGCCTTGAGACCTTTGACCACTTCTTTTTGCAGAATGAGAGTTCGCTGACCCAACTCAAAAAATTGGGTTTTGAAAATGCGACGGTAAGCGGTGATACCAGATTTGATCGCGCGAGCCAACTTATAGAGCGTGACAATACGGTGGCACTGTTCGATCAGTTTGTAGGTGACAAAATATGCTTAGTCATAGGTAGCAGCTGGTCTGGAGATATTGCAGTGTTAAAATCCTGGCTTCGGGAAAACCAAAAAACCAAAAATCTCAAAGTCCTAATCGCTCCACATGAAGTTGAAGAAGAAAAAATAAGGGATCTCAAACAAGTATTGAGCTACGATACCTTGTTATGGAGTGATCTAGAAAAAAACAAAGATGTAGATTTATCCCAATATTCCACCTTGATCATCGACACCATTGGAGTATTGACCCGAGCCTACAGCTATGCTCATATCGCCTATGTAGGCGGAGGAATGGGACGTACGGGACTTCATAATATTCTAGAAGCTGCGACCTTTGGAGTGCCGGTAATCATAGGCAAAAATTATGAAAAGTATCCAGAAGCAGGAAAGTTGGAAGATCTGGGTGGATTGTTCTCCATACAGAATGAGACCGAATTCAAAGAGATCATGACCCAATTGCTGGAAGATGACCCATTGAGAGAAAAAACAGGCATGATTGCTGGACACTGGATCAATAGCAATACGGGAGCAACCCGGGAAATTATTGAATATTTAAAGAATCTAAATGAAGACTTTATACGCCCTTAGTTTACTTTTAATCACACAAATTGCCGTAGGTCAAGATATTCTGGTAAAAGATGCCTATAGTAAAGAGCCGGTTTCCTTTGCTACGATAAGTTTTGGAAATGGATTGGGAACGTTTGCAGATGCAAATGGGGTTTTTAGGTTTTCCAAAAAAATATACCCCAGTGTCGATACCTTATATATATCAAGCATAGGATATCAGCAACTGGCCGTCGCATCAACCAGTCTCACGGCAGAGATCGAGCTTATTCAAGAAGCGAGCAGGCTCTCGACCGTAGTTGTAAATGCCGGTCTCGTAGGCAAGTATAAAACCAGGGAGGTGGATGAAATCGCGCATGATGAATATTTTGATTGCTGGCTGCCCACCGTTGAAAGTGAGATAGCCATACGTTTTGATAGGTATGAGGGAAGTCCCACCTTAATAAGTACGATTAAAATGCCCGTGGTGCTTGAAGAGAGCCAGCGCAGTAAAAAAGGAGCTCTGAGAAGTTTTTCTACCATGTTCAGGGTTCAGTTTTATGATGTGGAAGAAGATGGCAGTCCTTCCTACAATTCCTATTATCCCACAAAAACCTTTATCATTGATCAGACTTCCGATGAGGTCTATGAACTGGACATTACAGATTTAAAGATCGTTATTCCCAAAAGCGGAATTTTTGTCGCCATACAGGTCCTAGGCTATACCAAACCGGACGGCGAACTCATCAACGCAAAAAAATACCGCGAGATAAAAACTAGAACGGGAACTACCAAAATTTCAACCACTTACCGCCCACTACTACCTTTTACCGACAAGATCGACGGAAAAAAAACATGGGTAAGACGCGTTTTTCTGAACGATAAAAAATGGCAACTATTCGATCTGGATTATAATCCCTTGAGCAAACTGGTGCGCGACGGCAACAATAACTACGGTATGGGAATAGAGATGCGCGTGTATCCACCGCAGGAATAACTATACGGTTACCGCCTTGTTCAAGTAGTTTCTAAATGGTTTCATCTCCTTATAGATCTCTACACATTTTGCTTTAAAATCTTCGTGCATCACCTCTTTTTGAGTTACATCATGTTTTACCGCAAACGTTTTTTGCCGCAATAGTTTAATGTGCCTATGATCATTGGAGTAGCCTTTGGGTGACGTTTTGAGGGACTTTCCATCGTCAATAATGTCAAAAGTTCTTTGGAACGATTTCTTGTTGATAATCTCGATATATTTATCACCGTTATAATCGATCGCGTCCCTTATGGAGTCCAGGATTTCTTTTTTGGGGTGGTAGAATCCGCCGGCGATGAAGGATTCCTCCGTGCCCAGATGTATGTAGAAATCACCCTGTTTTCCATTTTCAGAAAGATCCATTCCCGCGCCAAAATGGTCTTTGTACACCGGTTTGTCAGGATGGTACATTAAATTATTATTGATCCTATTTATGGCTCTACGGCCGTCGGTAGCATGATAATCCGTATCGATCCTACCCAGTTCCACGTCCAGATCATTGAGCCAGTCTATGTACCAGTCCCTTATTTCATGGTATCTGTCGCGGTGCTCATCCATCCATTCCTTAGTGTTGTTCTTTTGAAGTTCCCGCAGGAATTGATACATTTTATTAAAGCTCATTCTTAAAATTTTGATTGAAGCTGGCACGCTTTCGCGAAAGCGGAACAAGATTAATAATAATTTAGTACGGCAACTAGATAATCCACTTACATTTGCTGCTCAATTAGTAATCATCTAATATTATGAAAAAAGTAATTTTAACCGCTGCAATCCTGTTTGCGACAGGCGCCATTTTCACATCTTGCAGGGATGCAGAAACTGAAAAAGAGACTACAACGGTAATCAGAGAGGTAGAAGTCGAAAAAAAGGAACCCGTTGAAGAAAGAGAAGGAATTTTAGAAAGGGCGGCAAAAAAAGCTGACAGCGAGGTGAATGAAGAAATCGACGATCAGATCGATAGAATAGGTGACGACAACTGATCGCAGCCTGATTTAATTTTTAAGAGCCGCTACTTCAGCGGCTTTTTTATGTTTATCGCGGGAAGAAGCTTATTAAATTACATATATTTGATGATCATTAAACTACAAATCATGAAAAAATTATCCCTTTTACTTGTTTTTATCTTTGCACTTGGAATCTCAACTACTTCATGTCGTGAAGAAAAGAACGATACCGATATAGAAATGTCCACTGACGACGATGCCATGTCCACCGACGATGATGCTGCCGAAGAGGTTGAAGATGCCGTTGAGGAAGGTGTGGATGAAGTGAAGGAAAACACCGGTATGGGTGGTGAAGATGATATGTAAACCTAAAAAGAATCAAATATGAAAAAGATAGCTTATCTAGCCATTACCCTATTTGTGGTAAGTCCCGTGCTGACCAGTTGTAGGGATGAAAACACGATAGAAGTTGAAAAACTGGAACCAGACGCAGACGACAGCTCGGATGACGAGGGTTATGATACTAACCCGACCGAGAGCGATCCAGATTGATCCACTTTCTATAAAATTAATTTCAAAAGGGACTTTTTAAGTCCCTTTTTTCATACTTGCTATTTCCTCGCGCAAGCTATCCAATCCTTGTTTGAGGGATATCATGGCTTCCTCGCCGTCGTGGGCATCAAGGTCAAAGCTTAATTTAGAATTCACCTCCCACAGTTCCTTGATTTCAGCCACTGGTTGTTCAATTACTGGATAGTCACGGTTCAAGGAGATGAGATATACCTCTCCGGGAGTTTCTGTTTTACGTAGTTTTTTAACTAGGACGCTGTCCGTGGTCACTACAACGTGAATGCGGTTATCGTTAGACATTCTTATACTTTCAACAGCTTTTGCCATGACCCATTCCGTAGGTTGCAACACGGGCATCATGCTATCTCCATTCACCTGAAAGGCTCTGTAACTTCCTTCTTTATATTGAGGCAATGGTATATTAAAAGCGGGCAATTCATTATACCAGTCTGTATCCTGCACATTATTTGCATAACCCGCACTGGCTTTTATAGGAACCATGATCATGTTCTCGCGATCGCTGGAGTCCATCGTGATTACTCTAGGAGAGGTACTGGAGGAGGTTTCCAATAGCTTGTTATAACTATTTCCATAAAGCCATAAAGGGTTAACATTGAACTGACGCAATAATTCGGTAACGATCTTTCCCGTGATCTTTTTCTTACCTCGCTCAATGTCTGCGGTCGTACTTCCTGCATCGAGTGCCTGGGCAAACTCAGCCTGTGTCATGCCTTGTTCTTCCCTTATTTTTTTAAAGCGCTGCGCTTCTATTGATATCTCTGTTCCCATGCACCAAATATAAGCACTTTAGGATTATTTCCAATTTTAACATTGGATTATTTCCATTATATTGGAATATTTCCATATATTTGGATCATCAATACGGGAATAGTTTGGAATATTTCCTAAAAACAATAAATCATGTGTGGAAGAGCATCGGTAATTACACCTCAAGCAGACTTGGAAAAACGCTTTAACGCGGTTTTTATAAAAGGGGAGCTATTTAATGAAAACGTGAATATAAGTGCGGGTGATGCCATTCCGGTAATTACCTGCGAGCAACCCCATCATATCCAGAATTTCACTTTGGGATATACTCCCTACTGGGCGCATAAACCTACCTATATGATCAATGCCCGCTCTGAGGGAAGTTATAACAAGGACAACGATTCAACGTATGATGGAGCCCTAGGTATTTTTAACAAGCCCATGTTCAAGCATGCCATACGCTCACAACGTTGCCTCATTCTTGTTGATGGCTTTATAGAAGGTTCAAAACAGGAAAAACTGAATAGACCCTACTTTATATATGCCAGTAAAAACAAGGGAGCATTTGCTCTCGCGGGTATTTATGATACCTGGAAGCATCCCCTGACCGGAGAGATTCATCGTACTGTCGCCATCGTGACCACTTCTTCCAACCGATTATTGGACAGGATAGGACATCATAGATCACCTGTTATCCTTTGCAAAGAACAAGAAGAAGAATGGCTCAATCCCGACCTTCCAGTTTCTAAACTTGCACAGATCATGAAACCCTTTGAGGCCAAAAACTTCAATGCCTACCCTATTTCCCAAAAAATAAAAAGACCAGACGCTAACGGACTGGATCTATTGAAGCCCATAGGCGAGAAATTATTCAAGGATTATGACAGGTGTCCTTATGAAAAGATCAAGTACACAGAAGAAAATAGTTTTGCCGTACGGGAAGAGCGACTTATCGAGGGCGATCAGTTTGTATTATTTTAAAAATGGATGTTATGAATAAGGAACACATTAAAAAGGAACTGGCACTTAGAGTGAACCAGCTCATGATAAACAGGAAGAAGACAAGGCAATCGGCACTGAAGGCTGTAAAAGAGATAAAGTCCTGGCCGGAAAAAATAGCAGAAACTGATGATCTTATCCATAGGATTCACAATGCATTGAACGAGTTACTTGTTCAACAAAACATTCATTTTAATAGTGACTATGAAAAAGCAGGTTTTGCCAGTTTTATAGAACCTACCATACATGATCTCGCAATTAGAAATATGGAGGATTAGCCCATAAATTTCATTCTAGATTGAATCGACCTCACAAATAACTATTTGTGAGGTTTTTTGACCCTACATATTAAATTTCTATAACTTCATGTTTAACAGACACATAGTTCATCTAGATCTAGACACATTTTATGTTTCCGTGGAGCGTAAGATCGACTCAAGACTTAAAGACAAACCACTACTTGTAGGTGGAACGAGTGATCGCGGCGTGGTTGCCGCGTGCAGTTATGAGACGCGCAAATTTGGCGTTCATAGCGGTATGTCCATGAAACTGGCAAAACAGTTGTGTCCGGAAGCTATTGCTATAAGAGGGAATGCGGGAACTTATTCAAAACATTCTGACCTGGTTACTGAAATCATCAAGGAAGAAGCGCCGCTTTTTGAAAAATCCAGCATCGACGAGTTCTATGCAGACCTCACCGGGATGGATCGGTTTTATGGTTGTTACAAGTTTGCAGGGGAAATGCGCCAGCGTATAATCAAAGAGACTGGACTTCCCATATCCTTTGGACTTTCTGCAAACAAGATCGTGTCAAAAATCGCAACGGGAGAGGCCAAGCCCAACAATCAGATGATGATCGATTATGGCCAGGAAAAATCATTTATGGCGCCTTTATCCATAAAAAAGATACCACAGGTGGGAGATAAAACGTATCAGACACTGAGACATTTAGGAATAAAAAAGATATATACCATTCAGCAGTTTCCTGAGGATATGATGGTCAGTGTATTGGGCAAAAATGGAAGTATGATCTGGCGACGTGCGCAAGGCATTGATGAGCGTCCGGTCATCGCATTTAACGAGCGCAAATCCATAAGTACAGAGCGCACCTTTGACAAGGACACCATAGACGTTGCAAAACTCAAATCCATTCTTATCGCAATGACCGAGAATCTTGCTTTTCAATTGAGGCGCGGTGACAAATTAACGGGTTGCATAAGCGTGAAGATCAAATATTCTGATTTTAATACCTACACAAAACAGGCACGTATTTCCTATTGCAGTGCTGACCATATTTTAATTCCCAGTATTCTGGATGTTTTTCAAAAGCTCTACAACCGGCGGTTGCTGGTTAGGTTGATAGGAATTAGGTTTTCGCATTTAGCGGGAGGCAACTATCAGATCAACCTCTTTGATGATAATGAAACGGCAATAAATCTATACAAATCAATGGACAGCATACGCGAGAAATATGGCGATCGCATGGTAATGAAGGCCTCTGGGATGGATGCAAGAACCATAGGCAGGATGACTAATCCGTTCAACGGGTTGCCGCCCGTTGTCCTCGCTCACCGCAAGCAATAACCTATCGCGATGTACTTGAACAACCACACACACTTCTCCATGCGGTACGGGACGTTTTCAGAAGAAGATCTGATACAGCTCGCACGGGAAAACGGGCTCAAAACGATTGTCCTTACAGACATAAATAATACGAGTGCCTGTTTAAATTTTGTGAGATTACTGAGTACAGAACGTGAAAAAGCAGTACTGGGAATAGATTTCAGAAATGAACACCAGCAATTATATGTGGGTATTGCCAAGAATAATGAGGGATTTCACGAGCTCAACAAATTCCTGTCCCATCATCTAGAGAACAAACTAGACCTTCCAGAAAAAGCGCCAGACCTAGAAGATGTTTATTTCATCTATCCATTTGATAGGGTTGTGGAGATGGAACTTTTAAGCTTTCCTGCCGGCAGGCAGGCATGGCGCAAAAATGAGTTCATAGGAATCTCGACCACATCATTACGCAGAATGCCGTTTACCAAATACGTCGATCAACTCGATAAAATGGTCGTTTTGCAGACCGTGACCTTTAGGAATAAATTGGATTTCAACAAGCATCGCCTGCTGCGCTCCATAGACCTTAATATATTGTTGAGCCAGCTTCCAGAAGAATCAACAAGGTGTAATTACAGATAAAATGATCCCGCTGGATGAACTGCGCGATATTTTCAAGGAATATCCCTCTATAATTTCCAATACCGAAAACCTGCTGCGCCCCTGTTCCATCGATTTTAATTTTGAGGAAAAACAGCTCAATGCAAACCAGAAAAACTATCATAAAAACAAGAAGTTCAACTATGATGCAGACATTTACAAACTAAGAAAACTTGCAGAAAAAGGAATAAAACTACGTTATGAAATAGAAACACCAGACGTGAGGGAACGCGTAGAAAAGGAGATTACCACTGTTGTCAAGAAAAACTTTGTGGGTTATTTTTTGATCAATTGGCGCATCTGCAAGTATGCCCGCGAGCAGGGATATTTCTACGTGGGCCGCGGCAGCGGTGCAAATAGCATTCTCGCATATCTACTGCAAATTACGGATGTGGATCCTATTGAACTCGATCTTTATTTTGAGCGTTTTATAAATGATTATCGCACCAGCCCGCCAGATTTTGACATCGATTTCTCGTGGGACGATCGGGAAGATATTACCCGTTTTATTTTTGAGGAATTTGACCATGTTGCCCTGCTCGGAACTTATAACACCTTCCAGTTCCGCGCAGTAGTCAGAGAACTGGGAAAGGTTTTTGGACTGCCCAAATCTGATATCGACAAACTTACTTCTTCCGTACCGCAAGCCAAAACAGGGGATGAACTGCACGACCTCGTGCTGAAATACGGAGCACATCTTATGAATATGCCCAATTACATAAGCATACACGCGGGTGGAATTTTGATTACAGAAAAGCCCATTCATTATTACAGTGCGACCACGCTGCCGCCCAAGGGTTATCCCACGGTACAATTTGACATGCATATTGCTGAGGATGCGGGTATTCACAAATTTGACATTCTCGCACAGCGCGGACTGGGGAAAATACGTGATGCGGTTACATTGATAAAGCAAAATCAACCCAATGCAAAACTCATGGATCTGCGCCGGGACGTGAACAAATTCATGAAAGATCCCAAGATCAATTCCATGATCGCGCAGGCCAAATGTATAGGTTGCTTTTATATAGAATCTCCCGCAATGCGCATGTTACTGAGTAAACTCGCTACAAATGACTATCTCGGTCTGGTCGCCGCCAGCTCAGTCATACGACCTGGTGTGGCGCAAAGCGGGATGATGCGCGAGTTTATCTTACGCACTCGCTATCCCAGAAAAACGCAAGGAAGCACATCCCATCATGAACAAGATCATGCCCGACACCTATGGGATCATGGTCTATCAAGAGGACGTGATCAAAGTGGCGCACATCTACGCAAAACTATCCCTGGGAGAGGCAGATGTCTTGAGACGTGGAATGAGCGGGAAATACCGCTCCCGTGATGAATTTAAGAAAGTAGAAATAAGCTATTTCAAGAATTGCGAGAAGCACGGCAGGGACATGAAAGAAGCACTGGAAATATGGAATCAGATCAAGAGTTTTGCGGGTTACGCTTTCGCGAAAGGGCATTCCGCATCCTACGCCGTAGAAAGTTACCAGAGTTTGTACCTCAAATGCTACTTCCCGCTGGAATACATGACGGCAACACTCAATAACGGCGGTGGTTTTTACAGACCAGAACACTATGTGCACGAGGCGAGAATGTGTGGCGCAACAGTTGTTTCTCCCTGTATCAATACCAGCCATATAAACAACCACATAGAAGGTTCGGTTATTTATTTGGGATTTGGCTATTTGAAGCAGTTGGAAAAACGCAGCATGATCGCCATAATTTCTGAACGCGAATTAAATGGAGGTTTTACCTCGCTGGACGATTTTATAAGTCGGGTGGTTATTAGTATTGAGCAGCTTTCACTTTTAATACGGTTGGACGCTTTTAGGTTTACCACGCTCGATAGGTATGAACTGTTGTGGCATGCACATTTTAAGCTGGACAAAATCATGAAGACCACGCTTCAGAAGAAGCTGTTTCAGACCACTTTTGATATGAAACAGATCCCAAAATTAACCAGCAACGATCTGGAGCTTGCTTTTGAGCAACTGGAAGTTTTGGGGTTTCCGCTGGCATCACATTTTGATCTTTTGCTGGAAGAGCCTAGAACCCAGTTTTGCAGGGAAGATATGGTGGCGCATAAGGGCAAAAACATTCTGATCTACGGCTATTCCGTAAATATAAAAACCACACATACCAGTGATGGAAAACGTATGCAATTTGGAACTTTTCTGGACAGGAACGGCAACTTTTTTGATACGGTAATGTTTCCCAATGTAGCTGATAGAATCACCTTTAGAGGAGCAGGAATTTATGAGGTGTATGGAAAGTGTGTGGAAGAATTTGACTTCTATTCCATAGAAGTAATCGACATGAAAAAGTCCGATTACATTCAAGACCCTAGATATGCAGAGGACAACCCTCAAACGATGCAACGACTGGACAAGCAAAACAGCTTGCGGGATAAACGGATGGGGAACGGCAATGGTTATAGAAAAATAGAATTCCAACAAGAAAAGGTTGCTATTCACCAACCGGGTGGATCACGCAAAAAAAGAAAAGACAAAGAATGAACTACGATAGGATAAAGGAGAAGTTAGAAATACTTGCAGATGCCGCAAAATACGATGTGAGCTGTAGTAGCAGTGGCAGCAATAGAACTAACAAAAACAAGGGGCTGGGAAACTCTGATGGTACGGGAATATGTCACAGCTATACGCAGGACGGTCGTTGTGTTTCCCTCCTAAAGATCCTGCTTACCAATGTGTGCATTTTTGATTGTGCCTATTGCGTGACCAGAAAATCCAACGACATTCAGCGTGCTGCATTTACCGTTCAGGAAGTGGTCGATCTTACGATCAATTTTTACCGCAGGAACTACATCGAGGGATTGTTCTTGAGTTCAGGGATCTTCAAAAGTCCCGATGCAACGATGGAACGCTTGATACGTGTGGCAAAAAAATTACGTTTGGAAGAAAACTTCAACGGTTACATTCACCTTAAATCCATTCCGGGCGCAAGTGATGAATTGATGCAGGAAGCTGGTCTATATGCTGACCGGCTATCCGTGAATATTGAAATTCCGACGAAAGCTGGTTTGAAACTTCTTGCGCCAGATAAAGATCACAAAGACTTTATCAAACCCATGAAAGCGGTGCAAAACGCGATCAACATCTATCAATCAGAAAAGCGTATTATAAAAAGTACGCCTACTTATGCACCTGCTGGTCAAAGCACGCAAATGATCGTAGGCGCCACTGGAGAAACTGACCAGCAAATAATGCAGGCTTCTTCCTTTTTCTACAACCAGTTTAAGATGAAACGCGTCTATTACTCTGGCTACGTTCCCGTGAGCAATGACTCTCGATTGCCGGCGTTGAACACCGCAGTCCCCATGATGCGGGAAAACAGATTGTACCAGACCGACTGGCTTATGCGGTTTTACGGATTTGAGGCAAATGAAATCGTAAATGACCAACATCCCAACCTGGATATGGACATCGATCCAAAATTATCCTGGGCATTGCGTAACATGCATGTTTTCCCGCTCGATGTCAACAGGGCAGATCGTTCCCTTCTACTGCGCATTCCAGGAATAGGAGTGAAATCTGTAAATAAAATCATTGCCACGCGCAGCTACCGAAAACTGGACTGGTCTCACTTGAAAAAAATGGGAATCGCTTTTAACCGTTCCAAATTTTTTATAACCTGTAATTCTACTGTAAATTATGCCAATGACATGGAGGCCGACAAACTTAAAAATATCATTTTAAGAGAATCCAGCAGTAAATACCACAAGCATTTCAATTCACAATTAGCCCTATTCTAAAATGACTTCGATAAAGTATAACGGTTCGTTTGAGGGATTGCTATCAGTGATCTATGACATTTATTATTTGAAGGTGCGAGATCCACAAATTATATCGCGATTCAAGAATGATGAGATCACTATGTTCGGCGAGAGTATATATTGCGATTATAATTTCGCGAAAGCGAAAAAAGTACAAAAAAAGATCAATTCACTCAATGCGAATAATGAGGTCAACTTTCTCCACACTTGTTTTCTAAGTGAGAATAAAGAAGTTGAGCAGCTCATTTTCAATTATTGTAAGAATCTTATTGAGACCCAAGGAAAATCATCCCAGGACTATGGCCTGGATTGTACCCAAAAACTCAGAGCCATATTAAAGAACGTGACTCGTGAAAGCCATCGCATGAAAGCATTTGTACGTTTTCAAGAAATTGAGGAGGGTTTATATTTTGCAAACTGCACCCCAGATTTTGATGTACTTCCTTTAATATCAAAGCACTTCAAGGATCGCTATCAGGATCAACAATGGATCATCTACGATCTTTCACGCGGTTATGGGATTCATTACGATCTGGACTCGTGCCAGGCCATCAATATAGCTTTTGATAATCCCGCACTTTTAAACGGATTGAACAATAGCACCAACAAATCCACCCTGGTCACTGACAAAGAGGATGGATATAGCAGTTTGTGGAATACCTATTTTGATAAAGTTGACATCCAATCCCGCAGAAATATGAAACTGCACATTCAACATGTTCCCAAAAGATACTGGAAATTCTTGAATGAGAAAGTAGGTCAGTATTAGGTTTTTGTTCTGTAGAGATTTTTGAAATGTTCAGCTTTCGCGAAAGCTACTATTATCCTAAACCACTTCGATAATAAAAGCAACCTTCATTTTAGAATTGCTCTTAAAGTATTCAACTCATTACAATTTTCCCATTACAAGCCTATAGAGGTACAAGAGGAAACTTGCTAGGACTCTGTTCTTATATACAAAGTCCTAGAAAATCTTGATGTTAAATCTTAATGGTAAGAACCGGCATACTGCTGTGGTTTGCGATATCTTCAGAAATACTGCCCCTCAATATATGTGAGATTCCCTTGCGTCCATGAGTGGGTATTGCGATCAGGTCTGCATTATTCAAGTGGCTGAAAGAGAAAACTCCCTCCTCAACCGTATAATCACAAACTACCTGCACGTCCTTGATGCGCAATGCTGGATCTTTATCGCCGGCCTCCTTGAAAAAGTCAAATAACAGCGCATCTATTTCACGACTGGTCTTGAACGATTTGCCTGGAGTATTTACAAAAACCAGATTCATACTGGCATTGAAATCCGTAAAAAATTGTTGGGCTTTTTTGTAGGCATTTATATTTTCCAATGTAAAATCACAGGCAAATGTGCCGTTATCCAGTGTTGTGCATAATGTGAAAAAAGCCTTGCCAAGAAACAATATCCGCAATAAAAGTTTTCAGAAAATTCCTGAAATGAATGCCGTAAGAGCTTAAAAATTTCCCAAACGCATAAGCCAACGCTTAAATTTTTAAGCACTTACTCAAATAGTTCTTCGATTGAAAGTTTTCTTACTCAAACGCTGAAAAAAATCAGAAATCTGAAATATGGGAAATTAAATCTGTCTTTTCCATTGTTTCTAAATTATGATGCTCAAAACGTTTGAATGTGGAAAATGAACCCATATCTCTATCGCCGTTGATAAAAATACCACCAATCTGAAATAAATGTTTACAAGGGTAGTCAGTTTTGGAAATCAGAAATGAAATCTGTTTGTCTATGGCTTCGTAAATAACTTCAGTAGCTTCAAAAATTTGATTTTCAGAATTTAGAATTCTATCTTTTTCATTTAACAAAATTTGCTCAATAGTGTTTTGTTGATAGTCATCTTTTGTGATTTCACCTTTCTTTATTTCACCATCTTTCAGCTTTGCCAATCCTGCTTTTGCAGCGCCACAACAAGATGAATTTGAGCTTTGACCGTAACGATTTATTTCACCAATTATTCCATCTTTTGTTACACCTATGTGCGGAGCATAAAAAATAACAATAGCACCATCTTCTGGCACGTGGTGTGCAAATGCACCCATTCCTGTCAATCCTGCAAATGGATAACCATCTAAACCACCCAAGTGAAATGGTCCTAACATTTGGTGTGCTCTTTCAGGATATTGGATGGCATTAACATCGTCGCAACATAAACTATCTGCGTGCATCAGTTGATGTGGTTTTAGACCAAAGTTATTCTCTATTAAATTCAACATCCCATTTACCATTTTCTCTGTGGTATTTGCTTTAGGATAGAATTTTTGAACTGTTTTTAAATGATTGATTTCCATAATTTTTATAAAATTTACATTAATATCTGGTTTACTGGCGCAACGGCTGTTGGTAGCTCTGTCTCTTCCAACATTTCTCTTAAATCTATTTCTATGGTTCTGCTCAATGCTGCCATTGGAATATCGTTTGCACCACCTTCAAAAGGGTTTTCGGTACTTTCGCCAACCTGTTCTAAACTGGTAAATACCCAACCCACAACTACACTAAACGGAATAGTTAACCAAACACCGTAATCGCCTAATTTTGCAAACTCGTCTAACATTCCAAAAGGAACCAAAATGACAAACAGAATGATGAAAAACATATTGATGCTCGCAAACTGACGTGGATAAGGGAATTTTTTAATACGTTCTGCCTTTCCTTGATGCGTAAAAAAATCTTTTAAAACAGCTTCCATACTTACATACGGATACCCATCAATCAATCCCTTTTTTCTTAATTCCCTTAAATCTGCAGATTGTAAACTCAATAATTGAGTCGCTCTATTCTTTTTCTTAAGTACGTATTCTAAATCTTCATTGGAAAGAAAAGGTTTCATTACTTCATCAAGTTTGGTTTCCCATTCTGGTACGCTATAGTGCTTTCTAAATTCTTTAAAATAGGATTTGTTTTGATTTTCCCAGGCTTCAGGTTTACGCAACTGAAATCGTAACGCAGTTAACCAAGCAAAATGCCTGTAAATAATTCGTTTATGAATTGGATGTAACTCTTCATTTGTACCATTCATATTTACAATAAAATCTTTGACCATTAAACCCCAAGTACGACTGTCGTTAATTATTGCACCCCAAATTTTGCGAGCTTCCCATAAACGATTATAGGTTTGTGTGTTCTTAAAACCTGCAATAAAAGCTGCGGCTGTGCCAACTAGTGCAACTGGTTGCCAAGGAATAGCGAGCCAATCCAAATCAAAAATTTCATAAAGAACGGTTGGTATTGTTGCCAAAATCAACAACTTAATAATGTTTCGTCTGGTCCAAAGTAAAAAACGACCAATTTTATAATGACTTCCTGCGTGCATAATTGTTTTATTTTTTTTCCTGTGCGGAAACGAATTTACTTATTAAAATCCCTACCAATACAACGGCATAAAACTGACTGACCACACCAAAAAAGGAAACGATAAGTCTTGTATTGTAAGATGTAGGTGTTATATCGCCAAAACCAATGGACGTGATTGAAATGGAACTGAAATAGACCAAATCCATATAGACTTCAGCAGGCGATGTACCATTTATATTTGAAAGAACAGAAGTGTCGTTATAGTACAATGTCTGCAATAAAAAAACCGCAATTTCTATTAATAAGAAATAACCACAAGCCGATGCAGAAATGACATCTGCATTGATATAACTAGGTTTAATTAAAAATCGAATGACTTCAATAAAAATAAAACCAAAAAAGACACAATAAAATAGACTCAAAATGGACATAAAATATTGTGTTTCACCAAAAAATGAAATACTTACAGGTAACAGAAAAGCTATAACCCATAGTATATTCTGCAAAATATTTTTGAATTTTCCAGTTTTCACAAAAACACCAACACTTGCAACACCTAAAATGACCATATTAAAAGGCCATATTACTCGTGTGTAAAATTCTAAATCGGATAAAAAAATTCCGATATACAGGTGTGCAATCAACGCTAATAAGAGTACTTCATATTTACGCCTAGAGAGAATTTCGGTCAGTTTTTTTATCATTCGATTTTGTTTCAGACATCAAATTAATACCGCATTTGCCAGCTTATAATTTTTCCATCTTCAACTTTGAACAAAAAATTAGCCTTGTTTGTATAGCCCTTACTACTATATTGACCTGTAACGACCACCTCATCACCATTTACCTCATATTGTGCATTCTCAACGTGCCCATTTCGTTCAATAATATCACTTTCCAGCCACTTGAAAAAATTCTTTCCTGATTTCCAATCGCCATTTTCACCATAAGCCTGTTTAGCATTTTCGTGGAATTGTGAACGTACAGAATCCTTTCGCATCCTTTTCATCCATTGCTGTTATTAGATTTACAACGACTTCTGTTAGTATTATTTGTACTCATACTTTTTATTTTAATTTTTGAGTATGTTGTAATTACGCTTTCGCTAAAGCGTATAAAATCACAATATATTAATTAAATAAATTTTTAAGAGGGTATTGTAAATAAATGATCACAAGATTTAAAAGCAAAAACGGTAATTCTAATGCTGCACCTTTTAAGTTCTTATCAAAAAGTTGAAAACACAAAATCATTAAAATACCTGCTGCCATTAAAAAATTTCCCCAAACAAATGTTTTAGGTATTACAATTAAAATAGCACTAAACATTGTGATTGCACCAACAACCATTACAGCGGATTTACTAAAATTCCATTTTGCAAAGAGCTCTAACATTTCAGGTTTTCCAGATACCATTGCCCAACCTTGTTTCAAACCCATAAAAACAGCAACAATTGTCAATACAATATTCAGGTATTTTGTAAAAGCTTCCATATATAAAAATTAAAAAAGGCAGACATTTTGCCTGCCTTTATTTGGTCAAGATTTAATGTTTTATTTCGTCGTATAACCGCCATTTGCTAGAATGGTCTGTCCTGTAATCCACCAACCATCGGTAGCCAAGAATGTTACTAAAGGTACGATATCCTCAATCTTCGTTAATCCACCTAAAGCTGATGCTGATTTGTGATATGCAACAGCATCTTCACCTTCCTGTCCGTAGAAAAATGGCGTGTCCATTGGACCTGGTGCAACTGCTGTAACTGAAATTCCACGTCCACCAAATTCTTTTGCAGCTGCTCTTGTAAAATGCTCAACAGGTGCTTTGGCACCAGCATACGTTGAATACATTCCTGTAAAAGCACCTAGTAAAGAAGTTAAGATAGTAATGATTTTACCATTATCCTCTAAATGTTTCCCAGCTTCTTGAATAAAGAAATAAGCAGCCTTGGAATTTACGCCGAACATTACGTCATACTCGTCTTCTGTAGTATCTACAAATGGTTTTTTTAACACCATTCCAGCTGTGTTGATGGCTACATCAACCCTACCATATGTATCTTTAGCAGTTTGAAATAATTTTTTAACGTTTTCTACTTTTGTTAAATCGCCTTGAATTAAAAAAGCATCACCACCAGCGTCTTTAACCGCCTTTACAGTTTGCTCTGCATCACTTTTTGTTTTATTACTGTTGTAATGTACCACAACTTTAGAACCGTGTTTAGCGATTTCACGACTAATTAAACCACCTAGGTTTTTTGCACCACCTGCAATTACGACAACTTTATCTTTTAAATCAATTTTACTCATTTCGTTTTGTTTTTAATGTTTATTCATACAAAAATAAAACGAATAGACTGAATATTCATTCAGTATATGTTAAAAAAATGCTAACTATCTTTTGATTGCATCCCACGCCATTTGCAAAAGGACATTTTTATATGACTCATCAATCTCAATTTGTAATTCGTTTGCTGCTTTTATCCAATATGCAATAGCACTAAACACAAAAAAAGTTAAATGCTCTGCCTGAATAGTTTTGAAAATATTTTCTTCAAGCCCTTTCTCATAAAGTTTATCAAAATGATGAAATTTAGACATAGCTGTTTTTTGTACTTCAGCTTTGATTATTGGCGAAAATGCATATTGAGATATAAAATTAAATTTTAATGGATTGCTTAAAAAATAGTCAATCATTCGACTATAATAATCATTAAATATCTGCTCTACATTAGAATTGTAACTATTGTTAACAAAGACAAATGCTGCTTCCTCTTCTTTGATTTTTACATAAATCCCATTAATAATATCTTCTTTGTTCTTAAAATATTTATATACAGTTCCCATTCCGACTTCTGCTCTGTCCGCTATTTTAGACATTGGTGTTCGTTCAAGACCTCGTTCGATAATTAAGGCTAATGCAGCATTTAAAATTCGTTCTGTTTTATCCATCTCAATATTACTTAAGTCCTGTCAAAGATACAATTTAGGTTCAATCCCATTGCACACACTTTTACGCCAACGCTTCATCCATTGCAAAAAAGAGTGTTCCATTACCTTTCTAAAGAAACATTCTAGAAGAATACTTTTGAAGAGCATTCGGTTTTCAAAACAAATATTCGAACAGATATAAATGGATTGGAATGGCAATCCGAAAATGGAATGGATTAACAAGAAAAGTCGTGAAAAATCACAAACTTTTGGACGGGAAATACTATGCACAACAAAGAACGCTTCATGATCTTTTCCCTGTTCCACGGCATTTTTGAAAGACGTATCTGTTTTCCACGATCACCATCGATCCAGTACTCAATCCTGCGGAACACCATTTCCATAAAAATAGTCTGAGGACACACCCAGCCACAAAATAGACGGCCAAATGCCACGGTAAACAGAATAACAAATACAACGCCCGTGAGCATCATGATCACAAATATGTAAAAATCCTGTGGCCAGAAAGGGAAGCCAAAAATATTGAACCTGCGTTCCAGAACATTGAAAAGCAAGAACTGATGTCCATTGACCTTAACAAAAGGTGCGGCAAATAAAAAGACCAGCAATACATAACTTACGTACTTGCGATACTCATACCACTTGCCCACGGGCATTTTGGGAAATACCCACGCCCGCTTACCTTCCTCGTTGAGTGTGCCTATGGTATCCCTAAAGTTGTCCTGCCCTTGTTCTGCCATTTTTATAATTCAGAATTGTGAATGTTGAATTCAGTTGCGATAGTTATCGGGACTGAATTTTGTAAAGCATTAATCCAGCAATGTTCTGCCCTCGTTTTCTTGCCTCTGTAGCTATCTCGCCACTAAAGTTTTCGTCAATCGTTTCATTCCACAAGCTCAGCCATCGGTTAAAATGTTCTTGCTGCATTGGGGTCTTTTGGCTCAGTTTAAGGTGTGTTTCCATGGGGTTGCCCTTAAAGCTCATCTTTCCCAAAAGAACCGTTTCCCAAAAGTTGTACATCTTAGGTAGATGGGTGATCCAATCTACCGCTGCCACCTCGTTAAAAATGTAACCTATGACCTCATCGGTCCGTACCTTATCGTAAAAACTATTGACCAGCAGTTCAATGTCTGCGCGGGTGGTGATGTCTTTCATTTATCCTCAGTTAAGAACAAGAGAAAGATGGCATCGTCCCAAGCTACCACGCTATGTTTGAGGTTCATGGGTATATCATAGCTTTCATAGCAGCCGTACCTCCTACTTTCGGTTGCGGTATTAAAATCTACCTCTCCCTTTATTACCATTAACCGGGCTGTGCATGGGGCAACATGTTCCTTTAGTTCCACTCCACGCGCCAGTCCTATGGCGATAACTTTTGTACCGTTACTGTCATGTAACTTCTTGACTACTGGCTCACGGCTTACCTTGAGTTTTTCTGCTAGCTCTGTCATCATCTTATTTCAATTGTGATTTCAGAATTAGGTTTCAGATGGGGAAATGTTAGTTCCCTGTTCTGAATTCCTGATTCTTAATTGTTTTCCTTCACGACATCTCCAGTCACGGGCTGGTCTTCTATGATCACTTTTATCTCTGTACTGTCTATTACCTTTACCTGAATATCCTCCACGGGAGCGTCGGGATCGAGCCATATTTCGCCTTCGGCTTCTTTTGCATCCTGTGGATTGGAGCCGTGCAGGCTAAGAACGTAGCTGGCTACTTGAGCCATTTCTGCAGGTTTCAAATCAGATTTCCAGGAAACCATTCCCTTACCGGCGCGGCCACCCTCGCTTATGGTCTTGAACACGTTTTTTATACCACCGCCCAGGATCCAGTGATCGTCGGTAAGGTTGGGACCTATACCGCCACCGCCACCTACTTTGTGACAGGCGACGCAATTACCGGTAAAGATGGCCTCACCAGCTTTCATGTCTCCGATTTCCGTAAGTAGTTCTACCGTATTGAAATCCACTAGATCCTTTGCGGTCTTTTTGTATTCCTCGATCTCTACCTGCGCCTGGGCAACTGCAATCTGATATTCCTCTTCCTGATCTACTCCATCAAAGACGTGGTAGCGCACCATATAGACCACCGCAAATAGTATCGTGGCATAAAAGCCATAGACCCACCACGGCGGCAATTTATTATCCAGTTCCCTTATGCCGTCATAGTTATGGTCGAGCACGATCTCACCTTCTTCCTCGATGGGCTTGCTTCCCAAGAGATTCTTATAGGTTTCCTTGATCCATTTGAACCTGTTTGCTTTCGCGAAAGCGAGATTATCATCATACTTCTTCTGATTTTCCAGCGGTAGGGAACGGTACAGAACACTCTTTAACGCTTCCAGGCTCACTTCACCGACCGTATAGAAAAGTATGAGCACTCCCAGCACCGCCCAGAGCCACGGTAGCTCTGTAAATACGGAAGTCTCACCGGTGGTTCCTACAAAATACAGGAAGAAATATCCAAAAACTGCAAATCCCAATATTCTTAAAACTGCTGCTGTCTTCATAAGTTCTCTTCTTTTGTGTTATCGTCAAATGGGATGTTGCTCACCTCGCTGATGTGATCTTTTTTTGCAGTAAATACCCACCAGAAAAGTGCTACAAAAAAGAGGAAGAATATGAGCAGTGATATAATGGGGTAGATCTCTACTCCATCTATGTTCTCCAGATTGCCTTTTATATATTTTAACATGATTATCGGTTTTGAGAGGTGGTTACTTCCTGTAGGTTCTTGATCTTTATATCGGTTCCCAGACGTTGTAGGTATGCGATGAGTGCTACTACTTCACGATCGCGCATTTCAATGAAATCATCTCCATTCTCCTGGGCATATTTTTTATCGGCCTCATAGGTTTTGACAAAATCGGGATCTGCATACAGGTTCTGTTCGATCTGCATTCCCTGCTCATCCATCCACTGCTGTGCACGAGAGATTTCCTCATCGGTATAGGGCACTCCCAGAGAAACCATCGCCTGCATCTTGTCCTCTGTTTGGGATTTATCAAGCTGGTCGGTAATCAACCATTTATAGGACGGCATTATAGAACCGGAACTCGTACTCTGCGGATCGTAAAAATGGTTCAAGTGCCAGTTGTCACTATACTTGCCGCCCACGCGATGTAGATCTGGCCCGGTGCGCTTGCTTCCCCATAAAAATGGATGGTCGTACACAAACTCGCCCGATTTAGAATACTCGCCGTACCTTTCAACCTCACTACGGAACGGACGCACCATCTGTGAGTGACAGCCCACGCAACCTTCACGTATGTATATATCACGCCCTTCCAGCTCCAAAGGTGTATAAGGCTTCACCGTTGATATTACGGGAACATATTCATCCACCATCAATGATGGGACAATCTGGACGATACCACCTATTAATATGGCAATCGTAGCGTAAATAGTTAGTTTTACCGGACGTCTTTCCAACCAGGTGTGGTAGCCCTCGTTTGCGGTACGTTTTTTAGTTACCCGCTGTAATGGTGCCGCTTCTGCAAGCTCGTCGGTAACCTCACTACCTTGACGTATGGTCATGATAACGTTGTACAGCATTATAAAAGATCCTACGATAAACAATGTTCCACCTATGGCGCGCATCCAGTACATCGGGATGATCTCATTGAGAGTTTCAAGGAAGTTCCCGTAGGTCAACGTCCCATCTGGATTGAATTGCTTCCACATGGAAGCCTGTACAAATCCTGCCACGTACATGGGCAGCGCATACATAATGATCCCCAAGGTTCCTACCCAGAAGTGGGCGTTTGCAAGTTTGGTTGACCATAATTGGGTCTTGAAGAGTTTTGGCACCAAATAGTAGATCATACCAAAGGTCAAAAAGCCATTCCAGCCCAAAGCACCTACATGGACGTGTGCAATAATCCAATCACTAAAGTGCGCAATGGCATTTACATTTTTGAGCGACAGCATCGGGCCTTCAAAGGTTGCCATACCATAACAGGTGATCGCAACTACCATAAACTTCAAAACAGGATCGGTACGAACCTTATCCCAGGCGCCACGCAAGGTCAACAGTCCGTTGATCATTCCACCCCAGGATGGTGCAAGAAGCATTATAGAGAATGCCACGCCCAGATTCTGCGCCCAGTCCGGTAGTGAAGAATACAACAAGTGGTGCGGGCCAGCCCAGATGTATATAAAAATCAATGACCAAAAGTGAACTATGGACAGCTTATAAGAATAAACGGGTCTGTTTGCCGCCTTTGGGACAAAGTAATACATCAATCCAAGAAATGGAGTGGTCAAGAAAAACGCCACTGCATTATGTCCATACCACCACTGTACCAGGGCATCCTGGACACCGGCATAAACCGAGTAACTTTTTAAAGCTGATATGGGAAGTTCAACACTATTGACAATATGTAGAACCGCAACGGTAACAAAAGTCCCCAGGTAGAACCAGATTGCCACATATAAATGACGCTGCCTTCTTTGGAGAATGGCACCGATAAGGTTTGCTCCAAAGGCAACCCAGATAAGTGCGATTGCGATATCAAAGGGCCATTCCAGTTCTGCATATTCCTTAGAGGTTGTATAGCCCAATGGCAAGGTAATAGCCGCTCCAACGATGATGGCCTGCCATCCCCAGAAGTTGAGGCTGCTCAACCAGTCCTTCCACATACGTGCCTTGAGCAATCGCTGTGAGGAGTAGTAAACCCCTGCAAAAATAGCGTTACCCACAAAGGCAAAGATCACCGCGTTAGTATGCAAGGGACGCAATCGCCCAAAGCTCAACCAAGAGATGCCGTCAGTAATGTTGGGAAATAAAAACATAAAGGCGAGCAATAGCCCTATACTCATCCCTACTATGCCCCAAAAAATGGTGGCATTGACAAACTTTTTAACGATCTTGTTATCGTAATAAAATTGTTCTGTTTGCATAATTTATGGCTTACTGGTTTGTTTAATTTTTCTTTTATCGGAAATCTTCTCCTGCACGTTTCCTGGCTTGACCAGCTCGTCATCAAAGAGCATTCTTACAGATGGGGTATAGGTATCATCATACTGTCCCTTCCTTACCGAATATAAAAACGCGATAAAAAAAACAAGGGCAACGATCACACTCACAGTGATCAATACATAAATAATACTCATACCTACCTTAATTATGGTGTAAAATTACTGGGGCAAGCTTCCCTAAAACATGACTTTTGTCAGTTGTAGAAAATTAATTTTTAGACAATATGAAACTTGAGAATTCCGTGTTTTTTACTATAGATCGCTACTTTAAACTTTAATGCGATATTTGTAAATAATTCTATCTGTTTTAGATAAATTTATTATGGATATAAATCAAACTAAAAATGAACTACAGCATCTCATTTCAGGAAAGAGCGGCGCAAGCTATGATGCGCTTATCCAAGCAGTTGCCCGTAACCTTGCAAGCGGCAAGAGAACAGGCCCTCTGGCTGAAGAAAAACACCAGAACAAATCTCAAGAAGAAGCGAAACTAACAGCGTTTGCTCAAGAAAATAATTTGTTTCTAACATCGATCTCTGAGGAAGATTTTATTTCCAGCGGTGCTGAACAAAAGGTGTACATAAAAGGTAAAAGACACGTAATTAAACTTAATGATGCGGTCTATTATGCCTCTTGGGAAGATTATTTCCATAACCTGCTTCTACACAACTATTTTTTTGCTGACACTGCATACAGACTTTTGGGATTTTATATTTCTGACGACAAGCTCCACTCAGTTGTGCAACAAACTTTTATTGCCGCAGATGCTGTTACCGATTTAAATACCGTCAATAAATTTATGCAAGCAAATGGTTTTATAAATACAAGGCGTCACGATTACGAACACTCAAAATTAGGGATCATCATTGAAGATCTTCACGACGAGAATGTCCTTACCTATGATGGAATGCTCTTCTTTATTGACACTGTATTTTACATCAAGCCCGACCAGTTTTGGAATAGATGACCTTTCTCACTAAACCATCACATACATCCCAAAAATCCCTGCGGCTTTTTGTACCTCAATTAAAGAACTCCCGCGGGCAATATCATTGCTTGCCATTAATTTTTCAAGCGATTGTAATTTTGTATGGAGGCGTTTGTATTGAATTTTAAAATAATCCTGCATAACCAGACATTGATCACAATGACTCGTTTCGTATTTATTCTTTAGCTGTACAAATTGTTGTGACACTAAGAAGATTTCCTGTTCCATTACCTGTAGATTTATAGTGTTGATTTCCTTCCTATGGCGTAGGTATAGATAGTGGTAAAAACGACGATACTGATAGAGCTGAGTGGCATTAAAATAGCTGCAACCACGGGCGCAAGGTTTCCCGTAATGGCAAACCCCAGCCCGATGAGGTTGTAGAACAGGGAAAAAATAAAGGCATATTTTATAATACGTACCGCTTTTTGCGAAAGCGTCATAAACACATTCAGTTCCCTCAATTTGCTGGCACCGATAATCCCATCACAAGCGGGCGAGAAAACGTTCACATCTTCAGAAACTGCAATGCCTACATTGCTTTGTGCGAGTGCGCCGGCATCATTTAAACCATCACCCACCATCATTACCTTTTTACCTTGCTGCTGTAGGTTTTTAATAAAATCCAATTTATCAACGGGCTTTTGATTGAACTGTAGTTGAGCGGTTTTGGGAAGTTGGGTTTTTAAAAATTCCCTTTCCCCATCATTATCGCCAGACAGAACCACCAAGTTTACCGTGTTGCCCAACTCAGAAAACAATGCCTCCATGCCTTCCCGATAATTATTGTAAAAAACATAGCTTCCCCTGTACTCGTTGTTTGAACTTATGTGAACTTGGGTATCGTTAGACTGAGTTGCCTGTTTGTTACTTCCTACAAAAACACGACTGCCCACCTTGATGCTCGTACCGCCATAAGTGCCGGTAATTCCCATACCTGTTTCCTCGGTAAAATCGTCGAGGGTACAAATTCCATTATCCTGTAAGAGATCATATAATGCCCGGCTCAAAGGATGGTTAGAGGCGCGCAACGTGCTGGTCAGGACTTTTTGCTCGTCGTGCGTGAGGGATAATCCCTGGTAGGTGATGAGGTTTTTATTGTGGGTGGTAAGCGTGCCCGTCTTATCAAAGACCACCGTATCTATTTGAGCCATTTGTTCAATGACGCTGCTCTCCTTGAGGTATAGATTTCGTTTGCCAAAAATGCGCAACATATTTCCTAGCGTAAAAGGTGCTGCAAGCGCGATGGCACAAGGACAGGCAACAATTAATACGGCCGTGAACACATTAAAGGCAATAGTTGCATCTATATATAGCCAGAATACGGTTGCAATCACGGCAATACTTAAAATAGCTATGGTAAATCTTCGGCTTATTTGATCCGTGAGGTTTTCAAAACTGGTCGCCTTATTTTTACTGAATACCTCATTGTTCCAGAGTTGGGTCAGGTAGGACTGCTCGACAGCTTTGGTGATTTCTACCTCAATAATTCCAGCCTGCTGGCGACCGCCCGCATATATTTTATCGCCAGAATTTTTGCTCACGGGCACCGCCTCCCCAGTAACAAAACTGTAGTCGATCAACGCCGTTCCCTTGATAAGAATACCGTCCGTGGGAATGAGCTCGTTGTTGCGTATCAGGATTCGGTTGCCGGCCTTTAGCTCGTAAACTGGGGTTTGAACTTCCCTGGTGTGGGGTCTGTGTGGTGTTTCCGCTTTCGCGAAAGCGTCATCACTCCTTATGAGTTGGGTCACGGCAATGGGAAAATAAGATTTGTAATCGCGCTCAAAAGAGAGAAATGCGTAGGTTTTTTGCTGAAAGAACCTGCCGAGCAATAAGAAGAAAGACCAATCCCGAAAGGCTGTCAAAAAAACCGGTCCCCCAATCCATCACGATCTCGAGGGTTGAACGCGCAAAAAGCACAAATATACCGATCGCAATGGGCACATCGATGTTTAAAACGCCAGACCTCAAGCCTTTAAAGGCAGATATGAAATAATCCCTGCCGGAGTAGAAAACCACGGGCAAGGAAAACGCAAACATCAACCAGCGGAACAGGATTTTAAACTTATCGAGCCAAAACTCGCTCACCTCAAAATACTCGGGAAATGACAAAAACATGATGTTGCCAAATGCAAAACCCGCGACTCCCAACTTGTAGATAAGGCTGCGGTCTATTTTCCTCTCTTTCTTGTTGAAGTCCTCGAGCGAGATACTGGGCTCATATCCTATTTTACAGAGTAGTAAAACCAGCTCTTTGAGATTGATTTCATTGGAATTATAGGAAATGCGCACCGCTTTCTGAGGAAAATTAACCTGGGAGTTTTTGACCGCGGTATGTAGTTTATTCAAATTTTCCAGCACCCAGATGCAGGAGCTGCAATGGATGTGTGGAATAACGAAATTGACAATCTGGGTGTCCTGCTCGTCAAATTCCAAGAGTTGGTCGATGATGTTTTGATTATCCAGAAAATCAAAGCGGCCCTCGACCTCAAGGGGTGTTTTACCTGGCGCAGATTGCAGGTCGTAGTAATAGTTGAGATCATTCTCACTGAGAATGTCATACACTGTTCTACAACCGTTACAGCAGAAGTTTTTCTCCCGATGCACTATATTCCTATCGCGGCAAGAATCACCGCAATGATAACATACTTTCATAATCTGCTCTATACCTATGGCAAAGGTGTGAAGTATATGGCTCACAAAAGATGACTTTTGTCAGTTGGACCTAAGCCTTTTAGCAAATACTTAATGAGTATGCATTATAAATTGAGTATTTTTAAAATAAAATCATGAAAATTTCGGCAATGACATTATTGGGTGTAACCACTTTGTTACTCGTGACGGTAGTTATTTTTGCAGCAATGAATTTTCCGTTCAGTTGGGTTTTCTATGCAACTTGTGCGGGACAGGTCTTGTTGGTTTATACGGTGTACAGGGTGTTGACCGACGATTATGACACAGATAAGACCTTTAGGGATTTCTATGAGGATAGGCCAGATCTCGGAAGGTAGTTGGAGTACGTAAAATTTTATTTTCAATCTAATTACTTTAGTTTTGTAGCCTATGAGCGATCACGATAAATCACGATGTGAGAACTGCATCATACGCCAGATGAACAGTTTTAAAGCCTTGAAAAAAGAGGAATTAAAACAAATGGCAGACCATAAGGAAACCAAGATCATCAGGAAAGGTGAGGTCATCTTCAGGGAAGGTGAACGTCTGGGTGGTGTTTTTTGCGTGCGTGAGGGGATTTCCAAATTGTCAAAAATGAGTGACAATGGACGTGACCAGATCGTCAAGATTGCCTCCAAGGGAGAGGTGCTGGGCCACCGCTCCGTCATCTCCTCAGAAGCCACAAATTTGAGTGCCACCGCGCTGGAAGATATGGAAGTATGTTTTATACCCAGATCACATATCGAGGAACCACTTATCAATAATCCCGTATTTACCAATGCAGTCCTCAAGCACATGGCGATGGAATTAAAATTTGCCGATGATGTGATCGTGAATATGGCGCATAAAAGTGTGCGCCAGCGGCTTGCCGAGATGCTCATGTACCTGGAAGATAACTTCGGCATCGATAATGACGGCTACCTCTACCTGCAACTTTCCAGAGCAGATATTGCAGATGTTGTCGGCACGGCGACAGAATTACTTATAAGAACCCTCACTAAATTCAAAAAAGAAGGCCTGATCTCCACCGCGGGTAAACGTATTAAACTGGAAGATAAAAAAGCCCTTTATAATATGGCAGAGGGACTTTAAAAATTATCATTATTGCCTCTTGAAGCATGGATCTTTTACCAGTTCAAAAGATATCTTGCAAGATTGTAGCCAATAGAATTAAATGGTGAAAACCACAAATAACTCCCATAATTAGGAAATTTCACTACTTTTACAGCAAATGAAAGGTATTATTCACAAGTTGATGGCGCTCACAATGGCAGGTATAGTCCTTATGGCTACCATGTCCTTTACTGTGGACATGCACTACTGTGGCGATACGCTTGTAGATTATTCTTTTGTTCAACAAGTAAAATCTTGTGGGATGGAACAAGAGCAAATAACTGCTTCTTGTGAAAAGCCTATGGTATCCCAAAAATCTTGTTGTTCTGACGAGCAATTGGTAAAGAAGGGTCAAGACGACTTAAAGACGTCATTTGATAAACTCAATTTTGAGCAGCAAGTTTTTGTAGTCTCATTTACATATTCTTATATAAACTTATTTGAACCTACGGTATCTACAGATATTCCTCTTAAAGAATATCCACCACCGTTAGTCAAACAGGACGTGCAGGTATTGCACCAGACCTTTTTAATTTGATGTATTAGATTTTGAAAAATAGCCCAACAGTTAAAACTGTAGTGGGCTAGCTCTCGTGTACGGTATTTTCTACTTGACACAATTTCAACTATCTAATCATCAAATCGTATGCTTAATAAGGCGATTAAATTTCTTATAGAAAACAAGCTTGTTGCGGTACTCCTTTTAACTCTCTTTGTGGGTTGGGGCGTTGTAAATGCGCCATTTAATTGGGAACAGTCCCGATGGCTATCGGGATTACCTACTGATCCTGTTGCAGTCGATGCCATACCAGATATAGGTGAGAACCAGCAAATTGTTTTTACCAAATGGCAAGGTCGTTCCCCTCAAGATATTGAGGATCAGATCACCTATCCACTTACCACTTCATTGCTGGGCATTCCAGGCGTCAAGACCATTCGCAGTTCTTCCATGTTTGGGTTTTCTAGCATCTATATCATTTTTGAGGAAGATGTTGAGTTTTATTGGTCCAGGAGCCGCATACTGGAAAAATTGAATTCGCTTCCCGCTGGCCTACTTCCAGATGAGGCAAAGCCTGCATTAGGTCCAGATGCTACAGGATTGGGGCAGATTTTTTGGTACACGCTCGAGGGTCGTGATCAGGAAGGGAATGTTACTGGTGGTTGGGATCTACAAGAGCTACGTAGTATTCAAGACTACTATGTAAAATATGGATTATCCTCGGCAAGTGGAGTTTCTGAAGTTGCCTCCATAGGCGGTTATGTACAAGAATATCAAGTAGATATTGACCCAGAAAAAATGCGCCAGTACAATATAAGTCTAGCCCAAATTGCAAAGGCAGTCAAGGAAAGTAATCAAGACATAGGTGCTCAAACCTTGGAGATCAATCAGGCCGAATATCTCGTACGCGGTTTAGGGTATGTAAAGTCGATAGGAGACATTGAAAGTGCGGTCGTAGATTCAGAAAACTTCACTTCCATTCGCGTCAAGGATGTTGCAAATGTCCATCTGGGACCAGCAACAAGGCGTGGTATTCTAGATAAAGAAGGCGCCGAAGTCGTGGGTGGTGTGGTCGTAGCACGATACGGAGCAAACCCACTGGAGGTTATCAATAATGTCAAAGAGCAGATTGCAGAATTAAGCTCCGGCCTACCCACAAAAGTTCTGGCAGATGGAAGAACTTCTCAGGTAACGATCGTACCTTTTTATGACCGCACTGAGCTTATACAAGAGACCTTACACACATTAAATGAGGCACTCACCCTGGAAATATTGATTACCATCTTGGTCATTATCGTTATGGTATTCAATGTACGCGCATCCATTCTCATTTCAGGATTATTACCTGTTGCCGTGTTAATGGTATTCATTGCAATGAAACTATTCCATGTAGATGCAAATATTGTCGCCCTTTCAGGTATTGCAATAGCTATCGGTACCATGGTAGATGTAGGCGTCATACTTGCCGAGAATATGATCAGGCATTTGGAAGATGAAAAGTTACGCTTTCGCGAAAGCGGAATCGAATACACCACAAATGAAATCATCTACAACGCCACGGCCGAAGTTTCTGGTGCCATTCTAACAGCAGTTTTAACGACCATTATTAGTTTCTTGCCCGTATTTACCTTAATAGGTGCCGAGGGGAAATTATTTAGACCACTGGCGTTTACTAAAACCATGGCACTTTCTGCGTCGCTCATTATTGCGCTCTTTATCATTCCACCCATTGCGGCATTCTTATTTCGTAAAGCAACGGTTCGGGAACGCACGCAGTATATCATCAATAGTGCACTTGTGGTCTTGGGGATTCTTGCCATCGTTTACGGTTTTTGGTTGGGACTTGTCCTTATCGCCTTTGCTATTACTTCCTTCTTGAAAATAAGTGGTACGCTCCTGCCTGCCAAGGCACGACAGGCAGGTTCGCGCCTGCCTGCCGGACAGGCAGGAAAGCGGAAAAACCTACTGGATATAATCATTTCATCAATTACCATCGTGTTCTTACTTGCGGAATACTGGAGACCGCTGGGCTTTGACCGTAGTATTTTAATGAACCTGATTTTTGTAGCGATTATCTGTTTTGGACTGCTGGGCGTGTTTTCAATTTTCCAGAAATATTACAACAACATATTGCGCTGGGCGCTTCAAAACCGACTGCTATTTTTAATCATTCCAACAACGGTGTTGGTTTTGGGAGTGGTCATCATGCGCAACACGGGCAAGGAATTTATGCCCGCGCTCAATGAAGGTTCATTCTTGCTGATGCCGACATCGCTGCCGCACGCAGGTGTAGAAGAAAACAAACGTGTACTCCAACAACTCGACATGGCGGTCGCGACAATCCCAGAGATAGAAACCGTGGTAGGAAAAGCCGGTAGAACTGAGTCTGCACTTGATCCCGCACCGCTATCCATGTATGAAAATATGATTCAGTATAAATCTGAATATATGCGTAATGCATCAGGCGAGCGACAACGATACCGTGTAAATGACGACGGGTTATTTCTTCTGAAAAATGACAAATTAATTTACAATACTAACGACGATGTCAGTCCGAGCGCAGTCGAGAACTATTCGCGGGAAGGTCGTATCTCGACAGCGCTCAATGTGACAAACAGCGATTTAATCGAAGATGAGGACGGAGAATACTACCGCAACTGGCGGCCGGAGAATCAATAGTCCAGACGACATCTGGAACGAGATCGTGCGGGTTACAAAGTTGCCCGGCGTTACCTCTGCACCAAAACTACAACCCATTGAAACACGACTCGTGATGCTTCAAACAGGAATGCGCGCACCCATGGGAATTAAAGTTAAAGGTCCTGATCTTAAAACTATTGAAGCATTCGGGCTGCAACTAGAAGAACTATTAAAACAAAGTGAAGGAGTTAAAGAACAAGCTGTTTTTGCTGACCGTATTGTAGGAAAGCCCTATTTGCTCATTGACATTAAACGAGATCAACTCGCTAGATATGGCGTCTCTGTCATGGATGTGCAAGAAGTACTTCAAGTCGCAGTAGGCGGGATGCCACTTACCCAAACCGTAGAGGGTCGGGAACGTTATGCGGTACGAGTGCGTTATCCACGTGAGTTGCGTGGTAATCCAGACGACCTTAAAAGTATTTATGTTCCAGTTTCAAACGGTAGCCCAGTCCCCCTTAGCGAACTAGTGGAAATACGTTACGAGCAAGGGCCGCAGGTCATTAAAAGTGAGGACACGTTCTTGATCGGTTATGTACTTTTTGACAAGTTGGATGGATTTGCCGAGGTAGATGTGGTAGAAAATGCGCAGGCTTTGTTCAAAAAGAAAATTGAGACTGGCGAGTTGATCGTTCCCAAAGGTATCAGTTACAGGTTTACAGGGACTTATGAAAATCAATTGCGGGCAGAGAAAACACTTTCAGTTGTAGTACCACTGGCACTTGCAATAATTTTCTTGATTTTATATTTTCAGTTTAAATCAGTGAGTACATCGCTTATGGTATTTTCAGGAATTGCGATTGCTTTTGCCGGTGGTTTTATCATGATATGGCTGTATGGACAGGATTGGTTTTTCAATTTCAACATTTTTGGCGAGAATATGCGGGATCTTTTTAATATGAAAACGATCAATTTGAGTGTTGCCGTTTGGGTAGGCTTTATTGCACTTTTCGGCATTGCTACGGACGATGGCGTGGTCATGGCGACCTATCTCAAACAAACTTTTGACAGGGAAAATCCTGTAGATAAAAAACAGATCCGACGTGCAACATTAGAAGCTGCAGGTAAAAGAATACGTCCCTGTTTAATGACAACGGTAACGACGATCCTCGCATTATTGCCCATACTCACTTCCACCGGTAAAGGTAGCGACATCATGATTCCCATGGCGATCCCGATTTTTGGCGGGATGATCATTGATGTGACTTCTTATTTCTTGTTGCCGGTTTTATTTAGCTGGAGGGAGGAGATAAAGTTGAAGAGGTTGGAAGTTGGAAACTAGAAGGCTGGAGGCTGGAGGCTGGAGGCTGGAAAATAATATAAAAAGACTATGATACAATCATATAAAGATTTAGAAGTACATAAAAAGTCATTTGCACTGGCGATGGAGATATTTTGGATCACTAGAAAATTTCCAAAAGAAGAAGTTTATTCACTGACTTCTCAAATAGTTCGATCCTCTCGATCTGTGAGTGCTAATATTAGTGAGGGTTGGGCAAAAAGAGTATATGAAGGTGTTTTCAAACAACACCTCATCCATTCCTTGGGATCTAATTCTGAAACGGAGGATTGGTTGAACTATGCTCTGGAATGTGGTTATCTTATTAAAGAAACTCACAACGATTTGATCAAAAAGAACTATTCCATTGGTAGAATGCTGACTAAACTTCATCAAAACTGGAAAAGCTATGAAAAATAAAAAACACTATAAGTATTGGGTTTTGAAACATGCTCCCAGTAAAATCCAGCTTCCAGCTTCCAGCTTCCAGCTTCTCATAGCCTTAGCACTAATCGTATGCACCCAAAACTTTGCTACATCGCAAACCTTGCAGCAATACACTCAGGAAGCACATTCCAACAACCCAGAAATACAAGCCTTTGAACTGCGGTACAACATTGCCGAAGAAAAGGTAAATGAGGCTAACTGGGTTCCAAATACAGAATTTAGCGCTGGTTACTTCGTCAGTGAGCCCGAGACAAGGACCGGTGCGCAGCGAGCAAGAATAGGTTTCAAACAAATGTTGCCATGGTTCGGGATGATAACCGCCCGTGAAAATTATGCAACCTCCATGGCCGATGCGGAATATGTGGAAATTACTATTGCAAAACGCCAACTCGCGCTCTCCGTGGCACAATATTATTACCAACTCTACGAGGTAAGAGCACAGCAAAAAGTGCTGGAAGAGAATATTCTGCTGCTTAAAACCTATGAAGAGTTAGCGCTCACATCCATTGAGGTGGGGAAGGCATCTGCAGTAGATGTATTGCGACTCCAGATCAGGCAAAATGAGCTAGCGCAGGAAAAACAAGTACTGGATCAGAAGGATATAGGATTACAGGCAGCATTCAATAAGTTGTTGAATAGGGATTATGATGCCACAATTGAAATCGTGGAAACCCTACCCATACCCCATCAGGAAATCACCGTGGATCATAACGCGCTGACACTTAATCCCGAGCTGCTCAAGTACGATAAGCTCTATGAATCCATCACACGGTCCGAGCTGCTCAATCAGCGCGAAGGACTTCCCATGATCGGTTTTGGAATGGATTACCTACCGGTTTCAGAACGAACTGATATGAACTTCAGTGATAACGGGAAGGACATTATAATGCCTATGGTTTCTGTAACCATTCCCATTTTCAATAATCGCTACAAGTCCATTTCAAGACAGAATGAACTGCGTCAACAAGAACTTGAATTGCAGAAAATAAATCGATTAAATGTGTTGGAGACCGCTTTCGCGAAAGCAATATCAGAACGCAACCAGGCAAAAATCAAATATCTTACACAAGAAAAGAACCTAAAACAGGCCCAAGATGCCGAAGATATCTTGCTGAAAAACTATGAAACTGGCACCATAGACTTTAATGATGTGCTGGACATTCAAGAACTGCAATTAAAGTTTCAAATGAATCAAATTGAGTCGGTACGTCGCTACTATGCGCAATCTGCCATAATCAACTATCTAATCAATTAGACCTAACAGGTTTTGAAAACCTGTTAGGTCTTGTCAACCGAAAAACACAATTAATGAAATATCAACCTTTTGAAACCGAACATTATTTTCACATTTACAACCGTGGAAACAATAAAGAGGACATTTTTTTAGAAAAAGAAAATTACTCATACCTCTTGACTTTGATGAAAAAATATTTGACATCCATAG
The DNA here is from genome assembly GCA_963836885.1 of uncultured Flavobacteriaceae bacterium. Lineage (GTDB taxonomy): Bacteria > Bacteroidota > Bacteroidia > Flavobacteriales > Flavobacteriaceae > Nonlabens. The sequence continues at coordinate 22,007 of CAWILF010000019.1, read as the reverse complement.
GCGAAGTTTACAGTTACTGTTTGCTACCCAATCATTTCCACATCCTTTTTAAATTCAAAGAAGAAAAAGAACTTCCCGCTTTGATGCAAAAAGGAAAACAAGCCCTGCACCAACCTATTTCCAATATGCTCAATGCTTATACCAAAGCAATTAACAAAAGGTACAATAGAAGCGGAAGCTTGTTTCAAGAACATCTTAAGCGAATTAAAATCACAGAGGAACGCTATTTAGTGAATCTAATCATTTATATAAATACAAACAGCTCGCACCATCAAATAGAAGATTATAAGACCTACCCTTTTTCCTCTTATCAAGCGTTGGTAAGCATGAAACCAACGTTACTAAAAAGGGATGATGTTATTGAATTTTTTGATGACAAAGAGAATTTTAAAGCAGTACTGGAATCCAAGATATTAGATGATGAAGCAATACAAGAATTCCTTTTTGAATGATAAATCAGACCTAACAGGTTTTACAAAACCTGTTAGGTCTCGATAAGGAATTATGAGACAGAAATTTCAAATGAATCAAATCGAGTCGGTAAAAGGGTACTATGTGCAATCGGCTATTATCAACTATTTAATCAACTAATTATGGTCAAGGATTTTTACATAAAGAATATGGTATGTGATAGATGTATCAAGGTGCTCAAATCTGAAATAGAAGCGCAGGGCATTGACCTAAAAGAAATTGAATTGGGACGTGTAAAACTTGACATCAAGAACGACGATGAGCGATATGCTTTTAAGGAAATATTGGATATTAATGGGTTCGAACTTATAAATACCGCCGAAGATAAACTGACTGAACAGGTAAACATTATTCTTATAAAAATGACGGATAATCTGCCTATACATTTGAGCGACAAACTATCTGTCCATCTGTCAAATAAACTCAATCAAGACTATTCAAAAATTAGTAAGGTATTCTCATTCACACAAGGAATTACCATTGAAAAATACTTCATCAAACTGAAAATCGAAAAGGTCAAGGAACTCATACAAACACAGGAAAAGAATTTTACTGAGATAAGTCAACTATTGGATTATAGCCATATCAATCATTTAAGCAGACAGTTTAAGACCGAAACGGGAATGAGCTTAACGGCTTATAAAAAGCAACAGCAAAATTTTAGGAATTCATTAGACCAAATTATATAGATAACAACCAAGATTATGACACAACTCGCTGATAAACAGGTTTAAATTTGTTTAAATAATTTATTAATTAAAAACTTTTTATTATGAAACATTCAAAATTAATTGAAGCGCTTAATAACTGCGCCGCAAAATGTAATTATTGTGCCGATGCCTGCCTAGACGAGGATAACATTCAAATGATGGTAAAGTGCATAAGGACAGACAGGGCTTGTGCCGCTGTATGTACGGCTACTGCAGCTTTATTGGCAGGAAATTACAAGAATGCACAAGCTATGGTGGACTATTGTCAACAAATCTGTAACCAATGCGCTGAGGAATGCGAACAGCACGACCACGACCATTGCCAAGAATGTGCAGAAGCTTGTAGAAAATGTGCAGAAGCTTGCAAAAATTATGCAGCCTAATCAAAAATCAGCCCTTCTCGAATGGGAAGGGCTACTTTATTAAAAAAAATGAAATTAAAAATTGCGATATTTCTTATAACACTTATCTCTTTTTGTGCAAAAGCTCAATTGGTAGCGAACGAAACTGAAGAAAATGTTGACAACTGGCCAGAACGTGTTTATGACCTAACCATAGATTATAAAACCGTAAACTTTACGGGTAAGGATGTTCAGGCGATGACCATTAATGGTGGCATACCTGGACCCAATCTTGAGTTCAATGAAGGTGAGTTTGCCATTATAAATGTGACCAATAATATGGATGTGGAAACATCTGTCCATTGGCACGGTTTAATTTTGCCTAATTTCTATGATGGTGTTCCATACCTTACGACGCCACCTATAAAACCAGGCGAAACTTTGCAGTATAAATTCGCATTAAAACAATCTGGAACGTATTGGTATCACTCGCATACTGGTCTGCAAGAGCAACGTGGTGTATATGGTTCCATCCAAATCAACCCAAAAGAAACTGATTTAGAATATGATAAGGATTTAGTGTTTGTACTATCAGATTGGATAGATGAAAGTCCTAAGTCCCAACTTAAAAATCTAAAACGTGGTAACGAATGGTACTTGATTAAAAAAGGACAGGTTCAAAGTCTTGATAAATTAATTGCACAAGGTGCGGTAGGTGCTAAGTTGAAGATGGCGTGGCAGCGTATGCCGGATATGGCAATTTCAGATAATTATTTTGACAAGTTTTTTATCAATGGTGGTGCTTCACAGGATTACCCAGATTTTCAGCCTGGCGAACGTGTGAGACTTCGATTTGTAAACGCAGCCGCAGCGTCCTATTTCTGGCTCACATTTGGTGGCAAAGATCCAATGCTCGTATCTGCCGATGGGCTGGATGTCGTTCCCGTACCGCATAACAAAACCTTGATAGGTGTTGCCGAAACCTATGATTTTATAGTGACGATTCCAGAAAACGGAAAGCTTCAAGTGCGCGCTACCGCACAGGATGGTTCTGGCGAAGCTTCGGCATTTATAGGTACTGGAAATGTATTGGAAGCACCTGTAGTTCCAGAGCCCAATCTTATCAAGAATATGAAGCAAATGATGTCTATGGGAATGAAAATGGGCGCACCTGCTTCAAAATTCAACCCATCAAAAAACGATTCCATTCAAGTAATGGAAAAGTATAAGATGGATATGGGCGGTATGCAAATGGATGGTATGTCTATGAAAGATGAAAAGATGGAAATGGATGGAATGGCGATGGATTCTACCAAAATGGCTCACAATAAAATGGACCATTCTAAAATGGATATGAAAGACGACAAAATGAAGATGTCCAAGACCGAAATGAAGATGAAGAAAGGAAAGGCAAATATGGATATGGATGGCGATATGGAAATGGACGGAATGAAGATGGGCTATATGGTGCCAAAGGATAAAGTAGTAGGTGATAATATGAAAACGGGCGGTAATCCCGAGTTCAATTACAACTATTTACGGTCGCCTGAAAAGACCGTATTTGAAAACGATAAGCCTGTAAAGGAAATGCTGTTCAACCTTACTGGAAATATGAACCGTTATGTCTGGTCTATCAACGGTGTTCCACTTTCAGAAACCGATAAAATTAAAATTAAACAAGGCGAAGTCGTGCGTGTAACGCTCAATAATCTCACGATGATGCACCACCCTATGCACTTACACGGTCACTTCTTTAGAGTATTGAATGAGAACGGCGAGTATTCGCCACTAAAGCATACAGTAAACGTTGCACCAATGCAGAAAGTTGTATTTGAGTTTGCTGCTGATGAAACCGGTGATTGGTTTTTCCATTGTCACATCCTTTATCATATGATGAGCGGTATGGCAAGAGTTTTTAGTTATGATACACCTCGTGACCAGCGTCTAAAAGATTATCCACTTACCAACCTTACTAATGAAGCAGACCACATATTTACTTGGGGTGAAATCACGGCTGCGAGTCATATGACCGAGCTATACGCTACCGCAACAAACATTAGAAATCAATTTGCCTTAAGGGGCGAATATGGCTGGAACAAAAATTTGGAAGCAGAGTTCACATACGAGCGCTATCTCAATGATTACTTCCGTGTGTTTGGTGGTGTAAATGTAGAAAATGAAGGTGCAGACAGCCTTGAAGAAATCAATACCACAGCAATCGCTGGTGTACGATGGTTAATGCCATTGCTCATTAATTCAGATTTCAGAATTGATAGTAAATTGCGTCCGCAGGTAAGTTTTTCAGACGGGCTTTATGATTTTCCCACGATTGGGAATTTATGGCGAGTATGAATACCAGATGGATTTTGGCTGGGACGGCAAGTTACCCGAAGGTCAGGACTTTGAAGAAGAAACCACATGGCAAGTTGGACTGGAATATGTACTTAGTAGAAACTTCTCACTAATGGGAAGTTATGACAACCGCTTTGGCGCTGGTGGCGGACTGTCATTAAGATTTTAAAAATTAAACCTAATAATAATTAAAACTATAAACTATGAAAAATTCAAAACTGATTGAAGCATTAAACAACTGTATCACGCACTGCAACCATTGTGCAGATGCCTGTCTTGATACAGATAACATTGAAATGATGGTAGATTGCATACGTACAGATCGAGCATGTGCCGAGGTATGTAGTGCAACCGTTAAGTTGCTGGCTATGGATTCCGCTTTCGCGAAAGCGATGGTAGAAAAGTGTCATGAGATATGCGAACAATGCGCTGAGGAATGTGGCAAGGCCATGACCACCAACATTGCAAAGATTGTGCAGAAGCATGTAGAAACTGTGCTGAAGCCTGTAGAAACATTTCTAGCATAAGATCATTTAACAGATTCCCATTTCTATCGAGATGGGAATCTTACTATATTTTAATATTTAAAACCCAAATTTATGAAAACAGTAAAAGCAAATCTAGGAGTGATTGCTCTTGTAGCACTTGCAATGTACTCAGTGTTTCCTGCAAAGATGGAAACAAGAAAGAACCAGCAGCACCTATGAGTAATGAGATGCGTCAAGAGTCTATTGATAATGATAGCGATATGGCGATGAACAGCCGCCAAGATGCAAATGCAGCAGCAATACTTAAAGATTATTTCAATTTAAAAGACGCATTAGTTAATGATGATAATGCAAAGGCGAAAGAACTGGGAATGACATTGTCAAAATCATCTAAAATCCTTTGACGCATCAAGCTATTCTGGAAGTGAGCAATCAGAATTAAAAGAAATTATGCAAGATGCAATAGAACACGCAGAGCACATTTCTGAAAGTGCGATAGACCACCAGCGGGAACATTTTAAAATGTTGAGTAAAGATGTTATTGATATGGTAGTGATTACTGGAACTGACATGAAATTGTACGAGCAATTCTGTCCTATGTATGATGGTGGAACGGCGTGGTTGAGCAAAGAGGAAAATGTGTTGAATCCGTATTATGGAAGTTCAATGTTGAGATGCGGAAAGGTTCAACGAGAAATCAACTAATTGAGGTTTCTTAAAATCATAGCGTGGATTGCCCTTGTGGCATTAGTAGTGATTCAGTTCTTTCCAGTAACCCTGAACGAGAGCGATACCATACCACAAAGTGATTTTATGATAGTAAATCAAGTACCTGCAACGATTAATTATCAGTTGCAGGTTTCCTGCTATGATTGCCATAGTAACAATACAGATTATCCGTGGTACAGTAAGATACAGCCTGCCGCTTGGTATCTGGAAGACCACATCAAGGAAGGAAAGGATGAATTAAATTTTAATGAATGGGACACCTATTCCAGCCGTAGGAAGAACAGCAAGCTGCGTTCCATTATAAAGCAGATAGAAAGTGGCGAAATGCCGTTGGAAAGTTACACACTCATTCACGGTGGTGCACGATTGGACTAGTACTGCTGTAAAAGAAATTATGGGCTATATGGAAAGCCTACAAAAAAGATTAAGTAATGATATGGGAAAGTGATTTTTCATCGATGGTTGGTTAGTTAGAACCCTTCTCGTATTAGGCACAAATAATTGTAGAGATGGATAAATTTTTAGAACAGTGGGGCGAAGCCGCATATACGACTACCGGATTTTTCTGGATGGCGTTGTGGGCATTTATTTTGGGCTACATCATCAGTAGTATGATACAGGTTTTTGTAACCGAAAAACGGATGCAGAAAACAATGGGCGAGAACGAGAAGAAAAGTTTACTTCTTGGAACTTTTTTTGGATTTATTAGTAGCTCGTGCAGCTTTGCCGCACTAGCTTCGACCAAGTCCATCTTTAAGAAAGGTGCCAGCTTTGTTTCTTCTATCGCTTTCTTACTGGCATCTACAAATCTTGTCATCGAGCTGGGAATCATCATATCAATTTTCTTGGGATGGCAGTTTGTGGTGGGAGAATATGTGGGCGGTATTTTGCTCATTCTCATTTGCTGGATTTTGATACGCATTATCAATCCGAAGAAACTCATCGAGAGAGCCCGTAAAAATCTTGAAAGCGAAGGCTACGATGATGAAATGGATGATTCCACCGATTGGAAAAAACAAATACAGCAAGAATCGAGCTGGGCAAAAGTAGCCAAGAAATACAAGATGGAATGGCAAATGGTCTGGAAGGACGTTACCGTGGGTTTTACCATAGCAGGTATCGTCGCGGCTTTTGTTCCCGATTCATTTTTCCAAACGCTGTTTATCAATAGTGGTCAGGGCAATACAGACTTTACGTTTCTGGAAATATTGGAACATATAGTCGTTGGTCCAGTTGCTGCATTCTTAACCTTTATAGGCTCGATGGGTAACATTCCATTGGCAGCTTTGTTGTTTGGTAAAGGTGTGAGTTTTGCAGGGGTTATGGCATTTATTTTTAGTGATTTGGTGGTGTTTCCGGTATTGCGTATCAACGCAAAATACTATGGCTGGAAAATGTCATTCTTCATTGTTTTCCTATTATTCACAGCACTAATAGGTACGGCACTTGCCCTTCATTATAGTTTTGATTTACTGAACATATTGCCAGATCCGTCACAGGTTACCATTCAGGATAAAGACCATTTTAAATTGGATTATACCTTTTACCTGAATATCGCCTTCCTTGCCATATCAGGATATCTCATTTATCTGGGATTTTTCAAGAAAAAAGATGTAAAACACTCGATGAGTGAGATGGCACCAAAGAGTCCACTGCTTGAAACCGTTTTAAAGTATGTCGCTATCGCTTGCTATATCTGGCTTGCAGGCGGATTAATCACTAAATTTTTAATTTAATAAAATGAAACACACATATATCATACAAGGAATGACCTGCAACGGTTGTCGAAATCACGTAGAGCAGACACTTTCAAAAGTGAAGGTGTAACTAATGCTTCAGTAAATTTAGAAAAGGCCGAAGCAACGATTGAAATGGAATCCAATATTCCTATCGAAACTTTTCAAAAAGCGATGAAAGATGATGGTGGCTCATAAAGTATTCATTCATAAGAATCGAAAACATCTTCAACAACCTTCCAATATCAAACCTCAGCATCCACCTTGAAAAATGGAACTGGAACCTTCTACTGCCCAATGCATTGTGAAGGCGACAAGACCTACGATAAGCCTGGCGATTGTCCTGTTTGCGGAATGGATTTGGTTGAAGAAGTTAATCTTTCTACAACTACATCCGAAACTCAATATACCTGTCCTATGCATCCTGAAATCGTCAAGGACGAGTCTGGTAGTTGTCCTATATGCGGTATGGATTTAGTACCGATGGAACCTGATTTGTCCGCAGAGGAAAAGAGCTATAAAAAACTACTGAAGAAATTCTGGATTGCCGTAGCCTTTACATTGCCCATTTTTATAATTGCAATGAGCGAGATGATTCCTAACAATCCTTTGTACGATGTTTTAGAGCTAAAATACTGGAACTGGATTCAGTTTGCACTTTCCATTCCTGTGGTTTTCTATGCCACTTGGATGTTCTTTGAACGTGCCTATCGAAGTATTAAAACGTGGAACCTTAATATGTTTACGCTCATCGGCATTGGTGCAGGTGTTGCTTGGTTATTCAGCGTATTCGGGATGCTCGTACCTGACTTTTTCCCTGACCAATTTAAGACCGAAGCGAGAACGGTTCACGTTTATTTTGAAGCGGCCACGGTCATTCTAACTTTGGTACTACTTGGTCAAATGCTTGAAGCTCGTGCGCATAGTAAGACTAATTCAGCGGTCAAGGAACTTTTAAAATTAGCACCTAATAAAGCTATTAAGGTTGTGAATGGCGAAGAACAGGAAGTAGCCATCGATAAAATTGAATTAAATGATATTCTGCGTGTAAAGCCTGGCGATAAAATTCCTGTGGATGGTGTAATAACTGAAGGTGAAACTTCCATCGATGAATCGATGATTACGGGCGAACCTATACCCGTGAACAAATCAGTAGATGATAAAGTAAGTAGCGGAACAATCAATGGTAACCAATCCTTTTTGATGAAGGCTGAAAAGGTAGGCTCTGATACGCTACTCTCACAGATTATACAGATGGTTAATGATGCCAGTCGTAGCCGTGCGCCAATACAGAAATTAGCAGATACCGTTTCGGGATATTTCGTGCCTGTCGTCGTAATAATCGCTGTCGTAACATTCGGTGTTTGGGCAATTTGGGGACCAGAACCAGCCTATGTTTATGCCTTGGTCAATGCAATCGCCGTATTGATTATCGCCTGTCCGTGTGCTTTGGGACTTGCTACACCAATGTCAGTAATGGTGGGTGTCGGCAAAGGCGCACAAAATGGTGTGCTCATCAAAAATGCCGAAGCACTCGAAAAAATGGACAAGGTTGACACGTTAATCGTTGATAAAACTGGAACTATTACCGAAGGAAAACCTACGGTTGAAAAAGTGGGTTCTTTTGATGAAAGCTTTCGCGAAAGCGAAATGCTACAATACATTGTATCCCTTAACAGCCAAAGTGAACATCCTTTAGCGGAAGCAACGGTGAAATATGGAAAAGAACAAAACGCAGAATTTTTAAAAACTGATAATTTCAATTCGGTTACTGGAAAAGGTGTTGAAGGGAAAGTAAACGGAAAAGAAGTGGCTTTAGGAAATGCCAAAATGATGGAACAGGCGAATGCCACGCTTACCGAAGTGATGGAAAACGAAGCGCAATCCTATCAAAAGCAAGGTAAGACAGTTTCCTATCTCGCCATTGATGGTAAAGTTTCTGGTTACGTGGTCATAGGTGATAAAATCAAGGAAACGAGCGCAAAAGCTATAAAGGATTTGCAGAATAAAGGAATTGCAATCATAATGCTTACGGGCGACAATCACGACACCGCCAAAGCTGTTGCAGATGAATTGAACCTTGCAGATTTTCAAGCAAGTATGCTACCAGAAAATAAGTTGCAGGAAGTCGAGAAATTACAAGAGCAAGGTAAAGTGGTTGCAATGGCAGGTGATGGTATTAATGACGCACCTGCATTGGCTAAAAGCGATGTAGGTATCGCAATGGGCACGGGAACGGATGTTGCTATCGAGAGTGCTGCCATTACCTTGGTTAAAGGCGATTTACACGGCATTGTAAAGGCACGTAATCTTAGTCACGTAGTGATGCGCAATATTAAGCAAAACCTCTTCTTTGCACTTATTTATAACACATTAGGAATACCGATTGCGGCAGGACTGCTGTATCCATTTTTCGGAATACTCTTATCCCCAATGATTGCGGCTTTGGCAATGAGCTTCAGCTCAGTATCAGTAATTGCCAATGCACTTAGACTGCGAACAAAGTCAATTTAATAACTAATTATAAAACCAAAAATTATGAATGCAAACGAACACACAAATTCGCGAAAATCAAAAAATCATTATACACGTTTTGTAGTGATGCTGACTTGCTCTTTTGTAGCAATGTACATTACGATGTATTTAAATACTTATGAATGGGACCACGTATATTTCAGTCTCACGCGCTTTTATATGAGTTGTTTGGGAATAGCAACCATGGCCATCATCATGTTTGTCGCGATGCGCGGCATGTATAAAAACAAAAAGAAGAACTTTGCAATTATCTTTGTGAGCATCAGTTTATTCATCGGCGCATTGAGCCTCGTTAGGGACCAGAATGCTACAGTAGGCGATGTGTTGTGGATGAAGGCCATGATACCGCATCACTCGATCGCGATATTGACCAGCGAGCGTGCCGATATTAAAGACCCTGAGGTAAAAAAACTTGCAGAGGATATCATTAAGGCACAACGCAGGGAAATCGCCGAAATGAAGGCATTGATCCAGCGACTGGAAGACAAATAGTAGTATATTAATCAGGGCGCTCGAGCGGGCTTTCGGCTATATCTTTTATGTGCAGAAAAAGCACAAAAAAGGATGCCGCCTCTATCCCTAGCGCAGCATCCGCGCAGATTTAATTTTAGGAAATTATGAATAAAAATATTATATATATCGTCATTGCATTAGTCATCGGACTGGTTGGTGGTTATTTCTTGTTCGGTAATCAGCCTAATGATGACTTAACGGGTGGCCATGATCATTCCGTAGATTCCATAGACCAAATCTGGACCTGTTCCATGCACCCACAAATCATGCAGCCAGAACCTGGCGACTGCCCCATTTGTGGAATGGATCTCATTCCCGCGGAATCTAGCGCTGATGGTCTCGCTATGAACGAGATAAAAATGACCGAAAACGCCATGGCTCTGGCTAATATCCAGACCACTATCGTTGGTAATGCTATGCAGGACGGCGATGAAATAATAACATTGCTATCTGGAAAAATTACTACTAATGATGAGAATAGCTCCGTTCAATCCAGTTATTTTGATGGTCGCATTGAAAGATTGAACGTGAGCTATGAAGGGCAAACTGTAAGTCGTGGCCAGTTACTGGCAACGATCTATGCACCTAGCCTTGTTGCCGCACAACAGGAGTTGATTACCGCAAGTTCCTTGAAAGACTCGCAGCCAGCACTTTATAAGGCCGTCCGCAACAAGTTAAAGAATTGGAAGCTGTCTGAAAACCAAATCAATGCCATTGAATCATCTGGTAAAACCAAAGAGAATTTCCCTGTTTATGCAACAGTTTCTGGAACAGTTGCAGAAGTTATGGCTCGCGAGGGCGATTATGTAAAACAAGGTCAACCCATATTAAAGGTAAGCAATCTTGGAACGGTCTGGGCAGAGTTTGATGCCTATGAAAGCCAAATAAATAAATTTGAAATAGGACAAAAAATCAGTCTTACTACAAATGCCTATCCCGATCAGGATTTTGATGCCACGATTTCATTTATTGACCCTATCCTCAACAATGCGACCCGTACGGTAACGGTTAGAGCGACACTTGACAACAAGAATAATAAGTTCAAGCCCGGGATGTTTGTGAAAGGGATGGTTCAGGGGGCGACTACAGTCTTGGATGTAGGATCTGTGACTGTTCCCGCAACTGCCGTTATGTGGACTGGAGAACGTTCTTTAGTTTACGTAAGGACAAATCCCACCGAACCTATTTTTGAGATGCGCGAGGTGACCTTGGGCAATCGTACGGGCGAGACGTATCAGGTAGTAAGTGGACTAAGCAACGGTGATGAGATAGTCACAAATGGTACGTTTACGGTTGACGCCGCTGCACAATTACAGGGTAAGAAATCCATGATGAACAAATCCATGGAAGAAGACACTATGAAAGCCATAAAAAGTATGGACTTGAGTCTCCCCAAGGATTTTCAATCAGCATTTCAAAAATCCCTACAACCCTATCTCGAGATGAAGGATGCATTTGTGAGCGGTGATACTGATAAGGTTTCCGCTTTCGCGAAAGTAACATCACAAGAGTTAAAATCAATAAATAGTAACGGTCTGGGAAAAATGGAGCAGTCATATCTTGACCAAAGCATCAATATGTTGAGGGCAATTGCAGGCAACGGAAATCTGGAAAATCAACGCGAACATTTTGTGATTTTAAATAAAAACATGGTCGTGCTAGCTATGAATATTACAGGATTTGAAACTGAGATTTACGTTCAAAAATGTCCAATGGCAAACAACAATAAAGGTGCAAAATGGCTTAGTACCGAGAAAGTAGTTCGTAATCCATATTATGGTAAAAAAATGCTTACCTGCGGTAGTATCACCGAACGATTGAAATAAATATACGATCTAATTTTTTTCAACAAAAATTAGAGATGCGATGCCCAACATGCCAGATAGGATAAAAAAGGTTGGTCAATTTTCAAGTTAAGTGTTCCCACCTATTAATCGTTTTATACCTTGCCTTCATCCAATGAAACTTAAAGATGATCCAGTACATTTTTCAAGTTCCGGTTGTGGAGCTCCTACTATTTGGCCACTTCATCCTCTAAATCCTTCAACCGTGTTCTTGCACCTCTACCAGGTTGAACCCGAAGCGATTCAAGGCCTTTTTTATCCCAGCCATCCAACCAGCGCTCGATGGTTATTCGACTTACATTGAATATTACCGCCAGATCCCTTGATCTTTCGCCCCTGATGGGACAGTACATGACATTGACTGCGTTATCTAAGGGTAGGCGCTGCCGTCCCTTGGGTAAAGCTTCTTAAGATTAACCAAATCCTGTATTTTTAGATTAATGCATCTCATTATAGGATAAATTTGAGATTGTCGCTTATAGTGACCTACCTATTGCGGCATTATCTTATTCTTGTTGCTCAAGTTGTTTCTCAAGATAAAGTATCCCATTCGGAACACAACATGAACAACAAAAAAATACCCCCAACCGTTGAAGGTTGGGGGTATGGAGGAAGGCGGCGACATACTCTCCCACAATTAGCAGTACCATCTGCGCTGATGGGCTTAACTTCTCTGTTCGGAAAGGTAAGAGGTGAGCCCCATCGCTATAGCCACCCTAAGGTTTTCGGACCGGAAAAGCTTCCGGACCGTATGTATCGACATACTGAAAAGATTGACGGTGGTAGTATATTCTTGGTTAATAGAAGGTATCCAAATACCCAAGCTTACGGGTTATTAGTATCACTCGGCTATGACATTACTGCCTTTACACCTGTGACCTATCAACGTGGTAGTCTCCCACGACCCTTTAAAGAAATCTCATCTTGTGATGGGTTTCGCGCTTATATGCTTTCAGCGCTTATCCCTTCCCGACGTAGCTACCCAGCAGTGCTCCTGGCGGAACAACTGGTAGACCAGCGGTCAGTCCAACTCGGTCCTCTCGTACTAAAGTCAGATTCACTCAAATTTCTTGCGCCCACTACAGATAGAGACCGAACTGTCTCACGACGTTCTGAACCCAGCTCGCGTGCCACTTTAATGGGCGAACAGCCCAACCCTTGGGACCTTCTCCAGCCCCAGGATGTGACGAGCCGACATCGAGGTGCCAAACCCCCCCGTCGATGTGAGCTCTTGGGGGAGATCAGCCTGTTATCCCCGGCGTACCTTTTATCCTTTGAGCGATGGCCCTTCCATGCGGAACCACCGGATCACTATGCTCTTGTTTCCAACCTGATCGACCTGTATGTCTCTCAGTCAAGCTCCCTTATGCCATTGCACTCTACGTACGGTTACCAAGCGTACTGAGGGAACCTTTAGAAGCCTCCGTTACTCTTTTGGAGGCGACCACCCCAGTCAAACTACCCACCAAGCAATGTCCCTCACAAGTGAGGTTAGACTCCAAATAAGCAAAGGGTGGTATTTCAACAATGACTCCACGACGCCTGGCGACGCCACTTCAAAGTCTCCCACCTATCCTACACATTACTTATCCAAAATCAATACTAAGCTATAGTAAAGGTGCACGGGGTCTTTTCGTCCCGTAGCGGGTAATCGGCATCTTCACCGATACTACAATTTCACCGAGCTCATGGCTGAGACAGTATCCAAATCGTTACACCATTCGTGCAGGTCGGAACTTACCCGACAAGGAATTTCGCTACCTTAGGACCGTTATAGTTACGGCCGCCGTTTACCGGGGCTTCAATTCAGATCTTCGCCGAAGCTAAACCCTCCTCTTAACCTTCCGGCACCGGGCAGGTGTCAGGCCCTATACATCATCTTTCGATTTAGCAGAGCCCTGTGTTTTTGATAAACAGTCGCTTGGATCTTTTCACTGCGCCCCATATTGCTATGGGGGACCTTTCTCCCGAAGTTACAGGTCAATTTTGCCTAATTCCTTAGCCATGAATCACTCGAGCACCTTAGAATTCTCATCCCAACCACCTGTGTCGGTTTGCGGTACGGGCTGCCTCGCTCGCTTTTCTTGGAAGTTGCTACTCTAGCTATCCACTTGGCCGAGGCCTCGTGGTACTATCCCAACCTTGAAAGTTGGTTCAACGTACTATTCCGTCAGTACGCGCTAGATTCACACCTCCGTCACTTTTATTGCGGGCAGGTACAGGAATATTAACCTGTTGTCCATCCACTTCCCCCTTCGGGTACGCGTTAGGACCCGACTAACCCTCAGCTGATTAGCATAGCTGAGGAAACCTTGGTCTTTCGGTGAGGGGGTTTCTCGCCCCCTTTATCGTTACTTATGCCTACATTTTCGTTTCCATACGCTCCAGCATTCCTCACGGGACACCTTCGGCGCATATGGAATGCTCCCCTACCACTCTATACAGAGTCCACTGCTTCGGTAATATGTTTATGCCCGATTATTATCCATGCCGTACCGCTCGACTAGTGAGCTGTTACGCACTCTTTAAATGAATGGCTGCTTCCAAGCCAACATCCTAGCTGTCTGTGCAGTACAACCTCGTTTATTCAACTTAACATATATTTGGGGACCTTAGCAGGTGGTCTGGGTTCTTTCCCTCTCGGACATGGACCTTAGCACCCATGCCCTCACTGCCTGTAATCATTTCATAGCATTCGGAGTTTGTCAGGAATTGGTAGGCGGTGAAGCCCCCGCATCCAATCAGTAGCTCTACCTCTATGAAACTATACCGACGCTGCACCTAAATGCATTTCGGGGAGTACGAGCTATTTCCGAGTTTGATTGGCCTTTCACCCCTACCCACAGGTCATCCGAAGACTTTTCAACGTCAACCGGTTCGGGCCTCCACTGTGTGTTACCACAGCTTCACCCTGCCCATGGGTAGATCACACGGTTTCGCGTCTACCACTGACAACTATATCGCCCTGTTCAGACTCGCTTTCGCTACGGCTGCGTACCTGAAGTACTTAACCTTGCTGACAACGGTAACTCGTAGGCTCATTATGCAAAAGGCACGCCGTCACTACACAGGGTAGCTCCGACCGCTTGTAGGCGTATGGTTTCAGGATCTATTTCACTCCCTTATTCAGGGTTCTTTTCACCTTTCCCTCACGGTACTGGTTCACTATCGGTCTCTCAGGAGTATTTAGCCTTGGCGGATGGTCCCGCCGGATTCATACAGGGTTTCACGTGCCCCGCACTACTCAGGATACCACTATCGATTACAAAACTTGCCCATACCGGACTATCACCGTCTATGGTTCCACTTTCCAGGGGATTCTAGTTCATTTTGCAGCGAATATTATGGTCCTACAACCCCACACAGTCCGTAAACTGAATGGTTTGGGCTATTCCGCGTTCGCTCGCCGCTACTAGCGGAATCACTATTGTTTTCTCTTCCTCCGGCTACTTAGATGTTTCAGTTCACCGGGTTTGCTCCCGCCTTACGGCGGGTGCCATGTCTTCAACATGGCGGGTTGCCCCATTCGGAAATCTGCGGATCGATTCATATGTGCTGATCCCCGCAGCTTATCGCAGCTTATCACGTCCTTCATCGCCTCTGAGAGCCTAGGCATTCCCCATACGCCCTTATTTTGCTTATGGTATTCGGGCCCGTCGCATGCAACGATACGTTTGACGGGCGCCTTTCTATTATTCTACTTATTTACTACTACATCCGGATACTTGCGTATCCGAAATGCTCGTTTAATCTTTTCAATATGTCAAAGAACGTTCCCATGTATCAAAATGATAGATGGTTGGTGAAAACTGCCCAAAGCAGATCACACCAAAAAAGTGGAGAATATCGGAGTCGAACCGATGACCTCCTGCGTGCAAGGCAGGCGCTCTAGCCAGCTGAGCTAATCCCCCATTATTGGAATTCAGAACTATGAATTCAGAATGATGAATGTAGAACTCTCTAACTTCTAGAATTTCCTTAAATAATATAAATGAACAATGTGCGATTTTAGCTTTCGCGAAAGCATAATTAAAAAGTAGTCCCGGGCAGACTCGAACTGCCGACCTCTACATTATCAGTGTAGCGCTCTAACCAGCTGAGCTACGAGACTATGCATGCCCAAATGGGGATGACAGAGTCATAACGACTTCTCTTTATATAATAGATTGACAGGTACTAGATAATAAATAAAACAGACACCCAATCGGGTATTGTGGACACTGGAATGGACCCATTACTTGGTTCCGTTATTTCAGGAACTCCAGAAAGGAGGTGTTCCAGCCGCACCTTCCGGTACGGCTACCTTGTTACGACTTAGCCCTAGTTACCGGTTTTACCCTAGGCAGCTCCTTGCGGTCACCGACTTCAGGCACCCCCAGCTTCCATGGCTTGACGGGCGGTGTGTACAAGGCCCGGGAACGTATTCACCGCATCATGGCTGATATGCGATTACTAGCGATTCCAGCTTCACGCAGTCGAGTTGCAGACTGCGATCCGAACTGTGATAGGGTTTATAGATTCGCTCCTTCTCGCGAAGTGGCTGCTCTCTGTCCCTACCATTGTAGCACGTGTGTGGCCCAGGACGTAAGGGCCGTGATGATTTGACGTCATCCCCACCTTCCTCACGGTTTGCACCGGCAGTCTCGCTAGAGTCCCCGGCATTATCCGCTGGCAACTAGCAATAGGGGTTGCGCTCGTTATAGGACTTAACCTGACACCTCACGGCACGAGCTGACGACAACCATGCAGCACCTTGTAATATGTCCGAAGAAAAAACTGTTTCCAGTCCTGTCATACTACATTTAAGCCCTGGTAAGGTTCCTCGCGTATCATCGAATTAAACCACATGCTCCACCGCTTGTGCGGGCCCCCGTCAATTCCTTTGAGTTTCATTCTTGCGAACGTACTCCCCAGGTGGGTTACTTATCACTTTCGCTTGGCCACCCAGTACTCAATCGTACCGGACAGCTAGTAACCATCGTTTACGGCGTGGACTACCAGGGTATCTAATCCTGTTCGCTACCCACGCTTTCGTCCATCAGCGTCAATATATTGTTAGTGATCTGCCTTCGCAATCGGTGTTCTATGTAATATCTAAGCATTTCACCGCTACACTACATATTCCAACCACTTCACAATAATTCAAGAACGGCAGTATCAATGGCAGTGCCGGAGTTGAGCCCCTGCATTTCACCACTGACTGGCCGACCCGCCTACGGACCCTTTAAACCCAATGATTCCGGATAACGCTTGCACCCTCCGTATTACCGCGGCTGCTGGCACGGAGTTAGCCGGTGCTTATTCTTACGGTACCGTCAACCCTCCACACGTGGAGGGGTTTCTTCCCGTACAAAAGCAGTTTACAACCCATAGGGCCGTCTTCCTGCACGCGGCATGGCTGGATCAGGCTCTCGCCCATTGTCCAATATTCCTCACTGCTGCCTCCCGTAGGAGTCTGGTCCGTGTCTCAGTACCAGTGTGGGGGATCTCCCTCTCAGGACCCCTACCTATCGTGGCCATGGTGGGCCGTTACCCCACCATCTAGCTAATAGGACGCATACTCATCTATCACCGTAACCTTTAACCATATCCCATGCGGAATGCCGGTACTATAGGGTGTTAATCCAAATTTCTTCGGGCTATCCCCTAGTGATAGGCAGATTGTATACGCGTTACGCACCCGTGCGCCGGTCGTCAGCGGAGCAAGCTCCCTGTTACCCCTCGACTTGCATGTGTTAGGCCTGCCGCTAGCGTTCATCCTGAGCCAGGATCAAACTCTTCATCGTTTTCTTATCTCTTGGATAGGATCTTTGCAGATCCAGACCAGTGGACCCAAACCCGATTGCCTTGTGTCTATTCTATCTAATCTTTTATCAAATTCTTACCAGATGGCCCGAAGGCCATCCTAATTTGTGCTGTCAATCAATATATCAATGAACTCCCTCAGGATCTCTTTGCCGAAATTAAAACCCGGGAGAATCAACTCCCGTAATTAAAATATTCCAGTAAACCTGAGAACTTTTTGCCTTGCCTAACATATCATTGTTGCGCTTAGCGGGTGCAAATATACAGACACTTTCCTCTTCCAACCAAACTTTAGAGCAAAAAAAATAGAGGAAATATCAAAATAAATCGCAACCCGCTGAAAAAGATAGTCTTAGAACAAAAAGTTTTTTGAAATTGTTTTTGAGACCACTTTGTTTTATCTGAATTAGCTCATTGGAACCTCTATCAACAACAATTTGCTTTGTTCTAAGGGCTTAATTGAAACCGATCCACAATTTTCAATTCCCATAGCATCTCGCTCAAATAGTTCATTGCCTTCTAAGTCAATCCTTCCAGATATTATCATTATATATGTGCCATTAGAGGAAGAGTGCTTCTCATATGTTATGTTTTTACCTTCTTCTATATTTAACATACTTATATGAACATCTTGATTCAAAGAGAGTGTTCCACTTTCTCCAGTAGGTGATATGATGTTATTCCACTGATTTATTACCGAAGTATCGATTGTCATCTGACCATAGCGAGGTTCGATGTTTTGGTTCTTAGGAAATATCCATATCTGGAATAGCTTGAGCTCTTCCGTGTTACTGGCGTTATATTCTGAATGGCTCACACCTGTTCCCGCACTCATTATCTGAACCTCACCCATTTTTACTTGTGCGGTATTGCCCATACTATCCTTGTGTTCCAAAATTCCTGATAATGGAATAGTCACAATTTCCATATTATCGTGCGGATGCGTGGGAAATCCTGCTCCTGACGCTATGATGTCATCATTGAGCACTCTGAGTAGCCCAAAATTCGTTTGATCAGGCTTGAACCAACTAGCAAAACTAAAGCTATGTCTAGCTTCCAACCAGCCATGATTTGCATAGCCTCTATCTGCTGCCCGATACATTGTAAATTTCATAGATTGTATTTTTTCATTCACGAACAATTATTGTACCAACAACTATTGTGTCAGTCTGTCTGTATTTCCTTGTGACTTATTAATATCAAGCCATTAAAAGTGCAAAGTTATTATCGAAGTTATGGGCTTTTCTTATCACATATAATTAACGTGCTGCGCATACCCTATCTTAGTGACCAAAATGTAAAAGCTAAAATATACGTCAATCGTTTCAAATTCTTAGAACGAGTGAACCTATCTAGAATGTTTTGGCTATTTATGGAGAATTTAAAACAGAAGTTTTCGCGAAAGCGAAATTATAACCATGTCATGAGCATACATTGTGGATCTCCTCAATTCAAGAATTTGCATCCTGCCGCTTTTGATTGTAATAAGGATGTTTGATGTAGGTCTTGGCATTTGTAAAACCGTGCGAAAACTTTCTGCGATAGGTTTCCACACATATATGGGCAAATATTGCAGAGAACGCGAGCATTACAAAAAGAGGCAGCAAACTTTGAGTCAAGAAATGAGATACATACCAACTAGCGATCGAACCAAATATCATACTGACCGCGCCCACAAATGCGCTTGCGCTACCAGCACGATAGGTAAATGGTTGAAGTGAGAGTGCCGTTACATTTGGGTTTTGAAAACCTATTAACATCATCATGGTAAATAATGTGGGGTAAATGACCCATATATTTGGGCTTGCAAGAAATACATAGCCTAAGCCAAATCCAGTAATTACTACAAGGAGCAAGCTGACCACATAGGTAATCTCAAAGGTGGTAAACCGTTTGAGCAGCAATCTATTAACCTGACTTCCCGCAATAAGTCCTGCGGCATTACCACCGAAAACATATCCAAAACTAGACTGACTCATCCCAAAGTATTCCAAAAATATGAATGGTGCCGCTGCAACGTACCCCAATAGCATTCCTATCACAAAACCACGCGAGGTTGAAAATAAAAAGAAATCCCTGTTCTTATAGATCTGCCAGTATTCCCTTAATACCTTAGAAGGTTTAAGGCTTTGGGAAGAGTTGGGTCTGGCACTCTCCGGCAATATGAACAATACGTTGAGCAACATAAGAAATGCAAATGCTGCAAGTCCATAAAAAATGTAGTCCCAATGATAGTTTTCAATAATGATCCCGCCTATGGTAGGTGCTATAATAGGAGCGACTCCCATAATGAGCATGAGCGTGGAAAGTACATCTGCCACCTGTTCTTCCTCAAAAAGGTCCCTGACTATTGCCTTACTGGCAACCATTCCCGCACAAGCTCCAAGGGATGTAAAAAATCTCAAGGTGGCCAGAGACATTACATCCCAGGCGTAGGCACTCAACAAACTGGTTATGATATATAACATGATACCGAAAATAAGCGGTTTTCTCCTTCCATAACGATCCATGAGCGGGCCGTAGGCCAACTGACCTAGTCCTATCCCGATGAAATAAGTAGTAAGCGTAAGCCCGATGGCACTGGTATCTACTTTAAAATCTCCAGCAATCTGTTTAAATGCTGGTAAATAAGCATCAATAGAAAACGGACCGATGGCAATAAGCATTCCCAAAACAAGAATAATGCTTGCCCTGCGACCGCGACTCAACTTTCCCTTTTCCACTAACTTTGCATTCATTTTGCAAAACTAAGGTTAAGAATCTGTAGGATAATCACGTTCACAAAGCTTTACCATTTTTTAAAGACGGTATATTTGCAGCTGATATTCAAAACAACATTATGAAAAACATCTTTCTGCTACTCACGGCCAGTCTTCTAATATTGAGTTGCAAAAACGAGACTGAAAAACCAGAAATTTCTGATGGTAATTCTACCTCTACAACCAGCAAGGATATGGATCTTGCACAAAAAGTTGCCGATCAAGCAGGTCTCAAAGCCTGGAATGATGTCGAGACCGTGAAATTCACATTCAATGTTTCAAAAAATGGAGACACCTTAAGCTCTAGAAAATGGACTTGGAATCCCAAAACAGATGCTGTGCAACTAGTTTCCAAGGGAGAAACTGTAAGCTACAGCCGCAATAAAAATATCGACAGCCTATATATAGGTACAGACCGCACCTTTATTAATGATTTTTACTGGTTATTCCCGGCCTTTAAATTGGTCTGGGATGAGGGAACAAGGATAAGCTACCCAACTGACAACCTCATAAAGCTGGAATATACCGGCGATGGCGGCTATACTCCCGGCGATCGATACGACCTTACCATCGATAACAATAATGATATAAGCGAGTGGAGCTACTTTAGAGCTGGTGCAGACCTAACAGATATGACCACATCCTTTGAAAACTACGAGGACTACAACGGTATCAGAATAGCACGCGACCATAAAACACCGGACGGAAACTTGAACATTTTTTTTACCGATATCGAGATAATCAAAAATACCGAGCAATGAATTTTAATTCCAGCCACGACTATGCCCTGCAACTAGATAGAGATGACGAGTTGTCACGCTTTCGCGAAAGCTTCCACATTCCAAAACACCAAGGTAAGGAAAGCATCTATCTATGCGGAAACTCCCTCGGACTTCAACCCAAG
The DNA here is from genome assembly GCA_963836885.1 of uncultured Flavobacteriaceae bacterium. Classification (GTDB taxonomy): domain Bacteria; phylum Bacteroidota; class Bacteroidia; order Flavobacteriales; family Flavobacteriaceae; genus Nonlabens. The sequence continues at coordinate 820 of CAWILF010000019.1, read as the reverse complement.
CAAACCAGAGCTTATCTAGATCAAGAACTAAAAGACTGGGCAGAACTGGGCGTGGAGGGTCATTTTCATGCTGAAAACCCATGGATGCCGTACCATGAGTATCTGGCCCACTCAACCGCTGAAATTGTAGGTGCAAAACCTCACGAGGTCGTTATCATGAATACGCTAACGACCAACCTTCATTTAATGATGGTCAGTTTTTACAGACCTGAGGGTAACCGCAAGAAAATTCTAGTAGAGGCAGATGCCTTCCCTAGTGACCGGTTTGCTGTTTCCTCTCAATTATCATTTCACGGAGCTGATCCTGAGAGGGATTTGGTTTTATGGAAACCTAGAGAAGGAGAACATACGCCCAGAATGGAAGATCTTGAAAAATTACTGGCTTCTCATGGCGATGAGATTGCGTTGATCATGGTGGGCGCGGTAAACTATTACACAGGACAGTTTTTTAACCTGAAAAAAATTACGGCATTAGGGCATCAATACGGTTGTAAAGTAGGATTTGATTGTGCCCATGGTGCGGGAAATGTTGATTTGCAGTTGCATGACAGCGGTGCAGACTTTGCCGTGTGGTGTACCTATAAGTATATGAACTCGGGACCTGGAAGTCTGGGCGGTTGTTTTGTTCACGAGCGACACGCAGATAACCACGACCTTCCGCGATTTGCGGGATGGTGGGGACATAATAAGGACACTCGTTTTAAAATGAGGGATGATTTTGATCCCATGCACGGTGCCGAGGGATGGCAGTTATCCAACCCACCGATATTGAGCATGGCCGCTATCAAGTCTAGTCTCGATCTATTTACCGAAGCATCGT
>CAWILF010000018.1:0-120910 GCA_963836885.1 uncultured Flavobacteriaceae bacterium | reverse complement strand
AACTGGAAATATAAATTGTGATCACTTAATAATCAAAGTCTTATAAATATTTATAGGTATTTAATTTCTTGGATTATTGGATGTTTTAAGTTATTTGATTCCGGTTTCCAATTTATCAATTCCGGTTTCGCGATGTTTTTTGGTGGTTCGGATCTTTTTTCAGGTGTTGTTCTTAAAATTGATGCATTCTTAAAGTACTTATTTTCATCCAATATTTCGAAATAATTGGCTTGTCATTGCTCTTCCACTTTTAGGAATGTTGTCAAGTTTGAGATGAAATTCTCTTCAAAGTTGCTCATATTGGTTTGTTTTTGCTGCAATTATAATAGGTCACAACGCCATAATAAGTCGAGGGGATTTTGGTGGTTCCGCTTTCGCGAAAGCGTATAAATTATAGTAATTCTAATTAGACAGTTGTTCAGCACCAACTAACAACCCAATATTAATTGCTCACAACACCGAGTAACACAAGCTCAAGCTTAAATTCATAGAATTTCAATATTTCTACGACTTGTTTGATGAACTTTCAACATCGTGATACAATATAGTACAAGTGTTGTTCATGACTTCTTTGCAAGTCTAAACTAACGTTTAGCGTTATTGGTTACCTCCATAACAGTTAGTTTCTGATACCTAGTAACACCACGCAACACTTACTTCCCTACAAAATAGTCCAAACCTTGGCACTATAACCTATAGCCATCTCCATAGAATAATAAAATTAAGCCTGTTACGGATTCCCGTAATGTTATAAATTTTTCATGTTGTATTATTATGCCCGATAAATGGAAGGTCCATTTTTAGATTAATTAAGATGCTGGCATGGAAGAACGATCACCAGCCACGGTATACCAGGTCAACCCTAACAATGATTGAATTTCATTTCTTATCTTCACGCTTCCCTAAGTCGATACTTTTTCCAACATCAGGAATAAGGTGATTTAGGTTTTTTAATTTAATGATTCCAAATAAATGTCAACTAAATTCTTCACTAACCAGAAAGAAAAAACGCTTTATAACAAGTTTAAAGGTGTTTTTGAGAGCAATAAAGATATCGTTTCTTTTGATGCGTTGGTTGGATATTTTAGAGCTTCAGGATATTTTAAAATAAGACCGTTATTGAATGATGTTCCTAAGATTAGAATTTTAGTTGGTATTGATGTAGACCAGATTTTAGCAAAATATCAATCCAAAGGTTTACTCTTTCAAGGCGACGCCACTCAAACATTAAAGGAATTTCTTAGCGAGACTAAAAAGGACATACAAGGGGCTAAATATTCTAAGGAAGTTGAGGATGGAATTTTACAATTCATCGAAGATATAGGTTCAAAAAAAATTGAGGTAAAAGCTCATCCGTCCAAAAAATTACACGCTAAGATCTACATATTTAAACCTGATAATTGGGGTGAGCATAGGACAGGAAGTGTAATAACTGGTTCTTCTAATCTTACTGATGCAGGTCTTGGCGGCTCAGCGCACATTGATTTCAATTATGAATTTAATGTGAAGCTCCAAGACTACGACGATGTGAAATTTGCAAGTGATGAATTTGAACGTCTTTGGGTTGAAGGAATTAGCATTTTGCCAGTTGAGATTAATAAGGTAAAAAGAGACACCTATTTAAACGATACATTTACACCATTTGAGATTTATATAAAATTCTTGATTGAATATTTTGGAAAGAATGTGGAATTTGATCCTAATTCTGTGGATGACCTTCCAGAAGGATTTAAAAGGTTATCCTATCAAACAGATGCTGTAAACCAAGGCTATTTATTACTCGAAGCTCACAACGGTTTCTTTTTGAGTGATGTGGTAGGATTAGGTAAAACTGTCGTAGGAACTCTTATCGCCAAGAAATTCTTTTATTCCAATGGTTTTCCTAGTCATATTTCTAATATTCTAATCATCGTTCCGCCTGCCTTAAAACCTAATTGGGTGGAAACCTTAGATAAATTTGGATTACAGAATTATAAGATTATCACTAATGGTAGTTTGCATAAGCTAACCAATCATAAAAAGTATGATTTAGTCATCGTAGATGAAGCGCATAAGTTTAGAAATGATACTGCCGATGCCTACAACGAACTGCAGAAAATTTGTAAAACCAGAACTAATCGTAGATTAAAAAACAACTCTTTTGCTAAGAAAAAGGTAATGTTGATTTCTGCAACACCACTGAATAATAGACCTGAGGACATAGCAAATCAGATTTACTTATTTCAAGACAGTAAAGACAGCTCATTAGAAGTTCCAAATCTTCAGCACTTCTTTGCTGAAAAAATTGACGCGTATAAAAAACTCAAAAAAGTAGAAGATATCAAAGCGGTTCAAGATGGCGTTGCTTATATCTATGAGGAAATTAGAGAAAAGGTAATTAAACCTTTAACCATACGTAGAACTAGAACAGATCTGACTATTCATGAATTGTACTCAGAGGATTTGAAAACGCAAGGGATTATTTTTCCAGATATTAAAAAACCTGAAAAGATATTTTATCAGCTTGACCCTAAATTAGAATCTCTTTATGATCGTACCATGTATCTATTAGGAAATGAAAATGACGGAATTCAGTATTACAGATATCAGGCTATTAAATACCTTAAAGAGCCATTACGCAGTAGGTATCAAAGCGCAGATAATGCTTCACGTGCCTTAGCTAAATTAATGAGAACAATGCTCGTCAAGCGGTTGGACAGTAGTTTTTACGCATTCAAGAAATCTTTACAGCGGTTTACAGATGCTACTCGCGTTATGGTAGAAATGTTTGAAAATAATCAAGTTTATATAGCACCTAATCAAAATGTAAACGAAATGATTATGGATGGCAAGGAAGAAGAACTTTTTGCAAAACTTCTAGAATTGCAAGAAACAGATCCATCCATTACCATTTGTACGGCAAGTGATTTTCAGCCCTCTTTTATATCTACCTTAAAAAGAGACTTTAATTTACTCGTAGAATTAAATGATGAATGGCAATTAGTTTTTGATGATCCTAAATTAGATGAGTTCTTGCATCGTATAAAAATCGAGTTGTTTGATAACGATTATAATAAAGAAAATAAACTAGTTGTATTTTCTGAGGCAAAAGACACGACTAATTATCTTAGAGATAAGCTCATAGGAGCAGGAATTACTGGAATCATAGAAGTTACCAGTGAGAATCGCAATAAAATGATGGATCAGGTAAAGCTCAACTTTGATGCAAATATTCCTAGAAGTCATTATCGTAGCGATTATAATATCATCATAGCAACCGAGGTACTTGCTGAAGGTATCAACCTACATAGAGCAAACGTGATTGTAAACTATGACACACCATGGAACTCTACTCGATTAATGCAACGTATAGGTCGTGTAAACCGTATAGGAAGCACTGCAAACTCTGTACATGTATTTAATTTCTATCCTACAGCTCGTGTTAATAATGACATTGATTTAGAAAAACGCGCCATAATGAAATTACAAGCATTTCATAGCGCGCTAGGTGAAGACAGCGAGATTTATTCTCCAGATGAAGAAACTCAAAGTTTTGGCCTTTTTGAGGCAGACGTAGATGATACAAAAGATGAACGTCTTGCATTTCTTATGGAACTGCGCAAATTCAAAAAAGAAGATCCAGAGTATTACAGGCGCATTAAAAACATGCCGGTAAGAGCAAGAGTAGGAAGAGATAGACGCATCTTGAATAAATCTACCATTTGCTTTATGCGCAATGTGCGTAGAGATGCTTTTTACTGGGTAAAACCAGATAATACCATTGAAGAACTTTCATTTGTAGAGACAGCAAACGAGTTTAGATGCGATCCTCCTGAGAAAGGAATTAAGTTGCCAGATTTTCATCACGAGCAAGTACAAATTGCCCATAAAGATTTTGAAGAAAAAATTATGGCAGACCTTACCGCTACTCAAGTCGTAGATACGACTCAAGGGCCTAATGAAAAGAAAGCCAAAGCCTACGTCTCGCAACGATTAAAACTTCCATTTATATCAGACGATGAGAAGAAGTTGATGAAAGCGGCTATTAAAGCCATGTCAGTCGGAAAATTCCAAAGATTGCAACGCGATATTAATAAACTCGCACGAGCCATGAAAAAATCGCCTATGGCTCAAATAGAACAACTAGAAGCCCTTATTAATATACTGAATCAATATCCTTTGAAAGATTTACAGAGCGATGATCCAGTCCTTAAAGTGAAGTCTAGAGAACAATATCTACCAGAAATAATAATTACAGAATCCTTTGCTCATTAAACCTTATGAAATTACAAGCTAAAAAAATAAGAGAAAAGCTAGCGCAGTCCTACAGTCGTGATAACTGGAAAGAGGTCTTGTTAGATGTATTTGATGGACGTATACAGCTTTTTGGCATAGAGCAATTTGTAGATAAAAGTAATGACCGCGTAGAGTCCTTTTATCAACTAGGTAATATTCAATTAGATGACGGTCGCATGATCGCGCTGTATGAATTAAAAGTGGCAGATAATGTAAACGTGATAAGAAATCGCGTCATGCTCAACCAGTTTGTATCATCTACCATAGAAGAAAACATCATAGATGGTGTAATCGCGATTTTTCAAAATGAAACTGATGATTACCGCCTTACATTCTCTTCTTACGGAACAGACTATGATGAAAATACAGACGATTTCATAGAAAAAAGTACAGATTCAAAACGCTATACCTATCTACTAGGTGAGAACGAAAGCTGCCGTACTGCGGCAGAGCAGCTGTATGGAATCAGTAAAAAAGAAGAATTACTGCTAGAAGATATAGAACACGCTTTTAACGTAGATATCGTGAGCAAGCGTTTCTTTGACGATTACATTAAGGAATTTGACAGACTGGTTACTTTTATAAATGGGAAACCTACTTATTTCCAAGCGATTTTTGAAAAGGAGGAAACCGCAGCGCGCAATTTTGTAAAGCGTTTTATGGGACGTTTGGTCTTTTTAAAATTTGTTCAAAAGAAAGGATGGTTAGGAGTTCCTCTAGAAGAAAAAGGTTGGGAACGTGGCGATTATGGCTTTTTAGAATCTCGCTTTCGCGAAAGCGGAAACAAAAAATACTTTCTGACTAGTTTCTTAAATCCCTTATTTGAAGCACTCAATACACCAGATCGTGAAAACCACGCCTTTAAAGATTATGATTTTAAAGTACCTTATCTAAGTGGTGGATTGTTTGAAAATGAAAACAATGAAGAACTGCGCATTGATTTTGATGAAGAATTACTGGAGTATCTTTTTGACTTTTTTGACCGTTATAATTTTACCATAGATGAGAATGACGCGATGGATCGAGAAGTTGGTATAGATCCAGAGATGCTGGGACATATTTTTGAAAACCTACTAGAAGATAATAAAGATAAAGGAGCGTTTTATACACCTAAAGAAATCGTGCGCTACATGTGCCAGGAATCGTTGAAGGAATACCTTAAAACCTATCTAGAGAAAAAACAAGTATGGCCGCAAGACACAGGAACAGCAAGAAGCGCTAGAAAAAGTAATTGCCGCTTTTGTAGAGAAAAAAGAAACGGCGGTAATTGCTAGAAAGCACGATAAGCATATTGCACAGGCACTTAAAGAAGTAAAAATATGTGATCCAGCGATAGGATCTGGTGCGTTCCCTATGGGATTATTAAATGAGATTTTTAACCTGACCAAGGCACTGCACACAGAAAGTGCAGACGCTGTAGGAGCGGTGTGGAATATGGTAGGTAAAAAATGGGAACCTCATAAAGTAAAACAAAACATCATACAGCACAGTATCTATGGAGTAGATATAGAAGCTGGCGCGGTAGAAATTGCCCGTTTGCGATTTTGGCTGTCTTTAATAATTGAAGAAAAAGAGCCTAAGCCATTACCACACCTAGAATATAAAATAGTAGAAGGCAACTCACTGATTAGTAAATTAGGAGATACGATTATAGACATAGAATGGGATGCCGCTCCAGAAGATAACCAGACTAGCGTTTTTGGCGCACATGAAAAAGTCATACAACGACAAGAACTACTAAGTCAAATCACAGCGCTGCAAAAACAAATCTTTGAACCAGACTGTGACCACGATCGCTTATCCCTAGAATTGCGCAACCGCAAAATAGAACTGCTACAATTGCAACTAGCCATTATGGTAGATAAAGATGGTATGGTAGATCAACCTCAAGTAGGCAGTAAAAATTTTAAAAAGCAGACAGAAAACTGGTTAAAGACCAAAGGATGGCAAAAGCAAATTAAGCAACTAGAGGCGATGAAAAACTCGCAAAAGACACCGCTAGAATTCTTTGACTGGAAACTGGACTTTCCAGAAGTGATGAATCCTGAGATTAATGAAGATGCTGGGTTTGATATTGTGATTGGAAATCCGCCCTATGGAGCGAAGCTAAATCATTTAGAAAAACAATATTTAAAATATAAGTATGCGTATCTACATACCAGAACAATGGATTCCTATAATTTCTTTTTAGGTGTTTCCGAATTATTGTTAAATCAATCTGGAAACCTTATTTATATTATTCCAAATGCTTATTTTTTTCAAAACGAATTTTTGAAATCTCGATGTTATTTTTTGGAACAACACAACCCAACCTTGTTTATTAATCTAGGTGATGACATTTTTGATGCTGTAGTTCCAAGTGGAATTTTTGCCTACAAAAACTCAAATGAGAAAGAAAATTGTATTAGGATATCAGATTTAAGAGAACAAAATTTGGGATCGCTTTTCAAATCACATGCAGTATTAACTCAAATTGAACTTCAATCTTTTGGCATTGGTCTTATTCCTTTCGATTTGAAAAGACAACTTCTTTTTAAAACGATTAAAGAAAATAATAATTTATCTCTTAACGAAATAGTCTCTGAAGTAAATTCAGGTATTACTACAGGACTTAAAGAGGCATTCATTTTAGAAGAATCTATTGTCACAGAAAACAATATCGAAATAGAGGTATGTAGACCTACTATTGAAGGAAGAAATTTACATTCTTACACATATGATTATCAGAATAAGTTTATAATTTATACCGATAGAGACTGTGAAATTAAAAAGTATCCTTACGCTGAAATTTTTTTAGAAGGTTTTAAGGATAAGCTATCTGCTAGATCAGAAGTTAAACAGGGAATAAAAGAATGGTATAAATTGGGTAGAGCTAGAAGCCAAGAGTTACTTGCATCACCTAAAATTATGTGTCGAGAAACAGGTGACAAGTTGATTGCAAGTTTTGATGATAAAAATCTTCATCCTATGAATACGGTGATATGTATAAAATTGGCAACTAGTAATATTGGCCAATATAAATTTCTAACCTTACTCCTAAACTCTAAATTATTAAATTTCTGTATGGAGTGTTTATCTCAGGAAAACGGTAGAGTTTTTGCCAAAATAAGACCAATTAATATTCGACAATTACCATTACCAAGTAATTTTTTAGAGATATCTGAAAAGAACAATAATAGATTAAATAAATTTTTTGATAAATTGAACAATGAAAAATTTGATGACAATCTAGTGTACAAACTCTACAATCTTACTTATGAAGAAGCCTTAATCATCGAGCCAGAGCTTGCAAATCGTTTAACTGAGGAAGAGTATGCTGCGATTGAGGTGGAGTAATTGTGATAAAGTGGCGCGCAAAAGGTGCAATTAATTGAAAAAATCGATTTGCGCGCCAATCTGGCGTGTAAATGGCGCGCAAATAGTAATTGATTAATAATCAGAATACTAAAAACTAGTAAGTCAATAGAAAAACGAGAATAGATTATGCCCAGAACCTTTCATCAAATAGTTTTAAAACATCTGCTAGCATACCGGGAAAATAATCCAGATTTTATATTTATACCTAGACAAGCAAATAGAAACAATCGCTTTGAACAAGGTTATTGTTTTCAAGGAACTGAAGGATATGCATTTGTAGGGTTAATAAATAAAAGTGGTGGTATAAATAAGACCAGAAGTGTAGGTCTCGTTTTCTATCCAGTAGATAAGGGAATAGAATGTCATTTTGAAATCGTTCACAAAGGAGAGTCAGACGAAGATTTAATACGTTTTTACGACACTTTAAAAGAAGAATTCAATCATGGTAAAGACTCTTATGAGAATCAAAAATTTATAAGTCATATAGGAACTGTATATCCAGATGATGCTACAGAATTATTTGAATTTTTAGATATAGTTTATCCAAAAGTCATAAGAGTTGCGCAAGAATCAGGAATAAAAGGATTATTCATAAGTGAATCAAAGTTTGAAAAGCTTATAAATAAAATTGAGGAGTATGATAAATCAGATTCCACTGCGCAAAAGTTACCGCAACTCATTTTAGTCAACCTAACTTGGAATAGTAAAGACTGGAAAGAGCCTACCGTTGACGATAGCAATCACAGGTATGTTCAAGAAGGAAACGTTCCTGGAGAAAGCTGGAATTTCAAAAAAGATGCCTCATGGAATGATGAGGATTACATTTATGGTTACGCTCAATTTACTAATCAGCCTACTATTCAAGAAAATTTACTACTTATATTTTATTCTCAAGGAAAGATAGTAGGATTTTATGGAGACGCAGAGATAGGAGATTTTACGGAAGAAGCATTTAAAAATTTAAGCGGTCTTAAAGACCTCAGTTTTGTTCTTGAAAATAAAATAGATAACATAAAAGAAAAAGGCTTTTTAGAAGATAAAGAACGCATAGGTCAAATAGGGTTTACCTATTTGCAGAAGCCAGAAACTTTTGATGCTATTATTGAAGAGGCGATACGATTAAATCCTAAACAAGCTTTACAATTAGATCACTTGAAAACCTGGTATTATAAAGGAGTCACACCTACAGAGACTCAAGAAGATATGAATCAATTGATTAATGCTCTTGAACAATTATCAGAAATTCAAGTAAAAGATTATTTCAATCATTTGGATCTAATAGTTCAAAGGTTTGATTTATCACAAAACGATGAAAGACTCGTCTTTAATATAGCTCAAGGGAACTGTAATTTTCACATTGGTCAGCGCTACGTATTCATTCTATCATACAATGGAACTACTAAAAAATATGGTGTAATTTCTAAAAATCGACTTAACAATGACTCAGAAGCTTTTAAGGACGACCCAGAAAGCACTTATTTTAATTATTATGTTGATAATTTGAACAGATTTACAGCAATTGATGATCATTTGATTGCGGTAGATGAAGAGTTGCAAGCTAATGTTAAATCTAGTAGATCAAAATATGATAATCTTTGTTTCAGAGAAATGGTTTTTAACGATCTATTTAGAGACGAAGTTTATCAAAAATTATTTAATACAAATAAGACTAGTAACATGAATCCTAATACAATACTTTACAGTTAGTCCTGGAACAGGCAAAACCTATGTAACCATTGCCAAAGCGATTGAGTTAATAGATGAAGAATTTTATATTCAGTATAAGAACAACCGTAAAAAAATAGTGGCTAGATATCAAGAGTTACTCATTTCTAACTGGGATAAGACCAGTGGTCAGATAGCATTTACCACTTTTCATCAATCTTTTACATACGAAGATTTTGTGGAAGGTATTAAACCCATTATGGATTCTGAAGATTTAAAATATAAGGTCGAAGATGGTATTTTCAAAAAGATGTGCTCTCTAGCGAAGGGAAGAAGTACTATTACTGAAATCAAGACTGATAAGGAGTTGTCTTGGGACGAAGAAACTTTTAGTCAGTCTATATTCTATAAATTAAGCCTAGGTGAAGCAGCTAATCCAGACGATGACATTATCTACGAGTATTGTATTAATAACAATTTAATCGCTTTAGGCTTTATTAGCGATGAAGATTTAACTAATAAAAACCAATCTGATATACGTGATATCTGTGAGAATAATGGTAGAACATCTGCAGCCGCCCAAATGTTGAATACCTTCGTTCATGGTTTACAGCAAGATGATTATATAGTGATAAGTAAAGGAAACCGTATCATAAGAGCTTTGGGTAAAATCACAGGAGATTACTTTTACAACCAAGATTCTGAAATTGAATACGCTCATTTTAGAAAGGTAGAATGGATTTTCAAAGATCAAGAGTTACCATCTAAAGAGATTTATGAAAATAATTTGTCGCAGCGTAGCCTTTATAAACTTGACCAAGAATTAATTAAAAAGAATTTCTTTGTTAAAAATGCAGCTAGTGTTTATGTTGAGAATGAAGATGTTAAGCCGTATGTTTTAATTATCGACGAGATCAACCGCGGTAATGTAGCTTCCATTTTTGGAGAATTAATTACACTTATAGAAAAAGACAAACGAGCAGGAGCAGAAAATGAGTTGAGTGTTATTCTTCCCTATTCTAAGCTAAAATTTAGTGTCCCTAGCAATTTGCACATCATAGGAACTATGAATACTGCAGATCGTTCTATTGAGGCGCTAGATAGTGCGTTGAGAAGAAGATTTGAGTTTATCGAGATGTTGCCAAATTATGAAGTGATTGATGAGGTTCTAGATTTTCAAGAATTTGAAGGTTATAAATTAGCAAGTATTCTAAGAACAATTAATAAACGCATTACCGTGCTTATAGATCGTGATCATCAAATAGGACATTCTTACTTTTTAAAACTTAAAGATTCTATAAATCTAGAAGCAGATCTAAAAGCCGTTTTTCAGAATAAAATCATTCCGTTATTGCAGGAATACTTCTTTAATGATTATGTAAAAATTACCATGGTGATAGGAGAAGGTTTTATGGATAAGGATCGTTATGCTAACGTTACTTTTGCTCAGAATGATGGAGATTATGAATCTGATTATAGCGATATCGTAAAATATGAGATTAAAAAAGAGATCGATTTAAATAATGCTATAGAGCAATTAATGGGTAAGCTAAGTGAGTAAAAAGCCTAGTTACATATCTATTTTTGAATATCAATCTATTACTTGCGTAAAAGGGAAAAGACATTTTCATAACGATTTTACAGTCGATATTTATCAATCTTTTTTGAATTTTCATGAACGCAACCCCAATACGCCATTCTTTGAATTAATTCACAATGGCGTGCGATTTAAGAGTTATGTAGGTGCTATTCAAGTAGGTAAAACTACCATTGAAGTATTGCCTAAAGCTGGAAAAAGTGGCGATGCAAAAGAATGGCAGCACGTATTACTTACCATGCTCAAGACTTGCCATTTATTAAAGGCTAAGGAAAGTGGAACCGCAAATTTAAAACTAAGAGCAAATTCTGTCCTTGAGTTATATTTTGAATTGTTTTTAAATGAAGTGGAGTCCTTAATTAGGTCTGGATTAAAAAAAAAATATTTAAAAATAAAAGGACAACAACGTTCCTTAAAAGGTGCGTTGTTGTTCAATCAGCAGGTAACTAAAAACCTTGTTCATAAAGAACGTTTTTTTGTACGTCATACGATCTACTCACATGATCACTTGTTACACCAGTTACTATATGAGGCACTTATGGTGATCGATAGTATTTCAAATGATTCGGTAATTTCAGATAAGATTGGTAGAGTAATAGCACAATTTCCTAAGGTATCAAGAGTAAAAGTAGATGCGACATTGTTTGATCGTATTCCGCTCTCGCGAAAGCATCAACCTTATCAAAAGGCACTTTCAATCGCAAAATTAATTTTGTTGAACTATCGTCCTGATATAAAAGCTGGGCGTAAAGACTTACTTGCAATTATGTTTGATATGAATATGTTGTGGGAGGAATATGTGTTGCGTATGCTTAAAAAAGCAAATGATGGAACTTGGAAGATAAGAGGTCAAGAATCACAATTATTTTGGAATCGTAAAACTATACGTCCAGATATAGTTCTAGAAAAGGACAATATGGTTTATGTCATTGATACCAAGTGGAAGGTGATCAACAGCAATAAACCCAGCGATGCAGATTTGAAACAAATGTATGTTTATAACCATCATTGGAAAGCAAATTTAAGCATGTTGCTTTATCCAAAAAGTGATTCTCAGATTGATAATACAGGTTATTTTGCATTGCCGCATGAAGACCAAGAACACAGTTGCCAGCTATGTTTTACTAACGTACTTAATAATCAAAATACGCTTAATGATAACTTAGCCATTGATGTGTTCAAAACATTATATAGAGATTATAGGCTAGAAACTATCAAAGATTCAAACTAGATATTATATATTTACTCAACGAAACGATCAATTCATAAGGCATACATTTTCAGCGGACAACGTGGACTTTTGCTATCTTTAGTTTTTATTAGAATGGGTTTTTGTAAAAACTAATTACGTGCTACCTTGTTACTGCTTTATTTTATTAGTTAGTGTCTAATAAACTTACAAACTTAGCAACCAAAACTGCCCCTAATTATGCCCCTTAAAAAATAAAACCCTCATAATCAAAAGATTACAAGGGTTAATGTGGAGTCGGAGAGAATCGAACTCTCGTCCAAACGAGCGACTTCATCGCTTTCTACATGTTTAGTTTCTGTTTGGGTTTTCGTGGATTTGCCGGTCAGAAACTACCAACGCATCCCTTATCTTCAATTAAGTTTCTCCTCGACATCAAAGCCCTGTTGAGGATAGATCTACTTTTACGAAGTCTCTATATCAGCCGCCGTAAATCAAGGCTGCCGAGAGACTTCCTGCATGCCCGTCTAACGGGCCGAGGCACATCCTACTGTAATTCGGATTATGCTGCTAGGGCGTAGTTATTCTCGCCGTTTATAAAAAGTGAATCATGAGATTAACGAGCTGTGTCCCAGCGCTCGACATGCTTACAATCAACTCGGTCCCGCTGTCAAAACCAGTCGACCCCAAATTTTTGAGCAACGCTCAAAAGAAATTCCAAATTCCAAATTTCAAATTCCAAGATTGCTTGCGCAACCTTAAATTCCAAATTTTTAAATTCACTGTTCACTGTTCACTGTTCACTGTTCACTGTTCACTGTTCACTGTTCACTGTTCACTGTTCACTGTTCACTAAAATTTGAACCAGCAAATATATTCTAAGTTGCGGAGTTTATTCTAAATTTTAATGCAAAAGTAAACAAGGAACCGATTTGAAATTTAAACTAAAATCAGAAGCAGAACTAAAATCAAAAAAATATAAAGTCTGTAATTAAATGGAATGGCCAAAAAAACTTTCCACAGCAATTAAAAGCTCCTCGCCTTATGAAGGCGAGGACGATTTAGTGCCCAAGGCGCAAAATCAGGAGTGGTTGGGTGGGTGATTGAACGAGTTGACAGAGTTTATTCATTTGCAGAAATCACATCTTAACTTCCAGCAAAGCCATAACCTATCTGTGTTTGAGGTTAATGTCCAATCCCACGCTTTCTTTAAAATAAAAGAGCTGGTTCGAGATCTCAATTTAAATCTCTAACTAATTTGCAACGATAAATAAAATCAATAATCAAAATCAAAAATCAAGATTAACCAGGATCTACTTTCCCCATATTGAAACATAATAAATTGGAGGTCAGAACACCTAGCGGTAATCTGCGAATTAGCATTACAGTCAGGTAATCGGCCAATTATTTTTTCAGTTTTGTAGTTTTTGAATCGGTCAGATACCGCTTTAGTACTCCGCCGCGCACCTTGTTCACGTCAAATTCTATGACAAAAGCTCTAGGATCGATCTCCTCTATAATGATGAGCGCTTTATTGATATCGATGCGGTTTACAACGGTCTGGATGATCTTCATGCGGTGTTTTTTGCCCGTACTCCCGTGACCGCTCGCATCGTTAAAAATGGTCAGTCCTATGTTCATTTGTTTGGTAATCGCCTCTTCGATATCGTCAGAGAAGTCTGACACGATCGTGAGTCCTATAAAATTCTCGAGGCCTTGGATAAAGAGATCGATCACTTTGGCAGTAACTATGTAGGCAAGAATGGAATACATCGCCACCTCGGTGGAGACCACCACGGCGGTTATCACAAAAAGGATGACATTAAAAACCAGTATCGTCTTTCCTATACTGATGCCATATTTATTGAACACAAAAAGTCCCAAAAGCTCTGAACCGTCCAGTACCGCTCCATTACGTATCGTTATTCCTATTCCCGCACCCAAGAAAATACCGCCAAAAATCGCGATCAACAATTTATCATCTGTAATGGTGGTAAACGTTTCAAGGCTTATGGAAATCGCAAGCAGCGCGATCGCGATGATGGATTTGATCACGATGCGCTTGGAAACCGTAAAAATGCCCACGATGATAAACGGTACACTTAACAACACCAGCAATATCGATATGTTCCAGCCGGTTTCCAGACTCAGTAAGATGGCAATTCCCGTCACGCCGCCGTCTAAAAAGTGGTTGGGTAACAAGAACGCTTTCAGGCCTATGCTGGCAAGGAATATCCCGACCGCGATCTGCCCATATTCCTTGATATACTTGCGCATGGATTGGTTTTTGGTGAATTTAATCCAAAATTACTAGAAAAAATAGTCACTTTTACCTTGCGAGGAGTTTTGTACGGTTTTAGCTTTCGCGAAAGCTGAATTCCCATCATAAATCCTTCCATGTTCTGAGATCATATTAAATAAAGACTTTACAAAAGCGCTCCTTTATTTTTACAACTACTTCATATTTTTATGCCTATTTTAAAACCCACCCAGCGTAGTTTTCATAATTTTAGAACCTTAAGCGAAGTCAGAAAAATCCAATAGCTCCCTCCATGAATATCAAAGAACAAATAGAGAATTTACGCACGGAATTGCGCTCCTACAACCACGATTACTACGTAAATGACGACTCGGGAATATCTGATTTTGAGTTTGATAAGAAGCTGGAACAACTCCAGCAGCTCGAGGCAGCGCATCCAGAATTTTATGATGCAAACAGTCCCACGGTAAGAGTGGGAGGCGAGGTTACCAAGAATTTTGAGACGGTAAAGCACGTCTATCGCATGTATTCGCTGGACAATTCCTATTCCATGGAAGATCTGCTGGACTGGGAATCCCGTATAAAAAAAGTGGTGGATGGAACGATAAATTACACCTGCGAACTAAAATATGACGGTGCGAGCATAAGTTTGAGGTATGAGAATGGCGCTTTCGCGAAAGCGGTAACCCGAGGAGATGGGACGCAGGGGGACGAGGTCACTACAAATGTAAAAACCTTAAAAACAGTGCCCTTACAGCTGAGAGGCGATGATGTTCCAGCCCAGTTTGAAATACGTGGCGAGATCGTCCTGCCGTGGAAGGGGTTTCACGAGATGAACGAGCAACGCGCCGCCGCGGGACTTGAATTATACAGAAATCCCAGAAACACCGCCAGCGGAAGCCTTAAATTACAGGACAGTGCCGAGGTTGCAAAAAGACCGCTGGAATGCTTGCTCTATCAGCTCGCAGGAACAGATTTACCTTTTGAGGATCAATACAGTTCGCTTGAAAAAGCAAGATCTTGGGGGTTTAAAGTGCCGCAGGAATCGGTGCTGGTAAATTCTATGGAAGAAGTCATGGAATTTATAGAGGTTTGGGATAAAAAGAGAAAAGACCTGCCCTACGAGACCGATGGCGTGGTGATCAAGGTAAATAGCCTGCGCCAGCAGGAAGAACTGGGCTACACTGCCAAAGCACCCAAATGGGCCATGGCCTATAAATTCACCGCCGAGCAGGTTTCTACAAGACTGGAAAAAATCACCTACCAGGTAGGCCGCACGGGAGCAATCACGCCCGTGGCAAATCTTGAGCCGGTGGAGATTTCAGGAACTACGGTGCGTCGGGCGAGCTTGCACAACGCAGACCAGATCGAGAAGTTGGACATCAGGGTAGGAGATGAGGTCTATGTGGAAAAGGGCGGCGAGATCATTCCTAAAATTGTCGCGGTAGATTTGAGCCTGCGACCAGAAAATTCTGAACCCACGATCTATGCAACCCACTGCCCAGAATGTGAAACAGAACTTGAACGCAAAGAAGGCGAGGCACAGCATTTCTGTCCCAACGAGCTGGGTTGTCCACCGCAAATTAAGGGTAGGATTCAGCATTTTATCTCTCGCAAGGCAATGGACATAGATGGTATAGGTTCTGAAACTGTGGATCAACTGGTAGAAGCTGGAATGATCGCGACCTACGCAGATCTATACGAGCTTACCGTGGATAAAGTTTTGCCACTGGAACGCATGGCGCAAAAGAGCGCAGAAAATCTGGTTGCCGGAGTAGAGGCAAGTAAAAATGTGCCTTTTGAACGAGTGCTTTTTGGTTTGGGAATACGCTATGTAGGAGAAACGGTTGCAAAAAAACTTGCTAACCATTACAAATCCATGGACGCGCTCTGCGCACTTCCCACAAAAGCGGAGTCAGCAGCCACTGACTTGTTCAACGTTGCACCAGAACCGCTGGAGGAGAAAGTACAGGAACTCAACGCCATTCCAGAAATAGGAAGCGTAATTGCCCAGTCCATCGTTGATTTTATTGCTGATCCCATCAACATGGGAACCGTGGAACGATTAAAAAATCACGGACTACAAATGGAATTATCTGCCGAGCAGCTGGAAGGTAAAACCGATAAACTAGTAGGAAAAAGTTTTGTCATTTCGGGAGTATTTGAACGATCCCGCAACGAGCTCAAAAAGCTGGTGGAAGATAATGGCGGGAAACTTTCCAGCTCTATCTCCAGTAAAACCGATTACTTAATAAGAGGAGAAAACATGGGGCCATCAAAACTGGAAAAAGCAGAGAAGTTAAAAATTCAAATGATCTCAGAAGAGGAATTTGTGGGGATGGTGGAATAATTGTAAAGTTACCTCCATGAGACGTGCAAACTATCTACCCAATATTACTTCGCTACGGTTTTTGCTTGCGCTAGCCGTTATTTTGTTTCATGTGGCACGATTTAGTGCTAATAGAGATTTTCCATTTTTTAACGATTGGCCCATATTCAATAAAGGCACGGAAGCGGTTTACGTGTTTTTTGTTCTAAGTGGATTTTTGATTATAAAGCAGCTGTTTCTTGAGAAGAAACAAACCAATTCAATCAATTTAAAGTCTTTTTATAAGAGAAGGATGTTGAGGATATTTCCACTTTATTATCTGGTGCTCACCATAGGGTTTTTATATTATCAGCTGGTGTTACCGTATCTAGGTTATGATTTTGAGAACAATTATGACTTGTTGACCGGTATATTACTTTCTGTTTTTTTCTTTGCAAACATTTTTAGTACTTATTCACCTGGCGGTATTATTGAAATTTTATGGTCTATAGGGATTGAGGAGCAGTTTTATATTTTCATCGCTCCAGTTCTATTGATACTTCCTTTTAAAAAGATCATTTGGTTTTTGTTATTCTTTACGATCGTGTATTTCTCGTTCTTTTTTTTAGATGACATTTTGTTTTTGAGAAGGTATGACATGTTGTTTTTTTACTTTACCATGGGAGGTGTTTTTTCAATATTATTGGATTTTGCGTCCTTTAAAAGGATTTTGGAATTTATTAAATATCCGGTACTTGCTATTTTTATAATTTACTTTTTCACTTCATACTTTACTAATCATTTGAGTGCTCAGCTTTATCATTTTTCTAGCATGATTCTTTTTGGGCTAGCAATTTCCGTACTGACTCTTGAACCGATAAAATGGTTGGAAAATAAAACCATGAATTATTTGGGGAAGATTTCCTATGGTATTTACATGTTCCACGCTATTGTGATGCAATTTGTGGGCTTGTGTTATTTAAAGTTGGTTTCCACTCAGGGATGGAATTATTATGCAGATGTTGTTTTAATAAATTTGGCTGTAATCGCAATAACCATAGTCGTTTCCCATCTATCATATAGATATTATGAGAGCTATTTTCTCAAATTTAAGAAGAGCAAAAGCATTAGTAGGTCTGATGCTGTTGAGATGTAGCGCATTTGTTGCTCAATCAAAGTATTCATAAAAATTTTAAAACTCCTCGCCTTTTAAAGGCGAGGACAGGTTTGGCAGCTTGCTGCAAAATCAGGAGTGGTTGATTGCGCGGGAAAAAGAAGTTGTTACCACGAATTAATCTAGATCATTACTTTGTAATCTAATAATGGATAAAATAATTGTTTTTCTAAGAGCAACTGAACACAAAAAACCAGCGTTAATTCAAAAAAAACTAAACCTCATAAACCACTTCTTTACCTTTAGAAACCACACCTTTATCAAAAACAAAATCAATCCTACCCAGGTTGATTCCATAGCACCCTACCTGGTTGACGAGCACCTTTTCGCCTAGAGCATTATCAACAATTGTCGGCGCATCGAGGAATGTGTGGGTGTGACCACCTATAATAAGGTCAATTCCCGAGGTTGCGGCAGCGAGTTTTAAATCACTTACCTTGTCATTGCTATAGGAATATCCTAGGTGCGACATGCAGATAACTAGATCGCAATTTTCTTCTTCTCTCAAGATACGCGCCTGATCCCTAGCAACTTCTATGGGATCGAGATACACGGTTTCCTTATACATCATGGGATCCACCAGTCCCTGTAATTTTATTCCAACTCCAAACAAACCGATGCGGATGCCGTTTTTCTCGATAACGCGTCGCTGTTTTGTATGACCGTCCATGATGGTGTTTGAAAAGTCATAATTTGAGATGACAAAGTCAAAGTTGGCATGAGGCAATTGTTTATACAGACCATCAATACCGTTATCAAAGTCATGGTTTCCTATGGTTGCTGCATCGTAGCCCAGCATGCTCATCAATTTAATTTCAAGTTCACCGCCATAAAAATTAAAATAAGGCGTTCCCTGAAAAATATCACCACAATCCAGCAAGATCGTGTCTGGATTTTCTGCCCGTACTTTCTTGATTATGGAAGCTCGTCTTGCAACACCGCCCTGCCCGTCATTGCGCCCGCCCTGGATGGGGTCGATGTGGGAATGGGTGTCGTTTGTATGCAAAATTGTGATGGTTTTACCGACCGTAATCTCGTTATCGACAGGGGAAAGTAATGTTCCCGCTAGCGAATAATTAGAATATAAAGCCGCTCCGGCAACTAGTCCAGCGGTGCTATTTTTAATGAAGGATCTTCTTTTCATGGATAAATTTTTACGCGTTGGGATTTAGTTTTTGGTTTCATACCCAAATCGGTCATCACGTTCAAAACGCAACGTGTCCGTGGCTCTAAAATAATCGATGATCGCACTGCGCAGTTTGTAATCCACATCAGTCTGTGGTGTATCTTTAAAAAATACCATATCATCACCACCATTATATAAATAGTCATTGGTCGCGACGTGATATTTTTGATCTGCCTTGATTTCAGCGCCGTTTACGGTAACTGTTTTCAAGGTATCATCGGCATTGAGTACGATCTTTAGACCGTCTATGGGATGCGCTCTTCGTTTCTCGACCAGGTAATTTACCAGTTCCATAACCTGTGAGCCGTTGAGCTGTGCGACCACGATCCTGTTCTCAAACGGCATGATCTCGTACGCATTTCGCATGGTGATCCTACCTTGCGGCAGTCCCGCTCTTATACCTCCATGGTTGAGCAGCACGATGTCGATAGTTTTTCCCGTACGCGATAAGAATATGGGTCCTGCCTGTTTCCTGACCACTGCTGCAAACAGGTTGCCTATGGGCGTGTTGAACTTGAAGTCGCTTTTGGTCATCGCCTTGTCGCTGTAACTGAGCGTGCTGTCCATTTGCGCTTCCAGGTTTTTCCTGTACGGTTTTATAAAATCATCTATGGAGCCTTCTGCGACATAGGTGCTGTCCACCGCGGTAAGTTGTGCATCGACTTTTTCTAGCTGATAGGATTTTTTGTTACAGGATGTGATGAGTATAAAAAGGGAGAATAATACCGCTTTCGCGAAAGCGGAACCCAAACAATTATTTCCTTGATGGACCATAAAATTAAATTGAAGGACAAGAGCCTGTTTTACTACATTTGTGAGATAGTAAAAGTACATGATTTTTAATAGTTACCGCAATTACAGGATGCGCAGGGCGATACAGGAATCGATAAAAAATCCTGACGCTTCACCGATGGCCTGGCCTAAAAATGTTCTCATTATATATAGGTATGATGAAATTCCAGATCTGCGCACGAGAATAGATTGGGCATCAACCTTGGGAATGGAAGTTAAAAATGTTGATTTCTTGTCATTTGCAGGTAAAAAAGTAGCTGAAAACAATGCGGCCGTCACTAGCTTTACCCGTAAGTCGATATCATGGACGGGATCGGTCACTGACGCACACCTCAAATCCACGGTCGAAAAAAAATATGATCTATTGATCAGTTTTTATGAAACTTCCACGCTGGAACTGGATTATATTTCCCATATTGTAGTGGCAATCTACAAGGTAGGTTTGGGAAGCTCGGCAAGAGAATCTAGCGATTTAACGATCGACGTAAGCCTTTCACAACCTGATGTTTTTGCTGCGGAACTAAATAAATATTTAACCATTTTAACTAAGAAATGAAGGAATTGATAGGAACGGGAGTCGCACTGGTGACCCCATTTAAAGAAGATGGAACCGTAGATCACGGCTCGTTGAGAAAACTGGTCCAGCACCAGATAGATAACGATGTAGATTATATGGTAGTTTTGGGAACTACTGGCGAGAGCGTTACCCTTACCGCTGCCGAAAAAATAGATGTCGTGGACACCGTTATCGACGCAAATGATGGCGCATTGCCGCTGGTCATAGGTATAGGAGGTAACAACACCCAAGAAGTGATCGACCAGATCACCACTACAGACCTTGACCCTTTTGTCGCGATCCTGTCCGTTTCACCGGCCTATAATAAACCTACACAAGAGGGAATTTACCAACATTTTAAAGCGGTCGCGTCCTCAACAACAAAACCTATCTTATTGTATAACGTCCCTGGAAGAACAGGTTCTAATATGTCTGTAGGGACCGTGGTGCGCCTGGCTCACGATTTTGAGAATATTGTAGGGATTAAAGAAGCAGCCGGTGATCTAGTCGCCGCGATGAAGATGATACAGTACTCGCCCAAGGAATTTCTGGTAATTTCTGGAGATGACATGATCGCAAATGCAATGACCCTAGCGGGTGGGGCGGGAGTGATCTCAGTAATTGCCCAGGCATTATCGCTAGACTTCTCAGACATGATACGATATGCGCTCAACGGCGATGTGACAGAGTCCTATGAACTACATTATAAAGTGGCGGCGAGCATCGACTTGATTTTTGAACAAGGCAATCCAGCGGGCATAAAGAATATGCTGGAACATCTGGAGATTTGTTCGGGTGCGGTACGATTGCCACTGGTAAAAGTGGATCGGGATCTTAACGATCGTATAAAATTGTTCTTGACAAAATACGCTGAGGCATAAATGCGCGTTACTAATAATGAGACATTTTTCTTGTTAAATCAGTACCTTTGCCCACTTATTAAAATTGAGAATGAAAAACACGCTTATTATCATCACCCTGTTGCTGCTCATAGCCGGTTGCAGTCCTTATCAAAGAGCTCTAAAATCTGAGGACAGTGCGGTAAAAATAGCCATGATCGACAAGCTCATGGAAAAAGAAAAATATGGTAAGGCGATCAATCTGTTCGAACAGATCATTCCTAAATACAGAGGGACTGACAGCGCTGCTACCATGGCGATCAAATATGCCAAAGCTCTCTACGAAGACCGTAATTATCTGGTAAGTGCAAATCAATACGAGCGGTTTGTAACCTCACATCCCACAGATCCCAACCGTGAGCTTGCATTGTTTATGGCAGCAAAGAGCCATTATCAAATGTCGCCCGTCTATTCCAAGGACCAACGGGACACAAATATCGCATTGAGCAAATTACAGGATTATATAAATCTTTATCCCAACGGTAACTATGCAGAGGAGTCTAATGTTCTAGTGGATGAGCTGCGTACCAAATTAGATAAAAAAGCCTTTGAAATCGCTAGGAACTATCACCATAGAAAAGCATACATCCCAGCCATCAAGAGTCTTGAAAACTTTATAATAGATCATCCAGGCTCTGAATATCAGGACGATGCGCATTATTTCTTACTGGACTCTGAGTATCAGTATGCCATTTTAAGTACCGAGCAAATGATCAGGGAGCGATTGGATATTGCTAAGAAATATTATAATACCTTTGCAAAACGGTTTCCCAATAGTGAATATATGGAGGACGCACGTGAAATAATGACTAATATTGAAGCCTTTGAGGCGATTTAATACATCTACAATACTATGGATACCAAGAATTTAAAAGCACCTAATACTAGCATTACCTACAATAGAGATTACTTGACCGCGCCTACGGGAAATATGTACGAGGCAATCTCGATCATCGCAAAAAGAGCCGAGCAGATCAACTCTGAGATCAAGGAGGAACTTACTGAAAAGCTGGAAGAATTTGCTACCTATAACGAGTCTCTTGAAGAAGTCTTTGAAAATAAAGAGCAAATAGAGGTTTCTAAATATTATGAGCGCTTGCCCAAGCCTCATTCCATAGCCGTACAGGAATGGTTGGATGGAAAGATCTATCACAGAGATACCAGCAATACCGAGGTATAGAAAATGGGACTTTTAAGCGGTAAGAAAATATTGCTGGGAGTCACTGGCGGCATTGCCGCTTATAAATCAACTTATATAGTGCGCCTGCTTGTAAAAGCGGGCGCTTCTGTTCAGGTAATTATGACTCCCGCCGCTAGGGAGTTTGTAACTCCGTTGACGCTTTCCACTCTTTCTAAAAATCCCGTACTTTCCCAGTTTACCGATGGGGACGACGACATGGGTGTGTGGAACAACCATGTGGAGCTGGGACTGTGGGCAGATTTAATGATAATTGCTCCCGCCACGGCAAACACGCTCAGTAAAATGGTTACGGGCAACATTGACAATTTATTGATGGCCGTTTATTGCAGTGCAAAATGCCCGGTCTATTTTGCACCCGCCATGGATCTGGATATGTACCTGCATCCATCGACCACCCACAATTTTATAAAGCTCGCCGAATATGGGAACATTATGATCCCGGCAGAAGATGGAGAGCTCGCCAGTGGACTTTCTGGAAAGGGACGCATGGCAGAGCCTGAAAATATCGTAGGTTTTATAAAAAACCACCTTTTGGGTAAATTGCCCTTTAAAGGTAAAAAATGTCTCATCACGGCGGGACCTACCCACGAGGCCATTGATCCCGTACGTTTCATAGGTAACCATAGCAGTGGTAAAATGGGTGTGGCACTTGCAATGGAACTAGCAAATCGAGGCGCGCAGGTAACATTGGTACTTGGTCCATCGGCCCTGCAAGTGGAGCATGATCATATAGAGGTTGTGCCTGTCGTTAGTGCCCAGGAGATGTATCATGCAGTCCACCAAAATTTGAAGACCATTGACGTTGCAATTTTTGCCGCTGCCGTGGCAGATTACCGCCCGCTTGAAGTGAGCCATCATAAAATAAAAAAGCACTCTGATACGTTAACCATAGAACTGGTCAAGAATCCTGATATCCTCGCCAGTGTAGGCGCGATGAAAGACAGACCATTCCTGGTGGGATTTGCTCTGGAGACAAATGATGAGGTTAATAATGCTTTCGCGAAAGCAAAAAAGAAAAACACTGATTTATTGGTACTAAACTCCATGAATGACAAAGGAGCCGGATTTAAAAAAGACACTAACAAAGTATCCATTATAAAGAAGGATGGAACCATAACAAATTATACTACAAAGCCGAAAAGCGAAGTAGCCAAAGACATAGTCGATGAAATCATTAAAAATATATAGTTTCCTGGTCTTAATTGTGGCGTTGTTCCTAGCTAAATGGGGATATGCGCAAGAGATCAACGCCTCTGTAATAGTAAATTCCAAAGGCATTTCCCAGCCAGACCAGCCCATTTTCAAAACGCTGGAAACCTCCATCCAGGAGTTTTATAACAACACAAAATGGACCGATCAAAAATTTAGGGAAGAGGAAAAGGTGGACTGCTCCATTATCTTTATCGTAACAGAATACAACAATGATCGTTTTAAAGGCACTTTACAGGTGTCTGTCTCCCGACCGGTTTACAACTCGGCATATTCAACTCCTATATTTAATTATAAGGATCAGGATATTGTCTTTGATTATGTGGAATTTGCTCCATTGTACTATAATGACAATCAGTTTGAGACTAACCTTATCTCGTTATTGTCCTACTATGCCTACACGTTTCTAGGCCTGGATGCCGATACTTATGCCCTAAGAGGTGGCCAGAAGTTCCATGAAGAAGCACAGAATATAGTAAATCTTGCACAGGGAAACTCTGGCGCTGGCGGTTGGAATCCTTCCGACGGATTGATTTCCCGTTACCGATTGAACGATGATATCCTTTCAGATACCTATAAGGAATTTAGGGAAGTACTGTATCAGTACCATAGAAAGGGAATGGACACCTTTGCAGGTGATCAGAAATTTGCAAAGTCTGCAGTAAAGAAATATATCTTACGCTTGAACGATCTACAGGACAGAAGGCCCAACAGTCTGTTACAACGCGTGTTTTTTGATGCAAAGGCAGATGAGATTTCTTCCATTTTCAGCGGTGGGCCGACCATGGATATCAAGGATTTAAAAGAATCCCTTTTGAAGTTGTCTCCCAACCAATCTTCAAAATGGAGATCGATTAAGGTGTAATAATCATCAATTTTGGGCTATTTTTGAAGTAGGAACTAAACCACAATTTTCAGCCTTGCTTAAAAATATTCGCGTTCAAAATTTTGCCTTGATCGATCATTTGGATCTCTCACTATCAACAGGACTAACCATGATAACGGGAGAGACCGGAGCTGGTAAATCCATTCTACTAGGAGCACTGGGTTTGCTGCAGGGTACTCGCGCAGATTTGAGCGCCGTCCGAGATAGTGATAAAAAATGTATTATTGAGGGAGAGTTTAATATGCAGGGACTTCATCTCAAACCGCTTTTTGACCACCATGAACTGGATTATGAAGATCAAACACTATTAAGGAGAGAGATTCTACCTTCCGGTAAAAGTCGGGCGTTTATAAATGACTCACCCGTTACCTTAAAAGTAATGTCCGAGATAGGCAATCAGCTTATTGATATCCATTCCCAGCACCAGACCCTTGAGATAGCGACAGATCAATTTCAGCTGGACGTCTTAGACTCTTTTGTAGCAACGCGTTCCAAAAAACTGGAGCGTGATAGTAGCACCGTGAAGTCAGATTATATATTGTTATTAAAGGAGTTTAAAAAACTGAACAGTGAACTCAAAAGATTGAAGGAACTAGAACTTTCCATCAATAAAGAACTGGACTACAACACCTTTTTACTGGACGAGCTGGAGGTAATGCCCCTGGAACAACTTAATGAAGAAAACATCCAGGAAGAGTTAGGCCAGCTTTCAAATGTAGAATTGATCACGGAAGTCCTCAGTGAACTGGACCACACCATAAGTGATGATGAATCGGGACTTACAGACCAGCTGAGAAAACTCAAGAACTCAACCCATCGCATCAAGAACTTTTCTGAAGCATATAAAGGTCTGGAAGAGCGACTGGAAGCCATATTGATCGATTTGGAAGATGTTTCGTCTGATGTGGATGGACTCAAAGATCAACTCACCTCAGATCCTGAACGGTTGGGGCAATTGAGTAACCAGCTCAATCATATCAATCTGCTCTATAAAAAACATCAAGTTGATGAAGTTTCAAAACTCATAGAAATAAGAGATGAACTGGCCGACCAGATTCTAACCTCACAGGGAATGGGAGGTAAGATCAAAAAGCTGGAAACTACACTACTAGAAATAAGCAAGCGCCTACAATCCATAGGGAATGAACTTCATGGACTGCGCGAGGCTTATATTCCCCAATTAGAGGATGAGGTATTAAAGATCACCCAGTTGTTGGGGATGCCCTCTGCACAGTTCAAAGTCATTCTTGATCAAAAAAACCAGTTTCTAGAGCATGGTATGGACGAGGTCAGCTTTATCTTTAGTGCTAACAAGGGCGGTAAGTTAATGGATCTGGACAAGGCAGCTTCCGGAGGCGAACTTTCCCGATTGATGCTTGCAATTAAATCCATATTATCGACCTGCAAACAGTTGCCTACGATAATCTTTGATGAGATCGATACGGGAGTAAGTGGTCATATTGCAGAGAAAATGGCCGAAGTAATGAAGTCCATGAGCCGCAGCCTACAGGTCATCACCATTACCCACCTCCCACAAATTGCTGCCGCGGGAGACGATCATCTCGTCGTACGCAAAAAATCGATGGATCACACTACGGTCTCATATATTGAGAGACTTTCAGGAAACGATCGTGTGGAGGAAATTGCCCAAATGCTAAGCGGTGGATTAATTTCAGATGCCGCTCGCGACAACGCAAGGGTATTACTCAATTAGAAATTCTATATTTGTATATAAAATCAATTTATGTCTTACAACTTACTTAAAGGAAAGCGCGGTATAATATTCGGAGCGTTGGATGAAAATTCAATAGCATGGAAGACCGCTCAGCTTGCTCATGAAGAGGGAGCCACATTTGTACTAACTAATGCTCCCGTTGCTATGCGCATGGGACAGATCAACGAACTTGCCAAGAGTACGGGCAGTGAAGTAATCCCTGCAGATGCGACAAGTATTGAGGATCTTGAGAATTTGGTAACGCAGGCTGTCGAGATTTTGGGAGGGAAGCTGGATTTTGTGCTTCACTCCATAGGAATGAGCGTCAACGTAAGAAAAGGCAAGCACTACACCGATCAAAATTACAGTTGGACGGAGAAAGGATGGGATGTGAGTGCCGTTTCCTTTCACAAGGTTCTTCAAACATTACATAAAAACGATGCGATGAATGAATGGGGAAGTGTAGTGGCCCTTACCTATATGGCGGCTCAAAGAACCTTTCCCGACTACAATGACATGGCAGATAATAAAGCATACCTGGAATCCATCGCTCGTAGTTTTGGCTACTTTTTTGGAAAGGACAAAAAGGTGCGTGTGAACACCATATCCCAATCTCCCACCCCTACGACAGCGGGAAGCGGCGTGAAGGGATTTGATGGATTTATAAGCTATGCAGAAAAAATGAGCCCTTTGGGCAATGCAACCGCTCAGGACTGTGCCGAGTACACGGTAACACTTTTCTCCGACTATACCAGAAAAGTGACTATGCAAAACCTTTTCCATGATGGTGGTTTTTCTAACACTGGAGTTAGTCAGGAAGTTATTGAAAAGTTCTAGCAACTTTCGCTGTTTTTTCTATTTAATGGCATGAACGAAAGTATTTTCCTACTGCCTTTTTAATTGAATATCAATTAGATAGGGTTTGTTTTAATCCTGCTTTCGCGAAAGCGTGATCAATTATGAAGAAAAATGTTTTATCAAACCACATAAATACCTAGTAAAATACTATATTCGAAACTTAATAAAATCTAAAAATATGCGAAGTAAATTACTTTTGTTAATTGCATTTTTCGGAACCTCAATGGCTTTTGCGCAATGTAATTATACCCTAGAATTAAACGATGAATTTGGTGAGGGATGGACAACGGGTGCAAACGCGGCAGCTAATACTGGAGTTGATGTAACTGTTGATGGAGTCACCACAACCTACACAATATCAAGCGTTTCTAGTCCTAATCCTCAAACGGTAACATTTGATGTGGCAGTGACCAATGGTGATGCAATTTCCATAGACTATAGATCCCCAGCCTTACCCGGTGAGGGATCTTTTAGGTTTTTGGATTCAGAGGGCATTGTGCTGTTCGACTCTGGATTTGCTGCGACCTCAATGATGAACATA
Organism: uncultured Flavobacteriaceae bacterium; assembly: GCA_963836885.1. Lineage (GTDB taxonomy): Bacteria > Bacteroidota > Bacteroidia > Flavobacteriales > Flavobacteriaceae > Nonlabens. Next base: position 93,243 of record CAWILF010000018.1, on the reverse strand, counting down.
TTTACGGGAACCGCAGTCTGTCCTACCTGTCCAGCAGTTGATGATGTGGTGGCAAGTGCTCCAGAAGCTAGACAAGTTACTCTTAACTGGACTGCTGGTGGTACTGAAACTGCCTGGATAGTTGAATATGGTGTTAGTCCATATACTCCCAACGGTACAGGTCTAACAAGAGCAGCAGCTACTAATGTGAACTTTATCCTCGACGGGCTCACGCCTGAAACTTCATACGACATCTACGTAAGGTCGGATTGTGGAAATGGTGATATAGGTTCTGCGAGAGGGCCAGCTACTATTAGAACCTTGCCTTCATGTCCTAGACCTATTGGTTATACTCCGCTTTCAGTGCAAGCAAACGAGGTTCAATTTCTCATTCAGACAGGTGGTAACAGAGAGCAGGATATTTTTTATGAAATAGGGGTAAGTCCTTATACTATAGGTAGCTCAACTCCAGTTGCTCAGGGTCAGGCTCCATTTGTTAGAATTCCTGGTCTAATGTCCAATACTACCTACGATGTGTATGTGCGCTTTAATTGTGGCCCTGGTGATTTGAGCAGATATTCTGCACAGCCCTATACATTTACCACTCCACAAGTTTGTCCGGATGTGACTGCCGTCACTGCCGCAAATCCTACGTTCTCAACAGTAGATCTTAGTTGGACTGCTGGTGGTACAGAAAATTTGTGGGAAGTAAGATTTGGCCCTGCACCACTCACGGCAGCTACGAGCACCACGGTAACCACGACAACTCCCAACAGAACATTAACCGGACTTTCATCAGCAACCCGATATGAAGTATGTGTGACCGCAATATGTGGTACGTTGGATAGATCGGTACCGGTCTGTACCAACTTTACAACACCTACCGACTATTGTGGATCTGATCCACTGGTAGATTCTGGTGGGACTACTGGTAACTATGGCAACAGTGAAAATATTACCTACACCATCTGCCCGGATAATCCAGGAGACATAGTGAGCGTAGATTTCACACAATTCGATTTTGAACAACGCTCAAATACACAGTGTACAGATTTCTTGTTGATTTATAATGGGGACTCATCTGCGGCTCCAGCTATTACTCCCACTGCGGGAGTAACGCAATGGTGCTTCAACAGAGCTACTGGAATAGGTACTGGCGACCTATTGGGAATTACTTTACAATCCAGCTCACCTTCTGGATGTCTAACCTTTGTCTTTAGTTCTAATGTTAGCACGACAGCAGCAGGATTTACTGCAAATGTTACCTGTGCGCCACCACCGGCATGTCCAGCACCAGACCGCTTGACCATTTCCCAGATTTATGGAGAAGGAGCTAGCGCAACCTGGAACTCTAATGGAACTGAAACGGAATGGGAACTGGATATACAACCTGCGGGCGTTGCAGCGGGAACTGCAGGAGCAGCTTTCAATGCAATCGTCAACAGTAGAGCTGTTGCAATCAACTCTCTGAGTGTCTCAACAATGTATGATGCCTATGTGAGAGCAAACTGTAATGCCACTGATATCTCTCCTTGGGTAGGTCCCATAAGCTTTAGTACTAATAACTGTCCTGTGGAAGCTACCCCATATACTGGTGCGGGTGGAGTAGGACCAGGTAATGATTTCACAAATTTTCCTGGAGATTGTTGGTTTGAAGCAAATAATACTCCTATCACTGGAAGACCTGTAGCTGGAAATAGTTCTTGGGATTCCTTTGATTTTGGCGGTACCACTTCATCAAATGGTAATGCTGCATTGATACCTATCTTTAATAGTCCTACCGTAAACAATGACTGGCTTATCAGTCCTAATTTTGATCTAGGCGCACCTGGTCATGGTATGTTGATGATCTTTGATGTCGCGCTTACGTTAGCTTTTAGTGATGCACCATCTAACTTTGGAAGTGATGATAACGTAAGTCTGGTAATATCTGAAAATAATGGATTGAGTTGGACCGCGATCAGAGTATTTGACCAGTCTAGCAATATTTCCAACACCGGTCAGCAAATTGTTGTAGATCTCCAGTCGTACAGTGGAATGGTCAAAATGGGATTTGTTTCTAGTGTGGGAACTGTTTCTGATCCTGCTGATATTGAATTTTATGTGGATAACATTAGGATAGCCCAGACCGCCGGTCTTGATGATGATAGATCAGATCTTGGATTAAAGGCTTATCCTAATCCTACCAATGGTTTATTGACCATAACTTCTACCCAAATAATTGATAAAGTAGTGGTGAGAAATTTATTGGGTCAAGAAGTTTCTACTACCTTGTGGACTGATAATACCAACGAGCTGGATATTTCTGAGCTTAAATCTGGAATCTATCTGGTTGAGGTAATTTCAGCCGAGGGCAGAGAAACCATTAGAGTGATTAAAAATTAATAGTAAAGTATATTATTTGAAAGCCGCTTGTACAAGCGGCTTTTTTATTTTATAAATTTGAAAATGATCCCACTTAATTTTTCCTTTATAATTCCCGTGTACAATAGACCGGATGAAGTGGGAGAACTTTTGGAGAGTCTTTCCCTTTTGGAAGGTAACATTCCGTTTGAAGTCATTATTATAGAAGATGGTTCTACTGTTTCCTGTAAGTTGGAATGTGACCGCTTTCGCGAAAGCTTAAACATACACTATCACTATAAAAATAATTCTGGCCCGGGAGATTCACGCAATGTGGGAATGACGCTTGCCACTGGCGATTATTTCATAATTCTCGATAGCGACTGTGTACTGCCTGCTAATTATCTCAACGAAGTCAACGAGGCACTGGCATTAGAGTACGTAGATTGCTACGGAGGACCAGATGCTGCCGATGATAAATTTACAAACCTTCAAAAAGCCATTAATTATAGCATGACCTCTTTTTTAACGACTGGTGGAATACGAGGAAGTTCTGAAAATCTGGGCAAATTTCAACCGCGTAGTTTTAATATGGGATTGAGTCGGGCGGCGTTTTTAAGAAGTGGGGGCTTTGGGAAAATACATCCTGGAGAAGATCCTGACCTGACCATCAGGTTATGGAAATTGGGTTACGATACACGTCTTTTCAAGAAAGCGTACGTTTATCACAAAAGGCGTATTTCGTTCAAATTGTTTTACAAACAAGTCAATAAATTTGGCAAGGTTCGCGTAATCTTGAACAAATGGCATCCACATACGGCAAAGCTCACCTATTGGTTTCCATCCATCTTTTCACTGTTGCTGGTTATAGGTATTATAGCATCTGTCGCCGGCTCATATTGGATACTGTCTGTATTAACTTGCTATTTATTGATTATAGGAATTCATTGTACCTTTAAGAACGGTTTAAGGGTAGGAGCGATGACGGTAATTGCCACGGTTCTACAATTTTTAGGTTACGGGATGGGTTTTATGTATGCATTTTGGGTCATTAATATTTTGGGTAAGGACGAGCGCATGTATTTTAAGCAGCTTTTTTTTAAATAATAAAATGAAATTAAAACATAGGAAAATTGGAGGTTTTTTATTGATCCTTGCAGGATCTGCGATACTGTGGTTTGTTTCTAGATATAAAGATGTTTATCAGGATAGAGCAACCGTGAACGTAGAATGGGTGAATGTTCCCAAAAAAATCATATTGAATAGTGAGCGGGAGACAACTAGATTTGATGCCTACGTCAAGGATCGAGGTTTCACGCTTTTATGGCATCAATTTGATTCTTATGATATAGAATTGGATTTTGTAAAATTCACCTTTGAGCGTAATGACAGCATATTTTTTAATCCGTCAGTACTGCTGGATAATATTAATGAACAGTCAACAAATGTCAACATAGTCCGTACTTCAAACTCAGACCTATTTATTCCAGTGAAACGTATTCAAAAGAAAAAAGTCGTTTTGGTTAAGGATTTTGAAGTGTTGTATTCATCAAATTTTCAACCTTTAGAGGTTATGGGGTTTTCTCCCGATTCTGTAAATATCTATGGGAACGAAGAAGCGCTGGCTCAGGTGAAACAATTGAACATTACATCAAAACCCTTGGAAGTGAAAGACTCACTTACAATTTGGGAATTTAATCTTTCTGCCCAATTTGAGAAATTGAGCTTTGATCAAGCTTTGGTTATCCTATAGAATACGATCTGCCGAAATGACTGAAGGTATGGTAACCATTCCTGTCGAGTTATTGAATGTTCCTCCATCTTCTGTGGTTAAATTATTACCAGAAAGTGTAACGATAATATACACAACTACAGTAGAGGATTTTGAAAATATTTCAGAACTGGATTTTAGGGCAACTATCGATTATAAGTCCCTAGAAGGAAATAATGTCTCGATCAATCCCGATATTGAATTATTATCCCCCAAAATAAAGGGATATAGAATTAGGGAAAAGATTATTCAAGTGCTGACTATTTTATGAAAATCGTAGGACTTACAGGCGGGATAGGAAGCGGAAAAACCACCGTGGCCAGAGCTTTTGGGGACATAGGTGTTCCATTATTCATCGCTGATGAGGTGGCAGGCTCCCTGCTTGCAAACGATCCATCGATAATTGAAAAAGTCAAAGAGCTCATAGGGGCATCTGCATATACCGTTATAGATGGAATTGAGACACCTGACCGTAAATTTATTGCTGGTAAGGTCTTCAAGGATAAGCTGATCCTAGAGGATTTAAATTCCATTATCCATCCTGCGGTCGCGGAGAAATTCAATCTGTGGAAAATTGAAAACACGCACCGTTATGGCATATATGAGGCGGCTATACTTTTTGAAACAGGAGGCCACAACAAGTGCGATCACATTATTCTGGTAGCTGCTCCATTGGAGCAGCGTATAGATCGCGTAATGCTGCGTGATGGTGTTACTCGTGAGCAGGTTCTAGCTCGTATGCACAATCAATGGTCGCAACAAAGGAAGTTGGAACTGAGTGATCTCGTCATTAATAATGATACTATTAAAAATATACCCCACTTTGTGAAATATGTCAATCAATTTCTGTTAAAGTAATTTGATTAACGTAAATGAATAGGTAAGTTAATATATGGTTAAAGCCTTTTTAACAGAATATTGAAATGTTAAATTTGTTCAGTGCAAAAACGACTTCTTTATTTTCTCATAGGCTTGATGAGTCTTTCCTTAATAGGGATCATTGCTGTCCAAATATATTGGATAGTTGATAGTATTGAAAAAAAGGAAGAGCAGTTTTCCTTTGCGATCAAGCAATCCTTAGCTCAGGTAGCTGAAGAGCTTGAAAACAATGAGATCAAAAAATATTATGATGCGCTTGAAAAATTACGTGACAGTCTAGGAACTCCTCCAGACACGCGAGAGATACGAGAATTGCTATTGATACAGCGCAATGAAAGGCTGCAAGAAACCGCAACCTACAGCAGCAGTCTTCTTACTGAAAAATATAAACTAGATCCACAATTGCTGGATATGGATATAGACAGCGTATATCTTACCAAACTCACCAATAGATCCACCAAAACAACTGAAACCAACTCTACCGTTGATGGAGTTACTTCATCTAAAAAGGAAACGTTTGAAAAAATGAATCGATTGGATGATTTCAGTAGAAGACAGAATGGAGAGCAGATTATTGAATATAATAGTGTATTGCCCATCACCTCGAGAACCACCGTATCGGAGGTTAGAAGGTTAATCAGAGAGGAACTTGATCAGAAACAAATTAATACTGATTTTGAATTTGCCATTTTTCAAGAAGGCTACAGTACTCGTATAAAATCGGACAACTTTGAGTTTATCGAGAACGCAACATGGAGCACCCCAGTTTTTGTGGTTGCATCGTCAACGTTAGAGCCATATAGACTACTCTTAAATCTACCGGATAGAGAACAATTTATACTTTCTTCCATTACTGGAATGGCACTTCTCTCACTCATATTTACCGCGGTTATAGTTATTGCCTATTCCAATGCGATCAATCAGATTTTTAAGCAACGGCAGATTTCCCAGATCAAGACCGATTTTATAAACAACATGACGCATGAGTTCAAAACCCCTATTGCAACGATAAACCTTGCGCTGGATTCTCTCAAACATCCCAAGATTGCTGCCGATCCTGAAAAGGTTCAAAATTATTTGAGGATGATACGCGAGGAAAACAAAAGGATGCACGGACAGGTAGAAAACGTTCTGCAAATTTCAAAGTTGGAAAAGAGCGATCTCAACATTGCCAAGGAGCGCATTGATCTAAATGAGTTGATTCAAGATTCTATTTCTCACGTAGAGCTCATACTCGAAGAAAAAGGTGGGAATTTGAAAACACATTTTGGAGCTTTGAGAACTGAAGTGTTGGGAAATGAAAGCCACATGACCAATGTGCTGGTGAATATTTTGGAAAATGCCATTAAATATTCTGACAGTGCTCCAGTCATTGATGTTTTTACAGAAAATATCAAGAACAAAATTGTAATCAAGATACGAGATCAGGGAATAGGAATGAGCAAAGCAGCTAGCCGTAAAGTATTCCAAAAATTCTTCAGAGAGCATACTGGAGATATTCATAACGTGAAAGGTCACGGTCTAGGTCTCGCCTATGCTAAGAGGCTCATAGAAGATCATCACGGCGATATTTATGTTGAAACCGAAAAAGGCAAGGGAAGTACGTTCATCGTGATATTGCCATTAATAACTTAATAAACCAATAAATTATATCTTATGGAAACTGAAAACAAAAAAATTCTTTTAGTAGAAGACGATCCCAATTTTGGAACCGTATTAAAAGATTATCTATTGATGAATGACTTTGACGTCGTACATGCTAAAAATGGTATGGAAGGTTTTGAAAAATTCAAAAAAGATAATTACGACCTATGTATTCTTGATGTAATGATGCCCTATAAGGATGGTTTTACGCTTGCAAAGGAAATTAGAGAGAAAAATGAGGATGTTCCCATTATTTTCTTGACAGCCAAAGCAATGAAGGAAGATGTCCTAAGAGGTTACAAAGTAGGTGCAGATGATTACTTGAACAAACCTTTTGACAGTGAGGTATTGCTTATGAAGATCAAGGCTATTATACAGCGCAAAGGTCAGGACAGCATTGCCGATTCAAAAGAGTTTGAATTTCAAGTTGGGAATTTTCACCTTAATTCAAAATTGAGGTTTTTATCTTATAATGAGGGAGAACCTATAAAACTATCTCCCAAAGAAAATGAACTGCTCCGACTACTCGCGCTTCATTTAAATGATTTGATGCCACGGGAACTTGCTCTTACTAAGATATGGAGGGATGACAATTATTTCACTTCAAGATCTATGGACGTTTACATTGCAAAGTTACGTAAGTACCTCAAAGATGACGATAATGTAGAGATCGTGAACATTCACGGTGAAGGTTTCCGTTTACTGGTAAAAGACCAAGTAGATTATTAAATCCCAGTATTTTCCATAAGTTTATCAACTCGCCGTATAATTTCTATATGGCGGGTTAGATATGGAAAAAAAATAACTTCGGTATCTTTTCTGTACCAGGTCATTTGTCTTTTAGCAAATCTCCTTGTATTGCGTTTTATGAGTCGTATGGCTTCATTCTTACTATAATTTCCCTTGAAATAAGGAAAAAACTCTTGATAACCCACGGTCGATAAAGCTGGTAGTCCCTCAAACTGGGCTACTTTTCTCGCTTCTGACTCAAGGCCATTTTCAAGCATTAAATCTACTCTTTTATCGATTCTTGAATATAAGATCTCTCGATCAGCTTCTAGACCTACTTTTAGGATCTTGAAATCCCTTTTTTTTGCAGAATTATTTTGCAGATCACTAATTTTACTTCCCGTAGTTCTATAGATTTCCAAAGCCCTCAAAAGGCGGCGTGGATTCTCAATGTCGGTAGTTTTAAAAAATGTAGAGTCAACTTCCTCCACTTGTGCCTGCAGCCAACCCAGTCCCTTTTCTTCGTACTCCTTTTTCAAATTTTCCCGTATGGCTGCTGGAATATCTGGTAACTCGTCCAGTCCATGGGTGATTGCTTTTTCATACAAAGCACTTCCCCCTACGACGATCACAACATCCTTTTTTTTAAATAATTGATCCAATACCGCAATGGCTTCTTTTTCAAAATCACCTACGCTGTACTGGTCGTGAATACTTTTGTTTTGAATAAAATAATGAGGTGCCTGGGATAATTCTTCTTGCGTGGGAACTGCGGTCCCGATATTCATTTCCTTGTAAAGTTGCCTTGAATCGCACGAGATGATTGAGGTGTTGTAAGCTTTCGCGAAAGCTAAACTTAAAGAGGTCTTACCGATAGCAGTAGGACCTACGATCACTATCAAAGTTTTTACCATTTTCTAGAGTAAACTACCGCATTTGTGGCAATAATCAGCATTATCTTGATGTTTTCTTGCGAGGCAGTTCTGACAGACCTGGGTGTTGACATGACGGTAATTGGGGTGCTCTATATCACTTTCATTATCTTTCTTTTCCTTGGTATATTCAGCACTTACGATCCCTGTGGGAACTGCAATAATTCCATAACCCATGATCATGATGATGGCCGCAAGCAATTGACCAAAGGGCGTTACCGGCGCTATATCACCAAAGCCTACCGTGGTCAGGGTAACTATGCACCAGTAGATAGAGACGGGAATGCTTACAAACCCACTTTCTGCGCCTTCCACAAGGTACATCAATGTCCCCATGATGATGGACAGTACAATCACCGCAAATAAGAATACGGCGATCTTGGGACCACTGGATCTTATAGCTTTTGTAAGTTTGTCGGCTTCACCTATATAGCGTGTGATCTTTAAAATCCTAAAAACGCGCAGCAATCTCAAAGCCCTTACCGCTAACAAAGCGCTCAGACTTCCAAAAAAGAAGGTAAGGTAGAGTGGGATCGTGGACAGTAGGTCTATAATTCCATAAAAACTAAAAATATAGCTGGTGGGCTTATTTATGGAAATGATCCTCAAAAAGTATTCGATGGTGAAAAATATAGTAATTATCCACTCTGCAATTATAAATTCTTCTGAATAGAGATCATTATATTTAGGAACACTTTCCAGCATTACCAGTATCAGGCTGATTACAATAACCCCAAGGAGAACTACGTCAAATAACTTGCCGGCAGGGGTGTCTGCCTCATAGATTACTTCATGAATCTTGAGGCGCCATTTGCTTGATATTTGATTTTGTGCTTTGGGCATTTAGCTTAATGGATAATTGTTGGGATTGCTTTCATTCATTATTGCATAGACTTTATCAAATATGTCATCAACGCTAGGTTTGGAAAAGTAATCCCCATCGGTTCCGTATGCAGGTCTGTGGGCTTTTGCGGTAAGACATTGCGGTTTGCTATCTAGATACCTCCATGCATTTTGGACATCTGTAACCTGTTGCATGATAAAAGCACTGGCACCTCCGGGAACGTCTTCATCTATAACCAGTAATCGACTGGTTTTTTTGACACTTTCAAGAATGTGGTGGTGTATATCAAATGGCAATAGGGACTGTACATCAATTATCTCGACATCGATTCCCACACGTTCCAATTCTGTCGCAGCTTCTTGTACCAGTCTCAACGTGGATCCGTATGAAACTAGTGAAATATCGGTTCCCTCACGCAAAATCTCTGGAATTCCCAATGGAACCCTGAATTCGCCTAGATTGGTCGGTAGTTTTTCCTTGAGTCTATAACCATTTAGGCATTCCACAATGATCGCCGGCTCATCACTGGCCAGCATGGTATTGTAGAATCCTGCGGCCTGTGTCATATTTCTGGGAACGAGAACGTGAATACCTCTTACGAGATGGATAATACCACCCATTTGTGAACCACTGTGCCATATTCCTTCCAGTCGGTGGCCCCTGGTTCTTATTATTACGGGAGCCTTTTGCCTACCCGCAGTCCTATATTGTAGCGTGGCAAGGTCGTCACTCAAGATCTGTAGGCAATAAAGGATGTAATCCAGGTATTGAATTTCGGCAATCGGTCTCAATCCTCTAAGAGCAAGTCCTATTCCCTGTCCCAATATGGTAGCTTCACGTATGCCGGTATCTGAAACCCGCAGTTCACCGTATTTTTCCTGCATGCCTTCCAGCCCTTGGTTAACATCGCCTATCTCACCAGCATCTTCACCAAAAACCATTACCTCTGGATGCTTATCAAACAGCACGTCAAAGTTGTCCCGCATGATCAATCTTGCGTCCACCTCTGTGCTGCTATCGTCATAAGTAGCCGCTACCGCATCCACGTTCAATGCAGAAAGTGGGGAATGACTGTACAGGTAATCACTATATCTATCCTGATAGGTATTTGTATAATCCTTTAACCAGTTTTGTAGTTCTTGCTTACCTGGTGAGCTTTCTTTGAGCGTCTGGCGCAAGATCTTTCTTGCAGTTTCAATAATTGATTTGCGATTGGGTATTTTATCTGCCTTTAAATTATCTATAATCGGCTTGATAAATACGCCATTATCAGATTGATCGGCTAAATTTTCTAATAAAGAAACTGCATGGTCACGCTCGCTAAGAATAGGATCTAGGTAAGCACTCCAAGCATTCTTTTTTCCTTCTATTACTGCTTTTTTGATCTCTTTCTCTAGTTCAGAAAGTTCATCCTCAGTAGCAAAGTTTCCTTCTATGAGCCATTCTCTAAATTTGAGGTTGCAATCGTGATCTTTCTCCCACTGCAACCGGTCGGCATTTTTATAACGTTCGTGAGAACCACTGGTACTATGGCCTTGTGGCTGTGTGAGTTCCTCTACGTGAATCATTACGGGAACGTGTTCTTCCCGGGCTATTCTTGAAGCCTTAACATAGGTTTCCACGAGATTCACATAATCCCAGCCCTTCACATTAAGGATCTCAAAGCCCTTATCGTCCTCGTCCCTTTGAAAACCTGATTGGATCTTGCTTATATTTTCTTTGGTAGTCTGATGGCGCGCATGTACAGAAATACCATAATCATCATCCCATACACTTATTACCATGGGAACCTGTAGGACTCCCGCAGCATTGAATGTTTCCCAAAAATGCCCCTCACTGGTACTCGCGTTTCCTATTGTTCCCCATGCAACTTCATTCCCGTTGTTGGAAAATTTATTGTCGGCAGCGATCAATTTGTTGTGCCTGTACACTTTTGAGGCTTGTGCTAGTCCCAATAACCTGGGCATCTGACCTGCGGTAGGAGAGATGTCGGCACTTGAATTTTTTTGGTTTTTAAGATCCTTCCAGCTCCCGTCCGGATTCAAACTAGCGGTGGCAAAATGCCCTCCCATCTGTCTTCCCGCACTCATGGGTTCTTGAAGGATGTCCGTGTTTGCATAGAGACCGGCAAAAAACTGCTCAATGGAAAGTTCTCCTATGGCCATCATGAAGGTCTGATCGCGGTAGTAACCACTTCTAAAATCTCCATTCTTGAAAGAGCGCGCCCATGCCAGCTGTGGCAACTCCTTTCCATCACCAAAAATCCCAAACTTTGCCTTGCCCGTAAGTACTTCACGGCGGCCCAGTAGGCTACATTCACGACTGGTAACGGCAATGCGGTAATCCTTTATCAGTTCTTTTTTGAAATCTTGTTGATCAAGTCCTATTTGCGAATTTTCTTTTTTCTCCACAGTGTTTTTCATAATACCACAAAGGTACACAATCCCATTTCTAGTTGCAATAAAATGCTAGTACCAGCGACGGGTAAACAGACTTACAAATGTGTTGATACTGAGGGATACGATAAACCGTATCTTCTGATCATAATTTTCCTGTGCAATCTCCCATCCGTTATTGCTATAGACGGGAAAATAAAGCTCAAAATAATCCTGGAGAAGGTTCACCCTGATGCCACTGTCGTACACAAATTTTGCGCTCCTGTCCTTGTTCTTTACCAGACCTACGTCACCATAGGCAAAAATATACTGCCAGATGCTATAGGAAGTATTTGTAGTGGCGATCCACTGGTTTGCAAATGCGGGTTCCAGTTGCGACTTAAAGCCACCTTCTGCTATAATCAACTGCTGTGAGAACAAACCGCTGTCCTCTGACCGGCCGTAGTAATTATAATCAAAAAGATAGTCCGTGGGTCGATCCAGGGCAAATGAAAAATAGTCGCCATTCTGCTCTGTATCATTGTGTAAAAAGGAACCGGTGTAGAACCTCACGTTAAGTTGCCTGCTATCCTTAAAAAGCTTGCGCCATTCCAGTTGAAACGTAGCCTTGCTGAATTGGGATGAAACCTCGGTACCGACCCGATAATTGAAAAAACGCCTTAAATTAGGATCAGAATGGTTAAAATTAATGGAAAACACGTTGTAGTCCGGTTCATTGTTGACACTCATCGGATCGCGGTCACGGGCTACAAAAATGTTTCTAAAGTTGAGGGACTGCCGCTCGTTACTTCTCAGATCATCTGGCCTGAATGCGAGACTCAACCAGCCACTCGCCCTGCGGTAGGTAAGATCATCATCATAGGAAAACGTGTTTGCGCTCAATCCATAACGCACTTGAAATATGCGCTCGTCCCGATCCTGCAATGGATGTGAATAGGAAAAGGCAACAGATCCCACCACTTTATCAGAACCTAGCCCGTAGGCAGGGCTCAAACTATATCTAAAAGGTTTAGTCAGTAGATTGCCGTTGTAAAAGCGGCTACCGAAAGTAAGTCCATCATATAGATTGAACTCAACCTCGGGAATGACAAATATCTGTGACCTTTCGGGATCTTCCGCATCCTTGATGAGCTTAAATTCTAGGGGCCTGTTAAAAGATGGAAATCCCTTTAAGGTTTTATAGTTGTCGCGCTGATTGAACTCTGGGATCAGTTTTTCATAGTTGAGGGCTACGCGGTTTGCATGCTTTCGCGAAAGCGTGACCGTTGTATCTCCCACCACATTCTTCACAAACATTTTTGAGACAATGCTGTCGTTATTCAAGGTGTAGAGCGTCACGGGAATTACCACTTCAGACTTATTCTTGATCGTGACCTCGACGGAATCTCCTCGCTTCTTGATCCGTTTTATCTTCCAGTCCATCCTCTTGTAAGAGGTGATATATTCTGAAAAGAACCAGTCCACATCTTTTTTTGCATACCGTTCGATCTTTTCCTGCAATAGGTCTGTAGTAAGGATTTGGGTACTTTTGGGCGCATACACTTCCCTAATGCTTTTTTCCAGAGAGTCATCGTCCAGATAATTATTTAAATAATACAGTCCTATGGCGGCCTTGTAGGGAATGGCGAGCTGCTCGTTATACTTTATGAGCTCGTCTGCGGGCGTGGTAATTGCCTGGTCCAGATTGAGTCTGGCACTATTGAGATAGAGCAGTGGATACTGGTCGTTGAACATGAGCTGGGCCGCTGTAAAACTGCGTATTCCCCAAATATTGCCGAGCTTGCCCGAAATCTTCAAATCAGGATAGTACAGCTCTTCAAACTGGATCAACATATTTATGAGGAGACTTTGCTGGATCCAGGCATCCTTTCTGGGATGTACGTTGATCCCAGCCTCGATCCATTTGCGTGTCAATGCTTTGAGCATGCGCAGCTCATAGGTAAAACCTTCTGGATACGGATTAAAAAAACCTGGGAGGGAGCTCAATCCATAGACAGGGTTTTCACGATAATACCTATCGGTGACCAATAGATGTTCCTGTCCATAACTGCCCAACTTGTCTTTTAAAAAACTGGTGATGCGGTCTAGGAAGATGAGCTTCATCTCTATGGACATGTCCTCGTCATCCAGGTCGGTAACTATATTCACGCCTGGAATATTGAATTCTTTAAATTGCCCGATATCCTTTACTATAAAGAGATGTGCTTCTTCAAGCAGCTTTCCCTGAAAAAGATAGCTGTTCTTTAAAGACTGGGGCGCGGCGGTGATCGTCGGTACGCTACTTACTGCATTAAATTCTGGCGGTAGGTGCAAGGAGATTGAAAAATTCATGGGTGCGCCATAAAAATCGTTCAGTCCCTTATGGGAATAATAATCCCATGTTCCATTATTATATACTGCGGGATGCAGGTACCAGTATTTTAGTGAATATTCTCCCTGGCTATTTTTACCATATCCCGTAAAGTCATCCTCGGGAATTTCTATGGTGTATTCTAAAATTATTGTTGTTTCGGTATCTGGCAGCAACGGTTTTTCCAGTGACATTCTAAGGACATCGGGATGGTCAACAACCCGTGTCAATGTATAGCTACCATCAATCAATGTGTCGGTCGCAATGGTGGTGCGGCCCTTTTCATCGTCATTTGAGAATTGAAATTTATTTTTGAAGTCTTCTGCAAATCGTTTTGCGAGCGGAGTAGCGTTAGATGAAAATGCATTTGCCCAGTCCATGAGATAGACTTCGTTCCAAGTTTGCCCACTAGTATTGCGCAAGGTAAGTTCCTGCTTGATTGACAGGAGATCCGTTTGCGGGTCGAGATGTGCGATGATTTCTGTATCGTGCTGAGCGTTAGCATAAAAACCGATAACCAGTGATAAAAACAAATAAATCCTGTGCATTATATATTTTATAATTTGTTTTTGGGAGGTCGGGTTGTGGCAGGTATTTTCAAGGCCCATAAGTACAAACGTCTTATAGACTTGAGTATTGTGAGGTTTTGGGGTTATCGCTTTACCTATTTAGAAATTGGGGCTCAAACTGTATTTGGCGTAGAATTTATTTATAATATCGACAGCTTCATCACTCGTATCCACTATATGGAGCAGGTCAATATCAGTAGGACTTATGGTAAAGAACTTTTCATCCAGAGTTGCCCTGATCCAGTCCATTAGACCACTCCAAAATTCAGTACCGACCAGTATGATGGGGAATTTTGCTATCTTTTTAGTTTGAATAAGCGTGATGGCCTCAAAAAGTTCATCCAGCGTACCGAAGCCTCCTGGCATGACAATGAAGCCCTGTGAATATTTAACAAACATGACCTTGCGAGCAAAGAAATAGTCAAAATCAAGACTCTTGTCGCTGTCTATATAAGGATTGTCATGCTGCTCAAAAGGTAATGTAATATTTAATCCAACCGAGGTGCCACCGGCAAGATGGGCGCCTTTATTCCCGGCTTCCATGATCCCTGGACCACCGCCGGTGATCACTCCATAGCCACTTTCCACGATCTTCCCTGCAATCTCCGTGGCCAGTTGATAGTATTTGTTATCTGGCTTGAGTCGTGCACTTCCAAAAATCGAAACACAAGGCCCTATGCGGCTCATGCGTTCATAACCCATCACAAACTCGGATAGTATTTTAAATGTAGCCCAACTGTCATTGGTTTTAAGATCGTTCCAGCCTTTTTCCCTCACTTCTTTTCTCATAATTCCACTATGTAATCTGTACTATTTTGAATCTGCAAACTTAATCTTATCCAGTCAATTATATAATGACTGTTTGTAAAGTTTAGCGTTTTGTACAGAATGGAGAAATGGGTATCGTTGATAAAATGATAAAAGGCGCCATATCCTGCGCCTTTTTATCTACTTTACCTACCTATTATAGGTACGGCTTTTATAATTTTATCCCTCTATGTTGCATGCATATCTACATCATTACCACCAGGTTGGCGGCGATGATCGTTGCGCTTATTATCAGACTGGCAATAAGAAGGTTGAGAACGGTTTTTGGTTTTTGAAGGGTCAGGATGGAAGCATTGTGGATGCTACATGCCGCAACCACTAGAAAAACAGAGATCATCTGTACAATTCCAGATCCATTCATCATGCTGGTCATAACCGCAAACGATCCCAAACACGTTGAAACAATAATTGCGATGGCAGAGTAGCCAATAAAATTTTCGCTCCAGTCTTCATTTATTTTTGCATATAATGTGCTCATAACTTTTTATTTTAATTATGTCACAAATTTAGCCGCCTCTCTAGCTGCAGACTATGACTTTTGTCAGCTTTGGTTTTTTATTTCAATCTGTACATTCAATACCGTTGATTAACTTTGCGATATGTTTGAATCATTTGAGGCTATTTTAAAGTCAGATTTTCCACAATTGTATCACAATCGTGTGGGAATAGCTATAAGTGGTGGTATGGACAGTGTTGTTTTGAACTTTCTCCTTAATAAAGCTGGAATTTCCACTTCAATGATTCACGTCAATTTTAATCTAAGAGGAGCGGAGTCTGACGGCGATGCGCGATTTGTGGAGGAACTTGCCGCTGGTTTTAATTCAAGATTATATGTAAAAGAGGTGGATGCCCAGCGATATTCTACAACTCATAAATGCTCCATACAGGTGGCAGCTAGGGAATTGAGGTACGGTTTTTTTGAAGAATTGGTCTCTGAACGACACGTTAGATTACATACTTACAGCACACCATCTGGATGATCAACTGGAGACATTTTTGATCAATCTAGGTCGAGGTACGGGAGTACGAGGACTTACCGGCATTCCTGCGCAATCAGCCCATATAATGCGCCCGCTTCTTTCCTATTCACGCGAGGAGATTGAACGCTATGCAAAAGAAAACCATTTGAGGTGGCGAGAGGACAGCAGTAACAAATCAGATAAATATTTGCGCAACGATTTGAGGATCAACATCATTCCCGCGCTCAAAACAGCTTTGCCCCACTTGATGAAAACACTGTCCGGTACTTTTGATAATTTAAAGGACACTCAATGGCTGGGGGAGATGGAAGTTTCCCGCTTTCGCGAAAGCTACATAACACCAACTTCTCAAGGCGATAAAATCCCTATCCAAGAACTAGAGAATACTTTTCAACCCAAAGCCTACCTTTTTGAATTGCTGCGCGGGAAGGGCTTTGATATTAAGGATGCTGTGGGATTATTAAATGCAGAAAGCGGAAAGATGATCCATGGAAACCAACACCGGTTGTTGAGGGATAGGGAATATCTAATACTGGCAGCTATTGAAAAATCTGCACCAATTCTTGAAAATTTTGAAATAGGCAGTGAATCCACCAGTTTGCGAGAACAGGTTTTAAATATGGAAATATTTCCCGTTTCTGATCCATTAAGGGCTATAGATATGTTCAATGAAGACCATATTCTGCTTCTTGATGCCGATTTGATCACATCAGGTTTTACCTTGAGAAATTGGCGAAATGGTGATAAAATGCTGCCGTTGGGAATGAAAGGTCAAAAAAAAATAAGTGATCTGCTAATTGATCACAAAATTTCCTTAATAGATAAGGAAAAAGTATTAGTATTGGAAAATGATGGGAAAATTCTGTGGCTGCTAGGCCTTAGATCTAGTGAACATTTTAAAATAACCCCATCGACTAAAAAGATTTTAAAATTATGGTTCATACCTTGAGGTATTTTATAATCCTGTTTGCATTAATATCTGCAAATTTTGCCGTCGCACAATTAGATGAACCTACAACGTGGAGCACTGAGGTTGAAAAACTAGGTGATGATGAGTATAAACTCATTATCGATGTAGCGATTGAACCTGGATGGCATGTGTATTCCCAGACCACCGCCACAGATGAAGCAGGACCTTCTCCTACCGAGTTTGCTTTTTTCAATGTTGAAGGTAACCTTGAGCTCATCGGTGTCATGAAAGAAACCGGAACCTACTCAGAGTTTACCGACGTATGGGGCTTTAACGTGTATCAGTTTGCAGATACCGCACGTTTTGAGCAGCGCATTAAATTGTTGAACAGTAATGTAAAGTTTATTCCGGTTGAAGCCTATTTCCAAGTTTGCGATGATGAAAAATGTCTTGCGCCACAACCTAAAAACCTGTTGTTCAAGATTGATGGGAATGCCCAGGTTCCCGACGACGTTTTTGACATTATAGATCAATATTATAACGATGGGAAAACTCCCCTCATCGCAACTGCTCCCAGTGCAGAGGGAATACCCGCAAAGCAAGGCCTCGACCAGTCCGCTAACGAGGAAAAAAAAAGTGACGGCGAGAAAAAAGTAACCGATGTAGAAAGTGAACAGCGGAAAAACGAAAATAAAAAAGGGTTGTGGGCCATATTTTTAGGCTGTCTTGCCGCGGGAATATTGACACTTGCCACTCCCTGTGTCTTTCCCATGATTCCCATGACGGTTTCTTTTTTTACCAAACAAAATGAAAACGTCGCCAAGGGAAAATTCAACGGCGTTATGTACGGTGTCTTTATAATACTCATTTATGTAGCGTGCAGTTTACCCTTCCATATTTTCCAATCCATTTCTCCTGACGTGTTTAACGAGTTCAGTACTAATCCGTATCTGAATATATTTTTCTTTGTGATCTTTGTGGTATTTGCCATTAGTTTCTTTGGAGCTTTTGAGATCACCATGCCCAATTCATTGATTAATAAGGTAGATAAGGCTTCTAATGTGGGAGGTCTTATTGGGATTTTCTTCATGGCACTTACGCTGGTTCTAGTTTCCTTTTCCTGCACGGGACCTGTTATAGGCGCAGTACTGGGAAGCGTTTTATCAACCGATGGTGGCGCAACTGCGCTTACGGTCGGGATGGCTGGATTTGGTCTGGGTCTGGGAATACCATTTGCACTCTTTGCCGTGTTTCCCAGCTGGATGGATAGACTTCCCAAATCTGGTGGGTGGCTCAATACGGTGAAGGTCTTTTTAGGTTTTCTTGAACTTGCATTTGCATTTAAATTTCTATCTAATGCAGATCTTGTCGTACAGGCGGGATTCTTGACTCGGGAAGTTTTTCTTGCCATCTGGATCGCGGTTTTTGGCGCGATGAGTTTATACTTATTTGGAAAGATAAAATTGCCTCACGATGGGCCAGACTCAAATATATCGGTAGGGAGAATGCTGCTGGGCCTTGCATCTCTATTCTTTACTTTGTACCTCCTTCCTGGACTTTGGGGAGCACCATTGAAGATCATTAGTGGTTTCCCGCCGCCACTTACCTATGCCGAGTCTATCTATGGAGTAGGCTATTCCAAGACTGAAATGCGGGAAGAACTGCCGGCAGGTGCACATCTTGCCGTTCATGATATTGTTGCATTCCACGATTATGAAACAGGTATGGCTTATGCAAAAGAAGTAAACAAACCTGTCTTATTGGATTTTACCGGCTGGGCATGTGTCAACTGTCGCAAGATGGAAGAGCGCGTGTGGGGCGAGCCAGATGTTATAAATATGCTCAAAAATGATTTTGTCCTCATTTCTCTCTATGTGGATGAACGTAAGATTCTCGAGAAAGAAGATCAATACACCTCACCTCAAACGGGTAAAAAAATAAGAACGGTGGGCAATAAATGGAGCGATCTTCAGATCACAAAATATCAGGTAAACGCACAACCGTACTACGCGATCCTGGACACAGAGGGGAATGATCTTGTTGATCCCGTCGGCTACACGCCAGATGTAGGGGAGTATGCAGACTGGTTGGAACGTGGAGTTGAAAAAAGTAAATAGAAAGTACTCCCTGCAATATGGCCGTCCTAGATAAATACCTTCCCCAACTGACCGTGAAGCCACTTACCGAGCTTATCAAGCTCTATAAAATAAAGCTCAAGATTGTCAACGAGCGCAAGACCAGACATGGAGATTATCGCAAGAATAGTGATGGTTCTCATACGATTACGGTAAATGCCAATCTCAATAAATACCGTTTTCTCGTAACGCTTGTTCATGAAATAGCACATTTACTGGCATTTAAAAAATATGGCAGGGCAATTAAACCCCATGGGATTGAATGGAAGCACACGTTTCAGCATCTTATGTTGCCGTTTTTGAGACCAGATATTTTTCCGAGTGATTTGTTGCCGGTCCTGGCACGACATTTTAAAAATCCCAAAGCCAGTAGCGATACGGACGCGGCACTTTCCATAGCCCTAAAATCCTACGACACCCAAAGTGATAAAAGCTATATATTTGAGTTGGAACAGGGAAGTATCTTTCAAGCAGGAAATGGCCGTAATTATAAAAAGGGTAAAAAACTAAGAAAGCGATACGAGTGCCTAGAACTGGACACGGGAAAAACCTATGTTTTCCAGCCAAATGCACAGGTGCAATTTTTGAAAAATGTATGAAGAACAATAGATATGCGGTCATCATGGCTGGTGGAGTGGGGTCGAGGTTTTGGCCGGTAAGCAAACAGAGTTTTCCCAAGCAGTTCCACGATATGCTGGGAATAGGAAGATCGCTGCTTCAAATGACCTTTGACCGGTTGCAACAGTTCATTCCTACTGAAAACATCCTTGTTCTTACAAATACTGATTACGTAGATCTGGTACAAGAGCAGTTGCCACAGATTAATAATGACCAAATCGTCGCAGAGCCCGCCATGCGCAATACCGCACCCTGTATCTTACTGGCAGCGCTCAAAATCCAAAAACTTAATCCAGATGGCATCATGATCGTCGCTCCCAGCGACCATTACATTAAGGAGGACGACCTCTTCCAGAAAAATGTGATCGACGCATTTACGTTCTGTGAAAAAAACACTGATGCGCTGATGACCTTGGGAATACCGCCCACGAGTCCCAATACGGGCTATGGTTACATAGAGCATGATCGAGGTGGCAATGGGGTAAAACAGGTCCATCAATTCCGTGAAAAGCCAGATCTGGAGACTGCTGAGCAATTTGTGGCCGCGGGCAATTTTCTCTGGAATGCAGGTATTTTTATATGGAGTGTGGATGGTGTGGTGTCCGCTTTCGCGAAAGCGCAACCCCAACTATCCATCTTATTCACTACAAGCTTACCGGTATTGAACACAGATCTTGAAAAAGAATGGCTGGAAGTAAACTATAAAACCGCCGAAAATATCTCAGTGGACTATGCAATCATGGAATCCAGTGATCAGGTCTATGTGATCCCTGCCCAGTTTTCCTGGAACGACCTGGGAACCTGGGGCTCTTTATATAACGAGCTGTCAACAGGCAATGGCAATGTCGCCATACAGGCCGATGTGCTGGATGTGGAATCCACGGGAAATATCATAAGTACCCCAAGTGGTAAAAAAGTGGTGCTCATGGGGATAAATGACCTTATAATTGTAGAGCAGGACGATATCCTTGTCATCCTTCCCAAGAAAAACGAACAGGCAATCAAGGAGTTGCGCAACCATGCCATGGAAAAATATGGCCAAAATATAGGATAATGGAAACTAATCAACCCACCACTGATAAAAGCGGAAGTAAGGAATCCATAGACAATGAGGGAAAGCTAGAGCTCAACCAAGAAAAAATCTATGGAATCTGGGACAATATAAAAGCATTTCTTTCAGAGCTTCTCGACATAAGAAAAGATAGCGATCGCAACGAGACGATAGAGTCGGTGCGCAAGGATATTTCCTTTCAGGGGCATAATGCGTGGATTCTTATCTTTTCCATTATGGTGGCTTCGGTAGGACTTAATGCTAACAGCACCGCGGTGGTCATCGGTGCGATGTTAATATCTCCGCTCATGGGCCCGATTGTAGGAATGGGACTGGGGACGGCGATCAACGATGATAAAATGATGCGTAGATCATTAATCAATCTGGGAGTTATGGTAGGGTTATCTCTAGCAACCGCATCTTTATACTTTTTAATTACTCCGATCAAAGAAATAAATTCTGAACTTGCCGCAAGAACGGAACCCAATATTCTCGACGTTCTCGTAGCGATTTTTGGTGGTCTGGCGCTTATTGTAGCCAAAGCAAAAAAAGGTACCATTTCAAATGCCATTGCCGGTGTGGCAATTGCCACGGCCTTAATGCCGCCTTTATGTACCGCCGGCTATGGAATAGCAACTGGTAAACTGCCCGTTTTTGCAGGGGCGATGTATCTATTTTTTATCAATGCCGTCTTTATTGCACTATCGACATTCTTGGTCTGTAAGTTCTTGAAATTCCCGATGATCAAATATGCAAATTCGGCCAAGCGCAAACGTGTCTCCCGCATCGCAGGGTTATTGGGTTTTATAGTACTTGCGCCTTCTATCTGGTTCTTTGTAAAATTGATCCAGGAAGAACAGTTCAAGGTGGAGGTAGCAAAATTTGAAAAAGAAGTGATCCTGCATGAAGGAACCAGATCAACGGTGGAATGGAATCCAGAACAAAACCAGCTGGATGTCATACTCATGGGCGCAGAGGTTCCCCAAGAACTGATCAACGACTGGGAGCGCAAATTCAACAACCGCGAGAAATTTATAAATTCAAAAATCAAGTTCTATCAGGGCAGTCGTACCATCCTTGCCCAGAATAATGATGATTTTGAGAAACTTCAGGAAGAAAGGATCAACGATATCAGGATGATCCAGGATAAGGACGATCGCATTTTTGCTCTCGAAAGCGAATTAAACCGACTTGGCATGCGATCCCAACAGCTCGAAATAATAAGTGAAGAAGCCATACTCATCTTTCCAGAACTTGCCGAGTTGTCCTATGCGCCGGCGATTACCCGTGATTTTATTTCTATGGAGTATGATACTATCCAAACCTATACCGTTGCATTTAAGGATACGACTCTTGCAAAAGAATCTAAGATCGAGCTGACCAAAAAGATGCAGAACTGGTTGAAGTACCGTATGAATACAAACAAAGTGGATATCAAGGAGAAGAAAAAAGCCATGGCTCCTGCCTCGGACTCACTCATTCAAAAGATACAGCCCAAGAAGCGGGACGGAAGTAAATAAAATTAAATGGTTCAAGAAACTATGTGATTGAATCGGAACGGGAAATAGGCACTATCTATAATCCCTTGTTCTGGGCAATCCTTACTTTTTTGAACAACTCTGAACTGTAAACAAAATCGGTCACGGCTTCATTCTCTGTTTTGAAAATTTTTGTATTGTCGCCTTCCCAGGCCAGAAGACCGTCTTTTAGAAATACAATAGTTTCACCTATCTCCATCACAGAATTCATATCGTGAGAGATGATTACGGTAGTAATATTGCGCTCGTGGGTAATTTTTTGAATAAGGTTATCGATAACCGTTGCAGTTTTGGGATCCAGTCCCGAGTTGGGCTCATCACAAAATAAAAATCGAGGATTATTGACAACAGCCCTTGCAAGTGCCACCCGTTTTTGCTGACCGCCCGAGATCTCACTGGGCATTTTTTTATCCAGACCGGTTAGATTTACAAGTTCCAGTATTTCATGAGCTTTTTCCTGTCGTTCCCTACGCCGCATTTTAGTAAACATGCGCAATGGAAACATCACATTTTCCTCTACGGTCATGGAGTCAAATAATGCACTGTGCTGGAAAAGCATTCCCATTTCCTTGCGCAACAATCCTTTCTCATCATCATCCATGTCGTTGAGAGCCTCGCCATCATAGAGAATGTTACCGCTATCTGGCAGGAACAGGCCCAACATATTCTTTAAAAAAACCGACTTTCCCGATCCACTGGCGCCGATGATCATGTTAGTCTTTCCTTTTTGGAACGTTGCGGTGATGCCTTTAAGAACCTCTTCACCGTTAAAACCCTTCTTTAAGTCATGTACTTCTATCATTAGCTTAAGAGTAATTGGGTTAGAATATAATTTGCAAGGATAATTGCAACACAAGTCCATACAAAACTGGTCGTACTCGCTTTACCCACTTCCAGTGCGCCACCCTTCATGTAATATCCATGATAACTGGGTATGGTGGCCAGGATAAGGCCAAAAATCATGGTTTTTATAAATGCATAGGCAATCTGATAGGGAATAAAACCATCGGTCAGTCCTATGATAAACTGCTCTGCACTGACCAGATTACCGTAAACGCTTGCAAGATATCCACCTATGATTCCCACAAACATGATGATGGCAATCAAAAATGGATAAAAAAGTAAGGCTATGATCTTGGGAAAAATCAAGTAGTTGAGCGGGTTTATCCCCATGACCTCAAGTGCATCTATCTGCTCTGTAACCCTCATGGAACCTATACTTGAAGTTATATAAGACCCCACTTTTCCCGCCATGATGATGGAAATAAAAGTAGGAGCGAACTCAAGAATGATGGACTGTCGGGTTGCAAAACCTATTAATGATTTTGGGATCAGAGGATTATCTAGATTGAGCGCAGTCTGTAGGGCAACTACCGCTCCCATAAATAACGATATAAAACCAGTAACTCCCAACGAGCGTATGATTAGATCATCTATTTCTTTGAGAATGAGTTCTTTAAGTACAAAAGCTTTTGTTGGTCGCCTGAACACACCTCCCAGCATGATCATATAAAGACCTATATGTTTGATAAATCGCATCGATCGTAAAAATATGTAAAAAATATACTGCACGATTTAATGCTTTCTTAAACTTCTGCACAATATGAATGGTTATTTTCGTAGAAAAACTGCGCCCATGAAATTTTTATTGGTCATTTTGCTTGCTTGTTCCACTATTTCTGTGGCATTTCCGCTTTCGCGAAAGCGGGACACCACAAAAACTACCCACCTCACAAATAAATATCCAGAAAATTATCCAGCTCCCAAGCTTGTGGTGGGAATAGTCGTTGATCAAATGCGCTATGACTATCTGACGCGGTTTTATAGCAGGTATGGAGAAGGTGGCTTCAAGAGGTTGATGAACGACGGCTTCAACGCAAAGAACAATCATTATGACTATGTTCCTACCTATACCGCACCGGGTCACGCTTCTATTTATACGGGAACCTCGCCCATGAATAATGGGATCATAGGAAACAACTGGTACGATAAAACGACAAGAATTACAATCTACAATGCAGATGATGCCGACGTTGATCCAGTGGGAACGGACTCTGCCGACGAGAAAATGTCACCGCGCAACATGCTGTCATCCACGGTGACTGATGAGCTGGAAATTCACACGCAGGGAAGGTCTAAAGTGATAGGTATTTCCTTAAAGGATCGTGGTGCAATACTTCCCGCAGGTCATGCCGCAGACGCCGCTTACTGGTTCAGGGGAGAAGATGAAGGTGTATTTATTTCCAGTACCTTCTATATGAATGAATTGCCCAGCTGGGTCTCAGATTTCAACAAATCGGGAAAAGTTGCGTCCTATATGAAAGAGTGGAACACATTATATCCCATAAATACCTATACGGCAAGTGGATCAGATCTCAATAACTATGAGCGCTCCCCACGCGGAGTTGAAGATGCCATTTTCCCCTACGATCTAAAGAAGCTTGCTGGTGAAAATGGTGGATACAATCTTTTAAAATCAACACCTTACGGTAACAGCATCGTAGCAGATTTTGCTATTGAGGCTTTGAAAAAAGAGGAGCTGGGTAAAGATGGGATCACTGATTTTCTGGCGGTCAGTTTTTCAAGCACAGATTATATAGGACATCAATATGGAGTGAACAGCGTTGAGATCGAGGATACCTATTTGCGTCTGGACAAAGATCTAGAGCGATTGTTCAAAGAACTGGACAAACAGGTGGGAAATGGAAATTATACGATCTTCCTCACCGCAGATCATGGAGCCGTTCATAATCCTGCATTTTTAAAGGATCAGGGAATGAATGCGGGCTATTTTAATACCCGTGAATTTGAGAAGGAATTGGTTAAAATATTGGACTCAACCTTCAATTCAACCAAGCTTATCGAGGACGTCTCAAATGATCAAATATTCTTTGACCATCGAGAGACCGCCCGATTGAATATAGATGAAGTTGAACTGCAAAACTTCATTGCAGCAAGATTGGTAGATATTGCCAAAATAGATAAATCCTTCACGAGAAACGCAATGTTAACTACCACCTTTTCCACAGGCGTAGGAAGGTTGGTTCAAAATGGATTTCACTCTAAACGCAGTGGGGACGTGATCTACACCCTTGAGCCTGCCGTTATAAGCTATGGAAGTAAGGGAAGTACACACGGCAGCGCCCAAAGCTATGACACACACGTCCCATTATTGTTCTATGGTTATGGGATCAATAAGGGAAGTACCTATAAGCGTACCGAGATCATCGATATCGCACCGACCATCTCCAGTTTGCTGGGCATTAGTTTTCCTAATGCAGCTACGGGAAATCCTATTGATGAGGTACTCAAGAAGTAGGGGAAACCTGCTTTTATGCTCCAGTTTGAGTGATTTGTGAATGACGTGGTTAATAGCGAGTCACTAATAATTTATAATATATTTGAAATCTAATTAAACACTATCGATTATGAAAAATGGAATACTACTCTTTTTATTATTTGCAAGCTCGCTTGCCTCTGCACAGGCTTATACTGGAAAAGGCGATCAAAAATTACAGATAGGTGCAGACTTTCAGGACGGAGCAACAGGAATCCAGTTTAGTTATGATTATGGTCTGGGACAAAACCTTTCCGTAGGACTGGTTGGAAATTATGCGATGGGTCTGAGTGATTCTACGGACGGCGCCAACTTTGATCAACGCTCTGCACTTAGATTGCGTCTTAATGCAAATCTGGGCAATGTGATCAATATTTCAGACAATTTTGATGTCTATCCAGGCTTATCGTTCAGTACAAAAAACTTCGGAGGTCACGTAGGATCCCGTTATTTTTTCACTGATGGTTTTGGCGTTTTCACAGAAGTTGCTTTTCCATTTTCAAAATATAAAACAGAAGATCTTAATCCAGCGGAGCAGTTGTACAATCAATTTAACTTCAGTCTGGGAGCATCTTTTAATCTGTAGTTTGTGAGTTTGTGAGTTGTGATTTGAGTTTGTGAGTTTGTGAGTTGGTGAGTTGATGAGTTTTTAAGTTTTTGAGTTTGTGAATTAGCTAATTTTTCTGTTGATAAAACATTCATATCATGTTGACTGCACCGTGGTGTTCCAGTTCAAAAAACACATTTTCTAACATCTAACATCTAACATCTAACATCTAACATCTAACATCTAACATCTAACATCTAACATCTAACATCTAACATCTAACATCTAACATCTAACATCTAACATCTAACATCTAACATCTAACATCTAACATCTAACATTTAAATTTTCAATTTCGCTCTAATCCCTTTCCAACGATAATCTCTAATAAACTTTCCTTGTTCCACAGTTACGATCGGAGTTGTAGAATTTCTTGAAGCCAATTGATATCCTTTAATATAATCCTTGAAAATCGAGAAAGATCGCTTGTTCAGAGCCATTTTTGCAGCGGTGATCACGGTAAGAATCCAGCCGTATCGCATTTTGAACAAAGCCTCGCCTTGCAACATTTTTGATCGTGAGTGATAGGCAGCACCAGTAGGTTTAAGGTGTTTTACGTGCAAATTTGGAATAGTCACCACTTCCCAGCCGTAGAATCTAGCCAGCATTTCATCCACCGTGTCCCAGCCTATACTTTCTTTGAGTCCGCCTATTTGTTTAAAGCAGTCAGTGCGGTAAGCTTTTAGGGCACCTCTTATATGATCTGGATTATTCTGGTTTTCAATAATCCATTGATTGTTTTTTAGAACTGTGCAATGTCCAGCGACCATTCCTATGTTCCCGCTTTCCTGCCTGCCGGGCAGGCAGGCGCGAAAGCGGGAAACGATCTCTTCTAAATAATCAAAAGGAAAAATAAGATCTGCGTCAAACTTACAGATCACATCAAAGTCATCCACGTCAATATTTGGAAAGTCCTTTGTTGAACGCCCGAATCACCTTGGCTCCAGGAACATTCTCTGCTTGTGATGCGGATTTTACTAATTGTATAATCTCAGAATCATAGGAGTTAACAATTTCAGCTGTTTTATCAGTACTATTATCATCTACGACGATTATCGATTCAGGAAGATGGGTTTGCGCCAGTAAACTATCGAGCGTAAATTTTATATGTTCCTCCTCATTGTGTGCGGGAATGATGACAGCGACTTTCATGGGATTAAATCAATTTTTTGCGCGTTCACAATACACCAAATAATACCGATCGGTAAATTTTCTCAGTAAGGGACGCAATCCAAACTTTTTAACCGGATTTGTAAATTTTATTTGATCTTTTATTCTCCAGCCCGCTTTTTCCAAAACATAATCCAGTTGCCAGGGCTCAAATTCATGATAATGTTGATCCCTAATATCATTCTTGTTGCGATAAGCATTTGAAAACCAAAGCTTCAAGGGAACACTCACTAACAACTTATCGCAGGGTATATTTTTAAGTACATTATAGGGAGCAACCAGATGTTCAAATATCTCAAACGCCGTAACGACTTCGCCTTTAAAATTAGAAACTGCTGAGAAATCATCATCGAGATCCTCGCCAGCAGTGTTTACCACCTTATATCCATTATTTTTCATGATCTCCGTAAACGGGTTGCTAACTCCCAGATCGAGAATGCGCTCGTTTTTAGAAATATGCTTTTTCAAAAAATCTAGCGTAATATTAAAACGTTTTTGTGGATAGGTGTTCTCGTACACAGTCATTGATTTATAATACGAAAATACCTTTAATAATCGTTCAAGTAAATAAATTGGGGCAAAAGTAGCCGTCTGGTCTGCTATTTGTAAATTACGCAGCTATGAAAAATTTGATTACGCTTTCGTTATTATTGGTTGGTTTTGGGTTAATCGCTCAAAATTCGCCATCACAGATTTCCACCGTAGATTTTAAGACCGCGCGCGCAAAATTTGAAATTGACACTTTACAAACCACTGTGGAAGGAATAATAACCTTTGATCTAGAAATATTAAAACCTACGGACTCTATTTTTGTTGATGCAAAAAATTTAGTTTCATTTAAGGTAAAATTAGACGGGAAGGATATTTCGGTTATCAATGATAGCGAACGTCTTATCATCAAAAATAATTTTGAACCTGCGGCAAGACATCAATTGGAGATCAGCTTTATATCCCAACCTACTAGAGCGCTCTATTTTATAGATGCAGATGACAATGGCATCTGGGAACAGGCATGGACGCAGGGACAGGGGAAATACACGAGTAACTGGCTGCCCAGCATTGACGATACCAACGATAAAATGATCTGGGAACAGGAAATTACTGCGCCAGAGGGTTTGTCGGTCGTTGCAAATGGAAGCTTGAATAAACTAGAAACCAAAGCGGGCAAGTCAACCCATAAGTATGTGATGAATCTACCTATGTCCAGCTATTTGGTAGCTTTTGTAGCTGGTGACTATACCAGTTATAACGAGATAAGTGACAGTGGTGTTAAGCTTGAGTATTACTATTATCCCGAATTTGAGGATGATGCAATGGTAACTTATAAAAACACGGCCGAGATATTCAATTTTCTTGAAAACGAAATAGGCATCGCTTATCCCTGGCAAAACTACAAGCAGGTTCCCGTCAAGGATTTTTTATATTCTGGAATGGAAAATACGGGAATCACGATCTATAACGATCAATTTCTTCAAGATGAGATAGGATCAAATGATCAAAATTACACCACGGTGAACGCTCACGAGATGGCTCACCAGTGGTTTGGAAATCTTGTTACTGCTGCAACACCCAGCGATCACTGGCTGCAGGAAGGTTTTGCGACCTATTATTCCATGCTAGCAGAGCGTCACCTTTATGGAGAAAACCATTTTCAGATTTTGCTGTACCAACAGGCTGAGGCACTTATGGAGCTGTCAAACGCTGGGAATAAAAAATCCCTGACTGATCCCACTGCAAGTTCGCTGACATTTTATCAGCACGGCGCCTGGGCACTTCATGCGTTGAAGGATGAAATAGGGGAGGACAGCTTTCGCGAAAGCGTAACCACCTACCTACAATCCCACGCATTTCAAAATGCCACGACCGATGATTTTTTGAAAATTGCAAGCTCGGTAAGTGGAAAAGATCTCAGTGGATTTGCAAAAACATGGCTGCAAACTCCTGCATTTCCTACGGATGAAAGCTTGCGAATACTGAGAAAGAGTCTCTTTATGGAAGCGTTTTTCCAGCTTGCCGCTAGGAGGCTCGATAATTTTGACGATGCGTATCAATCCTACAAAGAAACTTTGCGCGAGCCAGTACAGAAGGAATTGGTCAAGGAAATGATCGCGCAATTGAGCCAGCGCACAGATCCACGCAAGTACGAACTTTTACTTGCTGCCTCAAAAACTAAAGATGTAGAAATACGTCAACTTATTGCGTTGAGCACTAGGGAAATAAATGATGAAAACAGAGCAATGATCGAGAGTTTATTAACGGACGAATCCTATATCACGCGGGAAAATGCACTTTATCTGTTATGGCGCGATGCAGATGATAAGAAAGAATTTTTAAACAAGGCGAGAGCAGCATGGAAGCAAGTCAACCCCAGCCTGGAAATCGCGTGGTATGCCCTGGCACTGAGTACCCCTACGTATTCCAATAGGGAAACCATAGCACATCTTGCAGAAATAAGAAAGTACACCGCCGGTACTTATAATATACAAACCCGTACCGCGGCTTTTGATTATCTTATAAGTCTCGATATAATGAATCTGCGCAACTATCAGGATCTAATACAGGCAAGCCAGCACCACGTGTGGCGATTTTATAAGAATTCGCGAGATTTGTTACAGTCATTGTATAAAGGAGAAAACTCAAAATCCATGGTAGAGCAGGCACTATTGCTGCTTGATCCTGACGAAGTGAAATCAATTGAGCGTATTTTAAGGATCGATTAGATTTTTAAAATCTAAAATAAATTTTTGACCTCCTCACGTATATAACTTAGTGCGGTGGCACTGGGAGAGCTGGAATCCATGCGCTGGTTAAGTATGGACTGGCGCAAGCCATCTGCGGTGGTGGCCTTATCACTCATTCCCACCTGTCTTATGAGCTGTATCGTAGCATTTTTTGCAGATCGCACGACATTCCATGCCTCTTCAGAAATATAGATTTGCTGAGCGATATTATGCTCAAATTCCTGTTCTATGGAACCTATGAGCAATTGTTCGTAATCATGTTTGGACATATTACCAGGCTTGACCCTGACGATTAAATTTTCAGGCTTGATGCGTTCTAGAAATAAGGTCATGCGCTCGTAGGCCTGCATTCTTATGGGTAAGGTTTTGGCCTGGGTTTCCCGTACGGTAATGAATCTGCGGCGGCGTTCCTCGTTGCTCATAAACGAATTAAAAAAGTAATAGGCCAGAAACGCCACTACAATGGTAGGTAATAAAGTGGTAAATATTTGGAGGATGGTGTTTTCCATGAATAGATTCAATTAGATCTTCAAAGTTATGACGGATAACGCATTTAATCAACGTTTATGATGAGAAGTGTTGAATATCGAGAGTGGGAAAGTTAAATTCCAAATTCCAAATCACAAATCGCAAATCGCAAATCACAAATCACAAATTGCAATTTTGGAAAATAAAAAAAATCTCCGCAAACAATTGATTAATCCTAGTTGAATTAGTCATCAATTAAGCGAAGCTTAATTTAAAAGAATCAAACGCTCCTTTCCTTTTCAAGGAAAGGTGGATTTGGGCGATAGCCACAAATTCGGATAGGTTATCGCGGTGTTGGAACTTATAAAAAAGTCTATCCTATAGCACAAATTCCGCAAAATATTTCCATAACTACCACCCCATAATCCCCCTAGGGAGACCTGTATCAAAGCAACAACGTCTTTTGTCCTAGGTCAAAAACTGCCAAGATTTTCAATCCTTTTTCGCTTAGTCTGTCGTCAAACCGTTTGTCGTCAGTCCTACCCTTATCAATTTTTTTTATTGAATCTGCCATCGAGCGTAATTTTACAATTTTTCAGATAGCTTTTCTATTTTCTATTTTCTATTCTCTATTCTCTATTCTCTATTCTCTATTCTCTATATTCTATATTCAAAAGTCTTGATCTTCAATTCTGAATTTTAAATTCATTTCCCTCCCAGATGCAAACAGTCTTTCAAATGTTGCATACTTGTAAAAGGCACTGGAGTCTTTTGATACTTATAAGTAAACTCAAGAGTTTGTACCACATTATGATCTCCTATGCTCACATCCACGTCCTGCATGGTAAAAAGCGCGGGATGTTCATAGCCTGCCGCATGGGTTATTTCCAGCAGTTCCTTATTGAATTTGTTGAAATAGCTGGCGAGGCGTTCTGCCTTTTCTGGGATTACGATACCGCGCTGCAACCATTTGTTTTGGGTGGCGATTCCCGTGGGACAGGTATTGTTGTGGCAGGCCTGCGCCTGGATGCAGCCTATGGAGATCATCGCCTCGCGGGCCACGTTGATCACGTCTGCACCCATGGAAAATGCCATGGCTGCCTTTGCGGGAAAACCCAGTTTTCCACTAGCGATAAATACGATGTTCTCGGTCATGTTTCTTTTTTGAAAGACTTGGTATAAATGGCTAAAACCATAGACCCACGGTAGTGAAACATGGTCTGCAAAACTGGGCGGCGCGGCTCCAGTACCTCCCTCACCGCCATCCACGGTAATAAAATCAGGGCCTCGACCCGTTTTATGCATGAGGTCTGCCAGTTCTTCCCATTGTTCCAGTTTTCCTATCGCGGCCTTTATACCTACGGGCAATCCCGTTGCCTGGGCAATGTCTTCCACAAAGTCCACTAGACCCTCAATTCCCTGAAAAGCAGAATGAGTAGGAGGGGAAAGTACATCCTTTCCCAGAGGAACGTTACGTATGTCACTTATTTCCTGAGTGATTTTTGAACCTGGTAAAACACCACCTTTTCCAGGTTTTGCACCTTGGGACAGTTTTACCTCGATTGCTCTTACCTGTGGATGGTCGTTGACCAATTTGATCATTTTTTCCATGGAGAAGTTTCCATCATCGCCTCGCACGCCAAAATATCCCGTACCAAAATGAAAGACCACATCGGCACCGCGCTTGTGGTAGGGAGATAGTCCGCCCTCGCCCGTGTTGTGGTAGGCGTTTACTTTTTTAGCACCATGATTCATCGCGTCGATCGCCTTTGCCGAGAGACTTCCATAACTCATTGCCGAGATATTGATCACACTCGCCGGTCTATAGGGGCGGCGACGTTTGTGGTACGCACCCATAACTTTTGCACATGGTAGAAAGGACGGTTCCTTATCAGTAACATGGTCTTTTTCAACCTTGAAGGGCATCATGGCATTATTAATAAAGAAATACTGGTTGGAATAGATGTCGCGATCCGTCCCGAAGCCTTCATAATTGTTCTCGTTCTTTGCGCTGGCATAGATCCAACCGCGCTCTATACGGTTGAAGGGAAGCTCCTCGCGATTGTTTGCCACTATATATTGGCGCAATTCCGGTCCTATACTTTCCAGCCAATACCTAATATGTCCCACCACGGGAAAATTGCGCAGGATAATGTGTTTTTTATTGAAGATATCAAAGAGAGCAACGATTACTAGGAATGCGATAAAATACCAGTACCAGCTTATACTACCTAGGAAACTCCACACTTCGGCCATGAACTATAATTTGGCATAAAAATACTATTGTATGCGTTCAACTCTGTTAGATTACTCTCAAATGTTACGAGTTCTATAAGATCGGCAATTTGTTAGATTAATTAAAAGAGGTTTGAAATAGTTCCGCTTTCGCGAAAGCTTAAACCACACAAAGACCCTACAACGTATAGTTAAAACCGACGGTAAACTGTCGCGGTCTCAATGAGAATCTGGACTGGTTTATAAAGTTGGCGCCATTACTGGAAGTGCTGAAAAATCCCTCATTAAAAATATTATCAAAGGATGCACGCAGGAATAATTTCTTTGTGGGTTTATAGTGGAATGAAGTGTTGAACAATGTGTTTTGATTCACATTATTATTGCTGCTAAATGTAGAAATCGCCGACTCTGCCGCGATACTCCATCTGGTTTTTGAAGAAAGGTACAGGTCAAGTTCCAGATCATGTTTTTGAAATAGATTTGTAGCTCTAAACCCATTGTTTTTTGAGATCCCATAATTCACGGCACCTTCATATTTAATGGAATACCAGGAGGCGGTGTCCCAGCCCAGTTCTAGATTAATGCTGTGTAGATTACTGGTATTTTCCTGGAGGACGTTGTTGAAAAATTGCTGCGCCCTATAATTACGGAAGGTATAGCTCAAGTCTGTAGCGAGGTAATCAAAAAACCGTCTGGTCAGGGTGGTGGAATTTGAAAATGAAATGGCGTTGTTCTCGCGTCGTATGGCCTCCACCTGTATAAGACCGTTTTCATCCAGCGTATTGGCAAATGTAAAATCTGAAGATGAGGTGGAGTAGGAGGTATTGTTTTTGGCAAAAAAACCGCTGAGAATATCATTGTAGCCCACAAAAAAGCTTCCCTGGTTGGATCTGGTGACATTGACATCGGTCGGGTTTCTGGACAGGCTGGAAAAATCACGTAGAATAAGTCCTTCAAAGAGGTTGTCAAAACTGGATGTGCTCTGTTTTCTATTAAAATAAAGACCAGCGTTCCAGGTATTTTTGTAGCTGTAGTTGAGACCTAAGTTTGGTTTAAAAAAAGTGTAATTATCCAGCTCAGCGGTGTTTTGAAGTTTTTGTTCCCGATCCAGTTGTAAGAACTCAATTTCTGGGTTAAGGCTAAGTGACCAGCGCTTCCAGCGGTATCTTGAGCTTAATGATGTGGTCGCCGCAAAACTGTTGAGGCTATAATCACTTTGGAAAGGAAACGCCTGTAAGTTAATGATGTCATCCTGAAAGAGCTGACTCTGCAGATTTTCCCTGCTGTAGTTGAGGTCTTGTTGTAATGACCATTTGGTTTTTAAAAGTTCAAAATCCAATTTAGAATACCCGCCCACATTAAATTTTTGCAGGTCGATGTTTTGAAATGTTCGGTTGGATGCATTATTGCTGGAAACGACCTCTGTAAAAACTGCGGGATTTACAACAAGTTGTTCCTGTTCATCGATATATTCCAGGATAAGTCCGCTGGAAATGAGTTTCTTACCGATGTTGTTTTTGAGCTCCAGTATGTTTTTAAGTCCACGCTCGCTGTTTTTATAATCTGTGTTGAGCTGCAAACCATTTTGGGAATTAGTGGATAGTCCATCATCATCTTTTCCCAAGAAGGTAAACTTATTTTTCAAAAAAAGCTTTTTCTTATTGACCTCTGCCACGATACCTGCTTGATACCTGGACTGGATCAACCGATTGAAGGACGACCTGTCGATGACCGTGCTGTCATTATCAAAGAAAAATACGCTGTTGTAATCCTTATTGATGGAACTATCCTCAAAATTATAGTCCACGGACGCTTTGTAGATAACCTCTTTCTCAGTCTTGAACAAGGCATCGTTAGTCAGTGAAACCGATTCATTATTGAGCCAGTATTTGTTGGAAATGGTGTTACCACTTATTTGCGGCGGTCTGATGATGTCAGTGTCAAAGAGCTTGAGTCTTTCAATATCATTATTGCCACTGGTAAGGCTGGTGCCATAATTAGTCAGTGATTTTCCTATATTATTGGCGCGAACGCTGGCAATGTCCTGTACTTTATCCTTGAGATAAATGGGGGTAACCTCACCACTAGCGGTAATGAGGGGAACACCCACGTCGCCACGTGCCGTGCCAAAAACCAGACTGTGGTCTTTCTTGATTTTTAAGTTGAATGCTACGTCGTCACTTTCAGTCTTTCCTATATCGATGCGGGCGTGGTTGTGGCGTTGCATGACCTCAATATCCTCCACTGCATCTGCGGGAATGCCTCTTGTGGCGATGTTGTACCGACCTTCCAGTAGATCCACTCCATTGATGTATAAGTGGCTTATGGCCTTATCCTTATATTTAATCTGACCATTTTCAGCGATGGTGACACCGGGAATGCGGTCTATGACTTCTTCAATGGTATAATCCTTTTCCTTTTTAAGGCCTTCCACGCTGTAGGAGATCGTATCTCCTCGTATCTCGATGTTTTTTTTGGCCTTGCACCAGTATTTCTTGGAGTTGGTTTTCTTGATCTTTAAGCTTAATTATAATTTTTTTACTGGGATCTGTAATTAACAACTCCCGTTTTGCAAAGGACATGTGCCGCACGGAGAGCCAAAGGGAATCGCCGGCTTTTTCTTTAATTTTTATAAAAAAGCTGCCGTTTTCTTGGGTCGTGGCATAACCTAGGATTTGATTCTCACTTTGTTGTGCAGAGATGGTAACGATCGCGTAGGAAATAGGTCTTTGCAAGCTGTCGATTACCTGACCGCTGATTGTGGACTGGCCGAAACCAAAAAAAGACACCCCTAGGAGTAGGAGTGTCGGGAGGTACAAAATTCTTTGCCTTTGACTACTTTTTGTCAAGGTGATCTATTTCAATAAAATAATACTTGTTTGGACGGTTTACGGCTATAGTTCGCAATGTCTCATCTCCATCTTGTGATACTATCCTCAAACGACTATCTCCAGGTTTATTTTTGTTCATGTATGCCATTTGCTCGTTAAAGCTCAAATTTTCATAGGCTTGCTGGAGTGTATTAAATTTTTGTCTCTCAATTTCTGTGCGAGAAATTTTGAAAATACTGGGATAAGGTTTGACTAAAAGATCATCTCTTTTTTTCATTTGAATGAGATCAAATTTAAAAATTGCCTTTTCATCATAAATGCTTATAATGGCACCGGGTAAACCTTTAAATTTATAAGGTCCTACATCAATGGGAATATCTGTTGAATACCAAGCATTCCATGTTCTGCCAGCATACTTGGTTTGAGCTAATTTACATTGACGAGAGTTGACGTATTTTGTAGAGTCTAATAATTTCCATTTATAGCTGATTTTCTCTTTGTATGTATGATAATCCTTACCGATTCTACCATAAAAGGATATGCTGTTATTAATTATATTCACCCGAGTAGGTGTGTTGCGAATAGTAAAATTACCATATTCCTGATCAGTCAATTCTCTATATGATTCTATCGAATCAATTTTCATTTGACTATAAAACTGCGAATAACTACTATCTCCCTTCTTGGTTACCAAAACATAGTCCGTCAATATCCTATCGGGAAGATCCATGAATTTTTTGTAAGAATATTGATATAAAAAAGCCATGGTCTCACGATCATTGTTAGCGTGTGATGGTTGACCCTCATTTGTGAAAGCAAGAATTCCTAGCATTGCAACCAATGCTAGGAATGAAATTGTAGCGTATTTCATAAATTTACAAATAAGCAGGTGCTCTTGAAATTGTTTTTACAACAGGTTGTGAATCGCAAAAATTTTGTAATCTCCTTGATGCGTCAGCCCGCTCTTCGCTTGTAAGTGCTCTAGGGAATAACATACTTCCAGCAGAATAACATCCTGATGTGCAAGTTGATGAAATAAAGGTTGAATTACTGGGACAATCTCCAACCTCAGAGGTAAAAGACATACACGCCACCGCGCATAAAATAAAAAGTACTTTTTTCATTTAAATGTATGAAAAGATAAATTATAGTCTAATAAAAGAAACCTCCAAGAGATACGCAAGTTTTGTGGTGTTAAAGTTTTTTGACATTTCAATCTCAGTCCTCCACAATCTCAATAAAATTATACTTAGTTTTTTTATTTGAATCAATATCCTTTTATTCGAGTTCTCCATCTACGGTTGTAATCATCAATTGAACGGTGCCTGGAGTGTCTCGATTAAATAATTTATCTTCTCATTGAATGACAGATCTCTATAGGATTGGTTAAATGTGTTAAAACTTCACGCTCAGTAGTTCAAATTCAGATTTTTCCTCAAATCTTTTCATGCGACGATCGCTATCTGTTTTTGAACATGTTAATTTCAAAGTCAAAATGATCGTTGGCAGTCAGTCATTTTTACGATCAGTCCTGGTAATTTAAATTTATAGGGCCCACATTTAGAGGTAGATCCACGCATACCACGCCGTCCATGACCTGCCGCCATAATCTAAGGTTGCCTTTTTACAATCGTAGCCTTTAATTGATCGTTGTTTCATTTTCTAGTTGCCAGTTAAAATCTCAATTCTCCTTTATAAATCCAAGTATGCCATCCTTACTTTCCGATAGGTAAGGTATCTCTATTTATCTCAATGACAAACGATTGCTGGAAGGTAAACCGTTTCTTCAACAGGTGGTTTTTCTTAATGGAAGATATGGAGTCAAGTTTGCGCTGGGATAGCCTGTGTAATCGTGCTATCGCCGTTATTAAAAATTACTTGGTAGTTGTCGTTCCCTGGCTCATTTGCAAAGGGTTTCATGGTAACTAAATAAAGAAATGCATAAGTATCTTGTGCAACCACTGATTGCGAAGGTAGCTCACTTAAAAACAAGATGGACAATGGAACTAAAACGATCGCAACTACTAGAAATCTAAACATAAATGTACCTTGAAATTATTGTGGGTTTAAATGTAG
Source organism: uncultured Flavobacteriaceae bacterium (assembly GCA_963836885.1). Classification (GTDB taxonomy): domain Bacteria; phylum Bacteroidota; class Bacteroidia; order Flavobacteriales; family Flavobacteriaceae; genus Nonlabens. Next base: position 55,282 of record CAWILF010000018.1, on the reverse strand, counting down.
GACGGTAAAATGACATAATGGTTGCCCGTCCATGTATTTAACAGTATCTCGCATCACATAGAGGGAAATCATAATCATTTTTTGTTGAAAAAACCTGTTTAATTATTCCGCTTTCGCGAAAGCGAACACCTCACACATAGTATCTTTATAGGTCAGAAAAACAAGAAGATTTGCAGGATTTTATAGCCCAACTCAACGACGCACAAAAAGAACCCGTCTTACAGAAGGAAGGACCCATGATCGTCATTGCCGGCGCGGGATCGGGAAAGACCAGAGTACTTACTTTGCGCATCGCATACCTTATGCAGCAGGGCGTGGACGCGTTCAATATTCTCGCGCTCACCTTTACCAACAAGGCGGCAAAAGAGATGAAAAAACGCATCGCCGAGATCGTGGGACAGAGCGAGTCCAAGAACCTGTGGATGGGAACATTCCACTCGGTTTTTGCCCGATTGCTGCGCATGGAGGCAGATAAACTGGGCTATCCGTCCAATTTTACGATCTATGACTCCCAGGACTCGCAGCGGTTGGTCAGTGCGATTATTAAAGAAATGGGACTGGACAAGGATGTTTACAAGTATAAACAGATCTTTTCCCGCATCTCTTCCATGAAAAATAACTTGATCACCGTGCGCGCCTACTTTGCCGATGCCGACCTTCAAGAAGCCGATAATATGGCTCGCAGACCGCGATTTGGGAATATATATCGGGAATATGTGGAGCGTTGTTTTAAGGCTGGCGCGATGGACTTTGATGATTTATTGTTGAAAACCAATGAGCTCATCAACCGCTTTCCAGAAGTGCTTGCCAAATACCAGCACCGTTTTCAGTACATTCTCGTGGATGAGTATCAGGATACGAACCATTCACAATATTTGATCGTAAAAGCGCTATCCGATAAATTCCAGAATATTTGTGTGGTGGGAGATGATGCGCAGTCCATTTATGCTTTTAGGGGAGCAAATATCAATAACATCCTCAACTTCCAGCGGGATTATGATGATGTAAAAGCCTACCGATTGGAACAGAATTACCGTTCTACCAAGAATATCGTAGAAGCTGCAAATTCCATTATCGAGCATAACAAAACCAAACTCGACAAAGTGGTATGGACGGCTAACGATGATGGCCCTAAAATTATCGTGCACCGCTTGATGAGCGATGCCGAGGAAGGCCGTTATGTGGCAAGTTCCATCTGGGACAATAAGATGCAGCACCAACTGGATAATGGAAAATTTGCCATTTTGTACCGCACAAACGCACAATCCAGAGCGATGGAGGACGCGCTGCGCAAGCGAGATATTCCCTACCGCATTTATGGTGGTCTTAAGTTTTTACCAACGTAAGGAAGTTAAGGATGTACTTTCCTACCTGCGACTGGTAGTAAATCCCAAGGATGAGGAAGCAATTAAACGCGTCATCAATTATCCGGCGCGTGGGATAGGAGCGACAACCATGGATCGTTTAATTGTTGCCGCAAAGCAGTACGACCGCAGCATCTTTGAAGTGATTGAAAACATAGATCGCATAGAAATAAGCATTCAAAGCGGGACAAAAACAAAGCTTAAGAATTTTGTCATGATGATCAAGAGTTTCCAGGCACTCAACGATCAGCAGAATGTTTTTGAGCTCACGGAATATGTGATTAAAAAAAGCGCATTACTCACTGAACTTAAAAAGGACGGCACGCAAGAGGGAATCTCGCGCATAGAAAATATTGAGGAATTATTGAACGGGATGCGGGATTTTGTCGAGGGACAAAAGGAAGTTGCCGACTCTCGCGGTTCACTTTCAGAATTTCTAGAAGATGTTGCCCTCGCCACCGATCTGGATAATGATAAGGGCGATGATGATCGGGTTTCTTTAATGACAATTCATTTATCCAAGGGACTGGAATTTCCCTACCTATATATTGTAGGAATGGAGGAAGATCTCTTTCCCAGTGCAATGAGCATGAATACGCGCGAGGAGCTGGAGGAAGAACGCCGCCTTTTTTATGTGGCACTGACGCGAGCAGAGCATCAAGCCTATATTACCTATACACTGAGCCGTTACCGCTGGGGAAAACTAGTCGATGCAGAGCCTAGTCGTTTTATTACCGAAATAGATGACCAATACCTAGAATATACGACTCCGCCAGATGATTATCGTTATAAAAGTGCGTTGAGTGACCATCTTTGGGACGAACCGGACAAATCAAAATTGCGTCAGGAAAAGCCGCGCAGTGGGACTCCGCCCAGCGTGAACAAGCCCAGCGAGGAACAGATCAGGAAATTGCGTAAAATAAGACCTGCGGATTCAACAAGCGCTCAAAGTGCGCCGCAGGGATTTGAGGGCGATCTCAAGCCGGGAGTAAAGGTTTCCCACGCGCGTTTTGGTCAGGGAATGGTAGTAAATCTGGAAGGAGTAGGAGGTGAGAAGAAGGCCGAGATCGATTTTGAAGTCGGCGGACTCAAAAAGCTGCTGTTGCGATTTGCCAAGTTGGATATTGTGGACTGATAGTTTAAACTTAAACTTAAACTTAAACTTGAACTTGAACTCGAACTCGAACTTGAACTTGAATTTGAACTCGAATTCAATAAAAAATCAAAACTGGCTGAGTTTTTTTAGGTGCTAGTTAATTGTAATGACAGATAGTTTTAAGAAGTGACTTACAGGGATGGCTTTAAGATCGCAGTTAGATAAGTTAAATATAGATTATGAGCTTTCGCGAAAGCGGAATTATTCTAAGCTTGCTATCAATAAAAACTTACTTTTAAACCAGAATTAAATATTATCGTAGCAAATAAAATGGCCATATTTTAATCTCAGTCTCAATTATGAAAAACCTACAATATCCTATAAGATTTTCTTTCAAAATCACCACTTTGAGCAATGACTTCGTTGCCAAGGATGCCAGTGGCAAGGTCGTTGCCTACGCACGTCAGAAAATGTTCAAGCTCAAGGAGGCGATCACTATCTATGAGAATGACAGCAAGCGCAACGTGCTCTACACGATAAAAGCCAACAAATGGTTGGACTGGAGCGCGGCATATTCCATCTACAATGCCGACGGAAACGAGCTGGGAAAAGTAGCCCGCAAGGGCTGGAAATCCATGTGGAAGGCTGAGTATAATATCATCGACCAGCATGGAAACCAACAATATAATATCAAGGAAGCTAGTGCTTTCACGCGTTTTGCTGATGGGCTGGTGGGGGAAATTCCCGTTGTTGGTTTTTTTACCGGCTATATTTTTAATCCTACCTATAATGTTACCAATAACGCCGGAGAAATCGTTGTGGAATTGAAGAAAAAGCCCTCCTTTTTTGGGAAGGAATTTGAAGTCTCAAAAATCAAGGACATCGATGGGGACGATAAAGAACGGGTCATGCTTTCATTAATGATGATGATCTTGCTGGAACGCAGAAGGGGTTGATATTTATAGGTTTTAAGATTAATTAATTTGATATTTAATCTAACAAAACGAAATATTACTTAATAATTTTATCAGAATCAATGTGCAAAGGCGGTCAAGTTGGGGTTAGTTGTTCTATAAATCCCGCTTTATACTAAATGAACCACACTAGAGTAAGTTTAGAAATGGTTTATTAGGCCATGGTACCGATGTTAAATACGGGTTTAAACACACGAATAATATTGAGTTAGGTCAATCTGTTTGAGTTAGGATGGATTTACAAAATTTAATGCCTAATTTCGAATTTTTAAAAAGGAATGGTACCAAGCATTTTCTATGTACCGTATAATTCTTGTAATTCTGTAAGAAAATATGAAAAACTTCACCACAAAATACTTAAAATCTGATATCAGATCAGGACTGGTCGTCTTCCTAGTAGCACTACCATTATGTTTGGGAATTGCCCTAGCGAGTGGAGCACCTTTGTTTTCGGGCATTATCTCGGGAGTGGTCGCTGGTATCGTAGTTGGTATTCTTAGTGGTTCCCAACTTAGTGTTTCAGGTCCAGCAGCAGGTTTGACTGCCATAGTTCTCGCGGCAATAGCCACTTTGGGTTCGTTTGAGATTTTCTTATTGGCGGGATTTTTAGCTGGAGTCATTCAGATTGTACTGGGATTTTTAAGGGCTGGAGTTCTATCTAATTATCTACCCTCCAATGTTATTGAGGGAATGCTGGCAGCGATCGGTATCATCATCATATTGTCACAAATACCGCATGCAGTAGGTTTTGATGAAATGCATGAAGGAGATTACTGGTTTATAAATGCGGCTGGTGAACACCAGATCTTCACCACGTTGGCAAATGCCATCAATTACATTCATCCTGGTGCCGTAGTTGTTGTGATAGTGTGTCTAGCGATATTGATTGCCTTTTTGAAGGTTCCATTTTTAAAAAGAATGAGTTCTGTTCCTGGAGCATTGGTTGCCGTTTTAGCTGGAATCGGAATCAATGAGATTTTTAAGGTTACCGGTTCAACCTGGGAAATTAGTCAAAGCCATCTTGTGAACCTGCCCGTGCCTGAGTCGATGACGCAATTCTTTGGACAATTCAGTTTGCCAGATTTTTCACAAATAGGAAATGTAGATGTTTGGGTAGTCGCAATCACCATTGCTGCTGTCGCCAGTATAGAAACCCTATTGTGCATTGAAGCCGCTGATAAAATGGATCCATTGAAAAGATACACGGACACCAATAGAGAGTTAAAGGCTCAGGGAGTTGGGAATATGGTCAGTTGTCTAATAGGTGGTATCCCGATAACATCTGTAATAGTGAGAACTTCTGCAAATGTTAATGCGGGAGGTAGGACAAAACTTGCTGCAATATCGCACGGTGTATTTTTAATGACTGCTGTACTGGCGATTCCTTTTTTACTCAATCTAATTCCTCTAGCGTCACTAGCCGCTATTTTACTGGTCATAGGTTACAAACTGGCAAGTCCCGAAAAATTTATAACCATGTGGCGCAATAGTAAAAAATTCCAATTTATACCTTTTGCTGTAACCGTGGTAGCCATCGTCATGACAGACTTGTTGATAGGTGTCGGAATAGGACTTGCGGTGAGTATATATTTTATCCTTAGAGGTAACGCAAAACTTGCTTATTTTTTCCAGTGGGACAAGAACAATGTAAGCGGTACGGTAAATATGGAATTGGCGCAGGAGGTCTCGTTTTTGAACAAGGCCGCCATAAAGCAAACATTTGCACATCTGCCTGATGATAGCAAATTAGTTATTGATGCATCGCACACCGTTTATATAGACCACGACGTTCTTCAAATGATCAAGGAATTTGTAAACGAGGGATCTAAAGAAAGAAATATCACCGTAGAGCTTATAGGATTTAGGTCAGAATACAATATTGACAACTCTTCTTCCCACATAACCATTGTCGCACCGGATAAGGGTGAACTCGTCTCTCCGACTATTGCTGACGATGGGACTAAGATACCTTCCAATATCCTTAAAGTAAAAGATTTGTCGAATTCCTAAATATTATTGGCTTTACTACTGATGTCCCTGCAAGATGACGATGTAAATTTCATTTTGCAGAAATGAGAAAGGAAACTGGTAAGCGTTTTTTTAGATCGTTGACTATCCACTCACGACCTTTTTCCCATCCTCGTTGTTCCAGTCTCCGCGCACTTTGAGCACTTGCTCGATCACATCGCGCACGCAGGCATCGCCACCATTTTTGTGAGATATGTAGTCGCTCACGGCTTTAACTTCTGGGATGGCATCTTGGGGACAACAGCCCAGACCGCTATATTCCAGCGCGGGAACATCGGGCATATCGTCGCCCATATATAAAATTTCCTCAGGTCTTAGATTAAGTTTTGCTACGTATTCGTGCAACTGGATCATTTTTTCGCTGGCGTTGAGAAAGACATCGGTAACACCCAGTCCCACGAGTCGGCTTTTTACGCCCTCGTTGGTCCCACCAGTGATGACGCAGACGTTATAGCCCTTATTGAGCGCGGCCTTCATGGCATATCCATCCTTTGCATTCATGGTACGTAGCAGCTCGCCACTTTCTGATATAAGCATGCGACCGTCGGTAAGTACGCCGTCCACATCCAGTATAAAAGTGGTAATATTTCTTAGTTTTTGCTTATAGCTCATTGTTTCTTGTCTTTGAGTAAATTGTTTTGAATGGAATGGGTCATTGAACGGTACAGTTCGCGTTCGGATTCTGGTAATAGTTTGAGGTGTGCAGCAATCGTATCGTGATCCTTGCGCTGGGCAGGTCCGGTCTGTGCTAGCGCGGGAGTAAGTGCCATGGCTTTTTCCAGCGTTTCCCGCATGAGGTGATCCAGCGCAGTTGTCGCGATGCCTGCATTACTCAGGATCTCGTGGGATTTTGCGTAGCAATGGTTGACAAAATTGTTCATGTAAACCGCCGCCAGGTGCAATTGCTTGCGCTGGGTCGAGTCCATGTATTCTAGGTGCGGCGAGACGGTCGAGGCGGTTTTTTCCAACAGTTCCATCACATTGTTGTCACTGGCTTCCAGACACACGGGAATGGTGGTAAAATCAGGAATTTTGGTTTTTGTAAAGCTTTGCGGGAGGTAAAAAACGCCTATGCGATCATGCGGCAGCAAAGCGTCCATGGCTACCGTACCGCTGGTATGTGCGATGACCGCATCACTCAAGGGAATACGTGCGGCCACTTCTCTGATGCGGTCGTCTGGCACGGCGATAAGTATGAGGTCGCAGTCTGGGATCTCGTGGTAATCCCTGTACTGCATGGCGGTGGTCCCGGGCACACTTGCACCATTTTTATTGAGGTATCCCACTAGTCGTAGCTTGTTTTGAGTGGTTTTGGTTTTAGCTTTCGCGAAAGCGTAACCCACATCAAGCTTCTCCACTTGACTAAAATGCTGGCACAAATGAAGCCCCAGATTGCCGGTGCCTATGATAAAAATCCTGATCATCGCGTAAAAATACGCACTTAGGAACGACCTACAAGAGGCGGTGATGCGGCTTTTGTGAAGTATCTTTGCCGCCAGTTTAGACTGCCTATGAAAAAGCGAATTCCTGACCTCATTTTTGGTACCCGCACCATGTCTGTTTTATTATTGGTTTTTGCCGCTAGCATGGCCGCTGGGACGTTTATCGAAAATTCATACGATACCCCCACGAGTAAAATATGGGTCTATAATGAATGGTGGTTCTCGCTGTTGATGCTGTGGCTCATGTTCAGTTTTATTGCCAATATCAAGCGCTACCAACTTTTTCAATGGAAAAAATGGGCGACGCTCACGCTGCATCTTTCCTGGATCCTTATAATTATAGGAGCGGGAATCACGCGCTATGTGTCCTTTGAGGGAATGATGTTGATACGTGAGGGAAAGTCCGAGAATAGTTTTTTAAGTGAGGAAACCTATTATGATGTGATCATTCAAGGAGAGGATGCTCAGGGAAAACCCATGCAGCGCGAGGTAAAGGAACGATTGCTTATTTCCCAGTTCGATCACAAGCGCAGCGACACCTTTAAATTCTATGATCAGGAAGTAACTGTTACCATCGACAGCCTCATTTATGACGCGGTGGAAGGTTTGAAACCTGCCGCCGAGGGCGCGGGAGATCGCTACTTGAAGATCGTGGAAGCGGGAGGTGGCAACCGTCACGACCACTTGATCAAGGATGGCGAGGAGGCGAGCATCCATGGAGTGCTTTTTGGCGTTAACATAGATCCAGAAGTCGCGGCTACAAAGGGTCTTATCAATATTACCGAAAACTGGGATGGCTATCGCCTGCAGACTCCGTACGAGGGAGAGTTCCTGCGCATGGCAGACCAGATGAAGGGAACGGTAGTACAGGACTCCATCCAACCGCTGCAGTTGCGCTCCCTATATACCATGGCAGGTATGCAATTTGTAATTCCAGATCCCATTCTTGAGGGTGAGGTGGGAATTATACAAAGTCCAGAACCGACTGCCGCAAAGGCCTTTGGTCTTTTAACCACGATAACAGTGGGCGATAAGAGTGAGAAGATCGAAATGCGCGGTGGGAAGGGAATCATTTCTGATTATACCGATGTTGAAATCAATGGATTGAAAGTTTACATTAAATACGGATCCATCGAGCGCAAACTGCCATTTGCGATCCAACTGGATGATTTTATAGCGACGAAATACCCAGGAACGGAGAAAGGATATTCGGCTTTTGAAAGTGAAGTAACGGTAATAGAAGGAGACGATCAGCAAAAAGAGCGCATTTACATGAACAATGTCCTGGATAAGAATGGATACCGATTTTTCCAGGCAGGTTTTGATCCCGACGAGCTGGGCACTCATTTATCGGTAAATCATGATTTCTGGGGAAAGACGATCACTTATGCGGGTTATTACTTGCTTTATTTAGGATTGCTAGCATTGCTTTTTGATCCCAATACGCGTTTTGGCGAGTTGCGCCGATTGATCGAGAGAGTGAATAAACGCAAGGCTAAACAACTCGCTATGATCGTGATGTTGTTTGCGACTTCCATTGCGACTGCTCAAACGCAAAATCAAAATCAAAACGAAAAACAAAATAATGCCGGTGTAGAAGAAGATCACAGCGGTCACAATCATGCACCGGGCGCTCATTCCACCGCGATACAGAGTAGGGAGGGAGTAAGTACAAATCAAGATTCTGATAATTTAAACCGCGAGATGGACTCCATCATTCCCGCTCCAGAAAAGCTGGCTCCCATCCCTGTAAAACTTGCTGATAGTATTATCGTAGCAAATATGTTTCCTACAGCGCAGGCAGAACGATTTGGCCGCATTGTAGTTCAGGATAACGGGAGAATGAAGCCCATGTCCACGCTAGCGAGCGAAATTTTAAGAAGGTTATCAGAACGCGATTATTATGAAGCCCGAGTCAATGGGGATAGTATTGTGAGGCTTACTCCAGAACAGACCTTGTTGAGCATGATGCAGTTTGGACAACTTTGGTTCGATATTCCATTTATAAAACTTAATTATAAAAATGATTCCCTCAAGGATATCATAGGAGTAGATCGCAGCGTGAGCTATGCGCGCGGGATGGACTTTTTTAGACGCAAGGATAGTACGATGGGTACCTATAAAATAAGTCCCTACCTAGATGAAGCAAATGCCGCCGATGTGAAAACCAGCTTTCAGAACGGCTTTATAGATATTAATTACAGCATGGGATTGTTGGATCAAACGATAAGTGGTTCCATTTTTAAAATTTTCCCCAGACCAGGTGCGGAAAATAACCGCTGGTACGCTCCCGTAGAATTTGAGGATGCAGGTTTTGAACGCGAGGCCGAAAAAAACTTCGTGCGAGATTTTATTCCCGCATACATTGCCTTACTCAGACAGGGAAATATCAATGGCGATTATACCCGAGCCAACACTGCACTCAACGGATTGTTTGAATTTCAGAGGGAATATGGTAAGGAAGTAATTCCCAGCGAGGATAAAATCGAGGCAGAGATCCTGTACAATAAGTATGATATCTTCAAAGGTTTGTATAAGTGGTACGTATGGTTCGGCGTGATCATGCTTGTCCTATTGATTGTAGAAATTATACGACCCATGAAGGAAATAAGATGGTCCATCCAGTTCCATAAATGGGTGATCGTCGGGATATTTTTGGTACATACCGCATCGTTGATCGTGCGCTGGTACTTGAGCGGTCATGCTCCCTGGTCAGATGCTTATGAGTCTTTGCTTTATGTAGCCTGGGCGACCATGGCTTTTGGATTGATGTTTGGACGCAAGAGTGAGATGACGATTGCGAGTACGGCCTTTGTTGTTGCCATTATTTTATGGGTCGCGCAGTTAAACTGGTTAGATCCATCCATAGCAAATCTACAACCTGTACTGGATTCATACTGGTTGATGATCCACGTCGCAGTCATTGTGGGAAGTTACGGGCCGTTTGCACTTGGAATGATATTGGGATTGGTCACTATGATTTTGATGATTTTTTCAACCAAGAAAAATAAATCCAAAATGGATCTCAATATAAAAGAGCTCACCTATATCAATGAGGTTGCGCTAACGGTTGGTCTGATCATGCTCACGATAGGGAACTTTTTGGGTGGAATGTGGGCCAATGAATCCTGGGGCAGGTACTGGGGCTGGGATCCTAAGGAAACTTGGGCTTTGATAACCATTTTCATTTACGCCTTTGTACTTCACCTGCGATTGGTTCCAGGTCTCAAAGGACGATGGACGTTTAATCTATGGTCAGTGCTGGCTTTTGCGAGCGTGTTAATGACTTATTTTGGGGTCAACTTTTACCTTACGGGATTGCATAGTTATGCCAGTGGTGATCAGATCATCTCCTATCAGTTTGCCATAATTACCGTTGCCGTAGTTTTAGTTATTGCATTTATTGCACGATTTCAGGAAAATAGGATTTATAGCAAGAAGAAAAGGGAAGAGTGATAATTTTAAGTTCCAAGTTCCAAGTTCCAAATTCCAAATTCCAAAGTTTCTAGTCGCGCGCATTTGCAATGCGAGTGTATCTTCTTGCGTTTGCAACGCACTTCTAGGTTGATACAAGCGAGGAGATATATTTTCACTATAGCGTGAGTTCGGTCTAAGAATTAATATAACTTTTTGATTATGAATTATTTAAACTGTAGTCAAGTCGAGCGCAGTCGAGGCTGTATAACATTATCTCAATTTAAAACGTTTTAGACTGCATTCAAGCTTACCTATCTATTTAATTCATGCAATGTACTGGTTTAAAATTAGTTATGAACTTATTTACGTCGAGCTCACGTTATAAATAACTTTATGGCGTTACAAACGTTTTGCATAATCACACGCATCACAGATGCGCGCGATGTGGAAAATTCCAAGTTCCAAAGTGTCAAGTAAATCTCAAATATCAAAATTAACGGTCTAGGGACAAAGTTATCAAGGCTTAATGCACTTTTCTGTATGATGCCATGCACTTTATGACGATAGCCGATTATGCGGATAGGACTGCCGAAGTGCGATAACTCAGTTGGAATGATGACGATTTGCGCTACTATTAAAGAACCCTATTAAAGTTGGAATCTCACTTATAATAATTCACCAATAACGCCACAACATAACTGTAGGTTTCCATACCGCCGGGCTGGTTGTTTGCTTTTAGATAATTGTTGTAGGTTGCTTGCGAAATATCTTCTACGACACCTTCATATGCTACCCAAAAATCCCTCAACTCTTGATAATTGGCAAATATTCCTGGTCTTATCTGTTCGGTGATTGTTAGGTAGGCTTCGGGATCGCGTTGATAAAGATCGTTGAGGCAATATCGCAGGGCAAATATAGTTGCGCTGTATTTGAAAAAATGATCTGGATGGGCGGTGCCTGCAAGAATTGCGATGAAATTGGCTTCATTTTCCTTGGCAAACCCCAGTTGATGAGCCATCTCATGGAGCGTGAGCACCGGTGTTTTATAATTATTGATCCACGCGTTAGTATGCGCCTCTCCCGTAAACGGATTTAAATAACCACTGTAACCCATATAGGAAAGTGGAGCGGTAAGCAACGATTTTTTAATGCTTGAATTAGAGTAGGATAGTGTTGGAAATTCTTTGGTCAATTGGTCATATCCCAACGGTGCACTATGGAAGATTTCTTCTTGAGATGACGTGAATTCCACGGCGATCGAGTCCACTGGCTGCAACTGCCGGTGCAATTTGTTTGATGAATCAACCAGTTTTTCAACCACCTGCTTTAACTCTGCAGTTGTATAATCGGCATCGATGTTTAAGGTCTTGTGCAAGGGCAGGCGGTAATAATTGAATCCCCAGGCTGCGTGAAAGAATAACAACACGATGTTGAGGGAAAGAAATAGTTGGGTGTACCGCTTTCGCGAAAGCTTCAAAAGTTCCATCCTACTTTTCCACAACCAGATGATTGCTAGTAAAATAGCTCCTATATAAACTATGTCTCCCATGGAAAATGGTATAAATCCCGTAAACCAGCGGGAACCGCTTGAAATGTATGGATATATTCCCGTGCTATACCATTTTTCTATAAATTCTGGGCAGAAGCGCAAGACGTAATAGAGCAACAACTGTAGCAATAAAGCACTGAAAGATAGGAGTAAAGGAATACTTTTCTTCATTCTAGATCAACTCCTTGCGGTAGGTACGACGTCTCTTGTGGAGAATGGGATCGTAGTCCTTCCATAACGCCTGCACCGCAATGTTATCTTCCAGCTCTGGATTTGTCTCACAGAGCGTGATGCCCTTATCCATAAAGTTGCGCGTGACATTGCGGAACATCATGGCCGTCACGCCCTTGCCCTGAAGGTCTGGATGGATACCTATCAAATAAAATGCGGCGCGATTGTTCTTCTTTTTGGCTCTTAATAAATGAATGAAACCCAATGGGAACAACTTGCCTTTTGCTTTTTGCAAAGCCTTTGAAAATGAAGGCATGGTAATGGCAAAGGCGACCAACTTTCCATTCTCATCTACTACACATTCCAAATAATCTGGGTTTATAAAGGGCAGGTATTTTTCTTTGTAAAGATCTATCTGATATTGTTGTATGGGGACGTAAGTGATTAACTTTGAGTATGTTTGATTGAGAAGTTCAAACATATCATTAACGTAGGGCGCTACCTCTTTGATGGATTTGAACTTGAGGGTTCGCAATTTGTAACGATTGGAAATGAGATCTGCAAACTTGTTAAAACGCTCTGGAATGGGACTGGGCGGGACAAATTTGAACTCTACCCATTCGGCACTTTTTTTAAAATCCAGCTCTTCCAGATGTTCCTTATAATAAGGGAAATTGTACCAGGTGATCATGGTGCTCAGTTCATCAAATCCCTTTATGAGCATTCCAGCCTTATCCATATTTGAAAATCCGACCGGACCTTCCATATATTCCAGATTCTTCTCTCTGCCGATCTTGGCAACTTCTGCAAGTAATGCTTTTGTAACCTCAATATCATCGATCATGTCCAACCAGCCAAAACGCATTTTCAGCTTTTTTTGTTCTTCCAGTTCGATATAGTTCACCAGTGCTGCGACGCGACCTACGATTTCACCATTTTTATAGGCAAGAAATAGCCAGCAATCGGCATTCTTAAAGACCTGGTTCACCTCTGGATCAAAAATATTCAGTTCGTCCTTGATTATGGGAGGGACAAAATAGTCATTGCCTTTATAAAGTTCCATTTGGAACTGCACGAACTTTTTAACATCGCTCTTGGACGATATTTTTTTTACTTCTATCATAACCTATACGCCACCACCGTTACCATCTCCACCATCGTCTTCTTTTTCTTCGGGTTCATTTTCTTCTAGATTGATCTTATTTTTCTTGTCCTTCTTCTTGATTTTTTTGCCATCTGCATCGATCTCTACTTCTTTATCCTTGTGAAAGTCCAGTCGATAGGACATTCCCACATTTACCTGAAATATACTGGGAGTGTCCTTAAAGTTGCCGGTGGCACTGGCATCCACCTGCCAGTCCTTGGTAACTAAATAGGTCGCTCCACCTCGCAAGAGTTCATCACTGTAAAAATCAGAAATGCGGGTCTCAAATTCTCCAAAAACTGCCCATTTTCTACCTACCGTACGCGTTATCGTTGCAAGAAATTCATAAGAGGGAAAGTCGGTACCTATACGGTCATAGATCCCATTCATTACTACTACAAAATTTCCGAAGTTATTTTGGGTAATCAATTCTACCCTGGGAGAAACCGAGGGATCGTTAGGTGGTGTAAAGGAGTTGGGATTTGTGAATAAGAGATTAGCTCCCGCATAAACCGATACTGCGGGAACAAAATCCCTCCACATCAGCACATTGTTTGCCCTCCAGCTGTAGAGATTGTTTCCCTTCTCACCAAAAACCTTCAAAGGATCAAAGACCAAGTATTTTGCGCCAAGAATACTCTCGGATACATTAGTAAATTTTGAGTCCGTTGAGCCGAATGAACTGTTGTTGGTCTGCGATGCAGAGGCAAACTCGCCAATATAGGAGAATTCAAGTTCTTCAAAAAAAGCACCCGCCCGCAACTGAAATGATATACCACCGGTATTGCGTTCATAGTTTAATGGTGTGTGTTTTTGATTGTTGAAAAATATAGACCCTTCACCTTGTACAATGCCCGTCCCTACGGAGAATGCTCCTTGGGAACGCCCTGGATTGTTAGTGTTTATAGTCTCGGTATATTGTGCCTGTGCGGTTATCGCCGCAGTTATAAAGAGCAATAGGCAACTAATGCGTGTTAAATAACTTCTCATAATCATAAGTGTTCCCAAATTTAGTATTTATTAAAGAGTATAGACCAATTCAAATAGTAATTTTACCGCAATAATTATTGATCTTGAAATTTTTACAAACCTTATTAATTGTTCTGGTCATCTACGTCTCCATAAGATTGTTGTGGAGGGCTTTTGGCAAGCAAATTTTGAAGTGGCTGGGAATGAAAGCTCTACAGCGTGTTCAGAAAAGTTTTAACGATAAAATGGGCGGCAGGCCCCAACAGGGTGAACCATCATCTACCACCTCTGGTAAAACATCTTCCATAGACACAAATAAGTTCAGGGAAAAGAAAAAAGTCGGTGAGTACGTGGACTTTGAGGAAATTGATTAATTTTCCCATTCATACGTTTTAACCGTTTTCATGAATTTTGATTTTAAGAAATTACTGCCCCATGCTATTGCTTTGGCAGTCTTTATTATAGCCTCACTTGCGTATTTCTATCCCGTACTTAGCGGTAAAAAACTGTACCAGAACGATATTGTTCAATATAAGGGAAATGCACGTCAGCTCATTGATTATAGAGCAGATACGGGAGAAGAGCTATATTGGACGGACGCGCTTTTTGGCGGGATGCCCACCTATCAATTGGGAGCTCGGTATGAATATGACGTTATAGATCAACTGGATCGCGCCATTCGGTTTTTGCCTCGCCCGGCTGACTATCTATTTCTCTACCTTATTTCTTTTTACCTATTAATGATGGTAATGCGTGTCCCTTGGAAGATAGCGATCATTGGGGCATTCGCATTTGGATTTTCAACCTATTTGATTATTATTCTTGGAGTCGGGCATAATGCCAAAGCTCATGCGATAGCCTACTTTCCATTGGTTCTGAGTGGTATTATATTGGTTTTTCAAAAACGCTATATTTCGGGATTCTTGCTTACCGCGGTGGCCATGGCGCTGGAACTACAGGCTAACCATCCACAGATGACCTATTATTTGTTGCTTGCGGTTTTGGTATTGGGTATTGCATATTTGATCGACGCCATCAAGAAAAAGCTAGTGCCGCATTTCTTTAGATCCGTAGCGATAATGGCGGGTGCGGTTTTACTGGCGTTGGGTACAAATGCGGCAAATCTCATGGCAACCAGCGAGTATTCCAAGGAAAGTACCCGAGGGAAATCTGAGATTACGGTAAACGCTCAGGGCGAAAGCGTAACACCACAACCAGGTCTCAAATTTGATTATATCACCGAGTACAGTTATGGAATTGCCGAAAGCTGGAACATGCTCATCCCAAGATTTGCAGGTGGTGGAAATTCTGAGCGTCCCTCTGAGGATTCCAATGCAGTAGAATATATCATGAAACTGGGCTTGTCCAAACCACAGGCGATGGAATTCACAGACAGCAGTATTCCATTATATTGGGGTGCTCAGCCCATTGTGGAAGCGCCGGCCTATCTGGGAGCGGCCGTTGTTTTTCTTGCGGTTCTTGCCCTGTTTTTGATTAAGGGTAGGCTCAAGTGGTGGACGGTCGGTGTAATAGTAATGGCGATTTTACTTTCCTACGGTAAAAATCTGGAGTGGCTTACCCGACTCTTTGTGGATTACTTTCCATTGTACAATAAATTTAGGGCTATTACTTCTATTCTCGTACTTGTAGAATTGTGTATTCCCATTCTTGCGGTGGTAGGGCTTTACCAGTTTTTTAATAAAACCAATGCCGACGGTCAGCGATCCAGAGCACTGCTATATTCTGGTGGGATCGTGGGAGGTATATTGATTCTATTTGCACTGTTGGGAGGATCTTTATTTGATTTTGCCAGTCCTTATGATGCCTATTTGAGGCAGGATGAACAATTGGGAAGCGCTTTTGTAGATGCGGTAAGGCAGGATCGCTGGGAATTGATGCGTTCTGATGCATTGCGCTCATTACTATTTATAGGTTTAATCAGTTTATCACTTTTTCTATTTCTTAAAAAGAAAACTTCTTATAGCATTTCTTTAATAATTATCGGCGCGGTGATTTTGATCGATCTCGTTTCTTTCAATCTCAATTATGTAAATGAAGAAGATTTTGTTACCGCAAGGGAATATGAGAACGTACTGCCCAAAACCCCAGCCGACGATGCGATATTGAGGGAAGAAGGACATTTCCGGGTTTACGATCTACTGAGTAGTCCGAACAACTCAGCCAGGGCGAGCGCCTACCATAAGGCAATGGGTGGTTACCATGGGGCAAAACCTGCTAGATTCCAAGATCTGGTTGATTTTTACCTAGTGGACGAACAAGGAAACCCGGCCATACGTCAAGAGAACATTGAGATTTTATCCATGTTCAATACCCGTTACATTATTGACCAAAACAAAGAGGGAACGCTTGCCAAACAAAATCCGCTGGCGATGGGTAATGGCTGGTTCGTCAATGAAGCGATCGTGGTTGCAGACCAAAACGAAGAACTTCTATCACTTAAAAACTTAAAAGGCGATGCCGTAGGTTTTATCACCGAAGATCAAAAAAACCTGATCAATTTAGGTAAAATAGGAAAGGATAGCTTATCCAGTATTGAGCTGACTGATTATAACCCACAAAGGCTGGTGTATAAATCCAACAATAGTCAAGCGGGACTTGCCGTTTTTTCTGAAATGTATTATCCACACGGTTGGAATGCGACCATCGATGGCAAGGATGTACCCATCGCCAGGGTCAATTATGCCCTGCGAGGATTAAATATCCCGGCTGGTTCGCATGAAATAGTATTTACGTTTGAGCCTGAGGTGGTTAAGACGGGTTCCATGATTATGTTGGGTTCCAATATTTTGCTGGCTATTTGCATTTTGTGTGGATTGTTTTTTCTCTTAAAGACTAGAACGTCCAACCAGGATATAGATTCTCAAAATGCTAACTGATTGAGAAATCCCATACTTATCATCTGTTATTACTGGCCGCCAGCGGGAGGTCCGGGAGTGCAGCGGTGGCTCAAATTTGTACAGTATCTTAAAGAATTTGGTTTTAATGTTACCCTGATCGTTCCTGAAAATGCAGATTATCCAGTTGTGGATGCCTCTTTGAAAAAAGATATTCCAAAAGACATTCGTGTGATCCGGGTTCCAATTAATGAACCTAGCCGTTGGGCGAGTAAGCTTTCGCGAAAGCGTACCAAAACACTACAAAAAGGAATTTTGAGCAAAAAATCCTCCAAGCTTGAAAACTTCTTGTTATGGCTGCGCGGCAATTTTTTTATTCCAGATGCGCGGATAGGATGGAAGTCAAAAGTTGTTAATGCCGGCTCGAGGTTTTTAACAGAAAATCCACAAACTACTCTGATAACCAGCGGGCCGCCACATTCCATTCACTTGTCGGGAATGGAATTGAGAAAGCGGTTTCCCACCATAAAATGGATGGCAGATTTTAGGGATCCGTGGACGACGATAGGATATCACAAAGATTTAAAACTGGGAAAACGTGCGAAGCAAAAACATTTAAAACTAGAGAACGAAGTCCTAAATGCTGCGGATAAAATACTGGTAACGAGCAAGTCCACCCAACAGGAATTTGATCATAAAACAACTAAAGAGGTTGTGGTAATAACCAATGGTTTTGATACGGAAGTGAGTACAGACCTATCTCAACCCGATGGAAAATTTAAAATATCCCACATAGGAACATTGCTTGCAGATCGCAATCCAGAAATTTTATGGAAGGTCGTGAGCGAACTGTGCCATGAAAACACAGAATTTAATGAACACATCATTATTCAACTCGCTGGAAATGTGAGTGATGACGTGGTACGTAGTATTGAACAAGTAGGATTGAGTGAGAAGCTTCAACTAATGGGTTATGTAGATCACGATGACGCGGTCGATCTTATGAAGGATGCGCAATGCCTTTTGTTGATTGAGATAGACTCTGAAGAAACCCGTGCGATCTTACCGGGAAAACTATTTGAATACCTAGCCAGCCGCAGACCTATTTTGGCTTTGGGTCCAGATCCATCTGATATTCAGGCAATAATAAATGATAACAACGCGGGAGCCTACTTTACCTATTCTGATCGGGATAAACTCAAGACATACTTACAGGAACTATTTAACAAATACCAACTAAAAGAAAATACGGGAAATGAAGAACTTACGTTTCTCAAATACCACCGACGGGAAACTACCAAACAGTTAATCAACGAAATTGAAAGATTGTGGGAATAGTTGTAAAACATAGCGCATGGAATCTTGGGATGACAGCGGTTGGTTTTTTGCTGGGAGCCGCAAACACGCTATTGCTCGCCACGCAATATCTGGATGATGATTATTACGGATTATGGGGATACGTGCTTTCTACGGCGTTTTTATTGTTTCCCCTCATGTCATTTGGGATTCATAATACGCTGGTAAAATTTTATTCAAGTTACGGCACTAAAGAGGATCGAGATGCATTCCTGACCCAAATGTTGCTATTGCCATTTGTAATTATTCTGCCCGGTGTGGCACTGATCTACTTTTTTGAACAGGAAATCGCAACACTCATTTCAAGGGTAAATGCAATGGTAGCAGATTATGTCTGGCATATCACGATCATCGCGATTTTACAGGCCTATTTTGAAATATTTTATGCCTGGGTAAAGGTACAGATGAAAACCATAGGTGGTAATTTTATCAAAGAAGTATTCTATAGAGCGGGAGCAACGGTGTTGTTGATTCTTGTGATGTTGGAAACTATCACACAACGGCAGTTTATAGATGCATTGGTTCTCGTTTATGCGTTGCGCTTGATCGTCATGATGGTTTTGGCATTTAAAACCTATAGGCCTACATTTAAAATCGTAAAAAGTTCCTTTACCAGAGATGTGTTGGACTACTCACTTTTGATGATCGTTGCAGGATCTGTGGGAACGGTGCTTATTGATCTTGATAAATACATGATCAATCAATACCTGGACATTGATACGATCAGTTATTATGGAGTTGCGGTCTATATTGCCACGGTCATCGCCGTTCCATCGCGAGGAATGAGCCAGATAACCCATCCACTTACCGCAGGTTTTTATAACCGCAGGGATATGGTTTCCCTCGAGAAACTCTACAAGCGTAGTTCGCTCAACCTCAGTATTATATCAGGATTTTTAATGGTGATTATTTTGGGGAATGTCTATGAGTTCTATAATCTGCTGCCCGCGGCCTTTAGTGTAGCTATTCCCGTGGTATTTGTGATCAGTCTAGTGAAATTTGCAGAAAATATCGCTGGAAGTAACAATGCCATTCTCTATAATTCAGATTTGTACAAGGTAACCTTATGGTTGGGATTGGGACTTGCACTGGTCGCCGTGTTGCTCAATCTATTGCTTATTCCCATTTATGGGCTCATGGGCGCTGCGATATCCACCTGTATTGCTTTTATAGCCTATACCGCGACAAAGGTTTTTTATGTCCATTATAAACTGAAGGTCAATCCTTGGACTCCAGACACCTGGAAAGTGATGTTGTTGATAGCAGCTACAATTGGAATATTTGTGTTTTGGAATTTTAGTTGGAACGTTTATATCAACATTTTTTTGAAGAGTACGTTGATCACTATTTTTTATGTGGGACTGGTCTATAAATTAAAAATGTCCGCTGAGATCAGCGGACTTATTTTTAAGTTCCTAAATAGGGTAGGACTCGGTTAACAATTACTATAAACCTTTCTTTATCTAGGAGAGGAAGACCTAGAGGATCTTGAACTTCTAGAGGAAGATCGAGCAGCTGGCTCGCTTGTACTAGTGGATCGAGCAGTAACAGCAGTTGATCTGGTTGCAGTCCTACTGGAAGTTGTTGCCGTACTATTCCTATTGCTGGATCTGGAACTCTCACTTGAAGCAGTTCTTTGGTTTGAAGAACTTGCAGCTGTGGGTCTGGTAGTTTCACGTCGGGAGATTGAACTAGTTGCTCTATTATTACCAGATCTTCCCGCACTATCACCAGCCGTACTTCGACTGCTGCGATCGAGTTGCCTTGTTTGTAAGGCTCTTGCATCGCTTGAACGGGCGACGGAATTACTTCTGTTGCTAGTTCCCACAGTTGCATTTCTGGAACTGGAACGTCCCGAGCTGTCCGTTGATCTACTAGAACTGATTGCTCTTTCATTAGATCTTGAACTTACCGCGCTGGATCTCACATTTTGATCATTTCTATCGATCGTACGTCTTCCAGTGGCAATCTCTGATCTACGGCTATTCATATCATTTGTAGCCACCATTCTACCGCGGTTGTCCCTGCGACCGGTTTCAAAATCGTTATACGCAACTCTTTGATTGGGTCGGTAAAAAGTCCTTCTTTCACTAGCTCGTGCATAGCGGCCATTATAGTAGGATGGCGAGTTCCAGTAGGTATTGTGATAGTTCCAGGAATATCTTACCGGATTATAAAACCTGCGGTAGGGACTCTGAAAGACCACACAACGATTATAAGCGGGTACCAGGTAATAATTGTGCCACGGCTGGTACACATAATATGGATTATAATTATTGATAAAGCCGTTGTAGCTCACGATCACGCCTCCTCTATAATTCACTCGCAGGTTGCCTATGCGGCTCACAAACCCACGGCGATAATCGATGAAGATATTCCCTATCTGATTCACACGACCGTAAGGATCATAAAATATGGGCGTATTTTCTATCTGTACTACAGCTCCATAAGCATCATATTGTACAAAACGATCATAGTCATATCCAGTGTTGAACGATACAAAGGTATTGGGGCCATGGAACTGAACGTTATATTGCGGCCCATTATCAAGGTAGTTAAAATCAAATTGACCATCGGGAAAGACGGCAAATTCAATCCCACCTTCATTAAAAATTATGTTGTTGCCATAACCACGATAATTTCTCTCATCATCTGGTAGCGCGGCGTTACTGGTGGCCCATCCCATTAGGAAAACAACCAGAATTGTAGTTAAATTTTTCATAGTTAAACAATTTATTGAAGGCTTCGTTGCCATTCCTTTAACAATAGGCAATCCTTGTGCCGTTTTTTATTTTACTTAGAATTTTTCCAGGTCGAGGGTGATTTTTGAAGTTCCGCTTTCGCGAAAGCTACACCCAAAAAAACATCTTAACCCAGCTATAACACAATTACACGATAACCCGCCTTAACTTTAAA
This sequence comes from uncultured Flavobacteriaceae bacterium, assembly GCA_963836885.1. Lineage (GTDB taxonomy): Bacteria > Bacteroidota > Bacteroidia > Flavobacteriales > Flavobacteriaceae > Nonlabens. Next base: position 34,001 of record CAWILF010000018.1, on the reverse strand, counting down.
CAACTTAAAAAACAGATATATGAAAGCAGCAAGATTTTTAGAAAAAGGCGGTGATATGACCGTGGTGGAAATGGACAAACCTACTCCAGCCAGCAATGAGATTTTAATCAAGATCGAAGCCTGTGGCGTGTGTCACAGCGATATGTTTACCCAGCAAGGTGCGATGGGCAATGACTTCCCACGTACGCCGGGCCATGAAGTCGTGGGCACCATAGAAGAGATAGGGGACGATGTCACCAGCCTCAAAGTAGGACAACGGGTAGGAATAGGGTGGCATGGCGGCCATTGCTTTACCTGCGATCCCTGCCGTAGAGGAAAATTTATCAATTGTGAAAGTGCAAAAATATCTGGAATATCCTACGATGGCGGTTATGCAGAATATATGGTAGCACCCTTTGAAGCTGCCGCCCATGTACCGGACGAATTGAAGAGTGCCGATGCCGCACCCTTATTATGCGCGGGAATTACCGTATTCAACGGGATGCGCAATGCAGGATTGAGAGCTGGCGATACAGTTGCGGTGCAGGGAATAGGAGGACTGGGGCATCTCGCCATACAATTTGCCCATAAGATGGGAATGAATACCGTAGCTATTTCTACATCTGCTGACAAGGAAAAACTTGCGAAAGAACTGGGAGCCAACCATTTTATCGCAACGGACGATGTGGACGCGGTCGAAAAATTACAGGAACTGGGCGGTGCAGATCTTATCGTAGCCACCGCACCCAATGCAGATGCGATCTCAAGCGTGATCGATGGACTGGGAATAGATGGAACTATGTTGTTAATTGCAGCAGCTGGGGATGATGTAAAAGTGTCGCCACTACAACTGTTACAAGCCAGAAAAAGTCTCAAAGGCTGGCCCAGTGGTACAGCACCAGATAGTGAGGATACATTAAGATTTAGTGCAAGAACGGGAGCGCTGCCCATGATCGAGGAATTCTCACTGGAAGATGCGCCCAAAGCTTATAAAAAAATGATGGACAACAAAGCTAGATTTAGAGCGGTGATCAATATGTCCATGTAAATATAATTTGACTAGATCTTAAAAAAAATGTCCCCTTGATCGCAGATCAAGGGGACGTTTTATTCGGAATATTTTCACGAATTTCAGTTAGGGAATTGTTGGTCAACAAATCAATGATTTCAGGACTTAACTTAAACCTTAAATACTGTCCTTAGGATTATATAATATAATGATCTGAATAAGAATTGCGAGAAAGACCAAAACATAAATTTCTATTTGGGTAAACAGCTCCACCGAGTTCACTGCTTTTCTTGTAAGTAGAAGTTGCTTTTTCCCCTCATTTATTTGAATGTCAGAAAGGTTGTTCAAGTGTGTGTTAATTGTTAGAATTTGCTTTAAAAGTGCATTGGTATTTTCAAAGCCAGAGTTTACAAAATTCAGCTCTTGAGCAGATAATTTGGTAAGGTCGTCCATCAAGATATCAAAGATCTGTTTTTCACTTGTTGTTAATCTGGTATCGGCAAAGCGTAAGGTTAAGTCTTGAATGTTATTATCAACAGCTCTATTTTGTTTGGCATAAAATAGTGAGTCAGCTTGGATAGCGGCGATCTCTTTGGTATGTATGGCTTTTGAAATATCAAAGATCAGATCCTTTGCAACGAGTCGATCTTCATAAATTGTAGTTGCCGCATCTCTAACTCGTTGAAAATTACTCCTGTCTATTAGGTTTGTAGCGATGATGATCACAAAGATCATTAGAATACCCAATACCCATTTAATCTTGTTCAATAACTTCATAACGATTGGTTTATAATTGAGTGATTACCTAATGGCATTTTTACCTAACAATAATCTTGAAGGATTTGAAACTTTCCCCATCACTAATTTTGACGATGAACATTCCAGATTTATTAATCGTAAATGAATCCTCAATCTTACTGATAAGTACAGTCCTTCCCTGCAGGTCATAAACTTGGACGTTTACACTGCTCAATTCAGACTTAACAAAAAAGCGTCCGTCGTAGGATGGATTGGGATAGAGCGTCATTGTATCGAACATAGAGGTGTTGATGCCAAGCGTACTTACATCGTGATCACCCAGATGGGAATAATCATCCTGCGGAAAACTATTCCAGTCGCGCATGAGATTAAAATCGAGATTTGGAACAACTGCATTATCCTTGCGAACCAAAACAACGTTCTCAGCAAAATTTGCACTACCACCATTAAAGCTTCCCACAATATCCATAAGAACTCCATTTTTAAATAAGCCCACTGGATCATTCCCATTAAAATCAAAGGCCAGACCACTACCTATCAATTGATCAGTCTCATCGAGAATGCCTTGATCTGCGTTTCCTCGTGCCATAACGTACACTTCGCCATCTGCTAGCATTCCTCCTGTGAGTGCAACTGGGCCAGACCACGTTGAGCCACCATTTGCATTGCGCTGGATGGTATAGTCGTTCAAGTCAATAGTTCTACCTGTAAAGTTTGCTATCTCTATAACCTTATTAGTTCCAGATCCTTCAATGTATTCACTTATAAATAAATCTGTAATATTTGAAAAGTCTCCTACACAGACACTTGTAGCATTTTGATCATCGGGTAGTTGATCGTTATTCTGATCTACATTTTGAGCATTATTAGGGTCATCGCTCATGACAGTCACCCCACCATTATTTCCAACATTATTAAAATCTGCGCTCACTGTAAGTTGGTTGAGATATAGACATAATCCATTACTAGGTGGGAAATCTTGATCCGTCAATACAACAGTCAAAACGCCAAAAGGATTATTCAGCACTTGACCAGCATTCAACGTATTAATCGTAGATACCGTGTTTGCAAAGTTTCCACCTCTAACAGTTATATCTACATTATACAAGACGGTATTCCCTAGGTTCTCTATCGTATAATCATATCTTATTTCATCACCAGCATCAAAGCCATTGCTATTTACATCTACATAAGTATCGGTAAGTGTAGCAAATAAACTGCCGGACGGTGCATTGGTAGATGTCCAGATCATCGTTACAAATTGCGGGTTGTCTATAAAAGGATTTGCATTATTCTGATAATCATAAACATCATTATTGCGATCTATCTCGCGCTGTGCGACAGGATCCTGCAAGTGCCAGTCTATCAGTAGATCTATGTACCATTGTTCATAAAATTGGTTTCTGGAACCATCCCTGGGATCATTTGTGGCATTGGGACTGTCCCAGGAATTATCATTAAAATTGTCCTCGTAACGTGTGGCAAAATAGAGCAACATACGTGCGATATCACCTTTAAATTCATCAATGGGTTCAAAGACCGTCCCGGTAAAACCTGGCGTATTTGATGGCCCTTTGCGACTTCCATTCTGGTAGGTAGTAACTCCCGAGCCTGATCCATTGACCTCTCCAAACGGCAAATTGCTACGACCACCATTTACAAAACCATCCGTAGGTATAACGTGGTGAGCGTCACTGCGCATAGGTTCATTCTGGTTAAAAAAGCCTTGTGGAAAAATATGCTCCCTATTGTGGCAATCTCCCTCACCGCTATAATTTCCGCAACGGTCGGCTACATTAAAACGGCTGAAGTTATAGGGATCCTGTCCATTGGGATTTTCAGAGTAAATGTCCAAAATCGTATTCACATCGTTACCATTGTCATAATACTCATCGTTATCCGAGGTTTCATATAAAACGCGCAAATCGTTATAGGTTTGTCCATTATAATTGGCACTGATTATATTTTTGAGCTCTGTTTTTAGGGCATAACCGGTAAGTCCGCTAGCAGAGTTGTAGTAATCAGATGGAACTTGCGCTATACTAAGACTTACTGCACAAAGTATAAATAGGATATTCTTCATAATCTTTTAATTTTGGCCAGCGTTCTTGACCATACGCGCCATATAAAATCCATCGTACCCATCTACGTGTGCGTAGAGATTTTTTGAGTCTTCCAGTTTAAAATCCTTGCCGGCCTCTGAGGCGAGAAATTTCTCGACCTGGTGTTCATTCTCTGACGGTAGGATGGAACAGGTTGCATAGACCATTTTACCACCATCCTTTACCACACGACTGTAAGATTGTAGTATTTCTTGCTGGGTCTGTTGGATTTCTTTGACAAAGTCTGCCGAGAGCTTCCATTTTGCATCTGGATTGCGCCTTAGAACTCCCAGGCCACTACAGGGCGCATCGATCAACAATCGATCCATTTTGCCTATTAGTTTCTTGATGGCCTTGGTTGAATCCAGCACTCGGGTCTCGATGTTGTGAGCACCGGCACGCCTCGCGCGACGCTTTAGTTCCTTGAGCTTGCTTTCATAGATGTCGGTGGCTATGATCTGGCCTTTGTTGTCCATCATGGCTGCAAGATGAAGTGTTTTTCCTCCAGCTCCCGCGCAGGCATCCATAACCCGCTGCCCAGGCTCTACCTCAAGAAAAGGTGCAATGGCCTGTGAACCGGCATCCTGTACTTCAAAAAGTCCATTTTTAAATGCCTCCGTTTGGAAAACATTGGTACGCTCATTCAATACCAGTGCATCTGGAAATCTTTCATCGGTTGAGGTGGCGATGTTTTCTGCGATCAGCTTTTCCTTTAAAGTGGCAAGATCTGTCTGCAGGTGGTTTGCGCGCAATACTACTTCTGCCTGTTTGTTGAGCGCGTGCATTTCCCTGCCCCAAAACTCTGCTCCCAGTTGCTCGGTCGCCATCTCGTCCATCCAGTCAGGAATGGATTCCTTGTAGATCAACTGGCGGGAAAGCTCATCAAATTTTCCTTTGATACGGCGCACCGGCGTGTTGTAATACTCTTCCCAGGCGGGCAGGTCATAACCACGCATCACGATCCAGATGGAAGTGAGCCTCCATAGATCCTGGGGGCTGTACGGTGCCTTGGTGCCCACGATCTCAGAGTACAATCTCTTGTACCGCACGATGTCGTAGGTAGTTTCTGCAATGAAGCCGCGATCCCGAGAGCCCCACCGCGTGTCGCGTTTGAGGATCTTCTGTATCGCCTGGTCGGCATACTTTCCGTCGTTGAAAATCATGTGGAGCGCATCCACGGTAGCCTGTACTAAATTATGATGAAATCGCATCCTGCAAAAATACCATTATCAGTTTGTTTACAAGATAAGAACTACTTAATTTATGTAGAGGGGTGTTGTTTATCCCGCTTTCGCGAAAGCAAATTCCAAATCCAACTCTCCAAAAAGCTATTTTTGCGCCATGAAGAAATATATCGCCTACATCATTTTTTGCTGTACAGTCCTAACATCCTGCAAACAAACCACGAGATCCTATCCGTCTGAAGAAGCTAAAACCCTTAGTTCCAGAGAAAATATAAATCTGGAAATAACTCTGTTAGAAAGCGATTCCACCAGCATACGAGCATTGCAGTTTGAGGACAGTACCTATTATTTTGCGGGAAGTAAAGGCAATTACGGTAGTTACTCCATGAAAAATGATTCAATAAAAAAAGGCGTTATCCTCAACGACACGGTCGATCTCGAATTCCGGTCTATTGCCGTTACCGAAAACTTTACCTATCTATTGAATGCGGGCGCGCCGGCTTTTATCTATAAAATCAACCATGATAACGAGGAAGTGCTCAAAGTGTATCAGGAAAACGGTGAGGGAGTATTTTATGACAGTTTGAAATTTTGGGACGATGAGGAGGGCATTGCCATGGGCGATCCTACTTCCCAAACCGATAAAAAATGCATCTCAATTCTCAAAACGTACGACGGTGGAGAGAGCTGGAAAAAAATAGACTGTACAAATTTGCCCGAGTTCATAGAAGGAGAGGCAGGTTTTGCCGCCAGTAATTCCAATATTTCCATAGTGGGTGATCATGTATGGATCGCTACGGGAGGAAAAGCGGCGAGAGTTTTTCACAGCGCAGATCGTGGTGAGAGTTGGGTCGCGCACAAAACGCCCATCGTTGCCGGACAGGAAATGACGGGAATTTTTGCCATGGATTTTTATGATGAAAATAGGGGTGTCATTATAGGTGGAAACTGGTCAGAAAAGGACAACAATAATTTTAATAAAGCAATTACCACCGATGCTGGGAAAACATGGAAATTAATGGATCAGGGAAACGGTCCAGGATATTGCAGCGACATTCTTTTTATCCCAGATACCGACGGACAGGAACTCCTCGCAGTGGGAACTCCCGGAATATGGTGGAGTGGGGATCAAGGGGAATCCTGGAAAAAGCTGAGTGATGAAGGGTTCTATACCGTTGCCATGAAAGATAGATCTAACGGGATGTTGATGGGATATTCAAAGATCGCCAGCTTCACTCTTCAATAAAGATTGCTTGCACATGCAAGGCCTTTAGCAATCCGGAAGAATTACTAAAATTTTCAATGGTTAGGTGATTGATAAATAAAAGTGATCCATATAGAATACGGGCTTGTGAATCGATCATCTAATCAATGAGAACAAAACTGCCTCCCATAATTTTATAGTTTCGATCGGCTATTTTTAGGGTCTGACCTTCGGACATGGCAGCGATCTTGGTTATATCTTCTTCGATGGTGTGGATGCTACCTTTGGTCTTTAAAGCCATATTTAGGTAATCCTCATAAACCGTCCCGTCAAAACCGCAAAGGATTATATGTATGGGATATTTAAAGTCTTGCAGCAGTTCTATATCGCGAACGGGAGAATCGCTGTCTGCTATAAGTATCAATTCTTTAAATGGAGTAGCTGCGCTGGTCGCCATTAAGAGTGCTTCCATGTCGTTTTCCTGGGCATCGCCACCACTGCCCGCCGCAGACACTTCTGAACATAGCTCAAGCAAGCTCTGACTGTCCAAATAGCTCGTATAATAAATACCACCAGTTTCACCTATCTTTTTCATATCGTCATCCATCTCGTCACCATCGTTGAAGAAGGTAAATTGAATATCCTTCTCCCTGGACATATTTAAGGCATACCATACGGATAACTCTGCCGTGTAAGGACTCATGCTTCCCGTTAAATCGCATACAACGAGCTTATTGGTCCATTTGTTACGATTCAATACCTCTGATATAACTTTACTATCGTCAGATGAATCTTCACTGGACATAAAGGATTCGATCTCTCTTTTTCTACATTCTTCCAAAGTCAGTCCCAGGCGATCACATTCTGCCTTAAAGCGTGCCTCCTCTTCTTTTAATTCTTTTTCCAGTGCGGCGATGCGCTGTTCCTCTTCTTTTTTTCTCTTTTCAATTTCTTTAGTCCCCAGGTAGCTATAACTTAATTTAATCCTAGGTGAGGCTTTGCTATAATCGATGGTATATTTTGCATAGGTTTTATTGTACTTAAAGTTGATGGTATAGGTATCACCTTTGGGAAGATAGACCAGCAGATTACCTTTTGAATCGGTCGAGGACTTTATTGATTTACCACTTCTTATGCCTGTAAATGTGGTCACTTCACCAGTTAACGGATCATCCTTGATGTTTTTAAGATGAAGATTTACCGTTGCGTAAAACTTTTCATTTATAGAAGGTGCTACCTGCCTTGAAGATTTGACAAGCAAAGTGTCTGGCAATGTATTTACAAAGTTATTGAGTGTCGTTTTTTCAGTTTCTGACATTTCAAATTTTCTGTGCATTTCCACCATGTTTGGGGCATAGTTAAAAACATTGGTCATACGCCCACCCGGAACATTGGGAACGATGATTTCCCGTTTTCTGGAGTAGTTGGATATACTTACCGTATAAACATCGTTGACAGGCAATTTGAATGTTGCAACACCATCAGCATCTGTTGAACTGTTGTAAGACTTACCGGTGTTCTTAGAAATAAGTTTAACTAACTGACTGGTATAAAAACCGCCCTTATTGTTTTTTAAGGTGATGGAAAGATCTACAAGATCTTCTTGGGCAAAGACCGCAAGGTTCAAGAAAAATAATACAAATAGGAGGTAGGCTGATTTTCCCATGGGTCGAATTGTTAATTAGGCACTACAATATAACGATAAAAACCGATAACCTGCTATCTATCATTTGAATGGGATCGAACTAGTGTTGAAAAAAATACTATATACAATTACATAGTTGGATATTGTGAAGCCTTACATCAATCCGTCAAACGGGTAAAATGGGGTAAAAAAAATCTCCCGAACATTGAAGTCCGGGAGATTTGCAATCTTAAATTGATCCAGTCAATTATTTATCAGACGATTTCATGGGCGTTGCGCTTTCATCGAGCATGGCAAAGAATTTATCAAGATTTGGCATAATGATAATTTGGGTTCTTCTATTTTTTGCCATGTTTTCTTTGCTGTCATTGGCAACTATGGGATCATAACTTGAACGTCCCGCTACGATCAATTGCTCTGGTGAAACACCAAATTTATTTTCCAGCCTTCTTACGATCTCCGCACTTCTTCTGGTACTCAAGTCCCAGTTGTCGATCAAATAACCACCTTCTTTTATGGTACGATCGTCTGTATGTCCCTCAACCAGGATTTCCAGAGATGGTTCAGATTTTACGACGTCGGCGATCTTTTGAAGGATTTCATCGGCATCTTTTCCGACTTTGTAACTTCCGTCCTTAAAGAGTAGGTCGTCATCGATGTTGATCATGATAACCGTATCCTCGATGGACATTTTAAGACTATCATCATTGTCATCACGGCCCATCTTTTTGGAAATATTATAGGCGATGGCAATATTTAGGGAGTCTTTTAAAGTAGATGCTCCGGCAAGTCTAGCAGCGGGAACATTCTTCAAGGTTTTGCGCATGGCTTTCTTGTTATTTTCAGAAAGTACCATCTTACCATCTTCCGTAGAGACCATCATGCCGTCCTTTTCGGTCTGTAGCGATGCGATCTTATTATTATAGCGTTCTACGCGCATGTTAATTCGTTCCATGCGATCTTCAAGATCTTCGTTTTCTACACGTTGTTTTTGAAGCTCAGAGGTGGTATTTTGATACTTGTTTTCCAGTTCATTGTATTTTTTCTTGGAAACACAACTGGCCAAAATAACGGCAAGTGAAGCACAGGCAATCAGATTTTTAGTTTTCATAATTTTACATTTAAGGTTACTATTAGTTTTCCTTTTACTGATGTCAAATCTATCGGAGTTCAAAGATTTACGATCACGCAATAACTTTATTTTACGATTTAATTGGTTCAACTTTAACCATAAGGAATGGTTGAGTGGAAATTACTCTTATCTTAATCCCAATTGCTTGCCCCATTGTAATTATAACGTATAGATTTTGAGCGATTACACAAATAATCCTATCATTTGAGGTTTTTAAAATTCCAACAAAACGATTGTAGGATTACCTCCAGCCAGTAATTGCGTGTAGAAAATATTTAGTTTGTTTTTGCTTTCGCGAAAGCGGAATCCATCAAGCCCCTTCAAATCCCACAAAAGGTAGGCATAGGTATAAAATCCCAATCACCAATAATTTTGCAGAATAGATATTAAATCAAGCCAGACCCCATCCTGAAAGTGGGAGACAAGTTATTCTTCCTCGTCACGCTCCAGTTTTGGAATGTTGTAGATAAGATCGCTCAGAGCGACTTTTTTATCGATGATCCCGACGGCCATAAATTCTTCAAGAATTTTGTCCACCGTGCTTTCCCACAGCTGGTCATCGCTGAACTCTGTGCGCATCAACCATTGTTGTACGTCGCCCACCTGGAGGTCGTAGTGCGATGCAATAGTGGTATCTATGCAGGGAATCTGCTTAAAATCTGAGGTATAAGTATTTATTATATGAAGCATTTTTGCGAGCGCGTCCTCTTTTTCTGCAATGCAGGAATTGGTCGCCGCGATCACAAAGCTGGGCCAGGGCGTGGCGATGGTCTCCAATCTCTTGAAGATACCACGATCCACTATGGGCTGGGTCATGTAGCGTTCCCAAAGAAATAATTGTGCCCGATTTTCACTTAAAGCGCTAACCGCTCCCTCCAGCGTATTTATAAGTTCAAAATCAATGTCTGAAGTATCCCATCCATGACGTTTTGCGAGCAGGTAACTCATTAAGTGGGAGCCACTGCCGTAACGGCTTATGGCGATGGTCGCGTCCTCCAGTTGTTTGGTGCTGTCCGCCTCAATGGCTGCTGGTGCGTGGACTCCCCACAACAATGGCGTGGAAACATAGACCTGTAGAATGCGCGATGGATTGCCGGCAATGATGTCCTTTACGATCCCGTCCGTGAGAATGCAGGATACGTCCAGTCGCTCTTCCCGCAACAATTTGCTCATCTTACCGGTTCCCTCGGGTACGTCCTGCCACTGTAGGTCAATTCCCGCTTTCGCGAAAGCGTTATCCTCAATAGCTAAGTGCCACGGCAAGTTGAAATGCTCTGGCACGCCGCCTATACGTATGGTCGTCATTTTTTCCATAAGGTACAAAGGTAGGCTACGGATCAGTTACCGTGCTTGATTTTAAGATAATCGTAAATGCGTTGTTGCGATCGTATAGGTTCTGCACCGTCCCGAGGTTCAACAAATGGGTTGTTCTCCTCGGGAACATGAACCCGTGCCTTCACGTTATCGCTCAACTGGATCTCTAGGATTTCATCCAGTTCGCTGAAAAGCCCTGCATCCTCAATGGGCGTGAGTACCTCGATCCTACGGTCCAGATTCCTGCTCATCCAGTCTGCGCTGCCCATATACATAACGGGATCGCCGTTGTTATGAAATTTATAGATGCGTCCATGCTCTAGGTGGGTATCCACAATTGAGGTAATGTAAATGTTATCGCTCACCGCAGGAATTTGAGGTACAAGACTGCTGAATCCCCTCACGATCAACCTGATTTTAACTCCTGCCTGACCGGCTTCATAGAGCAGGTTGATCATGTCCTTGTCCTCTAGTTGGTTCATTTTTGCTGTAATTGATCCCTCGCGTCCTGCCTGTACGTGCTTTATTTCGCGTCGTATCAAAAACTCAAAAGTGCGCCTTGTGGTAAATGGACTTATCAACAGGTGGTTTGCCCTGGGAATGATCAGATCACCCTGGAGGACTTTAAAAACGCGCAAAAGGTCTTTGGTGATTTTCTTGTGCGCCGTAAATAATCCATGGTCGCAATAGATCTTTGAGGTCTTTGCGTTGAAGTTTCCAGTGCCTATATAGGCATATCTTCTCAGTTTATTTTCTTCCCTTCTCAATACCAGTAGCACCTTGCTGTGGACTTTTATTTTTGGATAGCTGTAGATTACCGTGGCACCGTGCTCTTCAAAAACGCGGCCCCACTTGATGTTGTTTTCTTCATCAAAACGGGCTTTGGCCTCTATGAATACGGTTACTTTCTTGCCGTTTTCCAAGGCTTTTAATAGTGAGTCGGTAAGTGCACTCTCACTGGCCACACGGTAAAGGGATATCTTTATCTCTTCCACGAGATCATCAGTCGCGGCCTGATCTATAAATTCTTGAACATAGTCAAATGACATATAGGGAAAATGAACCAGTTGATCCTTATCCTTGATAATATCAAAGTAGGAAACGCCTGCTGCTCCCAATTCCTTGTGCTGGATGGGAACTAGCGGTACAGCGTGTAGCGCAGGATTATCCGTAGGATCTGGAAAGCCAAAAAAGTCATCAAAATTGTGGTAGCGCCCACCAGAAACCATATCGATCTTGCCCAGTCCCAAACTTTTCCTGATATTTTTCTTCACGTCGTCGGGAAGGTTTTCGTCATATAGAAGCCGAGTAGGTTGTCCCTCCTGACGTTGGGATAAAGAGTTGTAGATTAAATCTGCAAGATCCCCATCCATTTCTTGATCCAGATACAACTCTGCATCGCGGGAAAGTTTTATAGAGTAAGCATTTTTAATCTCAAAATCAGGAAATATATCATCTAAATGAACGCGCACCACGTCGTCTAGAAACGCGATCTGGTACTCCTCATTAGCATTGCTCAAGATTAAAAACCGATCCACTGCATCTGATGGAATGTTAACTATTCCATACTTGCTTGCGTCGTTAAAGGTTACCAAAAAATAAAGTTGCTGGTTTTCAAGAAATATATCGCTGGTTTTAGAAGCCTCTACCAGCTTCGTTTTAATGTGCTGTTTTATGGTTTTCTGGTAAATGGACGCGATTTCATCATTAAACTGTGAGGAAACTTCATGGTAGTTGAGCAATTGGATTCCATGATTTTTTAAAGAAGGTACGATCCCACCAAAGAAGATCTCACCCAGATATTCCTGTTGTTCATGGATTTTAGTAAGCAGTTGTTTGGTAAACTTATTGGGATTTAAGTCCAGTTTTTTTCTAATGCTTTTTTCGACCCTTTTGAGCTGGCGCAATTGGGAAACCCGCACTCTAAAAAACTCATCTAGGTTGGATGAAAAGATGGCTATAAACTTGAGCCGTTCATAAAGCGGGTTGCTCTCATCTGCGGCTTCCTGCAGCACACGGCCGTTGAAGCTGAGCCAGTTGATATCTCGGTGGCGGTATGGATAATTGCTGTTTTTTTTCACGTTTGTAAATTACAAGCATTGTAAATGTTGTTTGTGAAATTGCCGTTAATGTTGAGCACGAGCTAGAATCTTTTGATTTATTTCTAAGCCTAAATCGAGCTAATGAAGAATCTTTTAAGATATATGTGAAATATTTTTCACTAAAATCACCTGACCATATCTAAATTCTAATAAGAACTTATTCTTTTCTTATCTTAGTAGCATGAACCAAAATATCTTCTTCCGATTCATTATGTTGATACTAATTGCGGTAAGTAGCACCTCTTGCAAAGATGAAAGTGATGTAAATGGCATCTGGATTTATGCGTATAATCAAGAGACTGCAAAAACCGCGACCGACTCAATGTTAGATATGCCTACAAATCAGATAATGATATTTGAGGATGGGAATATCGAGTCCATTAATTTTATGCAATCTGTAGGCGGTGGTACTGGGGACTTCAAAATTAAAAGACCTTTTGATTTCCAAAATAGTGATCTTAAACAACACTACATTGACTTTACCACTATCTCAAAAGATAGTCTAGCGATTACCGATGACTACAACACTACAAATATCTACAAACGACTGGCAGATTCGTTAAAAATCAAATCTAAAATAAAACTCACTGGTAAAACCTACAGACGCACGTTTAGGACTTTTGTGGATACCATTCAATTTATTAGTGAAAATAAGTACCTGAGTAGTAGCTGGTCAACGAGCAGCGAAGACGCGGAGTGGTACACCTCTAGTTGATCAAAATAACTTTCAAATTATAGGTACCGAGATTTATCCTCCAGCCATTTTGAGAAAGCAAATTTCCGATACCTTGTTCGTAACTTCTATTAGTAGCAAAGTGGAACATTATATTTGGATAGAGCTTTAAATATCACTCAACATAAAATTTTATAGCTGGTAAATTTAAATTAATGTGTAAAATTTACGCTTTCGCGAAAGCGAGACTTTTAGGCTGTTTTAACACAATTTTAAGTACGTCACTAAATATTGAAATTAACATGAGCTGTATCAAATTATGCAACCTATTTTCCAATAAACATTTCATAATTTAAGTCAAGCCTAAGAAAATCTAAGCTCTAATCCCATAGCTTTACTTTTGGTAATCAACTTTATCTATAATGGTGTACAGCGTTCAAACTCTTATCAATGATATTTATGACGATATCCTAGAACTTGAAAATAAGGGCAAGGTGGCTAATTATATACCGGAGCTAGCTAAAGTCAATGCGGATAATTTTGGCGTTCACTATACGTCCATTGATGGACAGGAAGCGGGAAAAGGGGATTTTAAAACTTTGTTCTCCATACAGAGTATCGCCAAGGTTTTATCGCTCAGCCTGGCCTATAAATATGAAGGAGACAGTATTTGGAAACGTGTAGGCGTGGAGCCATCGGGAAATCCCTACAACTCACTGGTGCAACTGGAAGATGAAAATGGTATTCCTCGCAACCCACTTATTAATTCTGGAGCTATTGTCATTTGCGATATCTTGATCAGCCGCTTTGAAGATCCCAAAAAGGAATTGTTGACCTTTATTAAATCAGTATGTTCTCACGATGAGGTAAAGTACAACCTGTCCGTTGCCGCGTCCGAAGAGTCCGTGGGATATAGAAATATCGCACTTTGCAACTATTTAAAATCTTTGGACAATATTAAAAATGAACCAGAGGAAGTCCTGGATTTCTATTTTACCATGTGTTCATTAGAGATGAGCTGTGAGAATCTTTCTCGCGCCTTTCTGTTTTTGGCAAGTGATAACTTTAGAAACAGCGATGGAAAGCAAATTTTAACCATAACCAAAGCCAATAGAATCAACGCCATCATGCAGACCTGTGGATTTTATGATGAGTCTGGCGAATTTACTTTTCGTGTGGGACTGCCTGGAAAAAGTGGAGTAGGAGGTGGCATCATAGCCTTGCATCCAGAAAAATACTGCATCGCCGTCTGGAGTCCCAGGCTCAATAAAAAAGGAAACAGCTATCGTGGAATGAAGTTTCTTGAGGAATTTACGTCTAGATCTAATTCTACGTTGTTCTAGATATTAATAAGTTTACTCGTAAAAAAACCGGATAACCATCCTCACATCATCTGACAATCTAAAAAATCAGTAAGCATGTGGAACAATAATCCGATTCCAATAATTTTGTAAAACCGAGGTAAAAACAATAGTCCAACATAAAGTATTATTGCATAATAAGTATGCAGTGGGTGAAAGTTAATGCTACAACGACCAGCTTCATATATAGGTGTAGCGAGTAAGTGATCCAGATCCACCAGCATGGTGGCGAGCATAATCAAATAGGCTTTTTCCCACACCGATTTAAAAAAAACGAAGGCAATACCTATCGGAAAAACAAGATGTAAAAAGTAATGGATCAACGTCTGCATTGAGGTAAAAATAAGGAAGTTCCGCTTTTTAATTCACTCTTGTGCAAAACAAAAAAACCATTGATTTTTTTCCAAAAAGGTAGTCTCAAGCCTATTTATATGAAAAGATATAGGTTCCAAATTGAGATTTATAGCTTTCGCGAAAGCGTAACTTAGCTAACCCACCACGCACCACATCAAATTATTAAAACAAAAAAAGCCCTGAAATTAATCAGAGCCTTTTTAAAATCTAAATACTATATACTTTGTACTTAATACTTAATACTAATTACTTCACTTCTTCAAAGTCCACATCTTCAACATCGCTGGTATCATCACCGGTAGGCTCTTGTCCAGCTCCCGCATCAGCACCCGGTTGTCCACCTTGCGCATCAGCTTGTGCTTTGTACATTTCCTCGCTTGCTGCAGTCCATACCGTGTTCAGTTTTTCTAGAGCAGGATCGATCTGTGCAATATCCTTAGAAGCGTAGGCTGTTTTTAACTCGGTTAAAGCCTCTTCAATTGGTGCTTTTTTATCAGCTGGTAATTTGTCGCCAAATTCCTCTAACTGTTGCTCCGTTTGAAAGATCAATTGATCGGCACTATTCAACTTATCAGCTGTTTCTTTGGCTTTCTTATCAGCATCTGCATTTGCTTCAGCATCTTGCTTCATTTTGGCAATTTCTTCCTCACTCAGTCCAGAGGAAGCCTCGATACGTATATCCTGTTTCTTACCGGTCGCTTTATCTTCAGCACTTACCTTGATGATTCCGTTGGCATCGATATCAAAGGTTACCTCGATCTGAGGAGTTCCTCTGCGAGCTGGTGGAATATCGGATAAATGAAATCTACCTATCGTTTTATTATCGGTTGCCATGGAACGTTCTCCCTGTAATACATGGATCTCAACGCTCGGCTGATTATCAGCTGCGGTAGAGAAGACCTGTGATTTCTTGGTCGGGATCGTCGTGTTAGAGTCGATCAACTTGGTCATCACGCCACCCATAGTCTCAATTCCTAGAGAGAGCGGAGTAACATCCAATAAAAGGACATCTTTTACATCACCAGTCAATACACCACCTTGGATTGCAGCACCTATTGCTACAACTTCATCAGGATTTACACCTTTAGAAGGCTTCTTACCGAAGAACTTTTCAACCGCTTCCTGCACCGCGGGAATACGGGTAGATCCACCTACCAAGATAATCTCATCGATATCTCCTGTAGAAAGTCCAGCTGCCTTAAGCGCTGTCTGACATGGCTCGATAGTTCGCTTCACAAGGTCAGAAATCAATTGCTCAAACTTAGAACGCGTCAAGGTTTTTACTAAGTGCTTAGGTCCTGAGGCTGTTGCTGTAACGTACGGCAAGTTGATCTCAGTCTGTGCGCTTGAAGAAAGCTCGATTTTGGCTTTTTCAGCGGCTTCTTTAAGACGTTGTAACGCCATCGGATCTTTACGTAGATCTATTCCTTCTGCGCTATTAAATTCGTCAGCAAGAAAGTCGATGATCTTCTCATCCACATCATCACCACCTAGGTGTGTGTCACCGTCCGTAGAAAGCACTTCAAAAACTCCGTCACCCAATTCTAGGATGGAAACGTCGTGCGTTCCTCCACCAAAATCGAATACCACGATCTTCTGGTCTGTATCTTTCTTATCCATACCGTAAGCAAGTGCTGCGGCAGTCGGCTCATTGATAATACGCTCTACTTTAAGTCCTGCGATCTCACCAGCTTCCTTAGTTGCCTGACGCTGACTATCGTTGAAATATGCAGGAACCGTGATTACAGCGCCAGTTACTTCATGACCCAGGTAATCCTCTGCGGTCTTCTTCATTTTTTGAAGGATCATCGCACTCAATTCCTGTGGAGTGTATAAACGACCGTCTATATCTACACGCGCAGTATCATTATCTCCTTTTTTTACTGCATAGGGTACGCGGGCAACTTCTTTGGTAACCTCGCTGAACTTGTTGCCCATAAAACGTTTGATCGAAGCAACCGTTTTTGTGGGATTGGTTACTGCCTGTCTTTTTGCAGGGTCACCTACTTTGATCTCACCACCTTCGACAAATGCGATTACTGATGGAGTCGTTCTTTTACCTTCTGCATTAGGTATAACTACGGGCTCGCTTCCTTCCATTACAGAAACACAACTGTTAGTCGTACCTAAGTCTATTCCTATTATTTTACTCATTATAAATTATTTTAAGTTTAGTTTTCAATTTATTTACGGTGAGCATAAGTCAAGGTTTATGCCATGACATTCTGAGTGACATCATGTCATTTGTACTGCCATTTGTAGCGATTACGCTTTCCTGCCTCGCCGGCAGGCGCGAAAGCGGAACGGGTAAAATTCTACACCACAGATTCATATTCTAGGATGCGCCAGAAATCTTTTAATACATTTTTAAAGGTCGAGAGCTGTCTAACCTGGTATCTTCACAAAAAACGCATCATGAAAAATTTGATTTTAATAGTCATCGCGCTATTTACATTTACAATTGCAAGCTGCCAAGAAAAGAAGGATGAAGTACCCCAAGTGGTCAAAGATGCCTTCAAAGCAAAATATCCCGGTGAGAATGATCCAGATTTTGAACAGGACGCTCACGATTACTGGGAAGCACATTTTAAAAAGGATGGTGAGAAATACCGCGCAGATTTCAATGCGGATGGAACGTGGATCGAAACGGAAAATTCCATCAAAAAAAAGAATCTACCCCAACCTATCCTGGATGCCATAAAAAAAGAATTTGGAGATGAAAAAATTACCGAGGTGGAGCATGTAATGAGCGCTACCAAAGGTGAGTTTTATGATGTCGAGTTCAAGCAAAAAGGAAAGAATAAGGATGTAGAATACCGCAAGGACGGCTCTAAAGTGAACTAGACTAGGTAAAACATCATTAACTATATTAAAAAAGCTCAACAACCAATTGGTTGTTGAGCTTTGTACTTCAAAATATTCTATCTCCTTTGGTCTAGGCAGACTTCACTTTTAATTTATGATCTGTTGTAGGAATGGGAATGGAAACTGTAAACTCGGTCCATTCGCTCAATTGGGACTCGACCTTTATTTTTCCGTTCATGTGCTCCAGTAATTTTGCTACCGTCGCAAGACCTATTCCCGTTCCCTGTCTTCCATTGCGGTCTCGCTCTGACGCCGTGTAGAACAGTTTAAAAACGGAGTCCAATTTGTCGGGAGCAATACCGCTACCGTTGTCCCGCACTTTAAAGATATAGTTTTTACTTGTTGTGACCAGTGAGATTTGGATAATCGTTTTATCCTTGTCACTGTATTTTACCGCATTGGTCACGAGATTGATCAAGATTTGTTCAAGTGCTATGAGATTGGTAAGGAGCGTTGTTTCTTGGGTTGGTTTATAGATGACCGTTGCGTCATCCTTTAAAATCGTCATCGAGATCACATCCTCGATAAGGTCTATATAGCTTACTTCATCATAGTCGTCCGTGACCAGTTCCTCACTTTTATAAAAGGTCAGCATCCCGTCGATGTACCTACTCATACTTGCAGAACTGTCCTTCAAACGCGCTAGGTATTCCTTGGATTTATCGCTCAGGCTTTTTTCAGTATCCCTCAATAGATCGGTAATCATCATGACGTTGGAGAGTGGTGCCTTGAGATCGTGGGAAACTATGCCTGCAAAGTCCTTGAGCTCATCATTTCTATTTTGTAGTTCGGCCTGGGTGGCTTTGAGCACAAAATTCTGGTGGCGTTGTTCAAATAGCATCATCACCTGTTTTGCCATTGCCTTTAGTGCGCTGGTCTGCGTCTTATTAAGAGTTCTACTCCTGTGATCATATACACATAGAGTCCCCAGTTTATAACCGTTTGAATCTACGAGATTTGCACCTGCGTAAAAGACGATATTAAAGTCATTCACTATGGGATTATCTATAAAACGCTCGTCCTCCCTGGCATCAGGCACGATCATGAGTTCATCATCACTATTGATCGCGTGACCGCAAAAGGAAAGATCCCGAGGCGACTCCGTGAGATCCACGCCATGGCGCGATTTAAGGAAATTACGATCCTTGTCGATAAGCGTGATCAGGGCAATGGGCGCATCACAGATACTGGCCACTATGGAGGTGATGTTGTCGTAGTTCTCCTCGGGCATGGTGTCGAGAAGTTGGTACTTTTCAACCGCTGACTGTCGTTCACTTTCATTAATCTGGTAGAGTGGCTTTATCATCTAGAGGTTAAAATAAGGTTGGCATATTATAACAAATATAATCTGATTTTTAAATACGCAAGATATTCCTACAAAAGTTTTATTAAGTACTTGGGATTTGAATAGGTTTTAAGCTTTCGCGAAAGCGTAATCCCTCACAATCGCCTCACAAACCACAGTTACCTGTAATTATTTAAAGAGTTTTATGATCTCGTTATTACAGTTGTGCAAAAGGAGTTCTATCTTTAAAATAAAAATGGAAACTTTTTTATCTATCGTCAGCATCGTTCTCAAACTAATAATAGGTTTGGGCATTCTCAACGTGTGGCTGCTCAATAGGAACAAGGCTAGTGAATGGCGCGGCGGTAATGCAGATACTATGGAAGATGAATTTGCTGCCTATGGATTGCCCAAAACTGCCATGTATCTCGTAGGATTTCTCAAATGTCTTTTTGCGGTACTGTTGTTAGTTTCCATATTCCATCACCCACTTACTGATGTATCTGCCTATGCCATTGCGATCCTCATGGCGGGCGCGATCATTATGCATGCCCGTATCGGTGATGATAAGAAGAAATCCCTGCCTGCCTTTACCTTGATGGCTCTTTCCATTATTGTTACCTTTCTTTAGAAGACAACGACATAAAATTTATAGGCGATTATCGCATTGAGAACCGTGTAAATAAGCGCTGGTGAGGATTTATACACTCCATCTCTTATTTTGAGCCTAACGGCAAATCCCAAGGTCATTAGGATTGATAGACCAGCTGCGGCGATCAAGCCAAAAACTGAATGATGGTATAATCCAGCGACCAACCCTATTACTGCTACAATTTGCAAGATTCCAGTTATAATGCGTTGTAGATTACTGAGTCCAAACCTGAGAAATTCTGAAACCATGTGCTTGGAAAAGATACAGGTAATCCCAAAAAACAAGAAGGATATAATATCAAAATACACGAGGAGTTCAAAAGTGGTCATATAAGTGTAGTCGCTAATAATGGCATTTCCATAAGTTTTTATTTAGTATCGCTCCTTGCAATCATCAAGAATTCATCGCATTCATGCGTTGTAATAAACTGGGGTGCGAGTAATGAAACCACACGTAAGCAGGGTGCGGAGTCAGATTGCTGAGACTGGTCTTGGACAGGGATTTAAGACCGCTTATTAGCGGTTTTTTATTGTAGGTAGTTTTGGCAAAATGGTCTGCTTCATATTCAAATTTTCGCGAAAGCAAACTCATCAATATTCCCGTGATCGTAGAAATGGGAGAATACAATAAACCGAACGCCACAAGTCCTATGTGAAAAGATGGATCGCCCACGCCCAGTGCTCCCGCAAGCATCGCGCTGTCAACAACCAGTGAAAAAATAAATAGAGTGAGACCTGTAGTCAGTGCTCCCGCCACGAGGTTGTAGATAATATGTCTGCGTTTATAATGTCCCACCTCGTGCGCGAGTACGGCGACGATTTCCTCCTCGGTCAGTTTTTCAATTAAGGTATCATATAAGGTCACGCGTTTCTCGCTGCCAAATCCGCTGAAATAAGCATTGGCCTTTGTAGATCTCTTGCTACCGTCTATGACAAATATCTTATCCAGTTGAAAACCTACCTTGACCGCGTACTCACTGATCTTATCTTTCAATGTGCCATCTTCCAGCGGAGTCTGCTTGTTGAATAATGGTACGATAAGCTTTGCATAAAACATGTTCATGAGCAGGGAAACCGCAAAGATCAGGATCCAGACGTACCACCAGAAATCTTCCCGAGCCCAAGAATAACACCAGATGATGAGCGATAGAATCCCTCCACCTAGAATGACCGTCATGAGATATCCTTTTATTTTATCTCCTATATAGGTTCTTACCGTGGTCTTATTGAAACCAAATCGCTCCTCGATCACAAAAGTCCCATAAATGGAAAACGGCAAGGATATGATCTCACTCGCAATTCCTATGATCCCAAAAAATACAAGGGCAACCCCTATAAAATGATCGGTAATGGAATAGGCAATTTCATTGATCCACTCAAAACCGTCAAACCACAAAAAAAGCAAGATCCCAATAAACGAAAACACGCTGGAAAATACGCCAAATCTATAATTGGTCATTTTATATTCCTGTGATTTCTTGTATTCTACCGCATCATAAACATCGCTCAGCTCAGCAGGAACTGGCTTGCCATACCAGGTATAGTTGAGATATCCCAAGACTTGCTCCAGAGCAAAGTCAAAGATCAAAATCCCGATGATGATATAAAATAAAACTTCTTCGTTCATAGTTGTTGCACTTGTATTGTAGTTCCTCGCTCTGGGCGATAGTTATTGACCGTTTATGCAATGGGTGCAGGGATAGCGCAGTTTATTTGAACTGCCGCTGCCTTTTTGCCTCAAACAATAGGATCGCCGCACTCACCGACACATTCATCGAGTCGATCGCGCCGCTCATGGGGATTATTATGTTGGCAACGGCTGCATTTCTTAATTCCTCGCTCAATCCCGTAGCTTCTGTTCCCACTGCGATTGCCGTGGGCAGGGCATAATCTTTTAGGTCATAACGATCGCTTGTTTGAAGCGTCGCGGCATAGAGATTAATGGATTTTTCACTTAAAAATTCAACCACTTCCCGCGCACTTCCCACAGCAACGGGAACGGTGAACAGGCAGCCCACACTGGACCGGATCACGTTGGGATTGTAGAGATCTGTCGTGGGATCTACGATGATTACCGCATCCACCTTGGCCGCGTCTGCCGTGCGCAGTAATGCTCCTAGATTTCCTGGTTTTTCTGGCGACTCGGCAATTAGGATCAGGGGATTTTTAGATAGTTGGAGGTCGGATAACTGCTGGGGTTTCGCTTCCGCGAAAGCGATACAACCTTCCGTCCCAGTTCTATAGGCAAGTTTTTCATAGACCGCGACCGGCACCGTGATGATTTCGGTAGAGGGATGCAGCTCCAAGGAATCGATTATTTGCCGTACGTCGTGGTCCTCTTTATCAAAAAACAGTTCAGGACAGACCAAAATCGTCGGAAGGTGGTAACCGCCCTTTACAGCGAGCGTTATTTCCCGCCTGCCCTCGATTACAAACATGCCCTCCGACTTTCTCGCCCGACTTTTACGTTGTAGCTGTTCCATTTTTCTGATCAATGGATTGTGCGGACTGGTAATTTCCCTCATGCTGCAAAAGTAGTTTTAATACAACGATTTTTAAGTTCCAAGTTCCAAGTTCCAAGTTCCAAGTTCCAAACTCAAAATCACAAATCACAAATCACGAATCACAAATCAAGAATTCCATGTTTCAAGCTTCAAGCTTTAAACTGTGATCAGCTCCTTTCCTTTTCAAGGAAAGGTGGATTTGGGCGATAGCCACAAATTCGGATAGGTTACCACGATGCCGGTACACACGATAAAACCTGTAATACTGAACAATCCAACACCTTCTTACTACTTTGAACTACTTATTAATCACTCAAAATATCTGATAGGTTCCCAGCAGATTGAAATTCACAAATTGGGAGACGCTCACCTGGCTGGAAACCGTCCATCTATTGAAGTTATAGGCAACACCGCCATCAATGCGGTAGCTGGACTGGCGCTCGCTAAGCACCTGCAGTACGTTGTTGAACAGATTAAGGAAGTCGCCCTCATTTCCCGTAAGCCGATAATCAATCCAACTGGATGTGTAGATCGCACCACCAGAAAAAGTCCAACGGCCTACATCGGTACTCGCGACCAGACCGACGTTAACAGAATAAAAATCGATCAAGGTACCGTCAATTACCGCGATGGGCGCCTCACCGCTAGCAGGCGTGAGTGCAAGTGGCGGATAGCGTAAATTGAGATCGCTCAGGTTAAAGTTGGCCAGTGCCGCGATGTCAAATGAGCGTTTTTCCTTAAAAAAATACTGACTTAGATTATGCTTTAAACCTGCTCCATACAGCGTATAATCAGAACTTTCAATGGTTATCTGTGGGCCGTATCTCAGCGTGAGTTCCGTTTCCTTCCACAATCCCACTTGTCCCTGAAGGTATGGAAATGCAAACAGGTCGGTCCCCAGACCGCCTATGGCCTGGAATTCATACTGGTCACCATTGATCATAAAATCAAAAAAAACACGTTTTTCACCGCCCAGGGCCGTAGGAATTTCGGCTGATGAGGCGTCCCTGATGTCAAAGTTTATAAACTCGGAGTCGTCAACGGCAAAAGTCTGCTTGCTGTTGGGAAAGGGCAATCCGCTGATTCCCAGTCCTACATTTACCTCAAACAGGCCCAAGGTCTTTGCACTGCTATAATAACCAGCGCCGGTCTGCTGGACGCTTGCTTCTGCCGCGGGCTGGTTGTAGCGGTCCAGGATGATCAGGAAGTCACTAAAGACGTTTTCTAGGTCTGACTGGGCTTTTAGGGTGTCCGCTTTCGCGAAAGCGAGAACCACAACAACGGCAAGGATATATTTTTTCATGGAATGGATTGGATCGCAAATTTACTTAAAACGCTAACAACTAAGCCTACATTTCGTGATTCCCCCCTTTTTATACTGATAAAAAACTAGGTATCTTGCGGCACAAATAGACAGGATTGATGAAGGCTAGGTTGTTTTTACTGGTTTTTTTAATAAGCATTGCCGCCACTGCACAAGTTGAAGATGAGGATGATGATGGTGGCTACAGCTTTTTATCACACACTTTTCTACAGGTGAATTTGGGATATGTCAATTATGATTTCGGTAATGAGTTGTTGAATGATGGATTTACCGCGGGTGGCACGAGTGCAAATCCGTTTTCGGGAAGGCTGTTGCTGGGATATAAATTTAATGAACAATGGGCGCTGCAGCACGGTGTCATGCGACCGGCATCCTGGTTTCAATATGATAAGGTAAATGGCACCAACCTAAGTAAAAGCGTCTTTGTAAATGCATGGTTCCTCACGCTCAGCAGGAATTTTAGGATCCAGGACCGCTGGAGCCTGTTTGCAGAAGCTGGCCCGGTGCGCGTAACCCGCAAAGGTTTTTTTCTGGGAGAAAATAGGGGAGTGGATGATCACGATTACTTTAGTTTACTTGCCGTGGGAGGTGTTAAATACAAGCTCAATGATGAGTGGGAACTGACGGGACAGGCATCATTTATACCACAGGATACAAATAACCAGCCGGCGATTACCCAGTTTACGGCAGGAATACAGTACAATCTGAGCAATCTTGTTCCCAAGGAATACCACGAGACCAGTGATGTATTCTTCCCAAAACACACGCTCCAGATAGGGTATTCCAACGATGCAGTAGGATTTGCGGCCAACAAACTTTTCTCGTTGCAGGCACGGATAGGAAACTTCAGAAGTGCTGGAATTCCCGTGTTCTGGTACGGTGACGTGAAGGCGGGCAATACGATTTCGCTCAACTATGCGCGCACGGTTTATAAGGGCAAAAAGATTTTTACGCTGGGTTATGGCGCGAGTCTGGTGGCTTTCCAAAGTTCCCTAGAAGGAGATTGGGTCTATGGAGTTTCCGTCTATCCACAGATGAACTTTTACTTTTGGCGCAACGAGAGCTTTAATATGTACGGTACGTATTCGGTAATTGGGCCTACCTATTTAAGTAAGGAAGACATCGATGGGCTAGAAACCGGGCCCAAAATCACCTATCAGGATTTTATGGGAGTGGGAGCTTATTTTGGCAAAGACAATTCCCTAAATGCCGAAATTAAGATCATTCACTATTCCAACGGTAACTGGTTCAACAAAAATGCTGGAGTCGCGGTGCCGCTGGTTTTTTCAGTGGGATATGCTTTTTGATTTCAAGTTTCAAGTTTCAAGTTCCAAGTTCACAAATCGCAAATCACAAATCGCAAATCACAATTTCAAATTCCAAATTCCAAATTCCAAATTCCAAGCTCCAAATTCCAAGTTTTAAATCACAAATCGCAAATCTCAATTTCCAAATTCCAAGTTTCAAGTTCCAAGTTTCAAGTTCCAAATTTCAAATCACAAATCACAAATCACAAATTATAAAACTGAACCAATCCGAAACTGCTAAACTATAGGTCTAAAACTTTAAATTTGGGTAGTATATATTTTAATTTCAGTGATCCATTAATCCAAAATATAAATCAATCCGGTTTCACCGCCGAAGCTGTTGTGTCCAGAGTTGGGAATCTGCGTTCCCGCATTTGAGGTATGGCGCAGGACGGCTCTCAGATCCCACTTAAAACGCTGGGCAAATTGAAATTGGATTCCCGCTCCCAGAACATTTGAAAAGGTGAACCCACGTTTTAAACGTTCAGTACTATCGCCTTGATACATGGGGCCAGAGCTGAGCATTCCATATCCAGAAAGTCGATCCGTTAATGGTCTGCTTACCCGCAATCCCACATTTAATGCCCACTCATCAAAAGATCTGGGCTGGGTGAAACGATCGCGACGTTCTTGAAAATTGGGGTCCTCAGGCACTATAAAGAAAAAATTGAGCAACTGGTGATCCACGCGGTAATAACTGGGCTCTACAAGAATATGAGCATCCCACTTTCCCCAATCCCACAATTTTCTATCGTACTGCAACTTTACCGAGGTCGTGCTGTAAATGTATTCGTCGTTAGTCAGGGGAAATGTTTTTTGCGAGGCTTTTCCTATGGTGAAACCTATGGAGTGGTTGCGATTTGCATCAAGTTTTTCGTCACTCACGGATTCTTGTCCATGAATGGTTAGCACTACAGCAGTACAAAGGAGAATGGATAGGATGTATTTTAGCAACGTTAATGATTTATAAATGCAGTAAAAGTAACTCGTTTTTAATGAATTGAGTATTGTGAGATCGAGAAGGGTTGTTGTGGTTGAGATCATGCTTTCGCGAAAGCATAAACAGTAACAAGAATATTGCTCAGTCACTTATATGATTAATCACAGTAAAGTGTCCTTTGGCTTGTTAGCTATATGAGTCGTGAATTGCTTTCAGTTCTCAATTTTCACCCTGCAAATTATAATATAAAACAAGAAGAGCACCGTTTAATAGTGCTCTTCTCTCGGGCTGGCTGGCCATTTTTTAGACCGTCCAGCAGGAGACTTTGAATATTATATCAAGAACTTTGTAGCTTTCTTTTCCTCAATTAATTGAGCTACTTTGAAAGAGTTTTCTGGATCAATTACAGTAATCAACGTATTGGTTACTGCTGATTCCCATATCTTATGTTCAGCGCTAGTGGCTGATGAAGGCTCTTCGGCGATAAGATAAAAATTGTTTTCTTCTATTGATTTGTGATGGTTAGAGGAAAGCATTAAAATGATGGAATGATAATGACTCAACTTTAAATCAATGGTTTGCTCGGATTGATTAAAGTTAAATGACTTTGCCCCAATCAAAGCTCCATTCAATCCAATGCAGTCTAACTCATAATTAAAGTGAATATATGGATACAACGCGGGTTGGAACAAATAATTTGTATGAACTTTTTCAGCAACTCGTTCAATCAATTGTTTTTGAATTAATAGTTCGGTTTGAGATTCTTTATCAAATCGTATTTCTTTTTCAATAGTTTCATTAAAAAACATTTGAACCAATTTGTCAAATTCATTTTCTTGATTAGTACTGATAAACAATTTTGGTTTTGAAAATTGAATTAATCCATTGGAATAAATACTTAAATATTCAAAATAGCTACTATTTATGTATTTTTCAGAATTATAAATTAGTTTGTTAGCTTGTAATTCATCGTTTAGCGACTCACATTTTTTAGCTATAGTATTGAAGAGGGATTTAAAATCTGTTTCTTTATTTGTAATCAATCGTTGTGCTATTTTTCTTTTTTGATCAGAAAAATAGGTTTGAAATGTTTTACCATTAAAAAATACGATTCCTACTGCTACAGAATCTCCCGTTGCAACGTTAGGCGAAATATGAATGATAGAGTAGAAACTACGCATGGGTCAATCTGCAAATGTCGAAGACTTTTTTTGATCCAAGTTGCCAACTAAAATGTTACAGTGAGTTATTTTTTTTCAGTTATCCCGTTAGGGTCAACTACTGGTAGTATGGCGCCATTCAAATAAGTACCTCTAAATGCTCCGTACATAACACCTCTTATAGTTGAAATTGAAATGGAATTAAACATTATTATAATGTTTTCAGGAAAATTTGCGGTGTTACTTTCTTTGTCTATAAAATTTTCTAAATCTTCTATATAATATAAACAACTTGCTTTGAAATGCCCATATTTCTCTTTCGATTCGTTATTTAGAATATTAATTGCGCAGGTAATTATTCCTAATTCGTTTTCTAAATTAAAGCTTTGTTCCACTTGGAGATCAAAACCAAAATTGGTTGAGTCATCTAGAGGTGTTTTAGGTGTATGAAGGCTTGTTTCTAATATCTCTATACCTTTTACTTGAAAATAAAACGGTTTATTATTTCCCATAATGTTATGCTTGATATTCAAGAGCATTTTTTTTATTAGTGCTTTGTGGCTTGATCTGATTAGCATTTAAGATGTATCTCAATGAATCATAACTGCCAAAACCTTTAGTTTCATTTTGTAAATGAGTGAAATAGTAATTAATTTTTATATTTGGTTGTCCGGCGTTAAAAAAATCAATCTTTAAATACTCACCTATTTCGATTAATTTGTCTTGAGTAAAATTATGTGTACCACTAAGCCATTTGGTAATAATGCTTAGACTATTCATGCCCATTGCTTCTAAAAGTTGTGTATTGTTCCAACCTTTTTCATCCATCGCTCTACGTATTTTCTGTGCGTTGAGCATGCGTTGTTCTATTTGTTTCATTTCGATATCTGAAGTTTCTTCCAAAATATCGTCAATAAAATCGAACTGGTTTTTTGCTGTTTTACTCATAATTTGGGTTTTCAATTATTAAATCACCTTCAAAATTTAAACCGTTATCACAAAGGTTAATTTCTTGATCTTTCATCTTTTCTGTAATTAGGGTTGACAAAGTTCGAAGTATGTAATTTTCTTTTTCCAATTTGGGGTTTTCCTGAAGTGTCCTAATGTTCTTAGGCTTATAGCCACCACCGCCTAAAATGATTAGCTGGGCTCCATATCTAATGCAGTATAACCTAATATTGCTGTCTTCCTTATCATACTAAAGCACACACTCCATCTCCAGGTATTCCTTCATGGGTTTTGAAATAATCCCTTCGCATTCCAGTTAAAAACCCCATAGTTCTTAAACGTCCTACGATTTCTTTTATTTCACCTTTAAACGAAGTTTGGTTTTCTTCAACAAAATCTTTAAATGCAGTATTTTCATTTTCATCTATTCGAATGGTATAGACTGATCCTTTATTACCGCTGAATTGAGGTATTTTTATAAGTTCACATTTTAAAAACATATGGACGGCAAATGTAGATTATTTTTACTTATAAGTAAAACGGTTTGTTTTTATATATACTATTTTAACTATAAATTTATAACTCAAAGCAGGCACAGTACCTATAAGAGAGCTGTGTCCTTCGCTCGGAATTTCTTTGGTAATAGTTGTCATATGAACATGCTTGAGCTTTTCCACTTCCATATTTCTAGTTAGTTAAATTTTATAAACTATTGCCATAAGTATTTAACCACCTAATCGCAACTTTATAATCTGGATAAAATGATCTTAACAGGACCCAAAACTTAATACGATGATGCATTACAAGAGTGTGAACCAACTCGTGAACTATTAAATAATCAATTACAAACTTGGGTGCTTTGATGAGTCGCCAATTATAAGATATGTTTTTGTCTTTCGAGCAGTTGCCCCATTTCTTCTTAGGACTTCTTATGTAAATAGCATTGTATTGGAAGCCTAATTTTGAGGCAAGCTCTTCTGTTCGCTGTACCAAATATTCTTTTGCGATTTTCTTATACCATTTCTCTTGGATATTTACATCTAAAAGATCCTGCTGACTCGATATGGTGAAGTGCTCGTGGTTTACCGTTATTTTATATCTATACGTACTATCATAAAAATAATTGTAGCGTTGCCCGAATAACAATAGCTGATTTCTATTGAGATGTATTTGAGATTTGTTCGCAAAAAACTTCTTCTTTTTCGCTATCCATTGCTTGCGTTTATTCAGTACTTCTTCAATCGCATCCTCAGAAAATTTTAACGGCACAATAAGGCGCACACTCGCGTCCTCACTCACACGAAGCCTGGCGTGTTTCACATTTTTCCGTACTATTTCTACTTCTGAGGTGCTCATTAATCGATTCCGTAATTTTTGATTAGAACAGTCATTATTTGATCCAAAAGTTCATCGTATTCATCAATTTTAAGATGCATATACTTATCTTGGGAGGAAAAGATTTCGACACCTACTTTGATACGTTGAATCTCACTTGGGACATCCTGCCATCCAATGTATAATTTTGGTCGAACTGTAACCTCAAAAAGCTCGTTAGCAAATTCCTTGCTCAAATCCTTATCAAAATCTTCCTTGAAATAATTTTGTAGTAAAGCGAACACATCAAAACGCCCTTTATCTTCAAAACCCATACGCTGTGGCAACGTAGCAATGTCATCCAACTCATCGTAGAGGCTTGCCAATTTTCCAATGAGCTCTTCAATGGCCTCGGCTTCTGTTTTCTTGGATTCGATTAAAACGTCTAATCGTTCTTGAAATGCCACATAAATAGGACTCCCAGATTCGTTGACGCGAATAACGGTTTCAATATCACGAATTATCTTTTCTGCCTTATCATTAGGATCCAACTTACTTTCCTTAAGCTTTGATAAATAGTCTGAATCAATTTTAATCTCAGGTAAATGTCCTTTAAAATCAATTAATTGCGCACTCTCTTCAATCAGTTTTCTGGTTTTCTGTGCATAAATTTCTGAATCGAAATCTGTACGCTTAAATTCTTCCAGATATATTTCATAAATAGCGTTGAGCCATAAATACTGGTCACGAGATGCTTTTAACTTTGGGTGTGGAGAAATGGCTTCCCACAATTGTACAACTTCTTTGTATTCCTGCTCAAATTTCCCTTGGTCCAGCGTACTGAGCGTTCTGGTAATCTCAATGGAACATCCGTAGGTGTCTTCCAGCCTAATGTGGTTGAATGGTTTCATCGCTTCTGCAATAACCCTTGGAAACTGTTCTACCAAACTTTCTACATCTTCAAATTCCCCAATGTCTTCCGGATCATAATTTAATGCCTCAGTATAATTTGTGAAAATCCCAACATAATCTACAATCCGCCCAAACTCTTTTGACAATCCTGAACCTGCGTTGTCATAAGGTCTATTTGTTCTTGCCACAGCTTGTAACAAGTTATGATCACGAATAGGACTATCCAGATACATTGTTTGTTCAATGGGTGCGTCAAAACCAGTCAAGAGCATATTACAGACGATAAGAATTTTAAGGTTATTACCTTTTTCCAATTCTTCAGGTGTAATGCGCTTTTTAAAGTTTGCTATTAAACGTTTGCGCTCTCTATCCTCCTTGTAATGTGGTTCAAATAGCGCATATCGTTCTTCATCATCGTAATTACCGGTAGATTTTACTGATCTTTGACAACTATAGAGTTGATCCGACTGTACCGACTGGGTTGTGAATTGCTTTCAACCAGTAGATTTTACTGATCTTTGACAACAAAAGCCGTACGTACCACAAGGCGAGCCGAGTTGTGAATTGCTTTCAACCAGTAGATTTTACTGATCTTTGACAACATTCCAGTACTTGCCATTGAAGAAAACACAGTTGTGAATTGCTTTCAACCAGTAGATTTTACTGATCTTTGACAACGAGCTGCTCTTGGTACCAGCTGATCTTGTGTTGTGAATTGCTTTCAACCAGTAGATTTTACTGATCTTTGACAACGTAATGAATATCCAGAGAGCGACGCCCTGGGTTGTGAATTGCTTTCAACCAGTAGATTTTACTGATCTTTGACAACTGATCCACGCTTTAAAAGTTAATGATATACGTTGTGAATTGCTTTCAACCAGTAGATTTTACTGATCTTTGACAACCCAGATGCTGGACACTGGCCGTAGACGATTGTTGTGAATTGCTTTCAACCAGTAGATTTTACTGATCTTTGACAACCTTCAAAGGTTGGTAAATCTTAGCAAAAGTGTTGTGAATTGCTTTCAACCAGTAGATTTTACTGATCTTTGACAACGGACAAGAATATACAGTACAGCAGTAGTAGTTGTGAATTGCTTTCAACCAGTAGATTTTACTGATCTTTGACAACACGGCTACTAAACCAAAGCCACCTAGCACAGTTGTGAATTGCTTTCAACCAGTAGATTTTACTGATCTTTGACAACATACTGGTCCTGCGAATGAAGCCAGGATCCGTTGTGAATTGCTTTCAACCAGTAGATTTTACTGATCTTTGACAACATGACTGATGAAGTACTACTGCGATCCACTAGTTGTGAATTGCTTTCAACCAGTAGATTTTACTGATCTTTGACAACACAGACATAATATCATGCATAACTGAACACTGGTTGTGAATTGCTTTCAACCAGTAGATTTTACTGATCTTTGACAACATATGTTGCTAGGCATGTGATGATAGATCCAGTTGTGAATTGCTTTCAACCAGTAGATTTTACTGATCTTTGACAACTAAAGTCTGCATAAACTCGCAATTTGCATTTGTTGTGAATTGCTTTCAACCAGTAGATTTTACTGATCTTTGACAACTACGCCTTGACAAGTAACCGTTATGCAGCCGCGTGCGTTGTGAATTGCTTTCAACCAGTAGATTTTACTGATCTTTGACAACACGCTTTGCAAGAAGCTGACTGCCATACTTGTTGTGAATTGCTTTCAACCAGTAGATTTTACTGATCTTTGACAACCGATCCGTGGACGCCGATGGGTTGCGGTGTTGTGAATTGCTTTCAACCAGTAGATTTTACTGATCTTTGACAACTGGAACGCGTAGATGCGCTAAAATGCTGAGTTGTGAATTGCTTTCAACCAGTAGATTTTACTGATCTTTGACAACTCTAATGGTTAACAGTTGACTAAGACAACTTGTTGTGAATTGCTTTCAACCAGTAGATTTTACTGATCTTTGACAACCATTGCTGCAGTTGATGATCGTGCCTGATGTTGTGAATTGCTTTCAACCAGTAGATTTTACTGATCTTTGACAACATAACATTCGCTGAATGAACTGTTCATACTAGTTGTGAATTGCTTTCAACCAGTAGATTTTACTGATCTTTGACAACAAGTTCAGTTGAACGCCTTTATCAAGTGGCTGGTCGTTGTGAATTGCTTTCAACCAGTAGATTTTACTGATCTTTGATAACAATCCCAGCACGTAAACAAGATGCACACGGAGTTGTGAATTGCTTTCAATCAGTAGATGTTAATGTCTTTGACAACCGCTCCTGGATCTCATCAATGCAAGATTGTTGTGAATTGCTTTCAACCAGTAGATTTTACTGATCTTTGACAACTCGGTGCCAAAAAACCCGATCAACTTATGTTGTGAATTGCTTTCAATCAGTAGATGTTAATGATCTTTGACAACAGTGGTGAACTACTGAGTTCGCCTATGTTGTGAATTGCTTTCAACCGTAGATTTTACTGATCTTTGATAACTCGAAGTACTGAAGCCACTTCATGTTGATATAGTTGTGAATTGCTTTCAACGTAGATTTTACTGATCTTTGACAACATACCCGACGCATGCCGCTGGGTATGTTTGTTTTAGGGAGGTGGTTAGAAATTAGGATTTTTAAGTTTACAATCGTCCTCGACGAGCTCGAACTGAAATTTAGGGGTTCTATGACATATTTTCTTCTATTTTTTAAAACAACTCCAACTGCTGATCGCCAGTTTCTTTTTCAACCTCTTTTTTGCCATGAAATAGTTCCATCATGCCAAATTGTTTATCGGTGATTTGCATGATACACACTTTGCCTTTTTTAGGTAAGGTTGTTTTTAGTCCGTTTAATATGTACCGCGCTGTTTTCCCGACTGGGACAAAACCGCATATAAATAGAGAATTGAAACATATTAAAGCCATCATCCAGTAGTTTTTTCCTAAAACCGCTCGCCGCTTTACGTTCCAAACGCGTTTCTGTCGGGAGATCAAAAAAGACAAGCACCCACATACTTCTATATTGATTTAAGGTAAGTAGGTGACCCATACTTCATGTATTACATATTCAAAAAGTTCCCGTGAAAATCTGGATACAAAATTTTACGCGAACTACCATAAAAACACTCCCATAACGAGTGGGTGGTACGGCTCATGGCATTCATTAAAGGACTATTCTTACCGTCTATATAAACGTCCATTGCTGGAATGGTTAGCAATTCTGCTTTTAGTTGTGTGGTTAGTTCTTCTACGTTTTCGCCACGAGCGACCATCTCCCAAACGATATGATCAACAAAAGGGCGATAGGGTTCCATAATGTCGTCGGCTAGGGTATAGGCATTGTACTTATTCTTATGAAAAATACCGATGCTGGGTAACATCCCACTGCTCACAATGGCTCGTGCGGTAACGGCTCTTAAAATTGCGTAGCCATAATTGAGCAAACTATTAGGAGCAACACCTTTCTGATTACGGCTAAAACCGGACAGATCAAACAAATTTTGAAAGTAAAAAGCTGCTGCTAGTGCTTCTTGATTGTCATGGTCCGCAGTTTTTACTTCTAGAGCATAACGATCCAGGCGTTTGGCATTTTTACCCAACTTTTTAAAATGCTTGGCTTGGTTTTGAATTTTGGCAGTAACGGTCTGTTGCCATAGATTCTTTTTTAAGGGAATGCTCGCGTTAAGTTGGTGGCGGTAACGCTCCGTCTGCTCGCTATGACCTTGCAGCGGTTGTAAATATCCTGTGGGTAAATATTGCTGGTTGCAGGTAATTACAGCCGTATTATTATCTACCAGTTTTCTGATCAATCCCGTGGTTATTGTGATTTGGGGATTTTCTAGCAAGATAAAACCCAAATCCTCAATAGGTATGGTTTTCTCTTCCCGATCTTGATCGGGAAAAGAAACCACGAGTTGCTCATTTTTTGTGCTGAGGTAAGCTGGATTAGCGAAGAAAAGGGTGCGT
>CAWILF010000017.1:0-310760 GCA_963836885.1 uncultured Flavobacteriaceae bacterium | reverse complement strand
TCAACATACAGAACACTTTTCAAGAGGTAAAGGTTATGGATCTTTTGCTATATAGCAAAGAATACAGCCTTGACTATACAATTCTTGGCAATATTATCACCGTTAAAGTTTATATCAAACCAGAAGTAATTGTTAATACAGATAGGTCTGAAGTTAATTACGATATCACTAGAAGCTTTATTTCCTTAGATTTAAACAATGCAATTTTAGAAGAAGTTTTCAGGAAAATTACCGATCAAACAGG
This sequence comes from uncultured Flavobacteriaceae bacterium, assembly GCA_963836885.1. GTDB lineage: Bacteria > Bacteroidota > Bacteroidia > Flavobacteriales > Flavobacteriaceae > Nonlabens. Next base: position 310,516 of record CAWILF010000017.1, on the reverse strand, counting down.
AAAAAATCTACTCTATGACAAAAATATCGAGAAAATTCCCCTAAGCATTTATTTAAAAGAAGTCCCCCTCAAGAAGGGGCTGGAGCAATTGGCTTACAATAACAATCTTTTATTTGAAGAGTCAAAGGATGGCTTTTTTCTTTACTCTAAAGCTCCCAAAAATGAAGATGGAGCTTACACTTCGCGAATTTCTCGTCAGCGAGGCAGATCCTTTGAGTATACTATTATTGATACAGTCAGACAGCAATTGAAAGTTAACTTTAAGGATGTTTCTATTCAAGATATAGTTCTAAATATTGCAGAAGATCTTGATCTAGGAGTCTTTTTAGCCTCCCCTCTTTCTCAAGCTGGACAGGCCACCATAAAATCAAATTCCATCACTTTTGAAGAATTGCTGAAAAAGTGTTTGACAGTCAGAAAAATTACCAGTCTACTTTTAATAATTCATTAACAAATGGCTCACAAAATCCAAGAGATGGAAATAGTGTGAATTCGAGTAGCGATCCCTACATCTACAAGCGAGAAGGGGATTTGTTTTATTTTGGATTGAGCTCTCAACTGTCACTGCGAAAAATAGACATCGTGCCTCTTAAATATAGATCGATCGTAATGATGCAAGATCAACAAATACAAAGAAATAATACTTTTTCTGTAAATCAAGCCTTTGGTAATACGTCGGGCGGAACTCTTATCGGAGGTCAAGCACCTAACCGTCAGAATATCAGAAATGATTTAGGCACAAGTAATTATAATTCGAACTCAAGAAATATGGGCGTGGCAGATGTTATTAGTGATCTCATGCCTGATGATGTTATTGAGAACTTAAATATCAAAGTAGATAAAGAACTCAACAGTTTCGTGGTAAGTGGAACTGCCGATAGAGTTGAAAAATTTAAAAGACTGGTAAAGTCTATCGACAAACCTGTTCCAGTTATTCTTATCGAGACCATGATTATCGAAATTAATCGAAGCTCGACAGTAGAAACAGGCATTGAATGGGGTCTGGGTGATGGGCCTACTACAACACGAGGTAACATTTATCCTTCAACAGATTTAAGACTTGGTGCAAATACTGTGAATAAAATTCTAGGTGGATTAGAGGGTTTTGCGTCGATAAATTTAGGTAGAGTTGTACCCAATTTCTTTGCTAATCTAAAAGCCATGGAAACCAATGGTGATATTTCAATTCAGTCTTCTCCTAAACTTTCTGTATTAAATGGACATGAAGCTAACTTATCAATTGGACAAACCACATATTATGTGATTACCAGTCGTGATATTATAGGCTCACAGAACCCTCAGACTCAAATTGTTGAAAATTACCAACCTATAGACGCGGAACTTGGCGTATTTATCAAACCTATTGTTTCTGAACTTGGAGAGATAGACAATGGGCATAGTTGTTAATCAGTCAACGTTTACTGGTGTACGAATTGCAGATGATGCTCCGCCAAATATTTCTTCAAGGCAGTTCACATCAACTGTAAGAGTGCGGGATAAAGACATTATTATCCTAGGTGGCCTTGAAGATGTTTTAAAAAGTAATACTGGATCTGGAGTTCCATTTTTAGCGCGAATCCCTATAATAAAGTGGTTGTTTAGTAAAAGAGTTCGCGAGGGTTCAAAATCTAAATTAGCTATTCTAATACGCCCTACCGTTTTAAATTGATAAATATTGGCCTTTAAAATCTACCAGGTTGTATTTTAATTGAAGACTCCGGTGCATGGTACCTGACTTTTACCGTTGAAAAAAACTCTATAGAATTTATTTCCAAAGTCCCACTAGTTGAAAAGAAAAGTCTTCTGAATTTAAATCTGTTAACCATTATCAATGTTACAGATATTTTATCCAAAAAAGTAACAGCTAATATATTCAGGATTCGCTTGAAGAGGCATTTCCAGCAATCAGAAGGGATGACCTCTATTTGACTATCAGAGCCAGGAGAACCCAGTGATCTCAATTATTGGCAGGAAAAAGATGTCTTATTTAATATCAGACTACAATAAGGTGTTTTCTACAAGTAATTCAATCAGGTTACTACCAACTGTAAAGAACTATTCCAATGAAGAAATTAGCAATGAGAAGCTTTATGAGGTAGCAATGGCCTATCATCTTAAAGAGGTCGTATTTTCGCATAATTTCCACCAGATACTTGACAGTGCTAAGAACCATACATTCAACGCTCGGTTTTTTGGTCTGACCAAGTGGTCAGCAATTGCCGTCTTTTTGATAGGTTTACTGGTAAATTTTTTTTATCATGAAGAATATCGTTCAGAACTAGGAGAGCGAGAGTTCTCACCCAAACAAAAAAAAATCTCGATTCTCAAATTTGAGGTGCTCCAAATCAAGTAGATTTCTGATAATATATTATTAATTGGAAACAACACTAGTGATATCAATGTGGTTGATTATTGAATAATTTGATTGTTAATCATACAGAATCCGGTTTACTGAAGTATCATTCAGCCCTGTAAAAAACAAACTTTCCAGTGATCAAGATTTAAGAGTAGAAGAAGGCAGGGTTTTCATATCGGGAGAAACTAAGTCCGAAAGTCAACTCAATGCGCTCATTGAATCCTTCAAAAAAGAAAATATAGTTGATGATATTTCTATTCTATCAATGGATGATACGCAAATAAACTTATTATTTGAACTGGATATTAGAATCAATGAAACTGAGTAATAAAAACATTTCTTTAATACTGATTATAGCCTTGGTGGCGGTAATCGCATATCAATTTGCTATTAAGAACACTTTTAAATATAAATATGAACTGAGAGCTCTGGATGTTCAAGGACAAAAGCTTAAGGAAAAAGAACTTCTCAAACTATCCACTCGAAGCAAACGACTCAAATTAGCTCTACAAGAAAAAGAAATTTCAGAAAAGGAATTAAGGGAATTAATCTTTGGGCAAACCGAAAATAGTTCAGAGATACGATTGCTTCATTTCAATGAGAGTATTACTAAATCCTACAATGGGATAAACTATAGGTTTTTTGAAATTCAGTTTGAAGGTAGCTACCGAGAATTAATACAGCTTATAAATTTGTGCCTTGTTAAAAATCCCTCTTTAGATTTAATACATTATACATTCAAATATCATAAGAAACTCTATCGAAATAAAGAACGGTTGACCTTAGATGTTCTCTTTAAAAAACCTATCAATAATGATAAATGAAACTTCTATGAAGAAAAACCCTATTCTGAATTCCAATTTTTGCGTCTCAAATATTATTTAGTTAGGTTACTATTGGTAATCTAATGCTACTCTATCACGTACATCATACTGTAGTAAACCAATCTGTGATCTGCTTTGCTTTATATTACAATTATTACGATCTGAATAATTGCACTGAACTAAATTTGTTTCAATGGTATTAATTGGTTTAAAAAATGCTTAGGGGTGTTGAATGGTGTTTGAACGATTTTCTTAACATTATTTGAAAGGGATCTGTTAGTTGCAGTATTTCGATTTGTGTGTTGCGAGGTGTTGAAAGTGTTTTAAATGTAAGGCTTCAGATTAAAATAAAGTCAAAATTGGTGTTGTAGGACGTGATTCTAGAGTGTTGCGAGGTGTTGGAAACAGTCATTTCTAAGATCGAATTAACATATAAACAAGGTCTGACCCTGTGACAATCCTGATTTTTCCCATTGTCGAGCTTAATCTTATATTATTCGGTGCAGCATTTAGTAAATCTGGAACACCCTTCTGCTCTTGATCTACTCCATTATCAGGAATAGTAATCATCTTTTAAATTTTTCAACATGTTGCAACATCTAACGTTGTAACACCTGTTAAACAACTCCGCTGATAGCTGCAACACAATAATTTACTGATTAACAGTAATTTAAATCTAATAATAGTCTGTCTGTAGCTTTTACAACATGGCGTGTTATCGTTTTTCAACACCCTATTACTAACTGTTTTTAAACAAATCAATTATGTCAGCACCTTTTTCTAAGTCTGAGACTTCTAATAAAGATGATACCATAATATTAAATCCAGACATATTCAGCTCGATTGCGACCTTGTTCCATTTTTCAAACTCTGATTTATCTGGATAGGCTACTACTTTATAGTTTTTAAGTGGCTTTAAAAGCTGCGGTTTAAAATTAGAGTTAGAACCAGTGGCCATCCAAATATATTGTGGGAATAAACCAAACATGATCACTGCTGTTTTTTCTGACTCAACTAATCGCACTTCATTTTTTAATTCACCTGTAATGGGATTTTGAGATAGAAGATGTTCTCCAAATAAACACTGAGAAAGTTCAAATTCATTTTTTTTATTAACGCGATGCATCCAGCTGATATGATTATAAGGTTTCTTAACCCGATTACCTGTATTAGGGTCATAGTGCATCATTTTTCCCGCATGTATTTGACGACTCTGATCTATTTGCCAAAATACAGTTGAGTTATTCCATTTTTGGTGGCTACTACCTATTCTGAAAAGCTCTTTTAGATGATCAATTTCTTCTGAGTCAAATATATTACTGAGATAGATTAAAAAATTATTGCCTGATGTATTTAAGGTTAATTGAAGCTCTTTTTCAGTATGATAAGATATTTGTTTAGGCAATGGCTTTTTAAGAATTAAAGTAGGTGTAAGATTCTGACAATTGGGTTTTGAAAAGTAGCCGCAATTAGACTCTCTGTCACACCTTCCGTAGCCTCCTTCTAAAAGTAATTTAGATTCTTGGTCCACATAACGCACAAAGGTTTTCTTTTGACAACTAGGGCAGTGATATTTTTTTGATGACTTATCTAATTTGTATTTGTAATTCATAAGTAGAAGTTTACTCGTAATTCTCGTAATCTTCGTAGGGTTACGAGAGTTACGAAGGTTACGATTGACGATTATTTGGTATATTAACTTTGAAAACTTCAGTAAAAAGCCTGTCAATCATTTCTTCTTGAGAAATCCGATAAGGTTTCTCTTTAAGTTTTGATGACACTTTACTTTTAGCTAGATCTTTGCTGATTTTTGCATGTAAAATCCTAAGCTCTTTTTTTGGAAGAGCCTTAGCAACGTTATACACAGCGTCAGCAGTTAACATCTATCCTAATATCTTTTTCAAGCGATTTCTAACAGTACCTTCACTAATACCCAATTGTCTAGCTATTGCACTATTATTGAGTCCGCCTTTTTTGAGTTCAGAAATTTGCTCATCTCTCAGTTCTAGGCTGTCAGAATCGGGTAGTTTTAGATGTATGGACTCATCGTCGAACTTGATAAATTGAAATCCAAGGAAAGAGCGTACTGAAGCTATTTCACAAACAATCACATTTTGAGAATGGTAGATACACTCTGTATTGCGCTGCTTTATTTGCTTTATATAACGGAAACCTTGTTCGGTAGCACTTTCTCCAATCGCAAAGGCACTATCACAAAAGTTCATGATCTGACGACTACCAGATAGATCGTTTTTGCTTAAAGGTGCATATTGATTACGTTTAGGGGTATGTGCTAAAACAAGCATTGAAATACCTAGCTCCGTCTTAATACTCTTAAGCCTCTTCATCAATTCCAGAGCTTTTTGCCCTTTTTCGTTATCGGTGTTTAAGAAAGTAATGTTGTCAATTATGACCACATCAACTTCTTCATCAACAACACCTTGTTTTACGGCAGATAAAATGGCGTCCTCTAGGATAAACTTCTTTTCTCCTAGATCAATATCCTGTTTAATCTCAGCTCTAAGAAAATTAGGATGCCATAAGTAGTGATTTTTAAAGTTTTGAGAATATCTTTTTTCAAATTGTTTAGCAGATAGCTCGCAATCTAAGTATAGAACTCTTTGAGACAAAACCGTGAGTTGTAATCCAAGAATAGGAACTCCTCTACTTATAGAGTCGCCTATTTGCACCGCTAAAATCGACTTGCCTAAATTGGAATCTGAATACAGAATACACAACTCTTTTTCATACCAAAGTCTGTCAAATAATGTATTGGGAATAGGGGTCTTCATGGACTTCTCAATCCAATGACTTGCGGGTTTAATTATTAAAGCTAGATTTCGCTTTAAGCTCTGGTCATTTTTAACCGTTTCAACAAATTTGTTGATGTTTAATTTCCTCATGATTATAACATTTACGTTGAGCTGTAAATAGATTGATAATCATTGTATTACCACCACGGAAAAACCTCGGAATTTCTACTTGAAACCTAGGAATTTTTAGCATAATCTCGGAAAAATAGATTTTCTAGAAAAAATCGTGTCAGTTTTTCTTTTCTATCAAAGAATTCAGATCGCTAATAAGCTTTTTAAAATCTGTTTGCCCAGGCTTGTATCTATCCACCTCATCGGGTCTAAGCTTATTGAAATTTGTATTGAAGCTTTGATTTAAAAAATTACAGAAATCAGAATATTTAGCACTTGGGTTAAAAGCCTTTTCTGTTTTTAAAACAAGAGCTAATGTGCTACAAAATTTATTGGCTAATTCGTTCTCATTGAGAAGTATTTCAATCGTCCAATTGAACGTACATTCATTTTTAAACAAATCTGTGTGGTTCTCAAAAAGCAACCCTTTGGTAATCCTTTCCGTGTATGGATGATTTTGCTCAAAGTCATAGATCTCATTCAATTCTATCATGAAATTTCTACGACTACTGAATAAAACAAATTGTCCTATCAATTCAAAATCAAGATGAACATTCGGTTTTTTAAGTTCTTCACGACAATACAGATAAAGCAGAATTATAGTTCGGTTGTTTTTAAACATTCGATTTTTAAAATCATTATCTAGTAGCCATGTACTGCTCAATAAATTTGTATTATCGACACCAGGTGGTAAATCCTTAATAAAATTATTCATTATAATGTTGTTTACTTCAAATGAGCCGTATAAAGCCTTAAAATAGTCATAAGCTACTTTGCGTTTATTACTTTCTTCAACTGTAGCAAGTCTTTGATCTAATCTTAATCGCTCTGAAAAAACAGCACTTTTAATAATGCGCTGTAAACTTTTTTCAAAGAAAATGAAAATATCTACGGATAATGATTGAACGGGCTCAACTGTTTGTTTTATAGTATCGGGAGATATATAAAATTCGGCTTGTATCTTTCCACTGCGCGGTAGTCCAGAATTATCTTCTGGGATGTCTTGATTATTAATGTTGACACAACCAAGAACAGTGTTATAAATTTCAAAATAATTGTCCTCTACTAATTTTTGATTTTGTTCTTCAACACTTAGATTAAGAATATCACATTGATAGTTATTGTGCTTTTTTATTGGAATATCACTTGTCATTCCAAATATCTTCTTTAAAATATTTTTCATAGAAATTCTGAATAATCATCTGGTAGAACCGCATCAATATCCCTTAAATATGCTTCTAGAGCTTTAATCGTTGCATGCCCTGTTATCAACATTAGTTTACCTTTAGTTTCTGAAGGGGTCATGGTTTTCGCAAATTCTTGATACAATTTAGTTATAAATGTATGCCTGAAACTGTATAATCCATACTCAGTTCCTAATTTGAATTCGTCTTTTACCTTTTTGAATCGTTTAGTAAAGTGATCTCTTCGACTACTCTCGTTAGCCTCCCAAGTAGCACCTAGAGCATCTGGAGTAAATAATAAGCTGTTACCATCTAAGTGATGTAGGTGCAAATCCTTGAGAAGAATTTCAGGGATAATTTTTGTTTTCACAAGTTTATTTTTGGCTCTGACATAAAGCTTCTTTTGCTTTAAATCAATATCCTTAACTTTTAAACGGCATACTTCAATTGGCCTTAAAAAGTTATACGATATAAACTTTACTAATAGTAAAAGAATCGGATCGTTTTCTCTAAGGTGTTTGAAAAGCTTCACTTGCTGATCGAGTGTGTACGTTTTATTCCTTTCAGGAACAGATTTAAGGACGTTGATTTTTTTGACAAAGTTCTCTTTAATGATGTCATTGTCCTCTAATACCTGGAACAATGAACTGATATCAGTTCTAGTATTATTCCTATTTCTAGGACTCGTTCGGATTAAAGTTTCATTTAGAAACATCATCACATCGCTCTTAACCAATTCACCTACATTAATTGGCTTTTCACCAAATTTTGTAATTATCCAATTTTCAAAGTTTTTGATTCTGCTCTTATATTTGGTATAACTAGACTGCGACATCATCGACTGCTTTTGGACTAAGGCTAACTTAAAAGCTGATGTTACAGAGTGTTCACTGTAATTTATTTTCTCAAGGATTGGTGGTTCTTCTTTGGCTTTTATTTTCTCTGAAGTTGGTTCATCATAAAAAACGTTGGCAAACTTTTGAATGTCCTCAAAGGGATTAAATCCACATAACAAAATCCTTTTCAGAGACGCTTGTAAAACCTCTAAATGATGCAAACGATCTGACTTAGACTTAAACCTGTTTGCATGCAATGTAATATTGGGTTGCCTTTTTAGCTTTTTGCTTTTAGGATCTCGAAAAGAATAGTAAACATACCATCTTTTGGAAAGAGCTTTTTGTTGTTCTTCCGATGACAAATCGTCCCAAGACTCTATATTAATTCCTCCTGTATAAATTTTGGGTTCACTGAACTTTTTCATGGGTAAAACGTGTGCATTATCGTGTGCAGCACGTAAAATAGCATAAATTGAGGACATAAAAAAACGGCTTGTGCGAACACAAACCGTTGATTGATAAAAAATTATCTTAGTAGCGAGGACTGGACTCGAACCAGCGACCTTCGGGTTATGAGCCCGACGAGCTACCTACTGCTCTACCTCGCGATATAATTTCCAACTCTTAAGGCTTTCCAGCGTCCGCCGCGGCGGATATGAGCCCGACGAGCTACCTACTGCTCTACCTCGCGATATAATTTCCAACTCTTAAGGCTTTCCAGCGTCCGCCGCGGCGGATATGAGCCCGACGAGCTACCTACTGCTCTACCTCGCGATTTGAAAAAAAACTAGGGCAACTTGTTTTTCAACTTCAGATCATAAGTCTGACTGCTTTTCGTTTTTTATTGGGCTGCAAATATACAATCATTTGTGAATTCACAAAAGAATTTAGATAATTTATTTTGCCAATAAACTCAACCTAATATTCATTTTGTGCATCAATGTAAAAAATGGTGGCTTTTGAAAAAGCAATACAATCTTGAATTTAAACACTAAAAAGGTGCATGCGATTGCAACTGGCTGCTGGTTGGAGTTTTTTAAAACGGTTAAACTATTCTCAACTCACATACATTTAAGAACTTTTATTGCAAGAGATAATTATCTTCATTGAATTAATAACCAATTAAATTTTAACTCATGGAAAAAGTAAATACAGAGAAATACCTCAACGACCTTTTGGCAAAGACCTATGATGCCCAACGTGGCTATGCAAATGCTGCCGAAAATACGGAGCATGTACAACTTAAAAGATGGCTCGCTCATCAAGGTGCGAGACGTACGCAATTTGCAGCCTCTCTTATTGGACAAATGAAGGGGATGAATGAAGAACCAGAACTCGATGGAACCGTTAAGGGCGATATTCACAGAGGCTGGATGAATCTTAAAGTTGCCTTTAGTTCCAACGAAGATGAAACCATTCTTGAAGAATGCATTCGTGGTGAGAAAGCTGCCATTGAAGAATATAATGATGTCTTAAAGCACAGTCCACAATTACCACAGACCATTGTAGAAATTCTACAATCTCAAAAGAACGAAATTGTGAGTACTGTCAGTGAGATAAAAACGTTAGAGGATGTCGCAGAAGCAAAAGGTTTGTAATGAATCTCTAAAGATTATATTGCTATTGAAAAAGATGAAAACCGCCTTACGGCGGTTTTTTTGATTCGGAAATCGATCATTTAACATTAATACTACTGCCCTATTTCTCGCGCTTCAAAATCCGTTAGCTCACCTCCCTCAAAACCTACCTGCAATTCAATGGGATTGCAGCAAACCTCACAATCCTCTACATAAGTTTGGGAATAGGCGGGATCGAGAAGCATGGAGATTTCTTGCCAACAATGGGGACACATAAAAAAATGCTCGATCATAATGGCGTATTTAACAATTGACCGGCAAATTGCAACAATTGATATTCGGCTAGTTTTGCGTCATATTTTGCAAGGTTTTTTATGGTAATTGCATCCAGCAGATTTACCTGCGCCTGTCGGAACTCGATACTGTTCACTTGTCCTAATTTAAAACGTTCCTCCGTACGCTCAAAGTTATTCTGATTGGTCACTACATTTTGTTCCTGCATCCTGAAAATGGCCACGGCGTTATTATAGGTTCCCTTTGCGTTTGCAATATCCCGATTCACTTGCTGTTCCACCTGCTTTTTAAAAAGTGTTTCGGTCTCATAAGCAATTTTAGAATTTTTCACGCCGGTAATACTGCGTCCACCATCAAAAAGATCCCAAGTCAGATTAGCCCCCAAAATAAATGAATTACCCGTTCTGGTAGTTGAGGGGAAAAATGCACTCGCGGGACTATCGGTCTGGTTCCATCCGTAAGAACCTGTAAGGCCTATTCTAGGTAATAACAACGCTTGAGAAGTCCTTATGTCGTAGTCACTTATCTGCACATTGCTTGCTGCCTGCAAAAGGCGCACGTTATTCTCCCTTACTTTATTGAGATAGCTATCCAGTATCAACTGGTTGATCAAGGTAACGGTAGTATCCACGACATACTGCTCCTCCAGCTCGCGATTGAGCAGCACATTGAGATCTCGCTTTGTATTTCGCAGCTGTTGTGCGGTATTCAGTACATTGATGCTATCGGTGTTTATATCCACTTTTGCATTGAGAATCTCCAGTTTGTTGACCTGGCCATAATCAAATTGGTACTGCGCCCTGAGCTCGCGCTTTTTTGAGATCTCAAGAGTTTCCTTTAAGATTTGAAGGTTTTCGGTAAGTCGTGCCACTTCCAGGTACACGCTCATGAGCTGGACCGTGGTATTTTCAATGGTAGATCGAGCCTGTAGCTCGCTCAGCTCATATTCTTCTTTGAGCCGTTTATAGTTATAGAATCTGCCCAACCCATCAAAAAGTGTGTAGTTGAGGGCGATGGCAGCATTATACTGTCTAGTGATCGCATCATTGATCACAATGTTGTCGCGCACCGCACCGTTTTGATCCAGGGCACCCTCAAAATCGGTCTCAGAGTCTGATTTATCATAATTTGCACTGGCAGTCCCCTGTAGCGATGGTAAATAGCCAGAATTGAGGATGTCCGCATTATTTTCAGCAATATCAGTGGTATTGTCGGCAATTTTGATGTCGTAATTGTTCTGCAACATGAGCTCTACGGCCTCCTCCTTGGTCAGTAATGGGGCAAGGGGATTTTGTGAGTCAGCTTTCGCGAAAGCTAAAACCACAACCAGCATCGTGACTAAAAATCTACAATCCTTCATTATATTCCTTAAGTTGTTCCTGTTCCTTTGCAATGCTGGTGACAGCCGTCTTATCCACCTTTTCTCCCGTGCGCAACCAGTGGATCCATACTTTCATATTATTGCCAAAGCTCAAGAACAAGGGCAGCAACAACAATGTGAGCAGGGTCGCAATCCCGATCCCGTAGGAAATGGAAATCGCCATGGGCTTGAGAAACTGTGCCTGTCTGCTTTTTTCCAACAATAATGGAGCAAGTCCCGCAACCGTGGTGAGTGAGGTTAAAAATATAGCTCTAAAACGACTTTTACCAGCTTCAAAAAGTGCCGCGTCAAAGTCGAGTCCATCCTTGATGAGCGTGTTGAACTTCCCGATGAGTACGAGTCCATCATTTACCATAATCCCGATAAGTGCGATGATCCCCAGCATCGAGAGGATGTTCACGGGAAATCCATGGATCCAGTGTCCCCAGGCGACCGCGATAAAACTGAATGGTATCAACAAGATCAACATGATAGGCTGCGTACCGCTTCTAAAGGTAAATGCTATCACAAAATAGATCAACAACAACACCAGCGGAAAGATGAAGCCCGCACTGCTGCTTATCTTCTCTGCCTCGCGCGCCTGCCCGCTCAGATAATTGGGCGAGATCGTGGGGTATTTTTCCTGCAACTTGGGAATGATGTTTTCTTGGATATCCGTGAGGATGTCGGTCGCACTCTGATTGGGATCGTTGAGGTCTGCACTGATCAGGATCTCGCGCCTACCTTCCAGGTGGTTGATGACCACGTCTCCACGCTCGATGGTATAGCTGGCGATGTCTCTCAATGGCACCCGATTCCCGGCTGGAGTAGCGATGCGCAGTTCATCCAGATCCTTGATACTGCTTCTATTACCTCTGTCATATCTTACCCAGACCCTGATCTCGTCCTGGCCACGCTGAAAGCGTTGTGCCTCCTGACCAAAAAATGCCGCCCTTACCTGACTCATTACAAGTCGCGAGTTGAGTCCCAGTGCAAAAGCATTATCATTGAGCTCGAGTTTAATTTCCTTGATTCCTGCGGGATCGTTGTCCTCGATATCCTTGAGCAGCGGGTTGCGGGACAGGATTTTTTTAAATTCGTCGGTTGCGGCCTTTAGTTCAACTATATCGTTGCTTAAAAGGGAAACGGCAACGGGACTTCCCCCAAAATTTCCACCTGAACCAAACGTTAAACTTTCGGCACCCGGTACATCGCCGACTAATTCTCTCAGGCGGTTTGCCACCATGGGAGATTTTACTTCTTGTGGTCGTGTTTCTCCAGGTAGTAGATTGATAGATAAGTTGGCAGAACTGGATGAGGTCTGTGATTTTATCACGTTTTCAAACATCATGATACTATCTCCATACTCCTCATCAGTGAGGTACTCCTCGGTAAATTCCCTATTGACAATAGCCGCCTTGCTTTCTATACTGGAAATAATGGAGTCGGTGATGCCTTGAGCAGTTCCATTGGGCATTTCTAGATTTATGGAAACCTGATCACTGGAAATACTGGGGAATAGCGTAACGCCTATAACGCCACCTCCTACTGAGCCTATCGTAAGCAACAATGCAGCAGCAAAAATCGCAAACGCCAGCATTTTATACTTGAGCGTAAAGCGCAGCGCGGGCGCGTAAAGTTTATCCCGCATCCAGTTCATGCCCTTATCTCCATATTCATTAACCATGCGCATTTTTTGAAAGGCGCGAGCAATACCCTTTTTGGGTTTGTCCGTCTTGGGCTGCAGTGCCTTTGAATGAGCCAGGTGGGCGGGCAAAATAATTAACGCTTCTACTAGGGAAACCAATAAGGTCAAGATCACGATGACCGACACCTCACTAAAAAACTCCCCTATCCTACCATCAAGAAACAGAAAGGTAGAGAACGCTAATATCGTAGTTATGATCGCGCTCAAAATAGGTGGGATTACTTCCATCGTTCCATCGATCGCAGCCTCGATGGGATCCTTACCCTCTTCATAATGCTGATAGATATTCTCAGCAATCACGATCCCATCATCCACGAGAATACCGATCACGATAATCATCCCAAAAAGGGAAAGCACATTTATGGTAACATCAAACTGACCCGCAAAAATGAACATCCCCAAAAACGCGATAGGCAGACCAAAAGCTACCCAAAAAGCCAATCGGGTATTCAAGAACACGGAAAGGAACAACAGGACCAGCAACATCCCAATAACAGCGTTTTCCGTGAGTAGTGCCGTGCGCTGGTTGAGCGTTATCGACAAGTCCCTTACCACATTGAGTTGGACGTTAGTGGACTTGGCATTATACGTTTTGATATATTCCTTTACCTTATCAGCACTTACTATGAGGTCTTCTGCATTGGTGCTGGTTACGGTTATATTTACCGCAAGTTCTTCATTAAAATAGGATGCATTGGGAGTTTCAGAAAAGCGATCCCTTACCACGGCAACGTCCTTGAGATAGATCGTTGTTCCTTGATCTGTGGTTCTAACGGGTATAAAATTGAGCTCGTCGCCGTAGTAGCTGCGATTGTTTGCCCTGATCAGGTATTCTTCGGTATCGGTTTTTATGTTTCCGCCGGTGGTCAATATGTTTGAGGCTGCAACGGCATCTGCAACTTCCTGAAAAGTAATGTTGTAGGCCAAAAGTGTATTCTCGTTCACCGCAATTTCAATCTCCTCATCGGGATAGCCCGAAATTGCTATTTGGGAAATACCATCTATGGCTCTCAGGTCATTTTCTACTTCACGAGCTAATTGTTTAAGGGTCTTTAATGGAACGTTGTTTCCGCTTAAAGCGAAAACAATAGTCGGTCTGGATTCTTCTTGTTTGGCTACTACGAGTGGCTCCATGCCTACTGGATAGGACGGAACGCGATCTACCGCATTCTTTACCTCCAGCAACATAAAGTCTATGTTGTAGCCCTTTATAATCTCAACGGTTATAGATCCCGAGTTCTCACGAGATGCAGAGGTAACGCGATCTATTCCCTCAATTCCCTTGAGGTTATCCTCGATCTTGAGAACCACACCTTCTTCAATTTCTTGAGGTGAGGCACCGGGATAGGTAACCTGTATCGTGATAATCTTTGAGTCCACCAGTGGGAAAAAAGAAGACTTGAGAGAAAACACACCCAGAACGCCAAAAATTATAAATGCGGCAATGACGACATTTACCGCAACGTGGTGCTTTATAAAATAGGCAATTACCTTTCTCATTGTTTGGCGGCTTGACCTTGGTTATCCTGAAGGTCTTCCTTCTTTTTATCGTCTGCTTTTTGCTGTTGTTCCGTTTTTACGGGCAGACCTTCAAAAGCACCGGGAATGGATTTGGCAACGATTACCGTACCATTTTCAATCCCTTTGAGCACAACCTTTTTATCTGAAAAATGTACGGGTTTGACATCAAGCAACTGCAGCTTGCCGTCAACGATTATAAATATTTGTTGCCCTTCCTGCATAAGACCTCGATCCAGTTCAACAGCGTCTTTTACCTCTTGAGCCTGTAGGTTTGCGGTGAGGTACATACCTTCTTTGAGACCTTCATCTGCAACTTCTATAATTGTGTTGATCGTTTGCGTTGCTTGATCTACCTTACCGTTGATGCGGGTTACTTTGCCTATATAGGTTTTACTTTCAGACACATTACTTAATTCCACCGTCTCACCCACTTTCAACAGATCAGAAAACTCTGCGCTTATGGCGACTTCAATTTCATAAACTCCAGTCTGTATAAACTCGCCCAGCTGTTGCCCGTTGCGCACTAACGTACCCTCAGAGACCATTGCCTCGGTAACAACTCCATCAAATGGAGCCCTGATATTGAACTTGCCCAGTCTATTTTCTAGATTTTTAAGGTTGTAATAAGAAGAATAGATATTGCGGCCCGTAATGAAGTACTTCTCCTTATCGTTAATGGCTTGCGGTAACTCTGGAGTGGCACGGTTGCGGTCCCAGTTATCCAAATAATCCTGCCATTGCTGGAAGGACTCTTGATAATCCAGTCGCAGGTCTGGCATGATCGCGGTAATCTCGTTGTTGAGATTGCTGCGCGCGCTTTGAACCTGAGCGTAGAATTCTTGGTTATCTATAGGAATGATTATTTCGCCAGCTTTGTAAGCTTGACCCGTCCTAAACAGCTTGCCGGTACTCTTAAAGACCCCAGTAACTTCAGAATACAGTTCTACCCTACGCTTTGCCCTTAGATTACCGTTAGAGGGTATGATAATGGGAATCGTAGAATTTACGATCGTGTCCGTCATTACGATCTTGACCTCTTTATCAACCCTGGACTCTGGAGCGGTCTTGCTGTCAATAATCATTTTGGCCGCAAATGCAGCTGCAGCAATGACTACAACAGCTATAATCGTGATAATAACTTTGCGCATGTAGGTAGTTTAGGACGTTTAAAAACGTGGCTCAAAACTACTAACTTACACGCTTGCACGTATTAAAGAAAACATAAAGATGTACCTACAAGCTTTCCAGCTCCTCGGATACCTGCTCCCACTTTTTCATCCACTCACCCAGGTCGTTTTTCTTACTTTGGTAGGAATCGAAGAATCCCTTCTTACTAGACATCTTATCGTAATCAGCAGCAAGTTCAGCATCCAGCTTTTTTATGTCCCGCTCCAATTTACTGATTTCCGACTCGGCTTTTGAGAGGCGGTTGTTGAGGGATTTTTGTTTTTTCTGATCCTCGTAAGATAACTGAGGCTCTGTGTCGGGAGTCTGCTTTCCTGCCTGTCGTGCCTTGGCGGGCAGGCGCGAAAGCGGAACTTCCTTATCTTTAACCGTAGATTTCTCAATAGCCCGCATGTCCTGAGCCTTGCGTTCATTGAGATAGTAATCAATATCGCCTAGGTACAGTTTTATCTTGTGATCACGGAATTCGTAAACTAGATCTGTAAGTCCCTGTAAGAACTCGCGGTCGTGAGAAACAACGATCAGCGTTCCATCAAATTTAATCAAGGCCGCTTTTAAGACGTTTTTTGATTGAATATCGAGATGGTTTGTAGGCTCATCCATGATTAGTACGTTGAATGGTTGCAACAGCAATTTACAGAGTGCCAACCTGTTGCGTTCTCCACCACTCAATACCTTTACTTTTTTATCAACTTCATCCCCTCTGAAGAGAAATGAACCGAGCATGTCCCGCACCTTGATGCGGTTAGTATCGTCGGCTGCGTCCAGCATGGTGTCGAGAATAGTCTTCTCACCATCCAGATATTCTGCCTGATTCTGTGCAAAATACCCCAATTGAACGTTGTGACCCAAGTTTACATCTCCCTGCGCAGAAACGTCACCTACGATAATCTTTGCCAGTGTGGATTTTCCCATACCATTCTGGCCCACAAATGCGATACGTTTCCCTCGCTCGATGGTCAGGTCTATTTTATTGAGGACTTGTTTGTCTTCATAGGACTTGCTCACTTTGTCGATCTCAAGAACGATCTTGCCGGGCTGTACCGATTTGGAAAAATTGATATTCATAGCAGCATTGTCCGTCTGCTCGATCTCCACCACATCCATGCGGTTGAGTTTTTTTACCAGCGATTGTGCCATGGTTGCCTTACTGGCCTTGGCCTTGAACTTCTGGATGAGTTTTTCCGTGCGTTCTATCTCCTTCTGCTGATTCTTAAAGGTGGCTTCTTGCTGCTCGCGCATTTCGGCACGTAGTGCTAGGAATTTGGTGTAGGGTTTTGGATAATCATAAATACGCCCGAGACTTATCTCTATCGTGCGATTAGTTACGTTATCCAGAAACATTTTATCATGGCTCACGATCACAACGGCTCCTGGATAGGTTTGTAAAAATTGTTCCAACCATAGAATCGAGTCTATATCAAGGTGGTTGGTAGGTTCATCCAGTAAAAGAATGTCATGGTTTTCAAGAAGTAGTTTGGCCAACTCAATTCTCATGCGCCATCCTCCAGAAAGCTCGTCGGTAAGCATGTTGAACTGTTCGGGCTTAAATGCGAGTCCCTTTAATATTTTTTCGGTTTCTCCTTGATAAAGATAACCTCCCACAAGTTCGTACTCGTGGGTAAGATCAGACAGATCTTCTATAAGTTTTGTATAGGAATCGCTCTCATAGTCAGTTCTTGTTGCTAGCGCATGATTTATTTCTTCCAGTTGTGACTCTATGGATCTCGCTTTCGCGAAAGCGGTATATGCCTCTTCCAAAACCGTTCTTCCCTGGACAAAATCAATATCCTGCCTTAAAAATCCTATCGATTTTTCTTTCTCCATGGCAATGGTTCCCTGCTCATAGGGAATATCACCCGAAATAACCTTGAGCAAGGTAGATTTTCCAGCACCATTCTTACCGATGAGACCTACTCGATTTCCAGCATTAAGGCGAAAAGTGATTTCTTCAAATAGGGATTCCCCACCGAAACTAACGTGGAGGTCGTGAACGTTTAACATAGTAATTTTAAAAGTTTGCAAAGATGCGTAACTCCACGTACATGCTAAAGTTTTTAACTATTTAAAAATCGGTGGATTAAATAGCCCGAGGAGACGTGGTATGTGGTATGTGGTATGTGGAATGTGGAATGTGGAATGTGGAAATTTAGGAAATACTTCTACAATGTGGTTACAGACAGATTAAAATATTTACTTATTAGTATTCTCGAAAAATATTAATAAAGACCAGCTGAAAACTACTCATTTTATTCAGGTTTGTAGTCGCTTATTGAGATTAAATAATAAATCGAAAAATATCTATTTCTTCATTTATAGAATTATCCTTAAACATATTATTATATAACTGTATAGCGGCCCAAGGAGCCACAAGTACAGCACGACTTCCCATACCATTGAGGATCTTTAAGGGAAAATGATCTGGGTGACTTCCTACGAATGGACGTCTGTCGTCGGTGGTAGGTCGCATTCCCGTTTTGTGATCTACGATCTCATAAGGTAATTTAAGAAAAACCTCTAGGCGTGATGTCAGGAAGTTTAGAGCTCTATCGGTAATCTCATAAGATTTATCATCTCGATCATAGGTTGCTCCCACCCAAAAAAGATCTTCCTTGTACGGCATCAGAAAAACAGAGGATTTGATAATGTGATGGAGAGCTAGGCCAGGAACTTTTATGGTGAGTACTTCGCCTTTATTTCCCTGCAAGGGCAAATAATTAAAGTATGGGTTGTTTATCAACCCATACCCCTCAGCAAAAACGATATTTCTGGATTCTATTGTTTTGTAAAGGACAGTTTCCTGATTAATCAATAAACTTTCATAATCAAAAGATTCCTCAACAAACCCATCTCGTTCCCGTAAGTAACTGATCGTACTTTGCATAAACAACTCGGTATCCAACCATCCAGTTTCATTTACAATTCCAAAATCATGGGGCGCATTTATCCCTTCTATATCCTGTCTATAGACCTCAGTATTCATAAAGCGGGAAAGATCACTTCTTTCGGACTTGCGTATCCAAGTTTTAACTTCTCCTGGATCATGTAAGCGGCGCAGAATAGAAATCTCGTGCAATAATCTAACCCCTAATTTCTGTTCGATTGTTTTGTAAAAAGGGATAGCCGCATCCATTTGTTCAGCGCCATTCCATACCGGAGAAAATCTTTTTAAAACAACAGGATTATAAACTCCAGCTGCTACAGAACTACTAGCTCGCTGCTGATGTGAAACCATCGTAACTGATTTGCCCTCCAACATACACTTCCATGCCATACAACAACCCGATATCCCAGAACCAACAATAATAACATCTACCATAACATTTCAATAAATTAAAAAAAGGACAAAAAAAAGCCTCGCGGAGCGAGGCTTAATAGTATTAATATTGAAGAATTAATTATTCCACATCTCCAACTCAAAGTTACGGATTTCTTCTTTTAACCTTTCAGCCTCAAGCAGTGCCATCATGGAGTTGTCTTTGATGTACTCTGCAATTTCCCGATCACCATATACGTTATCAACTTTAGTTATAGTAGCATTAAATCGTCTAGAATTTAATAAATGATCAAAAGAAATAGGTCTTGCTGAATTGCCAGAATTAAATGCTTTTGCTTTGTGCAGAACATTCCTTACATCAGGAAAAAACACCCAGAAAAAGAGACACTACTACCGTCATGATATCTAGCATCTGCTTTTGATGTCAGTAACATCTATCGTGACCGGTGACAATACCTAACATTCTATATCTTAACTCACTTTGTCTAGCATCAAAATACCAAACACCTCTAATCTCATATCCGATTATGACATCAGACGATAAAACCTTTTCATCCGCAATATATTGGTCAAAATCTAGAATATTATATACGAATCAACTTGTTTAAGATCAACGACTCTATGGGTCGTTTTTAATATCATCGTACAAGATTCCATTTTCCTCTAAAACTTCTCTCCCCCTATCGGAAATCTCTTGATAAGCTAATGCAGACTTTCAACATGCTTCTATATCAATCTGCATTAATAAAATATGAATCATCTATAAAGTTTATTATCTCCTGCCTCCGCAGCCTCACTTAAAACTTGAAATAGCGATTTACGGTCTATCACTCAACACCTCTTTCCGTAGGATAGAGTAACGGAAAATTAACCCGTTCATCTAGATCAATCGTTTCCCACACAACACGCTGCCATAACACATCTCGCTTAGCAACATATCCATATTTCAAAGGATTATCATTATCATTAGCTTTCTCATCATCAGTTGACATATCAAACTCCTCAGGAGATTTAGCATTAAGAAGATTGTTTTGAGATAAATACGACTGTACAAAAAATGCACATAAAAGAAAATAAATACGATATTTATACTTAAAATTAATCTGTTATTTCAATAATAACTGAAGATGAAACTTCTTAATATTAGTTCCAGGTACAACAGCTTCAATATTTGCAATTTGAACCAAATCACCACGTCTAGCTGTATTCAATAAAGCTCTAGCACGATCATCAACTTATTACCGGTAACTTTTAAGTGCGGCTTGCCTGGTATTTGAAATACAAAGCTTCGTACATGTAGTCTTAAATTCAAAATCAAAATCTTCAAACTCAGCAGATATAATTGAAATCACCTAAGCTTAGACCTAGTCTTTCTAACATTTCATGATTTACCACTTATTTTACCAGTTGGCGATAGGCAAACATTTAATTCTAAATGTAGCATTATCAGATTACCGAACGTACCATCAGGCAATTTTCCAGTTACATTAATAGTAACATCTTTACCCCGCCTGGCTTCATCATATACTTATCACCACTTACTCTGTTTAACCCAGGTGCAGATGCATTCACATTGTTTCCTGAAATGCCTGCAAAAGAAATGGTCATAGGATTGTCAACACCGCGATATAAACAACATTCATCTTATCTGCCGCAATTGTAGCCGCATTAGGCTTAGGTATCGTGGAAAAACGTTGATCTACCAATACTTCAAGTTCTTCACCATCTTGATCAAAGATCAAAGCACCTGTAATCTTATGATCACCTGCAGAACCAGCACCTACATTTAATACTACACGACCATCTTCAATGGAATAATTGCTTTCAGACAATTTATTACCATCCATTTTAAGCTCCACTCTTTTAGGTTTTAAAGTTGCATCCTTACGACCTAAAACAATGTTACCGTCAAAAGTTTCTCCATTATAATAAGCAGATTTTGGAGTTTCCATTAAAGTGGTGTATTTAGTCATACTAAGTTCAGCTTTAACCTCACCAACAACTAAATTACCAAGAACATCTGACTCTACATTTTTAACTTCACTTTGTAAAAAGTAACTTTTGCTATAGAAGCAATAAGCGGATACCCTTTATAATGATAATCCAAATAACCCATATTGATACCATCTCGATTTTCTTCTTCGTCGGGTGTAAATTCTTTTTTCAAGCGCATACCTGCCTGTGAATCGGCACCAACAACATCTAACATACCCGTACGATAAGCATTCATTTTACTAACGAACTCTTCTCCATCAGAACTAAGCTTATCACCTTGAAAAAACCTGTTATCAAGATAATCACCCTTGTCCATAACCTGATAGTCAGTAGGATCTTCAACCGTACCTTCCATTTCATCCTTCAGATCTCCTAAATAAGAAAAATATTCATTAGAAATTTGATTAACCTTTTCACCTTTTACCTTTAAGTCCTTAAACTTCTCAGGTTGGTCTGAAGCCAATTGATTAAGACCTTGCATCGCATTAGCGTTCTTAGCTGTTGCGGTAACATTACTTTCTTCAAGGCTTACGTTAAGCAATCCAAAAGCGTTAAGCACTTCTTTACTCATGTTAAGCGCCAGCATCGCTATAAAAACGAGATACATCAAGCTTATCATTTTCATCCTTGGGGATAATTTTCCTCCTGCCATAATATATTTTTAAATTAGTTGATTAATAATTGTAATTAGTACAACTAATTAATTAAGCTTTCATTGCTCCCAACATGTTGCCATAAACGCCATTCAATGAAGACAGGTTGTTAGCTAGACCTTCCATTTGCGCTTGTAACTTAGTAGCATTTTGAGCCATTGCATTATTAGCTTCAGCTTGTTTTGCAGAACTCTCCAATTGAACTTTGTAAAGACCATTCAATGTTTCCATTTGAGCAGCGGCAAGTGCCATTTCTTCGGAGTACTTCTTAGTTGAGGACATTGCGTTTGCAGCAGGCGCGATACCTTTAGCAGCTCCTTCAAAATTACGGATGCTATCACCCAAGCTTGTCATTAACGCCGTATCAACTCTTGCTTCTTTAAGCATCTTGTCAAGTTTTTCAGACAGTTTAGTCTCGGGATCAACTGGAGCAACTTTCTTTCCTCCAACCGTTTGTCCACCAGCTAATTCTGGATAAACAAGTGACCAATCCAATTCATCTTCAATAGGCTCAAATGCAGACATTGCAAAAATCAAAGCTTCAGTAATCAAACCAATGGCCAATAAAGTTCCTCCTGTTAATTTAAATGCTCCAAGGTCAATTTCCCAGTGAAGAATTTTGAAAAGTGCTCCCAAGATTACGATTGAAGCTCCTAGGCCGTAGGCCATGTTAAATAATTTTTTTACTGCTTTAGATTGTGCCATTGTTAATTGATTAAGTTAATTATAGATTTGAAATTGATTAATATTAATTAGTTGAAGCATTAAGTGTAACGTCAGTTCCTAGATAGGATTGAACAGTTCTGAAGCCTATGTAACTTCTCGCGCTATCCTGATATTCAAAATCACGAGTACCCACTTGAAGGAAATAAGAGGTATCTTTCCATGAACCACCTCGCACGCCTTTTCTCTTATTGTCCTTGTCATTTACCACAGGACTCATGCTTGACATGAATTCATAAGAACCTATATCGTAGGAAGAATCAACCCATTCCGAAACATTCCCGGACATATTGTAAAGGTTATACTCGTTAGGCTCGTATGATTTGGCCTCTACGGTATATAATGCTTGATCTGCTGCATAATCTCCCCTTAAAGGCTTGAAGTTGGCAAGAAAACAACCTCTATCATTTTTTGCATAAGGACCACCCCATGGATAATCTGCACTTTCTAGGCCACCTCTTGCCGCATACTCCCATTCAGCTTCGGTAGGCAGTCTATATTTGTTAACACGCTCAATATTTTTTTGCTTTCTATATGCATTGTGATACAGGGTTCTCCACTGGCAAAAAGCTTTTGCTTGCGTCCAGGTAACACCTACCACTGGATAATCACTATATGCCTCATGATAAAAGTAGTCATTATGCATGGGCTCATTATAGCTGTAGTTAAAGTCTCTAATCCATACTGTTGTATCAGGATATACCGCTACGCGGTTTTGGGTAATGTACTCACTTCTTTTTTTCTTCCCTTTATTCCTAGCAGCCTCTTCCATATCAAGATCTGTATAGGTAAAGACAATTTTGTCAGTATTTATGGTGCGCTCACCATTATAGGACTCTTCAAATGGAATATACATGGAATCATATACCTCAGCATAGAACTCATCTGGTATATCCTCGGTGTTCCAGATCAAATCAACATCATGGTTGAGTTTGCGACCTTCATAGCCCGTCTCACCTAAGCCTGCATAATTTGTCTTGTAGTATTCCTGCCATGGAGTTAGGTCTTCCGACTCATCTGCATCAAGAAATGCAAATTCACCCAATCCATCATCACCAGGCTGGGAACCATTAAGATCTGCTGCAATAGCAAGATTAGTTCTGAATATGGAATCTCTAACCCAATAGACAAATTGTCTGTACTCAGAGTTGGTTATCTCTGTCTCGTCCATATAATAGGATGGTACGGTTACAGTTTTGGGAGGTGCATCATTTGTAGAAGCGATATCGTCAGAAGCTCTACCCATGATAAAAGCACCACCCGGCACCAATGTCATACCATAAGGCTTCTCTGGATTCCACTTTTTACCCTTTACACCGGTAACCATACCGCGGTCGCCCTTACCACAACTTGCAAGCAAGGCGACAATTGCTGTTATGACTAAAAACTTTTTCATATCGGGTGCTATTTTCATTCTCAATTAAGGGCGTAAACCTATTTATAAATATTCAATTGTACAACTAATATAAGATAATTAACCTAATAGATAAATTGTCCTATTATCAAATCTCATTTTTCATTCTCGCACGCAACCATCGTTGCGGCATATTTCCCTGGAGCGACTCCCTGTAATTATCTTCATCACAGGACAATAACGTATGCTGTTTCAATTTATTATTATGACCTGTAAAATATGGCAGTTCGACCCACCATCTGTGGCTTATCGTTGACTTGTAAAATACAATGACCTGATCATCTATGGGAACTTGGTATTTTAAATAGGAGTCGTCCAGTTTTAAGGGAAATTCACCAAATCTGTGACTTACGCCTTCCATAAAATACCAGATCATTTCTGAAACTAGCTTTGCAGGGGTATTTTTTAATGTAAGAGGAAGTTCAAATATACTAAAAAATTTGGTTCTGTCACTTATTCCCGCATATCTCGACAAGGTACACATTTGCTTGCCATCAAGTCCGTTGGGATTAGCTTCCGCGAAAGCGATACTAGAACCAGCAACACTCTGCATATCCATCCCCACCATATCCGCATCTCTCATAAATGGTTCACTCAACTTGAGGTTACTGTCCAGCTCTCCCAGACGTACCGCGTCAAAATACATCCTGTCCAGCAGATCGATCTCGTCCTGGGAATTATAATACGTCTGGTATCCAAGGTTTGTATAGTTAAATAGATTGTAGGGAGTTTCAGAAACCATCTTTCCTATATAACTGCGCGAGGTAATGGGCTCTTCAATATCACCCAGGTCAAACCTACAGTCAACATTTACTACGTTTATCATAGAATGAATATCGTCAAACGCGCGGTATAATGGAAACATAAGATCCTGACTTCCTCCTATGGTTATGAGCAATGTCTTACTCTTTAAGCATTCCACGGCCAATGTTTTTATCGCATAAAAAGTATCTGCTACCTGGTCGCCAGGCTCAATGTTGCCCAGATCAACCATTCTACTGTTCCAGTTGCCGTGATACAGACCATATAACTGCTGCCGTACCGCAATTAGATCGTCACCCTTAAAATGGTCGCTGTTAGAATTGCGGTATTCCTTAAACCCAACGATGGCTATATCAAATGCGACTAAGTCCAGGGACTCCATACCAGCCCCATCAACAAATGTGGTAAGCTCGCTCAGCGTTCCAGCAGAATAACTTCCCAATAGTGAAATAAATTCTGGGGAAACTGGTTTTAAAAAATCTAAGGACATTAATTATTTCTTTTTGGAAGTCGCTTTTTTAGCTGTTTTCTTTTTAGCTGGCGCCTTCTTCTTTGGAGTCTTCTTTTCGATAAGTTCTTTGGCCTTTTCCAAAGTAACTTTCAAAGGATCCACTTCCTTACCTATTTCTACCTTGATCTTCCCTTTTATGATATTATGACGGCCCCATCTTGCCTTTTCGATCCTGATGCCTTCTTCTTCCCAGTCCACGATAAGTTTATCTTTCTCTTTTTGGATCTTATCCTTTATAAGGGTTTCAATATCCTGGTTGGATAAGTTGTCAAAATCATATTTCTTATTTACCGAAATAAACATTCCCGCCCACTTAATATACGGACCGAACCTACCAACTCCTTTTGTAACTGGCTGGGCGTCGTACTCGTATATGGGTGCATCTGCCTTTTCCTTCATCTGGATCAACTCCATCGCTCGCTCTAAGGTAAGCGACATGGGATCGTCGGTTTTTTCCAGAGAAACAAAGGTTTTTTCGTTATATTTTACATAGGGACCAAATCTACCTTGGTTCACTTCTACCGGAAAATCTTTGTACTCGCCCAACGTTCTCGGCAACTTAAACAGTTCCAGCGCTTCTTCCAGGGTGATCGTATTCAAGGATTGCGTGGGCAGTAAACTGGCATATTGCTTATCTTCTTCCTCGGCACTTCCTATCTGTGCCATGGCACCAAATCGACCCAAACGCACGATAATGGGCTTCCCACTTTCTGGATGTTTGCCCAGGGTGCGCTCTCCTACCTCACGCTCGGCATTTTCTGCAACATCCTTTACCAGCGGGTGAAAGGACTTGTAAAAATGCTTCATCATGTCCGTCCACTCCTCTTTTCCCTCAGCTATGTTATCAAAGGACTCCTCCACTTTTGCGGTAAAATTATAATCCAGCACATTACTGAAATGTTCTACGAGAAAGCTATTCACCACACGTCCCACGTCGGTGGGAATAAGTTTGTTTTTATTGGAACCGGTCATTTCGGTCAGTTCCTTTTCTACGATCTTGTTTTTGGCCAACTTCATTCTCAGGTAACCACGCTCGTCCCCATCATGCTGTCCTTTCTCCACATATTTTCTGTTCTGGATCGTGGTTATTGTAGGAGCATAGGTTGACGGCCTTCCTATTCCCAGTTCTTCCAGTTGTTTTACAAGTGAGGCCTCCGTATAACGATAGGGTGGTCTGGTAAAACGTTCAGTAGCTATGATGTTCTCGTTGATCAGTTCCTGACCTGTCTCCAGTGCCGGCAATAGGCCTTCTTGTTCCAGGTCTTCGTCATCCGTACTTTCCAGATATACCTTAAGAAAACCTTCAAATTTCACGATCTCACCGTTTGCGGTAAATTTCTTATCGTGCTTATCGGCGTTTATGGTAACCGCGGTTCGTTCCAGTTGGGCATCACTCATTTGACTGGCGATCGCTCTTTTCCAGATCAGTTCATACAATCTGGTCTGGTCGCGATCCAGTCCCGCGCTATGGACTGAAAAATCGGTGGGACGTATGGCCTCGTGTGCCTCTTGAGCTCCCTTGGACTTTCCTTTATAATTGCGTTCTTTATGAAACTTCTTGCCGTAGGCTTTGCTTATTTCTTCCTGCGCTCCTTTTTTTGCCTCCTTGCTCAAGTTAACGCTGTCGGTCCTCATATAGGTAATAAGCCCTGCCTCGTATAAACGTTGTGCCAATTGCATGGTGCGGCTCACATTAAAGAACAATTTTCTAGAAGCTTCCTGTTGCAGTGTAGAAGTTGTAAATGGTGGTGCTGGTGATTTTTTTGCTGGTTTCTTCACCAGATCCGTCACCTTGAAGGTTGCGTTTTTATTCAACTCAAGAAAATCTCTGGCCTCTTTTTGCGAGTCGAGATTGCCTGGGAGTTTCGCTTTGACAATAGAGCCATCATTGGTGGCAAACTCCGCATTGATACTGAAGTGGTTGTTAGAATTAAAATTGACTATTTCATCCTCACGCTCGACAATTAAACGCACTGCAACAGACTGTACGCGTCCTGCACTTGCGCCACCCTTCACCTTTCTCCACAATATGGGCGATATCTCATATCCCACGATCCTGTCCAGGACCCGTCGAGCCTGTTGGGCATTCACTAGGTCATAATCTATACTACGCGGGTTGTCAATTGCATGCTGGACGGCACCTTTTGTAATCGAGTTAAAAACGATCCGTCTCGTTTTTTCCTTTTTCAGATCCAGTTGCTCCGCAAGATGCCAGGCAATAGCTTCCCCTTCACGATCCTCATCACTCGCCAGCCAGACCATGCTCGCCTTGTCCGCCATTACCTTTAATTTCTTGACCAGGTCCTTTTTATCGCTATTGACTACATAATTGGGTGCAAAATTATTATTTACCTCAACGCCCAGCTCTTTAGAAGGCAAATCAGCAATATGGCCATAACTGGAAGTTACCTTAAAGTCCTTTCCTAGAAATTTTTCAATAGTTTTTGCCTTTGCGGGAGACTCAACGATTACGAGATTGTTTGCCATAGCTGCCTAATTTTGGGATGCAAAGGTATGTGTAATTTTTATATACGAACCAAATAAATAATTTTGACAACAACTCAGAGTGCTATCCCGTCCTTTATATATAGGTAACCTACAGAGATATTAATGCCGTGTGGAGCTGGTTGGGATTCCGCTTTCGCGAAAGCTGAACTACCCCAAAAACTATTTCACGAGCAATAAATGCTGCCATTGTGTCATAAAATGGTATTATCCATTATCTTTGTCCCAAGAATAAAAAGATTCATGGAAAAGGTAATGATAGAAGAGGATCAGGGAACCGCACTGAAACTGGCCGAGCGTGAAAACAACACCAGAAAATTATATATAGAAAGTTATGGCTGCCAGATGAATTTCTCTGACAGTGAGATCGTTGCATCCATTCTTGCCGATGGTGGATTCAATACCACAAATATCATAGAAGAAGCAGACCTTGTACTGGTAAACACCTGTTCCATTAGGGACAAGGCAGAACAAACGGTGCGCAAGCGACTGGAAAAATACAACCGTATCAAGAAAAAGAGCAATCCCAACATGAAGGTGGGCGTGCTGGGATGTATGGCAGAGCGGCTCAAATCCAAATTCCTGGAAGAGGAAAAAATCGTGGATATGGTCGTAGGCCCGGATGCCTACAAAGACCTTCCCAACCTCGTTGCCGAAATCGATGAGGGAAGGGATGCGGTGAATGTCCTGCTGAGCAAGGACGAAACCTATGGCGACGTCGCGCCGGTACGATTAAATTCCAACGGAGTTACTGCTTTTGTATCCATTACCCGTGGATGTGATAATATGTGTACGTTTTGTGTCGTTCCATTTACTCGTGGAAGAGAGCGCAGCCGTGATCCACAGTCTATTTTAAAAGAAATTGAGGAACTTATTAATAGCGGTTTTAAGGAAATAACGCTATTGGGCCAAAATGTCGATTCCTATTTATGGTACGGTGGTGGGCTCAAGAAAGATTTTGCCAAAGCCAGCGCCATGCAACAGGCAACATCAGTTGATTTTGCTACATTACTTCACAAGGTCGCCAATGCTTACCCACAATTGAGGGTTCGGTTTTCTACCAGTAATCCGCAGGATATTAGTGATAATGTGTTGCATGCCATTGCCCAACATAGAAATATTTGCAACTATATCCACCTTCCCGTACAGTCTGGAAGCGATCGCATTTTAAAGGCAATGAATCGTTTGCACACTCGTGAAGAATATATGAGATTGATAGATCGCGTCCACGCCATTATCCCAGAATGTGCGGTTTCACAGGATATGATTACCGGTTTCCCTACTGAGACTGAGCAAGATCACCAGGACACGCTCAGCTTAATGGAGTATGTGAAGTATGATTATGGATTTATGTTTTCCTATTCAGAACGACCGGGAACCATGGCAGCGCGCAAGATGGAAGATGACGTTCCCGAAGAAGTGAAGAGCAGAAGGTTGAAGGAGATCATAGCCCTCCAACGTAAAACTGGGCACGATCGAGCTAAATATTTTATAGGTAAAACCGTGGAATGTTTGATCGAGAAAGAGTCTAAAAAGTCCGATCAAGAATGGGCGGGACGTAATTCCCAGAATTATGTCGCGGTATTTCCCAAGAAACACTATAAAGTAGGCGATTTTGTTATGGTTAAGATAACCGACTGTACTAGCGCCACACTTATCGGTGAGGCTGTTGGTTACAGCGATATGCAAGGAGCATTTACCATTTAAAATGACTCCCATGAAAACAATACTCTTTTATCTAATAATTAGCATGCTTTTCATGTCAGTGAAATGTGAGGATACGGAAGAGGATTATCTTGACGCAGGAATTGAAAGTCAGAGTAAAAGGTCAGGTTTTCGATAGAAAAAACAACCTTCCGATCGTTAATCAAAAATTTGTTGTTTCAGAATACGTTAATGAATTTAGAGGTGCTTATGGTACGCGTGATGCACTAGTGCAGCGATTGGACTCCACCACGACTGATGACGAGGGAAGATTTGACTTTACCTTTGAGACTGGCGGCATGGGAACTTTTTATAAAATTGGGCCCGAATATGACCAGACAGTATTTGGTGGACTTGAAGAAGATAAAAGACTTTTTAATATAGGTGGTTTAAATCAGTTTGATTTTTTTAGACCCGAGAATTTATATACCTGTGTAGTCCGTATAACCCTCAATGACTTAGAATATCCTCCATTTGAATTTAAAGCTCAAACCTATTACCATAGTCCGAGTTTTACTATATCAGATACTACTGGAGTTTTTGAAAACACCATTTATTTAAGGATAGACTTAGATTACATTATTTATTTTAATCGTCTACTAGATGATGGAACAAGACAAAGCGGTCAGTTCCAAATTTCAGGACAAGACTCATTAGATGATAGAGTTATAGAATTGCAATTAACTAATGCTGATTTTCAGTAAGTAATACTAAAACATGGAGAGTGTACAATCGGTCAAGAACAGATTTGAACTTATAGGAAATGACCCAGGATTCAACCGTGCGGTAGAAAAAGCGCTCCAGGTTGCTCCTACTGATATTTCGGTGTTAGTTACGGGAGAAAGTGGTGTAGGAAAGGAAAGTATTCCCAAGATCATCCACTCGCAGTCCTTCAGAAAACATGCAAAGTACATCGCGGTAAATTGTGGAGCGATCCCAGAGGGAACGATAGACTCAGAGCTTTTTGGCCATGAGAAAGGTGCCTTTACGGGCGCGACCGCTGCCCGATCTGGTTATTTTGAGGTAGCTGATGGCGGAACCATTTTCCTCGATGAAGTAGGTGAACTTCCACTTCCCACTCAAGTGCGGCTGTTGCGCGTTTTGGAAAATGGTGAGTTCATGAAAGTAGGTTCTTCCCAAGTTCAAAAAACTGATGTGCGCATCGTTGCGGCTACTAATGTGCAAATGTCCGAGGCGATTGAAAAAGGAAAATTTAGAGAAGATCTTTATTACCGCCTCAGCACGATTGAGATTCACTTGCCACCACTACGTGATAGAAAGGGAGACATCCATTTGCTCTTCCGCAAGTTTGCGAGCGACTTTGCGATGAAGTACAAGATGCCGACCATACGACTGGACGACAATGCTATTCCATTATTGACCAATTATCGATGGGGCGGTAACATAAGACAGCTGCGCAATATCGCAGAACAGGTGAGCGTTCTGGAACAAGAAAGAGTAGTAAGTCCACTAACGCTGCGCAACTACCTTCCCGATGCCGGTAAAAACCTGCCCGCGCTGGTCAACAACAGCAGTAAAAAATCGGATAAGGAATTCTCCAATGAACGCGAAATTCTCTATAAGGTACTGTTCGATATGAAAAATGACCTTAACGATCTTAAAAAACTTACCAACGAACTCATGTCCAGTGGAAATGCGAGTTCGGTCAGGGAAGAAAACCCGGGATTGATCAAGAGAATCTTTAAAAATGAAAATACTTCTGACGACTATGAAGATATCATAGATAATGGTTATGAAGATAGTAATGAGTCGCCATTTGAGGAAAATCAAGTGATTGAGGACTACAATACTTCTGCCGCTGCTTCCACGGTCGGTAATGATCGATATGATTTTGCGCAGGAGGTTGAGGAAGAGGAATCTTTATCCTTAATGGATAAAGAGATCGAACTAATTAAAAAGTCCTTAGAACGCCACAAGGGAAAGAGAAAGGCAGCAGCAGATGATCTGGGGATATCAGAACGTACGTTGTACCGTAAAATCAAGCAATATGATCTCTAGGCTATTTAGAATTTTATGTGCGTCAGTGATCGTATTATCTGTCTGCTCCTGTGGAGTGAGCTATGGGTTTAAGAGTGTTGCAATTCCCGAGAATATTAAAACTTTCCAAGTGGATTTTTTTGGGTATCAGGCGACTCTGGTAGAACCTGGGATCGAGAGGACGTTTACACTCGCACTCCAAGATCAGATCCAGGATCAGTCCAGTCTCAGTCTGGTGAATACTAATGGAGATTATGTATATCAAGGGGAGATTACCCGTTACTATATTGCTCCCATAACGGCCACGGCAAACAATACCGCATCGCAAAGCAGGCTGACCATTGAGATCAACGTACGCTTTATAAATACAAAGGATGATGAAGCAAGTTTTGAAAAGAAGTTCAGCTTTTTCTATGACTATAACGCAACACTTCCCATGCAGGGCGCAACGCTGGACATCGCACTGGAAGTCATCTATGAGCAAATTACCCAAGACATTGTTAACGCAACGCTCGCAAATTGGTAATGATGAAACGACTCCATGAACTTCTTGCCGCACCAGAAAAAGTCATCGTTGCAGATCTTGAGTTTCTTGAAGATATAACCCTGCGTTATCCATATTTTCAAGCCGCGCGGAGTATTTATCTCAAATGTCTTAAAAACAACAACAGTCCCTTATATAATGGACAGTTGCAAAAAACAGCTTCCCACACTACAGATCGCTCGGTTCTATTTGACTTTATAACCTCAAGCGGTTTCAACCAGAACAAGATCAGCGACCAGATCAAGCACAGGAAGGACACCATCGATCAAATATTTGTAGATGGGGAAGAGGTAATAGCACGCCAGGAAGATTTTAACGAGAACAGCGATTTTAGAAAAGTCACCGATGCCGATCTTTTCCATGAGAAAGTCAGATCCCGGCACCCGCCCGCTGGAATTCAATAAAAACGAGGTCTATAGTTTCAACGAGTGGCTGCAATTGTCAAAGATTGAGCCCATCGACCGGGAAAAAACCACTCCTATAAAGGAAACTACCATCAACCTGCAAGAAAAACTGCGACGTAAAAAAATGCAGCGCATCGATCAATTTCTTGCCGACAAACCTAAAATAACGCCCGCCAAAGAACGGATTTCCCTCAAAAGTCTGGAACTGGAACCGCCTCCTTCCTCCCAATTGATGACCGAAACGCTGGCACAAGTTTACGTCGCTCAGAAGAATTTTGAAAAAGCGATTAAATCATACGAGATTTTAGTTTTGCAACATCCAGAAAAAAGTAGTTTCTTTGCAGACCGAATTCAGGAAATCAAGAATTTACAAAGTAGCAATTAAATGACAACATTTTATATATTTCTAGGACTTATCCTTTTAGTATCATTTTTACTTATCGTAGTGGTGATGGTACAAAACCCCAAAGGTGGAGGACTTTCTTCCAGTTTCGGTGGCGGTGGAACGCAACAACTGGGTGGAGTTAAGAAAACGGGTGACTTTTTGGATAAGAGTACCTGGGTTCTTGCAACTTCATTATTAGTTCTTATTCTACTTGCCAGTACCACGCTCATAGGAGAAAAAGGCGGTAAGGATCGCCAGATTGCAGACCCTAATGCACAAGTGGAAACGCCAGCAACTATTCCTACAGCACCAGCTGCTGAAACAACGACCCAAGAATCTACTGACAACGAGTAAGTAGATTTTCATTATATCACTGACAAAACATCCAGCCCGGCGGCTGGATGTTTTTGTTTGCGGCAATTTGTCAGTAAAAAATCATTGGCATATTTATGGAAACGATCGCCCATAGAATTAATCACTAAAACACATATACAATGGATTTAAATATTCAACCGCTTTCCGACAGGGTCTTGATCGAGCCTGTCGCTGCTGAACAAAAAACTGCTTCTGGACTATACATTCCCGATACTGCAAAGGAAAAACCTCAACAAGGTAAGGTAGTAGCCGTAGGAAAAGGAAAGAAGGATCACGACATGACCGTTAAGGTAGGTGATACAGTATTGTACGGTAAGTATAGCGGTACAGAGTTAAAGTTAGAAGGAAACGATTATTTGATGATGCGCGAGGATGATATTCTGGCGATCGTGTAATTGAGACCTTGCTTTCGCGAAAGCGGAACTACAACAATTATTTTCATAACAATTAACCTCGGTACAAGAGGAAAAAATATACAGAAATGGCAAAAAGCATAAAATTTGATTTAGAAGCAAGAGACGGTATCAAGCGTGGTGTCGATGCACTTGCAAATGCAGTAAAAGTAACTTTAGGGCCTAAAGGTCGTAATGTGATCATAGGAAAATCATTTGGCGCTCCCGTAGTGACCAAGGATGGTGTAACCGTGGCAAAAGAGATCGAGCTGGAAAATGAGCTGGAGAACATGGGCGCGCAAATGGTAAAGGAAGTTGCCTCAAGAACCAATGATCTTGCTGGTGATGGAACAACCACCGCAACCGTACTTGCTCAGGCAATTGTGAAAGAGGGCCTCAAAAACGTTGCTGCCGGTGCTAACCCTATGGATCTTAAACGAGGAATCGATAAAGCTGTCGAGGCAATCGTAAAAGATCTGGACAAGCAATCTAAGAAAGTAGGCGACTCCAAAGATATGATCAAGCAAGTGGCTTCGATTAGTGCCAACAATGATGATGTTGTAGGTGATCTTATCGCTAAGGCTTTTGGGAAAGTTGGTAAAGAAGGTGTAATCACTGTTGAAGAAGCAAAAGGAACGGAGACTTATGTAGATGTGGTTGAGGGAATGCAGTTTGACCGTGGGTATCTTTCTCCATATTTCGTGACCAACTCTGAGAAGATGACGACGGAATTAGAGAACCCATACATTCTTCTTTTTGACAAGAAAATCTCTACGATGAAGGAATTGATGCCCATTCTTGAGCCCGTTGCTCAAACAGGGAAACCACTTCTTATCATTGCCGAAGATGTAGATGGTGAAGCTCTCGCAACTCTTGTAGTGAACAAATTAAGAGGTTCACTTAAAATTGCAGCGGTTAAAGCTCCAGGATTTGGTGATCGTAGAAAAGCGATGCTAGAAGATATTGCTATCCTAACTGGCGGAACCGTGATTTCAGAAGAAAGAGGTTTCACGCTGGAAAATGCGACTCTTGACATGCTGGGAACTGCGGAGAAAGTAGATATCAACAAGGACAATACAACCCTTGTAAATGGTAGCGGTGATGCAAAAGACATCAAGGCCCGCGTTGCGCAGATCAAATCCCAAGTGGAAAATACAACTTCGGATTATGACAAAGAGAAGTTACAGGAACGTCTTGCAAAACTAGCTGGTGGTGTTGCCGTACTTTATGTAGGAGCAGCGTCTGAAGTTGAGATGAAGGAGAAGAAAGACCGTGTGGACGATGCACTTCATGCAACCCGTGCGGCTGTGGAAGAAGGTATTGTTGCCGGTGGTGGAGTTGCCCTGGTAAGAGCAAAAGCTGTTCTTTCTAAAATCAAGGCAGATAATGCAGACGAAGAAACTGGAATCTCTATCGTAGCCCGTGCTATCGAGGCACCACTAAGAACTATCGTTGAAAATGCAGGTGGTGAAGGAAGTGTTGTAGTTGCAAAAATCCTAGACTCTAAAGGAAACTACGGTTATGATGCCAAGAACGATAAGTATGTGGACATGCTCAAAGAAGGAATTATCGATCCCAAGAAAGTAACTCGTGTTGCTCTTGAAAACGCAGCATCAGTTGCGGGAATGATCCTAACTACAGAATGTGCCCTTATCGACATTAAAGAAGATAACGCCGGCGGAGGAATGCCAGGTGGAATGCCAGGAGGCATGGGCGGAATGATGTAATATCATCCCCTATTAACTATTCTAAAAGCGATCTGGAAACAGATCGCTTTTTTTGTTTTAAAATTATTCGACAACTTACAGAGATTGCGCATTTTCCAGAAAGTTCAATCATAATAAAATACTACCACGGTCAAATCCTTTTTCCTATAAAAAAGATGTGTAGCATGTATTTTAATCAATACATAAAAAGTTTTTATATCAACTGGGTTATATAAATATGGTAGTTGATATGAAAACAGAGCTTTATAATCTAAATAATTAGAGGGAAATCCTTTGTAACTATCTTTACTTTTAAGTTTAAGGTTTACATTTTTTAGGTTTCGGCTTATGTTCAATTCCTTAAAATTTCTGAATAGTAAAAAATATACACATGGAGATTGTTTGAATATTCTCTCATTCGATGATCGATGTTCGATATTCGATATTCGATATTCGATATTAAATAAACTGTAAGTGAAGCACATCCTAATAATTAATATACACCCAGCCCGCGGTAACTTGACTGCCATCCTTTAGATCCAGTTGCCAGAAATAGGTTCCCGTGGGTAACAATCTACCACTATCGTGTAGCAGTCCCGCATTTGGCATTCCGTTCCAGTCATTTTCATAGCCTGTAGCTTTATAAACAATACTGCCGTAGCGATTGAATATTTTGAGTTGGCTCTCTGGATAAAGCTCAATGCATCTTATAAAGAATGTATCGTTAGTCCCGTCCGTGTTGGGTGAAAAACCTTCCGGAATAACCAGGCAATCGGGTCGGGTAAAAGCTTGTGCGGTATTGTTTTCTAGGTCAACATCGGTAAGCATCGTACCGCTGCTCACCCTCACGACATTTATAAAGTCTCCTGGAATGTTGAGATCAACTGTAATTTCTAGGGTCGCACTGCTGCGAGCAGCCATGTCGCCAACTTCCCATAGACCAGTAACGGGATCAAAGTTACCGAGTGACGCATTATGCGATACATAATCATAACCACTGGGCAGGTTTTCAATCACTTCAACATCTATCGCCGTGGCACTTTCTAGATTTTCCACAAGTATGGTAAAGGTGACCGGGTCTTCAATATTAGGATTAAGATTATCAACGGTTTTTGAAATGGCGAGGTCTAGTACGGGAAGCACTTCCAGACTGGCAAATGCCGTAGAAATATCAATATTATTTAAATCACTGAAATTTTGGAAATCATTGATATAGAAATCGGCAATGGCACTGGTTACCTGAACTCCAAAACTTACTTCTTCCGTACCCGCGGGAAAACTCAGATTACGTATTCCAATGGTAGAGCTGCCTATTACATCGACAAAGGTTCCCGTAGCATTGTTTTGGTTGATCCAGAAGGCATTTTCAACTAGCGTGATCTCTGGTGGTAGATTGTCCAAGAATGCGATATTGCTTTGCGCTGGAAATCCTACGGAATTAGTCAGTGTGAAGGATAGAATCGAAGTATCTCCAGTATTGATCACTGCGGGAGTAAAACTCTTGCTCGTCTGCGTGGTTAAAATAAACAGGCTTGAAGAAGAAATATTTGAATCTGGCGTGTTTTCTCCAGTCAGTGTAAAATCAGGTTGCACCTCTGCCCTATTTTCAAAACTGCCTCCATAACTGGGTGATGTAACCGGGATACGCACCTGGATTGTAGATCCAGATTCCATAAAAGGTATTATCGCTTCTACCTCATTTCCTGTGATATTGAATGTAGATATGCAGGTCGCATTTCCCGTAATAAGCGTACAAGTGGGAGTTCCCGTTATTATAAAGTCAGGGTGTAACCTATTATTGAATGAAAGGTTACTGGCGTCCACGCTTATATTGGAATTGGTAATATCCACGACCCATTCCAGATTTGTATTTATGGGTGCCGAGGTCACGGAAGGAAAGGTTTGTACCACAATGTCCACACAGGGCACCATGGGCGTCACAACTCCCGCACCGACTGTTTCAATAACCTGTAGATTTGGGTCTATGGTGGATAACTCTAGCTTATCCCGTACATCGGTAACGGTAACAGAACATTCTGGTTTCCAGTTGATGACCTTTTCATAGGTGATGGAACTGTTGGGTGGCATTATAAATCCATCCGTATCCAAAATCTCCCAAAATGTATCTCCCATCATATTTGCGACTCCGATATTGGCATTTAAATTAGTTGGACAACTAGCACCACCCGTCGTTCCCGTGCAGACTATAGACTGCAAAATTCCTGTTCCGTCAGAAAACTGTTCGTCCTTAAACTTAACGGTATGTGCCAGGGTATCAACATTAGACATCACGATCTCATAGGCAATATCTCCATAGGGATATGGTCCAGCGCCGGGAGAGGGAGTGGTCTGTACTTCTGTCAAGCTTATGGTAGAACCAGGTGGTGGATCGACCACGCACGGCATGACCGGTAAACCTATAATACCGTCTTCCTCAAAATTATTGCCGCGGTTACAATCAAACAATACCTGATCCCGATCAGATATTGCGACCTGGACCTTGCACGTGGGTGCAACCCCATCTGGAGTACAGTCGGGAGGAATAAACCGTACCGTGGTGCTGAAGGTTGCACTAGAATTTGCGGGAAATATAAAATTCTCGGTGATCCATCGTAGATCTGGAGTCGTAATTACCGTTATATCTCCACAATTTATGGAGCCCGTAGTGCTGAGACAGGCTACTGAAAGTATTTCTATCCCTGTATTAAATGTACTCGTATTAATAAAGTTGGCCCGGCTCAAAATATCAAAGGCACCATCGTTTGCTATGGTCAGTTCATAAGTTACAATGTCCGACCACGAGGTCAAATTATTTCCCGTGGGGCTGATTCTATCAAGTGTGGATATAAGGTCGGTACACAGGCATTCATCATTGAGCAGCGTGGTGGTTTCTATGCGGTTAGATGTTGAAAATCCTGTATTGTTCACATAAGATTCAATATTTACCACATTTCCTATCTCTAGGGGTTCATTGGGAATAACGGAACTACAATCACCTTGATCAAGACTATAGGTAGCTCGCAAGGTAAATGATGCTCCCGCGGGAAATACGATCTCCTGTCGGTGGTTGTAATAGGTAAATTGAGCGATTACATTTGCACTGGTAATCGGGTTTCCTCCCGCTAGAGTTGGACAGTTCATTCCATTGCTGCCCACACAATTCAAATCCTGAAAGGTGTAGATCGTACTTCCTGCCCTATTCACGTTGCGCACCGATAAACTAAAGTTCTCCAGGGGATAATCAATCGCAGAGTTATTTGAAATAGTCATTTCATAAGTTACCGAGTCGCCCCAGGCTGCTAGATTACCGTTTGCTACCGGAGTGATTTGAGTTTGGGTAATCTGGAAGTCTATGGGGCGTTCCGTCATTATGATACTGATGACAGAGGAGTTCGTGGCTGGATTTACGTCGGTAGTTCCGGCAGGAGGATCCACTGTTGCGGTTATTGTTGCACCGCCCAGGAACGTGGGAGAAGCCCTAACGGTCACGATTATCTCAAGACTGGAAGAATTGGGCATATTGGGCAAATCTCCCGCAACCCTATTAGCGGCAATATTCACATTTGCGGGAGAGGCCGCACCACCCAGGATATTTTGTGCCACCGCACTTTCTATTTCCTCTACAGAGCTTAACATAAAGTCAAAACTAGAGCTGGACACCGGCGCTCCCGTGTTACTTATGGTGATCTGGTACTGGTATCTTTCATAAAAGTGCGCCCTAGAAATTGAGTTGCCGCCCAAGTCCTGCGCCTCAACGGTGATGGAGAGATCTGTGGTCTGTGCCGACAATTGCATCGCGCCCCATACGGATAAGAGTAAAAATAATAGTTTGTGCATGGTGGACCGACTTAGGTAGCATGAGAAATTTCCCAAAGCTAATCTATAAAATTTTATTCTATCCTTCTTCCGATAGGTCATCAAAAAGGTAATTTAATGACCATTCCCCTTAATAGGGTTAAATTTATAGTTCCGCTTTCGCGAAAGCAGGACGACTACAAGAATTTTCACCATAACATGTGCGGCATGATGAATGGTCCCTCAAAAAACTTATTCCTGGGATGCAAGTCAGCAGGAGTGCATTTCTTGATTTTTGAGATTAAGGATTGTTGATCTGGATTGTGCAGGGTTGGGGAGATTCAGTTACACATAGATCTTTTTAGAATGGTTCCGCTTTCGCGAAAGCGGAATCCCACCCAATAAACTTCCATTAACTCTATATTAAGATTTTATTATGATATTGACAATATCTTTAGGCGATAACTAAAAAAATATCAATGCGAACACTTAAAATGGCTATGTTGCTGGTAATGGCAGTATCGCTCACAACGGGATGCTCCGTCTTTCAAGGAAAGAAGAAAGCACCTTCCCAAGGCACATCAGCTGCCGGTAAGTCCGGTAAAAAGGATGGCATGGAACCATATTCCAAGGTAATCACCA
The DNA here is from genome assembly GCA_963836885.1 of uncultured Flavobacteriaceae bacterium. Classification (GTDB taxonomy): domain Bacteria; phylum Bacteroidota; class Bacteroidia; order Flavobacteriales; family Flavobacteriaceae; genus Nonlabens. The sequence continues at coordinate 270,962 of CAWILF010000017.1, read as the reverse complement.
AAAAAGCCAAAAGCGATCCCGGCCTATTTACCGTGCACCAAGTTGAGGACAAATACTTTTACGAGATTCCCGATAGCCTGTTGGAGCGCGAGATGCTCATGGTGACCCGCATTGCAAAAACGGCCTCTGGGATAGGCTTTGGCGGCGGCAAGCAAAATACCAAGACCTTGAGATGGCAACGTAAAAATGATAATGTCCTTTTGAGAGTCGTATCTCACGAGGTCGTTGCGGCAGACTCACTACCTGTAAGCATTGCGGTTGAAAATTCAAATTTTGAGCCCATCCTATATTCATTTCCCATCAAGGCCATGAAAAAGGATAGTGTAAGGAACAGCAGCAATCTGGTGATAGATGTTACCGATTTCTTTACAGAGGACGTTCAGGCCATAGGCTTTCCCCAAAGTAGCCGGTCCAATTATAAGATATCACGACTGGACAAAGATCGATCTTATATAGACACCTTGAGATCCTACCCTAGAAACATAGAGTCGAGGCATGTAAAAACCTACTTATCCAGCGCACCTCCATCCAATAGAAGTGTACAGTCCATTTCCATAGAATTGAGCAATTCCATGATCCTTTTACCGGACGATCCCATGAAGCGCCGCTATTTTGACCAGCGCGTAGGCTGGTTTGCCCGTGGACAGCAGGATTATGGACTGGATGACCAAAAAACCAAAACTGTTACCTATCTGGACCGTTGGAGACTGGAAGTCAAGGATGAGGATCGTGCAGCTTTTGAACGTGGCGAACTCGTTGTTCCCAAAAAGCAGATCGTTTATTATATTGATCCCGCAACGCCCCAGCAATGGCGCAAGTTTATCAAACAAGGTATCGAGGACTGGCAGGTTGCCTTTGAAGCTGCAGGTTTCAAAGAAGCAATCATAGCAAAAGATGCACCGACCAAGGAGGAAGATCCAGAATGGAGCCCAGAGGATGTACGCTACTCCGTGGTGCGCTACCTGGCCTCTCCCATTCCCAATGCAAATGGTCCTCACGTGAGCGATCCACGCACGGGAGAAATCCTGGAGTCCGACATCAACTGGTACCATAATGTAATGACCCTGCTGCACAACTGGTTCTTCATCCAGACTGCCGCGATCAATCCAGATGCCAGGATGAACAACTTTGACACGGAGACCATGGGTCGATTGATCCGTTTTGTAAGTGCGCATGAAGTAGGTCATACCCTAGGGCTTCCCCACAACATGGGAAGTTCCATCGCCTACAAAGTGGAGGATTTGAGAAGTCCCGAGTTTACCAAAAAATACGGAACGGCGCCGTCCATCATGGACTACGCACGTTTTAATTATATCGCACAGCCAGAAGATGGAGATGTAGCTCTTATGCCCAACATCGGTCCGTATGATAAATATTCCATCATGTGGGGCTATAAACCTATCCTTGACAAAACTGCCAAGGAAGAAAAGGAAATACTGGACCAGTGGATTCTTGAAAAGGCGGGAGATCCCATGTATAGATTTGGTCGTCAGCAATTTGGCGTGGTAGATCACACCAGCCAGACTGAAGACCTGGGCGATGACTCCATGCTCGCGAGTGAATATGGTATCAAAAACCTGAAGCGCATCGTACCCAAACTCAATGAGTGGACGGGAGAAAAAGGTGAGGATTATGAAGAACTGGATAATATGTACGGACAACTAGTGGGTCAGTTCAATCGCTATATGGGCCACGTTACCGGAAACATAGGTGGCGTCAAGGAAACCTACAAAGCTTATGGTCAAGAAGGCGGTGTCTATGAACACGCTTCAAAAGAAAAGCAGGAACGAGCCATGGAATTTTTGCACACGCAACTTTTTGAAACTCCAGAATGGTTGATCGACCAGGAGATCTTCAACAAGATCGAGGCCGACGGTGGCATTGAGCGCGTGAGGAGCATGCAGGTGAGAACCTTGAACAACTTGTTGGATTTTGGCCGTATGGCGAGACTCATGGAAAACGAAGAGGTTAATGGAAAAGAAGCCTACGGACTCATGAACATGATGACCGATTTGAGAAAGGGACTTTTTGAAGAACTTCCACGCGGTCAGGAAATCGACCGTTATAGAAGAAACCTGCAACGTGCTTATGTGGAACGACTGGAATTTATCATGAAAAACGAACAGGAAAGATTACCTGCTGCATTTAGACGTTTTGCAGGACAGAGCTCAGTGGATGTTGCGCAAAGTGACATAAGACCTATCGTACGAGCAGAGCTTACAACACTGGAGCGTGATGTACGCCGCGCAGCAGGTCGCACGGGCGACCAGTTGTCAAAGATCCATTTGCAGGATCTCGCAGAGCGCATCGATATGATCTTGAATCCTAATGGGTAATTGTATAGAGTAGCTTTCGCGAAAGCGGAATACTTTTAAACTTTTCAAAAGCTGTTCTTTTTCAAGAGCAGCTTTTTTTCAACTCAAGAAATTAACCAATTGTCGGGCAAATAAATCCTGTATAAATTTTGCCATTAAAACGTGTATCTATCTATTCTCAAACCTCATGAAAACTTCATATTTTGTATTAATACTCGTCTCTTTCTTTTTAATTTCTTGTCAACCGATTTTAAAAATGGTGACCGGCATACGCGATCCAGAAGTATATGTAAACGACACAGACAGAATAAAATATTATCAGTCGTGGATGGAAAATTTAGATACAGAAGTGACTATATATACGATATCCAGTGAAGATAAATTTGTAGAAAGTTTTAATAAATTATCGAATGTAACATTTCCTGTAATGATCTTAAATGATCTAAGCAGCGGCGTTCGATATTCATTGGATTGCTATGAAGATATGGAATACACGCTGGAATTAATTGAGGCAGATAACTTCAATAAGCTGGACATCGCCGGTGATGACACATTAAGTCTCTTAGAAGATCTTTCCAAAAACTATATAGATAAGAAATCCTTTTATCGCCAGGGAACTATGAGCATTTATAATGGCTATGAAGTTGTACTGGTTCATGGGGTGTTTTTGGGAAATAAGATCAAGAAAAGAATCAGTAAATTTATGAATGGTCTTGAGAATATTTCCAGCTTAAAGATCTATGACTTAAGTATCGATAAAACCGAATAGTAGTTTAAGTAGCGCAATAAATTTCATTAGCCTGCTCCATAGAGCAGGCTTTTTTTATAAAATTAGATGTTTTAGAAACTGATATAATTTGTAAATTGCACCTATGATGTTATACTTTGATCCGGGACTGGGAGCAATGATCGCTCAAGCTGCCATCGCTGCGTTTGCAGGTTTTGTGCTGTTCTATAAAACGATTATTGCCGTCGTTAAGAGCTGGCTGGGAATGACTCCCAAGGCTGAGTCCGACGACTTTGACGATGCCTATGATGCAAAGGGCGACCAAGAGGAAAAGCCATGAAGCGCCATCCCTCATCCTTCAGGGATCCCTCCGGTTTTATTTATAGAGAAAATGGCGTGGTCCATCGCCAGATCAATCCCGTGTTTTTTGAGGAGTATGATAGCCATTAAAAAAGCAGGTGTTTTTCAAATGTTATTTGATAAAAACTGGCTGATTTCCCATGAGGAGATTGATGTGGACGCTGATAAAATCACGTTGAGACCGTTACAGCTGGATTTTATTTCCTATCCCTATGAATGGAGTTTTACCCAGTATAAGCACGCTGCCCAGCTTACTTTGAGAATCCAAATGTTTTTACTGGAACATGGGTTTTCACTTAAAGATGCCAGCGCGTTCAATGTTACCTTTTATAAGGGCAAGGCTCTATTTATTGACACGTTAAGTATTGAAAGGTACAAGGAAAATCAACCCTGGCGAGCGTTGAAACAATTTAGCGAGCACTTTTTTGGGCCGCTGTTAATGACACAGCGTTACGGGTCCAGGCATTTGAAAACCTTGTTGCACAGCATCAATGGTTGCGAGCTGAGCGAGGTGAAAAAACATCTTTCCTGGAAGGATCGCTTTCATCCTACCATCCATAGCCATATCTCATTATTATCTCGTGAAGAAACAGCAACTCCCGAAACCCAAACCCAGAGTCACAACAAAAAAATTAACCTGAGTAAAACTGACCAACTCAAAATTCTAAAAGTCCTAGAGTCGCACATAGGTAATATGCAACTTCAGGAAAATACGGAGTGGAGCAAATATTACGATCATACCAACTATGAATCGGCATCTTTTGAGTTGAAAAAGGATCTGCTCAAAAACTGGATCGTGGGTCTGAACGCAAAAAAAGTCGTAGATCTGGGTGGGAATGATGGGACTTTTGGCAAGGTTCTTTTAGACGGTATCGAGAAGTTAATTGTTTGCGATATCGATCAGTCGGCTATTGATCATTGTTATTTGAATTCTCTAAAAGATCATAAAATTACCTCCATCGTGGGAGATATCATGCAGCCCGCTCCCGCGATAGGTTTTAATAATACTGAGCGGGAATCCCTCATCGACAGGTTAATAAATTTTCAGCCCGATGTCACGCTGGCTCTAGCCCTGATCCACCACATCACGCTTACGGGCAACGTTCCCTTTGAGATGAGCGCGGCATTTTTTGCAAGGTTGAGCAAACATCTGATCATTGAATTTCCCGATCGGGAGGACAGTTGGGTGCAGTTTATTCTCGATAGCAAACGGGATGCCCGTCATTTGTTTGATGACTATAATGAGGAAGCTTTCGCGAAAGCTTACCAAGAAAAATACACCATCATAAAAGCCGAGAAAATCGCTGGAACTGAGCGCACGTTGTTCCTGATGGAGAGAAAATGAAGGAGCGGCTGTTAAAATATGTCAAGAGCGAAAGGCACCACTGGTGGACGGTGAGCGTGCTTCCCGGGCTTTATTCATTGCTTTATCTATATAAAAATAATTATACGCTGGTTAACTCGGCAGAGCAGTTGATGGGACTTGTTGTGCAATTTATAGTGTTTCCCGCCGTCGGATTTTTGGTTTTGGATGTTGTGTTCAGAAAGTATCTTGCGCAGCATCGGGCCAAATTATTTTATAGTTTTTTGATTATCTGTTCGGCGTGTTTTATCTCGTTGATGGTTTTTATGGGCTGGCGGTGGAAGGCTTTGATTCTTTTGGGGGTTTTGGTAATTGCTAGTTCTTTTTTTGTAGCCCGACATTATAAAAAACTCGTACTACTGCTAGCTTTGATGAGTCTTGTTGCGGGTTTGCAGCTGGCATATTTTTACATTACAAATATATTACCACAGGAAGATTGGTCAAAGCCTCAAAATTTTGAGACCCTAGTTTTTAATAAAAAACCTAACATCTACCTCATACAGCCTGATGGTTATGTGGGTAGAAACACTTTACAAAACCCTCCCTATTCCACTAATAATGATGCTTTCTACGAGTCGCTAGATAAAGATGGGTTTTTATTTAACCATGATTATCGGAGTAACTACAACTCCACGCTTACGTCCAACAGCGCACTTTTTAACGCGCAGCAGCATTATTTTAACTATGGAATACTTTCCAACGAACTTCTCAACGCAAGGAAATCCATAATAGGTTCAAATCCAGTCTTGCGCGCCTTCAAGAATAACGGCTACACCACAAATTTAATAACTGAAACCACGTACTTCTTTATGAATCGGGCGGAAATGATGTTTGATAACACCAACATTGAGGAATCTGATCTCAGCTATTTTCCTTATTTCAAGCAGGGAATAGATATTATCCAGCCTTTGCAAAACCAACTGAAGTCAAAGGGTAAAAATCCTACATTTACTTTTGTCCAAATGCTATCTCCAGCGCATATTTCAGTAAATGAATCGCAATCACTGGGCGTTGAGGAGGAGGGAAATAGATATTTGGAAAAGCTTAAAAGTTCAAATGAGGTAATTATTGATATGGTCAATATGATTACCTCAAATGATCCCAATGCGATCGTACTGCTACTGTCCGATCATGGTGGTTTTGTTGGATTAAATTATACAGGCGAGGCTTATCAAAACCCAACAGACAGTACTCAAATCAAAAACAGTATTTACAGCGCCTTACTTGCCGTAAAAGCCCCCACCGATTTTACTGATTATCTACATTCCATAAAATCCTCGGTGGGGGTCTTTCCCAATATTTTTGCATATCTAAGTGAGCAAAAGCCAGTAGAAAAAGGAGATGATGGCAGTTATATGCACGTATCACAAGGTACTGATCAAGGGGTTTACCGTTATTTTGATAATCAGGGAAGCCCGGTAACAGAATTAGTAAAGAACCCGAAGAAGGACTAGTCCAAGTTTTTATTCTTCTGCATTAAAAAATAGAATCCCGCAACCAAGACAAAAAGCAGTAATGGATGAATGAGAAACCGCCGTACATAAAACAATCCCATTTTACCAAGATCTGAGTTAGCTTCCAGCAAAAAACCAAATGCCACGGTCAATAGGATAAATGCAAACAGATATACCCAAAGTGAGGCCTTAATATAAGATCCTTTTTTGTACAGAAACCATAAGACCCCAAGCGACAAGATCGTGTTCATCAAAAAGCGAAGGCTGGTAATTGCGATTTGGTTTATAAGATCTACATCAGGAATATCGCGCAGTTGAAAATCGGCATGGAAATATGCCTTGAGCGGATCAAGAAACATGACATCTTCATAAGCCCTGACAGCCACTAGCCCGGCAATTAAAATCAAGATCACAATGGCAGAAATAATCCTTTTTAACCTCATGCCTTCTTAGGTTTTCTGATCCAGTACAGCCACAATAATATGGTCATGCCATAGATTATGGCGGGAAAAACCAAGTCGTGTGCTGCGTGTGAATATTCTGGAAGATCAACAAAAACGATGGCAAGGACTACAAGCCTGAAGAGGTTTGCCAAATATATCAGAACGAATCCCAATAATGAGAAAAGGATTGTTTTTTTCCACGCTTTCGCGAAAGCGAGAACAAAAGCCAAGAACAGGATCATCACACTTACCGCGTTGCAACCCTCAATAATCCGATACAAAACCTCATCTTTATAGATAAGATTGACCGACGGCAGACCCTGTGTGTTCTCAATACGGGTGGGATAACCGAACAGATTGAGAAGCTCGTTAGTCTGGTGGCTCACGTGTGAAGTAATGGGGTCGGGATAGTTTGCTCCCGTCCAGTCCTGCGCCTTATAACCGTAATACAGCAACGACAACAAAATGTAAATTCCCGCAAAAATGGCAACGAATTTAAATACAGGGGAGTATGATCTGAGCTTGCTCAAGTGATTGATATTTATGACAAAGTTAATTATAATATGACGATGGCTATCTAATTTTACCTTTCTTAAAAGTTAACTATGAACTACGATAACCTCAAACCCAAAATCAAGGAAATTTCTCTGCACCCTGCATTCAACGCTGATCGTAAAATGCAGGCAATATGCGATCTGCTCCAAAAAAATATAGATAGATATGACTGGGTGGGATTTTATATGGCTCATGAAACCCAACCTACCCTTCATTTAAAAGCACAGGCCGGCGAGCCCACGGATCATGTGGTTATTCCCTTTGGGAAGGGAATTTGCGGTCAGGTAGCGGTTTCAAATCAAAATTTTGTCGTGGATGATGTCCATGCGCAGGATAATTACATCGCCTGTAGTATCCACGTGAAGAGTGAGGTCGTGATCCCGATGTTCAAGGATGGCAAGAATATAGGACAGATCGACATCGATAGTAATACCGCAAAGGCATTTGATAAGGATGATGAAGTATTTCTAGAATGGGTGAATGAGCAGGTGGCTGGGTTTATTTAAAAATCTAAGGCATTGCGATTACCTAGCGGCAGGAATTTCACCGTTGATCCATTGCTTCATTTGCGTTATTGAACCTGGAAAATACGCTAGTTTTTCAGATTCAACATCGACGATTCCCATGGCGATAATGTGGAATGCGTCATCGCTAAACTTCTTTTCATAATCCATCTTTTTTATCTGGCTCAAATAACCCACGATCTTCAAATGAGCTCCCATAATTTCAAAACCGCTGTCGATCATGGAAATCACCCATATTTCTTGATTACCTACCTTCAATTTAGAGTAAGGTGTGTTGTTCCCACTCGTTTCTATTTGAATCACATCTCCCTGTAGCGCAACAATTTTACCGTTCCAAGCATTTAAGTCATCGAAATGAGATTCATTAAAATTAGTAGGAAAAGCTGAATTTGGGAATTTACCGTCTTTTTTAATTGCTTCTAGTTCTGACTTTGCTAGACTTTTTATTTTACCGCATTTTTCTTGGAGGTTAGGGATTATGGCTTTTTTGATCTTTTCCAAAACTCCACTTTGAACCAATATTTTTTGCTCGCTTGCATCTACAACACTAAAGATTTGATTGAACTCTAGGTCATAACATCTGTTGAACTCGGGTTTTATATCATCGTAGGATTTCATATCCTCACTCATGCAATCACAGATTTTATCAGAAATCTTATCTGTTATGGACTGAATACTTTGAGCAAAAGTTATTTGGGAGTAGAATAAGATTACCAATAATAAGAAAAATTCATACTTCATAGTTTTTTTTCTAGCTTCTATATTCGATGTTCTTTGATCCTTATTCGACATTCACTTTTACTTTCCTCGCACTTTCTTCTCCCATTCCCATGCACTTGCGAGTGACTCTTCCAGGGAAAATTTGGTGTTCCACCCCAGTGCCTTGTTGACCTTGTCAGTCTGGGCATAAGCGGCGGTGACATCACCGGCGCGACGTGGTACAATCTTATAGTTCAACTTCTGACCCGTAGCTTTTTCAAAAGCGTTTACGACTTCTAGAACTGTTGATCCCGTACCCGTTCCCACGTTGAATACTTCAAAATTACTGTCCGCATTTTTATTGAGTAATCGTTTAAGTGCAGCTACATGGGCTTTGGCAAGATCTACCACGTGAATATAATCACGGACGGCGGTACCGTCCTTAGTAGGATAATCATCGCCAAAAACCGACAACTCCTCACGTATTCCTATCGCCGTTTGGGTAATAAATGGCACTAGATTTTGCGGAACACCTAACGGCAACTCGCCGATTTCTGCACTTTTGTGCGCACCGATAGGGTTAAAATAACGCAGTGCGATAGCCTGTAGATTGGGTCTTACCCTACACGTGTCAGCGATTATTTCCTCCCCTATTTGCTTGGTATTTCCATAGGGCGACTCGGCTGGTTTTACAGGTGCATTTTCGGTAATCGGCAATTCATCTGCCTGTCCATAAACGGTACAAGACGAGCTGAAAATCAAACTCACTTCCTTATCCTGTATGTTCTGTAAAAGATAGACCAACGAGTTAATGTTGTTCTCATAATACAACAGCGGATTTTCAACACTTTCCCCTACTGCCTTTGAAGCTGCAAAATGGATGATCCCAGAAATGTTCTCATGGTTTTGGAAAAACTCGCGGACGGATTGTTTTTCCCTCACGTCTATTTGCTCAAAAACAGGTTTAATTCCTGAAATGCGTTCAATATTATCCAAAACATCAATGGATGAGTTGGAAAGGTTATCGATCACGATGACTTCATAACCCTGTTCTTGTAACTCTACCGTAACGTGAGATCCTATATATCCCAAACCTCCTGTAACTACTATTTTTTTCATGCGGTAAAAATAAAGTTTTAAAATTATCTAGTGCAAAGTAATTGAAGGTTCACGGTCATGTTAATTGAAGGTGACATTTTTAAGAAAGTCGTTTTTAACTTTGATAGGAGTCTAACGGTCATACAGTCCTATTCAAACGAAGCATTCCGATATATTTTAAGGACGCAACTTTAACTCACATAACACACGAGTCTAGGGTAAAAATTTCATTTTATTCACCTTACGGCGTGTATATGTGGATTCATTAAATAGAAATGATTTTCAGTTGCAGTCAAGCCCAGAATTGAGCTTTTGAAAAGCGCTCACGATAAATTATGCCTTTACATATTTAATAGAATTTATAAGAAAATGAATCACGTCGTTAAATTTGATGAGATCAAAATTTTTGGTCACCTCATTATCGATGGCATTGTAGATATATTCGTTTCTTGCTGACAAATATTAAACTCAAAACTATTTCCTCATCAAAGACTTCTGCAACTCAGATTCAACCTTGGTCGCATGTTGAATTTGTAAATGAAGATTGGGACACTGCCGAAAATATAAGAATCCTAAAAGAACTGACTAATAAGTTGGCTGATTTGATTTAAAAATCGGCTGCTCTGTTATCCTCAACCTCCCCCCATTTATCCGTAACTTTGAGGACATGGCTATGGAAACAAAAAATAAGGAAACCAAAATACTCATCGCAGGCGCAGGATTATGCGGCTCACTACTGGGATTGAGACTTGCCCAACTGGGCTACCACGTGGATATTCTTGAGAAAAGGCCCGACATGCGCAAACAACTCGTGGACGGCGGCAGGTCTATTAACCTTGCACTTTCTGACCGAGGTCTTAGAGGCCTGGAACTTGTAGGTCTGGGCGATAAGGTGAAACGGTTATGCATCCCAATGCATGGCAGGTTGATCCACGATAAAGATGGGAAACACCGTGCTCTCTAAATACAGCGGTCGTGAGGGTGAATATATCAATTCCATCTCACGGGAAGAATTGAACAAGCTGCTGCTTGATGAAGCTGATAAATATGAGGACGTGCACATCGATTTTGACGATGCGGTTACCTCGGTAGATCTCAAAAATGCAAGCGTAACCTATCACGACTCAGAAACTGATCAAGAAAAAACATGGAAAGCCGATGTTCTTTTGGGAACCGACGGCGCGGGATCCGTTGTGCGCAAAGCGATGTCTAAGCAACGAGATTATTATTTTTCCAACAGCATCGACTGGTTGCCGCACGGTTATAAAGAACTGAGCATTCCTCCTACTTCTGATGGTGGCTGGCGCATTGATAAAAACGCCCTGCACATCTGGCCGCGAGGTGGTTTTATGCTTATTGCATTGCCTAACCTGGATGGAAGCTTCACCCTCACACTTTTTATGCAATACACGGGCGAGGGACATTCCTTTGAATCCATCAATACCGAGGAAGAAATCGTGGCCTTTTTCAAATCTGAGTTTCCCGATGTGATCCCGCACATTCCAGATCTTGTGAAGCAATACCAAGAAAACCCTGCGCCACCGCTGGGAACCGTACGTTGCTCCCCATGGACTGCTTATGGAACCAGCTTAATTTTAGGTGATGGCGCCCATGCCATTGTTCCTTTCTACGGTCAGGGAATGAATGCCAGCTTTGAGGATGTGGTCGTACTCGATGCACTTATTTCTAAACATGATACTTGGCAGCAAACTTTTGAAGCATTCTCCACCACCCGCAAGCCCGATACCGATGCTATTGCTGATTTGGCCCTGGATAATTTTGTAGAGATGCGAGACTCGGTGGCACATCCAGATTTTCAAAAGAAGCGTCAGATTGAGATGCGTCTGGAGTCCGCTTTCGCGAAAGCGGAATACCAATCAAAATATTCCCTGGTCACATTCCCTGCCGAAGGAGTGAGTTATCGGGACGCGTTACTTAAAGGACGCGCCCAGGATAAAGCCATTTTATGGTTGCTTAAGGAAGAATTAATTGCGGTAGGAGATGATCTAGAAAGGTTGTTAGAAAAGATCAATGAGAAGACTGAAGAAGTGTTGTGGTTGCGCGGGTGATTAATTACAACTATACACCCCAAAGCTTTTTAGAAACCTTTAAGGTGTTAAAATACTTTTAAAAAAATTAAAATGGAGAAATACGACCTTCTAGAACCAGAACGATACTATCATATCTATAATCAAGGAAATGATAGAATTAATCTGTTTCTGAATGAAGGCAACTATTTGTTTTTCTTGCAACGGTTTCAGAAATATGTTACTCCAGTAGCACAGATTTATGCCTATGCTTTAATGCCTAATCACTTTCACTTTTTAGTACAGATGAAATCGGATTGTAATGAAAAAATAGCCTCTCAGGCATTTAGTAATCTATTCAATAGTTATGCAAAGGCTTTCAATAAACAGCAAAATAGAACCGGCAGTCTTTTTAGAAGGAAATTTAGGAGAAAGAAAATTGAATCTCAAAGGTATTTGAAAAACACCTTAACTTATATACACAATAATCCTGTAAAACATGGATATGCTACTAGCGCAATAGAATATCCATGGACTTCGTTCCATGATTATTTAGTAGATAAACAATCCTTCTTAAACAAGGAATATCTCGAGTGGTTTGATGGGATAGAAGGATTTAAAGATGCGCATCGGTAATAACACCCCAATGACATCCCAAAGGTTTTAGAAACCTTTGGGGTGTAGCGAACTAAAAATAAAACAAACATGGCAGTATTAAAAGATAAGGCAAGACCTAGAGGTAAATATCCGCATATTAAACGGGTTGGAGATTTCTTAATGGTCTCAGGAACAAGCAGCCGTCGTGCTGATAACACCTTTGCAGGTGTAGAAGTTGATGAAATGGGAACTACAAAACTTGATATCAAGGCACAAACCGCAGCAGTTTTAGAGAACATAGATTCCATTTTAAAAACGGAAGGCGCGTCACTTAAAGACGTAGTTGATGTGACGTGTTTTCTAGTAAACATGAACGACTTCGGTGGTTATAACGAGACCTATGGCGAATTTTTCGATTACGACGGCCCTACAAGAACTACCGTCGCCGTCCATCAATTGCCGCACCCGCATTTATTGATCGAGATCAAGGCAATGGCTTATAAGCCTTTGTGAAGCAATAAAATCTACAACGTACTTTTTTAAGTACGTTATTGTATATTTGTATTATGATGACAGTAAATTACACCGATTTTAGAAGCAACTTAAAGTCATGGCTTGACAAAGTCATAGATGACGTCACCAGTATTGTGATAAAGCGAAAGAGCGGTCGCGATCTTGTTTTAATCTCGCTAGACGAGTACAATTCTTTAAAAGAGACCACCTATTTACTATCAGGGAAGAATAGAGATGTTTTACTAAGTTCTATTAAAGAACTGGAAAATGGTTCAGGAAAAGAGCAGCAACTATTGGATCAATGAAGCTCATCTGGTCTTCTAGTTCTTGGTCTGATTATCTACATTGGCAGAAAGTCGATCGCAAATTAGTAAAACGCATCAATGACCTGATTAAAAGTTGCTTGCGCACACCATTTGAAGGTATAGGAAAGCCAGAAGCTTTAAAAGGCGACTTACAAGGTTACTGGTCTCGCCGCATTACCTCAGAACATAGACTGGTCTATAAGTTTGAAAATGATCAATTATTTATTGCCGCGTGTCGCTATCATTACGGTAAATAAATCACTATTGCTTAATTGAAATCCATGGATATAAAAAACTTCATAAACAACCAGGACCACATTCCCCTATCGGGATTTTGGATGGATAATTATGAACCTGCATCAGGCGAGGTTTATGGGGAAATCCCCAATTCTAATGAAGATGATGTTGAAAAAGCCTATCAGGCGGCGGCACAAGCGTTTCCCGCCTGGTCAGAAACTACCATTGATGAGCGCTCCCGTATTTTATTGCGCATCGCAGATCTGATCGAAGAAAACCTGGAAGAGCTTGCAGCAGCCGAGTCCCGAGACAATGGAAAACCAATATGGCTCGCAAAAGCCGTGGATATTCCAAGAGCTTCATCCAACTTCCGATTTTATGGAAATGCAATCACACAATACGCAAGCAAATCTCACGAAAGCGTGGGCAAAAATACCATCAACTATACCCTGCGCAGACCTATAGGCGTGGTGGGTTGCATCTCTCCGTGGAATTTACCCCTGTATTTATTCACTTGGAAAATAGCTCCCGCACTCGCTGCTGGCAACTGTGTGGTCGCAAAACCTAGCGAGGTCACTCCTGCAACCGCTTATATATTAGGTGATATTGTGCGCAAAGCTGGATTGCCAGCGGGCGTCTTAAATATTGTACACGGTAGAGGCGCGAGCTGTGGACAGGCGATTGTAGCTCATCCCCATATTAAAGCAATCAGTTTTACCGGCGGCACAACCACTGGCGAGCACATAGCAAGAACCGCCGCTCCCATGTTCAAAAAACTGTCCCTAGAACTGGGCGGTAAAAATCCCAACCTCATTTTTGCAGACTGCAATTATGATAAAATGCTCGCTACGACCGTTCGGTCTTCTTTTGCTAACCAAGGTCAAATATGTTTGTGTGGAAGTAGGATTTTTGTAGAGAAATCGATTTACGAAAAGTTTAAAACCGATTTTGTTGCTCTAGTGAAGAATCTAAAAGTAGGTCATCCCAGCGATGAACATACAAAAGTAGGTGCTCTTGTTAGTGAAGGTCATTTGAATAAAGTGGAGGAATATATAGCTTTCGCGAAAGCGGAACCCCAAGAATACAACGTCTTAACAGGAGGCAATCGAGTAACCGTTCCAGGTTATGAAAACGGCTATTACCTAGAGCCAACCGTCATCGAAGTAACTTCCAATTCCTGCAAATTAAATCAGGAGGAAATATTTGGCCCCATAGTCACCATCATGCCGTTTGAGAATGAAGCGGAAGCCTTACAACTGGCCAACGACACGAGATACGGATTGAGCGCCACCATCTGGACAAGTGATCTAGGACGCACGATGAGATTGAGCAGCAATATTGAGGCTGGAATCGTCTGGGTAAATACGTGGTTAAACAGAGATCTACGTACACCATTTGGCGGCGTTAAAGACAGCGGCGTAGGTCGCGAGGGCGGTTTTCATGCGTTGGACTTCTTTACTGAACCCAAAAATGTGTGTATTGAATACTAAAATACCTTGGGCTTGTATTTTCTAATCTCAAAAGTTGTGAAGGTGGCAAGGAAAATATTTAATCCATTACTGCCCAATACAATTATACCTATAATTTCTAAATAGTTAGAAGCCGTTACTTATGACTTTTTCCAGCCTAACCTCAACACTGTCATCCAATTGTGAGAAAAAGTCAACTCCTGTAAGTGCCTCAACTTCATCTACTGAAACTAAAAAATCATTCAGATCACTGGAACGTGCTTCCACGGGAATCAAGTAAGCCACCAAGGTACCGCCATTAAGATCTGGCTGATAAATGATCTTGTAAAAAGACTCCGGCACTGAAACCTCTTCTGATCCTATTGTTTTGAGACCAGCCTTGAGGACAGGTCCAGTAACCACATATAGATCACCATATTCCAAGGCATATTTGCGTACTCGCTGTTCCAAATTATTCCAAATACCAGCATTGAAATCATGTTTCTGCGGGCTGATGTTTGAAGTAAGGAACGTTTCTGTGTAGGATTGTAAATTGGCTTTGCGATCGCCAGCAGGAACGAGATGACCGCGGTCATAACCACTTTTTTTATAGTTTTTCCAGTGCGCCGCTCCCGTAGTTACATCAGTGTCGATCTCAAAATAGGGGCGTTTATATTCATTATCATTAATATCCCTGGCCTTCAAAACATGCGCCGTCCAGTTAGCCTGTTCATGGATCTCATTATAGGAAAGGCTGTAGGTATAATGGTTGATTATCTGATCGCTTGAGGACGGTAAAAAATCGGCAACTTTCATCCATTTTTGTTTCTTGATAGAAGGTTTTCCAGAGTTATTTTCTAATGTAGAATTTTCAAGGTTTGGCACCTGTTGCATTTTTTCCTGTTCTGCATCGTACCAGACGTAAACTGCCACGCAAATAAGTGCTATTAAAGGATAAATTAATTTTCTCATTAATCGGTTTTTACGTCCAGCGCATCTCTAAATGAATTTCCCAAAAGCATAAAAGCCATGACCAGCGACATGATCGCAAGACCGGGAACAACGGCCAGATAAGCCTTATCCAAAATTATATACTGGTAGTGATCCTTGATCATCCCACCCCAGCTGGGCATGGGCGGCTGCGCTCCCAGCCCTAGAAAGCTGAGCCCGCTTTCTATGAGTATGGAGGCGGCAAAATTTGCGGCACTTATTACAATGACGGGAGCCATGATATTGGGCAGGATATGCCTGGAAATAATCCGCCAGTTGGTATATCCCAGCGCTCTCGCGGCGGTTACATACTGATATTCTTTGGCCGTAATTACCTGACCGCGCACTACTCGTGCCACCTCAACCCACATGGTCAGTCCGACGGCAATAAAAACGGTAAAAAAACCTTTTCCCAGCGCAATACTGATCGCAATAACCATCAATAGCGTAGGGATGGACCAGGTCACGTTAATGATCCACATGATGGCTGCATCAATTCTTCCTCCATAATATCCAGCCGTGGCACCCAGAAATATTCCTATAAACAGAGAGATCAACACCGTTACAAAACCTATGGAAATACTGATGCGCGCACCTACCATCATGCGACTGAGGAGGTCACGGCCATATTTATCCGTTCCCAGTAGAAAGGTTTTTTGGGAGGTGAAGCTTTCGCGAAAGCGGGACAGTTCTATATCTCCTACTCCTGTTAAAGTCAGTTCAATAAAATCAAGTTCTTGACCATCCACATCGTAGGGACGATAAAAGATAGCTCCCTGTTCCTGTTTTAATTCTTGAAATGGAATCTCGTCAACGCTGGAAGACCTACCGTTCCAAAGATCCCACGGAGAGTTCTCGGAAGTTCCAGAATATGGAAGCTCGATCATGTCAACCGTAAAGCCGGGAGGCTGGGAATGGATGCTTATGTGCATCTGGTTTGCATAACGGGTGTCGTCAGGAGCGATTACATAGGCAAATATCGCGATGAGTGCATAAACAAGGATAATGGATAAACTGAAAACGCCCCAAAAGTCCTTTTTGAACTTATGGAGCGCCAGTAGCCACAATGAACCTGATGTGTTGGCCATTAATTTTTGATCGACTGTGTGCTTGCTATGTTATTCATACGCAGATCTTTGAGTATATTAACTGCCTCTTCCAGATAGATATCCTTATTGAGGTTTTTCATCCAGCGTTCCCTTTTTTCCATAAGTACAGAGTCCTTCTGTGATGCAATCAAGTCTTTTTCCAATAGTTCAAACTTGAGACTGTTTTTGTAATCGTCGAGTACATCAAATTTTTCGGTCTCCCGTTCCAGTCTGTCGATGCGTGCTGCATATTCCTCAAAATTCAATGGAAGGTCATTATTTTCCCGCTGGTCAAAAAGCCATTTTGCGTTTGCGTCGATCAGTTTAAAGTTGGGGTTGTTATCTATCCTGCGCTGGGAATTTTGGATGCTCAGGGCGAGGTTGTTATAGCCAGTAAATTTATTGTACTCTGCCTTGGGTATTTCATCGTAGGGCAATGGAAATTCCTCATCTCTCTCCCCTACTTCCATATAGCTGTACCTGTTGGGAGCAACTGCGTCACTCTTGACTCCTTCCAGCTGGGTACTGCTACCATTGACACGGTAGAATTTTTGAGTGGTGAGCTTAACAGCCCCTAAGTCTCCATGCTCATTATTGCGCACCCATCGATTAAGATCTTCAAAGTTTTGCACGGTTCCTTTTCCGAAGGTTTGTTTACTTCCCAGAATCACCGCTCTTTCATAATCCTGTAGTGCAGCGGCAAGTATTTCTGATGCAGAGGCGCTGAATTCATTCACCATAACAACGAGTGGCCCGTCCCACAAAATATCGCCACTGTCCATATCTCTAAGAACCTGTGTCTGTTTGTTTTTTAAAGCAACTTGAACTACCGGTCCTTCTTCTATGAATAGACCGGCCATCTCCACTACCTCTCTCAGTGATCCACCACCATTATTGCGTAGATCAATGATGAGTCCCTGCATTCCTTCATTTTTCAAGCGCTTGATCTCTTGAGCTACATCATTTCCAGCGGCGCGACCGTTAGCATCTTCCATATCAAAATAGAACTTGGGCAGGTCTATCAGTCCGTACTTAAAATTATCGTCCAGCGCCATGACTGATTTTGCATAGGTGTCCTCGAGCTCAACAACATCCCTTACCAGTTCAAGATCCTTGATCTTACCGTCCACTTTTTTAATGGTCAGTATTACCTTAGTGCCTTTGGGGCCTTTAATAAGATCTACCGCATTACTAATGCGCATTCCCACTATGGAAGTTCCTACGGTGTCTTTTTCTTGGGTAACCTTTAAAATCTTATCTCCTACCTCAATGCTCTGGCTCTTCCAGGCCGGCCCACCAGATATGATCTCAATGACACTTATGTAATCCATTTTCTTTTGCAGCCTAGCGCCTATGCCCTCAAGCTTTCCACTCATGGCCATATCAAATTGATCTTTGTTGCGCGGTGGGAAATAGTTGGTATGCGGGTCAAAGTGTGCCGTTATGGCATTTACAAACAGAGAAAAGTAATCGAGTCGTTCTACCTCGTCGTTTTGGCTAAAGTTCTCATCCATGGAGCGCTTTACCTCAGCTCTGGCCTCTTTTTCAATCTCAACCAGAGATTTTTTATCTTGTTCATCTTCATCTTTTTGCTCCTCAATGCGGTCATAATATCCATTGAGAACAGATAGCTTGAGCATTTTTCTCCAGTGCTCTTTTAACTCTGCCTTGTTGGAAGCATAAGCGATTTTATCATAATCTACATTGATATTCTCTGATGTGGTAAAGTCAAAAGGTTTTGAGATGACCTCTTGATAAATCTTTTCCGACTCCTTTTGACGTTTCAATAACCTGGCATAGGTGAGGTTGAAAAGATCTACCTTACTATCTCGTATCTCATCGTCGATCGACAATTCATACTCTTTGAACTCTTCATAATCTTTCGCAAGAAAATAACGCTTCCCGGGATCCAAGTCGTTGATATAGTTTTTAAAGATATCCTTGGAAAACTGATCCGTAAGATCAGCTGGTGCATAATGGTTGCGTTTTAAAACGTGGGATATGAGGTTGACCAGTAGCTGCTCCTTTTCTTTGTCTCCTGGATCTATGGTATTGGTAAAACTACAGCTGGCCGTTGCAATGAGAAGTGTAAAGACGGCGAGCGCAATGTTATTTTTAAGGAAATTCATAAGAATCTTCATTTGTTTATCTAGTTATAAAAATCATGCCATTATTAGAAGCAGTAAAGTAAGCTAGCTTTACCTGCTAATACCGCTAATTTACTTAAATTTAACCACCTTAAAAATGATATGAAAAAAAATAAGAAACCTTTAATCCTGATAACCAACGATGATGGCATTACCGCAAAGGGAATTCGCACACTTATAGACATAGCGGTGGAACTGGGCGATGTGGTGGTGGTTGCTCCAGATAAACCACAAAGTGCTATGGGTCACGCTATTACAATCAACAATACCCTGTATTTAAAAGAATTCAAACTTCACGACCATGATCATAAGGAATATACGACCAGCGGTACTCCCGTGGACTGTGTAAAAATGGCAAGTCATGAGATTCTCGATAGAAAACCAGATTTATGCTTGAGTGGGATCAACCACGGGAGCAACAGTGCGATCAATGTAATCTATAGCGGCACGATGAGCGCAGCGGTGGAGGCAGGTATCGAGGGAATACCGGCCATAGGATTTTCACTCTGTGATTATGATGCAGATGCCGACTTTGACCAATCCAAACATTATGTAAAGCAAATCATCCAGCAAGTCCTTAAAAATGGAATGTCCAAAGGCGTTGTCTTCAATGTAAATATTCCCAAGGCAAAGAAAAAGGATCTCAAGGGAATAAAGGTATGCAGACAGGCAAAGGCCTACTGGGTGGAAGAATTTGATAAACGTACAAACCCCTATGGCAAGGATTATTACTGGCTTACCGGTAAATTTGTCAATGACGATAAAGGGACAGATACCGACGAGTGGGCGCTGGAGCACAATTATATATCAATCGTACCCACACAATATGACCTCACTGCGCATCACTATATAAGCGAACTAAACACCTGGGATTTTGATAGCTAAAATGTTTAAAGGTTTTGTGCTGGCCATCATCGCAAATCTTATGGGAATTTATCTTTATATCTTTTTCTTCAGTAAGGAAAGTTTTGAAACTACCATTACCGTGGCATATAACCGCGGCTTCCTGGGCGGTATCATAGGTCTCGGTGCATTATTGAATCTTGCACTATTCTTTTTTTTCCTCACTTCAAAAATTGGAAAGTTCAAGAAAAAACAGCAAGATTATGAAGCTCGAGGCGTTTTACTGGCGACCGTGGTTGCAGCCCTCGCGGTCCTATATTTTGAATTTTAAGTATGAAGTATTATCTCATAGCGGGTGAGGCAAGTGGTGACCTTCATGGATCCCTACTCATGCAGCAGCTCAAGAACAAGGATACCGATGCCCAGTTTCAGTACTGGGGTGGCGATCTTATGAAAGCCCAGGGAGGTAAACTAGTGAAACATTATCGCGAGCTCGCCTTCATGGGATTTGCAGAAGTGCTCGCTAACCTACGCACCATTTTTAAAAATATAAAAACCTGTAAAAGGGACATCGCAGCCTTTGCGCCAGATGTGATCATATATATAGATTACCCTGGTTTTAATTTTAGAATCATGCAGTGGGCGCGTGAAAAAGGATATAGAAACCACTACTATATATCACCACAAATATGGGCGTGGAAAGAGGGCAGGATCAAATCCATAAAACGCGATGTAGATGAGATGTACGTTATACTGCCGTTTGAAAAGGATTTTTATGAGCAGAAACATAGTTTTCCCGTTCACTTTGTCGGCCATCCACTTATTGATGCGATCGCGCAACGCGTTAATGTCGATCATAAAAAATTCCTTGCACAATACCAGTTGGACGACAGGCCACTTATTGCCTTACTACCGGGCAGCCGCAAGCAGGAAATTAAAAAAATGCTCAAGGTCATGCTCAAAATGGCCTCTCAATATACGGACTATCAATTCATTATCGCAG
Source organism: uncultured Flavobacteriaceae bacterium (assembly GCA_963836885.1). GTDB lineage: Bacteria > Bacteroidota > Bacteroidia > Flavobacteriales > Flavobacteriaceae > Nonlabens. Next base: position 250,226 of record CAWILF010000017.1, on the reverse strand, counting down.
GCGCACCCGGACAGGACGCCTCATTTTACGAGCCATTCATTAAAAAGAATCCAGTAACCCTGATCATGAATCGCACCTACGACCTATTGAGCCTGAGTCATGCCGCACTGGTAACCTCTGGAACGGCAACCCTGGAAACTGCACTGTTTAAAGTCCCCCAGATCGTCTGTTATAAAGGAAGTTCTATTTCTTACCAGATAGCAAAACGTATTATAAGCCTAGATTATATCTCGCTGGTAAACCTCATCATGGACGCGCCCGTGGTAAAAGAATTGATCCAAAAGGATTTCAATAAAAAATCCCTGAAAAAGGAACTCGACCATATTTTAGATGCTACGCAGAGAAACCGCATTTTTGCGCAATACTATGAGCTGGAAAAAAAACTGGGCGGCATGGGCGCAAGTGAAAAAACTGCTGGTCTCATCTACAATGCATTAAAAGGAGAACAATGAGGGTCGTTATACCGCTTTCGCGAAAGCAGAACTTTACAAAATCAATAAAGAGATATACATTATTTCTGTGCCTATTATCGCTATTTTCTACGCCAGTCCTGGTTTCCTGTGGCAGTAAAAAGCCCAAGGTCGTTACCACAAAAAAACGTGAGTCGAGACAAAGGTCTTTTGATCGAAAACCCAGAAACGTATCAAAACCAGTGGATGATACTGCTGAAAGTGTGGATGGGGAAGAAAAAATATCCCGTGAAAACTATACCATTGACCTCGCGATCGAGGCCGCGATGAACTACCAGGGCACTAGATATAAATATGCGGGAAATGATGAGCGCGGGATGGATTGCAGCGGCCTTATCTGCACCTCTTTCAGAGAAGCAGGCAAAGAGGTTCCTCGCACCAGCAGCTCCTTAAAGGCAGCAACAAGCGAGCTAAAACTGGATGACGTGGTCAAGGGTGATCTGTTGTTTTTTGCCACTGGAAGAAACAAGAACAGGCTCAATCATGTAGCTTTGGTCATTAGTGTAACGCCCGCCGAAGTCCAATTTATCCATTCCAGCACCTCACGCGGCGTTATCATATCATCATTGAACGAGCCGTACTGGTTGAACGCCTATTTGAGCGCGGGAAGGTTGGAATAAAACCCTATTTAAGTGGTTTTTAGGTTTTAAAATGATAGCTAGTGCTGCGACCGCCAGAGGCTTCTTTTTCTAGAACATCTTTAACAATAAGATCGTTTATATCCCTTATAGCGGTGTCTTTAGAACATTTAGCGATTTTCGCCCATTTTGAGGAGGTCAGTTTTCCATCAAAATTATCCTGAAGTTTGTTCAATAATTTCTTTTGCCGATCATTGAAGGTCGTCTTGGTATGCTTATTCCAGAAATCGGCTTTGCTCATGACATTCAAGAGCGTAGAGTCGGTAGATTTCAGTGATTTTATTAAACAGTTGAGAAACCATTTGATCCATTCTGTGATGTCAAGATCTGATTTTTGGGTCTTTTCCAGCATGGAATAATATTTTTTTCTCTCCACCCTTATCTGAGCAGACATGCTGTAATACCGCTGACTACTGGGGTCAGATTGCGCGAGCATCATGTCAGTCAGCGCACGGGCCATCCTTCCATTACCATCTTCAAATGGGTGGATGGTCACAAACCATAAATGAGCCACGGCAGCTTTAAGCACCAGATCCATATCCTTATAATTATTGAACCATTGGAGAAAAACCTTCATCTCGCTGGCAACAACGTCAGAACTGGGTGCTTGAAAATGAACGCGTTCTTTACCCATCGCTCCAGACACTACCTGCATGGGCCCTGTGGTATCCCTGCGCCAGTCTGCAACGGTTATTTTATACATTCCACTTCTACCCGTGGGGAATAATGCTGCATGCCAGTTGAATAATCGGTCTGCATTTAAAGGTTCAAAACAGTTTTGTGTCGCATCCATCATCATATCCACCACGCCATCCACATTTCTATCTGACTCAACTGATCCCGCTATTTCCATTCCCAGCCGCCGCGCTACAGAAGAACGTACCTGATCCAGGGACAACTGCTCGCCCTCTATTTCTGAGGATTTTATAACATCCAGGGTCAGCGTGTCCAGTAAGGCCTCGTTTCTCAAGTTGAAACCTAAGGTCTGCATTTTTCCCATCAAGGTTCCTTGCAAAAAACGAGTCTCGCCCAGCAACATTATCAATTGCTCGGTATCCCAGGTAAACTGCGGCCACTCGTTGATCTGGTGGATGTAACGTCTCATTCGTTGCAAATTATGCAACAAATATAGTTCAATAATTACGGTTTATGCAACGATTAAGTGTTTAATCGCCTTAAAATATGCAACGATTAGGAGTTTAATCGTTGCATTGCTAGGAAATTTATCCTGAAAATTGATCAAAATTTTTTCGCTAACTTTATAGAAGTTAACCAACGACCTAAAAATAAATGAATTATCCTTTTTACCGCTTACTGCTGTTTATGGTTTTGGGGATATTATGCGCTCATTTCTTTGAATTAGACTGGAAACTTGCTGCGATGGGAATGGCGATATGTGCTGTGATCTCGTGTTTATTCAAATGGATCAGAATACCATTGTCCATTTCAAAACCTATTTTTGGAATAGCTGTTCTTATTTTCTTCTTTTTGCTGGGTGTTCTTAGTTTTGAGATGAAGTCAGAATTGGCAACAGATCATTTTACAAAACAAAATGTCATAGGTGAAAACACGACAATTTCACTAGAACTGACCGACCAGCTCACTCCCAATAAATTTAATACAAGATATTATGCCAACATACTTGCAGTTGACGATAAAAACTCGTCCGGGAGATTGCTTGTTCTTTTCAAAAGAGCGGACTCCGTAAATTACGAATTGGGAGATAGGCTTTTGATCTACGATGATATTAACGATGCCAGTGATGGGCGCAATCCGGGAGATTTCAATTATAAGGAATACCTAAAGACCATCGATGTTTACGGACAGGTTTATATAGATAAATCGTCAATTATTAATGTGAGTCAGGGAAATTCAAGCACCTCGGTTTTTCAAGATATTAAAAAATCGATTTTAGAGCGATTGGCGACTTCTGGACTGGAAACCGCACCACGTGCGATGATAGAAGCTTTAGTCTTGGGACAACGACAAAATGTAAATCCAGAAATCACAAAGAGCTTCCGTGACGCCGGTGTCATCCATATACTTGCGCTAAGCGGTCTGCACGTGGGGATCATATTATTGATCCTGCGATTTTTGACCAAAGGAATATTGAGAGTCAAGTATGGCAGATGGATTCAAAGCATTTTCATAATTGTATTCTTATGGTGCTTTGCAATTCTCACAGGGTTATCTCCATCGATAATGAGAGCAGTAACCATGTTTTCATTTGTCGCGGTGGGAATGAACATCAAGCGCAAGGCCTCTACCTTTCATTCATTGACATTATCGGCTTTTTTCTTGCTTTTAGTAGATGCTCGGTTGCTTTTTCAAGTAGGATTTCAGCTCAGCTATATGGCGGTTTTTGCAATTGTATTATTGCAACCTATTCTCAAGAGCTTGTGGCCGTGGCACAACAAGGTCAAGAATTTCTTCTGGAATATTTTTACGGTAACACTTGCGGCGCAAATAGGAGTTGCACCGTTAAGCATCTTCTATTTTCATCAACTGCCTGGATTATTTCTTGTGGCAAACATGATGCTACTTCCATTATTGCCGTTTATAATAGGAGGAGCGCTATTGTTGATCGCTCTTTTATTTACAGGTATTCCATATACTTGGCTGGTAAATCTGCTCAACATTACATTACAATTTCTTATTGAAAAGGTGGAGCTCATCAGCTCCTACGACCAGTTTATTTTCAAAGATATCTTCATAGAGCTCTACGAGCTTGTTTTGATCTATGTAATCCTGTGGGCTTGCGCCTATTTTGTCAAGCCATTATTGACCAGAAGCAAACGGGAGCGTTTTCTGTACTATAGAACCAATTGGTTTCTGCACATCGCCATTGGCGCGACGATTTTGCTTTTTGGAATAAAATCGTTTCATCTCGCAAACCCTCGATCTGCTCAGGTTTTTATGCTTCATCAGGCCAGTGGTAGTGCCATAAGCTATAGTAATACTAAAGAGGTGATATTATGGACGGATCTTATACGAATGGATTCCACCAGACGTGAAAATAGCTTGAACCGACTCATCAATATTGAGCCACACCGTTCCAAGCACTTAGAGTTGCGGTCCTTAGTCAATATTCTTGAATTAAACGAGCTGACAATACTACGTATCGATTCCACTGGAATCTGGGATAAGGAAATTAAAAACCCGATAATATGCCTGTCGGGATCGCCCAAAATTAATCTAGCCAGAATTATCTTAACCCTACAACCCAAAGCGGTGATAAGCGATGGTTCCAACTATCGCAATAGTGCCGAGCGGTGGGAAAAGACCTGTGAAGAATTAGATGTTCCTTTTTATAATACCTATGAAAATGGGGCGATTGATTTGTTAGAGTTGTGATTTCCTCCTCAAAAATTGTTTTTTGATACCAACATATAGACTGAAGCCTCATCCTACTAAACTCTTGTTTGTCTCAATTAAAACGAACGTAAAACTCAATCCTGCAGTTCGTACTCAAAATTCTTCTGGTAATCGCTCCACTTTTTTCCGGTATTGATGGATTTATAGGTCTCATCAGACAGCATGGTGATGTAGATTTCCAGTTTTTTAGAGTCCATTTTACCAGGCACGGGATTGATGATTTTACCTGTTTCATCAAAGAATACCAAAGTAGGATATTCATAGATCTTCAAGAATTCTGCAAATTGGTGCTGTGCGCGATCGTTGCGCTTCTTAAAGGGGTTGCCATAGGTGGCGCCCTTGTAGTGAATGATTTCTGAACCTTCTGCGTTGAATGCCACGGGATAATAATTATCGTTGATGTAGGTGGCTACTTCCGCTTTCGCGAAAGCGTGCTTATCCATCCATTTACAATTTGCACACCAGTCGGTATAGGATTTCATAAGAATTTTACGCGGTTCTTTCTCTTGAGCAGCAAGGGCTTCATCCATGGTCATCCATTTTACCTGACTAAAAGCCAGTGAAGAACAGGTCAAAAACAATAAAAATATATATTTCATACTACAAATTTACTCCAAATTCCAAGAAACAAAAAACGCACCAATTAAGTGCGTTTTTATATTATTCTGACTGATAAAATTATCTAATGCCGTGCATTTTTTTGATCAGTATGGGCTTAATCAGTAACATGACTATTCCTGCTCCTATCGGAAGTAGTGTAAAGATCAAAAAGAATGTGGATAAGCCATATTGTTCAGAAATTGAATCTATAAAACTTCCTGAAATTCCTGCGAGGGTATTTGCAATGAAGTTAGCAACAAACCATATCCCAAACATTAAACCAACTAGTTTGGCCGGTGCTAATTTACTTACATAAGATAATCCCACTGGTGATACGCAAAGCTCGCCAAGGGTGTGAAAAAGATAAGCGAGTATGAGCCATAAAATACTGACTGACGCAGTTTTAGCTCCTTGTGGAATATCCATAGAACCATAAGCAAGTGCTCCAAAGCCAACACCTAACAAAATAAGTCCAATAGCAAATTTTACCGGGCCGAAGGATTAAATCTAGATTCCCATATCTTAGAAAATAAAGGTGCAAATGCGATTATAAAAAATGAATTAAGAATACCGAACCAACTTGCGCCTATCTCTACTTCGTCTTCATTAATTTTTCTCAAAGTTCCTTTGGTCGTACTGTCATCACTGAATGAAACGCCTTGAGATAGCAACATGGTATAAGTGTTGCCCAGTTTCATAAGCTTGTTATCTTTTTGATCTTCAGCATCCAGCTCATTAAATTCATCTTCTTGCAAGAAGGTATCGCTCAAAAACACATCTGTTGTTTGTGTTATTCCTCTACTATCGGTGTACTCAACGATTGCATATTCAGCATCTTTCCAAAACAGTCCTTTCTTAGGCCTGGACTCAAAACGTATGATTTTCCCTTCTCTAATCATACCTATCGAGTCATTCTTGCTTCCGACGATATAATTACCCACTTGAGAATTACCTTCGTTCTTATCATCCTCGGCAAAATATAGCTCAAGGCCACTACCTACTGAAATGCCAGTTGTTGACCCTACTTCATAATCGCTGGTGGTCAACACTTTTGTCACCCTATCAGTACCATTATCATCGGTATATACGACTTCATAAGATTTTGTATCAAAATCGTTTTTTATTACAAATATCGCGATCGCCCATATCGTGATAAAACTAATGATCAACATAAGATTAGATAAAGGGTATTCTTTAAATATCTGTTTGCACAACATGGCCAGGACCCAGGTAACAATCAAGAGCGGCACTACAACCAGTATGGTGTTGATAATTGTAAAGGCACTTGCCGCGCCACCTGTAAGAATGCGATCTGTATAATCACCAGCAAATATCGTCATGGAACCACCGGCCTGTTCAAATGCCATCCAAAAGAATATGGTGAAAAAGGCTAGAACTCCTATAACAATTATTCGATCCCTGGTAACCTTGTTACGTTTTGCTTCATCTGCTACGTCTTCAATAATATCTTCAGTTTTTTCTAGTTCATCCTCAACGGCATCATCAAAATCTTGAGTGTCTTTAGGTGAAAGACCAATCCTTCCAAAAATCTTTTGTACAAAAAAGAATTGCAGCATTCCTAAGAACATGAAGATCCCTGCAAGTCCAAATCCATAATTCCATCCAAATTTCTCCCCCAAATAACCACATAAGAGTATTCCTAAAAAGGCTCCTGCATTAATCCCCATGTAAAAAATTGTGTAGCCGGCATCTTTTTCTTTTCCTTGCGATTTATATAGATTTCCTACAATTGAAGATATGTTAGGCTTGAACATTCCATTACCTAAAATCAATAAAGCAAGACCTAAATAAGTAAACGAGACCGTTTCAATCGCCATGGCTGCATGTCCCAAGGTCATGATCAAAGCTCCTATCACTACGGCCTTTCTAAATCCAAAAAACTTGTCAGCAAGAAACCCACCTATGATAGGTGTTAGGTAAACTAGACCTGTATAAAATCCATAAAGAGTCAATGCATCTGCTCTTTCCCATCCCCAACCTTCATTTAATAATGAAGCAGTTAGAAATAACACTAATAATGCGCGCATCCCATAATAAGAGAAGCGCTCCCACATCTCTGTAAAGAAAAGCACGAATAATCCAGCTGGATGGTCTAAAATCGTTTTTTGATTTGCTGCCGCTCCGTTAAATTTGAATTCCATTGTTGTTAGGGTTAAGTTTTATTAAAGTTTTTCAAGTATAAAGTCAGTCATCTTATTAAAAAGATGGATACGGGTATTGCCACCGTAGATACCGTGGTTTTTGTCGGGATATATCGCCCAGTCAAATTGTTTATTGGCCTGTACCAGTGCCTCGATCATCTGCATGGTATTCTGTACGTGGACATTGTCATCTGCGCTACCGTGGATGAGTAGGTAGTTTCCTTTGAGCTTATCTACGTGGTTGATCGGGCTATTCTCATCATAACCGCTGGCATTTTCTTGCGGTGTGGTCATGTAACGTTCCGTGTAAATAGTGTCATAGTACCTCCAGTTGGTAACTGGCGCAACCGCAATCGCGGTAGAAAAAACATCATTTCCCTTTAAAATGCAGTTAGAACTCATAAAGCCGCCATAGCTCCAGCCCCATATTCCTATGCGTGATTCATCGATATGATCCATCGCGCCCAGTTTTTTTGCTGATGCAATCTGATCTTCCACTTCTAGTTTGCCTAGTTCGTTTTGGGTGATTTTCTTGAAATCGGCGCCTTTGTAGCCGGTGCCTCGACCGTCCACACAAGCGATAATGTAGCCCTCATTTGCCAGCATGCTATGCCAGTAATCGTTTGCGCCATACCAGCTGTTGGTTACTTGCTGTGAACCTGGACCACTGTACTGAAACATTAATAAAGGATAACTTTTTGCAGGGTCAAAGTTGTTGGGCTTCATCATCCACATATTAAGATCGTTCCCGTTGATAGAAATAGTGGAAAACTCCTTCTGGGAAATTTTATAGTCGTTTAAGGTCTTTTCAAGATTACTATTGTTTTGGATCTCCCGTAGTTCCCTGCCATTTTTTGCGTCGTTCAAGGTATAAACGGGCGGCTGGGTGGCACTGGAAAAAGTATTGATGTAATACCCAAAATCTGCACTGAAATCTGCCGAATTTGTTCCTGTGTTGCTATTCAATTTTTTCTTGTTCCTTCCTTTTAAAGAGATGGAATAGATACCGCGATTGATAGAGCCGTCCTCGGTACTTTGAAAATAGATGCGCTTAGAGTCGGCATCATAGCCGTAATAACTGGTCACGTCCCAATTTCCTTTAGTGAGCTGTTTTTTCTCCTTGCCCTTATCGTCATATAGATAGATGTGACGGTAATTGTCCTTTTCACTCGTCCATAAAAAGCTTCCATCCTCAAGAAAAGTGAGGTCGTCGGTAACATCTACATAGGCTGCATCTTCCTCGGTAAAGGCGATGCTTGCGTTTCCTTTTTGATCTACATAATAAAAATCGAGAACGTTTTGGTGACGGTTCAATACCTGCGCTGCAAGCCTACCATCTGGCGCATAATTAATTCTTGCGACATAAAACTCTTCGCTGCGATTAAGATTGATTTGGGTACGCTTTCCTGCCTGCCCGGCAGGCAGGCGCGATGGCAGGTCGTACACATGCAGACCCACTACCGCGTTCTTCTCTCCAGCCTTGGGATATTTGAAAACATCTTGCGTCTGATAGAGATTTTTACCATACATATCCATGGAAAATTCGGGAACTTCCTGCTCGTCAAAGGATAAAAAAGCAATTTGTTTGCTGTCCGGACTCCATTGAAAAGCCCTAACGATCGCAAATTCCTCTTCATAGACCCAGTCAGAAACGCCGTTGATCAATTTATTGATCTCTCCGTCGGTTGTTGCTTGAACAGTTTCGCCAGTTTCAAGATTCTTGTAGTAAAGGTTGTTTTCAAAAACATACCCCACCTTGTTACCGTCTGGTGAGAATGCCGCGCTGCGCACGAGGTCTTCCCGCAGTTCTGTAAGCTTTTTAGTTTCAAGATTGTAGATATGGACTTTTGAGTTGGCACTATACCTAAAAATGGACTGGCGCTCAGATACCACCATGACCTGCTTCTCATCATCGCTCAGGCTGTAGCTCACAATAGGCAGTTCCAGATTTTTGCTGCTTACCAGCGTGCCTATTTTCTCTCCCGTTAAATAACTGTATCGATCCACCGTTTGCGTGCGATCCCTGTTGTAATTGAGAACCAGGTATTCTTTGCCATTATTGAGGGAGCGCAGGGATTGTAGTCCTTCCGTCCTGAATTTTCCCGTGTAGATGTCCTCGACCGTGATGTTTTCCTGTGCCTGACCGATGGAAATTACCATTAGAAATGCCAGAAATAGCCAACTATTTTTTATCATTTAATTGTTTTAAAACCTAAGACCTCAATTTTACTAAAAATTTGCCAATAAAATCCCACTTTTCGCAATTATTCAATCTTCGCTCATTTTGTCACGGTTCGTATCTTTGTATCCTAACTACAACCACATGGATCGCAGGGTAACCGGATTTTCAAAACTCGATAAATCCCAAAAAATAGAATGGCTTTTAAAAACCCACCTAGATAACAACGATACATCACGAGAAATTTTAGAACGATACTGGAACGATAGCGAGTCGCTTCAAGATCTTCACGATGGCTTCAGTGAGAACAGTATTTCTAATTTTTACTTTCCCTTTGGCCTGGCGCCTAATTTTTTGATAGACGGCACGATTTACACCATTCCCATGGCGATCGAGGAGAGCAGCGTGGTGGCCGCGGCGAGCAAGGCGGCAAAGTTTTGGTTGGATCGTGGTGGTTTCAAGACTGAGATCAAGGGAACGACCAAGGTAGGTCAGGTTCACCTTATTTATAATGGATTGAATAGTGAGATGGAGGCATTTTACGCTTTCGCGAAAGCGGAACTCCTCAAATCCACCGAGCAAATGAACAGCAGCATGAAGTCCCGAGGCGGTGGATTGCTATCTCTAGAACTGGTCAACAAGACCAAAAGCCTGGACGGTTATTATCAACTGCACGCCACATTTGATACAAAAAATGCCATGGGAGCAAATTTTATCAACTCGATGCTGGAGCAATTTGCCAGCACGTTAAGGGAACAGGCTGAACAATATCAGGGGTTTTCGGCTGCGGTGCCTGAGGTTGTAATGAGTATTTTGAGCAATTATGTGCTGGACTGTACGGTAAAAGCTAGCGTTTCCTGCAAACTGGACGAACTAGGAACAATAAATGGAGTGGAAGGCAAGGAATTTGCCGAGAAATTCGTCCGTGCGGTAAATATCGCCACAGTTGAGCCTTATCGAGCCGTGACTCACAACAAGGGAATCATGAACGGGATCGATGCCGTGGTGATCGCGACGGGTAACGATTTCAGAGCCGTGGAAGCAGGAGTACATGCTTTTGCATCGCGCAGTGGGCAGTATCGATCGCTTACCAGCGCACGGATTGAAAACGACAGCTTTATATTTGAGGGCGAATTTCCGCTGGCACTGGGAACCGTGGGTGGTCTTACATCATTGCATCCATTGTCTAAGTTGGCTTTACAGATATTAGGAAATCCAGATGCTCGTGACCTTATGCGCATCACCGCAGTTTGCGGACTGGCCCAGAATTTTGCCGCCTTGCATTCCTTGGTAACCACGGGAATACAGGCCGGCCACATGAAAATGCACCTGACCAACATGCTGGAACAAATAGGCGCAACTGACGCTGAAAAAACATCATTAAGAGCAACATTTACTGAAAAAACACCTAGCTTTTCATCCTTAAAGGAAGGCTTAAAAAAATTGCGCGGTTAGTATTTAAATCAATTGAAGAAATGTTAGGCTTGAACATTCCATTACCTAAAATCAATAAAGCTAGACCTAAATAAGTAAACGAGCCCGTTTCAATCGCCATGGCTGCATGTCCCAAGGTCATGATCAAAGCTCCTATCACTACGGCCTTTCTAAATCCAAAAAACTTGTCAGCAAGAAACCCACCTATGATAGGTGTTAGGTAAACTAGACCTGTATAAAATCCATAAAGAGTCAATGCATCTGCTCTTTCCCATCCCCAACCTTCATTTAATAATGAAGCAGTTAGAAATAACACTAATAATGCGCGCATCCCATAATAAGAGAAGCGCTCCCACATCTCTGTAAAGAAGAGCACGAATAATCCAGCTGGATGGTCTAAAATCGTTTTTTGATTTGCTGCCGCTCCGTTAAATTTGAATACCATTGTTGTTAGGGTTAAGTTTTATTAAAGTTTTTCAAGTATAAAGTCAGTCATCTTATTAAAAAGATGGATACGGGTATTGCCACCGTAGATACCGTGGTTTTTGTCGGGATATATCGCCCAGTCAAATTGTTTATTGGCCTGTACCAGTGCCTCGATCATCTGCATGGTATTCTGTACGTGGACATTGTCATCTGCGCTACCGTGGATGAGTAGGTAGTTTCCTTTGAGCTTATCGACGTGGTTGATCGGGCTATTCTCATCATAACCGCTGGCATTTTCTTGCGGTGTGGTCATGTAACGTTCCGTGTAAATAGTGTCATAGTACCTCCAGTTGGTAACTGGTGCAACCGCAATCGCGGTAGAAAAAACATCATTTCCCTTTAAAATACAGTTAGAGCTCATAAAGCCGCCGTAGCTCCAGCCCCATATTCCTATGCGTGATTCATCGATATGATCCATCGCGCCCAGTTTTTTAGCCACTGCAATCTGATCTTCCACTTCTAGTTTGCCCAGTTCGTTTTGGGTGATTTTCTTGAAATCGGCGCCTTTGTAGCCGGTGCCTCGACCGTCCACACAAGCGATAATGTAGCCCTCATTTGCCAGCATGCTATGCCAGTAATCGTTTGCGCCATACCAGCTGTTGGTTACTTGCTGTGAACCTGGACCGCTGTACTGAAACATTAATAAAGGATAACTTTTTGCAGGGTCAAAGTTGTTGGGCTTCATCATCCACATATTAAGATCGTTCCCGTTGATAGAAATAGTGGAAAACTCCTTCTGGGAAATTTTATAGTCGTTTAAGGTCTTTTCAAGATTCCTATTGTTTTGGATCTCCCGTAGTTCCTTGCCATTTTTTGCATCGTTCAAGGTGTAAACGGGCGGCTGGGTGGCACTGGAAAAAGTATTGATGTAATACCCAAAATCTGCACTGAAATCTGCCGAATTTGTTCCTGTATTGCTATTCAATTTTTTCTTGTTCCTTCCTTTTAAAGAGATGGAATAGATACCGCGATTGATAGAGCCGTCCTCGGTACTTTGAAAATAGATGCGCTTAGAGTCGGCATCATAGCCGTAATAACTGGTCACGTCCCAATTTCCTTTAGTGAGCTGTTTTTTCTCCTTGCCCTTATCGTCATATAGATAGATGTGACGGTAATTGTCCTTTTCACTCGTCCATAAAAAGCTTCCATCCTCAAGAAAAGTGAGGTCGTCGGTAACATCTACATAGGCTGCATCTTCCTCGGTAAAGGCGATGCTTGCGTTTCCTTTTTGATCTACATAATAAAAATCGAGAACGTTTTGGTGACGGTTCAATACCTGCGCTGCAAGCCTACCATCTGGCGCATAATTAATTCTTGCGACATAAAACTCTTCGCTGCGATTAAGATTGATTTGGTTACGCTTTCCTGCCTGCCCGGCAGGCAGGCGCGATGGCAGGTCGTACACATGCAGCCCAACTACCGCGTTCTTCTCTCCGGCCTTGGGATATTTGAAAACATCTTGCGTCTGATAGAGATTTTTACCATACATATCCATGGAGAATTCGGGAACTTCCTGCTCGTCAAAGGATAAAAAAGCAATTTGTTTGCTGTCCGGACTCCATTGAAAAGCCCTAACGATCGCAAATTCCTCTTCATAGACCCAGTCAGAAACGCCGTTGATCAATTTATTGATCTCTCCGTCGGTCGTTGCTTGAACGGTTTCGCCAGTTTCAAGATTCTTGTAGTAGAGGTTGTTTTCAAAAACATACCCCACCTTGTTACCGTCTGGTGAGAATGCCGCGCTGCGCACGAGGTCTTCCCGCAATTCGGTGAGCTTTTTAGTTTCAAGATTGTAGATATGGACTTTTGAGTTGGCACTATACCTAAAAATGGACTGGCGCTCAGATACCACCATGACCTGCTTCTCATCATCGCTCAGGCTGTAGCTCACAATAGGCAGTTCCAGATTTTTGCTGCTTACCAGCGTGCCTATTTTCTCTCCCGTTAAATAACTGTATCGATCCACCGTTTGCGTGCGATCCCTGTTGTAATTGAGGACCAGGTATTCTTTGCCATTATTGAGGGAGCGCAGGGATTGTAGTCCTTCCGTCCTGAATTTTCCCGTGTAGATGTCCTCGACCGTGATGTTTTCCTGTGCCTGACCGATGGAAATTACCATTAGAAATGCCAGAAATAGCCAACTATTTTTTATCATTTAATTGTTTTAAAACCTAAGACCTCAATTTTACTAAAAATTTGCCAATAAAATCCCACTTTTCGCAATTATTCAATCTTCGCTCATTTTGTCACGGTTCGTATCTTTGTATCCTAACTACAACCACATGGATCGCAGGGTAACCGGATTTTCAAAACTCGATAAATCGCAAAAAATAGAATGGCTTTTAAAAACCCACCTAGATAACAACGATACATCACGAGAAATTTTAGAACGATACTGGAACGATGAGCGAGTCGCTTCAAGATCTTCACGATGGCTTCAGTGAGAACAGTATTTCTAACTTTTACTTTCCCTTTGGCCTGGCGCCTAATTTTTTGATAGACGGCACGATTTACACCATTCCCATGGCGATCGAGGAGAGCAGCGTGGTGGCAGCGGCGAGCAAGGCGGCCAAGTTTTGGTTGGATCGTGGTGGTTTCAAGACTGAGATCAAGGGAACGACCAAGGTAGGTCAGGTTCACCTTATTTATAATGGATTAAATAGTGAGATGGAGGCATTTTACGCTTTCGCGAAAGCGGAACTCCTCAAATCCACCGAGCAAATGAACAGCAGCATGAAGTCCCGAGGCGGTGGATTGCTATCTCTAGAACTGGTCAACAAGACCAAAAGCCTGGACGGTTATTATCAACTGCACGCCACATTTGATACAAAAAATGCCATGGGAGCAAATTTTATCAACTCGATGCTGGAGCAATTTGCCAGCACGTTAAGGGAACAGGCTGGACAATATCAGGGGTTTTCGGCTGCGGTGCCTGAGGTTGTAATGAGTATTTTAAGCAATTATGTGCTGGACTGCACGGTAAAAGTGAGTGTTTCCTGCAAACTGGACGAACTAGGAACAATAAATGGAGTGGAAGGCAAGGAATTTGCCGAGAAATTTATTCGTGCCGTAAACATTGCCACGGTTGAACCTTATCGAGCCGTGACTCACAACAAGGGAATCATGAACGGGATCGATGCCGTGGTGATCGCGACGGGTAACGATTTCAGGGCCGTGGAAGCAGGAGTGCATGCTTTTGCATCGCGCAGTGGGCAGTATCGATCGCTTACCAGCGCACGGATTGAAAACGACAGCTTTATATTTGAGGGTGAATTTCCGCTGGCACTGGGAACCGTGGGTGGTCTTACATCGTTACATCCATTGTCTAAGTTGGCTTTACAGATATTAGGAAATCCAGATGCTCGTGACCTTATGCGCATCACCGCAGTTTGCGGACTGGCCCAGAATTTTGCCGCATTGCATTCCTTGGTAACCACGGGAATACAGGCCGGCCACATGAAAATGCACCTGACCAACATGCTGGAACAAATAGGCGCAACTGACGCTGAAAAAACATCATTAAGAGCAACATTTACTGAAAAAACACCTAGCTTTTCATCCTTAAAGGAAGGCTTAAAAAAATTGCGCGGTTAGTATTTAAATGCGCTTGCTTTCTTATAAAAAAAAGTTACAGATTTATAGAATATCGTTTATTTTCAAAGTAGTTGTTGCAGTTGGGTCGCCACAAGCCATTGCAAATGGACTTATTTTTGATTATACTAAAATTGGTTAAATTACCCATCTCAATCTAGCTCCATGAAAAATTCTTACACATTTCTCATACTTCTACTCTTTACAATCACGCTACATTCCCAAAACCCGACCTACGGGATTGATACCAACTATGAACCCAACTCGCAAGAATGTGCCGCTTTTAATAGTGCGCTACAATCTAAACCTAAGGAAGTAAAATTTGGTATAAAGCGCAAAGGCAATAAACTCTTTCTCTCTTGTACCGATGAGAAATTTCTCAAGAATCTATTAAAAGGAACTAATGACGGGATCGCCATCGATGTCGTTTCTAAAAAACGATATGCCTGTGAAGCTACTCCAGAGAACACCCAGATAAGAGGCGTACTTTTAAAACCGGTTTACGGCAAACAGATTTTCAGAAAATACGATGACAAAGAAAAAATGTTTCTTTCTCCCGTGGGTGTTGTTCCCGCAGATCTAGTGAATGATGAACTGGAGTTCAACATACTGTTTCTCAAAGACAATAAAATGTGCCGCTATTACGCACTTTATGACCTCGAGTCCTATCCTTGGGACTTGATGGATATGGGCTTGTATCTGGACGAGATCGTCTATAAAAACCGCACCAGAAACAGTACCGAAACCATCGAGAGATTTAAAACTCTCAAGTTCACGATCCCGTTTGAAAAGAACAAAACCAACTACGCACCCGAGGATATCAAACCTTTATATGACTCACTGGAACTGACCAACTACAACATTAAAAAAATAGATATCAAGGCATATGCATCGGTTGAAGGAACCACCGAGGGAAACCTAAAGCTTCAAAAAGGCCGCGCAGAAAGTATTGTTGCTTCCTTACAATCCTTCCAACAAGAAAATATAGAAACCCAGATAGAAACTGCCGAAAATTGGGTAGAATTTCTTGAAGACGTACAAAGCACTTCCTATAAATCACTGGCTGCAAAAAGCCAGAAAGAGATAAAATCCTCCCTCACGGGAGCCACCAGTAAAGCGCTCGAACCCATACTTTCCAATCACAGAAAGGCCATCGTGACGCTTAAAATGAATAAGATCGACTTGCTTAAGGACAAAACCATCGATGAGCTGATCGTGGATTTCAAAAATAATATAGGTAGCGAGTCCATGGAGCAAGCCGAGAAAATCTACTACACACTAATTGATAAAATCCTAGAGAAAAACGAACCTTCCCAACTCAAGGATCTAGAACTACCGCAACAGAAAAAATTTACAGATTTAAATAACAGCACCAGATCACTGGAATTTCTTTTTGACAATCGACAGGCACTGATTGTAAAAAATGCCTTGAATAAACTGGAGGAACTCGACCCAAATAATAAAAAGATCAAATACAATAAAGTAGTGATTGACTTTATGCTATGGCGATCAAATGCTGGCGGTGTAACTGAAAAAGATCTTGTAAGAGATATTAATGCGCTGTCAAATTACGGTATTGAAAAAGGCTTTGAAGAGCGTTTCTTGATCAACCTCCACATCGTAAAAGCCGAGAACAGCATGAGAGAGCGAGACTTTAAAGAAAAGGACAAGGCCGTGAAGTTCATCCTTGATCATTATAAAAAAGCAACGCTGAGCGATACCGATTATGTAAGCCTGGCGCAATACCTTACCTATTTTGACTCGGTTGATCAGGCGGTTAAACTCCTGGATCCCAAAGCAAAGCAACTCACTGTAACCGACGACATTTTATTCTATTACCTCAACCTGACCATCATCGATAAGGAGCGCACGCAACAACCCGCCTACCGCACGATCATGCAAAACGCGATTGATAAGGATAAGGCTCGTTTTTGTAAACTATTTGATCCCGCAAAAGAAGGAGGCGTTACTTTCCAGCTATTGGAAGATCAGTTTTTACGCGATACGTATTGTGAGACTTGTGAAGAGTAGTTGGTGAGTCTTTGAGTCCTTGAGTCCTTGAGTCCTTGAGTCCTTGAGTCCTTGAGTCCTTGAGTCCTTGAGTCCTTGAGTCCTTGAGTCCTTGAGTCCTTGAGTCTTTGAGTCTTTGAGTCTTTGAGTCTAAGATATTGAAAATTCGATATTCGATATTCATTGATCAATATTCGTTATTCAATATTCGTTGATCGGTGTTCGATATTCCATTTTATCGTGATCTAACCTTTGCGGTTTCGCTGGGAGATGGCGGGCAACCGCAAAGGTTTTTTACGGAGCTATGAAGTTTTTTATTTTGAAGTATTGATTATTTAATATTCAATATTTGTTGATCGGTGTTCGATATTCAATATTCAATATTCGGTATTCGGTATTCGGTATTCGGTGTTCGATATTTTTAATTTAATCTTCTAAAGATTATTCTCTCTACGCTTTCGCGAAAGCGAAACCCTCCAACAACAACGATCTCAAATACCGTCTCTAAGTGTCTTTAAAATGCGGCAGTTTTAAAGCTAATCCGCTACTTTTGCAAAAAATATAATTGATGAGCAAATTAGTAGTAGTAGGAACGGTAGCCTTTGACGCAATAGAAACTCCTTTTGGGAAAACAGATAAAATCTTAGGAGGAGCCGCGACTTTTATAGGATTGTCGGCCGCTCACTTTAATACGGAAGTAGGTCTGGTAAGCGTGGTAGGAGGTGATTTTCCTCAGGAACACCTGGACATGCTCAAGAACCGAGGAATGAATATTGAAGGTATCGAGGTGGTAAAAGACGGGAAAACCTTTTTCTGGTCTGGGAAATATCACAACGACATGAACACCCGCGACACGCTGGCGACAGAGCTCAACGTTCTTGCAGATTTTAATCCGCAGGTGCCTGCTTCTTTCAAGGATGCCGATGTAGTAATGTTGGGAAACCTTCATCCAGCGGTACAATTGGGCGTGATCGAGCAGACTCCAGATGCAAAGCTGGTTATTCTTGATACCATGAACTTCTGGATGGACAGCGCACTGGATCTATTGCACCAGGTAATTGCCAAAGTTGATGTCATTACCATCAACGACGAGGAAGCCAGACAATTATCGGGCGAGTACTCGCTGGTAAACGCTGCAAGAAAGATCCACGGGATGGGTCCTAAATATGTAGTGATCAAAAAAGGAGAGCACGGAGCGCTGCTTTTCCACAATGAAGAAATTTTCTTTGCTCCTGCCCTACCGTTAGAATCGGTTTTTGATCCTACGGGAGCTGGTGATACTTTTGCCGGTGGTTTTGCAGGTTTTCTTGCTGCGAGCGAGGATTACAGTTTTGATAACATGAAACGTGCGATCATCTACGGTTCCAACTTTGCGTCCTTTTGCGTGGAGAAATTTGGTACCGAGCGCATGCAGTCCATTACCAAAGAAGAAATCAATACGCGCCTGGAACAATTCAAGGCGTTGACAAAATTTGAACTGAATAATTAAATATCTTAAAAGCCCCAAGAAAACCTTGGGGCTTTTTTAATTTTATCCCCTAATAGAATTCATCATGAGTGATCATTTAAAACACGAGTGCGGTATCGCTTTGATACGTCTTTTAAAGCCGTTGGAGTTTTACAGGGAAAAGTACGGGACGGCATTTTACGGCATCAATAAAATGTACCTGATGATGGAAAAGCAGCACAACCGCGGTCAGGATGGTGCTGGGTTTGCAAGTATAAAACTGGATGTAAAACCCGGCGAGCGATACATTTCCCGTGTGCGCAGTAATGCGGCACAACCTATTCAGGATATATTTTCCCAGATCAACGATCGCATCAACACCGAGTTGACAGAAAACCCGGATATCAAAGATAATGTAGCCGCTCAAAAAGCCCAGATTCCATATATAGGTGAAGTACTTATGGGGCATGTGCGTTATGGGACTTTTGGTAAAAATAGCATTGAGGCCGTCCATCCTTTCCTAAGACAGAACAACTGGATGCACCGCAACCTCATCATGGCGGGTAATTTTAATATGACCAATGTCTTCAAGCTCTTCAACAAGCTGGTAGAACTGGGCCAGCATCCCAAGGACATGGCAGACACCGTCACCGTGATGGAAAAGGTGGGTCATTTTCAAGATCGCGAAGTAAGACGTCTGTACAAAAAATTCAAGAAAAAAGGATTGTCCAAGATCGAGGCAAGTCCTAAGATTGCCGAAGAAATAGACGTCGCAAAAATCCTTAGGAAAAGTGCGCGCGACTGGGACGGCGGTTATGCCATGGGCGGCCTCATGGGCCACGGCGACGCATTTTTATTGCGTGATCCCGCGGGAATACGACCTGCCTATTATTTTCAAAACGATGAGGTCGTGGTCGTTGCCAGTGAACGTCCCGTGATCCAGACTGCGTTCAACGCTCCGTTTGAAGAAGTTCACGAGCTGGATCCCGGTAAGGCAATCATCATTAAAAAAAGTGGTAAAGTATCGCTGGAGCAGATCTCAGAACCGCTGGAACGCAAGGCCTGTTCTTTTGAGCGCATCTATTTTTCCCGAGGTAGTGATGCCGAGATCTATCAAGAGCGCAAGATGCTGGGAAGATTGCTGTTTCCCAAGATCATGGAAAATATAGAACATGACATCGATAATACGGTATTTTCATACATCCCAAATACTGCCGAGACCTGTTTCTACGGGATGGTCGAGGAAGGCCACAAAGTATTGAACCAGCAAAAAAGGGATTTTATCATCGCAGGAGAAGGAAAACTGACGGCAGAGCAGGTGGATGTTACGCTTTCGCGAAAGCTGAGAACTGAAAAGATCGCCATAAAAGATGCAAAATTGAGAACCTTTATTACTGAGGACTCTTCCCGTGACGATCTCGTGGCGCACGTGTATGACGTGACTTATGGCGTGGTAAAACCCGAGGATAATCTAGTCATTATAGACGATTCTATTGTAAGGGGAACAACGCTCAAAAAGTCAATTCTCAAAATGATGGACAGGCTCAATCCCAAGCGTATCGTGGTAGTTTCCAGCGCTCCACAAATACGTTATCCGGACTGTTATGGAATAGACATGGCGCGTCTTGAGGGTCTTGTTGCATTTCAGGCTGCTCTTGCGCTGCATAAGGATCGCGGCACTTATGATGTGATCGAACGGGTTTACAAAAAATGCAAGAAGCAAACAGAATATAATGATATGGACGTGGTAAATCACGTGAAGGAAATCTACGATCCATTTACAGATCAGGAAATCTCCAACAAGATCGCCCAACTCCTCTCTGACGACACCATAAATGCCGAAATAAAAATCATCTACCAAACCGTAGAAAACCTTCATAAAGCTTGTCCCAAAAATCTCGGAGACTGGTATTTTACGGGTAATTACCCAACTGACGGTGGTAATCGGGTTGTAAATAGAGCGTACATCAATTTCTTTGAGGGAAATATGGAACGGGCTTATTAAGACAGTTCGACTTGCTGACGACCGACTTGCTGACTTAAGATGGAAAACCTTACGGTTTTTGACAAAAGACATAAGATTTCAATAGTATAGAAACTTCCCACCATGGGGGATCGAGGAGGGCTGAAAGCTCTAAATTTCAAGAAGAAACCAAATCAAGACATTCCAAAACCTAAAAATCCCCCTATCGCGCTGCGATAGGGGGATTTTTTTTAAAACTGGACTCAAATTATTTATTCTGAGCATATTTCTTGGCAACTTCTTCCCAGTTGATCACGTGAAAAAATGCACTTACATAATCTGGTCTCTTGTTCTGGTAATGTAGGTAATAGGCATGTTCCCATACGTCCAGTCCTAGAATGGGAGTTCCTCCACATCCTACGCCTGGCATTAATGGATTGTCCTGATTGGGAGTTGAACATACTTCTAACTTCCCACCTTTATGAACACATAAAAAAGCCCATCCAGAACCAAACTGTGTTTTGGCAGCTTCACTGAATTTGTTTTTAAAATCTTCGTAGGTCTTGAACGCGCTGTTGATTGCTTCGGCCAGTTCGCCCTTAGGTTCTCCACCACCGTTGGGACTCATGATTTCCCAAAAAAGGCTGTGGTTATAGAACCCTCCACCATTATTTCTAACGGCTTTATCTTCCATGTCCAGGTTCATAAGGATATTTTCTATGGTCTTACCTTCATTGTCAGTTCCCTCAATGGCAGCGTTCAATTTATCGGTATAACCTTGATGGTGTTTTCCATGATGTATCTTCATGGTTTTCTCATCAATATGTGGCTCTAGTGCATCGTGTGCGTATGGTAATTCTGGTAATTCAAATGACATAATTATTTGTTTTTAGATAGTTAATTTTCACTTCGCTAAAGTTAATCACAAAAGTCATCCCTTTAAAATAGTCGCTGTTATTTTACTCTTAAAAGCGTTCTTTAAAATCAATAGTGAGTTGAACCTTTATATGGGAATACAATTCCCCACGGATTATAACATGTCGATGAAGATTATGGAAAGCCTACCAGCAAGTTGCGCATAAAAGAGCTGATCCATATTTTTCACTTACCGCTTTAACAATATTCAATGTACTGTTTCACAATCCATACCGACCACTGCCCTATCAATTCCCAAAGTTAAAGTGAACATACCAGAACGTTTATCCTACAATTTTTATAGCATATTATAGAGCTTGGTGACAGATGGATTGTATGGATTTTGAAAGAGGAATTTAAAAAGCTCTCTTATCAATTTCATACCTTTACACTTCATGAATGCTCCCATAACATTTTATAGTGCCAGCGCAGGATCTGGAAAGACCTTTACACTGGCACGGGACTACCTGACGCTGCTGTTTCAGTCTCCCATGGATACTGGGTATCGCAACATACTCGCGGTAACTTTTACAAATAAGGCCGTGGCAGAAATGAAAGCCCGAATCTTAGAATTTTTACGGGATTTTACCTTGGATGAAATTCCGCCAGCGATAACTGCCATATCAAATCATATAAAAGCAGAAACTGGATTGGACGATGCGGCATTTCAGGCAAGGGCCGTAAAGATCTACCACCGCTTGCTTCATGATTATGCTGCCTTTGACATCGTTACCATAGATGCATTCAATCATAGGATTTTGAGAACCTTCAGCAAGGATCTTAACCTTCCCGATGGTTTTGAAGTGGAACTGGACAGTAAGAATCTAGTTACCAAAGCGATACATAATCTTATTGCAAGAGCAGGAAGTGACACTATCTTAACTAAGCAGCTCATCAACTTTTCCATGTCCAAGATCGAGGATGGCAAAAGCTGGGACATTGAATACGACCTGCAGGATATTTCTAAACTGATCCTCAATGAGAACCATTACAACCATCTCAAAAGGCTTAAAGAAAAAACACTCGACGATTTTTTAAATCTTCAAAAAAGCCTCAAATCCAAAATCAGAACCTCTGAAAATACTCTACATGAAATCGCAATTTCACTGGTGGAACTGGTACAAACACTAGGTATTGCAACAGAAGATTTTAAAGGCGGTCAGCGCAGTAGTCCATTTAATACGGTCATAAAAGCTTCCAACAACGATTTAAGCGTCGTTCCTGGTGCTGCTTCCATTAGAGACCTTTTATCTGGCGATCTTTATCCCAAGGGTCGGTCGCAAGAGGTTAAGGACAGTATAGACTCCATTAAGGATCAACTCAGGTCTTTTGCTGAGAACTATGTAGAACTTTGGGGAAGTATCATGTTCCATAAAAATATTCTAAAGGGAATAACGCCCTTATCCCTGCTCAATGAGATTTTACTGGAAATAGACCGCATCAAAACCACGGATAGGATTGTCCCCATATATGAATTTAATGGCTTGCTGGCCGAGCAGATCAAGGATCAACCCGCACCATTTATATACGAACGGCTGGGAGAGCGGTACGCACATTTCTTCATCGATGAATTTCAGGACACCAGTGTCATGCAATGGGAGAACATGTCGCCGCTAGTATCAAATGCGCTACAACAGGAGCTGCCACAGGCGCATGCAGGTTCACTCATGCTGGTGGGAGATGCAAAACAGTCCATATATAGATGGCGCGGCGGCGACGTTAATCAGTTTCTGAATATTCTTCAAGGATCGCAACTATTCTTTCTTGATAAAGAATCGAGAAATCTGGAATTCAACTGGCGCAGCTATGATGAGATCATCTCCTTTAACAATGCGTTCTTTGATTATTATGGAGATTACCTAGAAAACCCCACCTACAAGAATCTATACAAAGAATTTCTATCACAAAAAACCAGATCTAAACCTGGTGGCTACATACGTGTTGATTTTTTGGAGAAGGAGATGGAGGAAGTTGATGAAAATAATGATGATATCTCCACCGTTTTCCCGGCACACGTGCATTGCCAGATTGTAGATGCGCTGGGCCATGGGTTTGCATATGGAGATATCTGCATACTGGTCAGGGCAAATAAACAAGGGAACGAGATCGCGACCTATCTAGTTGCTCAGGGTATTAGTGTCGTATCTGCCGACAGTCTGCTCGTACATCATTCTGAGGATGTCAGGTTACTGGTCCATTTTATGCAGGTGGTACTCCAACCATTTCAGCAGGAAGCAAGGTATAATTTCCTAAAATCCTTTGTTACCTTAAATAATTTAGAGAATAAACACCAGTTTTTTCATGATCACATCCACCTTGAACTGGATGAGCTCATGCTTAAACTTTTTGGCAGTGATGGGTCTTTTATAAGTTCCGCTTTCGCGAAAGCTCCCCTGTTCAAAGCCACCGAGGACGCCGCATCATACCTGGGACTCTTATCAACTCCCGACACGAGATTGCAAACATTCCTGAATCTTGTGTTTGAATACACCACAGGTTATGACGTTTCCCTATCCGGCTTTTTAGAGCACTGGGAGACCAAAAAAGAAAACCTCAGCGTTCCCGCAATGCCAGACGAGGCCGCGGTGCAGATTATGACCATTCATAAATCCAAAGGGCTTGAATTTCCCGTGGTTATAGTTCCCCACTGTGACCTGTCCATTCAGGACATCAAGCGGGATAACGGATGGATACCGTTGGATCCCATGGAATACAATGGATTTGACGAGGCATTTATTTCCATAAACAGTAGCATGGAATTTTATCCAGACCCGGGAAGGGAACTATTAATGTCCCATGTGGAGCAATCACAAATGGATCAGATTAACGTGCTTTATGTTGCCTTTACACGTGCAAGGGAACAATTGTACATCTCGTGCCTTAAGAGACCCGAATCCAGCGGAGTAAAAAAAGGAGAGACACCACCCAACTACAGTCAGGTGCTCGATAGATTCTTGTCCTCCCTAACAATTGAAGGAGAAGATCATGGCAGCTTTATTTCTTATGAACTGGGTGTTCCAGCACGTAAATCTGACTCCCGTGCAGAGCCAAAGGCAGAATTGCTCCAAGAGTACACGCACAATGTTAATGGTAAGGCTGCTGTTATAAGCACGTCAAAAGGTGTGATATGGGCCGAAAACGCAGAAGTTGCAAGACAGCGTGGTACGGTTTTACACAATTATCTATCCCTTATACATACGAAGGACGATCTGGAGCAGGTATTTAAAAAAATAGATCGGGATCGATCTTTAAACAGTGAAGAATCAATAATCCTCAAAAGGAATATTGCAGATATTGTAAATAATCCAATTACCGCAAGGTTTTTTGCGCATGGCCATGATGTCATCAACGAGCAAAAAATCCTTATGCCCCAAGGAGAAAACATTATTCCCGACCGCTTATTGATCAAGGACGGTGAGCTTACCATAATCGATTACAAATCTGGCGTGAAATCCAAAAAACACCTGGAACAAATAAGCAGCTATGCACGAGTTTTAACTTCAATGGGGTATCGCGTCAAGGAAAGCCTGCTCATTTATACAGACCAGATAGAAGTAGAATTTCTCAATGAATCCCATTAAAAATCATCATATCGCCCATACGGGCAATTCAATAACAAAACACTAAATTATTATGTACGGAAAGATCAAACAACATCTTGAAAAAGAAATCGAAGAAATCAAGGAAGCAGGACTTTTTAAAAAGGAGCGCATCATCACCTCTCCACAGGATGCAGAGATCACGCTGGCAGATGGCAGCAAGGTTCTCAATTTTTGCGCTAACAATTATCTGGGACTTTCCTCACATCCAGAAGTGATACAGGCCGCAAAAGACAGTCTGGACTCCCATGGTTTTGGAATGAGCTCGGTGCGATTTATTTGTGGAACACAGGACATCCACAAAGAACTGGAACAAAAATTATCTGATTTCTACGGCTGTGAGGACACCATCTTGTATGCTGCCTGTTTTGATGCAAACGGCGGCGTCTTTGAGCCATTGTTGGGCAAGGAAGATGCGATCATCAGCGACTCCCTCAACCACGCCTCCATCATCGATGGCGTACGATTGTGCAAGGCCGCCAGGTATCGCTATGCAAGTGCAGACATGGCAGACCTTGAAGTTCAACTTAAAGCTGCCAATGAAAATGGAGCCCGTTTTAAGATCATAGTAACTGATGGTGTTTTCTCCATGGATGGATTACTAGCTCCCCTCGATAAGATTTGTGACCTTGCAGATAAATATGACGCGCTCGTCATGGTCGATGAATGTCATGCAGCTGGATTCCTGGGCGATACGGGAAGAGGAACTCTTGAGGCAAAAGGAGTTTTGGGCAGGGTAGATATAATTACGGGAACTCTCGGTAAAGCACTAGGTGGCGCCATGGGAGGATACACATGTGCAAATAAAGAAGTTATTGAATTATTGAGACAGCGTTCCAGACCCTATCTTTTTTCAAATTCCCTAGCTCCCTCAATTGTCGGTGCTTCCATTAAAGCGCTGGAACTCATTGAGACCAGCAAGGATCTTATTAAAAAAGTCCAAGATAATACCGCATACTTTAAAAGTAAGATGCAGGAACTAGGTTTTGATATAGTAGATGGGGACAGCGCCATCGTTCCCGTCATGCTCTATGATGCAAAATTATCCCAGACTATGGCCGATAAACTATTGTAGGAAGGTATTTATGTGATAGGCTTCTTCTATCCAGTTGTACCCCAAGACAAAGCTAGAATACGGGTGCAATTGAGTGCTGCTCACAGCAGGGAGCATTTAGATAGAGCTATTGCAGCTTTCGCGAAAGTGGGCAAGGATCTAAATGTGATAAATTAGTAATACAATATTCTCAATATTAGATTTTGTGAAAAATTTATTGGTCATATACTTGCGTGGAAACGTTAACCGCTTAATTTTGCCCATTGTTAATAAAATATAATCAACATGAAAAACATGTACAAATTTTTAGTTGCTATCGCCATTCTTATGAGCGCCACGGCAATGAATGCTCAAAATGATGAGAATCGCTGGTCATTTGCAGTTGGAATTAATGCTATTGATCTATATCCTGTAGGGGAAGAGTCTCAAGGTCTCGGTGGCTATTTTGACGAATTCTTTAATGTAGATCATTACAGTATCCTAGCAGCACCTTCTCGATTTGAATTGGGCTATTATGTAGGTGATGGAATCGTTGCTACTGGAGCATTTTCCCTAAATTCTATCGATAAGGCTGGTGATGTTCGTATAGGCGACTTGAGATATTATAGTGCCGATGGAGGTTTGAGATACAACCTTAATGAGATTTGGGGTGGTTCTTACCGCTTTAATCCTTATCTAGGTGTTGGTGGATCTTACCAGTGGTTGGAAGATGATGGATTTGGTACCATAAACGGTACAATGGGCTTTGACTTCGGACTTACTGAAAACTTTTCATTCAACGTTCAGACTACCTACAAACATGCATTTGAAGATGCTTTCCCAAAACACTTTCAACACATGGTTGGTGTGAAATTTATCTGGGGAGCAGTTGATACTGATGGTGATGGTATTACCGACAGAAAAGACAAGTGTCCAGAAGTTGCTGGACTGGAAGAATTTATGGGATGTCCTGATTCTGACGGTGATGGTATAGAAGATGCAGAAGATGAATGTCCTTATGAAGCTGGACCAGCTGAGACTAACGGTTGTCCTGATACTGACGGAGACTCTGTATTAGATAAAGATGACAAATGTCCAGATGTTGCAGGTCTAGTAGCTCTTATGGGTTGTCCTGATGCTGATGGTGATGGTGTTGCAGATGGGGATGACAAATGTCCAAATGTTGCAGGTCTTAAAAAATTCCAAGGTTGTCCTGATACTGATGGCGATGGAATACAAGACTCTGAAGATGACTGTCCTAAAGTTGCAGGTATTAAAGAACTTAGAGGTTGTCCTAAGCCTATCATGCCTACTGTAGAAGTTCAAGATCAATTGAATGAGTATGCTAAGACGATCCTTTTTGATACTGGTAAATCATCTATAAAGAAAGAGTCCGCTCAGACATTGCAGGACATTATCGATATTTTACAAGAGTATCCTGAAGCTAAGTTCTCCATTGATGGTCATACTGATAGTGTAGGTTCTGCAAGTTCGAACGAAAGACTTATCAGACTCAAGAGCATTATCTGTTAAGAACTACCTAGTAGAAAATGGTGTTGATGAATTTAGATTAAGTTCTAAAGGTTACGGAGAATCTAATCCTGTGGCTACTAACGATACTAAAGATGGTAGAGCTCAAAACAGACGTGTTGAGATCAATCTTGTAAAAGAAGAAGGAAAGACTAAGATGTAATTCTTTGAAACTTTATAATTTAAAAGCCTCTATTTTTAGAGGCTTTTTTTGTGGACGATATTTGAAGTTGATTTTAAAGTGATGAGCTTGAATCCCTTCCTACAATAGGTAACTAGAGATACACGGGAAAGTATGTATTTCTTTATCAAGCAATGTGAGTTTTGAATTAGTGTAATTACACATACAATTGGTAGTTTTTTAAAGTGATCAAATTACTTCATTACAATTATTTGTCCTTCTTGTTTTGGGAGGTACATAAGCTGGTAATAACTTAAAACATGATCATCGATATTTAATAATGAATCCAGTGACTCTGACGTATTAATTTTGGAAAGTTTCTTGGATACACTCACGTTAGTAAGACAATTGACATTATGCTAACGCAGTTCCCCTTGATCCTAGAACTTATTTGGTTACGTTCCAAAGTTGTATTTGTTTTGGGACTATGTGGATGTTTGAACGTTATCTTATGGTGATAACAGATTTATCCGAGTGAGCTTGAGTGGCGATGGCAGTACTGTGGCTATTGGAGCTCGATATAATAGTGCTAATAATAGTGCTTCTGGAAATGTTACCATTTATAAATACAATGGCATTGACTGGATTCAGCAAGGTATGGATATAAGAGGTACGAGTTTTAACGAGCAAGTAGGCGAGTCAGTTAGCTTAAGTGAGATGGGCTTTTAGTAGCTATGGGAATTACAGGAATGCAAGTAAAACAGAAATCCCGGCCGATTGTTGTTTATGCATTTGATCGCTCTAGATACTGGATTTTAACTGGTGGCATATTAATCGGTAAATCGTCCGGAGATCAATTCGGAAGATTTGTTAAAATAGAGCTTCAATGCACTGCTAACTGTAAACCTCTTGTACATACGTTAAAACCCCATTACTTCAGGCATGAAGAATACATTATGTTTACTGCGGAATTCTTGGACTCAGCAAGGGAATCAGTTTTCGCTGAACAGCAGAGATAATCAGGCTGGAGTGTCAATCTCTAACAATTACCGTAGACAAGTATGCTATTTGCTAACGTTTTTGAATATAGCTGTAAACGGCTTTTTTTGCACGAACCTCTACAGAGTATAATTTAATTTTGAAAATCATAGATTTTGGACTCAATTAGGTGATGATATAGATGGGAAAGCTTATATACGGTGTTGGCAATCGGCTTTATTTCGTCCGTTTCATTTTCGATGGATCCGGTTGCTCGGTGCAAAAACATCTGCAATAGTTTTATTGGTGCAAATTCCGATTTCGTCGTCAACAGTATAGATTAATTTGTAGTTTTTGAAAACCAAATAGCGATAGTGAATTTCTCGTGGTCAGTTGCAGATCTTTCGGTTATTCTATAGTCCGAGTTAAAACGGCTTTTATCAATTTTTTCGTTTCATTGATGATTCCCTGAACAGGTCTCGGTCATGTCAGCATCTCTCGAACCTACTTTACTTTTCGTAATAATCAACATCTTGTGATATTTGAGGTTTATCCAAATCCTACCAAGACTATATATTTCGTCAAGTTGAGTTTCGGCAAATGCAGACCAAATAATTTTCAATACCATTATTCGTATTTGGCCAAAAGTTCGGAACTGCTTCTACATCGATTATTTTGGAAATCCGATTCTGATTGGTCAATTCGTTTATCCAATTCCTCTTGGGTCATTGGCTCAAATATTTGTTCGTCTGAACTGCTTTTTTCCTCTCTCAATATTTTTTCGAGTTTGGAAATTACGTCCTCACTTTGAAGTTTTAAGAATTTTTGGACTAATTCTATTTTTCGAGCATCTATGTTCATTTTGATTCGCATTTTATTAAAGATACTAATTATCAAATTCAATCGATTATTTCTTGAATTTACGGCTTCAGCTTGGTGCCAACTTCTAAAGTCTAGAACAAAACCCTCACAAACGGTTGTATCCCATTATTATAGACACTGCGCTGCTCGTCATATAGGACATCATACCTCGCGCCTATAACAAAATTTCCCTGTCGATAGCCCGCTCCCAGAAACAAGGCAGGAACCCAATAATTATCATCCAGGCTGCGGTCGTCAAAGTTCCTGTTCACGTTGAGCATCTCAAAATCAAAACTCGCCTGTAAAAAATCAATCGGATTGAAAATACCTATGAAACCTCCACCTATGATGTTTGATTTATAATCTAGAATCCTTGGATTGTCGGTGTTGAGACGGGAATAGCTGTAATTGAGGCCTATTCCCACACCTAGATTGGGCTGCACTTTATAGATCGCCTGCGGTGCTACAATTACAGAGCTAAAGTCATTACCGAAATTCACCCCCACGTTTCCCCCAAAAAGAACGTTATCCCAGAATCTAGGCGCATTGTCCTGAATTTGTGCCGAAGCGGGAATGGTGCAGATAAACAATAAAATAATGATGTTAAGCGTATTGCCAAGTTTCATAAGGGTACTTTTAAAATTGTCGTTGTTATAAATATACAAATTACCAACGTGTTGAGCCTGCAATTTTCTATTTTTGCAAAAGATTATTAAAAGGAGAATTCCTTCACTATATGGACAAGTTTTCATTTCTTAATGCAGCACATACTGCATATTTCGCTCAATTATACGATGAATATTTATTAAATCCCGATCAGGTCGAGCCATCCTGGCGTGCCTTTTTTCAGGGTTTTGATTTTGGAATGGAGAGTGCTCACGATGGCGATGTTGAAATCCAGTATATTGAACGAGGCGAGACAAAAACTGCCGAAGTTCCTGACCGGATGCTCAAGGAATTCAGCGTAGTAAAATTAATTGACGGCTACCGCTCCCGCGGTCATTTGTTTACCAAGACCAATCCAGTAAGGGAACGCCGCAATTATGAGCCTAAGTTAGATCTAGAAAACTTCGGACTTACAAATGCCGATCTGGACACAACTTTTGAGTCTGGTGAGCTGATAGGACTGGGCAAGACGACATTGCAAAATATCGTTGACCATCTCAAGCAAGTGTATTGCGACAGTATAGGTGTGGAATATATGTACATACGTAAACCGCATGAGGTAAAGTGGATCCAGAGCTGGCTGCATAGAAACAACAACCATCCAGAATTTTCAAAAGACCAAAAACTCCAAATTCTAAAGAAACTCAACGAGGCAGTCTCGTTTGAGTCCTTTTTACATACTAAATATGTAGGACAGAAAAGATTTTCCCTAGAAGGAAATGAGACGCTTATTCCCGCGCTGGACGCACTGATTGAAAATGCCGCCGATAAAGGAGTGGATCAATTTGTACTGGGAATGGCACACCGTGGACGTTTAAACGTACTGACCAATATTTTTGGCAAGCCCGTAAAAGACATCTTCTCTGAATTTGACGGCAAGGATTACGAGCAGGATATTTTTGATGGTGATGTTAAATACCACTTGGGATATACCAGCAAGCGCAAAACTGATAATGGGAATGATATTAATATAAATATCGTACCTAATCCGTCGCACCTTGAAACCGTTGGAGCTGTCGTTGAGGGAATTACCCGTGCCAAACAAGATATGTACACCCCTGAGAATTTTTCAAACGTGCTGCCCATCGTCATCCATGGTGATGCTGCCATTGCAGGACAGGGAATTGTCTATGAAGTAGTTCAAATGTCCCAACTGGATGCCTACAAAACCGCTGGAACTATACATTTGGTTGTAAATAACCAGGTAGGCTTCACAACAAATTATCTGGACGCAAGATCAAGTACCTATTGCACTGATATTGCAAAAGTAACCTTGTCTCCCGTACTCCATGTCAATGCAGATGATGCAGAAGCCGTGGTGCACGCCATGAATTTTGCACTGGATTACAGGATGGAATTTGGCAGGGATGTATTTATAGACTTGTTGGGTTACAGAAAATATGGGCATAATGAGGGCGATGAGCCACGTTTTACACAGCCACAATTGTACAAAGCTATTGGAAAGCATAAAAATCCACGTGATATCTATGCAGAAAAACTCCAATCTCAAGGAGTCATCGCAGATGATAAAGTAAACGAGCTGGAGCAAACCTATAAAAACCGTCTGGAGGAAGAACTTGCAACTTCCAGACAGATGGAGAATACAGTGATTACACCATTCATGCAGGATGAGTGGGATGGCTTTGACTCTGTTACAGAAGTTGAAATGATGCAGCAGATAGAAACTGGTGTGGCGCGTTCAACGCTGGAAAAAATTACAAAAACCATTTCCCAACTTCCAGAAAGCGAGAATTTTATAAGAAAGGTCAAGAAGATCATCGAGTCCAGACAGACTATGTTTGATGAAGATAAACTGGACTGGGCGATGGGAGAACACCTTGCGTACGGTAGCTTGATGATGGAAGGATATGACGTAAGAATGAGCGGTCAGGATGTGGAACGAGGAACTTTTTCCCACCGTCACGCCGTTGTGAAATCTGAAAATCATGAGAACGAATTTATCCTACACAACCATCTAGAAGGTGCAGAGGGCAAAATGTTCATGTATAATTCGCACCTTTCTGAATACGGAGTTGTGGGGTTTGAATATGGATATGCGCTGGCGAGTCCCAATACGTTGACGATTTGGGAGGCTCAATTTGGAGATTTTTCCAATGGTGCACAGATCATGATGGACCAGTACATCAGTGCCGGTGAGGACAAATGGAAGAATCAGAATGGTCTGGTTAAATTGTTGCCACACGGTTATGAAGGACAGGGCGCAGAGCATTCCAGTGCAAGGATCGAGCGCTATTTACAGTTGTGCGCAAAGGATAATATGTTCATGGCAAACTGTACGACACCGGCAAACCTGTTTCACCTGTTGAGAAGACAGATGAAGGTGAATTACAGGAAGCCTTTGGTTATTTTTACCCCTAAGTCCCTATTGAGATCTCCGCGTGCGGTGAGTACGGTTTCTGAATTTGAGAAAGGGCATTTTCAAGAGGTAATAGATATTGATGGTGACGCTTTCGCGAAAGCTAAAACCCTAGTATTCACAAGTGGAAAATTCTATTATGACCTCGTAGAATACAGGGAAGAAAACGATAGAAATGACGTTGCGATCGTCAGGGTGGAGCAATTATTCCCCATTCCGGTAGATCAAATGATGGCAGCCGTTGAAAAATACGGAGCAGAAGATATAGTATGGGCACAGGAAGAGCCTAGAAATATGGGAGCATATTCCCACTTGATGCTGCATGTACCAGAGATAAGATCATGGCGCGTGTGTTCAAGAAATATGTATGCGGCACCTGCATCGGGAAGTTCCACCCGTTCAAAACGCAGACAGGCGCGAGTAATAGAAGATGTATTTAATACCAACAAATAAATTATGGCTCTAGAAATGAAAGTGCCTTCACCGGGCGAGTCGATTACAGAAGTAGAAATAGCTGAATGGTTAGTCGCCGATGGTGACTGGGTCGAGAAAGACCAGGCCATTGCAGAGGTTGATAGCGATAAGGCAACACTGGAGCTTCCAGCTGAGGCCAGCGGTATCATTACCCTCAAAGCTGAAGAAGGCGATGCGGTAGCGGTAGGCGACGTAGTCTGCCTTATCGATACAGAAGCTGAAAACCCCAACAAAAGTGGTGATAAAAAAGACTCAAAAACGGAGTCCAAGGTAGATGCTGACGCTCCATCAACGATGGATGGTGGTGATGAAGGTGGAAACGATGCCGACGTTGCCAAGGAGATGAAACAGGACAATGCAGATAATAAAAAAACTGCATCATCTGATAAGGCACCTCAGCCCCCACAAGCCAAGGAAACCTATGCCAGCGGGACTGCTAGTCCAGCGGCCAAGAAGATTCTTGATGAGAAGGGAATGGAGACCAAGTCAGTTTCTGGAACGGGTCGCGATGGCCGCATTACCAAAGAAGATGCGGTAAGTGCAAAACCTTCCATGGGAACTCCAGGGCCAGGATCGCGTGGCGAGTCGCGTACCAAACTTTCCATGTTGCGTAGAAAAGTAGCGGAGCGTCTAGTAAGCGTGAAGAATGAAACGGCCATGTTAACCACGTTCAACGAGGTGGACATGAAGCCTATTTTTGACTTGCGCAATGAGTACAAAGAGTCATTCAAAGCTAAACACGGAGTCTCACTTGGTTTTATGTCCTTTTTTACTAAGGCGGTAACAAGAGCCCTTGATCTTTATCCAGCGGTAAATTCCATGATCGACGGTAAGGAAATGATCACTTTTGACTTTAAGGATATTTCAATTGCAGTTTCTGGTCCCAAAGGATTGATGGTTCCTGTAATAAGAAATGCGGAGAATCTATCATTCCGTGGTGTGGAGCAAGAAGTGAAACGACTTGCCCTGCGCGCTAGAGATGGAGACATCACGGTGGATGAAATGACTGGTGGAACGTTTACGATTACCAACGGTGGTGTTTTTGGAAGTATGATGAGTACTCCTATTATCAACCCGCCACAGAGTGCTATTTTAGGAATGCACAATATTATTGAGCGTCCCGTGGTAGTCGATGGAAACATCGTCGCAAGACCCATGATGTATCTAGCCGTTTCCTATGATCACAGAATCATTGACGGTAAAGAATCCGTAGGTTTCTTAGTTGCGATTAAAGAAGCATTGGAAGATCCTATTAATCTATTGATGGATGGCGATGTGAAGCGAGCGCTGGAGATGTAGATTACATTCTTACAAAATTAAAAAGCCCCATTCTGCAAAGAATGGGGCTTTTTATATCAAGTTGTTCTTTCAGTGCTTAGTGAATTACAAACTTCAACGTTTCCCGCTCACCACGTGTATTTATAAAAGCAGCTACATAAACTCCTGCATCAAGTGTTGTCATGGAAACTTCAGAACGTGAGTTTAATTGCTCGTTCAAAACTAATTTTCCATCCATTGAATAAACGGATAATATACCTGTCGCTGGCTGAGTAAAAACTAATTGATTGAAACTGGAGTAGTAATTAATACGTCGTTCTGTCTCCTTTAATTGCTCTGTAGAAAGTGTAAGATCTGCCCAGCTGTTTGTGATGCTCATCAATCCTACATGCCCATTAAAACGGTTTGCGTTGTTCACGTTCCACGGGAATGCGATGCGATCAATATTTGTGGACGCCTCAAATTGCGAAACAGGAGCAATGGCATCTGCTTGAGATGGCTCGCCCGCAGCGTAATTAGGATCTACAAAAACACTCATTAGATCGTTGCTTGTACCACTATTTACAGTGTATTTTACTACGATCAAATGATTCTGATTATAATTGTAGGTGGTTGTGGTGACTGCTGGTGGAGTGCTGGGATCCCCTATTTTAATACCTACATTAAAACCACTCCCTCCATTGCGCTGGACATAAACCCGCCATGTGGTTGAAAAAGCGCCGCCATTCAAAAC
The DNA here is from genome assembly GCA_963836885.1 of uncultured Flavobacteriaceae bacterium. Taxonomy (GTDB): domain Bacteria; phylum Bacteroidota; class Bacteroidia; order Flavobacteriales; family Flavobacteriaceae; genus Nonlabens. The sequence continues at coordinate 215,306 of CAWILF010000017.1, read as the reverse complement.
TCTGATCACATCACGAACATTTGTCGCTGGAGGAGCATTTGTAACATTAATTACAAAGCCTACATAAAACGTCCCAGAAGTAATAGGAGCTGGCAACAACCTCCCAGGGCCATCGCTATCAATAGTGTTATCAGAATTTAAGCTGTTGACCGCGGTTCCATAATCGGTGTAGGATAATGGAAAATTAACTATTTCTGATGGCATGGATGCTGCACCCACCGCAGTTCCCGTTCCACCGTTTGATGAGTTACTAGTCCAGCCATTCTGGCTATTTAATGGACTGTTGATGGTAAGGTTATCAAAGTCAGATTGAAAGATGACCTGTGCGTTCAATGTTGTTAATGAGCAAAAAATTAAAATTGCAGCGAGTAGTGTTGTTTTCATAATCGGTTGTATCAATTAAAGACAAATATAATAAAAGAAGTTTTTGTTTAATTAAAGTACTCTATACTCAAATTAAAATCAAACAATTGGGGTTTTGTAGCAGTTATTTGAGCGTGATCGGTAATGCTCTCTCAAAATATTTTCAATCCTGCAAACAATTTTACCCACTATATTCAACATAGCACCGCTTTTATCAACCATGTTTTCTATTTCGACCAGAATTGTATCTACGATATCCAGATAAGCAACTACCTGACTAGCGCTTAAAATTGAACCAAGTCAAAATGCGATCTCAGTCTTTATAGAACTCATTTCTGGTATTAAAAAAATCCCGACTGCCTAGCGGCAGTCGGGATTTTTTTCATCGTAACTCGTTTGATCTATTCCACCTCAGATACTCGCAAGGTATTTACCATTCCGTGTTCCATAACCGGCATGGATACCAGGTTAATGATGTAATCTCCTTTTTCAACAAAGCCTTTTTCTTGGGCAAAAGAGTTCACGTCTGCAATGGTTTCATCAGTACTGCTGCTCTTATCGTAGAAATAGGCCTTTACGCCCCACAATAAACTCAATTGGGTAAGAATACGTGGATTGTTTGTAAAGGTCAGGATATTTGCCGCCGGTCGCCATGCACTTATCTGGAATGCTGTATATCCAGAAGAAGTCATTGTTGTAATAACATTGGCCTTGATTTCATTGGCCATTTTTGCCGCATGGTAACATACAGATTTGGTAATGTAACGCTTGGTAATAATATGTGGTGCTTCATAGGGAACTGATATTAACTCGCTGTCCTCGACCGCGCGGCATATACTTGCCATTTTCTCAATGACCTGTATGGGATATTGCCCTACTGATGTCTCACCACTCAACATGACCGCATCAGCACCATCCATGACAGAGTTTGCTACGTCATTTACCTCTGCTCTCGTGGGTGTTAGACTTGTAATCATCGTTTCCATCATTTGGGTAGCGATAATTACTGGAATACGTGCTTTTTTGGCTTTAAGGACCAACTGCTTTTGAATCAACGGCACCTCGTGTGCAGGAATTTCAACTCCCAGATCTCCACGTGCTACCATAAGTCCATCACAATAGGCAACAATCTTGTCTATGTTGGTCACTGCTTCTGGCTTCTCGATTTTTGCGATGATCGGAATCTTGTATTCAGAGTGCTTTTTGATCAACTCCTGTAGTTCCATCAAGTCGCGACTGTGGCGCACAAACGACAGGGCCATCCAGTCCACCTGCAGCTCGCAGGCAAATTCTGCATCTACAATATCTTTTTCGGTAAGTGCGGGAAGTGAGATGTCCGTTTGGGGAAGATTCACCCCTTTTTTAGATCGCAACGGGCCACCTTGGATAACCTTGCACACCACGTCTTTAACACCATCGGTAGTAATTACCTCAAACATCAATTTACCATCATCCAGCAAAATGCGTTCACCGGCCTTTACATCTCTCGGGAAGAACTCATAGTTCATGTAAACACGTTCTGCCGTACCTTTAAAAGGTTTTCCCGTAGAAATTGTTATCCGGTCGCCAGGGTGCACGACCACCTCTTCCTTCATGACGCCCACGCGCAATTTAGGACCTTGTAGATCTCCTAATATTCCCGTAGAAAATCCATATTCCTCGTTAATGTCGCGTATCATTTTTACCCGCTCGCGTACCGCCTCATGGTCAGCGTGGGAAAAGTTGATTCTAAATACATTTACGCCGGCCTTCATCATTCCCAACAATACTTCTTTGGTAGAGGTTGCGGGACCTAGGGTTGCGACGATTTTTGTTTTCTTGATGTGATGCATTATTCAAATATTAAATAATCTTGATTCTTGATTTTTAAATGATCCAGCTCGTATGCGCTGATCACGTGGGGTATTTCATTGAGTCGGTGCAGCCATTTTTTTACCGGGAAAAATGTTTTTTCCTTTTCTATCTTCAGTAAATAATCAACCGTTGCAAATTCCTTGACCAGTATGGTCTTGACTTCTTCTATCTGGTCGGTTGAAAACAGTCCCTGTGCGCTGGAACTCTCCTTGAGCTTTCCCCAGTACTTATTGGGCGTTAGATAGACCGCTGTATTTTCATGCATGTCCTGATATTTATAGACGGGAAAATGCGAAACGTAACTGGGCATGGTCACATCCTGATCCTTTACCGTACGTGCAAAGGAAGTCTTTAGGTGTTTATTCAACTTATACGCCATTCTATAAGGCTCAATGGAAGCATGGATACCTATGAGTGTGTACGGCTCTTCTTCCGTGTCCCAATCAGTAAGTATGTATGATGGCATAAAGTGTGCGTGCTTCAACTACACAAATCTAATAAGACATTAGAGAAATATCTAAAGGACTGCTATAAAATTCCATTTAAAATAACGAAATCGATAGTAGTGGGTAAAAATAATTATAGATTTTTTAAAATTTTGCTTTCGCGAAAGCGGAATTCTCAAAACAGCTCTTCCCCATTACAAGAAAATTACCTCAAATGAGTATTGTTTATGAATGATGGCTAGAGCTATTGCCAATCTTCTAACGCAAATTACTTCATCTTATCCTGCAGCGCAAAGAATGCACGCTTGCTGGCTTTTTCCTCAGCTTTTTTCTTAGAGGTCGCCCTAGCCTTGGCAATGACGCGATTGTCTATTGATAACTTTACGGCAAAATGCCTCAACTCTCCAGCTCCCGTATCTTCGTAAGTGTTGAAATCAAAGCGATTTTTATTTTTCTGGCACCACTCTATAAGAAGACTTTTATAGGAAATAACCTTGCCCTCCAGCATTTCTATATCTACATAGGGCCTGACCACCTTGTTGCAGATAAATCTTTTGCACATCTTGTAACCTCGATCCAGATAGACCGCTCCCACCAGTGCCTCAAACAAATTGCCGTGGATATTACTGCCAAAATTCTTTACGGGTGCCTGAGACTCCACGTGCGCGATCAGATTAAAGTCCACGCCCAGTTCATTGAGATGTTCCCTGCTTACGATCTTTGATCTCATTTTTGTCAGATAACCCTCATCGCCATTGGGGACTTCGTTATAGATATATTCTGCAATGACGGCACCTAGTATGGCATCGCCCAGAAATTCCAGCCGCTCATAGCTTATTATATGGCCTTTTGCGCTCCTTGCTCCCATCGATCTATGGGTAAAGGCAGTCGTGTAAATGGGGATGGATTTGGGGCTGAGGCCGGTAATTTTCTTAATGGCGGCAGCAAGCTTTTCTTCTTTAGGTTCTAAACGGGTCTTAAAGATTTTTTTGAATCTATTCATTCAATAATCACTCAGACCTAGATCTTTCTAAAGGCTATACAGCAGTTGTGACCTCCAAAACCAAAGGTGTTGCTCAGTGCAACGTTGACCTCACGGTATTCTGGCTTGTTCAATATCAAATGTAATGAAGGATCAATATTCTCATCAACCGTGGTATGGTTGATCGTGGGTGGAATGATTCCATGGTTGATCGCCATAACACTTGCAATACTCTCAATAGCTCCTGCGGCACCGAGAAGGTGTCCCGTCATGGATTTTGTGGAATTGATACTGATCTTGGAAGCATGATCGCCAAAAACGGCCTTGATCGCCTTGAGTTCGGCTACGTCTCCCAGTGGTGTTGACGTACCGTGTGTATTAATGTGATCTACATCCTCGGGATTGATCCCTGAGTGTGCCAGTGTGTTCTTCATTACTGCGATAACACCCCTTCCCTCAGGATCTGGTGCGGTAATGTGGTAGGCATCGCTTGAGAAACCACCACCTATGACCTCTGCATAGATGCGTGCGCCGCGAGCCTTTGCATATTCATAACTTTCCAGTACGAGTGCACCGGCGCCTTCTCCCAGGACGAACCCATCTCGGGTAGCATCAAATGGTCGGCTGGCAGTCTCTGGACTTTCATTGCGCGTAGAAAGCGCGTGCATGGCATTAAAACCACCCATTCCCGCTTGTGCCACGGCTGCCTCAGAACCACCGGTGACAATAACATCACAGTGTCCCAATGCAATATAGTTCATGGCGTCCAGCATCGCATTTGCACTGGAGGCACAGGCAGAAACCGTTGTATAATTGGGCCCCATAAAACCGTACTTGATGGAAATATGAGCCGGAGCAATATCTGCAATCATTTTTGGAATGAAGAAGGGATTGAATCTGGGAACGCCGTTCCCGTTAGCAAATGCCTTCACCTCTTCCTGAAAGGTTTCTAGACCACCTATTCCCGCACCCCAGATAACACCGACTCTATTCTTGTCAATAGAGTCGGTATCCAATCCAGAGTCGGCTATCGCCTCATCGCCTGCTACCAGTGCATACTGGGCAAATCGATCCATGCGTCTAGCCTCCTTGCGGTCTATGAAATCCGTGACCTCAAAGTTCTTGAGTTCACAAGCGAATTTTGTTTTGAAATGTTCGGTATCAAAGTAGGTGATAGGAGCGCAACCGCTCTTACCCGCCTTTAATGCCTCCCAATAATCCTTTAGGTTATTACCTATAGGCGTAAGGGCTCCCATTCCCGTGATGACAACTCGCTTTAATTCCATGTACTTTTTTGATTAAGCTTTAGCCTCTTCTATGTATGAAACAGCTTGACCTACAGTAGCAATGTTCTCAGCCTGATCGTCCGGGATCTGGATGTCAAATTCCTTTTCAAATTCCATGATCAACTCAACCGTATCTAGTGAGTCTGCGCCCAGGTCGTTTGTGAAGCTAGCTTCAGTAACCACCTCGTTCTCGTCAACACCTAATTTATCTACGATAATCGCTTTTACTCTTGATGCAATGTCTGACATAATGTTCTAATTTTAATTTTAAATGAAACGCAAAAATAACAAACTTTGCCATACCACCGCATATTTGATACAGTACTTCGGCTTGTCTTACTTATTTATTAAGCCCATATTTGCAACTTGCTTAGATATATAAAGGATCACAAAGCTTAACCACCATGAAAAAAATAGTTATACTAGCTAGTGGTAGCGGTACAAATGCCCAGGCGATTATTGATTTTTTTAGTACATCCACCTCCATAGAAGTTGCTGCGGTGTTTTCCAATAAAAAGGACGCGCCCGTTTTGGATCGCGCTACAAAAGCCGGTATTGCGGCGATGAGCTTTAATAGGTTTGCTTTCGCGAAAGCGGAACTCCTACACAATCTCCTCACATCCATCAATCCCGACCTTATCGTACTCGCCGGTTTCCTATGGAAGATTCCCGCCCATTTAATTGCCGATTTCCCCAATAAGATAATAAATCTGCATCCGGCACTTCTACCAGCTTATGGTGGCAAGGGAATGTATGGAATGGCGGTTCATGAAGCCGTTCTAAGAAATAATGAGGTCAAAAGCGGCATTACCATCCATTATGTAAACGAGAATTATGACGAGGGCGCGTTTATAAAACAGGTGTCCTGTCCTATATATAAGGATGACACGGCTATAGATCTTGCCGCACGCATCCACGTGCTGGAACATGAACACCTGCCACAAATTATTGAAGAACTCCTCAAATAATGGAACAAGTCCACATCTACACCGACGGCTCTTCACGAGGCAATCCCGGCCCGGGCGGTTATGGTATCGTCATGATATGGGTAGGGAAAAACTATAAAAAAGAATTTGCCCAGGGCTATCGCCGCACGACCAACAACCGCATGGAACTGCTCGCCGTGATCGAGGCTTTGGAAAAAATAAAAATGACCGATGTGCAGATTACCGTTTTTACAGATAGTAAATATGTAAGCGACGCGGTTAATAAGAATTGGATCGCCGGATGGATCAAGCGCAAATGGAAAAATGTAAAAAATACCGACCTCTGGAAGCGGTTTATAAAAGCATACAATGCCACCCAGCCAAAAATGCAATGGGTAAAAGGCCACAACGACCATCCCATCAATGAGCGCTGCGACGCACTCGCCGTGGGAGCTGCGTTAAATAAGAGCAACCATCTGGTGGATGAAGGTTATGAGGCGACAGAATGATTCAGCAATTCCTGAAAGAATTAATTAATCAGGAACAAGACCCTGTTCAAAAAATGGGAGCACTGATAATTTCAAGTTGGAACATAGCTGCCATTTTCCTACCATCCTGTTATCTTTGCCAACATGCAGTTACCCGAAGGTAAAAAAATATATTTCTCTAGTGACAATCATCTGGGTGCTCCTACTCAAGAACAGAGCAAGCACAGGGAGCGTAAGTTTCTGAGGTGGCTAGATCAAGTGAAGGAAGATGCTGCGGCCATTTTCTTGCTTGGAGATCTTTTTGACTTTTGGTTTGAATACAAGACCGTTGTTCCTAAAAATCAGGTACGTGTATTGGGAAAACTTGCCGAAATCGCCGATAGTGGTATTCCCATTCATTTTTTTGTGGGCAACCATGATCTGTGGATGTTTGGCTATTTTGAGGATGAACTGGGAATTCCCGTGTACCACAAGCCACAAGGGTTTGAGTTCAACGGCAAGAAGTTTTTAATAGGCCACGGTGATGGACTGGGACCGGGAGATAAAGGCTACAAACGCATGAAAAAGGTTTTTACAAATCCTTTTTTCCAGTGGTGCTTTAAATGGCTGCATCCCGATATAGGGGTGGGCATCGCTAGGTATATGTCCGTGAAAAACAAACTTATAAGCGGTGAAGAGGATGCCAAGTTCCTGGGCGAGGAAAGTGAATGGCTGGCTCAATATTCCAAAAAGAAATTAAAATCTACACATTATGATTATTTCATCTTTGGACATCGCCACATGCCCATGCAGATAGAAGTGGGCCACAATTCTACCTATTATAATCTAGGAGACTGGATAGGTCATTATACCTACGGCGTTTTTGATGAAAGTGGATTTAAGTTAGAGCAGTTTGAAAATGAGTCTAGTTTATAGCGATAAGATTTTTGATTTTACTATTGCGGTCTTATAAAAAATCTTTTGCCCGTTGATCGACAAGCACGTTAAAAATTGGAATTTTACTCAAAGACAATTATTTTAACAAAGTACTTTTACTTACATTGATCTCACGATCACTCATTCAACCTCAACACTTCACTCCTTCAAATCCCGCAACCTCAACTGCAGGGTTCGTATTCCATTCCATTCATTAAGATCTAGTGAGTAGGCAATATCAAATTTTTTACCGTCTATTATTTTCTCACATTTATCTCCCAAGTTGAATCCAATGGCGTCAAAAGCGGTTTTACTCTTCTTGTTTTTGGCGACCTTTATCTTGAGGTGATCTTCATCTTTTCCCACGCATTTGCCATAACCGGTGTCCACTACTTTTTCGGTCATGAAAACGGGCCTCATATTACTGGGGCCGAAGGGCTCCATCTGTTGTAGAATGCGATAAAACTTGGGAGTAAGGGCTCCCAACGTTAATTTTGAATCTATTTTTATTTCCCGTGAGAGCTGGCGGCTTTCAATGGTGGCACAGACTACCTCTTCAAACCTAGCTTTAAAGGCGGGATAATTTTCTTCTTTCAGGGTAAGGCCGGCAGCATATTTATGACCACCAAATTGTTCAATAAATTCAGAGCACTGTTCCAGTGCCTCATAAACGTCAAAACCACTCACGCTGCGCGCACTCGCCGCAAGCCTGTCACCACTTTTTGTAAAGACCAGCGTGGGACGGTAGTAGGTTTCAATAAGTCGTGAAGCAACGATACCTATCACGCCCTTGTGCCAACTGGGATCAAAGACAACCGTTGTAAAACCTTCAGTTTCATTATTTTCTATAATTTGATCTTTTGCCTCCTGAGTATTTGCGCGATCCGTTTCACGTCGGTCTGCGTTGTAGTTCTCGATCTCTTTTGCATAAACTACTGCCTGTTCCACATCGGTTGCCGTGAGCAGTTCTACCGCATGGAGGCCGTGTTTCATGCGTCCAGCAGCGTTGATGCGTGGTGCGATGATAAAAACAACGTCGGTGATGGAGAGTTTATCCTTTTTGAGGTTTTCAATTATTGCCTTGAAACCCGCTCGCGGACTTTGATTGATAACATTAAGTCCATGATAGGCGAGAATGCGGTTCTCTCCCGTGATGGGTACGATATCGGCCCCTATGGCAGTAGCGACCAGATCTAGATAAGGAATTAATATATCAAACTCCCAACCATTTGCAATAGTCAGCGCCTGGCACAATTTAAAGCCCACGCCGCAGCCACACAGCTCGTCATAGGGATAGGAGCAATCTGCCCTTTTGGGATCCAAGACCGCAACCGCGTCAGGTATGGTCTTTCCCGGACGGTGGTGGTCACAAATGATAAAATCGATTCCCCTTTCCCGCGCATAGGCAACTTTATCAATAGCCTTGATCCCACAATCCAGTGCAACGATCAGGGTAAAACCGTTGTCGTGCGCATAATCTATTCCCTTAAAACTGATGCCATAACCTTCATCATAGCGGTCTGGAATATAGGTAGATACACGATCATAAAAACTTTGTAAAAAAGTGGAGACTAAAGCCACACTAGTCGTTCCATCTACATCATAATCACCGTAAACAAGAATATTCTCCCCATTCCCCACCGCCTGTTGAATACGGGCAACTGCCTTGTCCATGTCCTTCATCAAGAAGGGATCGTGCAGCTCATCAAGCGATGGCCTGAAATAGGATCTCGCTTTCGCGAAAGCGTCAATACCGCGCTGTACCAGCAAACCTGCTAGATGAGTGTCTATATTGAGAGCCTTTGCAAGCTCCCGCTGTTTTATGGGATCTGGTGGTGGTTGCAGTGTCCAGCGCATAAGGTTTTTTTACCGTGATGGTAATATACAAATTACCTCAGTTAAAAGTGGGTTGGTAATCACGATGCTGGTAATTTAATCGTGGAGATTTATTAGGTTTTTTGCTTTCGCGAAAGCGTGACGCTATTGTTGGTACTTAGACCACAAATAAGCTATAGTGCCCAAAATAATCAACCCAAATAATATGGCCAGAAAAATCTTCCAGAACGAGTACGGTCTTGTACCGTGGATCTTGCCCGTCTGGCCGTTGACGTAAAAACTGTACTGTTTACCGTCGTATTTATAGGAACTGATGTAAACCGGTAGTAAAATATGCTTGAACGTCTCGTCCGTAAGTTCCATGTTCATGGAAGAAATACGTTGCTCGTCACCGCCTATATCGCCACGTATCCAGCGTTTTGCAATCTCCTCGGCTTCTTTTTTTGCGTCCAGATGGCCATTTTCAAGCGAGATGGTATATTTCTCCGTGACGTAACCTGCTAGAAAACGAGTGTCAAAATTCTTTAGTGCAGTAAGGTCCCAATGTGCCACCTGCACGGGAATGCGCCCGCCCTTTTGCTGGGAGGCGCGCACGAGCGTATCGTCCACAAATCCAGAGATATTTCCCGCGGCATAGGACCAGTCAGTCCTGCGTTCCTGTACGGTACGCTTGTCTTTACCTGATCCCACGGTTTTTGTCACATAATAATAATCCCCACGCTGACCGGTGTAGTCAGAGGCAAGTTGGGCATCAAACGTCCAGTAGGGAACATAGAGACCTTTTGTGTTTTCGGCACTTAGACTGGCTCGTTGTAGGTTATTGGGCGCCCACCACAGGTCGGCTACCCATTTTTTAAAAATAAGGTGTGCTTTGCCCTGGTCTATCTGGAATGGAACGACCGCGCCCGGTAGGATCCATTCTTCCCGGTACGCATCTTCCACGATAAGCGGCATCGTGCAATACACACAGTGCAGGGATTTATAATTTTCTTCTACGTGCTGGTTAGCTCCACAATTCTTGCAGTGCAACATGGAGATTTCTATGGAATGCTGCTGTGCGCCCATGGAGTCCATATATTTTTGCAGCTCTAATTCTTCAAAAGGCTGTTGTGGCTCATCAATAACCTCCTTGTGTCCACAATAATCACAGGTGATCTGATCCGTGCCGGGCTCATAGGTAAGCTCTGCGCCACAGTTGACACAGGATTTTTTACGCTCGGAGAATTTAGTGGGTTCGGTGTTCAAAAGTTAGTATTAGGTATTATGTACAAGGTATAAAGACGATGAGGTTCAATTACCGATTGCCTACTTATATTTTACTGCGTAAAACTGGATTACCGATTGCCCGATTTTACATTTCCTTTATGGTTTTTACTGAGTAAAAATGAGTTGGCGGTGGTTAGATGGCTTAACTTTTAGGTTCATAGTTTTTCAAACACTATTTTAAATCATTCATTGCCCATTTTCTTTTTTGCCTCGTAAACTGGATTACCGCCTTTTAAATTGATAATTAGTTTTCCATCGACAATCAGCAATCGATAATCACAAATTTGCGCAGCAAATTGAAAATCGGCATTTTGTGATTTGGAATTTGAAGCTTGAAGCTTGGAGCTTGGAGCTTGGAATTTTAATTACATCGGTAACGGCGGCGGCGTGTTTCCTCCCAAAAAGTTTTTCAGTTCTTCCACCTCACTCAATGCCTTCCAACCGTCCATTCCTGACTTCCAGATCAACGTGTCTCTATTTACCGTGCGACTAGCAAAAAGCGAGCGCAATTGTTCATAGGGAACTGGGCCGGTTTGAGAGCCGTTTGCGGCATAGAAATACTGAACCGCTTGCGGCATGGGTGGCGGCATGGCGGCAGCTTGTTGGTTTTGATTCTGTTGTGGCTGATTGTTGTTCATGGATGGTTGATTGCCCATCTGCGGATTCATCATGTTGCCCATTTGTTGTGCCATTACAAAGCCCATTCCCATTCCCATACCGGCACCTGCGGTACCGCCATCGTTGTTTGCGGCAGCTTCAATGGCTTTGGCAGTTTTGAATCGGGTAAGTTTATCGAGGTCGATCTTATCCAGACGGCTGTACTCAAAGATCTCTTTCTTGAGTTCTTCAGGCATGGAAACGTTCTCGATATAGAAGCGCTCCAGTGAGATTCCCACCATTACAAACTCGGGTTGCATTACCTCCTTACAGGTTTCTGAAAGCTCTGAGGTGTTTGCCGCATAGAGTTCGATAGGTAGATTTGCCTCCCCTACCGTGTCCGTAAAGCGTGTGGCGATAAGACTTTTGAGGTGTTCGTTGATCTCAAAATTGGTAAAATTATTATCGGTCCCCACGATGTCCACGATAAATTTACCGGCATCGGCAATCTTGAACGCGTAGGTTCCAAAAGCGCGTATCTCCACCAGCCCAAAACGTTCATCACTCAACGTGATCGGGTTTTTAGTTCCCCATTTCTCGTCGGTAAAAAGTGTGGTATTGACAAAATAGACCTCTGCCTTAAAGGGCGAGTTAAACCCGTATTTCCATCCCTTCAACGTGGAAAGTATGGGTAGGTTTTGGGTCGTGAGGTCGTAGGTTCCAGGTGTAAAAACATCTGCCAGTTGCCCTTCATTGATAAAGACAGCGGTCTGTCCTTCCCGCACGACCAGTTTTGCGCCGTTCTTGATCTCGTTCTGATAGCGCTCAAAACGATGTGCAATGGTGTCGTCGGTGTAGTCCAGCCATTCAACGATATCAATGAACTCGTTGCTTAATTTCTCCTTGATCCTGTCAAATATCCCCATGGTTTTTCCTATTAGTTAGTTCTCTTTTATATGTGGGTTGAAGATAGTATTTGTTACGCTTTTGCGAAAGCGGGTTGGTTTAAAAATAAAACGAAAAATAAAACGAAAATCAAAATTTAAAAAAAATGTCAATCTAAGCACTTCGACTAGCTCTGTATAATGTTTGTCGAAGACGTTACGAAAAAACGAAAATCAGAGACAAGGCAAGGTGTCAGTCTGAGCAGTTCGATGAGCTCAGCATAGTACCTACCGAAGACGATTAAAACAGAGTAATTCAAAACAAATTCAACAAACTCAATTTGACATCTCAGTCATAAACGTCAGATCGAGCGCAGTCCAGAACAGTTAGTTTCTTGGGATCAGAAGTTGTTTTTTACATGTTTTTATTTTTCAGTTCCTCCCTTTTTCATCGGGATAAAGTGTATGGACGGGATCGCTCTGCCAGATGGTTTTATCCTCCACACAAATCGCCGTGAGCGGTCCTTTATAGGCCGCTGCGGTGTCCACGTTATAGACGTTTGCAGCGTTCACGGGAACGTGCTTGCCCAGTCGGTCGGTGGGCGTGTGGCCTATGTAGATCTCGTTGTAAAGCTTCAACCTGTTGGGATAGCGCAGATCGTCCTTTTTAATATCGGGATCTAGTGCCAGCGCCATTTCCCAGAGCGATCGGTCCCAGTAGGTAATATTCTGGTAATATTCATAATGGGGTCCCTTGAGGTTATGAAAACCGGCGTGGAAATAACCGTTGCCATCCAGTTCGTAAAAATTGTGCAGCTCGTTTTCCAAAAATTCAATGTGCGCGTCCACCGCTTTCTTATTTCGGTTCTTATAGCTTTTTACCGTACTTACACCGCCGTGATAGAGCCACATTTCATTTTTTGCCTCGTTTTTAAAATATTCCAGGACAAGTTCATCGTGATTGCCGCGCAGGAAAATGGGCCTCTTTTCCAGGATGGTATAATCGGGATGATCGAGCTGTGTGGTATAGGCTTCTTTTTCTTTTTGCTTTCGCGAAAGCGGAACTGAAAGTGAGATCAAGAAATCAATGACCTCAAAGCTTTGCGACCAGCCATCTACATAATCCCCCAAAAAAATGAGCTGGTCGTCGGACCGCAGTTCAATCCTGTCCAACAATTGTAGCAGCGCCTTATAGCCGCCGTGAATGTCTCCTATGGCAATAGTTCTCATGAGTTGTAGGTTACCTTGCGCAACACGCGTAAAACTTCTTTGTAAGATTTATATGCGGCGGGATGCGGTTTTATGAATGATTTATAGGCGCGCATTTTTTCAATGGGCTCTCCCACGTTATTGAATTTACAGATCAATAACTGGCCAGGTAGTCTATCGAGGTCGGCAAGATCTGTGGATGATATGGTTGAGTCGTTCTTGAGTCGGGAAAGTAACGCGAGGTTTGTGTTATAGATGTGGTGCAGGGTATGCCTGTTATAGTACGGCGGGTTGAACAGGATCTTGCTCTCCATTTTATAGGTGCCATTAGGGTAAAAATATAGGGTCTGACGTTCCAGCGGATACCCCTTGTTCTCACCACCTATGCCCAGGGAGACGTATTCCAAAATGCTAAAACTATTCTCGTCATAGCTTATCTGTACCTCATCCAGTGCGCTGTAAAACAGCCGCACCTGCTCGTTTACCAGTTCTATATCCACGCGGGATAAATATTCCTGGTCGTTTTTAACCTTGAGCTTGCCCGACCAGCATATTACAAATTGCTCTTTAAAAACCTTAAAATAAGAATGAATGCCGTTGTTGCCATCGCGCCTGATGAAGTCTGCGACGCGCTCCAGCGTTAGTTCCATATTATTGCTGGACTGGCGCTCGATGGCGGCTACCGTTACTGAATTAATGTCGGTGATCTCGATGTCAACAACCTTGGGAATAGAGATGCTTCCCACTCTAAAAAATACCATTCCCCCATAATATTTCCAGATGTTCTTGCGCAGTGCGGTAAGGCTGTTCTGAGCCCTGATACTTACCAGTCCCACCACAATTCCCGTCGCAAGATGGGGAAACGGAATATTCTCGTACTGGATCACGGGCGGGTTTTCCAGATAGGCATTGACCAAATTCTGTAGTTTTGAATCGTCAAAGAATTCGGTGCCCACGATCTCATTGCTGCGATCATCGATGCCGATGACGATGTAACTGTTGTTTGCCGGATTAGAATTAGACAGCGCGCAAATGTGCTTGAGGAATTTTGCCTTCCCTTCTTTGTTGTTGAGGTTGAGTTGTAACTTCTTGTCATAAAAACTGTTCTCGTCGTGGTGCGCGAGCAGGTTTTTAATGAGAAGTCGTTTATTGATCATGTGGGTAAAGTTATTTATAAATCAACTGAGACTCCATCATTACTAGGAATTAATTGTGGAGACCTGGGGAATAGATGCTATCCAAATCAGATAAAGTTTGGTTAAACCGTTGACTATTACTCCTATTTTATAAAGTTTCCTCATATATTTAAAAATAGCCATAGTTTAAGTAATATTCTCTCAATGAAAAACATATCCATTTATACACTTATAGCCGGATTTATAATAACAGGCCTAGGAGCCTTTTTAAAAATCATGAAATATGATTATTCAGAAACGTTGCTGGTAGCGGGAATGCTTTTGAGTTTTGGTTCATTAGTAGCTATTATTTATCAATCCATCAGGAATAAAGGAAGTCAAAAGGTGTAAAAATATGTGGGATTTCAATTGAACTTGGAGAATAGTATAGCTTCCATCGAGAACCATCATATCGCGCAAGACTCCAACTTTACCAATATCTGGTTCTACATAAATCTTCATCAGCGTACCATTCCCATAACGATAAATATCCTGACCAGTCTCTATGTCTAACTATTTATCGACCCGATACAACTCGGTTACTTAAAACAAGACTTTCCGGAAATCAAAAAAGCTTTGCATAAAAATATGCAAAGCTTTTAAGGTTATTTGATAGGCAAAACATATAATTACTATCTAGCGAGTGCTGGTTGTACCCATTTAAAAGTAGTTACTTCCTGAGGGATCTTCACCCGTTGTGCGATACGTGTCATACGTCCAGGTAGCTTCATCAAGTAGTCCCGAGCTTTTTCACCTTCATCGTTAAGGTTTTTGATGGATGCAATATCCCATTTGTCAATCAGGCCTTGCATAATATCAATATAATCCTGAGCCGTGTAAACACCTATACGTTGGGCACTGTTTGAAAAATCTTCAAATGCCGCTCCCATACTTTGACCGCTTTCTCTTAAAAAATGAGCGGGCATGACAATTTTATTCACCATCATTTCCTTAAAGGCAACCATCATATTATTGGGATCTACTTTAAAAATCTCATCCACAAATGTGCAATACGCCTTATGGTGTCTCATCTCGTCGCCAGAGATAATTCGGCACATTTTAGATAAAGCTGTATTACCATATTCCCGTGCCATTTTTGCTACTCGATTGTGAGAGATATACGTAGCTAATTCTTGAAATGAAGTATAAACAAAGTTCTTATAGGGATCTCTATCGGTTCCTATGTCAAAGCCATCGGTTATCAGATGGTGGGTGGTAATTTCTACCTGGCGCATATCCACGCGTCCCGATAAATAAAGATATTTATTGAGCACATCGCCGTGCCTGTTCTCCTCTCCCGTCCATTGTCTTACCCACTTAGACCAGGAGTTACCCTTACCCTCGTGCTGGTTGATTCCTTCTACGTCCATTAACCAGGATTCATAGGTAGGCAAAGCTTCTTCTGTAATCGTATCACCGACGAGTGTTACCCAAAAGTCATAAGGTAGATCCTTGGCAAGTTCCCTGATCTCTTTTACTTTATCAAAAAAATCATCTGCCGTGGAATCTGGAAGAAAATCACTGGGCTGCCAAATCTTTTCTACCGGAATTAAAAATTGATCCATAAAAGAATCAACCTTACTTTCCAGAGACTGCATTACCTCAATGCGTATATTTTTTAAGGGTTTAAGTAGTTCCATGTTTTTTAAATTTAGATAGATTGATTACCTATCTTTTTATTAATATATTGATAATCAACTATAATGCCGTGGATGTCACTGCTCCATGAACTTTGTCCTGAGTTTCTTGAATGACCTCATTGACATCCCTGTTTGCAATGGGAATGGGTTCATGAACCAGTAGATTTATGTGATTTCCCACGCCATAGGGAAACTTGCCATATCGATCCACTTTCCAGCTATTGTTGACGGTCACGGGAACAACAACGGCCTCTGGAACATATTTAAAGATAGTTTTTAATCCATTGGTCTGAAAAGGTTTGGGCACTCCCGTGCGACTTCTAGTTCCTTCGGCAAAGATGACCACGCTCCTATTCTTTTGTTCCACATTTTTGGAAAAATTAATAAGTGCGTTTATTGCCTGTTTACGATCATTGCGATCTATGGCACAGTTCTCCCCTATTCTTAGATTGAGCGATATGCTGGGTATTCCTGATGCAAGTTCTTTTTTTGCCACAAATTTTGGATAATATTTTCTCAGATAATAGATCAATGGCGGTATGTCAAACATACTTTGGTGGTTGCACACAAAAATATAAGAAGGTCCCAGGGGCAAATCCTGTTTGTATTTAATACTAAATGTATTAAATAAGGGCAAATGACTTTGCATCAAGAACCAGTTCAACAACGCTACACTTTTCTGGTGTAGGTCATGACCTCCTATCGCGTTGCACACCAACTGTATGGGATGAAAAACCAACAACGACAGAAAAAATAGAAAAAAATGTATGACCGTTAAGGGATAGGCAATAATTTTCTGCATAAAACAAAGATAACTTGATTTGCACTGATGTGGTAAAAAGGTGGTGCTATTCATTATGCAAGCATAACAACATGTCCCTAAACGAAAAAATCCCTGCTCTAGCGAGCAGGGATTTTTTTAAGTACATCTACCTATTAACAATTCTCGTTATAAGCTCCCTTTAGATTTTCTGCGATCATCTCGGCCGGGCGTCCTTCTATGTGGTGTCTTTCCAGCATGTGAACCAACTCACCGTTCTTGAAAAGTGCCATACTAGGTGAACTAGGTGGAAATGGAATCATTGCTGCCCGCGCGGTATCGACCGCCTCACGATCTACTCCCGCAAACACGGTTACCAGATGATCTGGTTTTTTAGCATTATCCAGGGACATTTTTGCTCCGGGACGTGCATTTGCAGCAGCACAACCACAGACCGAGTTCACGACCACTAGGGTCGTTCCTTCTTTACTCAAAGCTTCTGCGACTTCTCTTTCTGTATGTAGTTGGTCAAATCCAGCGACGCTTAAATCATCGCGCATGGGTTGAACTAATTCTGGTGGATACATAATATATATTTTTTGCAAAGATAAATTTTGTCGCGCTCATTATCCCATATTAGGCAATCATAAAAGCTTATAACGCGTTAGGGAATACCTTGCTTACTTATTATCTCCCTTTTGCACTTCAAGGTAATTCTCGCTGATGCGTGTTGCTATTTCCTGCATCTTCTCTTTGGAAATTGACTCCTTGTTTGAAAACCTCATGTCTTCCATATCTCTCAATGGTATGAGATGGACGTGTACATGGGGAACTTCCAGTCCTATTACCGACATTCCCACGCGCTTGCAGGAAACTGCTTTTCTTAGTGCCAGTGCAACGGTTCGGGAAAAGGCCATCAATTTGAGATACATCGCTTCATCCAGGTCAAAGATCTTGTCCACCTCAACTTTGGGAACACAGAGCGTGTGGCCTGGAGCATTGGGATTTATATCGAGAAAGGCAATGAAATCATCATTTTCTGCAACTTTAAAGCTGGGGATCTCGCCGGTAATTATTTTGGTAAATACGCTCATGATTAGTCTCTTGTTATTTCCATTACCTCTAGTTTTATAACTCCTACCGGTACTTGCGCCTCGGCTACATCGCCTACTTCCTTGCCCAGTAATGCCTTCCCTATGGGAGAATCGACTGATATGTGTCCCTTGGTCAGGTCTGCCTCGCTCTGTGCGACAAGTTTATAGTTCATGACCATTTTATTATTTAGATTCTTGATCTTCACATTGCTATGGATCAACGCTTTGGATAGATCAAGACTGGTCTCATCAATGATACGTGCGTTGGAAACAACTGCTTCCAGCTTTGAAATGCGCATTTCCAGCATTCCCTGGGCTTCCTTTGCGGCGTCATATTCGGCATTTTCACTCAGGTCGCCCTTGTCGCGTGCCTCACCTATGGCCTGGGAGGCGGCCGGGCGTTCCACATCCTTTAAGTGTCTCAATTCTTCTTTTAATTTGTGAAGTCCCTCCTCTGTATAATACGATACGTTGCTCATAATCTATAAATGTTATAATGGTTGTGTGGGCGATCTCGCTTTCCTGCCTCGCCGGCAGGCAGGCGCGAAAGCGGAATCCCTAAAAAATAAGATTGCCCAAAAAATAAAATCCCATAGTATACCGGTTCAAGTATTATTCTGGGATCTGATCCAAATATACTAATATTCGTACTTTGCGTTATACAATTAAAGATTTCAAATGTTCAAATTTATTAAAGCTGCACTTTTATTGAGCGTCATTGCCGGCCTGAGCTCGTGTCAATCTGACGATGACAGCCTGACCAATTCCAATCTCGTGGACATCTCCTTCCAGTTTATCATCAATACCAACCTGCCCCAGTACAGCTTCCTCAACTTTGCCAATAATGCGGTTATTGTTCCCAATGCGGGACTCAAGGGTTTTGTGATCTACAGCCTTAGCGATACCCAATATGTGGCGTACGAGCTGAGCGATCCCAACCACAGCCCCAATGAATGTTCCAGGATGTCGCTGGACGGCATCACGCTCACCTGCCCCTGCCCGACCGATGAGAACCAGTACCAGATCATTACCGGACAGCCCACACGCGGCGAGGGAAGATTTGGTCTCAAGGCCTACCGCGCTACCCGTACGGGAAATATTATTACGGTGACTAATTAGGCACTTGACTGGATTTAGTGCTTTTGTTACCAGATGTGATAAAATAATTGATGATAAAAAAAGGTTTGATGTGCATATCAAACCCATTTTTTAATTCATATAATTACACTAAAAAGTTACCGTTACACCAGTCAAGAAATTAATCCCTGCCTGAGGAAAGAAAAAACCTCCAAACCCTGGAAACACATAACCGTTAGATTCATATTCCTCATCGAGAACATTGTTCACCAATAAGCTCAAGGCGACTTCTTTAACAAGTTTCTTGGGTTTCCAGACATAATGGGCATTGATATCATTTACAAAATAGGCGTCCAGTCGGTTGACACTGCTTTCCGTATTGTCCAAAAACTGTTTGCCCACATATTTAGAAAGTAGGGAGACTTCCAGACCATTCTTAAACTGATAGGTAAACGCATTACCCGCCACGACATTGGGTGAGAAGGCGATCTCGGTTTCTCCCAGATCTACGATCGCGCCGGCATCATTGGTGACTTTAAAAGATTCGTTTCGGTTTTTTGAGATGGCCAGATTAGGCTGTGCATAAAAACGTTCCAGCAGCTGGACTCGAGCATCTAGTTCTAGTCCCAGGCGGTAACTGTTACCAGAGTTTGCCCGTATAGGAAAACCCTGATTATCTATTTCTCCCGTAAGCACCAGTTGGTCCTTATAATCCATTAAATATCCATTGATGTTAATGTTGAATTTGGGTCGTGCTATGCGGTAGCCCAGCTCATAATCTAGAAGATCCTCTGGCTCGGGAGACCCGTTTACAAAATCAGTACGATTAGGCTCTCGCTGGGCACGGGCAACGCTGGCATAGATCTTTTGGTCGCTGCCTACTTTATAAACGGCTCCAGCTTTTGGGTTAAAGAAAGAATAGTCCACATCAGTAAGAAATGCATCCGTACCAAAGTCGCTTCCCGTGGTCTCATAGCTCACAAATCGTTGTTGCAGGTCAAGGAATGCGGTAAGTTGAGGGGATATTTTATAGTTCGCTTTCGCGAAAGCGTTAACATCTACCTTCTCACTATAACCGTTATAATAGCGTTGCAGTGGACGGTCTAAGATGATATTCTCGCCGGCGATGATCTCGCCATAATGTTCTCCATCGTACTGGTTGGCACCCAAACCAAAACTCGCGTCCCAGTTACCCGATTTGTAATTAAGATTAGACACCAGGCCGTAAAACTCATTGTCCAGATAGCGGCGTGTCTCCAGATCGCTGGCGGTTATCAAGTTTCCATCCCGGTTAAAAGATTGCAATCCATAAAATTCAAACATCGTCCTGCCTGCGGCGTCAAAGAAAAAATCACTCTCCTGATATTCTTGAAAATACCCACGCCCCTTGGTATAATGTAGCGTAGCACTCGCATTCCACTCCTTGTTGAATCGGTGGCTCAATAGTAAATGATAGTGGTCCTGATTATAATTATCTACCTGACGGTCATAAAAACGCTCGTTGCCGGCTGCATCTATATAAAATCCCGCAGGATTTGCGGTGCGATCACTTGCAAGAGTTAATGGATCAACTCCGTAATACGCCTGATAAGTACGCTCATCGCCACCGAACATGGTCGCCTTGATCAAGGTGTTGCCGTTTATGTAAGCTCCTGAGAAGAAATAGGATTTAAGATCGCTGGTCGCGCGATCTACAAAACCATCGCTATAAATCTGTGAGGCACGACCGTTGAACTCCCAGTGATCGTTGATCAATCCCGTGGTAAACTGGACGTTGTGGCGGCGTGAGTTAAAAGAACCAATACTGGAACCCACGGTAACGCCAGATTGCTCGCTATAATCTGTGAGTTTAATGTTAAGGCTGGCGCCAAAGGCACCACTACCGTTCGTACTCGTGCCCACGCCTCGCTGCAACTGCACGCTCTCCACACTGCTGGCAAGGTCGGGCAGGTTAACCCAGAACGTACCCTGTGACTCGGCATCATTATAGGGCACGCCGTTGAGGGTAACGTTTACACGGGTAGCATCACTACCGCGCACGCGCAGTCCCGTATAGCCTATTCCCGCGCCCGCGTCACTGGTGGTAACAACGTTGGGCAGATAATTAAGAAGTATGGGGAGCGCCTGGCCGATGTTTCTGGGCTTTAGATCTTCTTTGGATACATTTGAAAAAGTCACGGGACTCTCCGTCGTGACTCGGGTTGCCTTAAGAACGACCTCCTTGAGCGGCTCTGCCGTCGTGGAGTCCTGAGATTGTGGGTTTTGGGCGATGGCAAGACCAGAAGCGGTAATTAATGTTAGTGTTAACACATAGCGCTTTGAAAAACAGGATTTCAGGGCAATTAAATTGTGCACTGATAATGAATGGGTCAAACGATGCCAGTAAGTTTTGGGCAGCTGTTTGGTAACTGAAAAATGGTTCATTAGAACTTGGTTTAAGTTCAAATAAAAGGGGCATTTATCCGGTTATGGTTAAAATAAAATGTGGGAGGAGTCTCTTGACATAGGATTGTAAATGGATTATGCTTACGCGCCGGCCTGCCGGCGAGGCAGGAAAGCGAGACCACCAATAGCCCTACATCTTAATTGTCCCTTGGCAGCATTACCTGCCCAGGTTCCTCGGGTATAATCTCAGCCTTTGATTAAAAAAGCACCCCTTGAGATGGGGCAAAGATAGGTTTAAAAATAAAATGAAATTGAAAAATAACCAATCCTGAAAATAACTAAATTAATTTTTCCCTGTATTGCTATAGCAATAGTCTGAATAGTAAAAGCCCAAACGGTATCTACCGATTTTGCCGACTCATAAAAAATGCTCCATTTCTCTTTTTGGTAGAAAACCATTTTTAAAATTAATCCTGATATTTAAAAGATTTTTCCCACCTTTAAAGACCATTTAAAAACGACCTTCCCATGAAAAACCTAATTCTTAAATTCTCAACACTTTTATTATTATTGGCATGTTGTACCGCGGTTTCCTGCGATAAAAACGACGACGACAGCCCACGAGATCCTATTTCACAATTGCCACCCGCAACGCAGGTAGGAGCAAATACCTTTGGGGCGTTGCTGGATGGAGAACCTTTTATACCAGGTAGAGTTAGTAACCCATTAATTTGCTTTTACCAGCTTATCGATGGAGAGATGTTTTTTGGTATCGCAGGAGCAAGAGCTGATGAAAACTTTAATGACATTGCTCTCTCTCTCTCAACTAATGCAAAGGAATTTGGAACAAGGTCAAACATATACTTTAGAATCAGAGTTTAATGTTGGTGGTGTATCTGGAAAATATCTATTTAATGGAGATATTTATCGATACAAGCGATGCAAAACTCTGGAGAGTTAACCATTACCCGTCTCGATCTAAATACTCAGATCATATCGGGCACGTTCTTCTTTCGACGTGATTGACGGTGAGGGAGAATTGAGAGAAATACGTGAGGGTCGTTTTGATATGCGGTTTACGCAATAAAAACTAAAATGAAAACGAAAACGAAAAACCTAAAAATAACCAATCCTGAAAATAACTAAATTAATTTTTCCCTGTATTGCTATAGCAATAGTCTCAACAGTAAAAGCCCAAACGGTATCAACCGATTTTGCCGACTCATAAAAAACGTTCCATTTCTTTTTTTGGTAAAAAAATATTCTTAAAATTAATCCTGAATTTTAAAAGTTTTTTCCCACCTTTAAAGACCATTTAAAAACAACCTTCCCATGAAAAACCTTATTCTTAAATTCTCAATACTTTTATTATTATTGGCATGTTGTACCGCGGTTTCCTGTGATAAAAATGACGACGACAGTCCACGAGATCCTATTTCACAATTGCCACCCGCAACGCAGGTAGGTGCAAATACCTTTGGGGCATTGCTGGATGGAGAACCTTTTAGACCAGGTAGTGTTATTAACCCTTTAATTTGCTTTTACCAGCTTATCGATGGAGAGATGTTTTTTGGCTTATCGCAGGAGCAAGAGCTGATGAAAACTTTCAATGACATTGCTCTCTCTCTCAACTAATGCAAAGGAATTGGAACAAGGATCAAACATATGCTTTGCTGGAAGAATCAGAGTGTAATGTTGGTGGTGTATCTGGAAAATATCGATTCAATGGTGATATTTACGATACGGATGATCAAAACTCTGGAGAGTTGACCATTACCCGTCTCGATCTAAATACTCAGATCATATCGGGCACGTTCTTCTTTGACGTGATTGACGGTGAGGGAGAATTGAGAGAAATACGAGAGGGTCGTTTTGATATGCGGTTTACGCAATAAAAACTTCAACTTGAAAACGATAAACGAATAAACTAAAAATAACCAATCCTGAAAATAACTAAATTAATTTTTCCCTGTATTGCTATAGCAATAGTCTCAACAGTAAAAGCCCAAACGGTATCAACCGATTTTGCCGACAAAATCATGTTTTTCGATATTTTTTTATTTTTTTTTATTTAATATTCTTTTTTTTATTTACCTTTTTTTATTAGATTTTATTTTAACTATTGAAAAACAATTTCACATTTAAATTGTGCACTGATAATGAATGATCAAACGATGCCAGTAAGTTTTGGCAGCTGTTTGGTAACTGAAAAATGCTCCATTGAACTTGTTTAAGTTCAAATAAAAGGTCATTTATCCGGTTATGTTAAAATAAAATGTGATGAGTCTCTTGACATAGATTGTAAATGATAATGCTTACGCCCCCTGCGCGAGCAGAAAGCAGACCACCAATAGCCCTACATCTTAATTGTCCCTTGCAGCATTACCTGCCTAGGTTCTCGGTATAATCTCAGCCTTTGATTAAAAAATCACCCCTTGAGATAGACAAAGATAGGTTTAAAAATAAAATGATAATGAATGCTAAAAGAAGTTTATTTGTCGAAATAATTTTTAGCGATTGTTGCTTAGAAAAAAAGGAATTAAGATGAGGAACAAGAACAATGGAGCATTAAAATAATCTGTAATATACTCTTGAATCCATCTCTTTAAAATTGGTCAGAAATTACTATTTTAAAACCTACCCACTAATGGTACCTGTTTCAGTAAAAGATCTTTCCCTACCTTTAAAGACCATTTAAAAATCCATCCACATGAAAAATCTTTCTACCGACTACCGACTACCACTACCGACTACCGACTACTCTAAATTTCAACTTTATAAAACTATTTATCATGCTGTTTGCCGGGTTTTTATTTGTGCTGTCAGCGATGATATCAGCGATCAACAAGATCGCTAGACCCAGTAGATTCTCTAAATTAGCTTTGAGCAGCTGCCCGATACTTTTAGAGTCAAAAGTTTGCTGCGCAAATTCGTAACTGTACCGCGGTTTCCTGCGATAAAAACGACAACGATCATGGCTGACTATTAACATAGATGAGATTGGCTCTTTGACAATGGTAATGAAAAGACCTTTACCTTTGTGTTCAGCCCAAGATCCCATTTCACACATTTTACTACCTGATCGTACGCTACACAGTGTCTATACTATTCTCAATACGGACCTGCTGAATATGCGCCCAGCGCACAATGCTTCTAAGCCTACAAGATCCTTTACCGGCGTTGTTTACCTAAACAGTACAGAGTGTCTAAATGATGAAGTTGATACATTCTTACCTCATTAAATTATAAAAGCATACGTCAGTGTGCTATTGTTTTCTTTTGATTAATGCAACTTGCTATCCTCACTCCCTGCGGACAATGTTCCTGAGGTATATGTCGTGTGGCGGCAATGAATAACTGGTTGCAAATACCTTTGTTGGGCGTTGCTGGTAAAATTACATTGATGGAGAACCTTTTATACCAGCCGGTGGGAGTAATCCTTTGGATTGTCAATATCAACTGATTAATGGGGAGCGATACTTCAGCTTACAAGGTAGAAAACGCAACGAGAATTTCAATCTTATCTCTCTCTACCATTGCTAAAGAATTAGCTCAGGATATGGATTATGATTTGCTGGAAGAACAAAGTGGAAACACAAGTGCTGCACTAGGAATTAGCGGTTCTTTTTATTTTACAGACGCATTTACTTCAGGCAGAATGACTATTACTCGTCTAGATCTGAACGCACAAATCGTTTCGGGTACTTTCTTTTTTGATGTCATAGACAGCAACGGTGACCTCAGAGACAAGTCATCTTATTTATATATTGTTCAAATAATTATTTTATTTTGCATTCAATTAATTTTTTTTTCTCAATAAGAGATGGTCGCTTCGATATGCGTTTTACGCAGTAAAAACTTCAACTTTAAATCTATAACTAATAAACACATGAAACAAGCATTTCATAAATTTTCGATATTGGTACTATTATTCATTTTCCTTCTTTTCCCCTTTTTCTTTTTTTCATACTGGCGACACATGTATCCTGCTATAGTGATGACGATGATACTCCAGACTGTCAAGGCATAGACTGCCTACCACCAGCTACGCAAACCGGTGCAGGAACTTTTGGATGTCTTGTGAATGGGGACCTTTTATGGAACCGTGTGTAGTTTGTTTTTATCAATTAGTTGGTGGGGAATTTAATTTTGCTATTGGTCTACCAAGAAATACTGGTTACCCACTTACAGTTTCTATTGAGTCAAGCGAAAGTGAAATTCAATTAGGTTCACAATCACTTACTGAGGCGGTTGCTGGTAATGTTTATGGAAGTTTACGCTTTCCAGCATCGGAAGATTTTATCATTAGTACTACAAGTATCGAAAATAGTGGATCACTTTTTATAACCAGACTAGATCAATTAGAGCAAATAGTTTCTGGAAAATTTGAGTTCTCAATATTAGATCAAAATACTGGGGAAATCATTTTTATAACAGAAGGCCGCTTTGATTCCTTCTACACGCGATAACAATAATCTAAAATAAACTAAACAACTATGAAAAAAATTATCCTACTACTATTTTTTCCTATTTTATCTTTCCCACAATTACACGTGGACAACAACTGGGGAAACAGGATCAATCCAATTTTTAACGACCTAGAGAAAAACAGGATTGAGTCTGGTATTTTGCTGGATTATGCGATGGAATTTATAGATGTCCCTAGCTATAGTGGAGTGTTAAAAGAAAACAATTATGTAGATGTCAATGTATTTGGTAACGTCTACAAAACCATATTTATGGGTAAAGTGGTTGCAGATACTACCTGCACTCCCCACGCTGGCGCGGAGTTGTATTCCGTGTCCACACACGTAGCCCGCAATGTTTGAACTCTAATCAATCCACTAATCGCCGAAAACAAAAACACACACCACTCAACAAGAAAAAAGAAACAATTAATTCATAAAACCTTCAATCGCACACTTACTTTATAATAATCAACTTAGTACAACTATGCTCTAGCCACACAGATTTTATCACAATAATTAAGATCATCATTTCCCTCAATCACAAAATCTTTTCACTCAATCTTATTAATTTATAACCGCTTTAATTATTAGTTTTAGAAAAATTAATACCTGTTGTTATGAAAAATCTTTGTTCTCTTATATTAGTTATTGTGTGTTGCGCAACCAGCCTTGCACAAACTAAAAACTTTATCGATCAACCCTATCTGGAAACTCAGGCGACGGTGGATACATTGATCACTCCAGACCGCATTCATCTGACCATTGTGCTGGATGAAGAAGACAGCAAAAACAGAAAATCCACAGAACGACTGGAAGCTGACATGATCAAAGTACTCAAAAATCTAAACATCAATACTGATAAAGACCTTACCCTAGCCGATTTTGACAGTGATTATCGCAAGTATTTCTTGCGATCAAAAAAGGTTTTAAAAACTAAAGTCTATTACCTCGTGGTAAAGGATGCCTACTTGCTCAGTAGAGTATTTACGGGACTGGAAGAACAGGATATCTCAAACGTCTCCATCAGAAAAACAGAATATTCAAAAAAAGATGAACTGATCCTAAGCCTTAAATCAAAAGCCATCCTTCAAGCCAAATCCAATGCCATGGCTCTGGTAACTCCGCTCAATCAAAAACTGGGCAAAGCGATTTTAATCAATGACCAGACACAGTATTTCCCACAATATCGCGCTAACGATATGATGGAGTTATCTATGGGGTTAGAAATGTCTAGCGAACCCAGTCCAGAAATCCAAAACATCAATTTTCAGGACATGAAGTTCTCCACTACCGTAAATGTGACTTTTGCGATTGAATAACCGATAAGCTACTTAAACCTTTTTTCCAATAAACCTTTTATGGTTGGGTTTGGATATTCAATATCACAGTTGTCAAGACTTACAAACTTGTAAAATAAATAACCATCACTTTCATAGGGGCGGACTTAAGTCCGCCACTATGAAAAAAAAGCAATTTTTTATTGAAGTGCACGCTTTTCAACTTCTACCAGTAACTGTCTTGAAAACTCGATCGTCTTTTCGGTTCTTATTTTCAGATCTTTGATCTTTTCTACCTCTCTTTTCATGAGGAGTGTTTTTTCTGCGAGTTCTTTTTCAGAGGTAGGAGTTGGTTCTCCGTATGGGAACTTCTCGCTGTAACCGTGCATCCATTCCATCATGCCGTCCTGGGCTTCCTTAAGTTTTTCCAGCGCAATAGTAAACTCGCTGGTAATTGTTGAGTCCTTGATCTGTTCCTTGATGCGGCCTCTGTATTCGCTTAGGACTACATCCTGGAGCATTACCTCATCGTGTATTTCAATCGCTTGTTTTTTCAAAGATTCAAAATCACTGGCTCCCGACTCAACCGCTATAGGATTTTCAACAGGTTCGGGCGTTTCATTTTTACAGGATAAAACGAAAAAAGCAAACAAACACAACCAATACATTTTAATCAAAATACGCATAATCCTTTTCACTTAATTTTGAATGCAAAGATATTCTCGACCGTGGAAAAAGGTCTGGTTTAAATCGTTTATTTCTTGTTACTTCTGCTAGATTTGACGCATAAAAAACTGAGCTTTTTGGTAATCGTTTGATTTCTTTATCGACTTCTCATTCTTAATAAGTACTACAGTAGTGTTCCCCATAGCCTTCCATCCCATTTATAAACACCCGTTACCGGACGGCCACCGCTTTCCCATGATCAAGTATGACCTGTTGCCCCAGCAGCTCTTGTATGAGGGAACCGCGCAAAAAAAAGATTTTTTTGAACCCAGCAAATTATGTAGTGATGAAGATGTGCTGCGGGTTCACGATCTAGATTATTTGAACGATCTTAAAAACCTGACCTTGAATAAGCGTGAGGCGCGCAAGCTGGGTTTTCCATTGAGCGAGCAGCTGGTAGCGCGCGAACTGCGCATCGCCCAGGGAACTATCGAGGGCTGTTTAAAGTCTCTAGAGTTCAAGGTTGCCATGAATATCGCGGGAGGCACGCACCATGCATTTACAGATCATGGTGAGGCTTTTTGCCTGCTCAACGATCAGGCGATCGCAGCGAGATATTTACAGCACCACGGCCACGCAGAGAAAATTCTAATCGTGGATCTGGACGTCCATCAGGGCAATGGAACGGCACAGATCTTTCGGGATGACGACTCCGTTTTTACCTTTTCCATGCACGGTGCGGGAAACTATCCGTTCAAGAAAGAGCAATCAGACCTGGACATTGCCGTCCCAGATGGATCTGGAGATGAGTATTACCTCAACATACTCAAAAACACGCTGCCCGATCTTATCCACGAGCAACGGCCGGATTTTATTTTTTATCTGTGCGGTGTGGATGTCTTGGAAAGTGATAAGTTGGGCAGACTTTCCCTCAGTCTCGATGGTTGTAAGAAACGGGATGAGTTTGCGCTGTCAGCTTTCGCGAAAGCTAAAACCTCAAAAAACTCCTTCATACCTGTACAATGCAGCATGGGCGGTGGCTACTCTCCCGACATCAAGGTTATCATCGAGGCGCACGCAAACACCTTCAGAGTAGCGCGGGAAGTCTTTGAGATTCTATAAGGCTATCGCAACCAGTTCTTTGAACGCGCAAATCGAGTGTACAAATACAGCAAAAGCCCAAAAAACGGAACGAGCAAAAACATGACTCTATCTCCCGCACCCACCATATTCCACGATCCAGCGTAAAAGTTGTACGTGGTAGATATGACCAACGCAAGAAATGATATAAATGCTGCAATAACGGCAAATTTATTTTTTACGAGCAGCGCCATACAGGCCGCTATCCCACCAAATACAGCGACCCCATAATTTGCCATGTACCACACCGGGCGGCTGTTATATAGTTGCGCCTGCTCCTCGCTCATCGCCTGCGTGACCATGTCTGGCGCAAGTAATTCTACAAAGAAGAAAGCGACTCCTATAAGATTCCAGAGTAGGAAGAACACACTGATAATATAGTAGAGGGTATTTGGTTTTTGAGAAGTGGTCATTTGATCGGCTTTAATGGGTTCTATGAAAGGTGAATATACAATTTTGCTCAAATTAGCCTATATTTTTAACTTACGGCACTATTTTTTCAATAGCCCACGTTAGTTAATCTGGATGATCCTATGAAATACCTTGCTATATTATTTTTGCTAGTCTGCGGTGGCCTGCGCGCACAGACCGGTGACAGTCTTACTGCCTGCTCAGACCTATTGCCACGCCAGCTGGAGTTCTTGATGGATGGTTCCCTAACCTCGGAAGATGTGCTGGTGAGAAAACTGGCACCGCTCAAAGATTGCGGACTGGACGATTATGACATTCAGTTTTTTGGCAGTATGGACAAGATGTCCGCGATCTTGAAAAAACTGACCGCATCCAGTACCGTGGACAGCCTTACGTATCAAGACTTGCTAGAACAGATGGAACTTGCAATAAAATCTGAGATCTACCAGCGTATTAAAAAAACCACGCTGCAGAGTGAAGAACTGGGCAAACGTGTGGGTACCGAATCGACCTGGGAAAATGATAAGAAAGTATTTGTAGAACTGGGTGCATCGCAGCGCATCATCGATGGTGTCGGAATCTATCTGAAGGATAACCCCAACAACCAAAAAACCTATCGCGAGATCCTTGAGATTATCGCCAAGGGATAACGTGTATGTGGTTTTCTAGGGCAATTTTTTGGTTTGTGAAATACTCCCTACTTATGGGGATCATTCCCAGTCTATTTTTAGTGCTTTTACTGCAAGTGGAACTGGCGATACTATCGTTTTGCACTCTGGGAATAGTAGTGGGTATTGCGGGAGTACATCTCGCTTTTAAGCCCCAACTTTTGGTTTATGATAATCTTGGAATTACCCGTGCCAGACTCTACTTATTTACATCAGCTATCCATTGTTTAATCTCGGCAGTTGCTGCAGGGATATATCTATTGTTCCAGCATGGATGAATTTCTGATTTCGCTTAAAGCGAAAACCACTATATTCGAGCCGTCTGATCCAATAAATATTAGGGCAGGGAAAATTGTCCTGCTTGAGGAAAAACTATCTGGCGATGCTTCTCGATTCTTGAGGCGTATTTTCTATGGCGATCCCAATAGTGATGCGTCATTATCAATTAACGGTAAAAGGATAGTTCCACATAAACAGAGAGCTGACCGTATCGTTGCCTATTTGCCCAACCACAATATTACAATGCCGGATATAACGGTGGCTGACAACATTCAGATGTGGTATCCAGATCCTGCCGATCAAGATCCAATTCTATATGAACCGTTGATGCAGCCCATCATTCAAACTAAAACAGGGAATTTATCAGGCGGTGAGCGGCGTTTTTTAGAGTTTCTACTCATGATCCATCTTCCTCATTTGCTGCTATTGCTGGACACACCATTCTCTTCTATGGCTCCCTTACTATTGGAACGGTGTAATGAACTATTAAAAGAAAAATGCTCCAATAGAGGAATTGTAATTAGTGGTCATAAGTTTCATAATTCAATAAATGTTCAGCCATTCAAAGTGGTTAAAATCATTTCACTGGTTTAAAGAGTTGTGCCTTTAAATCATAAAGCGGTATATTATAAAATCGAAAATAGCTCCTGCTTAAAATCGGAAAATGGATCAAAAGGTAGTTCTATGCAAATGACTACCTTCAAGTTTTATATCCATCAAATCCTATGCTTGTATTTTTTAAAATACGGGTACGATCAACGCAAACATAAAAACCTACAACATAAAAAAGCCGAGCAATGTTGCCATTGCTCGGCTTTAAAAATCAACTTTAAATCCCAAATAACCTTTATAGGCTAATTAGGACTTTTGAATAAACAAAATTTAGTCCGTGGTATAAATTATATTATCTAATTCATAAGTTACATCGTTAGAAGCATCCCCACTACCTACATATTTAAAAGCTACCGCTCCTATACCGTTCAAGCAATCCAATGAAATATTTCCCGATGAAGGCCAAGAATCCCGATTATCAGCTGGTGAGTCTGCTATAATTGCATCACCCAAAGGTTGCCAGGTAGCAGTCGATATTCCTAATTCAGTACCATCCCAATCATTACTGAATAAAGCTTGCATATTATTTGAATTATCATAAAAGTCAAAAGAAGTCTGAAACTTAATAACTTCACCAGTAGTCATATCAAGATCAAATTGCGGAGTGATTAACCAGGATATTGTACTAACATCACCAGATCTAAAAGGTCTGACTCGAACACTTTTACCTAAAGAAGCTCCATCTGCATAAACTGTCCATGGTGATGTTCCTGCTTCGACAAAATTTATCCATCCACTAGGTCTTGCAGCTCCAGATGGTTCATTTTCAAAGTCTACATTGAAAACATTTGAAGGACTAAGAGAACCGACTAATCCACAGGAAACAACATCAGCAAAATCACATCTAACGTTGAGATCAAAATCAAAATCGCTTAGGGAATTTACAGTGATTACAAAGTTATCATCCCTAAAATCCCTTCCCAAGATTGCGGTCACAGAGCCGCTTCCATCAAACAATCTATTTGCCTTAAAGTCGGAAAACGTGCTCGTTTCCAGTCTAATCGGAGGTGCAAAAAAGTCGGAACAAGTCTGTAGAAAGCGAACCCCATCAAACTGGTCAGTAGGTTCAGCGGCAAAAGACCTTCCTACGTCAGCACTTGCAAACTGTACCTGTGGAAGTTGGATAAGAGTCAGCAGTGTTTGTTGAAATTAGCGCTGATGATGATTCAACAACAACAGGCACAATATCAAAAACATCATCGTCTCTCAATATGGATTGATCTTGCAACGCGGGAGATATCTTCTCAATAAAATCGCCAGATCCCAAAAGTCCCAAAGTAGGAACCCCATTAGAAGTTCCAGCGGTGAGTCCATCTAAACGTACATAAACCCGCTGACCTACCTGATAGGTAATGAATAACGGATTAACGTCAACTAGGACTTTTATTCCCGCAGTTGGATTCTCGATCGCATCCTGGAGTACTATTTCCTCAAAATAATTACCGGCCTGATCGCTGGAGATCACATAACCTTCCATAAATACATCCTGTGTATCAAAGGTCACTACACCATCAAAGGATTGATCGATCTGATCTACCACAAATGCCATAGGTTGAAGGTTTGCTGGTGCATCGATACTTACCGGTGCAGTCTCTGGAGTTGCAAAATCATCGTCCTCCACACAGGAGAATGCAATTACCGAAAGCAGTGCTATTGCAAAAAGTCTATTGAAAGTTCTCATATTGTTTTTATTAAATAAATTCATCGTTGCTTTTAAAATCTTAGGTAAACATTTAAGTAATAGGTCGCTCCATTACCGAAAAAATATCGCGGTGCAAAAACTTCCCGTGGATTGGATTGATCTTCACGTACAGATCTGAAGTTGGAATTACGTGATTGTTCAAAACCTCCCGTTTTATATTTGATATCAAATACATTATTTATGGTAGCGAAAAAACCGACATATTTATCGTCAATCCTCCATGACTTTCCTCCTATAATGTTCCATAGTAGGTATTCATCAAATTCTTCCTGCTTTAACAATTCCCGAGCCTCGGCTGGATCATAATCGGTAAAGGTCTGTCCGTCATAGTCTTGGGTAAAGTTGGCCGTTCTTCTCAAATTGCTAATGTCAGAATATGCATTTGCAAAATAATTGGAGGTCACACCTATGTTCCAATATTCTGGATCGCGATATTCAAAACCTATTTGTAGCGCGGTTTCTGGCCCACCAGACACGTGATAGTCTTTAAGGGCAGCAGTTCCATCACCAAAGGTCAGTTGACCTGGAAAATCATCACTGGTCAGATAAAAGTCAGGATTGTTGGTAAAAACGTTCTCTCCCAGTGCCGCAGCACCTTTTATCTTGATAGTGGGCGTGATCTGATATTCCAGTCCCAGTTCCATACCTACATTTCTACGTTCAATATTTGTCATGATCTCCTGCACAAAAGCCGCACCATCCCCTAATGGAAGACCTGTTAAATCTTCCGTAAAGTAAAATCCTAGGTCAGACCCGTCAAGAAATTGGGTGTAATAACCCGTAAGTCTAGCCTTGAAGGTAGGAGTTCTAAAAATATAACTCAAATCTCCACTGTAGGAACGCTGTGACTCCAGACCTTGAACGGTCTCATTATTTTGTCTCGCATTACTGAAGGCAGTTCTAATAAATGGCGCTTGGGTTATATAAGCACCGTTAAAATCGATGTAGTTCTGTCCATTGATCTTATAGGTAACGCCTCCTTTTGCGCCAAAGTCGTTGAACTCTAGTTGTTCGCTTTTACCAAATGAGTTGCCTATAAAGTTACCGTTTTCATACTTCCCATCGCGTTGGTACGTAGTACGCATCACATTACCGGCAAGATAGTAGTCAAAGTTTTTGGTCTTGAATTGTGCTTGCGCGAAAGAGGAAATAACATCAGAGTTGATCTCATAATTATATTTATAGCGATCTCCCTCACCTACCACACGATTGGGATTGTTCACATCTGACTGTGCGGCATCCAGCTGGTCTTGAACTTCTGGCGAGGACTCATCAGAGAAAAAGTCGATATCCAGAAATCCAGTACTTCCCAACAAGTCTGCTATCGCTGCAAAGTTCTCACTATCCAACTTACGGTAGTTGATACCTGCATTGAATAGTATATTATCGGCAAGATCTGCGGTAAGGATCATGTTTGCGGTAAGTTGCTTGTCGTCGATGCGGTCTTCCTGCAGCACGTAAAGAGCATTATCACCCTGGCTTGCGGTTACACGGTTAGCCTCGTACAGGCGATCCCAGTCCAGTTGGCCGTCGTTGATAAAACGCTGCTCTGCCTGGTAGGCATATTGAAAGTCGATGGGATCAGAACCATTACGTAAAAAATAACTCGGTAGATTCTGATAATAATCCGGGTTGGGATTTGTTGCTCCACCTTCAAAGGCTACCTGTCCATTGACCTCTCGCAAGGTTGTTCCTCCGTTATCAATACGCGTATTTCCTATTTTACCAAATTGATACGCAACATTAGTGTTCAGTTTTATCTTATCATTGATATCCCAGTAGTGATTCAACATAAGGATGGGCTCATCGATCTCGCGTATTCTAGAATTGCGATCTACGTTATTCTGCACTCCCCAAAATGGATTATAGGTAACTCCTTTAAGCTCTACGATCTCGTCCGTTACCGCAGTTCTACGACCACGTCTGTTTGAGGCGTACATTCCCGTAAAGTTGATGCTGTGCGCATCGTTCAATTTTTTCTCAACGGAAAGTCCGACCGAGTTGGCATCATATAAGGTAGCGTCAAAGTAGCCCTCGTCCCCAGCCCTTCTAGAGGCCGTGATGGCATAGGCCCAGCCATTGCTCAACAGTCCGGTGCGGTAGGAAGCCATAAATCGGCCCTGGTAGCTACGGTTGGAACTTGCGTAGGAGATCTGTGAACCGGGACGTTGCTGTGATGCCCGCATATCTATGCTCTGTACACCACCATATCCACCAAAAGTAACATCGGCGGGAGCTAGTCCCATGGTGAAGGTCTGGTTGCGCTGCAGGTCGTTCATACCACCCCAGTTGCTCCACTGTGGACGGCCCGAGAACTGCTTGTTCATCTCTATACCGTTGATGATAACTTTTCCGTCCTCGCTATTGAGACCTCGAGGCCTAAAAAATGTGGAACTAAAATCAAAGGCCGCAGCCCTGAGGAACTGATCCCTAGAGGATGCCAATAGCCCAGATATGTTATTTGCCGCATTTTCATCCTCGGCGAGATCGTTCTCGGTAAGGGAAATAATTCCCTGTGATTGAGAGACATCTGCGTTATCCTGCTCCAGGTACAACGGATCGATGTTTACGGGATTACTCAGGCTCACGACTATGGGGATGGTTTTGGAATAATAACCATTGAATAGAATATTTATCTTTTGGTCACCTACCGGCACCGCGCCCTCTATGGTAAAATAACCGTTTGCATCTGTAGTTGCCTTAAATTTAAGACCGACCACGGTGACTGTCACGCCAGGTATGGGCTCCTCAGTTACATCATCGATTACACGACCCTTGATTAATTCTTGAGCCATTGAAAAAGAGGAGAATAGGATAAGAAAACCCAGCACCCATCTTGACAAATTTGTTTTTAACATGCTATAATATTAAGTAAATGTTATGAATTGGGGCGCAAAAATAAGTTTTTAAAACCAGTTATGTACCTTTGGCGCAAAGTTTGGTTAATTCTTTACACAAACATAACCTTAGTAATATCCTTATGTATAAAAATCTGTTTTTCAGTGTTTTAACTTTTTTAGCTTTCGCGAAAGCGGTACAGGCACAAGAAAGTAAGCAATCCAAACAATACAAGGTAAAGACCGTAGCCTTCTATAACCTTGAAAACCTCTACGATACCGAAGATGACACCACGATCAACGACGAGGCCAGCCCGATGATGGAAATGGCAGAGGGTCAAAGGGAGGAAGTCTATCAGAAAAAGCTCACCAACATGGCGCGCGTGATACGCAAGATAGGTGCTGATAAGGCAGAAACCGCACCTTCCATAATCGGAGTTTGCGAGATTGAAAATCGTCGGGTTCTGGAAGATCTTGCCAGTCATGCGCTTCTCAAGGAATTTGATTACGGTATCGAACATTACAATTCCCCAGACCGCAGGGGAATAGATGTGGGACTCTTGTACAAAAAGAAGGATTTTAAAGTGACCAACTCTGAGTCACGGGCCTTGTTAATTTATGGGGACGGTCTTGATGATCGCATCTACACGCGTGATCAACTGGTCGTAAGTGGAGAGCTGGACGGCGATCCCATTCATTTTATAGTGAATCACTGGCCGTCGCGTCGTGGTGGCGAGCAGCGCAGTCGTCCCAATCGAGTTGCCGCGGCAGCACTCAATGTAAAGATCATGGACTCCCTGCACAGTATCAATGCAATGTCCAAGATTATTACCATGGGAGATTTAAACGACGACCCGATAAATGAAAGTGTAAAAACCACCCTCAACGCGCAGAAAGACCGCGAGAACGTAAAGCCGCAAATGATCTACAATCCCTATATCCAGATGTTGAGCGACGGTTACAATACGCTGGCGTACCGCGATGCGGGCAATATCTTTGACCAGATCATGATGACCTTTCCCTTACTGCACGAGGCGCAACAGGATGGCTACCAGTACTGGCAGGCCCATATTTATAACCCTAGCTTTATGACCAATAAGACTGGCTCTTATAAGGGATATCCCTTCCGCAGTTTTGTAGGAAGTACTTTTACCGGAGGTTATAGCGACCACTTTCCGGTCTATGTTTACCTAGTCAAAGAAATTACGAGCAATCCCACTGATGAGAAAATGGAAAAAGCTTCCAAAAAAATGAAAAATGAGTTGAAGAAACGCGGTTAGTGTATTCTATCATTAAATAAAAAGCCATCCCTCGGGATGGCTTTTTGTTTTATTAATTTCTATCAGGGTGTTTTAAAATGAATTCCCTCAAGATTAGAATACGTTGTATGGAACAGTTGCATGGAAAGAATCGGAATAGATGGGTAAAAATCTTGATATAAAACAAAACCAAAGTTAATCCAATCCATATTATACAATCAGTACTAATAATGTAAAACATACCTCTCTACAATCTCAAACCCTTCGTATCTCAACTTATATGGCTGTTGTTCCCAACTTTAGAACATTTTTGTCGCGGTTTTAACGATTTGCAATCCGCTCGTTGACAGATTCAGATAATTTTATCGCGTAGTTCACATAATCTTTGACAATTATTCTTTCCTTTTTAGTGCTAAATTTCAGAAATCATCGCCATTAAAAATCTCTGTTTATGAAATGAATGTGGTTATCGAGTGTAACTCGGAGCCAATGAGGGCATTCTACAGATGGATTATTACCATCATTTTAAAATACTAAAATCAATATTGACGTGGTTACAAAAAGGTAAATCAATATTATTAGAAAAATCGTCAATAGTTTTTTCAAAGAATACCAATGCCGATTCATCTAAAAAAACCCTATCTTCATCATCTTGCTTTGATAAAGGACCTTGTTTTACTTTGTAAACTAACGTATCAGGATAGACCTCACCCAAATCTCCTATTAAACAATTATCGCTACAAGTTCTTAAGTATCGATCATCATCCAAAACAATGGAGTAATATGCGTTTAATCCATGAACATCAGTTAATAGACTATTTGATGAATTTATAATCACAATTTGATAAGAATTTTTAATAATTGTCAGGTTATAGTCTGAACCATACTTCCACTGTTTTTCAATCCAAACCTTTTCTGGTCTAATTATAATAGAATCATTAAAGTTATATAATGAGTCTCTTAGTTCATATTCTGCCACATAAACATTTCTTAATTTTGCCTCGTCTATATCAAATGAGATACCATGTTGACCTGCTATATCATGGCATGAGTATAAAAGAAATAGTAAAGAAATATTACAGCAATGTCTTATTGATTTCATATTAAAAATATCGGTGATTGCATAGTCTGGTCTTTAGACCTACTACGTTGAGCTTCTTGAATTTCATCATGAATTCTATCCATTAAATGAGTATCCTGACCATTATCATTATCATTTCGATCTTTTGCTATCTCGCGCCAGTCTTGTAATTTACCATCTCAGAAAACAGCCCGCGTTTGAATTTCTCGCCTCTGCCCTATTCCTCCTCTTCTGTGTAATCGGGATATAGGAACGAATTATACGGGAAACGTTCTACGTGGATATCACGCACTTTATCATACACCAGCTTGCGGAAAGACTCCATGTTATCCTTGCGCACTGCAGATATAAAAACGGCGTCCTTATCGGTTCTTGCCATCCAGGTCTGTTGCCATTCTTCCAGTGAATAATGAGCGGTGGTACGCTCTGTCATAAGATCAGTCTCGTCATAATCCTCGGCTTGATATTGATCGATCTTGTTGAATACCATGATCGTAGGTTTTTCAGACGCCTTGATTTCTTCTAAAATTCCATCTACCGACGCAATGTGATCTTCAAAGGAATCATGAGAGATATCTACGACGTGAAGCAGAAGATCTGCTTCTCGCACCTCGTCCAGTGTGGACTTGAAGGACTCTACCAATTGGGTAGGCAATTTTCTAATAAAACCAACGGTATCCGTAAGCAGGAACGGTAAATTACCCACCACTACTTTACGCACCGTCGTGTCTAGCGTTGCAAACAACTTATTCTCTGCAAATACGTCACTTTTTGAAACAACATTCATAAGGTACTTTTCCCGACATTTGTATAACCTACAAGCGCCACGCGCACGAGTGCGCCGCGGTTACCTCGCTGGGTAGCCATCTGTTTGTCAATGGTAATCAGTTTTTTCTTGAGTAAGGTAATGCGATCGCGCACGATACGTCTATCGGTTTCAATCTCTGTCTCTCCAGGACCGCGCATTCCTATTCCACCTTTTTGTCTTTCAAGGTGCGTCCATAATCCTACCAGTCTAGGAAGGAGGTATTCATACTGGGCGAGCTCTACCTGAGTACGTGCATAACTGGTCTGGGCGCGCTGGGCAAAAATGTCCAAAATTAAATACGTACGATCTATAATCTTGGTCTCAAGGATCTTTTCAATATTTTTTTGTTGCGCCGGTGAAAGCTCATCGTCAAAAATCACGGTATCGATATTATGTGATTTTACGTAGGCCGCAACATCCTCCATTTTTCCCGTGCCTATAAAGGTTTTGGGATTGGGCTTCTGCATTTTTTGGCTGAAACGTTTATGAACCGTTGCTCCTGCCGTAAAGGCAAGAAACTCCAGTTCATCCATATATTCTTCCAGTTTTTCCTCAGACTGTTGTTGGGTAACGACACCTATTAGAATGGCTTTCTCGTACTCGTGATTATCTTGTTCTAGCATAAAAGTTATAGACTTATTACAAAGATAACGGAATTAGGACAGCGATCGTGATAAAGAATTAATGGGAGGATAGATGATAGAGTATGGAGTATAGAGTATAGAGTATAGAGTATAGAGTATAGAGTATGGAGTATGGAGTATAGAAAATAGAATATGGATTTCTTGTGAGACTGTAGGTGGGGCTGATCGCTTTTGCCCAAGCGAGGTTGCAGAGACCTCACCCCAACCCTCTCCAAAAGAGAGGGAGCTTTTTATGACGTTGTGGTAAATAGATGATGGATTTATCAAGAAACTGCAAGTAGGGGCTGATCGCTTTTGCCCAAGCGAGGT
Organism: uncultured Flavobacteriaceae bacterium; assembly: GCA_963836885.1. Lineage (GTDB taxonomy): Bacteria > Bacteroidota > Bacteroidia > Flavobacteriales > Flavobacteriaceae > Nonlabens. Next base: position 175,961 of record CAWILF010000017.1, on the reverse strand, counting down.
TGCAAAGTCCTCACCCCAACCCTCTCCAAAAGAGAGGGAGCTTTTTACCACGTTGGGGGTAAATAGATGGTTGATTTGTCTAGAAACTGTAAGTAGAGGCTGATCGCTTCTGCCCTATTTATGATATGATAATCTAGTTACAAAATGCCTTTTTGCTTATTGTAAAACGCATCGGCTTGAACTTGTAGTAGATTGCGGGCGATGTTTCTTTTGTAAGCGTACAATTCTTCCTCATCTGCGATGTCTGCATAGACGCGGTTATTGACGGCCTGGTCTGTAGTAACAATTATTTTTTGCTGGTTTTCTTGTTGCGTTACCCAGGTTTTGATGCGGTTTTCACGTTCAGCGAGCTTGAAATCGTACTCGCCCTTAGGAGCGAGAAGTTTTGCGATGATGGGCGAGGTTTCAACTGCCAAAAACAGTAAAAAAATAAAAAATGAGGTAAAAAAAGGTAGGCTATTCAAAGCAGTTATGCGCGCCATCAATCCGTCGAAATTGTCGATTATGGGCTGGTCGGCAGTTAGTCTCGCGGTTTCTGCCGTGTTGAGGTCGGCGAGTTGTAGTTCTAGGGCTGCGATTTTTTGGTTGTTGGTGGTTTTAAGTTCGTTAAGTGCGGCGAGTGCGGCATCGTGCTTTTCCCGTTTCTCTTTGTACACGGGACCTTTACCCAGTTTATTGGTTCCCGCGGTACCTTCTGCCTCTGTGATGTAGGTGTTGTAAAGCGCGTTGACCTCGATTTCTTTAGTGGCTATTTCAGATTTTAGTACTTGTATTGCTTTCGCGAAAGCTTCCTTGTCACCAGCAAATAACGCAGCAACCTGCACCTGATTATTTAAGGTCATCTCGTTCTTTTCTTCCAATAAAACCTGATCGATTTCCTTTTCAAAAATCTTGAGCTCGAGAGGTTTTGAAATAACCACGGCGATAATAATGGCGAGAATCAATCTCGGAATCGGCCTGAACAACCTCATTCCATTTACGGTCACTTTTCTTCAACGTGCTCACGATATACCGATCCAGATTAAAGATCAATAAGCCCCAAACGAGACCAAATGCCGTCGCGGTAAAATAATTGTCAAAAACGGTGTAAAGCGCATAACTGGCGGCGATGCACGCCATGAGCGCGGTGAAGAAAACCGTAGCTCCTATCCCAGCATATTTGTTACGCTCGGCCGCGCTGCAATCTTTTAAAAGTGGCGCGTCTGCACCGCTGCACAGGATGAAAAATGACGTCATGATCGCTTAGTTAGTAATCTAATGATGGTTTATAACGGGTTTTGTTACATGGAGTTGCTTGAATCATAATTAAAAATGAAAATGAAACTTCAAAATGATAGCATGACAATAACGCATTCCCATTTAATATACTAAGCCACGAACAAACAGGTGCTGGGATACAAATTTAAAAAAACCACTAGTCTGTCTTTGTAATTCTCATTTTTTCGCAGGCGGCGGTGGTGGTGGCACATCGCTAGCGTCTATTTCCATTACTTCCTTACCTTTAACATTGATCAATTTTCCATCGTGATCATAGTATTCATTAGTTGCTCCTTTTGAAGTATAGCGGAAAATGTTTCCGTCAACTTTAATAAAACCCTGTTCGCCTGTAGGGATAGTGGGCGGTGGCGGTGGTGGGATCTCGCCTGGATTAATGTTATCTGCTTTTCCTAGATAAGGCCATGGTTCGTTATCGATTTTTTGTTTTTGGTTCATAGCGGTATAAAGTTCTTGCATGCGAGCCGTCTCGTCTTTCCAGACAATAAGAGCATTATTTTCATCCATATATACTTTGTGCTTTTTAGCGAGCTTATTATACTCCTCAATAAGAACTGGCGTATCTCCTATATCCATTAATTGAATTTCTACCAGTTTATACCCATTAGCGATGTAATCAAATCTTTTCCCGTCTTCATCAAATAAAATCACTTCGCCATTATCTCTCTGATAGCTGAATTCTCTTTCACCCACTTCAACTACACCTTGTGAGCTCGAGTAATCTTGAATTACAATTGCGTTTTTACCAAAAGCCTCTTCAATGCTAACGGCGTTTTTATTTTCCTCCTCAACGACTTCTTCCTTACCGCAACTTATGACAAGAATGGCGAGTAGGGGGATGATGGCGAGACTTCTTATCATGCCATTTCTTTTTGTGGTGTTTTGTGTTCATAATGGTAAATCTTTTTTTGATTATAGGAAAATTAAAGGTGTTTGCAATGGTTCTAGTTTGGCTGCTCGAGGCGAAAGCGAGTAAGGTTCTTTGATAATCTCTAGCATCGTGTCCCGTGCTAAGTACCGACTCATCTGCAAGGAATTCATGGTTCAACTTAATCGAGAATTTTAATAAATACACCAGCGGATTGAACCACAGCGCGATGATCCACAACTCGATCCATAAAATGTCCCAACTATGCCGCTGGTCCAGATGTGCCTTCTCGTGTTCTAGAACGACCAGGGGTATCGCGCCCGATTTATACTCGGTAATTGACACATAGATTTTATTGAAAAACGAATGGGGAACGCTTACTGCTTTTCTCAGTATAAGCGTGTAATTGTCATATTTATCCAATTTATCAGAAGCTTTTACCCGCAGTTCATACAGGTTTTTAAAGAACCGAATGCTCATCACCACAACTCCCAAAAAATAGACCGACCCTAAAACCACCGTCCAGTCCAGTTGAAAACCGGCATCAATGATTTCCTCGCCGCTCCATGGTAGATGGGGAAAAACCGGCTGATCAGTAACCGTTGCGGGAACGATGATCCTACGCACAACGATCATGGGAATAATTGCCGCCAGTAAAGGAGTGCTTACCAGAAAGGCTCGTTTTAAAAGATGCCAACTCGTATTTTCAAGCACAAGCTTATAAAAAGCCCAAAGCACCAATAGAATTACGGAAAAATTGAGTAGATAATTCATGGGATTACTTTTTAATCTGCTTATCGATGATGTCTCTCAACTCCTGCAATTCCCGTTGGGATAGGTCAGTTTCTGTAGTAAAGAATGACGCAAATTGGGACGCGCTATCGTTGAAGAAATTCTTGATAAGACCGTTTACGTGCTTGGAAAAGTAAGCGCTTTTCTCCACCAGCGGGAAGTACTGCCTGCTCTTCCCAAAAAGTGTATATCCCACAAAACCCTTATCAGTCATGCGTTTTAATAAAGTAGCGATCGTAGTGGGCGCGGGCTTCGGATCCTCATACGCATCCAGTAGATCCTTCATAAATGCCTTTTCCCGTTCCCACAGGTGGCTCATCAATTCTTCTTCGGTTTTGGATAATTTCATTTCTACAAGTTTAGACTTACAACTACAAATGTAGAATAATATTTTAATTCTACAAGTGTAGAGGGTGCAAATAAAATGAAAATGAAAATGAAAAATGAAGTTTAAGTATGTCTAACAAAAGGCAAGGGTAAGAATGACTCTAAACAAATATTCGATAAGCCTGTTTCTAGTGTTACAACTTTGAGTGGGACTCAAATCTAGTCTAGCACACATTTATTGCGTGAACCAGTTCATAGTGGCTGTCGTAATATTTTAGGTTGGGCTTGCTTTCGCGAAAGCGAGATCCTTATAGTTCTAGGCATAAAAAAATCCCACTCGATAACGATTGGGATTTTAATTTTTTCACTCCTAAACTCAGAGGCTTACTAACTCATTTTACTCAGCTCCGTAAAGTGCTTGTAAAAATGCGGGATTGTCTCAATACCTTTTAAGTAGTTCCAGATTCCAAAATGCTCATTGGGCGAGTGGATCGCATCACTGTCCAGCCCAAAGCCCATTAAAATGGATTTGGAATTCAGCTCTTTTTCAAATAGGGCCACGATGGGAATGGAGCCACCACTGCGCTGTGGAATAGGAGTTTTGCCAAAACTATCTTCATAAGCCTTACTCGCCGCCTGATAACCGATGGAGTCAATGGGAGTAACGTATGCCGTGCCGCCGTGATGGGGTTTTACCTTCACGGTAACACTTTCTGGCGCGAGGCTCTCAAAATAGTTTTTGAACAATTCTGTGATCTCTTTCCAGTTTTGATCTGGGACTAATCTCATGGAGATTTTGGCAAAAGCCTTACTTGCAATCACGGTTTTTGCTCCCTCGCCCGTATAACCGCCCCAGATTCCATTCACGTCCAGCGTGGGACGGATGCTGTTGCGCTCGTTTGTGGTATAGCCTTTTTCACCGTGTTCCTTTTTCATGTCCAGAGCTTTGTTGTAGGCTTCCTGAGAGAAAGGCGCTTTGGCCATCTCGTCGCGTTCCTCGCGGGATAGTTCTTCTACTTTATCGTAAAATCCGGGAATGGTAATGTGGTTGTTTTCATCATGTAATTGAGCGATCATTTGGCACAAGATATTGATGGGATTTGCCACCGCACCGCCGTAGAGTCCAGAATGTAGGTCGCGATTGGGTCCGGTAACTTCTACCTCCACATAGCTTAGACCGCGCAGTCCTGTGGTGATGCTGGGAACATCCTTAGCGATCATTCCCGTGTCCGAAATTAGGATTACATCGTTAGCTAGTTTCTCGCGGTTGCGTTCTAAAAACCAGCCCAGCGACTCGCTGCCTACTTCTTCCTCGCCCTCGATCATGAACTTTACATTGCAGGGTAAATCATCGTAAGCCGTCATGTATTCCATTGCTTTGACGTGCATGTACATCTGTCCTTTGTCATCACAGGCACCACGGGCAAAAATAGCTCCGTCGGGATGGGTCTCGGTATTTTTAATAACGGGTTCAAACGGCGGACTGTCCCATAAATTGATGGGATCTGGCGGTTGCACATCATAATGTCCGTAGACTAAAACTGTAGGCAAACTTTTATCAATGATCTTCTCTCCATAAACGATGGGATAGCCGGGAGTGTCGCAAATCTCAACCAGATCGCAGCCCGCTTTTTCTAGCGCTGTCTTAACGGCACCAGCGGTTTTTATAACATCGTCCTTATAGGCAGGATCGGCACTTATGGATGGAATCTTGAGCAGCTCCACGAGCTCGTTTATAAATCGGTCTTTGTTTGCGTCAACGTACTGTTTTGAGTTCATAAAAATGTGGTTTGAGGTAAAGATACGATTTGGCTTATTTTATTTGTTGAAATTATTTGTTAGAACTGAAAAGTATGTATATTTGCCGTCCCTTAACAGGATATCAGTTGCGGATACTTTGACAAGCTCAGCACAAGTGTTGGTTTAAAAAGAGTAAACGTTAAGATTGCGGATGTGATGGAACTGGTAGACCTGCCTGCCAAAGGCACGACAGGCAGGCATGCTAGACTTAGAATCTAGTGCTTCACGGTTTTCATTTTATATGACAACGTGATTTTGATATTGACATTTTGAATTAAAATACTACTAGCGGATGTGATGGAACTGGTAGACCTGCCTGCCCAAGGCACGACAGGCAGGCATGCTAGACTTAGGATCTAGTGCTTCACGGTTTTCATTTTTATGACAACGTGATTTTTGATATTGACATTTTGAATTAAAATACTACTAGCGGATGTGATGGAACTGGTAGACATGCTAGACTTAGGATCTAGTGCTTCACGGCGTGCAGGTTCGATTCCTGTCATCCGCACAAAAGCCTCTTCATTTGAAGGGGCTTTTTTTGTTTAAAGAGATTCATTTAGTATTTAGTATTGAGTGGTTTTGAGTGCTTCACGGCTTGCAGGTTCGACCTGCCTGTCGTGCCTCGGGCAGGCAGGTTCCTGTCATCCGCACAAAGCCTCTTCAAAATGAAGGGGCTTTTTTTGTTTAAAGAGATTCATTTAGTATTGAGTGGTTTTGAGTGCTTCACGGCGTGCAGGTTCGACCTGCCTGTCGTGCCTCGGGCAGGCAGGTTCCTGTCATCCGCACAAAGCCTCTTCATTTGAAGGGGCTTTTTTTATTTAAAGAGATTCATTTAGTATTGAGTTGTTTTAAGTGCATCACGGCGTGCAGGTTCGACCTGCCTGTCGTGCCTCGGGCAGGCAGGTTTCTGTCATCCGCACAAAGCTCTTCAAAATGAGCTTTTTTTGTTTTATGGAAGAAGTTGAAAAATATATCATTTACGCTATTTCTAGTATGCAACGTAATTACATTTACGTGGGTATGACACAAAATCTAGATGAGCGTTTTGAGAGACATAACTCTGGTAGAAATAAGACCACTGCACCTTATATACCTTTTGAAGTGATATTCACCGAAGTAGTTTTTGGCAGTAAAGCCGAAGCTAGAATTAGAGAAAAGTATTGGAAAAGTGGAACTGGTAAGCGTAAATTACGAAAGCTGAAATAATCTAGTGCTTCACGGCGTGCAGGTTCGACCTGCCTGTCGTGCCTCGGGCAGGCAGGCCTGCCTGTCGTGCCTCGGGCAGGCAGGTTCCTGTCATCCGCACAAAGCCTCTTCAAAATGAAGGGGCTTTTTTTGTTTTGCTTTCGCGAAAGCAACACCTATTACCAGCATCTGTACAGCTAATAATACAACCTAAATCCCAGCAGCGTACATAGTTTGTGATGTTTGTAAAACATACGTTCTACGACTTCCCTAAGATCATCGTTCTCGTAAAAAAGACTGAAAAACACGCGGTCTATGGTATAGGCACTTGAGGTGCTCGTAGATGGAAATTCATAACCAGAGATAGCCCGTGCGCCGGTCACATCGATAAAATATTGAGACTCTTCGCTGGTAAGATCCAGAATTTTTTTATTGGCAAAGTGAATTACCTTACCGTCCAATTTGCCTTCAAAAAGTTCTGCGATCTCTTCCATTCCATAATAGTAGTTATTGATGAGAACGTTGTTTGCTTCTCCAGGTAAAACTAGATATATGATTTCATAATCCTTGAAATTGTGGTCATCATGCAGTAAATAGCCCAGGCTCTCTTCCAGCCCTTCCATGGTATCGCAGGCTTTGTAGATGCTGGTAATGTTTTGGTTCAAGGCGATATCTTCTAGGATCTTTACAACTTCCGTGGTTTCAATGGAATCTGCATCGGGAACAACCTCTAGGCAGTAGATAAATGTATCGACATCAGTTATTGGGATTTCCAGTTCACTCATTGTTTTCGTGTACTTTTATTTAAAGTGATTTTTATATTATTGCAACATCTTAATTTTGACAGTAAAATCAATATTTGATTACCACTTTTATTTCTTAATTGATGTTGTTACGCAGCAACTAAACAAGGCCAATCATAACTTAATGGTCGATAATAGGCTTAACGAATTAGCATGTTTTATTTACAAATCTAATAGTTGTCTCACTTGTTTTCAGTGGTAACCTTTCATTTTTGCGATAATCATTATTACTCAAGATTAGAGTTGGTACAGAGAAAATTTGCTGATATCGATAACCACAAAGAGTTACTTCAGCCAAATGAAAAACTTAATTAAAAAAATGCCCAAAAGAAAAATTCTTTGGGCATTTTAATTTTAGTAAAAAATTCTAAAATATCTATTTATTTTTTAATGAACTTTAAAGTCTGAGCTCGCTCAGAACTAGTTGCTTTCATAAAATAAATACCAGAATCCAGTTTATTAATGTCAATAGTATTGTTGGATACAGTTACATCACTCATCACTCGCTGACCTAAAGAATTGTATATTTCTATAGTATCAATTGTTGAAGTGCTGTTGATCTGAATAAAATCTGCTGCAGGATTAGGACTTAAAGTAAAGAAAGAACCTTTCACTCCATCAATGCTTAATGGAACGCTGGAAATATTCACGTCATCAATAAAAACTCTGTTACCGGCAGTTACTCCGACCAGTTGATCGGTGTTATCTCTAACTCCAAAATAATACGTTCCGTCAGTAGGTGGAATGAAGGTACCGCTTCTCAGTGCATATACGATATTATCAGTATCAGCAAAAGTAGCAAGTACAGTATTAGTTGACCCATCATTTAACGGTGCTGCTAGCAATTCAAAATCTTTTGCGGGTACTGTAGCAGAAGAAGCTACAAGATTTCTTTGTTGAAAACTAAAGGTGTATTCGTTAGCAGCTAATAAACTAAATGGGCCTAAATAGATAGTTGCATCTGCTGCTGCATCTGTAAAAGTGTTATTTGATGAGAAAAAGCTTACTCCGTTAAATGCAAAATCATTAGTTGTAATCTCCATCTGCCAGATTATCTTGTCCGTAATCCCAATTATTAGTAGTGGTGAAAAACGATACACCTAGATTTAATAAAAGTGCTTGATTTGGATTCACTTCAAAATCTTCATTGAAAGGAAAAGTTGCGTTTACTAAATCAGGACTAGTTCCTACGAGAACAGTCTCTGTTGATGATGTGCCATCCACTCCACAATCCTGCGTCACATATACATCATAAGCAACACCAGGAGTCAAAGATGTAAGTTGATAGTTATCACCAGTTACAATTGTAGTAGTGCCCATCCCTCCTTGAGTATAGGGAAACTCGCCAAATTCAATTGAATAAGTTCCTGTGTTGTCCCAAGAAATATCAGCAGTTGAAGCTGTAAAGGCATCAAAAGTTAAATTAGCAGCTGGAGCACAGACCGGAGCTGTTGTAAGGATTACATTATCAATAGAAATTGCATCTCCATCATTTTGAACATGTACAAAAGCAATATATACACTTTGACCTATATAGGATGAGATGTCCAACTGATAATTTGTAAAGGCAACCGCAGTATTAGGATTATTCCCTAAAGCTGCTTCGTCAAGAACAAGTTCTTCTGTAAAGGAAGTAATATCGGTTTGAGATGTAGCAGAAATTCTAATTGCGAGTTCAGACCCAAAATCACCATCATTGAAGTCCGTGGCGTCAAAAGTCAATAAATTTTGAGTTGCACTAACTGCAATCAGTGGACTTACTAACCAATCTTCTGCATCGGCGGTAGCTGGTGTAACAGCCTCCCATCTACAAAAAGCGTATTGTCCTAATGCATCATCCTGAGCAACCCAGCTAAAGCCAGGACCTAATCCATTTGCACCAGCGTATTCAACCCAGCCAGTTGGAGGGAATGTTGTACCATTGAAGTCCTCTGAAAATTGAGCAAAACTTAATGCTGCACTCAATAAACATAAAATAGATAAAGTAATTTTTTTCATGATGTTAAATTTTACAATTAATTGCCAATTTAACTTATTATTTACAGACAACCCCAACCCATAAAGTTAAGATTTCTTTAAATGATGGCTTTAGTCGGATTTCTAAAATACATCTCTCAACTTCTAAAGTTTGGTTTTCAAAGCTGAGTCAAAATAATACAGCGTTTTAAAAAATGGTTTAAGTGAATCGACCATTCCTCTTTAAGCCTTTTATATCTTTACCATAATGAAAGTTGTCGAGCAAATAAAAGAGCCTATAGCCCATGAGATGGAGCTTTTTGAACAAAAGTTTAGTCTGGCCATGGCTTCAAGAATCGCCCTGCTCAACCGCATCACCCATTTTATAGTAAACCGCAAGGGAAAGCAAATGCGCCCCATGTTTGTTTTTCTAGTAGCAAAAATGATAGGAAAAGGCGAGGTAAATGACCGCACCTATCGCGGTGCATCTGTTATAGAACTGATCCATACCGCGACCTTAGTTCATGATGATGTAGTTGATGATAGTTTTAAAAGACGTGGTTTCTTTTCAATCAATGCGCTGTGGAAGAATAAGATTGCAGTATTGGTAGGTGATTACCTGCTTTCCAAAGGCTTATTGCTCAGCATAGATAACAAAGACTTTGACCTACTGCAAATTATCAGTGTAGCCGTACGGGAAATGAGCGAGGGCGAGCTGCTCCAGATAGAAAAGGCGAGGAAGCTAGATATTACAGAGGATATTTATTACGACATTATCAGGATGAAGACCGCAACACTCATTGCCGCCTGTTGTAGTCTGGGAGCCTGCGCCGTATCTCCCGAAAGTCCCGATGTTGAAAAAATGCGCAAATTTGGCGAGCTCATAGGCATAGCCTTTCAGATCAAGGATGACCTCTTTGATTATGGAAATCAGCGCATAGGCAAACCCACCGGTATCGATATTAAGGAACAGAAAATGACTTTGCCTCTCATTCATTCCATTAATAATGCAACGCCCAAAGACCGCAAATGGCTCATCAATTCTATTAAAAAACACAATCGGGATAAAAAACGCGTTCGTAAAGTGATTTCTTATGTTAAAGAGAACGGAGGTCTGGATTATGCAGTGAAGGCGATGTATTCCTATAAAAATGATGCGCTGGAAATTCTGAACACCTATCCGGACTCGGCCTATAAAAAGTCCCTTTTGATGATGGTGGATTATGTAATTGATCGAGAAAAGTAGTTGATGTTTGCTGCTTTCGCGAAAGCGGAATATACCAAAATCAATTGAGCCTAAAGAAGCTCTCAATTGATCAAACAGGGCCTTATTTCATTGTCCAAAAAAGTAGCAATATTTTCCGAAGATCCATCTCAATACTTTTTCAACCATATAAAACGATCACTTTGAGTTGGTTAACTCATCACTAACCCAAAATACCTACTTAGACGCAACGGGAAGTTATTATTTCTCTTATTAGATTTTGCGATGCACTGATTCAGAATACACAATGTGGAATGCACGATTCCACAAAATAAAAAAGGCTTCCAAAATGGAAGCCTTTTTGTGGGCAATGAGGGATTCGAACCCCCGACCCTCTCGGTGTAAACGAGATGCTCTGAACCAACTGAGCTAATTGCCCTTAAGAAACCATGTTTCTGAAAGCGGTTGCAAATATACACTTGTTTTAAAATACTGCAAACAAATTTTAAAAATTAACGAAGAAAAATAAATTGGCTGATTTAACGTATAAATCGCACACTTTAACACCTAACAAATGCTTGCTCTAGATAACTTCTGCAACCACGAACGTACTTCCAGTTACCAGCACGAGATCGTTGATTGATGCATTATTTTTAGCATTTTGAAAAGCCAGTTGAATACTTGGAAAAACACTATGAGCAAATTTCCTAGCAGTCATAAAATCGGACAAGATCTGTGCATCCATACCGCGCGGTATGTCAGGTTTTGAGATGTAATAAATTGCCTCGGACGGCATGAGTTTTAGAACCTCATTCACTTCTTTATCTGAAACCACTCCCATAACTATATGAAGTTTATTAAAGGACTCGTTCCTAATTTGGGACATCAGCAATTTGATCCCGGCCTTGTTGTGAGCGGTGTCGCAAACTACTTTTGGAGCAGTTTGTAACACTTCGTACCTGCCTCTCAAATTAGTATTTCTTACAACATTCAATAAACCTGTCTTAATTTGTGTATCGCTAACTTTGAAAGTGCGTTCTAAATTAAGGGTTGCTATGATCTGGACCGCCATCAGTGCGTTTGCCTTTTGGTAATTTCCCTTTAGATCTGTTGGGAGAGACTTTTTACGGTGATCTATAAATTGTAGGGGAGCATTTTTGTTGATTGCGCTTTCGCGAAAGCGGGATTTTAAAAAACCTCTGCGTTCCCCAATAACAACGGGTATTCCTTGCTTGATTATTCCAGCCTTTTCTCTGGCAATTTTAACCAACGTCTTGCCGAGAATCGCGGTATGGTCATAATCGATGTTAGTAATTCCTGTAATTATAGGCGTGATGATGTTTGTAGAATCCAACCTGCCTCCCAGCCCGGTTTCAATAACTGCAATGTCAACCTGCTCTTCCTTAAAATATTGAAAGGCCATCCCCACGGTCATTTCAAAAAAAGAGAGTTGGTGGTTTTCAAAAAATGATTTATGCTCTTCAATAAATGAGGTTACAAATTCCTTGGAACACGGCTCGCCGTTAATCTTTATTCGTTCTCTGAAATCCTTGAGGTGAGGCGAGGTATAAAGTCCTACTTTGTAGCCTGCCTCCTGCAAGATACTGGCCAGCATGTGACAGGTCGATCCCTTGCCGTTAGTACCGGCAATGTGTATGGTAGGATAATTTTTATGCGGTGCGCCCAGATGATTATCAAGCGCTATCGTGTTGTCAAGGTTTGCTTTATAAGCGATCTTTCCATCACGCTGGTACATGGGAAGTTGGGAGAAAAGCCAGTCTAAAGTCTGCTTGTAATCCACTATGTTACTCGCCGACTTTAAATATAACTTCGATAAAACCTATCTGAATATCATTTGCCTTTGCGGCTGGGGTAAATTTATAGGTTTTTGCACTTTCTGCTGCCGCAGAGAGCAAACAGGCTGCAGTGTTGGTAGATCCCTGTTTACCGGGAGTTGCCTTGATCACGCGACCTGAACGATCCACCTGGATTTCCACAATTACTTTTCCAGTTTCAAAACAGTCTGGTTTTACACCACTACCGGCGACTTTACCACGACCGCTCAGCCCATATCCTTTACCACCTTGACCGGTGCCAGGATTCCCATAATAGGTATTTGCATAGGGATTACCATTGAGCTGCCCCTTATTTCCAGGGCCATCTCCCGGACCTTCACCGTCGTTATTCTCGCCGTCTGCCGGCTGTGCGCCTTCTACATTACTTAATGCATCGAGAACGCTGTTAGAAGGCTTAGGCTTGGGTTTCGGTTTTGGTTCTACCGGTTTTTTAATGGGTTTATCCACGGGTTTTGTTACTGGAACTTTGCTTTCGGGATCGGAGTTGATCACGGGTGCATCCGTGTTATCCTGTGTGGTGACATTATCTACTGGTGTAGGATCAGTAGGCTCAGCAGGTTCGGGTTGTGAGGGCGGCGTTACCTTTGTTGGGTTGGGTTCAATATTATCGCCACTTCCTACGTCGGTATTTCCAAAATTAACCGCAATACCGCTCTCCTCGGGCGGCTCCATAATATTGAGCACGGACACAAAACGAAACAACAATACCATCGCAACGATCAAGAATACACTCAATCCTGCTGAAATCTTCTGTTCTCTCGTTTCTAGGTATGCCATGATTAATTGGATTGTGTAGCGAGTACGATTTGAATCTTATTTTTATTTGCGATGTCCATTACGAGTACCGATTTACCTACTTCAGAGGCCGTGTCAGCTCTAAGGATAATTGCTGGTTTGTCTTTTCCGTCGAGAACGGCAAGGATCGCATTTTCCATTTCTTCGGGCGTTACCTGGGTGGCGTCCACATAATAATCTCCCTCCTTGGAAATGCTTACGGTTACTTTTCCTTGAGTCTTGGTCTTACCACTGGCACTGGGCAGTAATAGATCTAGAGCCTGAGGCGTGATGGATGGCGAGGTAAGTAAAAAAAATACCAACAACAAAAAGACGATGTCGGTCATCGACGACATCGAGAAATCTGGGCTTACCTTATTTCTTCCTCTCAACTTCATAATTAAGCGGGTTCATTAAGTAGGTCAAGGAAATCAACGGCATTTGCTTCCATTTGATGCACCACTTTATCCGTTTTCACTACCAAATGATTATAACCAATATAAGCGATAATACCCACGATAAGTCCAGCAACGGTAGTAATCATGGCAGTATAGATTCCGCCTGCGAGGCTTCCCATGTCTGCCGCGCCACCAGCCTCGGCCAGTTGGCGGAAGGCGAGAACCATCCCTATTACCGTTCCCAAAAATCCGATCATGGGAGCTGCACCGGCGATGGTAGCCAGCATGCTCACATTTTTCTCTAGTTTATACACTTCCAGTTTTCCTGCGTTTTCAATGGCTTGATTGATATCTTCCAGCGGTGATCCTATGCGGCTTATTCCTTTTTCTGTAAGGCGAGCGACTGGGGAATCCTCTTTTGCGCAGAGCATTTTTGCAGCATCTATGCGCCCGTTGGTAACGTTGTCCTTGATCTGCAACATAAAATTACTGTCAATTTTTGAACTGGCATTGATCTTCATCAAGCGTTCAAAATAGATATAAAGTGCAAAAAACAACAGCAGGATCAGCACGACGATGATTATCGTTCCAGCAGTTCCACCGGCGGTGATAAGACTGAGAAGTGACTCAGATTTTTCTTGAACTATAGGTTGTTGAGCCGCGGCCTGCTCGGTAGTTTCTTGAAGTAGTGTACTCATGGAAGGTAGATATTCTAGGTTGTTAACGCTTTGATTCAATAAAGATTGCAGGGGGATTGTGGTCAGTCCGCTTTCGCGAAAGCGGAACTCTCAAAAAACCCTTCACAATATTAATCATTTTACAAGAAATAAACCACACAGCCCAGACCAACTAATGTAAGGACAATCGTATAGGGCAATGCCATTTTAACCATACGACCGTACGACAAGTTGATAACCGGAGCAAGTGCCGAGGTCAATAAAAACAAAAATGCCGCCTGACCATTAGGTGTTGCTACACTCGGCAAGTTAGTTCCCGTGTTGATCGCTACGGCAAGATGTTCATATTGCTCTCTGGTTATATCTCCAGCTGCATAGGCATTTGCAACCTCATTAATATAGACCGTCGCCACAAAAACATTGTCCGAGATCATGCTCAAAAAGCCGTTGGCCAAGTAAAATATGGCCGGCTGGCTTTGGGGATCGTTTGAAAGTGCCCATTCTATAATCGGCGCAAATAAGTGCTGATCGTGGATCATTGCAACAATTACAAAGAACACGACCAGTAATCCCGTAAAGGGTAGTGCTTCCTCAAAGGCTTTCCCCAGACTGTGCTCGTCGGTAATTCCCATAAAAGCAGTCTGGATTACAATGAGTGCAAGGCCTATAAATCCTACGGGAGCAACGTGCAGCGCAAGACCTGCGATAAGTAGTATGGCAGATACACCCTGAACGATCAAGTGCGTATTTTTCCTTATCCGTACGTTCTGCATCACGTTTTGCCATCCAGCCCTCAATAATCCCGCGTACTACGGGAGGCATTTTTTGACCAAAACCAAAGGTTTTGGTAGTTTCCAGCGCGATTGTGGTCAGAATACCAGCAAGAAGTACCGGCATGGTAATTTTTGCCATTACCAGAAAAAATTCGACAAAATCCCAGCCCAACTTGCTTCCAATAAGTAAATTTTGAGGTTCGCCCACGATCGTACAAACTCCGCCCAGAGCAGTTCCCACCACGCCATGCATGACCAGACTACGCAAGAACGATCTGAAATCTTCTAAAGTCTGACCGCTCAACTGCTCGCGATCAGGCACATTGTCTCCATCCAGATCCAGGTCGCTGGAATGAATGGTGTGGTACACATTATAAAAACCTAGTCCTACACTTATTAAAACCGCAGTTACCGTAAGCGCATCTAGAAATGCAGATAGATACTGCACTTATGACCACAAATACCAATGATAAAATAATTTTGGACTTGATCTTTGTAAATAACTTTACAAAAATGTACATGAGCAGCGGTTTCATAAAGTAGATCCCTGCTACCATAAAAACCAGAAGTAAAATCACCTCTAGATTTTGAGCAACCTCTGCATAGACACCACCGATCATGTGATTACCGGCCTCATCGAGAACCGGCTCATGCGTATTGTGGTCGATCTTGTACATGGGGTGTGTCAACCCCAAAATGATAACTTGAATAGCTAGCAATCCACCTGATTGCAATGGATAACACTTGAGTGCCATCGCCAGGCAAAAAATGAATTCGCCTATAAAAATCCAGCCCAGAACCGTACCGTCGATTCCAGCAAATGATGCGATGAAGTTAAAAACGATAAATCCCAGCATGGTATATTTGAACCAGTGAGGGCTATTTCCTAGAAAATTCTTGAACATTAAACGAGTTGTTTTAGGGCAATTTCAAAGGCCGTCGAGCTTATGTGGGTCTTTGAACTGTTGTTGTTAAACGTGTTTTGGATAGCATTTCTTATGGTCATGCTGGTATCATTAAAAATGGCCTCATCGGTCATTTGTACTCTGCGTTCCATGAAGTAGGCAAAAACGCGCGCCATTCCACAATTGGAAATAAAATCAGGTATAAGGCTTACCCTTGAATCGGTATCTTCCATAATGGAGCCGAAGAATATTTCCTTATCGGCAAACGGAACATTTGCACCACAGGAAATCACTTCCAGTCCAGAGCTGATCATGGTGTCGATCTGTTGCTGACTTATGAGTCGTGAAGCCGCGCAAGGTGCAAAAATCTCAGTTTCCAACTTCCAGATCTCTTGGTTTACTTCTTCAAAGGGAATCAGGTTTTCTGCTATAAGGGTATTTCCATTTTTATTGAGGAAGAGATCGGTAATTTCCTGATGGGAAAAACCGTCCTTATTAATAAGACCACCCACGCGATCGATGATTCCCACGACTTTTGCTCCCATTTGAGAAAGATAGAAAGCGGCTGCGCTACCTACGTTACCAAATCCTTGAACCACCGCGCGTTTTCCTTTGATATCGCCACCATAAATGGAATAGAAATGTCCAACCGCCTCTGCGACACCATAACCCGTGATCATGTCTGCCACCGTATATTTTCTAGAAACGTCGGGTGAGAAATGCGGGTTTTCTATGACTTTTATTACACCATGTCTCAACTGTCCTATTCTGTTGATCTTATCGGCTTCCGTAGGTGAGAAATGACCGTTAAAAACTCCTTCCTGTGGATGCCAGACTCCGCTGTTCTCAGTGATCGGGATCACCTCATGGATCTCGTCAACATTGAGATCGCCTCCAGTGCCGTAATAACTTTTCAGCAAAGGAGAAACGGCTTTGTACCAGCGTTCCAAAACCCCTTTTTTACGAGGATCATGCGGGTCAAAGTTGATACCGGATTTTGCGCCACCTATGGCAGGACCAGAAACGGTAAACTTTATCTCCATGGTTTTTGCCAGTGAAAGGACTTCGTTTTTATCAAGTCCTTCACGCATTCTGGTACCGCCACCCGCGGCGCCACCGCGCAAGCTATTGATGACCGTCCAGCCTTCTGCCTCGGTTTCTGGGTCATTCCAGTGAAAAACGATTTCGGGTTTTGCTTTTTCGTAGCGTTTGAGGAGTTCTTTCATTTCAAAATATGGTAGGTAGCAAATATAAAGAGCGTGCTACGGTTTTACGGTAAATTTTATATTAATTAAGGCAAGAATATGATACCGCTGCTATGATCTTTTTTTGCGCCGGTAACGCTAGAGAGGCAGTTGTTAGCGTTGCGCAGCCTCAAAACTCCCAAAAACGCAAAGATCAACGCCTCCTTATATTCTACCAGTCTGGTATCGGGAACAATGATCGTGCAAGAGGTCAATTGTTGGATTCTTTCAATAAGGTGGCTGTTATATGAACCTCCACCAGTGCAGAGGACTGAGCCGTTTCCCTTGAAGTTTGCGGCGATCTGTATGGCAGCGTGCTCGGTAAATGTTGCCAGCACGTCCAGCGGATTTTCTATTTGTTCCAATATTGGTGCAATTTGATTTGCAACCCATTCCACTCCCAGGGATTTGGGAGGTTTTTGAGCGTAGTAGTCCAATAAGTTCAATCTGTTAAGTACGGTGTTATTTACAGTTCCCGCTTTCGCGAAAGCGCCACCATCATCATACTCCTTACCCAATAACTGAGCATATTTGTTTAAAACGACATTAACGGGACACAGGTCGTAAGCAAGCCTCTTTCCCTTGTTTTCAAAACTCACATTTGCAAAGCCGCCAAGGTTAAGGCAATAGTCATAATCACCAAATAACAGCTGATCACCAATGGGAACCAGTGGTGCGCCCTGACCTCCCAGCTCAACATCTCCCACCCTAAAATCACAGACCACACGTTGTTTTGTCACGGAGGCAAGTTCTTTTAGATTGCCTATTTGCAATGTATATCCCTGGTCTGGACGGTGCTTTATCGTGTGACCGTGCGAACAAATAGCAAGCAAATCAGAGATTTTATGTGATTTAATAAAATCATTAATGCAACTGCCCAGATATATGGTGTACTCGCGATTAAATTGAGCCAACTGACTGTCGGTAAACTGAATGGCGTTCTTGAGCTTATCAAGTATATGTACAGCATAGGGAACGCACTGGGTCTGTTTAATTGTAAAGTGCCAGTCATTTTCACGTCTTATCTCAATGTGAGCAATGTCGATACCGTCCAGCGAGGTGCCAGACATTACTCCTAAAACGTTATAGTACTGATGATTCATAAGTTGTAAGATATGGTTTTACCCTGACTATGACTTAAATTTGCAAACTGAAAAATAATACTAATTAATTTATACAGCCCATGGAATTTGGCCTTACTGAAGAGCATTTAATGATAAGAGACGCTGCAAGGGATTTTGCAAAGAGCGAACTACTTCCCGGCGTTATCGAGCGCGACACCCACCAGCGTTTCCCTACGGAGCAGGTCAAGAAAATGGGAGAGCTGGGATTCCTGGGAATGATGGCGAGTCCCAAGTACGGTGGTGGCGGTATGGATACTATTTCCTATGTTCTTGTAATGGAAGAACTTTCTAAGATTGATGCCAGTTGCTCGGTGATCGTTTCGGTAAATAATTCCCTGGTATGTTGGGGTCTCGACACCTATGGTAATGAAGCTCAAAAAGAAAAGTACCTTACAAAATTAACCACGGGAGAATCCATCGGTGCTTTTTGCCTGTCGGAACCAGAAGCCGGTAGCGATGCGACCTCGCAACAAACTACTGCCATCGATAAAGGAGATCATTATGTTCTTAATGGAACAAAAAACTGGATCACAAATGGTAACAGTGCCGATTATTACCTAGTTATCGCCCAAACCGATAAAGAGAAAAAGCATAAGGGCATCAATGCTTTTATCGTTGAGAAAGGTTGGGATGGTTTTGAAATAGGAGTTAAGGAAGATAAACTGGGAATACGCGGTAGTGATACCCACTCTTTAATATTTAATGATGTAAAAGTCCCTAAAGAGAATAGAATAGGCGAGGACGGTTTTGGATTTAAGTTTGCCATGAAGACGCTATCTGGTGGTCGCATCGGGATTGCTGCACAGGCTTTGGGAATCGCTAGTGGTGCTTATGAAATGGCCCGCGATTATTCTAAAGTAAGAAAAGCATTTGGTACTGAGATATGTAACCATCAAGCAATTGCATTCAAGCTGGCCGACATGCACGTTAATATAGCCGCAGCAAGACATCTTGTAATGAAAAGTGCCTGGGACAAGGATATGGGCAACAACTATGATATGAGCGGTGCAATGGCAAAACTATATGCATCCCAAGTTGCGATGGACACTACAATTGAGGCGGTTCAAGTACATGGCGGTAATGGTTATGTAAAAGAATACCACGTAGAGCGATTAATGCGCGATGCAAAAATCACCCAGATCTATGAGGGAACCAGTGAGATCCAGAAGATCGTTATTTCTAGAGGATTGTTGAGTTTATAATTGACTTTACCGTTCAGGAATCTATATAAAAGGGTGGAGTTTTTTCCACCCTTTTTTGTGCGTTAAAATCATCTTTTCATAATTTTTCAGCAGGAAATTTTTCTAGGTTTTAAAGACTAGGCTCAAACAAAACCACCTTGAAACCCTCACTTTATCCTCTTCCCGGTGGTCACAAAAGATATTCCCTGACTGCTGTAGGTGCTTATCATGATCGCCTCCATGATGGGTTCGTTAATTCCAGGTTCAATACTCCAATCAAATACAAAATTGGCTCCTGTCCCACCCTCATTATCTATACCGTCGATGATAATCTGGACGGTCTCCATGGGATTTATATAGATCGTTTTATCAAAATAAGTGCGGATGGGTTTACCTTCGGTATTATAATATACCGCTTTATCAATGTAAATTTTTTCATTGAGATTAGGGTTGTGCAAACTTACTGTTGCAGTTAATTCTGCCTGATCATTAACCGTTCTCAAATAAATTTGTGAATAAATGGAAAGGAAGGTACTTCCCGTAACTAATGAATCCTGCGTTTTCGATTTTACCATCCTTTTTTCCCAGTTCACCCTATCTATAGAATTGGGAGTTTTAACATCTCTACAAGCAACTGATAGTGATAGAATTATAATACTATAAAATAATTTTTTCATATTTTATTATTGAGGCGATGGCTGTTGAACAAGGTCTTAAAGGTAACAATATTATCGATACGGTATAGTTATCAAATGTCTGTAGCTATCGACAGATTCGGTTTTACCGTATTTTTAAATCTGGCCAAATTCCATAAATCATTTTCTCAACCATGGATGATGGCATCCAACCTTATGAATAAAAATTGAATAGCGGAAATTGATTAAATATGATATTAGAAATTTTAAAAGTGAAGTTAACACAAAGCCTGACTGATGGAAACTTACCTTAATATGAATGATTTATGTGTTTGTGAAATATCCACAATATCATCCATTATCAATGTCTTAAAAAACTGTGCATTTTGTATTCACAGCATTTTAAACAGTCACGAGTTGAACTGCTTTTTACATCCCGAGCATTTCAATTGCCCGATTCAAACCAAAACCATCACGGAGTACTACTACTCACTTCCAGCACTTTACCGTTGAAGAACTTATTTCCATCTTCAGCAAAACTTTTTATGTAGGTGGCCATTTCCAGTGCGGTGAGTGGTGCTTTGTAGCCCGGGAAGGCTTCCTCCAGCATTTCAGTCTGGACGGCTCCCAATGCCAGCGTGTTGAAACTGGGGCCGTTTTCTTTGTATTCTTCGGCAAGGAGTTCAAATAAGGTGATTACCGCAGCTTTTGCACTGGAATAGGCGGCAAGACCCGGGAACTTTGCACTTCCCTGGATCCCGCCCATGGAACTGATCGCGATCACGTGCGATTGTGAGCCCATGTTGGGCAGCAGGGCTTGGGTAAGTCCCGCAACACCAAAAACATTGACCGCATAGCACTGCTGGAAATCTGCCGGAGTCAGTTCTTCAAATGGTCTGTTGACCAGCATTCCCGCGTTGTGAATCAATATATCGACCCGATCAAAGCGTGCTTTTATTTTCTCAGAAACTTCTGTGATGCCCTCACTAGATGAAAGATCCAGTTCTAAGGCAGTTATTTTGGGATGGTTGAGGGATTTTATGGGTTCTCGCTTTCGCGAAAGCGCAATTACCTCATTACCCGCGTCTGCAAATAATCTTGCGAGTTCATAACCTATTCCACGGCTCGTTCCTGTGATTACTATGTTTTTACTCATTACTGGGAGGTGTCAGTTTAAGATCATTTTTATTGGCAATATTTATAATTCCCGGTACAACGGCATCCACAACGTCGGCCATGTGTCGGGCATCAATCTTATCCAGCTCATCGCCCACTTTATGGTAGTGGTCAAAGTTAGTGAAGTCAAAGGTGCTAAAGGTCTGCGATGGCACTCCATAGACTTCATAGAAGGGAAAATTATCCGATCTTTTAAAAAGATTGAACTCGGCAGCTTTTGCAAGCTCGCCGGTAACTACTCGTTTAGAATTGGAAGTATTGAAGATCTCACCCATATTGGACAGGTCATAGCCCGTCAAATATGCGATATAGGGTCGATCGACCATGGGAGTTCCCGTCATTTCAAAGTTGATCATTGCCACCACGTTTATTCCTTCTCCCTGCATTCTTTTGGCCAGGTGTGTTGAACCTAGAAGTCCTTTCTCCTCTGCACTGAAAAGGGCAAAAACAACGGTGCGCCTATTGAAATCAAATTCCTTCATGACTTTTGCGATGGCAAGAACGGTGGCCGTTCCCGTGGCGTTGTCATTTGCTCCATTTGCAATACTGTCACCAGCAACTGCCTGGATAAGACCTATGTGATCATAGTGCGCTCCTATAATAACGACCTCTTTCTTGAGCTTTCCATCAGACCCGGGAAGCATGCCCAAAATATTGGAACCGATCACGCCCTTTGCCCCAAAGTTATCGCGGTAACCGTCATAGAACGGCTGTATGCCCAACTGTTCAAACCTGTTCTCGATGAAAACAGCGGCCTTCTCAATACCGTCAGATCCCGTTTCTCTGCCATTCAGATCATCACTGGCGAGATATGCCACATCTTGCGCAAGCTGGATGGAACTGGACGTGGGAAACTGCAACTGTGCCACCTGGCGCATTTTATCTGCAAGGCGGTCGGCATCTTTGATCTTTTTAGTGGTATTGCAGGATGCCAGAAATAGTATTAAAACAATAAAGGTGACCTCTTTCATGATGCGCGGTGTGAACTGTAAAGATAGCAAAGGAAACAGGGCGGCAGGAATAAATTGTGAAGTGGACTGCAGATTAAAAAACTGTTTGCAATATTTCACTACAACTTTTTACAGTTATTCACTTTAATTTTATGGTCAGTCACCGACCTTTTTGCCTCCAAGAAATATCAGGGGAATACCAATTATGGGAAAAGTAAACAATAAAACGCCGTAAAGTAATTTGCGATCTTGGGAAAGGTCTTTCCTTCTTAAAAGATATATTCCTGATAGGATAAACAAGGAAAGCAAAGAATATAAAAAGATGTCAAACCAAATTTGAGCTAGAAAAAAAATAGACATAAGATTTTTTTAATAGAACATGTTAAGAAGTAATTACTCCCATTAATATAATAAGGTCACCTATTTTTTCAACGATCATACAATCCATCCCATTTCCCTAGCGTGGGCAACGGCCTCCCTAGACTCCTTTACCAGCAACATGGGGCAGATGGTAAAGCCGTCTGCAATGGACTTCACACGGATCATCTTTTTTTTATGGTTTACAGATCTAAGGTAGATCGCCAGGATGCGGTCTGGGAATTGCTGCGCGACATCTACATAATAGTCGGCGTCGTGCTCGCCACTATCGCCTATGAGGATAAAGTTCATATCTGGATAGTGCTTGATAATGTTGAGCAGCTCGTGTTCTTTATGAGGTACTTTGAGTCGAGGGGTTCGGTCCCATGGTGTGGGAAAATCACGGAGCAGAATAGGACCTTTGGGAAAGCCATGAAAATCAAGGAACTTCTCTAGATATTTATACAAATTCCATGGGCTATTACTGAGATAGAACATGGGATTTTGATCCTTTGTTCCCTTACCGCGATGTAACAATTGATAAAAGCTGGCCGCTCCCTTTAATGGCAATCGGCGGTCATAATTCTTAAAAAAGGTGTTGAACGCGACCCTCAATTTCAAGAAACTGGTTACTCCGGTATGCATGATCGTATCATCTATATCGCTGATGATGCCGTAGGCAGCAGTGTCAGGCGGTATTAATGTTTCTCCAGGGAATTTATTGATCTTGAGGCGTTTTTGTTTTTTTGCTTTCGCGAAAGCTGCATTATCCTCCTCAAATGAAACGGTAATGGGTAGATAGCCCTCATCGTCCGTAAGCGCGTTCAGGTCAAAATCTACTTTTAAATCTACCAAAAAGTAACCCTCATGGTCTGCCTGTGCCTCATATTTATTGCCGTTTTCCAAGGTTAGTATGATGTGCGCCCTACGTATCTCATCAGTAGCAAAGGTGCGCCAGGTATTGCGCAGCGTCTGATAAAAGGTCTGTCGCTCATAATGTTTTAATGGCTGGTCTTCCAGCGCACGACCACGTATGTATAAATGAAAATCACCACTGTAGGTGCGGTAACATTCTAATGTCCAGGGGTCGCGTTTGAAAAGAGCCATAAATTTACTGTCAAAGCATAATAATACGAATTATGACTGATAAGGAGGTTCACGATCTTGTAAAATTTACAACCCGCGAGTTACACGGTCCCTTATTTATTGACACGATTTTGTCTGATACCAAACCAGATCGCCATTAAAAACAAGAATGAAAACCATATAAAGGATCTATTGCGCTCTCCCATCATCACCTTATAACCAATGATTGCAAGGCATAGAACGCACATTGCTATCAACAATTTCCAAAACCAAGAAGGGATCATTTTGAGTAGTTTTATACCGCAAAAATACTACATGTCCTGACAATCGGATTTTGCTTGACATACATGATCTGGACGACATTTTATCTGGTTGATGTAACTTGTTAAATTATACTCATTTTTAGTTGTAGATTCTAAAAATAAAGTATATTTCGCGCACTAAAAATAAAGAAAAATGAAAAAAAAATACACTTTGCCATCCTTGCTTATTGCTGCGATGGGCCTATTTTCAAACGCTCAGGTTTTTGAGTCTGCAAACTTCAACGGACTCACACCGGGCAACGTAAACACAAACATTGACTTTTCAGCTCCTGGCCAGGGAGGTTATTTCACTTTTGCCAGCAATACAACTACGGGTGCGACTACCGCCACTACAACAACAAATGCTGCAAACAGCAATTTTCAGATTGTTGCAGCTGGAAGAAACAGTATCACAAGGACTACAGATTACTGTCACCTAACGGAAATCAAGGACAACGTCAGATGACCAAAGGTGATTTTGACCCGGCATGGGCAACCCGTACTGCCGGAAACAATATTATAGAAACTGAGTTCTGGTTCAATACAGGTCTTTCAACAACTAGCGATACCAACTACAGGATCCTACAATTTGCAGATGAAGCAGGTACGAGCAGGATTGCTGTTGCGCTACAGTACAATACGCTAACCCGTCAGTTAAGAGGCCTTGCAAACCTCAACCAAAATGGAACAGTAGGTTTCTTTGGTTTTGACATAGGCCCAGCAGATGCTACTGGAGCACCTGGACCATTAGTCCTAGCTGCTAACACTTGGTATAATGTGGGCATGGCCTATGACTCTTCCAACGGAAGTCTAAGATGGGTAACCAACTTTGGTACTGGAACAAATGCAACTTTTAGCAATGCTGCAAACGTGATCCCAGCAATGGCTCCCGATCAGTCGTTACTACTTGCATTTCCTGCAAACACCAATTCAGTTCCAAATACTTCTCCGGCTTCCATAATTTTTGACGATTTTGAAATAAGGGCTACTGCGACAAGCTTGTTGTTAAACATAGCAGAAACCAATGCTTCCCTATCATCAGTGTCCATGTTTCCCAATCCAACTAACGGGACGGTTAACCTTTCTACGGATAGTGCAAGTTTAATGTCTTCAGTATCCATATATGATATGAGTGGAAAATTGATGGAAACCTCTGAGATCAATAACTCTAGCTTTTCTAAAGATATTTCTGGATACAGAACTGGAATCTATCTTTTACAGATCACCATGGATAACGGCTCTGTTCAGACCCAAAAATTAGTTAGGATCTAGTACTTTCTCAACTACAACAAAGTAAAAAAGCCAACTCTCACGAGTTGGCTTTTTATTTTTATACCATAGAACGATGATCCAGTATATTGATGCTGGACACGCCATCCCTTGATGCTCAATAGGAGGTTATTTCTCTAAAAATCATTTTTTGAAAGCAATGAAAAGTACCCGTTGGAAAAATTTGTTGTTAATGATGCTTTCGCGAAAGCGAATATCAAATGAGGATAACCAACGCTTTAAAGTAATCTGTAACTCATAAAAGCCCTAAACCTTCTGTGCCTCAAAAACCCAAGAAACTAAACCTACGGATGGTGTTCCAGCCCAAAGCGATAGACTGATTGTATCTATACTGAATGAGAAGTATTTGATTTTCTAATCTTAAAATCCCAAACCGATAACCCAAAGAATCCTAAAAACCCTAAAAGTGAAAACCAGAACTTATAATGATCCGGCCCAAATTCATAGCCCTTTGATAAAAAAGCAATGAATGCAAAAAGTGTAATTAATCGTAACAAGGTAGATTTCATGATAATAGATGCTGCTTGTTTAATATTGTAAAGTAGTTAGAACAAATATCGAGGTAATGGCATCAACGATATTTGCTAAAATATAGATATCGTCGGTATAAAAATAGACATATTCCACTTGTTTGAACAATGCCCAATTGAGGATTACTTCCTGAACTTCCAGGGGATAGCTATTGAGGGTTTTGTGATCAATGGTTTCCGTTACCTCGCCATTTTCCAGATCGGTTCTATAGGTAACCAGCGTTTTCTTTGAGTTGACATCGACCAGATGTGATTTTTTGGAAAGCCATGGTTTTCTAAATTTGAACAAGAGCGTATCCAGTTCAATGCTGTTACCGCGATATGCATATTTTTTATGAGCAATCTCAAGACTGTCCGCGGTCATATTGCGATCGTCATAACTGTATAAGTCAGGCTCTATATCATAAAACACATATTCCCAGCCGGTATCGTATTCCATTCCCTGCTCGGTGAAGAAAAAAGTATGGGTGCTGCTTTGAGAAAACAGCATGTATGGAGCTAATGATAAAAAAAGCATCAGTGATTTCATAGTGCTAAATTAGATACTACTAAATATAGGAAAAACTTGGATATCATCCATATACGAACGTAAAAATCCAATCGAACACATGAGCTGGACTCAGAAAAAGTGAAATCATTCAGCCAAAAACACTCTAAATTGAGCTAATTGTATTTAGATAGATTTTACCACCTCACTATCCACTAAAACGCCATCCTTATCAAAAATCTCATCCTTGTGGCATTTTAAAAAGTGATCGCAATACAGACAGATGTTTTTGAGTTCCTCGTTTTTGGCTTTGGCGGCTTCTTCAGTAACGCCTAGTTGCAATCCCATTTTAAGTGGCTCGCCATCGTTGAGCATTTTAAAGACAAAGTTCTTACTGGCACGGTTCAAAACTTCACTTACCTTTTGCTTTCTGGCATCACCCATGGGAAAATGGGTTCCAGGACAACAGGGATTTATTCTCCATAACTGGATGCTGATTTCGTTGGGTATATCCTCATAACCGCCCAGAAAGTTTCTCGCACCGCTCAAGATCGTACAGAAATTGTGTTCGGGATCCTTTAACCAGATGTCGTGCTTCATCGCTTTACCACGTGCCCAGTTACCGCCCAGCCACATTTCTTCACTCGCACCCCAGTAGCCCCAGCTCAGCGGATTCTCTGCCAGATAATGGCCACCCTCGATCAGTGGATCCTTCTCCGTTCCTATAACTCCGCAACTTTCAAATATATCTGCGAGTTCCATCAAGCGACTTCCCGCTTTTTTATGGTAGCGGTCGATGCTGGCGATGTCAAATCTTGAAACCCCTTTATCGATCAGTACCTGAAGTTTCTCTGTATTGAGCAAATCACCATTTGTCTGGATCATGATTTGGGTCTCGCCCTTGTACTTCTCTTGGATCTTGTCCAGAATCGCGTGCAACAATTTTATATCGGCCAGGGGTTCTCCTCCACTCAATATAATACGATCCACACGGTCTGGCATGTTCTCTATAATCGCCATACAATCCTCCTCAGAAATACGCTTCCCAAAAGGACTGCTGTCGTTATAACAATGGTCACAATCGTCGTTGCACAGTTGCGTAAACACCCAGTACAGCGACTGCAAATGGTTGAAGTCTTTTTTAATTTTGGTCATTATCTTGTCATCTTAAACGTTGTAATGTACAACCCGTTTTCCTCATCGAGGGGTTTTATGTTTTCTGGGAGCGCAACTGTTCGCTCTTCCACTATTTCTATGTTTTTGAATCCGGCCGTGGCCATTTTATCGAGGTATAATTGCTGCAATCGTATCCCGTTGAGGCAGCCGGTAAACTTCTTGATCTTGGCGTAGGTATCGTGCGTGAATTTGCAGTTTTTATTGATGTCTGACATACAAAATGTGCCTCCAGGTTTTAATGCTTTGTACGCTTTCGCGAAAGCGGAACCCAAATCGGGCAACAGACTAAAAACACCGTTTGTGATCACAACATCTGCCCAGTTCTCCCCACGATCAAAGTGCTCAATGTCGTCCACTTCAAAACTGATGTGATTCAACTTATTTCTCTCCGCAATTTTTCTAGCGCGATCGATCAAAGCCGGCGTGAGATCAATGCCCATAACCTTACCGCTGCTGCCCGTCATCGCCGCAGCAATAAAAGAATCGACACCGGCCGCGCAACCTAGATCCAGTACTACATCGCCCTTCTTGATCCCAGCATGAACAAACGGGAATCCACAACTCAGCCCCAGATCTGCCTGCGGCTGATAGCCAGAAAAACTCTGAAACCTGTCTCTGATAGGCTCATGGATTGATGAACAGATCCTGTCGCGCTGCTCTGAAATACTGCGCTCATTTACCGCAACTATCTCTGTATAATCTGTTGCGATTACTTCTTTTAGATTTTCAATCATCCATTAAAAGGTCAAAAAACAAAATCAACCTCAAATTAATAAGGCTGATTTTATAAATATTAATAGGGTCTAGACCGCCACTCCATAATTCTCGCGCGGAGTCTCAAAAGAACCCTCGGGCTGCTCGCCGCTCAACCAGTTGACCAGCTTATCCACATAGTTGTCCAAATGCGTTATCTGTTGAACGCCATGTTCCACAATGGGATCAAGAGTCGTTGCAATGAGTGTCCCACCGTATTGATTGGTTTCCCAGGTAATTATCTCGCCATCTGGTTTTAACTGGATCGCCTTTGCCTCTGACGGCATACTGGTGTAGGAACCGTGGGTGTGCCAGCAACTCTGGCGTGGTGTCAGTCCATTATAAATAGGATGGGAGAAATCTGTCTCACTAATCGGCGGGTTGGTCGGGTCTTTTACCCACCAGTAATTATCAACGGGACGGTCTTCCCATTTTCCATCGATCCAGTCCATGGAAGAATCTCCTTCTACAAATACTTTTTTTCCCTGTTTCAAGAAATCGTAAACCAAATCCTTACGTTGAGAAATAGCTTCTTGGTTGGATTGAAAGGGAACAATTAAAGCTTCCAGGCCTTCCAGTGATTTTTCATCAAAATCATGCACGTAGATCATCTCTACCATGTCCCTATATTTAGGAGCGGTGGCAAATGAATATTGGCTCCATACGCCGTTAAATATTAATCCTATCTTTTTCATGACTATTTATTTATGGTTAGAAAGGTGACTGTTGATAGTTACGCAGTTATCGTCGGGACAGTTTTTGTGCGCTCAATGATTAAAGATAATGCATTCTGGTACAGCATTGCCAGATCGTTCATGGAATTCTCATCGTCGGTAGCCTGGCCAGCGCTATCGCCCAGTGGTCCACTGGCAGTGAGAATCATCAATCCATTAGTGGTTTTTTCGTCAAGAACTACAATGGGCCGGTTCCATGTATCTTCCACGATAACATCTGCTTGCGGCGCTGCATCTATGTAACCACATGACCACCAACCGCTGATGCCGTGAGAAAACATGAAAGAATCCAGATTCACGTTTTCAAACAGGTTGTACGTATCCGTTTTCAATGTATAGCGCACGTCTATGGATTTTTTGGAATTATCCATCACCCACTGGTTTCCCGGGACCCAGTCCGTAAACCATCCGTCCATACAAAAAAGTGATTTTCCCTTATCGAGAAATGACCTTACCTTATCCTTGATCTTTGCCATGGCGATGTGATCACAACCATTGGGTACGATGAGAAGATCATAAAGCTCCAGGTCTGGATCAAAGTTCCCATCAATTGTCAGTATGTTATAGGTAATGCGATCGCTGGACATAAAATAGCGGTCTATGCCTTGAATACCGTTTGAAATTACTGCTGCCTGTATCATAAATTTAGGTGTTAAACTGCTTCCAGAATTCGGCCTCGGCCTTTACGCCGCTGGCTTCATCGTTATAAAAATCTTGTGGTGAATCGTATTTTTTGAACACTCCTTTTTCTATCTTACCTATATGATCGCCCATGATCAAGGCTTCTTTCAGGTCATGTGTGATAAAGAGTGAGGTCAACCTATATTTGGCCGATACCCTTTTGAAGAGTTGCTGCATCTGCGATCTGGTCTCAGAATCCAGCGCACCAAATGGCTCGTCCAGCAATAGAACTTTTGGGTTGATGACCAGCGCCCGCGCAAAAGATACCCGTTGTCGCTGTCCTCCAGAAAGCTGAAAGGGCATTTTTAAAGCATGCTCAGAAAGTCCTATTTCCTCCAGCATTTCATCTACTTTGGACTTGATTTCGGCCTTTGGCTGTTTGCGTATCTTTAGTCCAAATGCTACATTTTCAAAGATGTTTAAATGTGGAAACAGCAACGGTTCTTGGTATAGATAGACGATATTTCGTTTGTTGGGAGGAGTTTCGTTCATACGCTTTCGCGAAAGCGTAACCACCCCACTATCTTCCTGCTCCAATCCAGCTAAGATCTTGAGCAAAGTCGTTTTTCCACTTCCCGATTTCCCTAAAACACTCAAGACTTCGTGTTCCCGAAGTGTGAACGATACGTCGCGCAGTACGGGTTCTGTACTGTAGGATTTGGTAATTCCAGTGACTTCAAGGATGTTGTTTTCACTCATTATACGACGGTTTCTGTAGAAAAAATATAACGTTTATTGAGCCAGATCAGGATCATGGGCGGTATGATGAGCAGGCAACTGGCGAGGGCTGCATAAAAAATATTGGCTTCATTAACAAATCCAAACACCTTAATGGTCAACGTTTTAACAACGCCTACTCCTATCAGACTGGTCAGTCCGTATTCAAACCAAGATATCAAAAAGGTCTGAAAAAAGCAGAGCAGTAACGCGGTTTTAGAAACTGGCAACAGGACTTTTAGCCATGTCTGGCGTTTGTTACTTCCCAGGGTTGCGGCAAGTTCTTCTATCGAGCGCATTTTATGATTCCAGAAATTATTGAGGATAATCACTCCAAAAGGATAGGCAATAAAAAACTGAGCCAGTAAAACTCCACCGATCGTACCCGACAAACTTCCCAAAATGAAAAAATATTGCAGGGTCGCCGCCAGGATCACGGGTGCGATCACATAGGGTAAATATGCGAGCAGCATAAACTGGCTGCGATATTTGCTATATGCGATGAATTTGCTCGTGATAAAACTAAAAAATGTCACCGTGGTCGCAACTGAAATAGAAATGACCAGCGACAAGAAGAAAGTCTCTAATAAACTAGAATCCGAATCAAATATCGTTGCCCAATTAGTACCTGAAAGTGTTTCTGGTAAAATAGCTGGATAACTCCAATTTCTACCAAAACTAAGTACCAGCAAAAACCCGATCGGGAAGATGATGGAGATGGCAAATAAAATCTGGAGTGCCTTTTTCATGAGTTGACTTTTTCGATGAAAAAGGATGGTTTCCTTTTGTATAAGGTGAAGATAATTACAGCTACTAAAAACATGTACAATATACTGATTGCATAGGCCTGGGGGATATCATTGAGATTGAATCGCTGTAATTTATCCAGGACAAAAGGCGATAACATGGCAGGATTTTGCCGTCCCAGCAAGAGCGGTATCTCATAAGTTCCCATTACCAAAATCACAAACAGTATCACCGTAAACGCCGATTTCCTAAGCAATACCGGTGCAATGATCTTTAGGTTGATCTGGGAAGTCTTTGCCCCAAGTGTTGCCGCAAGCTGAGATAATTCCTCTATGCGCTCATTGCGGTACATATTTGCATAAAGGATCACAAAGAATGGCGTGATCAACAACACGAGACTAAATATTATCCCGACGCCATGAGCATCATTGATCCAGTCCGGAAAATCAGATAGGTTTTCCAAGAGGTTGAGGTTATAAAAAACCCGGGAAAGAAAACCGCCTTTGGAAAGTAATTGGAACACGTAGAACGCCATGACGATACCGGGAAAGGCCAGCGGTAGATAAATAATATAGGAAAGGAATCCTTTGTGTAGGTTTTGATTCCATTTTATAACGATCATTAATGCAAAAAACAGGGATAACGCCATGGTTGTCAAAGAAATATACAGACTAAAACCCAAGGTCTGCCAGAACGATGATTCAAAAATCACCTTGTTCCAATGTTCTAATGTAAAGCCGTCATTCAATACACCTGTCAGCCCAAAACTGTATAAAAGAGCATACACAAAACCCAGCAGCAATGGCGCTACCGCAAAGAGTACAAAAAGACTCTGTACCAAAATTATTATTGCTTTGTTGGGTTTCATTTTATGTTATTTCATCAAGCAGTTGAGATGTGCTGGGCGGGTTGATGTGAATTGCTATTACTCTTCCATTCCAAAACTGAAAGACGTCCAGAAACTTTCCCAGTCTGCATCACTATCTGCCGATGGGATCATGTGTGTGGCGTGAAAAAACCATACTCCCGCCCGCTCTAGCTTAAAACTACAATGTCCATTTACATCAGTACGTGCATACTGAAATATTGATGGTTCATTGCCCATTCTATTGCGAGCGGTTATCGCCTTGTCCACTAGTGGTTTGCCATTAAACAACACCTGTGCCTTGATCCAGTCTCCCTCTTCTTTTTTATATGGATCTTCAATTAGAACTATTTCAAACTTGTGACCAACCACGGTTTTATAAATGTTATCATCTTGTTTGGGATTGCTCTGCACGAGTGTCTTTATATACCGTGTATATTTTTCTCTTTGTTCAGTTCTTGTGCTATCATCGATCTTCACGTTCTCAATATTGTCTCCTATCAGATAGCTTTGAAAGCGATCATTGGGCAATGTGATACGTGCATAATCGCGCGTCATGTGAATAAGTCCCAAACCCTTAAAATCAACATTCATGGTTAAAACGGGAAGCTCGCCGTCAATGGCAGTAGCCAGTAGATCTATTGTTCCATTTTCATTGATCATCTCAAATTTTTTGATGATCGATTTTTGCACGGGACGCTCCATTTCTATATTGAAACCATCAGAAACAAACAGATGGATTTCCAGCTCTTCACCTTCTTTAACAAAATAGTTGTAAGCGATTAAAATATATTCATGAGCAAATAAGGTTGTTGCAAAGAGTAATGTGAATAGAATAAACAGTGACTTTTTCATAGTATTAATTTAATTATTGATAATCTCTTTCCTAAAATCCTCCGCCAGTCGTATCATATATTCTGGTGCGAGTTCCATGAGAGCCTTTTCTTGGATTTCTGACCTGTTGGGGGCGTATTTTCTGGAAGGAATGTTCTGAAAGTTATTTTTCATTTCTTCCGATAGTTTTTCCATGTTTAAAATAGTTCCATCGCCCCAGACGTCTGGATTTTGTTTTTCCAATTGTGCTTCGGGCGAAATCATAAAATTGATCATGACCATAGCAGCGGCTTTATTTGTGGCATTTTTTGCAATTCCCAGATAGTGGCTGTTCTGGATCGTACCAAATTCTGGAACATAGGCTCTGGATGACTCTGGAAAAAGCCCTTCGTTGATCTTGTTGTCCACCTCCGCATCATTGTTGCTCATTGTAAACCATAACTCGCCGCTGGCAAAAAGCTGGTGCATCTGCGCTACGTTTTCTGGGAAAACCTCTCCATTTTTCCACAAGTATGGCTTTAATTCACGTAGATACGACCAAAGTTCTGCGCTATATCTTCTGTATTTCTCCTCATTAAAATCACCAGCTAAAGACTCTTTTCCGCCGGCGATATCGATCAATAGGGCTTTCATGAATGTGAGTCCCGTAAATTGGTTGTCAAAGGTGAATTTTTCTGGGTTAGCTTTCGCGAAAGCTAGTAATTCTTCCCTCGATTGCGGCAGATCCGTCACTTTCTCACTGTTATAGATAAGCGTCATCTGGACATTTCCCCACGGCGTTTCCATGCCATCAATGGCTTCCTGAAAATCTGTCCCTATAAACGGATTTTCCAGATCTATAAGTTCTGAATTGGGTAGTTGATCCACAAATGGCCCGTACAATCCCTTAATCTGGCGCAGTTGATAGAAGGTCTCGCCGTTGATCCACATGACATCAACACTGCTTTCCCTTCCTGCCTGCATCTCGGTCATGAGCTGTTGTACAATCACATTTCCCTGACCGTTAGAAATCTCTAGGTCGATGTTGTACTGTTTTTTTATGGCAGGAGCAACGTAGTTTTGCATGTAGGTGTTGATCTTGGGGTCGCCCATCCACATTTTCATGTTAACGGTTTTTCCATTTGCCTCTTCCACGATTTCTTCCCAACTGCTGTCGGCAAGATCGATGGTTTTTTCTTCTTTAACCTTACCACCACAAGCGGTCAGGATAACCGCTGTGATGATGAGAATATAAATAGGTACTCTTTTCATAGGTATTCTATTTCTTAATCAGATTAATTATTGATCCGCTTCTTTGCTTGCCAAGGCACATCAGGCCGGTGCGAAAGCGTAATTGCCCTTCCAGCATCGAGAGCTAAGAGAAATTTTCTTTTCGTTTTATTTTCGTTTTATTTTTCTTCTTACTCAGGCGTGAGCCTCACCCCCAGCCCCTCTCCAAAAGAGAGGGGAGCTAGTTTTAGTTTCAATTCCAAGATCTAGAGCAAAATGAAGTTTTCTTTTCGTTTTATTTTTCGTTTTATTTTTCCTTCCCTTCTCAGGCGTGAGCCTCACCCCCAGCCCCTCTCCAAAAGAGAGGGGAGCTAGTTTTTAGTTTCAATTCCAAGATCTAGAGCAAAATGAAGTTTTCTTTTCGTTTTATTTTTCGTTTTATTTTTCTTCTTACTCAGGCGTAAACCTCACCCCCAGCCCCTCTCCAAAAGAGAGGGGAGCTAGTTTTTAGTTTCAATTCCAAGATCTAGAGCAAAATGAAGTTTTCTTTTCGTTTTATTTTTCGTTTTATTTTTCTTCTTACTCAGGCGTAAACCTCACCCCCAGCCCCTCTCCAAAAGAGAGGGGAGCAAGATTTGGTTTCAATTAAATATTTAATCAATGTTTACTTCGAGTTTCGCTTTCGCGAAAGCACAATTTAATTTAGGTTTAGGTTTAGGTTTAAGTTTAAGTTTAAAAAAGATACCTCACGCCAAATTGAAACTGTCGTGGTGGTCCTGCATTTCTTTGTGTAAAGTTTCCAGACGCTGCGCTTCCTGCCTGGATCTGATTGGACTGGGTCGCGTTGTTGCTGTAGCCGCTCAGGTTTTCTACGTTGAATACGTTAAATACGTCGGCTCTTAATTCGATTTTTTGATCGCCACCTATGGCAATCTGATGTTGTACTCCCAAATCAAAATTTAAAGACCACGGTAATCTATCACTGTTCCTAGACTCCCCAGGATAACGGTCGCTGTTTCCCTGATAAGCATCTCCAAAAGCTGATCCGTCTCCGTTAAGGTCGGCGGTGAATGGAGTGCCATTTGCATCTACGTAAGTTAGATTTCCTGCGGCGTCCACTACGGGAGTAAATCCCAGCTCTATAGGTTCTGGAATGCGATTGATAGGCTGACCACTTTGCAATAAAGAAGCAAAGGTTACCGTCGTTCCCTCAAACGGATAATAATTAAAAATCGCGTTGATATTATGTCTTCTATCGTTGATAGATGGCCCAAATTCCGTCCCGTAACGATTTCCATCCTGCGCACGGAAGTTGATATCCTCCGTATCATTTTCCAGACTCGCAAGCGTGTAATTTACTCGGTAGGAATAGGCATCTTCCCCACGGGATTTTTGTAAGTTAAAACTGGCTGCGTAGTATCTGGATTTCCCTCCGTTTTCTGTCATTACCACATTTCTGGCAACTCCAGTAAGTGTCTGACCATCGATGGTAGCACTTCCATTATTGATGGGAATAGGACGACTTGCATCAGCTTCGGCCGCAGTTCTTATTATGGGATTGTTGGGATCCACATCATAATCTGCCGCTGCATTGAGGTTTCTTATTCTAAAAAGATCCTCACCACGGTTGTGGATAAAATCCACAAAAAATAGCTTGTCATCTTCTACCTGCGTTTGATAACCTATCGCAAACTGGTGAGAATATGGGTTATCATAACCATTGGGATTTAGAATCCTGCGTTCGTTAGAGAAAACTCCCTCTCTATTTCCCTGAAGTGATGCCGCGGTGGGACCATTAAGATAAGTAACGTTTGCAGCATTTGCGGTTAGATTACCGTTGAAGGTTACTTTGTTGATATCTGTGTCAGCCGGTAAAATACCTAGATCTACAAACTCTGCAATCTGCGCTTGATAATCTGCACTGTTTGTATTTTGCTGTAATGCATCACTATAAATTGCATAGGGAACCTTGCCATAACTCACGGCATAGCCTCCACGTAGGGTACTTCTATCATTTAGCTTATAGTTGAGATTGACCCTTGGCGCCATATTATTTGTGTCGCCAGAGTCTGCACCACCTACAGATAGGTTGTCATAATCATAGCGCAAGCCTAGCGTCAAATTTAAGCGATCGCTAACCGCCCAAAGATCTTCCGCATAAATAGAATAAATGGACTGATCCGTACCGAATTGTGCAGGACGCAGTTCCACCGCATAATTTGTAACCTCCACATCGCTGGGCAAATCATTTATTCCCAATCCCGAACCTAGATTTCTTGCGACCAGCGCATCTAGTTGTGCCTGAGTAAGATCTACCGTGTAGGCTCCACTGGGAACCCCTCCACCAAAAAGTTCATGATCTCCTCTTATATAATTGAGTCCTGCTTTTAAGGTGTGCTTTTCTAGGTAATAATTAAACTTCTGCTGAAATTGAATGGTATTTTCCAGCTCATCAAATACAAACCCTGGATGTCCCAATACCGCTATGGTCTGATCCAAAGGATCACGCACTGAAACTTGCGGACTATCTGGGTTGAGCGGAGTTGCATAGTTCCAGCGAAACCTAGAGTATTGCACATTGCTCTCTGCAAAAAGTTCTCCCAGTTGATAGGAATTTTTGAATGCTATATTGATACTATTACGATCCTGGTTACTTCCGGCACTTGGAAATGTAGATCCTCCATCTAGACCGCCGCCCTGACGTTCTATACTTACAAAACCGACGTTTGCCCTCAACGAACTTCTAAAAGTATCCGACCATAATTGATCCACCTTTGCCGATATATAATTGAAGGTATTTGTTCCCCTTACCGTTTCGGCAACGCCCAGTTGGGGAGCGCTCAATAAATTATCCTTTACATCGGTCGTGTGCTCGTAATTAATGTAGTAAAATGTTTTATCCTTTACCAGCGCACCACCCACACCAAATCCGGCCTGATATCTCGCAAAACCATCCTTTACCTGATTTCCAGAAAGGTCACGCTGTGCAAACTGGCTGGTGCCATCCAGTGATGGCCCGGGACGATTGATAAAAAACACCTCGCCAGTGGTCTCGTTGGTTCCAGATTTTGTCGTGATGTCGATGACCCCATTCTCTGTCAGTCCATACTCTGCGCTGTAATTATTGGTAAAAACAGTAACATCCTTAACAAATCCTACAGGAATATTAAATCGCTGACCCCCTAGAAAGCGCTCGTTGTTATCCATTCCATCGATCGTATAAGAGGCAAAAAGCGGGTTTGCACCATTAATACTTACATTGGGAGCTTCAGGGAAAAATCCAGTCGCTTGGGTAACGTTGGGCAAACGGTATAGAACCCGGGTAATATCTCGTGCCTCAACGGGAATTTCTTGGATTTCGGCAGCCTCCAGTTCAAAGGATACCTCTGCGTCCCGGCGGTTGATTCTTGCTGTTTTTGTGGAGTTTAGAACAACAGTGTCCAGCGTATTGTCACTGACCGGTAATATGGCCAGTACTATGGATGGATTCTCATTGGATCGTATATCGATCTTGGCACTTTCTGAGGGGGAATATTGTGCGTTTCCGTTAAACCGTACTACATATCCATTAATTGTAGGCAGTGCTTTGAATACCGTTTTTCCCTGACTGTTAGTAGTCTGTTCTATAGAAATATTCCTGGTCGCGTTGACCAGTGTGATTTTAAGATCTGCAACTGTTTGAGCCGTCGAGAAATCGCTGACCGTAACCGTTAGATCTTGAGAAAATAAAAACGTGCCGCATAGCAACAACGCCCATAGGGTAATTTGCTTCATTGGTAAAAATGTAAAGTTTGATAATTGGAAAATTGCCGCGGTAGTCCCGAGGTCTTGTAGCTAAAGTTAAGCTGCCAGGGGAGAACCCTTGTTGAAGAAATCGCTCCTACCGTCCAAGCTTTCATAACATGGCTGATGCACGGTGGATGAATGCTCCTGGAGCAGTTGAGAAAGCAGGATCAGAATAGATCTGCTCAGTTTTTTGTAGCATTTTAACAGCGACCTTGCATCTTCAATGGAGTCGATGTCCGATAGTGTTTCCAGCAGGTGGATATTCCCGGTACAGACTGCAAGTAAATTTTTGAGCCCGACCAGCAGCGTACTCCTTTGCCAGTCCAGGGTTGAGAAAAGTGTTGAAGAGTCGTTGGGGGAATTAGCTTTCGCGAAAGCGAGATCATTTATAGCCAATAGATAAAATCCACCATCAGTTGATCTACCTATCGTTAGATCTCCATTTTCCAAATTCTTGATCGCGCGGTGAAAATGGTTTATATGCAGTTGTGGCGTGTCGTTGCCGACCGTAATCACATTTTTATAGCCCAGTCCAAAACACTGATCTATGGCATTTTTAAACCTGTCACCAAAACTATCTCCCTGCTGGTCATCCTCACCATGGATAATGTATGGTAGTCCCGTGGCATTTACCGTCTCGACCGTTTGCTGGGTGAGCGCCTCAAAAAGTGAGGTGCCACGAGCCATCTTTTTGCTAACGGCGTCGGTGCTCGCATGTGCAGCAAAAATAAGTACAACTGTATCTTTATAGGTCTGGGTCAACGTAATCTAGTAAAATGCGAAACTAGGATAATTTATAAAACAATGCATCACGAATTTCTTGAATAGTTAGAATTACCGATAAAACACCAGTATCCTTATTAATAAGGTGATAAATTAATAGTCCTTTGGGATTCTACACTCTAAAACCGTATAGATTTGTGGTAAAATTTACAATTATGATCAAGATAATGGCAGTAATTATGGCAGTAGGCGGTGCAATCGCTTTAGTATTGGGAACACTGGGAGCTTTTGGCTCTATTCAAATGGGCTCTGGAACCTGGCCATGTTTGATACTGGGAATCGTGTTTTTCTTTGCCGGTATCTCTCTATTGAAATATAGAAAGGATACAGATGTCATCGATGCAGAAAACAAGTAACAGAACGATAATTTTTTTTAAAGCTCCCATGATCGCAGGATGATGGGAGTTTTTATTCTTCGGGAGCCAGCTCTATCACCAGGCCGTTGAGGTCTTCCGTGATGGGGATCTGACAACCCAGTCGCGAGTTTTCCTTTACGTTAAAGGCTTCCCACAACATAGCCTGCTCATCGTCATTGCGTTCTAGGATATCGTGATCACTTATGATGTAGCACTGACAGGTCGCGCACATTGCCATACCGCCGCAAACTGCCTGCACGGGCAGATCGTAAGCCTTGCAGATTTCCATGACGTTCATGTTCATGTCAGTCGGTGCTTCCACCTCGTGGCGCATGCCCTCTCGGTCGATAATGGTCATTTTAATATCGTTCATGGAACAATTATTTTTGGTTGATTTTTTTGACCACAGACTTTTCTGCCACTTTTACCGAACCGTCAAAACCGCTCACACCGCCCACGGTCGTGTATTTCATCACATATCGTTTATCGGGATGGATCAACTGGTAAGCGCTCTGGCACATTAAGGTAGCCTCATGAAAGCCGCACAAGATCAATTTTAATTTGCCTGGATAGGTATTTACATCGCCTATGGCATAAATTCCCGGGATATTAGTCTGATAATCGAGAGTATTGTCAACCTTTATCGCGTTTTTCTCGATCTCCAGCCCCCAGTCGGCGATAGGCCCCAGCTTAGGCGCAAGCCCGAACAATGGGATAAATGCATCGCACTCGATAACCTCCATTCGTTTTGCCTCGTCGTTGTGCTGCACGAGAATGGATTCAACCTGAGTATCCCCTTTAACGTCAAGAACTTCTGCGGGAGTAATCAACCTTATTTTATCCTGAGAAACCAGTTCCTGCACTTTTTCAACACTGTCCAGCGCTCCCCTAAATTCTTCACGACGGTGGATAAGCGTTACCTGGGCGGCGACATCTGCCAGGAAAATAGACCAGTCCAGCGCACTATCCCCACCACCGGCAAGGACTACATTTTTATCGCGATAGACTTCTGGATCCCTGATCATGTATGCAAGTCCGTTGTCTTCATATTTTTCAATCCCATCTATGGTAGGTTTGCGAGGTTCAAAAGAGCCCAATCCACCGGCAATTGCGACCACTTTGGCCGCGTGTCCTGTTCCCTTATTTGTCGTAACGATAAAAGAACCGTCCTCTAGTTTCTCGATAGTTTCTGCTCGCTCGCCCAGAGTAAAACCTGGCTGGAAAGGCGCGATCTGCTTCATGAGGTTGTCCACGAGATCTCCCGCCAGAACCTCTGGAAAGCCCGGGATGTCATAAATGGGCTTTTTTGGGTACAACTCGGTACACTGCCCGCCAGGCTGTGCGAGTGCATCGATGATGTGGCATTTCAGCTTTAAAAGACCGGCTTCAAAAACGGCAAAAAGTCCCGTAGGCCCTGCTCCTATTATCAATATGTCAGTCTGGATCATTTCCTTGCTCATAATAACCTACCCTCTTTATTAATTTGCAAAGGTCGTGATGAAAGTATTGATATGCAATGTGTGGTACTAAAGCTTTGGTGCCGTTTGTTGATGGATGGAGAACTATAGATTTCAGCTCGGTAATGGTGGTTTTTAATAACAAATCATTTCATACCTTTGCAATTGATTGAGGAAAGATTTGGCTGCTTGCGACCTCATCCCGCAGGGGATATAAACGCTAAAACAGTGTACCGCACTCGCGATATGGCCTGCTTTATTCTTTCATAAAATTATTTTTAATGCCGGAAGCGTTTTATTGTTACGCTTTCGCGAAAGCTAGACCACAATATGTCATACCTTTTTACCAGTGAGTCCGTAAGTGAAGGACACCCAGACAAAGTCGCCGACCAGATAAGCGATGCCCTTTTAGATAACTTCCTAGCCTTTGATCCAGAGTCAAAAGTTGCCTGTGAGACCATGGTAACGACAGGTCAGGTGATTCTTGCCGGTGAGGTAAAGTCAGATACCTATGTAGATGTGCAGACCATCGCGCGCAATGTGGTCAATAAAATAGGATACACGAAGGGCGAATACCAGTTCAGCGGTGATTCCTGTGGTGTTATCTCATTGATCCACGAGCAGTCGCAAGACATCAATCAAGGTGTGGATCGCGCGACCAAAGAAGAGCAAGGTGCTGGAGATCAAGGAATGATGTTCGGTTATGCAACGGCAGAAACCGATAACTATATGCCACTTGCACTGGACATCTCGCACAAAATACTCATAGAACTGGCAAAACTGCGTCGTGAAAACGATGCCATCACCTATTTGCGTCCCGATGCAAAATCACAGGTCACCATTGAATATAGCGATGATAACGTCCCGCAACGCATCGATGCCATCGTGATCTCTACCCAACACGATCAATTTAACGAGGACGACGGGAAAATGCTCGCACAGATCAAAAAAGATCTCGTTGAAATATTGATCCCGAGAGTCAAGGAACACCTGCCAGAGTACGCCCAGAAACTTTTTAACGATAAGATTACCTACCACATCAACCCGACGGGAAAATTTGTTATAGGTGGACCACACGGTGATACTGGACTTACCGGTCGCAAGATCATCGTAGATACCTATGGCGGTAAAGGAGCTCATGGTGGTGGCGCATTCTCGGGCAAAGATCCTTCTAAGGTAGATCGCAGTGCGGCTTATGCAGCGCGTCACGTTGCAAAAAACCTTGTTGCCGCAGGACTGGCGACTGAGGTACTTGTGCAAGTTTCCTATGCGATAGGTGTTGTTGAACCTACTTCCATTCTTGTAAATACCTATGGAACATCCACCGTTGACCTTACCGATGGTGCGATTTCCAAAAAAGTAGCTCAGATCTTTGACATGCGACCAGCGGCTATCGAGTCCCGATTAAAGCTGCGCAATCCCATTTATTCAGAAACTGCTGCCTATGGCCACATGGGTCGTGAGCCTAGAATGGAGACTTTGGTCTTTGAATCTCCCTATAATGGTAGAGTAGAATGCGAAGTAGAATTATTTACCTGGGAGAAGTTGGACTATATAGATGAAGTTAAAAAGGCTTTTGGTTTGTAATTTTTAATTATTGGATTTTTTAAAGCCCTTGAGATATTTCTTGAGGGCTTTTTTGTTTTTATTCTATTTACTTTTAGTGCAGATTTGAATAATCAGGGGCTATTTTAAAACTTGGGGTTTTGGGGTTTTTTTTGATTGGGTGTCTTTAAAACCTAATCAGTTAAACACAAATCAACCAAAACTATTAACATCTGAATCCTGTAAAAAAATCGAACACTGGCCACTATGAATGGGTTTTCAGTTTCTGATATGTTCATTGGTGGAGCAAGGTCAGTTACTGATTGAGTAAACGGTAGCATTGTTTTGCGATTTCCAATTCCTCATTAGTAGGAACGACTAGAATTTTTACTCTGGAACTTGCGGTGTTTATTTCTCGCAATTTGTGGGATCGTTTTTCGTTTTGGGTAGGATCCAGCTCAATTCCCAAATAATCCATATCCTGACAGACGAGTTTGCGCAGGATGTCGGAGTTTTCACCTATGCCTGCGGTAAATATGATGGCGTCTAATCCATTCATCGCTGCCACATAAGCACCGATGTATTTTTTGATCCGGTAGGCATTCATGTCTAGTGCGAGTTGGCAATCCTTATTTCCATTAGTGGCCTCACGCTGAATATCGCGTAAATCTGCAAATCCCGTAAGTCCCAACATACCACTTTCCTTAGTGAGTAATTGATTCACTTTTTCTATAGAATAACCGAGTGTGCTTACTAGGTAAAAAACAATGGCGTGATCCACATCACCACTCCTTGAACCCATGATTAGACCGTTGGATGGTGCAAATCCCAAACTATGATCCACGCTTTTCCCATCCACTATTGCAGTCATGCTGCACCCATTGCCCAAGTGAATGGAAATTATCTTGGAAGTTTGTAATTTCAAATAATCAATGGCCTTTTCTGAAACGTATTTATGGCTCGTGCCGTGGAAACCATACAACTGTATTTTTTCTTTGACGTAAAAGTGATTTGGTATCGCATATTTGTGAGCTTTTACGGGAATGGTTTGATGGAATGCAGTATCAAACACGGCGATCTGCCTTGCGTGGGGAAACAACTCTTCTGCTATGACTATACCTTCCAGATTATGCGGATTATGAAGTGGCGCGAGTTTAGAAAACTCTTTTATTTCATCTTTGACCTCCTCATCTATTAGCGTTGTATCAGAATAGGTATTTCCACCGTGAACCACGCGGTGTCCTACTATTTCAATTTCAGATGTGTTCTTGATTACTCCTATTTCTTGATCCAGTATAAGGTTGATCATGTTGTGCAGACCGATTTTATGGCTGTCTATGGGCATGGTTTCCTTTGTGCCTACATGATCGGTTGTATAGCTGAGAATCGCATCTTCCATGCCTATGCGTTCTACCAGTCCATTGCAGATTAATTGTTCCTCTGGCATTTGTATGATCTGGAATTTAATAGAAGAACTCCCAGAATTAATTACTAATACTTTCATATTGCTCTATAAAATGGTATTGAGTTTAATATTACTTGTCTTTTGAATTGCCTCTTGTTTTTTATTTAGTGCAACGTTCGAGCCCCCCTTAGTCCCCCCAAGGGGGGATTTCGAGCTTCATAAATAGTTTTATTTCTTTAACAAAATGCCATCAGTTGTTAATCTTTAATTCGTCGTCCTTCGGTCTATATTTTAATTTGTAGCCTTCCGCATCGTCGTATGTTTTAAATCAAACACCTTCAGGTTATAGTCTTTTGTCGCTTATTCTTCAGCGGCCTGTATCGCGGTTACTATCACGGTATTAAAAATATCGTCCACGGTACAGCCACGACTCAGATCGTTCACAGGTTTGTTTAAACCTTGAATAATTGGACCGATGGCGAGGGCTTTGGTTTCCCGCTGCACGGCTTTGTAGGTATTGTTTCCCGTATTCAAATCTGGGAAAATGAATACGTTTGCTTGTCCCGCGACTTCAGAGTCGGGCATCTTTGTTTTTCCCACGCGCATATCTACCGCAGCATCGTACTGGATCGGGCCTTCTACCTTTAAGTCTGGACGCAATTTCTTGACAATGGCGGTTGCCTCGCGCACCCGTTCCACATCCTCACCTACTCCAGAGCTTCCCGAGGAATAGGAAAGCATCGCTATTTTAGGCTCGATACCGAAGTTTAAACTCGTCGCTGCAGATGATATGGCGATTTCTGCCAGTTGTGCTGCCGTTGGATTCGGGTTGATCGCGCAGTCTCCATAAACTGACACCCGATCCTCCAGACACATAAAAAATACTGACGACACGATGGACGCCTCCGGCTTTGTCTTTATAAACTGCAATGCGGGCAAAATTGTGTGCTGGGTCGTGTGGATCGCGCCAGACACCATCCCGTCTGCTTTGCCCTGATAGACCATCATCGTTCCATAATAGGACACGTCTTCCATGAGGTCTTTGGCCATCGCGAGGTTTACATTTTTGTGTTTTCTTAGTAGGTATAACGCTTTCGCGAAAGCTTCAAAATCATCAGACTCTGCGGGATTTACAATCTCTATCTTGTTTAAAT
The DNA here is from genome assembly GCA_963836885.1 of uncultured Flavobacteriaceae bacterium. GTDB lineage: Bacteria > Bacteroidota > Bacteroidia > Flavobacteriales > Flavobacteriaceae > Nonlabens. Next base: position 131,801 of record CAWILF010000017.1, on the reverse strand, counting down.
CCAGCCCTATGTCCAGCGCGGTAATTTTTTCCTGGATCTGTTTGCGATCGCCTAATAGCGTGAGGTCCACAACATCTAAATCTATGAGACGCTTAGTCGCACGCAGGATGCGCTCGTCCATTCCCTCGGGTAGAACGATGTGTTTTTTATTGGATTTGGCCGTTTTTAATAAGTTGTACTGGAACATTCTAGGTGTAATTCCCTTACTCTCAAAAGTGATCAAACGCTCCACCAAATCTTCAGAGCGCACGTATTTTTCAAAATCCTTGATGGACGTAGTTATCTTCTGCGTATTCTCCGCATAAATCTGCGATTTTATAGCTCCTATCCTATTGGTCACGGAGAAAGTTCCATCAGCGACGGAAATAATGGGAACCACGGCAGAAAGTCCCTCTATCAATTTAATGATGGATTGCTCTGGAACGAGACCGCCAGTGAGTACGATCCCGGAAATGGAGGGATAATTTGCCGAGATATTTGCCTGCAGCGCGCCCAAAATTATATCGGCCCTATCGCCAGGAGTGATCACTAGACCGTTGTCTTTTAAATGAGTCAGATAATTGCGCAGTTGCATCGCTCCCACACTAAAATATCCCGCTTGATTATTAATAAATTCAGCTCCAAAAAGCACCGTCGCATCCAGCTCTTCCACTATTTCCTTGACGGATGCATTGGCAAGAATAGGATTTAGTGGGATCGCATTTACAATGACCTGTGCGGGTAATTTTTTCTCTAATTGACTAACGATCAGCGACTGGTTTTTCTCCTGAACCTTGTTGGCGATTACAGACAGTACCTCAACGCCCTTATCCTGAAAAGAGTCATAGGCCATTTGCAGACTTCCCACCAGATCTTCTAGGCTTTTCCCCACTCCGCTGGCTAGAATAATCGCGGGAACACCTAGATTTTTTGCGATAAGTACATTAATGTCAAATTCCATGATCGAACCCTCGCCCGTAAAACTCGTACCCTCAATCAGCACAAAATCAAAACGTTCTTCCAGTGCTTTGTATTTTTCTATGATCTTACTGATAACCTTATCATCCTGATCCATATTCTTCATACGGATCACCTCGGTACGGGTAAATGCATAAGCCTGGTGAAAGTCTAGATCCAGTTTAAAATGAGTGATCATCGTTTTAATATGATTGTCTATTTTACCTTCTGGAAAATCATCTATAATGGGCCTAAAATATCCCACTCGTGCCGCCCTACCCAGCAGCAGTTGCATCAACCCCAGCGAGACGATGGATTTACCGCTGTTGGGTTCTATGGTAGTGATGTAAATGGCTTTATTAAAAGATATATTGTTCATGCGTTTTTACCGTTACAGGAATTTTTTATTTGATTCCAGAAGTTGCACTAAGATAATGTGTAGGATAGGAATTGAGGCGGATTGAGGGAAAAAATAGCCTTGGTATTTGTAATTTACAATAACCGATGAGATATTTCAACCATAGATTATGGATAGCAACCATCCTCAAAAATGATAAAAAGCATCCTCAATATGTTCCATCTTGGTACCCGCTTTATTTCTAATAATCGCAACGATATCAAAGCGCACCTCTACATCATCGTCGCCGTATTCCTGCACAAAATGATGGGCAGTATCGACCAGACGCTGGATCTGTCCTCGTTTTAAAAAGTCTTGTGGATCGCCAAAGTCTGGCGTGGAACGGGTTTTTACCTCAACAATAACAACGGTATTACCAGTGCGGGCGATGATGTCTATTTCTCCTTTTTGAAAGGTATAATTTTTGGTCAGGATCTGATAGCCCTTTTTGATCAACAGTGCCACGGCCATTTCTTCTCCTTCTTTTCCTAAATCGTTATGCTGCGCCATGTTTATTGGTTTATTGTGATGGTTGTTTTGGTAATTTCTACCGTTGCGGTAGCACCTAGAATCAATGTGCGGTTATCGACTAGATGACCCGCAGGAATGTTGAAAATAACAGGAAACTCGTAATCGGCACACAGGTCTTTTATGATTTGCTCGCAGTTTTTACCGAAAGGGATCTCGTGGTCGTTCATGTCCGTCATGCCGCCCACGATCAACGCTTTGAGGTATTTTAATTTGCCCGCTCGCTTTAGCGAAAACATCATGCGTTCTATGTGATAAATATACTCGTCGATGTCCTCAATAAATAAAATGGCGCCCGTAGTATCTGGAAATAGTTTGCTGCCCAGCATGCTGTATAAAATAGACAGATTGCCGCCGTATAAAGTTCCAGATGAGGTTTGTTCTTCTAGCTTTTGGGTATTTTCTAATTGGATATTTATACCATTTCCTATTAAAGCATTGTGTAAACTTTCGACACATTGTTCGGTACGTGATGCGAGTTCTAAAGGCATAAATGCGTGTAAACTGGGAAATCCCGACGCCTGTAATTTGCCATGTAGATAGGTCACGTCTGAATAGCCTATGACGATTTTTGTGAAGTGTTCCGCTTTCGCGCCTGCCTGCCGGCGAGGCAGGAAAGCGGAATTATCCTCTAAACTCATAGCATCTACAATCTGCGTCGTGCCATAACCACCTCTCGCAATCCAGATCGCATGAACGTCGGGATCATTCCATGCATCTTGAAAATCAGCAAGTCGCTGGTCTGCGCTTCCACCAAATTGATCCTGAACCAAACCAATGGTTTTTCCCAAACTCACGCGATAGCCCCATTGCTCCAAAAGCTGTACGGCAGGAGTAAGATCTGTAGCACTCGCACTACGCGCGGTGCATAAAATACGCACGTGATCGCCGGGCTGCAAAGGTCTCAACGCATGATTATTCATATAAAAACAACATAAATTAGGTTATGAAGCCACTAATCTAAACAATTGTGGGCATAACCCTTAATACTAGTCAGGCGGAACGTGCATAAACCGTAAATTTGCAGCTTCAAATATTGATAATGAATACCAAGAAGCGTTTTACAATTACCGCCGCATTACCCTATACTAACGGCCCTGTCCACATAGGTCACCTCGCAGGAGTCTATGTCCCGGCAGATATTTTTGCACGTTACCAGCGTTTGCAGGGCAGCGATGTTGCGTTTATATGTGGTAGTGATGAACACGGCGTTCCCATCACGCTGAAAGCCAAAAAAGAAGGTGTTACACCACAAGAAATTGTAGATCGTTACCATAAGATTATCGGAGATTCATTTATCGATTTTGGGATTTCCTTTGACAATTATAGCCGTACGAGTGCACCAATTCACCACGAAACGGCACAAGCTTTTTTTACCAAATTATACGATGAAGGAAAGTTTATCGAACAGGTAACAGAACAGTTGTACGATAAAGAAGCCGACCAGTTTCTAGCCGATCGTTTTGTAGTAGGAACTTGTCCTAAATGTGGTAATCCTGAATCTTATGGCGATCAGTGTGAAAAATGTGGAACGAGCCATAACGGTACAGATCTTATCGATCCCAAAAGTGCCATCACAGGAAATAAACCCGAACTCAAAGAAACCAAACACTGGTTTTTGCCGCTGGATGAATACAGCGACTGGCTCAATGATTGGATTGTAGAAGGTCATGGAAACGACTGGAAATCTAATGTTGTAGGTCAAGTAAAAAGTTGGATTACTGATGGATTACATCCACGTGCAGTCACGCGTGATCTGGACTGGGGAATTCCTGTTCCCGTAAAAGGAGCTGATGGAAAAGTGCTTTATGTATGGTTTGATGCGCCTATTGGTTATATATCTGCTACTAAGGAATGGGCGGCAAGAGAAGGCAAAAACTGGGAGGATTACTGGAAAGATGAGAACACGTCCTTATTGCATTTTATAGGAAAGGACAACATTGTTTTTCACTGTATTATTTTTCCTGCGATGTTAAAAGCGCACGGTGAATTCATTCTTCCAGAAAATGTGCCGGCTAACGAATTTTTGAATCTGGAAGACGAGAAAATATCTACCTCGCGCAACTGGGCGGTGTGGCTGCATGAATATTTACAGGATTTTCCAGATCAGCAGGATGTGTTGCGTTATGTGCTAACTGCAAATGCTCCAGAAACTAAGGATAATAATTTCACTTGGAAAGATTTTCAGGCACGCAATAATAATGAGTTGGTGGCCAATTTTGGGAACTTTACAAATCGAGTTTTGGTTTTGACGAACAAATACTATGAGGGCGTAGTTCCAGAAACCAGTGATCTTTCTGAACGTGACCTAAATGTGTTGCAGCTTATAAAAGAAACTCCGCAAAAGATAGAAAGCAGTCTGGAGCGATTTAGATTTAGGGAAGCACTGGCCGAGTTTATGAACCTATCCAGCATCGGGAATAAATACATTGCCGAGGAAGGTTTAGAACCTTGGAAGTTGATAAAAACCGATCCGCAAGTGGTTATGAATACCATGTATGTATGTTTACAAATTACTAGCTGCCTTGGCTATTTTGAGCGAACCCTTTTTACCTCATACGTCAGCCAAGCTAAAAGGCATGTTGAATTTTGAGAGTCTTAATTCTGATTTTGGATGGAATAGTGTTTCAGGAGATGAGGTGTTGTTGCCTAGTGGGCATGTTATAAATCAAGTCGTCATTATTGTTTTCTAAGATAGAAGATGATCAAGTTGAAGCCCAACTACAAAAACTAGAACAAAGTAAGATCTTGAACAACACAAAAAAACCAGAACTTATGGCTCAAAAAGATGAAACTACCTACGACGACTTTATGAAAATGGACTTGCGCGTGGGAGAGATAAAAACCGCTGAACAAATGCCCAAAACCGACAAACTCATGGTTATGACTGTTGATACGGGTATTGATACGAGAACCATAGTTTCTGGAATTGCACAACATTATACCGCCGAAGAATTAGTAGGTCGCAAAGTTACCGTTCTTGTAAACCTAGCACCACGTAAGTTGCGAGGCACCGTTTCTCAAGGAATGATTTTACTGGCAGAAGATCCCAATGGGAAACTGGTTTTTGTAAATCCAGATGAGGATAGTATGAATGGGGCAGTAATTGCTTGATGATTATCTAACTTATTTCCTAAACAGCTTATTAAGCTAGTTAAGATTATTGAAGGAAAAGGAAAAAGCTGTAAATACTGTTTAGACAACAGTATTTACAGCTTTTTAAATTGGATCATTGGAGTAGAAAATTCTACTCTTCTTCTTCACTTTTAGAGTTTTTGAGATCTTTTCCAGTCTTAACTGACTTCACTGTTTTGTTATCTTTATCAGCGATCCCTTTAGCGTGTGGAATTGGATGTTTTCCTTCTTTGTGGTCAAAATTTGGCGTTTTCATACTTGATCTTTTATTAAAGTTAACATGCTATTTTAGCAATATGGTACAATCTAAATAAAAATAGAAACAACCCTTATCTTGCTAACATTACTTTATAATTTTTAAAATTGATTTTGAAGGTTGATTGAGACATGGGCAGGAAACTACATTTATTAAAAAGCCAACCTCTCTAAGCTATAAAATTTCAATTTGCTGATTTTTAAAAAATTCAAAGATGAAGACTTTACTCTTGTTCCTTTTCGCTCTAAGCGGAATAATAACCAGCACTGCACAACCCGAAACGGCTCACTGGTCCGGCATGAACTATTTAGTAGATGAGAGTTACTGGACATATGGCGATCAGGTTATCTTAAGAAAATCGCCTTCTACCGACTCGGAAAAGTTAAAAACCATACCTATTAATACCGAGGTAACAGTTTTAGAAGTTGCAACAGAAAGCATTCAAGTTTATGGCCTAGACCATCCGTGGATCCGAGTGTCTTATGAGGGCGTGGAAGGTTATATCGTCTCCGGATTTCTAGCCTTGAGAAGTATCAAACTAGCAGATGGAAGCGATTTGTTATACACGCGCAGTAAGGGAGAAGGAAAAAATGAAGAACTACAAGTATCAATGAGAATTGTAAGCGATGGAGTGTATAAAGAGCTAGGGACTTACCCGACGCCTAACAGCAGTTTTGACGTGACTTTACACGATGGAAAAGGCTTGACTGCGGTGAACCATGTCGTTCAAATTGATTTCCTCTCCGAGGCTTGCGGTGAAGAAGGAGGAAGGTCTTACTTGTTGCTTCTACAAGATGGCACCGTAAATTATTTGGGGGTTTTTAGTAGCGTGGGAGATGGTGGTGTGTATCATGTATCTGAAGACCTGACATTTCCATTTGATGGTGGAGGAAAGCATGATTGCATCATTTTCAATGGTGAAGAGGGCGAGGAAGATGAAAGTGGACTGTATAAAACAGTTTCATATACTAAAATTTACGGCTGGTCAGCCGATGGACTTTCAGAACCGATTATTATTCCTAGTTATAGGTGAGTTCTGAGTTCTGAGTTCTGAGTTCTGAGTTCTGAGTTCTGAGTTCTGAGTTCTGAGTTCTGAGTTCTGAGTTTAAAGTTTAAAGTTTAAAGTTTAAAAGTAATTTTTAGTTTTCGGGCTTTTACTAATTCTAGGGTAAAATAATTTGTGCGCACTGCGGGTAAACCTGTCCCCTGCATTCTCTAAAAGAGAGGGGGTTTTTATAACTGTAAATTTAATTGGAACATTATAGTTTAAAGAGGTTATTGCAAGTCTCGCACTAATACTTTCCTGAAAACCAAAAAGCCTTTTGAACTGCGTTCAAAAGGCTTTTTCTGTAAAATAAATGTATTTGATCTACACGTACATCACAATAGGATTCTCAATATAAGATTTAAATGTTTGTAAAAACGCAGCGCCCGTAGCTCCATCTACAGTTCTGTGATCACAAGCAAGTGTTATCTTCATTACATTTCCTATTACGATCTGACCGTCTTTTACTACAGGTTTCTGATCAATTGCTCCTACAGACATGATAGCACTGTTGGGCTGATTGATGATCGAGGTAAACTCCGTTATACCGAACATACCTAAGTTAGAAATCGTAAACGTACTGCCTTCCATTTCTTTAGGTTGTAACTTTTTGTTACGTGCTTTACCAGCTAGTTCTCTTACCTTACCTCCTATTTGTTGCATGCTCATCTGGTCTGCAAAAGGAAGTACTGGAACTAATAAACCGTCATCTACGGCAACTGCAACACCTATATGGATATGTTTTGCGATGATGGTATTTTTATCCGTCCATTGGGTATTTACCTTGGGATGCTTTCTCAATGCCATGGCCGCAGCCTTGATCACCATGTCATTGAAACTGATCTTAGTGTCTGGCAACTCGTTGATAGCTTTGCGACTTGCGATCGCATTATCCATGTCTAAATCCAGTCCTAAGTAATAATGCGGTGCAGTAAACTTAGATTCTCCCAGTCGCTTAGCGATAGTTTTACGCATTTGCGAATTAGGAACTTCTTCAAAAGTCTCCGTTCCTACAGCTTCAAATTGCGGTGCGCTCGCTGAACCAGTAGCTTTAGCAGCTTGTGGTGTAAAGTTTTCAATATCACTTTTTACAATACGACCGTTTTCTCCAGAACCTTGAACTTGGTTTAAATCTATTCCTTTATCGGCTGCCATTTTTTTAGCAAGTGGCGATACAAATATTCTATCTGATGAATTTTCAGAAGTCGTTGAACTGCTTTCAGTATTAGATTTTTGTTGCTGCTTTTCTTCTGGTTTGGATTCTTTTTTCTCAACCGGTTTATCTGCCGTTTTATCTTCAGATTTTGGTTCTTTCTTTTCTTCTTTCTTATCAGCTTTCTTGGGATCTGATTTTTTTGATGAGCCGCCTAGGTTCAATTTAGAAACGTCAGTTCCTTCTGGACCTATGATTGCAAGAAGTGCATCTACCTTAGCGGTTTCTCCTTCCTGTATTCCTATTTTTAGTAAGGTTCCCGCATTGAAGGACTCAAATTCCATGGTGGCCTTGTCCGTTTCGATCTCGGCTAGAATGTCTCCTTCTTCCACCGTGTCGCCTTCTTTCTTGAGCCAGGAAGCAACGGTACCTTCTTCCATGGTGTCGCTCAATCTGGGCATGTTCACAATAACTACTCCTTCTGGAAGTTCGCCACTGTTGTCCGAACTAGATTCTTCGCTAGACCCTTCATCTTCACCATCAGAATTATCATCTGAGTCCTGATCGTCGTCATCGCTCACATCCTCTTCCTCATCGGCATCCTTGTCAGATTCTTCATCTTCTTTAGATTCAGATTTATTTGAGGAACTACCATCAATTAAATCACTGATATCCTCTCCTTCTTCACCTATAATGCATAAAAGTTGATCAACGGGAGCAGTTTCTCCTTCTTGAACGCCTATGTGGAGTAAAATCCCTTCATTGAAGGACTCAAATTCCATGGTTGCCTTATCGGTCTCGATCTCTGCAAGAATATCGCCTTCGGCTACCTTATCGCCTATTTGCTTTAACCAGGTTGCTACAACACCTTCTTCCATGGTGTCGCTCAATCTGGGCATGTTTATGATTTCTGCCATGAATTATAGTTTTGCTGGTAAAAATGGATAGTCTTCTTGTTCGTAAACGGCGTCGTACATTACGTTAATATCTGGGAAAGGAGACTCCTCTGCAAATTTCTCACATTCTGCAACACGGGATTTTACCCGTTTACCTATATCTTTAATTTCTGTTTCAGGAATATCGAACTCGCTCATTAATCGATCCTTGATCTGGGTGATCGGGTCGATCTTTTGATATTCTGCGACCTCATCCTTGGTACGGTATTTTTGTGCATCACTCATGGAGTGCCCTCTATAACGATAGGTTTTGAGCTCTAGAAAAGTCGGCCCACCACCGTTGCGCGCTCGTTCTATCGCCTCGTGCATGGCCTCGGCAACTTTTTCAGGATTCATGGCATCAACTGGCCCACAGGGCATTTCATAACCCAGTCCCAGTTTCCATATATCGGTATGGTTTGCAGTTCGGGCAACACTAGTTCCCATGGCGTAGCCGTTGTTTTCAACACAGAAGACTACCGGTAAGTTCCACAGCATCGCCATGTTAAAGGTCTCGTGAAGCGAACCTTGTCGGGCTGCTCCGTCGCCAAAAAATGTCAGTGTAACCGCATCACTATTATGATATTTATCACCAAAGGCGATTCCCGCACCCAGGGGAATCTGTCCGCCCACGATTCCATGTCCTCCAAAAAAGCGGTGCTCCTTTGAAAAGATATGCATGGAGCCTCCCAGTCCCTGTGAGGTCCCGGTTGCCTTGCCGTAGAGCTCGGCCATTACCCGTTTGGGATCCACGCCCATTCCTATGGGCTGAACGTGGTTTCTATAAGCGGTGATCATTTTATCCTTGGTAAGATCCATAGCATGCAGCGATCCCGCAAGTATGGCTTCCTGTCCATTATATAAGTGGAGAAATCCCCTAACCTTCTGCTGGATATACACCTGAGCCAGTTTATCCTCAAACTTTCTCCAGAAGAGCATTTCCTCATACCAGTTAAGCAATACCTCTTTTGTTACTTTTTTCATCTATGCGCTTTGTTTGTGAGTACGCTTTCGCGAAAGCGGAACAATTACAATCATTGAACCTTTTCACGATAGTCTTTGAATAACAAAAATAGTCGAAAAATGCACAACCAAAAACCTAAACGACCTTTAAAAAGAGGAACTGAGAATTACGTAAAATTAGACTCGGATATTTGCAAATCGGCAAAAATACCTCAAGAATCAATAAAATATGATGGCGAGGGATCAGGATTTGAGTATAGAATACAATCAAGTTCTACTGCCTGAAAGAAGCACGTACTGGTTTAACTAGAGATAATTTCTATCAAAAATAAGGGGCAAAAGATCGCTTATGGAAGCAGACCTGTAAACATTCCCGGCAGCTCCCATAAAAATAATCTGGATGGGATTATCCTGTTTCTTCTCATATTCTGCAATCGACTGTCGGCAGGCACCACAGGGCGGTACCGGTTTGCTCAAAGAGTTGTCAACGGGACTCGCGGTAATTGCCAGCTTCAGGATTTCCTCACCTGGATAATTTGCTCCCGCTGCATAAATGGCGACACGCTCGGCACAGAGTCCCGATGGATATGCGGCATTTTCTTGATTGTTGCCCTCCACGATCCTGCCGCTGGATAAAATAAGCGCGCAGCCCACGGTAAAATTGGAATAGGGCGCATAAGCCCTGGATCGCGCCTTAACTGCGTGATCCATGAGCAGCTGATCTTCTGCGGAAAGCTCCCGTAGATTCTCAAAAACATCCAGCGTGGTATGTATTTCTAGCTTTTTAATATTCTGTGAATTCTTCTCCAAAAGAAAAGGTGAGTCCAAACCTCAACGTGCCCTCCAGCGGGCTGTTGATCCTACTGGTAGAAAATAAATAAGAAAGATCTATTCCTATACTTGAGAACTCAAAACCTGTTCCCAGAGCTAAAAATTGTCTAGCTCCCTTCTCGTCTGCTTCGTTAAAATAACCGGCTCTCACGGCAAAACTATTGTCATACGTATATTCTGCACTTAGAGCCCAGGTAAATTCCTTGAGTTCTTCTGAAACTCCTCCGGGCGCATCACCGAAGGATTGAAATATACCATTGATAAAGGTTACATCGTCATCTTGACCCTCAATAATTTCACCGGCCACGCCATTCATGTTTTCATCACCACTTTCTCTTATGGGTGGCGTTGGAACAAGAAGTTTATTGACCTCTGCCGTTACTCCTATTTTACTGTAGCCATCGTTGAGGATAAAATCAAATCCTCCACCCAGGGCAAGGTTTGTAGGAATAAAGTTTTCCTGGCCGCCTTCATCGTAGCTTATTTTTGGCCCAATGTTACTGATGTTGAATCCACCTCTCCATCGTCCATTGAAATCATTATAGGCTTCTTCTTCAGACTGGTAATATCCTGAAATATCCACGCCAAAGCTATTGGCTGCACTCGCATCGGTATCTACGTCCTGTATTCTAAGGTCTGATCTTAAAAAACGTCCCGTAACTGCCATGGCAAACTGATCGCTGAGTTTTAACGAATAAGTTCCATCGAGGACAAATTCATTAGGGTTTTCTGTTCTTCCAGGATCGTCTGGACCAGTTGTCAGGTTAATCTCTCCCAGACTGAAATACCTCAAACTGGCTGCAAAAGCACCCTTGTCATCAAGACGTTTAGAAAACACTAATTGTGCAATTGCAATGTCATCCACCAGGTTTCCAAGATATGGGGTATAAGCAACCCCTACTTTTGTTTCCCTCAAAGAAAATGCATACTTGGCAGGATTCCATTGCTGTGACCAGGCGTCCGGACTGGTCGCAACACCCATATCGCCTAGACCGGCTGCTCGTGGATCTCCAGCGATTCTAAGAAATGGTAAGGCTGTAGTGATAACTCTGGTATCGTTAGTCTGCGCATCTGTGCGACTTATAAAAACAAACATCGCAGCAATGCTTAGTACTAAAATCTTCTTCATCAATGATTTTTAAGGGATGCAAATATAATTAAAGGATCACCAACTTTTCAATTTTGCTGGCGGTCTGGTTCGTTAACGTGGATTTTACATTAATCTTATACACATAGACGCCTTTTCCCAGTCGTTGACCAAAATCGTCACGACCGTCCCAGGTAATCTCTCGGGAAGTAAATCCAGTTGTAGTTATGTTCTGGATCTTGCTCCATACCACCTTTCCAGAAATGGTCATTACCTGCACCTGGACATCCAGCGGCTCAAAGGGACGGTTATGGTTGAACCAAAATTCCGTATAGCTGTTAAACGGATTGGGATAGTTGAGCACGCGGGTGAGCTCTATACCATCACTATCTGAAACGACAAATTGGATCTCGCTCACCGCGCTATTATTATAGGTGTCCCAGGCCTTTACCTGTAAGGTGTGCAATCCTGGCTCTATATCCCGCAAGGGAAAATATACCTTGCCCCTGGTAAAGTCATCCACGTCTGCCTCATAATAATCATTGAGGATGAAAGGATTGGTCTCATCCCCATCCAGTATTCCCACAATGTCATGACCTATACCGCTGGAGGTATTGATTCCGTTATCATCACTTAGGAAGGTGAGTAGAAAGGGATTGTTATCTGTGATGCCGCCAGAGACAAAATTTGTATCGTTCATAAATAACTCTACTTCTGGGCCCAGGTCATCTTCTGGGGCGTTACGGTCTATTCCTCCTACTATAATATCTTGGGAAAAACCATTTTGGTCCTCTTTGACATTGTCCCGTTTAGCATAAAAGGAAACCCGTCCGTTGCCCAGTGGGATTTGCGTGTCTCGCGGCATTACAAAATTCACAGTAAAATCTCCATTGGTAATCGTTGCCTGACCCCTGAAAAGTACTTCACCGAGTTGTTGAAACTGGATTTTCACCAGCGGATCGCCAGCTACAGAAGTATCTCTTGTGTTATCATTTGCCAAAGTTTCCCTCTCTATTTGCTTATCATATACAGTAATGTTCAAAATTCCATTATAGTCCGGGATTTTAATACCCGCGAGATCACGTACCTCGCCTCCCAAAGCGACGGGAGCTAATCCTTGCAACACCTCTGTATTTGAGGCAATTGGATTTCCATTAATTGTTGTTAGCACAACTTCTGGTTGTGGAAAAGCAAGTTTTAGAGCAGGATCACCGACAAAGGCAATCACCCTTCTAGTAGTGTCAGTACTTAAACTGGGATCTACTTTTGACAAACGTAATGACTCTGCTATGGAGGTGGGTTCAATGTTGTTGTAGGCAAATAGATACTCATCCAGGACTCTGTTAAAATTAGAGCCCGTACTTACTAATATCAACCGATTAGTAGCTACGGCGGCAATCGCTCCACCCTGCGGATTTAAATAAGCCTTCTCTCCACCACTCACCCTCAACGGATTATCGTATCTGGTAAACTCGCAGGTAACGGTGATAAACAGGGGCAATGTATCTGGGTTTCTTAGATTTTCAACCAGTGACTGGGTAATTACAAATTCCTGGGCGAGACCATCTTCATTACCATGACCAAAATAGTTGATGACCAGCGAACCCTGCTCAAAGGCATTTTTAATATCATCCACAGCATCAGGATAACGAGGCCCACCCGCACTACTCAGTTGTTGGTAACTGTCCAACAATATTTTTCTGACATTATACTCTGGTTTGTTTAAAAATATCTCATCTCCTAGATCATCAACATTTGATTGTAAGATCCTATCACTTAATATATCCACGTCATCACCAATGAGGGATATATTGTTACGCCAACTTTTAAATGCGGGCTCACTGTTATAATTGATCACTTTATCAACCATATCTCTAGCTTCCGTATTGTCGCTAACAATCATCCTTCCTACCGCAATATCCATTAAGTTATTTCTGCTCAGATCACCCTCGCCATCATTCATAAAGGTAAAAAAGTCGTCCGTGCAGTAACTTATTACCAGTGAAGTGCTGTTTGCTGAAAGATATGTGGGAACAATATTATCCCTTATAGCGATGCGGTCTTTATAATCAAAGCTCGCATCTCCAAACATATTAAGGTATTTTACTCTTCGCGATGGATCAGAAGCATTATCATAAACATATTTGACAAAATTGCGGATGGCCGCAATATCCTGCACATCCTCCGAGAATTCACGATAAATATCCTCGAGAAAAACAACTTTAGTGTTTAAATTGTTTTCGGTAATATGAAAATTAGCCAGACGCTGCGCTTGAGATCTTAAAAACTCTGGGGTAATAATTAAATAATCTATATCCTGAAAATCCCCCCTGGAATCGTTGAAAACTGTGCCTTTCAGATTAGAGTTTTGCAATGAGGCACTTCCTTGTATCTGAGGTGTAAAAAAGTCATTATCCGTAACCGCTAGATATTCTTTTGCAGTTCCATTTTGGGTTTTAAATGAAAAATTGGTTGCGCCATCATTAATAAAGCTACTTACATTCCAACGATCTGTAACATCCCAGACCTCAACTATATCTGTCGCGTTTGAAAAGACATATTCTCCTATCCCTGAAGTACGATCAGCTACTAAGTTTCTAAATTTAAATTGGCCCGACCCGCCCTGTAAGCTTTGTGGAATGTCCAGCCATATATAATCCAAAAAACCTTGAGCACCGGGATTCCCTATATTATTGTAGGTCACATCAACGGTAAAGTCGCCAGAGCTGAGAGCGACATTGTTGTTAATGACCACACCTCTCGCAGCTGCAGCAGCATTACCGCCCGCCAGGCCAGTCAACCCTGCGACTCCTATATTTTGACCATTAATGCTTACTGACATGGACGTTCCCGTGTCAGAAATTGCGCCTACCGCTACCCTCGCAAAAGCCGGCTCGCCCGCAACAACATTTTGCGCTGAGAACTCAAAACTCTGCTCGGGCTCAAAACCAAAACGCTCACCGTACCAGATGCGTCCTATCTGTCCTATGTTGCGCTCATCGACCTCATGGGACTTTCTTGAATGGTAATAATTATAAGTGACAGTCGCCGCACCTACTGGCTGCACTTGCGGCACAATACGCTTTCCATTACTTCCCTGTACATTTAAATAATAAAAAGAATCGTCCGTGTAGGGATTTATAAAACTGTCATTTTCCTCAACGTACTCAGTATCTGTTGCAATTCCATAAAAAAGCACCCGATCACTGGGATCCAACCTACCATCTGCCTCTCCCGTTACCTTGATGGCAAGTTCGGGCGGGTCAAAAAATTGGTCAACACCATTGACCAGAGGCAGGGAAGTACCTCCATGACCATAAACCTTTATTTTTCTGGGGTCAAGACCATTCACGTCTATCCCTAGACTGGATAAAAATGACCTAGACAAACGTTGTACTCCAGTTTCCGTCACCTTGATCTTATACCAGGTACCGCTTGCAAGAATGCTATTGCGCAACTGGCTACTTTTAGCAAAGGACTTAGTTGACACACCGGGAGCGTATGAATATGAAAAGGAGGTCACCTTACGATATTCATTCTTTACCTTATATATAGGACTGATATATAATTGTGAGAAGTTACGCTTTCGCGAAAGCGCATTGCTCAAAGAAGATTTAAACCCCACTGGAATTTTATCACGATCTAGATCACCAAGGCCGGTGGTGGGGAGCACCTCATAGGCAACATCGCTTATCACCAAAGAACTCGTATCCATTACACCTGTAATCTCGGCAGCATGAACAAAAAGAATCTCGCCATCCTCGTAAACAAAGTTATTGTTGAAATATGGAACAATAACAGAACTATTGCCTATGGAGAACTCTTTGGGGTCGCCCCAATCGACTGAAAATGAACCGCTCTGACCCATCGCAAGAAATGCAGTCCATCCAAATAAACAAAAAATCCAATATTTCATAAAAGACTAACGTATTATTGTGATGGATTAGTATGACTTTTTAGTCATTGTTAAATTTATAATTGGATAAAATAAATGAAGGCAATTACCGTTTAACTAGTCTAAATAGCAAAAGTAACGGGAAAAATGAGATTAATTAGTTATGATTAACTTGAAGTTACTATATTGCGTCACATTTTACAAATAATATCTTAGGATGAAAAGATTTTTTCTTATGAAATCCATGGTTGCCATTGTAGCCATCGCTTTCTTAATTTCTTGTGGTGGTGGCAACGACTACACAAAAACTTCCAGAGGAACAGGTTGGGATGTCACTGGCAAGAACGGTTTTGAACTGAACACAAAATATGATGAGCAAGCCACAGGGCCTGGTCTCGTGTTTGTTGAAGGTGGTACTTTTACCATGGGCCGTGTCAAGGATGACCCTATGCATGATTGGAACAATACTCCCAATCAGCAACATGTCCAATCATTCTACATGGATGAGACAGAGGTCACTAACGGTATGTACGCAGAAATGCTTTACTGGGTGAAAAAAACTTTTCCGCCAGAAGATGAGGAATACAGAAATATTTACAATGGTGCTGTTCCCGACACTCTAGTGTGGAGGAATCGTCTCGGTTTCAACGAACAGATGATCAATGATTACCTGCGTCACCCAGCTTACCAAAACTATCCCGTAGTTGGAGTAACCTGGATCCAGGCTGTTGAATTTGCCAACTGGAGAACAGATCGTGTCAATGAAAGAATGCTCAACGATGAAGGCTACACCTCAAAAGATGCCCTGAGCAACTCAGAACCTGGATCTACATTCAGTACAGAAACTTACTTGAATGCACCATCTTTAACGTATGGTGGCAATCCTGACATTACTAAAGGTGGTAAAAGATCTGAACAACGTGAAAAGAAGAAAGCACAAAAAGCTGCCAAATCCGGTGACGGGACTGGTGAACCTACAGATTTATATGTAACTCGCTCCGATGGTGTTATACTACCGGACTACAGACTACCTACTGAAGCAGAATGGGAATATGCAGCTCTTGCCCTAGTTAGTGTTAGAGAATACAACTCCTACAGAGGTCGCAAGAAATTTCCATGGGATGGACAATATACCCGTAGTGGTAAAAGAAGAAACCTAGGTGCGCTTGTTGCAAACTTTAAGCAAGGTAACGGAGATTACGGAGGTATCGCTGGATGGAGTGATGACGGTGCAGATATCACTGCAGAGGTTAAGACCTATGAGCCCAATGAATTTGGTATCTATGAAATGGCAGGTAATGTTTCTGAGTGGGTTGCAGATGTTTATAGACCTATCATCGATGACGAGTTCAATGACTTTAACTATTACAGAGGTAACGTTTATACTAAAAACAAAATCGGACCTGATGGAATGATCGCTGTTGTTAGTGCTGACTCCATTCCTTACGACACCCTATCCAATGGTAAGGTGATTGCCAGATCATTGCCTGGAGAAATACAACAGGTTGCTATTGATGATGAAGAAACTTATTTGAGAACCAACTTTGATCGTAGTGATAACGTAGATTTTAGAGATGGGGATGCGCAATCTTCCAGATACTTCTCTAAAGGTAGCGATGCTGTGGTAGATTCCAACAATAGAATGTACGATTCCCCACAACATTCCATTACCATGGATTCTCTCAAAATGAACAAGCAGATGGATACTTCTGCAAAAAGAACAACTTTGATAGACAATCAAGTACGCGTTTACAAAGGTGGGTCATGGAGAGACCGGGTTTACTGGTTAGACCCTGCTCAAAGAAGATTTTATCCGCAGGATATGGCTAGGGATGATTTGGGCTTTAGATGTGCGATGTCTCGTGTAGGTTCTAAATCTAAAAAAGGAAAGCGTCCTAGAGGATAATTTCTAACAACATATTTACAAGTACAAAAAGCCCTTTCTAAGGGCTTTTTTCATAAAATAGATTAAATGAGATGAAAGAACTATACGCTATTTTTAAAAAATCAATGGGCGTTGCAATAGATACGCGCGCTCTCAAACATGATGAATTGTTCATTGCATTGAAGGGTGAAAATTTTGACGGCAACAAATTTGTCGGACAAGCCATTGAAAACGGAGCCCTTCATGTAATATCTTCAGACTCTATCTGGTTGGGCAACGATCGCGTTACGGTCGTGGATGACTGTTTGACAACACTCCAGCAGCTTGCAACCTATCACCGCAAGCAACTTTCCATTCCCATAGTGGCAATCACCGGCAGCAACGGAAAAACAACTACAAAAGAGTTAATCATCGCTGTACTGCAAACGGAATTCAATGTTAAAGGAACTAGGGGAAACTTAAACAATCACATAGGAGTTCCATTGACCCTATTGTCATTTGACTCTGAAACAGAAATAGGAATTGTCGAGATGGGTGCTAACCATCAAAAAGAAATAGAATTTCTTTGCTCTCTAGCTCTGCCCGATTATGGCCTTATCACCAATTATGGGAAGGCACACCTTGAAGGATTTGGAGGTATTGAGGGCGTTATCAAGGGCAAGAGCGAGATGTACGAACACCTTTCCAAAACAAATAAGACGGCCATCGTAGCTAGATGGGACGATAAACAGATGGAAAAAAGTAAACATGTAGATCGCATATTTACGATCGAAAATGAAGTGATGAATGGCATGAATCCCTTCGTGACTTGTACAATTGACAACATTCAAATCAACACCCAAATTACTGGAGTTTACAATTATAACAATATACTTTTTGCCGCAACTATTGGCAGGCTTTTTAAAGTTTCAATGGAAAATATCCAAAAAGGAATAGAATCATACCTTCCCTCCAACAACAGATCGCAGATCATCAACTATGGAAAAAGCGTTGTGATCTTAGACGCCTACAACGCAAATCCCAGCAGTATGGAAGCTGCCCTAAAAAATCTTAACGATCAAAATCATAAAAACAGAATCGCTATCCTTGGAGATATGTTTGAAGTTGGAAAAGAAACTATTCATGAACATCAGATCATTGCAGACCTTGCTACGAGTCTCAATCTACAACAAGTGATACTGATAGGTTCACATTTTAATCAGGTCACTACCAGCGCGATTAAGTTCAAGGACGTTGAAGATTTCAGCACTAATTATAATATGAATCTTGATGAAGGTATTATGTATCTGATTAAGGGATCAAGAGGAATGAAACTTGAACGTATTCTAGAACTGATTAATTAATTTCAAAAAAAACTGGCAAAGACTTTCCATATTATAATATTTTACTAGATTTGCAACCGCTTAAGAGCAAATGGTACCTTAGCTCAGTTGGTAGAGCAAAGGACTGAAAATCCTTGTGTCCCTGGTTCGATTCCTGGAGGTACCACAAAAACCCGATTTAAAGATCGGGTTTTTTGTTTATTATTTTAAAATGTGGGATTAGCTCAGTTGGTTTAGAGCGTTACGTTGACATCGTAGAGGTCGCTGGTTCGAATCCAGTATTCCACACTAGTTTTTTCCCATGACGCTTACAATAGATATAGGAAATACCATTTGTAAGGTTGGAATATTCCAGGACCATCTTTTGACCCGATTCTTCTCCTGTCCATTTGATGAACTTATAGATCGCGCCAGGGAAATCGTAAATAATAACCCAATACGGGCAATCGCTATCTGCTCGGTTAGTGGAGACACTTCATCGTTAAAAGCCGAATTTGAAAATAACCTTCAAATTTTTGAGGTACATTCTGGAATAAGCCTTCCCTTTAAAAACAATTACAACAGTGCTACATTGGGCAATGATCGTCTAGCTCTTGTTGCTAGCGCGCTGGCACAAAATAAAAGACCACAAGATTCTCTGATAATCGACGCCGGGACATGTGTTACCTACGATTATATAGATGAACGTCTCGACTATCATGGAGGCGCCATTTCTCCGGGATTAAGCATGAGATTTAAGGCGCTCCATACTTTTACCACAAAGCTGCCGTTAATTACTTCTAATGCAAGCACACCTGTGACCGGAAACACTACAGAAAGTTCCATACGTAGCGGAGTTCAACATGGCCTAAGTATGGAAATCGACGGTATGATCTCATTTTATAGAGCAAAATCATCAAACCTTAAGATTTTCCTAACAGGTGGAGACAGTGTTTTATTGTCCGGACACTTAAAAAATCGTTTCTTTGCCGTGCCTTTTTTGATGCTTTATGGCATCTATAACCTGTACCAGTATAATAACAAAATATGATTAGAAGTTTAGTCTGTACCATTGTGATTCTTATGGGCATGACAGCCCTTTCACAATCCCGTACTTCCTCCCCTTACTCTTTCTTTGGGATAGGACAGCAAACGTTTAGAGGCACCATAGAAAACCGGAGCATGGGCGGTCTGCGCACCTATCTGGATAGCATCCATATCAATTTGAGAAATCCCGCCGGTTATGGAAAATTAAAACTGACCACCTACTCCATAGGTGGCGTACATACAGAAACCTGGGCGTCCACCGCGTCAGAAAAGGAAACCTATGATGCAACTTCCATCGAGTACGTAAGCATCGGTATCCCGCTCGGCAAAAAAATGGGAATGGGCTTCGGGTTGGTTCCCTTCAAGTCCGTGGGTTATGAGATAGGCGAGCGCAATACAGAATTCTACACAAACTTTACTGGAGAAGGTAGTATCAACCGGGCGTACTTTGGGCTGGGCTATGAGATCAACAAGAACTTTAGTTTGGGGGGCGAGTTGCGATATAACTTTGGGGAAGAACGCAATTCCTCAAGCGTGGCATTGAACGGTATCCAGTTTGGGACTAACGAGGTCAATGAAACCGATTTTTCTGGACTCTCGCTCAATTTTGGACTTCACTACCAGAGAATGCTCAACGACAAGTATGAGCTACAGGCGAGTGCCACTTATACTCCAGAGAGCAATATTACCGCAGAGGGCTTCAGGAATCGGTCCCTGTTTGCACTCAGCAGTAATTTTACGGAAACTTTGATCAACACCCGCATTGGAGACGTCACCAAAGAAAAATTGCGACTGCCCTCAGAATATACCGTGGGAGTTACTATAGGAATGCCCCTCAAATGGAATCTGGGAGCAGAATACTCACTACAACAATCCAGCTCCCTGGGAGCTAGGAATTTTCTTCCCGAGAACACAAGTTTTACCGATGCAGCATCCTACAGACTTGGAGGATTTTATATTCCCGACTATAACAGCATTACCAGTTACTGGAACAGAGTGGTTTACCGAGGAGGATTGCGCTATGAGGAAACTGGGCTCAACCTTATCGGGAATGATATAAATGAATTTGGCATATCTTTTGGAATGGGATTACCCGTAGGACGCGGAAGCGCGTTTTCCAATGCCAATTTTGGACTGGAATACGGCCAGAGGGGAACAACAAATGACAATCTGATAAAAGAAAGCTTTTTAAGCTTAAGCATCGGACTTTCTCTCAACGATAAGTGGTTCCAGAAGAGAAAATATAACTAAGAACATAACAAACCACAGCTATGAATTTCAAGAACATAATATTATTTTCGATGATTGTTTTGGGTTTCGCTTTCGCGAAAGCACAGGACAACGCAGAATGCAGCCAGATGTTGAGCATCTATGCAGAAAATGCAAAGGCCAAAAATTATGATGAGGCATACAAGCAATTAAAACCTTTAATTGACAAATGTCCCAATATCAGTGCGGCCATCTATCAATACGGTGAGAAAATCTATGAATACCGCATCAAGAACGATGTGGGAGACACCGATGAAAACGTAGATGGTTTGATGAAAATGATCAAAACCGAAATCAAAGACTATTCGGACATCGTAAATCCTTCCAAAAAAACAATCGAGCTTGCTAACTATATGTATCAATACAACATAGGTACGGCAGACGAACAGTTCAATATGTATGATGGAGTCTTTAAGAAAGATCCAGATAATTTTACCGATCCTAAGGGAATCATGACCTATTTTAAACTTGGAGAAAATCGTTATAACGAGGAGATCATGACATTGCAGGAACTTTTCAACCTTTATGATGAGCTAACGGTCAAGATAGAAGCACTGCAGGATGAACGTTCCACGATCATTAACGAGCTCATGGAAAAACAAAACGCGGGATCAATAACTGAAAACGAAGAAAGACAAATAGGTTATCAAGAAAGCAACCTTAAAAATTATGGTATCGTTCAGAATAACGTTAATGTAACACTAGGTGAACTTGCAGATTGTGATAAAATCATACCGCTTTACGATGCAGAATTTGACACCAAAAAGTCTGATAAAAGCTGGTTGAGCAATGTCCTCGTTAGATTGCAGAAAAAGGATTGTACGGGAGATCCCCTATATATAAAGTCTGTTAAAGCACTTCATGCCTTGAACCCTAGTGCAAAAACTGCCTATGGTCTAGGAAACATTGCCACGACAAATGCAGAAAAGTTCAAGTATTGGGATCAGGCGATTGAACTGGGCGTGGATAATAACCTTAAGTCCAGGATTCATTATCAAAAAGGGAATGAATATAAATCTCAAGGTCAGTACGGCAGTGCAAAGAGAGAATACATTCTTTCCAATAATGCCAAACCATCCTTTGGAACTCCTTTTCTCAAGATTGCTGAAATGATACAAAAAAGTGGTTCTTCCTGTGGAACAACTACATTTGAAAAAAGAGCGATCAACTGGGTTGCTGCAAGGTATGCAGAGAAGGCCGGTAGAGTTGATCCTTCCTTACGATCACTGGCTCAACAATATGTGGACAGTTATAATGGAACTGCACCCAGTAAAAAAGAGATCTTCCTACAAGAGGCAAAATATCAGTCTGGGAAAACCATTACCTTTAATTGCTGGGTAGGAGAATCGGTACGTATTCCATAAATGATAGAAGTAAGAAACATAATTAAAAGCACGATCACGGCACTGGCCGTGATCTGCTTTTTTACATCTTGTCAGGATAATCTAAAAGAGATCCAGAAAATGGAGATGTCCTCTAACGAGCCCATAGGCGAGGCAGAGAATATTCTTCTAAAGCATACGGACAGCAGCCGGCTCAAAATGACCCTGCAGGGCAAGACCATGTACGATTATAGCAACGATGCCTTTCCCTACACCATTTTTCCCGATGGCATCCATGTCGAGATATTCAATGAGAACGACACGATTACCAAAACCGTGATCGAGGCAGACGCCGCCTATATCTACGACCTTACCGACATTATAGACCTTCAGGGAAATGTAGTCGTGACCACTACCGAGGGCAATAAATTTAAGGGAGAACAGATGTACTGGAATCAAAAGGACAAGTGGATCTTTACCGACCATAAATTCCAGACCCTATTAAAAAACGATAAAACATCAGAAACTGTCGGAGAAACCTCAGGTATTAGATTTGACTCTGATCAAGAGCTCAGAAACGTACTCGTAGGTCAACCCGATGATACCTTCATAAATAGAGATGAGCAATGAGCAGATTTTTTAAATACTTTGAATACGCCTACATCGTTTTTGCGATTGTATTTATAGTTACCGGCATCTATGAGTTTAATGTAGCTCCCAATAGATCGTACCTCATGTTTGGCATGGCGGCAGTTGCTCTATTTATGTTCTTCTTTAAACGTCGTTTTCGTCGTAGATTTGAAGAACGAAACAAATAACCGTGCTGGAACAGATAATTTTAATAATTATAATGCTCATCCTGAGTGCATTTTTCTCGGGAATGGAAATAGCCTACGTTTCTTCTAACAAGATTCATATAGAACTGGAAAAACGGCAGAAGGACATTCTGGGCCGTGTGCTTGGACTTCTTACTGCTAGACCTTCTAAGTTTATCATTACCATGTTGATAGGCAATAGTATTGCACTGGTCATCTATGGATTTGCCATGGGTGATCTACTTACCGCACAACTGGCCATCTACTATCCTGCTCTGGCTTTTGGATTCAAGGGGCTGGTGGTACAAACCGCGATTTCTACACTGGTGATCTTACTGACGGCAGAGTTCCTCCCCAAAGTTTTTTTCCAGATCTACGCAAATGAGCTCCTCAAGTTTTTTGCTGTTCCAGCCTATATATTCTACCTATTATTCTCTGGGCTTTCATGGATGTGCATTATCATTTCAGATTATTTTTTGCGCATATTTCTCAAAACCGACGGTGATGAAATTCAACTTTCCTTCTCAAAACTTGAACTGGGAAACTACATTACAGAGCAGATGGAAAGCTCCCAGGAGCAAAAAGATATGGATACTGAGATCCAGATCTTTCAAAATGCCTTGGATTTCGGTGGGTTAAAAGCGCGCGAAGTCATGGTTCCCAGGACAGAAATGGTGTCGGTAAACAAAGATGTGGATATAAAAGATCTCAACAAGAAATTTGTCAACTCAGGATTGTCCAAGATTCTGATCCATAATGAAACAGTGGATGACGTTATAGGATATGTCCACAGTTTTGATCTATTTAAAAATCCCGAGGACATCGCATCCATACAGCGCAACGTGATCAACGTGCCAGAAACCATGCTGGCAAAAGATGTGTTGAGCTTGCTTATAAAGCGCCATAAAAGTATAGCCATAGTACTGGATGAATATGGTGGCACCAGCGGTCTCATTACCGTTGAGGATATCGTGGAAGAGCTACTCGGCGAGATCGAGGACGAGCACGACTCCGACCTTTTTATAGACTCAAAACTCAGTGAGTACGAGTATAAATTCAGCGCCAGGCTGGAAGTTGATCAGATCAACGAGAATCACAAGCTCGACCTGCCAGAGAGCGAACATTATGAAACACTGGGAGGGCTTATCGTGCACGAGACCGCAGGTATTCCCAAGCAGGGCGACCAGGTTGAGATCGATGGATTCACATTTACCATTCTGGAAACTTCAGATAATAAGATCGATCTGGTTCACCTCAGGCAACATGAGGACGAGTAAAATCATTATCTGGTAGTTGATATTTGTAATCGTTACGCTTTCGCGAAAGCGGAATCCCCATCACTCCTCTATCCCAACAACTTAGACTGGTAATAATTACGGGAAAATTAAAATAGATTTAAGATAACAACACACTTTAATATTTAGGCGGAAAAGGTTATTTTCGCCCTCTTAAAATTAATAGAAATAAAATGGCAGTATTAGGTAAAATAAGAAGTCAGGGAGCGATATTGATCTTAGTGATCGCTCTTGCTCTTTTTGCATTTATTATACAAGGGGTTCTTACCTCTAGCGGGAAGTCACAGGATGATGCCGTGGGATATGTAGGTGATAAACAAATTTATAGGGACTCATTTGCAAGACAGGTGGAAAACACTAATCGCAATGGAGGTCCTAACATGACGACCGTACAGGCAGTAAATTCTGTATGGGATCAAAATGTGCGCAATGCCGTACTGGAAGAGCAGATCGAGGCCGCAGGTATCGAGGTTACCGATGAAGAGGTGGCTGCGCGAATCAAGGATTTTTATGGTTCACAACCCAATTATCAAAATGAGGACGGATCATTTTCTGAAGCAAAATTCTCTGCCTTTGTCAATCAATTACAGACTACCAATCCTACGGGATGGAGCGATTATATAGAAAGTGTTGCAAACAGTCTTAAACAGGAACGATTCTTCAATCTATTGAAGTCTGGCATCATAGGCACAAACGCAGAGGGCGAGATGGAGTACCGTATGGCAAACGACAACCGTAGTTTTAGCTATGTGTACCTTCCCTACAGTACTATTGTTGACTCGACAGTTGAAGTAAGCTCTGGAGAAATCCAGAAGTACATCAATGACCACAAGGACCGTTTTGAGTCTGAGGCGCAGCGTGATATCACTTTTGTCGTCTTTAAGGATGAAGCTTCGGACGCTGACAAGAATGAGATCAAAACTAAGCTAAACCTTAGAAAATCACTGGATAACTCCACCTACAACGTCAATACCAAAAAAACGGAGCAGATCAAATCATTTGCAAATGCTGATGATAAACAGAATTATGTAAACCGCTTTTCTGACCAGCCGTATAATGAATTGTACCAGGTGGTGGATAAACTTAGTCCAGCGGTAAAATCTGCGGGAGGCAGTCTTGAAAAAGGTGCCGTTTTTGGTCCCTATGAAGATGGTGAGTACATGAAGCTTACCCTTGTTGAGGATAGAAAGACGATCATGGACAGTGTACAGAACAGGCACATTTTAGTATCCTATGCAGGAGCCCAACGCTCTACTGCAACCCGCAACAATGAGGAAGCCAAAAAACTTGCCGACAGCATCCTGGCTGTTATGGGAGGTACAAAGGCAGGCTTTGATAAACAATTTGACTATTTCAAAGAAAATACGGAGATCGCAAAAGGTGAAGATCTAGGCTGGACCGTTTATACCAAAAATGCACAAAACCTGGCAGAGGGCTATAGAAATTTCCTTTATGAAAATGATAAGGGAAGCATCGGTATTGCAGAGTCCACTTTTGGCTACCATATAATCAGTATCGATGACGCTACCAGCCCACTGGATCAAGTAAAACTGGCAACCATTGCAAACAAGGTAAGCTCTTCCAAACAAACGAGTAAGGAATTATTTACCAAGTCGGTTAAATTTCAACAAGCGGCAGAGAACTGGAGATTTTACGGCTCTTGCAAAAGAATACAACGTTACTGCGACTCCCGTAAATAAATTAAAGTCCCTTGATGAGAGCCTGCCGGGTATCAAGAAGAACAGAAGTATTGTAAAATGGGCATTTGAAAACGATCGTGAGATAGGTGATGTGGAACGTTTTGAAACTACTGAAGGATATGTAATCGTAAAGCTCAATGCACAGCGTGAGAAGGGAACAATGACCACCCAAGAAGCCAGCGCAACGGTAACCCCTATTCTCAGAAAAGAGAAAAAGGCAAAAATGCTGATGGACAAGATCACAAAGACCGATCTTAACGAGATTGCAAAAGCACAAGGTCAAGCGGTCAAGACTGCAAGTGCCGTGAATCGTAAAAACCCAACTATTCCAGGTCCTGGAGAAGAGCCACTAGTCGTGGGAACCGTCTTTGGACTGGAAATGAACAAGACCTCAAAACCCATCAAGGGAGAAAACGGAATCTTTGTAGTAAAAGTTACCGGTATAGAAAATGCGGCCGATCTTGAAAACTACTCGGTAAACGCTAGGGAAGTTGCCACAAGATCTGCAAATCAATCCACTTCAAAACTCGTAGAAGCGCTAAAAAAATCTGCTGATATAGAAGATAACAGAGCTGATTTCTATTAGGATCTTTTTAATTAGAAAGTAAAAAAGTGCCGTCCATTGGACGGCACTTTTTTTTGTTTAGTAGGTAATGATTTTGAGTTTGTATCCCAGACCTATTTGATTTTGAGCACCTCCTACAAGACCACCTAGATAACCGCCTTCCAATTTTACAAATTTGCTATCACCATTATTGTGGTAATTTTTGAATACTATGGATTTATCCTTTTTGTATCTTGTTAGGTACAGTTGTGGCACATTTTCCTGATCGTAGTATTGTTTTATTTTCCTGCCGTCAGGTGCTATAAAATCGTTGGGCAAATATCTAGGAATAGGTAAAATATTTCCCAGCTCGTCGCAAGGACCCATATTTTTAATACCTACCATGATACCATTATCGTCGGCAAATAATCTATCGGAGATAAGGTCAAGTTCGTACAGCTTTTGGTCGTCGCTAACAACGATATATTTTGGTGGTAGTTTAATCCGATTAAAAACCGTGTCATTTAAGATATGGTAAAAATTGATCTCGTAGAGGTAGGTAAAATCTAGTTTCTTTTTATAGACACGCACGCCTTTATTTCTTCGTTTTTGTAGCTCAGTTTGGTTTTTGAAGTCCTTTCCAGACCTTTTCCAATCGCCGGTTTTGGAGTGGACTCCTACCGTTATATGTAGCAATTGAACGTTAGAGTCACGATCCTCCTTAGGTAAGATACACGCCATACTCTATACCGTGCAAATGACCTACTCCACTAAATATACCTCCATTAGACCGCGCTTTGTGTTTTACGATCTTTTCTTTCTTTGCCTTTCTAACAACCACATCTGGGAGTAGTTGATCTGTTTTTATCAAGAAAATCGTGTTGTCTTCCATGGCGCTTTTGGTAATTGTAAGTTGCTGATAGCCATGCGCAACTGCAGTAATTGCATCTACAGTAAATTCTTCAGGTATAATTACCCGACCTCCACCATCTGAATAGGTAGAATTTTGGTCGCCAAAATATATGAGCACATTTGCAATAGGCTTGCTGTCTTCCCGATCCAAGATCTGAAAATTAGTCTGTGCGCAAAGAGATAAACAGCAAAATAATGACAGAAGGGTAAGTCGCTTCATGGTAAATGGATTATAACTACTAAGTTATAAAACTTTGTTCTAACATGAACTTTTTGAAGCGTATAGAAGGATGATCGATTTAACGCTTTCGCGAAAGCTGACCCCACACCATAAAAATATTTTTTACTGATTATTCATCACCACATCATCCCATTCCAGAATGACGTCATAACCTCTGTTCTCAAAATATTTACGTTCTACGATACCACCCGTCGCCATAACAAAATCTCCACCCCAGCCGCCCAGGGATTTAATTGCGCCCTCAAAATCTGGAAACAATCGGGATTTTACAGGCTCTAAACTTACTAGACCTGATATGAGCTCTTCATGCTCGTGAATGATCGCATTGAAATCTTCAAGTTTTTTACTTGCGTCAATAAATCTAGCGGGCATTGATTCCAAAACCATCTTTTTATCAGGAGTCAACTTGCTTTTATCAAAGCTGGCAATGGAGTCGCGGCTGTTCTGTTTTTGGTTGAGGTACACAAAAAACAGTTGATCCTTGATTTGTGGATCAAAGCGCACAAGTTTTGCGATGGGGTTTGCGTCGTTGTAATTATAGATCAATGCCTGCTGGGCGGTCGCGCAGGCAATGTCGTAACCACTTCCACCAAAACATTCAAACTGCAATTCATAAGGATCGCAGCCAGTCCATTGAGAAATCAGGGAAATGAGCGTAGAACTTGTTCCCATGCCATATTTCCTATTGAAATCCAATCGGGTGACTGCTGCAAATCCCTGATCCACTTTAAAATCTGGTTGTAGTTTTTTTGCCGTGCGTAGAATTTGGGCCAGTTTTACTGCGATGGGATCCTTATAGATATGCGACCCAAAAAGATCCGTACAGTCTGTAACCAACTCAAACCACAGCGATCCATCACCATCATAGCTTTTCCAGTGGATCTCCTTATTATCAAAGGTTGTAATCTCCAGATGTTGTTGCAACTTCAAGGGAACAGCAAGCGCGGACACATTATCAAGCACCGCATATTCTCCCGAAATTAAAAACTTGCCATTAGCTGAAAAATGTAGTGTGGAATCAGGTTGTTGCATAAAACAAAACTAAAACTTTAAAAATGATAAAAGCCTTGCTGCGGTATTCAGATCAAAATAATGTGAAAACGACCATCGATTTCTTTACCTTTTCAAAAACTATAAATTTAGCCCGCTAAAAAAGACCAAAGAAAAGCAAAATGCACCAGCATCAAACCCTTCAAAAGAGTAAACGACTCCTTTCCCTTTCTAGAAACCGTGGATTTAGCCCGCTAAAATAAAACGAAAGAAAAGCAAAATGCACCAGCATCAAACCCTCCGAGAGGGTGAAAGGCTTCTTTCCTTTTCAAGAAACCGTGGATTTAGCCCGCTAAAATAAAAGCGATAGAAAAGCAAAATGCACCAGCATCAAACCCTCCAAAAGAGTGAAACGACTCCTTTCCCTTTAAAGAAACCTTGGATTTAGCCCACTAAAATAAAACCAAAGAAAAGAAAAATGCAACAGCATCAAACCCTCCAAGAGGGTGAAAGGCTCCTTTCCTTTTCAAGGAAAGGTGGATTTGGCGCGATAGCAACAAATTCGGATAGGTTAATGCAGTGTGGGAACTCTTGATAAAATTCTTGACAACGCACCATCTCGTGAAACTTGTTCCAACACCCACACCACCAGTCCTGATTTTACAGCAAAGCTGTCAAATCTGTCCTCGCCTGGCCAGGGCGAGGAGCTGCTTATTCCTATGAAATATGAAATAGAATGTGTTTTTGAATTCAGTTTCAAAGTGGATTGCAAGAATATACCTCATAAATCTTTCCACCCACCTAGCGATGGGGTTTTAAGTATATTTTCAAGGAATTTTAGGTTTAGTTTTTTTCCGAGTTCAAGTTCAAATTCGAGTTTACCTCAGTTCAGTTTAAAGCTTTTTACATTCCAGTCCGTATCGCTTCCACGGGATCCATTCTTGAGGCAACTATCGCGGGAATGATCCCGGCAATGAGTCCTATGATCGCGCTGACACTTGCGCCCAGGATTA
This sequence comes from uncultured Flavobacteriaceae bacterium, assembly GCA_963836885.1. Classification (GTDB taxonomy): domain Bacteria; phylum Bacteroidota; class Bacteroidia; order Flavobacteriales; family Flavobacteriaceae; genus Nonlabens. The sequence goes on along the minus strand of CAWILF010000017.1, from coordinate 102,306 downwards.
TATTTTCAGTGGAAAGGGTGAAGGTAAAATCCTCGGTAGCATTACTGGCGATTAACGTTCCCAGCCAGACAAAGAACAGCCCAAACAGCCCACCAATAAGTGCCAAAATAATCGCCTCAAATAAGAATTGGGAAAGAATAAATCGGTTTTTTGCTCCCAGGGACTTTTGGATTCCTATAAGGTTGGTGCGTTCCTTTACACTTACAAACATGATGTTTGCGATGCCAAAACCGCCCACCAGCATAGAAAATCCAGAAATTATAACACCTATTATGGTCAGCGTACCCGTTACTTGATCGAGAAAATCTGCAAAACCCTTTAATGGATTTATGAAAAAGGTACTTATTTCATCCGTTTTGAGACCTCGATAATTGCGCAGTCTTTGCTCCAGCGTGGCTATAAATTCGTCTTGGTCCACGCCTTCCTTTGGTTTAAGGATGAGTGCGGTAACTTTGGCTCTATTATTATCTCCATAGATCCTACGCACAAAATTGACAGGCACAAATACAGACCCGTCTTTGGAAGGTCCGAGGGTTCCCTGTCCCTCCTTTTTCATCACTCCTATTACCGTAAAACGATTGCCATACAACCTTACCCGCTGGCCCACGGCTTGTCCCTCGCCAAAGAGGCTGTTCGCGATCTCGCTTCCTATCACCAGGACTGGGCTGCCGCTGTTTGATTCTGATTCATTGAAGAAACGCCCTTCTTCGATCTTTATCTTTTCAAGATCGTAGTAGCTCTCAGTGCCTGGAATGACGTTCACTCCAGTTGCGGTACGATCCTCAAATTTATATTTTCTGGACTGGAGAACATCGTGAAGGTCATAGCGCCTATATCTGGCATGCTGCGCTGCAACATCTGGAACTCATCGTAGGAAACATTGGGGAAATTCTCGTATTGATACGGCTCCAACTCGGTCGGGCCAAATGATACGCGCAGAACGTATATCGTACTTATATCCAGAGTGCTAAGTCCATCCTTGATCTCGCTTTCAAGAGAATCAATTGCAGCAAGAACACCGATAATCGCAAAAATACCGATCGTAACCCCCAGCAACGATAGGAAGGTGCGCAGTAGATTAGTGCGCAGTGCGTTGATCGCAAAAAAGAAACTTTCCTTGAGAACCCTTAGGTAGATGAGCATATTATCGTGTAAACTTTGAACGGTTAAAAATACGGCTATCCATTGGACGTTTGTTGATCTGGTTTGTTACATCCATAGTTTTTACTTCATGGTAAAGTGGTTGTTGATAGTTCCGCTTTCGCGAAAGCTGACTCCTCAAAATCATCCTGCTCCATAAAATTTGCCTGCATCACTTTTATATTCATTAACTTTTAAAGGTGCTGAAATAGATATATTTGTAGCATAAAAACCAACCTGTGGAAGAACGATTTAAAGGCTTGCCGCCAACTGACCTAAAGGAATTTATGACCGCATCGTGGGAGGCTCCCTCTAATATCGCACTGGTCAAATACTGGGGCAAAAAGGAGGTTCAACTGCCTGCAAACCCGTCCATAAGCCTTACCTTAAATTCTTGTAGAACGATTACCACGGTAACCGCCAGAAAAGGGGACCACAACTTTAGTATTTTATACGATGGCGAGAAAAAGCCCAGTTTTGAGCCAAAGATCAAGTCCTATTTCCAGCGTATCAAGGATTATTGCCCCTGGGTCACCCAGTATAACTTTTCCATTGAAACGGTAAACACGTTCCCGCACAGCTCAGGTATTGCAAGTAGCGCGAGTAGTATGGCTGCTCTAAGCTCTTGTATCATGGATATGGACGCCCAGCTTACCACTAGTGAAATGGATCTTGATAAAACGTCCTTTTTATCAAGACTAGGCTCTGGTAGTGCCTGTCGCAGTGTTGCAGGAAGTCTGGTGGTATGGGGAGCACATGCAGATTTTACCGAGAGCAATAATTTTTATGGTGTCGATGCAAGTGCAATTTTACATGAAACCTTTAAGGATTATCAGGACACCATCCTTCTTGTAGATAAAGGCAAAAAAGAGGTCAGTTCTACCGTGGGACATGAGCTCATGAACGGCCACCCATTTGCACCCGCAAGATTTGAACAGGCGCACGATAACATCACTATCATCAAGGAAGCTCTTGCCAGTGGCGACATTCCCACTTTTATAAAAATTGTTGAGAGCGAGGCACTGACACTCCATGCAATGATGATGACCTCCCACCCCTATTTTATCCTAATGAAGCCCAACACGCTTTCCATTATCGAAGAAATATGGGCTTTTAGAAAAGCGACTGAAATTCCAGTTTGCTTTACACTAGATGCGGGTGCAAATGTTCATCTATTATATCCTGAAAAACATAAAAAAGAAGTTGAGGAACTGGTTAAAAGCAAATTAGCCGCATATTGTGATAACTCTGCCTATATTTGCGACCAAGTAGGCGGTGGCGCCAAAAAGCTATAACCCATGAAAGGACCTCTATTTTATTCTAAAATCCTACTCTTCGGAGAATATGGGATCATCAAAGACTCTAAAGGACTTTCCATACCGTATAATTTTTATATGGGAGCGCTCAAAATTAGTGATCACCACACTGATGAGACTGCCCGATCCAATAAGAACCTGGAGCGCTTTGCCGCTTATATTGAAGAATTATCCAGGAATGAAACAGCCTTTCCATCTTTTGACATTGCATCACTCAACGAGGATGTCGCAGCGGGAATGTACTTTGACTCCAGCATACCGCAAGGATATGGTGTAGGTTCCAGCGGCGCGCTGGTCGCGGCGATCTACGATAAATATGCTACGGAGAAGATTACCGTTCTTGAAAACCTGACCCGGGAAAAACTATTGACCCTTAAAGATATTTTTGGCAAAATGGAGAGCTTTTTCCACGGTAAAAGTTCGGGTCTGGATCCATTAAATTCCTATTTGAGCTTACCCATTTTAATAAACAGCAGTGAAGATATTGAACCCGCGGGAATTCCTTCCCAAGCGGTAGGTGGCAAGGGAGCCGTTTTCTTGTTGGACTCTGGAATGGTAGGTGAAACCGCCCCCATGGTAAACATCTTTATGGAAAGCATGAAGCAGGAAGGTTTCCGTGCCATGCTCAAGGATAAATTTGTAAAATACACGGATATGTGTGTGGAGGATTTCCTGCGCGGCGATATGAAGGGACTATTTGGCAATGTAAAAAAACTCTCAGGAATTGTTCTCGACAATTTTAAGCCCATGATACCGAACCAATTTCACGACCTGTGGAAAAAAGGACTCGATAGTGGTGATTATTACCTCAAATTATGTGGCTCTGGCGGTGGTGGCTATATATTAGGCTTTACAGAGGATATCGAAAAGGCTGAAAAATCACTGGAGGATTATAAACTGGAAGTTGTTTATTCTTTCTAAACTATTCTTTCATAGGGTCTAGAACTTCCGATGGAAAGCATTTTTTTCATTTTGCTTATAGCTATAGCTCTATTTTTTAGCTTTCTAATACTGATCTTACTGATCGTTGGTTTTATTATAAAATCATCGATGATCAAAAAGTTAGCGCTTGGACTAAGCTTAATACCAGCCGGGTCATTGGGAATTCTTATTTTATTTTACACCGTTTTCATACCTGCTCAGAATAAGAGCCAAATGGAAGATTATGCTGGAGTTTATACTGCTAAATCAAACAAAGGTGCTACGATCATTTTATTTAAAAACGGCACTTACAATTCGTGTCAGACCAATAAATTGAATCTGGATCCTTCTGGAACTTGGGAAACGGGCGGAGTGGATGGAATGTTTAAATTTTACAATCAACAACAACACTTAACGTGGGCAATTCCATCATTAGACAGTGATGGGCATGAAATTTCCTTTAATAATTTTGTTTATAGTTCCAATGACTTTTCGGAACCAATTATTTACAAAAGGAAATAAAGAAAACAACCCATCACAATTAAGTGAAGCTATAGCAAGACAACCAATTACTTGATATCTAAAGTTTGTATTTGCACCTATTTGGAATATAATTGCTCAATCGCGGAATAATCCTCGTCAACAAAAAATCTTAGGTAATTCATAGCTTCTTCAAAGCTTACTGACCAATAATCATCAGTCACCATTCTTTCCTCCTTTCCCAATAAACCAAACAACACTTTAATCTTTTTTGGCCTGTGATACCATAATGAAAACTCCAGTTCTTTGTTTTTACCAAAACCCGCAGTTAGACAAAAGCTTCTTCCGTTTTCAAGATGGGTAAAATCTAGGGACGGACTGTAATGAATTTGATCTTCATTCAAACTGTTTGAAAAATGCAATAAATTGAGCCATTCATGCTTTCTTGCCAGTTCTAGAACTTTATCCGCAGATATTGGATTGCCGCAGTATTCAATATCCTGTTTTTCAGGATGACAGATAGAGTATTTAAAGGCCATGTTCTTGTATAATATTATTAATTGCTGTGATAATTGGATTTCAACTGGGACGGGATTTATAACATACCTGAGTGTCAGTGAAAATAATCAATTTCAATTGAATGTTTTGCTAATTCCATGCTTGAACAATACTACTACCGCCAAGTCTAGAGCGGTTAAGTTTACTTGCAGTAGCATTGTAAGCTGATTTTTAAATGCAGCAATTTCAAGAAAAACTTTTACGCGACACATTAAAATTAGTAAAAATGTATTACCGATTATCACATCTTAATTACAATTAGTAAAGTGAACCAAGCAGTTCCAAAAACAAAAAGAATATTTTTTTAATTACTACCGCTTGTCTATCAAATTTAAAAGATTACATTTGCAGCCCGATTTTAGTTAGTAAAATCAGACAAGAATTAAAATTTATCAAGGTGAATACTTTAAGTTATAAAACGGTTTCAGCAAACAGCGCAACAGTGACCAAGGATTGGGTACTGATAGACGCGGCTGAACAGACTTTGGGACGCATGTCCTCCATCGCTGCCAAATTTTTGAGAGGCAAGTACAAGACTAACTTTACTCCTCACGTAGATTGTGGTGACAATGTAATCATTATCAACGCTGATAAAATTCAGTTGAGTGGTAACAAGTGGAACGACAAGACCTACATCAGACACACTGGATATCCAGGTGGACAGCGTAGTTTAACTGCTCGTGAGCTTTTTGACAAAGATCCTTCAAGAGTTGTTGAAAAAGCAATCAAGGGAATGTTGCCTAAGAATAAGTTAGGTAGCGCGATCTTCCGCAATCTTAAAGTGTACAATGGTGCTGAGCACAACCAAGAAGCACAACAACCTAGAACAATTAATCTCAACGAGGTAGTATAATATGGAAACATTACACAAAATAGGTAGAAGAAAAACTGCCGTTGCCCGTGTTTACCTTAGTGAAGGAGACGGTAGCGTTACAATTAACAAAAAAGAGTACAAGAACTACTTTACCACAGGACAGCTTCAGTACAAGGTTACTCAGCCTTTTGCACTAACTGAAACTACTGGAGCCTACAATGTAATCGCCAGCGTTAACGGTGGTGGTATTACTGGTCAGGCAGAGGCAGTAAGACTTGCAATTTCTAGAGCACTCGTTGCCATAGATGAAGAAAATAAACCTTTACTCAAAGCTGAAGGTCTTATGACTCGCGATCCTAGGATGGTTGAGCGTAAGAAATTTGGTCAAAAGAAAGCGAGAAAGAAATTCCAATTCTCGAAACGATAATATTCAATATCACATCCCGCTTCCATTATTACAGGAGCGGGATTTGTTCTTTTTTTATTTTTAATTTGCTGTCACGCCTGGTTGCCGCCAGAGCTAAGTTTAGCATCTAAATAAATGAGGCGCGTGTCGCTTGTTGTGATACAACCACTCATTTATTGCTATCGACAGAACGTAAACTAACAATTATGGCAAATAACACAGAAGTCAAGTCATTACTTGACGCGGGTGTCCACTTCGGTCACCTTACCCGTAAGTGGGATCCCAACATGGCTCCCTACATCTATATGGAACGTAACGGGATCCATATTATCAATCTTTATAAAACAGCTGCAAAGCTGGAAGAAGCAACCACAGCACTACGCAAGATTGCAGCTTCTGGACGTAAGGTTCTTTTTGTCGCGACTAAGAAGCAGGCAAAGGATATCGTAGCAGATCATGCAGGTAATGCAAACATGCCCTACATCACTGAAAGATGGCCTGGTGGAATGCTTACCAACTTTGTAACCATCCGTAAGGCGGTTAAGAAAATGGCTCTTGTAGATCGTATGAAAAAGGATGGTCGTTACGAGACCCTATCCAAAAAAGAACGTCTTCAAGTAGATCGTATGCGTGCAAAATTAGAAAAGAACTTAGGCTCTATTTCTGAAATGACCCGTATGCCAGCTGCACTTTTTATCGTTGACACGGTACGTGAGCACATCGCGGTTAAAGAAGCTTTGAAACTAGGTATTCCTATTTTTGCAATGGCCGATACCAATTCAAACCCTCGTGATATCGATTATATCATCCCTTCTAATGATGATGCATCTAAATCCATAGACATTATCGTGAAAGCGGCAACTGATGCAATCATTGCTGGACACCAGGATCGCAAGACTGAAAAAAATGCTGAGGAGCAAGCTGATGATATGAAAGCAGCAGCAAAAACCAAGAAAGCCGAAGGCAAAAAAGCCAAGGCCAAAGATGAAGAAGAATAAATAACTCTGGGAAACTAGAATAAAAACTTATTAAAATGGCAAAAATATCCGCCGCTGAAGTAGGAAAATTGAGAAAAACCACCGGTGCTGGTATGATGGACTGTAAAAAGGCCCTTGTAGAAGCTGATGGTGACTTTGATAAAGCAATCGACATCCTTAGAAAAAAAGGTCAGAAAGTAGCTGCAAAGCGCGCTGATCGTGATACCTCTGAAGGAGTTGTTATTGCAAAAATCAACGATGATAATACTAGAGGAGTTGTCTTTTCATTAAACTGTGAGACTGACTTTGTAGCGATAAATGATTCTTATGTTGAACTAGCTAACAAGATCGGTGAAAACGCACTGACCTGTAATAATAAAGAAGAGCTACTTGCCTCTACTATGGGCAACATGACGGTTGAAGAAAAACTTGTCGAGCAGACAGGTGTAATCGGTGAGAAATTAGAAATAGGTGGTTTTGAGGTACTCGAGGCTCCGTTTGTAGGTTCTTATGTACACGGTAACAAGATCGGTGCTCTGACCGCTTTATCGACCAAAAGTGATAATGCAGAAGAAGTAGCAAAATCAGTATCCATGCAAGTTGCTTCTATGGGAGCTACTACGCTTTCATACAAAGATTTTGAGCCTTCTTTTATACAGGCTGAAACTGAAGCTCGCATCGCTGCTATCGAAAAGGATAATATAGAATTAGGTCGCCTAGGTAAGCCACAAAAAAATGTTCCAGAATTTATTTCTAGAGCCCAACTTACCGATGAAGCTATCGCAGCTGCAAAAACTCGCTACGAGCAAGAACTAACTGCTGAAGGTAAACCAGAATCTATCTGGGAACGTATCATTCCAGGTAAGCTGGACCGTTACATTGCTGATAACTCTAGCCTTGACAAAGAGCAGGCATTGCTTGATCAAGATTTTATTATGGACGACAAACACACGGTTGCCCAATATGTAGAATCTAAAGGAGCTGCTGTTGTAGGATTCAAAAGAGTTTCTATAGCTTAATTAGTTATTTAAAGTTTATTTAAAATCCGTTTTCAAAAGAAAACGGATTTTTTTGTGCACAGGTTTTTGTAAATAATAAACTTAAGCTACTTACAATCAATTTGCCCCTCTATCAAATAAGTGATACGGAAAACCTAATTACCCGAACACCACCCTTAACTTGATCGTATTGAATGAATTACAACCGACAACAGTAGTGTTTAAATAGGCAAATATTTGTGCCTTAACTTAATCGTATTGAATGAATTAAAACCTATCAACATTAGTGTGTTTAAATAGGTAAATATTTATAACAAGGATGTGGAACTCTTAAATTAATGTTGCAGATTGTTCCACGAAATCACGACCACAAAATCATTGCGCCATCATTTGATGAATTTTACATCGCAACCCAACGATCAGTCTAAAGAATACCGTAACCTGTTAAAACTGAGCCTTTCTTTTATTTAAAAAGCTGTACTTCTCTCTTTAAATCTGCGGTTTCAATAACTGCCGAAGCATTCTATCTCTACCTCATAGCATCCACTCCCTCTCAAACCTGCATTGACCGCATCTATAGCTGCATTATGGGACTGGACTGTTTCTATGATCTTCACATTAAATCCTATCCCAATTGCAGTTCTCTTTGATTAGAATTGATTAAAGTATTTGAAATATTATTGATTTTTGCTTTCTTTTCGCTTTCGCGAAAGCGAAACACGACCACAAAATCATTGAGAGCCATCAATTGATGAATTTCACATCGCACACCCAACGATCAGTCTAAAAGAATACCGAAATCCTGTTAAAACTGAGCCTTTCTTTTATTTAAAAAAGCGTCTGTACCTTCTTTAAAATCTGCGGTTTCAAATGAACTGCCGAAGCATTCTATCTCTACCTCATAGCCATCAACTCCCTCTGCAAAACCTGCATTTACCGCATCTATAGCTGCGCTTATGGCGACTGGACTGTTTCTCATGATCTTACTGGCAATCTTTAAACAGGTAGGCATCAGATCCTCTATGGTGACCACATGGTTTACCAACCCGTATTCATGCGCCGTTCCAACCATCACTCCCTCTGCAAAACCTGCATTGACCGCATCTATAGCTGCGCTTATGGCGACTGGCACTACTGTTTCTCATGATCTTACCGGCGATCTTTAAACAGGTAGGCATCAGATCCTCTATGGTGACCACATGGTTTACCAACCCGTATTCATGCGCCGTTCCAGCATTGATCATTCCCGCGGTCATGATCATTTCCATGGCACGGCCCTTTCCCACCAGTTGCGGCAGGCGTTGAGTACCACCATAACCAGGAATGACGCCCAGTGAAACTTCTGGAAGACCTAGCTGTGCATTACCGCTAGCTACTCTAAAATGTGCGGCCATGGCCAGTTCCAGACCGCCGCCCAGCGCAAATCCATTGACCGCAGCGATAACTGGTGTGCTACAATTCTCGATTTTGTCAAAAAGTAAACGTTGACCTCTTGCGGCGAGCTCTTTGCCCTCACTTTCATTGAAATGGGCAAATTCACTAATGTCCGCACCTGCCACAAAAGCCTTCTCTCCAGAACCTGTGATGATGATCACACGCACATCGTTATCTGACTCTGCGGCATCTATTGCCTCGCTCAGTTCCATTATAGTATCCCTGTTGAGCGCATTGAGCTTATCAGGTCTATTTATAGTGATCGTAGAAATGTGATTGTCTGTGTGGATTAATATATTGCTCATAAAGAAATGCTTGAATGTGAACTGCAAAAATAAAGGATTGTAACAAAAATATATCTGAATATATGTTAAGCAGTAACAAGCGGTAATTTTACGGTAAAGGTTGTCTCTTGACCATAAACCGTACTCATGCTTATCTCGCCATTAAAGTTTTCCACGATCTGTTTTACCATGGCAAGTCCCAGTCCCATACCGCTATTTTTGGTGGTGAATTTAGGTTCAAATATCTTGTGGACATGATCAGGATGTATTCCCGTACCATTGTCTGAAACTTTGATAAAGATGTGATCGTCATCATGGCTTACTGCAACCAGAATTCTGGAGTCCCTGCCATCTGCCGTTGCCTGTTGGGCATTTTTTACGAGGTTGGTGATCACCCGTATCAATTGCGTTCGGTCAAAAATTGTCATCAATGAACTCGCATCTTCCGTGTATTCAATGTAATTTTCATTAAATATATCAAGTGCCAGTTGCGTTACCATGGGAACATCGGTCTGCTCATTTTTTTGAGCCGGCATGCTCGCATAGGTTGAAAATGCGCTGGCTATGTTGCTCATGACGTCGATCTGTTCTATAAGCGTATTAGAATACTCCCTAAGTTTTGTACCTACCTCTGGATCCAGGGGATCAAACCTGCGTTCAAAACTTTGTACGGTAAGCCTCATAGGGGTTAAGGGGTTCTTTATCTCGTGGGCCACCTGTTTGGCCATTTCGCGCCAGGCTTGTTCCCGCTCGTTGGTCGCGAGCAGTACGGCACTTTCTTCCAGTTTATCCACCATATCGTTGTAGGAATCCAGCAGTGTGTTGATCTCCTCACTTCCCGAGCTATCGATAAGGATGTGCTGGTTTCTTTTTGCAAGATTGAGCTCTTTTAAACGGTCGCTTATATTTCTTATGGATTTAGTGATATACTTGGACAGTATATACGCGAGGATTATGGAAATCACAAACATCAATAGATACACCAGTGCCAGACGCTGTAAAAATTCTTCCAGTTCGTGCTCTATAAAGTCATCATTTTCAACGTAATCTAGGTTTAGAATTCCTATGTTTTTAAACTGGTTATCGGTTATAAATGTGTAGCTGGACCTAAATTTTACTCCGTTTTTATCAAGTCTAAAAGTGTATCTGCGATCATTGGATTTCCTTAGGCTGTCCATTATCAGGGGATCGATTTTTCTCTGGATGGAATCCGTGATAAAATCTGAGCGGGAACTAAGTAGAAGCTCTCCTTGAAGATCGTACATGTGGACGGGCATTCCATGCAGGTTGCTCACTTTATTGATCTCTTCCTTCTCCCTAAAAATAAAGGGCAGATTTTTAGTGTTGACCACAAAATCGGTTTTGCGCAACGTGTAGGTGATACTTTCCCTTATGGTCTGCTCCTTGCGCAGCAATCGCTCCTCGTGGTAATCCCGCGCCTGCTCACTGAACTGGTAGATGGACATTCCCGCGATCAGAATACTGGCGATCAACGTCAATAAGATCATGGAGAAAAAAATACGGTTGCGCAGGCTGTTCTTGTATAATTTCATTACCAGTAAAAGTAACAATTATTGAGCCAGTACTTTCTGGATCACAATGGTTAACTTTGGGATGGTTTTAGTGCTGCTTTCGCGAAAGCGTAACTATTTTTAAATCCTAAACATATATCATGAGCATCAATAATTATTACATCCTGGGAAACTCGGGATTGCGGGTGAGCCGACTGGCACTGGGAACCATGACCTTTGGGCAGGAATGGGGATGGGGAAATGCAAAAGGGGAAGCAGAAGAAATCTTTGATTACTACCTGGACAAGGGCGGGAACTTTGTCGATACCGCAGATATGTACACTAATGGCAGCAGCGAGAGTTTTATAGGAGATTTTATGCACGCGCGCAAAAATCGTGACGAGATCGTACTTGCAACAAAGTTTACCTTCAATACCAGTAAAAGTAAAGATGTTAATGGTGGTGGCAACTCAAGAAAAAACATAAGAAGAACCCTGGAGGAGTCTCTAACGAGACTCAAGACAGATTATATAGATCTCTACATCCTACATTGCTGGGATCTATTTACGCCTGTTGAAGAGGTCATGCGCACGCTCAATGATCTTGTGAGCGAGGGCAAGATTCTACATATCGCCTTTTCAAACGTACCCGCCTGGTATGCTTCTCGCGCCCAGTCCCTGGCCCAGCATCTCAACTATGAACCCTTGTCTGCCCTCCAACTGGAATACTCGCTCATTCAAAGAACGATAGAGAACGAGTACATCGACCTGGGCCAGTACACAAATGCAGGTATTATGGCATGGTCGCCACTGGGCGGTGGTCTATTGTCGGGCAAATATAAACCGGGCATAGACTCCCAGCAAGATGTTGAGGGAAGGCTCAAGCACATTACAAAAAACGGTGGTGAGGTATCTTCCAAGGATAATGAGCGCAACTGGAACATAGTGAAGGCACTCCATGAAGTCAGTGAGGAGATCAACCAGCCCATGGCGAGCGTGGCGATCAACTGGACCGCAAACCAGCCCAATGTTGCCAGTGTTATTATAGGAGCAACAAAAATGACCCAGATCAAAGCCAATATGAAAGCCTTGGACTTTAATATTCCCAGCGAGCTACTTTTGAAATTAGATAAGGCCAGCTCCCGTGAGATCGCCTATCCCTATACCTTTTTCCAAGCAGGTACTCAAGGCAGGGTAACCCCAGGAGTGAGGTTGAGCAACAAGCCTCCTCACTACCAAAAAATGGTGACCGTGGGAAATGGAGAATGATTTATTAGAACGTAAAAAGACCATCGAATTAGCTTTTAAATCCCAAATAGTTCAGTAAATGGATTTGCGGGTCATTTCCATGATGAACATAAAATCCCACCTATGTAAGCAAGAAATTGCTGCTTGAGGTAAAAATGTAGATAAAACTCTAAAATAGAAAAATCCGCAACCATGCTATGATTGCGGATTTTTCAATATATAACACAAGCTATAATCTAGCCTACCGTCTCTGCAATGAGGTACTCGCGGTTCATTCTTGCTATGTTTTCTAGTTTGATCCCTTTAGGACATTCTACCATGCAAGCTCCCGTGTTTGTGCAGTTACCAAATCCTTCTTCATCCATCTGGCGTACCATGTTTTGCACGCGCATGGTTGCTTCTACCTCACCTTGGGGAAGTAGTGCAAACTGTGATATTTTTGCACTGGTAAACAACATGGCGCTGGCATTTTTACATGCTGCAACACAAGCACCACAACCTATACAGGTCGCTGAATGAAAGGCTTCATCAGCCTTGGACTTTTCAATGGGAATAGAGTTCGCATCCTGAGTATTTCCTGAAGTATTTACAGAGACGTAACCACCGGCCTGCTGTATTCTATCAAAAGAAGATCTATCTACGATCAGATCCTTGATCACGGGAAAGGCTTTAGCCCGAAAGGGTTCAATGGTTATGGTATCACCATCATTAAACTTTCTCATGTGCAACTGGCAGGTAGTGGTCAACTTTTGCGGGCCGTGCGGCTCACCGTTGATCATCATGTTGCAGGAACCACAGATTCCCTCACGACAATCATGGTCAAATTCCACGGGAATGTCACCTTTATTTACCAGTTCCTCATTAAGAATATCCATCATTTCAAGAAATGACATATCACCATCCACGCCATCCAGCGGGTAGGTTACCATTTTTCCCTTCACATTAGGACCTTCCTGTCTCCAAATCTTTAAAGTAAGTTTCATAACTTATATAGTTAAAAGTTAACTGTTAATGGTTAACTGTATTATGTTTTGGCTTTTTTCAAATAATTGATATAACCATTTAATATTTTAATTACATCATAACAATCCTTTTCAATAGGTGTTGCTACTTTGGCTGTAATATATTTGTCTTCTAACGCGCATCTATTTGATCTATTAATTCATAAAGTGAACCTCTAGCAATTCTACAAAACTGAATATTTTCTTGAAAGTGAAAACGACCATATCCCTCAGCAATATTATGAGTGACTGAACTGGTTGCTCTTCTCATTTGTGATGTAAGATCATATTTCTCATAATTTGGAAAGTCTTTCAAAATTTCAAAGACGGATTCTTATTTCGCGTCCCTTTTTCCAACAATTTAAATCCTTAAAGCTTCTAACATACTCATTACATCATTTCAAAAAACCCATTTTTAACTGATTCTGTATTGATCATGAAAATAGCTAAGCTTTCGCGAAAGCTAAAAAATCATTCCAACAATCCAACAATCCAACAAACTGCCAATTAACCATAACTGATACACAAATAACCAATCAACTGACACCTATTTATACGATCTAGTCTTCAACTCCACATTCTCAAAAACGAGCTCTTCCTTGTGCAACTTAGCATCGCGTGGATTCTTGTTGTACTCCCATGCGCTGACAAAAGCAAAATTCTCATCATCCCTCATAGCTTCACCATCCTCGGTCTGATATTCTTCACGGAAGTGTCCACCACAACTTTCTTCTCTGGTCAGTGCATCTTTTGCAAATAACTCTCCCAGTTCAAGAAAATCTGCCACGCGGCCTGCTTTCTCTAATTCCTGGTTTTTGGTAGTTGCGCTACCTGGAACTTTGACGTTCTTCCAGAAGTCCTCTCTCAGTTCCTTGATCTCATCCATCGCAGACTGTAGGTCGGTGGCGTTGCGGGACATCCCGCACTTGTTCCACATGATCAGTCCCAGTTTCTTGTGGTAATAATCGACGGAATGTGTTCCTGCGGCACTCATCAATTTATCGATGCGTTCCTTAGTATCTTTTTCTGCCTGAGCAAACTCGGGAGTCTCGGTAGAAATTTCTCCGGTGCGTATCTCATCAGCTAGATAATCACCTATGGTGTAAGGCAATACAAAATAACCATCAGCCAGTCCCTGCATGAGCGCACTTGCTCCCAGACGGTTGGCGCCATGGTCGGAGAAGTTGGCCTCACCTGCTGCAAAACATCCTGGAACGGTCGTCTGCAGATTATAATCTACCCAAAGTCCTCCCATGGTGTAATGTACGGCCGGGAAAATCTTCATGGGTACTTCATAGGGATTCTCGTCAGATATGTTCATGTACATATCAAACAGATTCCCGTATTTTTTCTCGATGACCTTTTTACCCAGTGCGATCATTTCCGCTTCAGACGCGTCCTTATGACCATGGGTCAATGCCTCAACTTTACCGTAACGTTTGAAGGAAGCTTCAAAGTCCAGATACACCGCGTTACCCGTTTTATTTACTCCATAACCTGCATCGCAACGCTCTTTTGCTGCTCTTGAGGCGACATCGCGAGGAACCAGGTTACCAAATGCCGGATAGCGACGTTCTAGATAATAATCTCTTTCTTCCTCTTTGAGGTTTACACCTTTTTTCTTGCCTTCACGTATGGCTTTTGCATCCTCGAGGTTTTTGGGAACCCAGATGCGTCCATCATTACGCAATGACTCAGACATCAGCGTTAACTTAGACTGGTGCTCACCGCTTACTGGAATACAGGTAGGATGAATTTGGGTGTAACAAGGGTTTGCAAAGTAGGCACCACGACGGTGCGTTCTCCAGGCCGCCATCACATTACTACCCATCGCGTTTGTAGAAAGGAAAAATACATTTCCATAACCACCAGATGCGATTACAACAGCGTGAGCGCCGTGTCTTTCTATCTCTCCAGTTACTAAATCTCTTGCGATGATCCCACGCGCCTTTCCATCCACAACCACTAGATCCAACATCTCATGACGGTTGAACGGCTGTACTTTACCACGGTTGATCTGTCTGTTAAGCGCAGAATATGCACCTAGCAATAATTGCTGACCGGTCTGTCCAGCGGCATAAAAAGTTCTTGAAACTAAAACCCCACCGAAGGATCTGTTATCCAATAATCCTCCATATTCACGGGCAAAGGGAACTCCCTGCGCCACACACTGGTCGATGATGTTTGAGGAAACCTCAGCAAGGCGGTGAACGTTTGCCTCGCGAGACCTGTAATCCCCTCCTTTTATAGTATCATAAAAAAGGCGGAAGTTTGAATCTCCATCTCCTTGATAATTTTTTGCAGCATTAATTCCTCCTTGTGCTGCAATACTGTGCGCACGTCGTGGAGAATCGTTGTAACAAAATGTCTTTACGTTATAACCCAGCTCTGCAAGAGTTGCCGCGGCAGATCCACCAGCAAGTCCAGTTCCCACCACGATAACATCTATGTTACGCTTGTTAGCTGGATTAACTAGGTTGATCGTATTTTTATGTAACGTCCACTTTTCATCAAGTGGTCCTTTAGGTACTTTAGAATCTAGAATTGCCATAATATTGTTCTATTGTAGTCCGACGATGTGGTGAAATAATGCGATAAATATAAATCCTGCAGGAATGATCACCGACCATGCATAACAGAATTTCTTGAGACCCTCGCCCTTATTAACACTCTTTGCCCCCATAGACTGAAAGGAGCTGTTGAAACCATGCCACAAGTGCATGGAAAGTAAAATGAATGAGATCACATAAAGTACTACGCGCCAGATGGGCTCAAACTTATGAACTGTTTCAGCATAATAGCGGGTAGGAGCCTCGGGATCTGCATAAATAAATTTATAGGCGATCTCGTGCGCCCAGAAGTCATACATGTGCAGACCTAAAAAAGCCAGTACCACAAGTCCCGTTATAATCATGTTGCGAGATACCCAGGTAGAGTTGGAATTCCCATCAAACCTAGTGTACTTTATAGGTCTTGCTCTATTGTTTTGTATCTCAAGTATAATTCCCATGATAAAATGCACGATCAACCCACCTAATAATATGGGCTGCAATAAAAACTGAACCACCGGGTTATATCCCATAAAATGAGACCACGAGTTGAAGGTGTCTGGAGCAATTACTGAGGTAATATTGATCACAAAATGCTGGGTCAGGAAAATAACAAGAAACAATCCTGAAAGTGCCATGATCCACTTTCTGGCAAGCGATGATTTAACTAATGCGCTCATGAATAATTTTTTAATTTGCCGCAAAGATAACAGTCAAGCTACTGTATTTCAATCGTAATAGTGAAAAGCATTATTTCACTTAACTATTTGGATTGAGTCTTAATAGGTTGATCCCTGCAATTACCCCTGCTTAGTAGTTGAAGAGGCGGTTTCCTTTCAAATCTATGAAAGTAGTTCCGTGTAATTTTGACGATAATGATTTGAGAAGTTCCGCTTTCGCGAAAGCGGCATTGCATCAATCCTTCTCGATAATATACAATCCTACATCTATTAATACCAGTGCCACCTTTTATGCGTGAAATATTAAAGTAACTATAAAGAGAGCCGTAGCTCTGGCAAAATCTAGTAATTTGTTTCCCAAATCTATAGATCATCACGCCATTGCCCATCAACACATCAGATAATAAGGAAGGAAAAGATATTTTGGCCGAGTTGCTAGAGAACGTTTCAAACGGTCTGTGCAGTATGTTGAATATTCCCGGTAAGGGCTTTATCCATCTGGAACCAGCCCTGCCGTTCTTACTTATCTACAGGACAAAGGTTGACGATGCAGGTACTAAACGACTTGTAAAGAGTGGCGCATCGTACCTAATAATAGGAGATCATTCTGAGTGTGATTACAGCGCTTTGATCACACGGTTGAGCGATACAATGATCGGTAGGCACAACGCTTTTCTCTTAGTGGATATATATAGTGGCGGTCACGGCTCAACAGATTTCAAGATCCATGCACCAGAGTCACGCCTCCCGGCATCAATGGAGGCCTTGAAGCATGAACTTCATACCATACGAGTAAGTGAGTCCGCGCCCTATCTGGGCGTTACCCTGGATAACGAGGAAGTTCCCATGGATGGCATGACTGACCTGCCGTGTTCCAAAGATGAAATTCTAGAATGTGGAGCAACACTTATTCATATAGAAGTACCACCGGTATATCGCAGCGCGAGCGGTGTGCTCTTTCCCGTATTTTTTAGAAGATTTCGCGATCATTTTTCCCGCGCTCTTCAAAAATCGATATTCGAATTTATACGGGTGCAGACCTCATCGGGAATTCCCAGTTTTACCGCCATAGGAAAGCGCAATGTGCACAAGGAAGTTTTTAAGCTGGATAGACAACTTACAGAGATCGAAGAATCATTCAGCTTATTATTATTAGTTGCTCCTGTAAATATTAATAACATACGCAGTACTTTTTTTGAAAGTGGCTTTAAGAACGTTCCCGAATATCACTACCGGTTGCTACCGGTTGATCCCGACCGTTTAAAGCGCAAGCTGTTCAACCTGCGCATTGATGAAATCGATGATCCCGCGCTGGCCTATCTTTATAGTGAGAAGCGTGAGGAACTGGACAAGCAGCTCTCCATGCTCAAGGAACGAGGCACGCGCAACTTCTTCTACAGTAGTATCAGGTTGTTCCATGGAGTGGAAAAAGATCTCAAGAAAGAGGCCGAGGACATCCTTTCCATCCTTCCCGAAGAACAGGAACCAGATCCCTCACAATTGATAGGATCGCTGGAATTTAAAGATTTAGTGCAACGGGAATTTGACTTATTTAAAGAACAGGATCCCGATTTTAAAAGTCAGGTGCATATCAAGGAAGACCTCAACATCATGATGGTCTCCCAGGGAGAGTTCTACCTGCCCAAAAATTACCGGCTTACCCGCAACGAGGCAAACGGCCTGTTACAGCACGAGATAGGGACTCATGTCCTTACTTATTACAATGGATCCAAACAACCCCTTACCCAGTTGAGAACCGGCCTCGCTGATTATGACACCTTACAGGAAGGCATCGCCGTGATGTCAGAATTTTTATGCGGCTCCTTAACGCCCAATAGATTGAGAACGCTTGCTGGTCGTGTGATCGCTGGAGATGCACTCATGCAGGGGTGCGATTTTAGGGAGATGTTCGACCTGCTTAAAAACACCTATGGGTTCAACAAGGATCGCGCATTCAATATAGTTTCCAGAATGTTCCAGGGCGGCGGTTTTTTAAAGGATATCATCTATTTAAAGGGATTTGTGCAGTTGAGACACTATCTCAATTCTGGCGGCGATCTGGAACTACTGCTTGCGGGAAAATTTGCCCTGCACCACGTCAACATCATCCGAGAATTAATAGAACGCGGTATATTACTTCCTCCCGCTATAAGACCCAGATACCTCCACATGGATTGTTTTGAGGATCAATTAAATGAAATAAACGCAGGCACCTACCTTGCTCAAATGATAAAAAAATGAAGATATGCTTTCTTATAAGTGCCATAGCCACGGAAGGCTGCGGTACCAGCGTTAGAATGATTACAGAAGCTCATGACCGCAACCACGAGGTGTACGTTTGCGGCGTGGGCGGTTTTACGTTCAAAAGCAACAGTCCCATAGAGATAGAGGCGGTCAAGATTTCAAAATCAGCCAAAAAGCGCACCCCTCAAGAAACCCTGAAGTACATTCAAGAAAAGAAAACCGAGTCTATAGTCTCCACAGACCTGGACGTTCTCTTCCTGAGAAACAATCCCACCGAAGAATCTGGGGAACGCCAGTGGGCAGAGTTTTCGGGAATAGGATTTGGGCAATTGATCCAGGACAGCGGTGTGCTTGTACTCAACGATGCGCATACCCTCGCAAATGCATTTATCGACAAGCTCTATTTTGAATCCCTGCCCGAATATATAAAGCCCAAAAGCATCATAACCCGCGATAAAGATCGCTTGATGGAATTTTATAGGAAAATGGGAGAAAAAATGGTGCTCAAGCCTTTGGAAGGATCGGGTGGTCAGAATGTTTATATGATCGACAAGAACGAAAAGAATACCAACCAGATCATCGAGACCATCTCCAAAGACGGCTATGTGATCGCACAAGAATTTCTTCCCCAGGTCAAGCACGGTGATGTGCGCGTGCTCCTGCTCAATGGTAAAGTCATGGTAAAGGACGGACAGAAAGGCATCCTGAGACGTGTTCCCGGCGAGGGGGAATTTCGCAGTAACCTATCGATAGGCGCGACCCCAGCAACTACCGAGCTTACTCCGGCCATGCAGGATATAGTGGATATCGTCGCGCCCAAGATCATACAGGACGGGCTATTCTTTGTAGGACTGGACATTATCGATGACAAGCTCATAGAGATCAACCTGTTGAGTCCGGGAGGCCTGGATTATTTTGAGGAAGTGGGACTGCCCAATTTTTCTTCCAACGTGATCGAGGCGATAGAAAGAAAAATTCATTACCGCGATAAATATAAGGGCGCGCTGGGCAATAAGATCTTGGCGACGATGGATTAATTCTAGTATCGAGTTTTATACTGAGATCAAAAAATGAGATGCATGAGTTACTGGAAAACTGTTTTTTATGAATCTTTATTCATTGAAACCTTTAAATTCTATATGACTTCAACATGGACAATAAAACCCAACCTTGATGAGTAGGGAGTACTTGATGAGGCACGCTTTCGCGAAAGCGTAAACACTTTAAAAACCCTTGAACATGAACCGAATAATTGATAGATATACCACACACCATGATGGGCCGCTCGTTTTTATCACCGCAGCGGTACACGGTAATGAACCTAGCGGTGTTGAGGCACTGCAGGAAGTTTTTAAGCAGTTGCACGAGAGTAGCGCAAGTATCAACGGGACGCTGGTAGGGCTGCGTGGCAACAAGGGTGCACTGGAAAAGGGCGTGCGATTTATAGATGAGGACTTGAATCGCACCTGGAAGGCGGACAAGATTGCCAAGACTATTGAACAAACTCACGAAGAACGGGAAATGGAAGAAATTATCCAGATCTTAGATGCGGAGATGGCTCACCATCGTGGGCAAAAAAAATATTTCTTGGACTGTCACACGACCTCATCGCAGAGTGCGCCCTATATGTCGGTTCAGGTTGAAAATGACAACGATGAGTGGGCGCACCATTTTCCCACATATATCGTACGTGGTTTCAGTGATCTGGTCAACGGCAGCATTGACCACTATTTCACAGATCGCGGCCTTACGGGATTTACCTTTGAGGCTGGACAGCACGACAGTCCATCCTCTGCCCGACACCACGAGAGCATGATTTGGCTCATCTTGGAAAAAGCCTGTGCGCTGGATTTATCCAAAATCGCAACCTATCCACAGTTGCGTTAAAAGTCTATTTGACGATGCTCCAGACCAGAGGACTTTTGAGATCATCCACCGCCATGAGATCAAGAAGGGAGACGATTTTAAAATGAAGCCCGGTTTTGACAATTTTCAAAAAATATCAAAAGGTGAAGTCCTCGCCGACAATAATGGCAAAGAGCTCAAAAGCACTTGGGACGCCCATATTTTTATGCCATTGTATCAAGGTCAGGGAAACGATGGTTTTTTTGTGATTGAGGAGGTGTAGATAGCTTTCAGCTTTTATACTGTTCGACAACCAGTATAAAAGATCAATGGAATTAAAATTCTATCGAATCGTTAATTTCAAAATCAAATTTCACACTAAGGATTATTGACGAATCAAAATCTGTCGGTTTTTTTACTCCACGACCAGCTCTTTGGTAGTTTCAATCTTACCCGTGCTCAACCTAACCTTATAAGTTCCTTTGGATAAATAGTAACTTCCGTTATCGGCTTTTTTAGGCTGGTTTTCCTTATCAAAATGCTTTAAACTTTTCTCGCTCACTGTACCTGTGTAGTTATAAAAATTCAATCCTTTTGTAGCATTTATAGTAGCAGATTTAAGAATTTTATCCTTTTCATTTAAAATCTCGAAGGTGACGGTTGCATTCTGCGAGCTGTAGTATGATATTTTAATTTCTGGCTCATAGTAATTTTTGCTCCAGGTGCGCTTGCTGCCGTAACTGGAAGAGGATTTGAAGCCATTTATTTCTGCCAATCTTAATAGCTTCTGTTCGGCACTCATAAACAAATGAATTGAGCACTCTTAACGAGTGAAACTCCATCCAGATTTGCCGTATAAATAGATCGACCATGTGTTCCTATCAATAGGTCATTTGCCTCGGGCTGGATCTTTATATCGTGCACCGCAACCGGCGGCATGCCGTTGTTCAATAATTCCCAGGATTTTCCGGAGTTTAGACTTACATAACTGGCATTATCCGTTCCCAGAAATAGGGTGACTTTATCTTTGGGATGCTCAACAACTACGTTTACTGGACTTGCAGGTAGTTCATTACCTATGTTTTCCCAAGTCATTCCATAATCGGTACTTTTATAAACGTAAGCTGTGAAATCATCCCATCTATAACCGTTGAGTGTTACATACACGGTCGCTCTATCGTGTTGTGATGCCACTACCCGACTTACCCAAAGATTGGCCGGCCAGTTTCCGTTGAGATTGGTCCAGGTAGCACCGCCATCTTTGGTAAGTTGTACCAGTCCATCGTCCGATCCCGTGTAGATCAAGCCAAATTGAAACGGCGACTCACTGATCGTGGTGAGCGTTCCATAAGCTACATTTCCATCCTTCCCGCCCTGGGTCAGGTCTGGTGAAATAGCCGTCCAGTCATTGCCCTGATTCATGGAACGGTGCAATTTATTGCCTCCCAGGTATAAAATATCCTGATTGTGCGGACTCAGTAAAATAGGGGTTTGCCAGTTAAAGCGATAGGGCGACTCGCCCAGCTCGTGCTTGGGCTGGATGTAATCACGATCACCGGTCTCTCTGTTCAAGCGGTAATAATTCCCAAATTGGAATCCCGTATAAACGATATCCGCATTTCTGGAATCAATCTGGATCTGCATCCCGTCACCGCCCATGATAAATTCCCAGGGATATTGTCCCTGCTGGTGCCACGCGCGATCTTCCCTTGCATCGTGCGCTCCTACCCAAACTCCATTGTCCTGCAATCCTCCATAAACGTTATAGGGCTTTTCCATGTCATAATTAATGGCATAAAACTGTCCCACGCTGGGCGAATTGTTCTTGATCCAGGTCTCGCCATCGTCGTAAGAAATATTTACTCCGCCATCATTTCCATTAATAATATGACCGCGTTTATCGGGATTGATCCATAGTGCATGATGATCTGCATGGACATTTTCTTGAGAAATACTTATCCAATTCTTACCACCGTCATCAGATTTTACGATGGGAACACCCATTACATAAACGTGATCTACGTCGCTGGGATCCACGCGCACCTGGGCAAAATAGTAGCCATAACTATAAAAAACATCGTCTATCTGTCCATCGTGAGTCTTTTTCCAGGTTTTCCCGCCGTCGTCAGATCGGTATAATTCTGCTCCCTTCACGGGCGTGTCAAAGAGTTGGGTATTTGCGGTTTCTAGATACAAAGCAAGGTCGGCGGGTTTTGCGGTACCGCTGCGTATCATGTTCTTTACGTTTTGGGCGCGGTATTTTTCTTGAAATCCGTTTTCCTTTAAATAGAGGTCGAGTGATTTATCGCTGAGTTGTAGGAATGCGTCCATGGTCATTCCCTGAAAATCGGTTTTGGAAAGTTTGTTGGATGGTTCCGCTTTCGCGAAAGCTGACTCATCACTGGCCTCCCGACGGAATTGTGAATCGTGAATGGCATAAATGATATTCTCGTTATAGACCGCAAGCCCTATTCTACCCACGCCACTTCCCGTGGGAAAACCGCTCTCCTCGGTAGAAATTTTATTCCACGTGTCGCCAGCATCAGTGCTTTTATAGATGGCACTCGCCGTACCGTCGCCGTCAAAGTTCCACGCCTTGCGATCTTTCTCCCAGCTGGAGGCGTACATAATGTCAAAATTTGCTGGAGCATGAGCTAGGTCTATAAATCCAGCCATATCAGTTGCAAAAAGAGTTTTTTTCCAGGTCGCGCCACCATTTTTTGTGGTGTAGATCCCGCTACTATCGCTCTTGGAATATAAAGGGCCGGTAACCGCGACCACAACATGATCACCGTCCTGCGGATTGATCAAGATACGCCCTACGTGGTGGGAATCCGTGAGCATGGGTCTGCTCCAGGTTTTCCCCCAGTCGGTAGATTTGAGAACACCTATCCCAGCATAACTACTGCGGCTGCTGTTGTTCTCGCCTGTTCCCGCCCAGATGGTTTTGGACGACCAGTCCACGGCAATATCGCCTAGATTGATCGTGCCAGCGTTATCCATAATTGGTTCAAAACTGGTTCCATTATTAGTAGTATGCCACAGGCCACCACTCGCATAGGCGGCGAGAAACTCGGTGGGATCAGCGGGATTAACATCTACATCTACCACGCGACCCGACATGATCGTGGGGCCTATATTCTTAAACTCGAGGTTTTTAAAAAGCGACTCTTGCGCCATTTTATCACGTAGTTCCATTCCTTTCAGCACTTCTTGGGAAGATGTGGGAGGTGGGCTCTGGGCAACGGATAATAAAGAAACTATTAAAAATAAAGCGGGCATTATTTGTTTCATCGGGCAGGATTTTGCGAGTTTAAAGATAAGGAGGAAATTCTTTTGTCAATATAATGGGTATTCATTCCACAGACGCAGTTTATTCCGTTTTAGTATCTTTGATTATGGATCAAAAGCTCAAACAGATCATTATTTCTACCTTGATGGAACTAGAACCGAAAGAGATTTCTGTTTTTGGATCTTATGCTCGTGGCGATCAACGCGACGATAGTGATATTGATGTTTTAATTGAATATCATAAAGCTCCAACGCTTTTTGAAGTGGCACGAACCATTTTAAAATTTGAGAAATTAAATCTTGTGGTAGATTTAGTTTTCAAAAATAATCTCAATGATGATTTTTACAATGAAATTGAACCTTCTTTAATCACAATTTACCAAAATGTCAAGCAATCTGCATAAATTAAAAAGTGCAATTAAGTCGATCGAACGTGCAGAGGAGTATGTTGAAAACATGACTTACGATCAATTTTCAAGCGACCACCGCACCTCAGATGCAGTTCTCATACATCTCATAAATTTAGGAGAAAGGCTTAATGGTCTTACCTCTGACTTCAAAGAATTTTATAAAGAACTTCCCTATGATGAGGCTCGCGCAACTAGAAATTATGTTACTCATCAGTATGACGGCGTTGATCAAGCTTTAGTCTGGAACACGCTGCGAAAAGAGTTTCCAAAAATTAAAGTTCAGTTACAAAAAATCATTAAGGAACTAACTTAAGCTTCTAAATCTAGCTTTAGGCAAATATTTGTTTTTGAGCATAAAACACATGAGGCACGAAGATGACGAAGTCAATTCAAAAACTGTGTGAAGAACCCCAATTGTGCATTCCTCTCCCTACTATCGTCGGAGGCAAGAAAGGGAAAGAGTTAAACCATGCAAACCAAAAAAGTCTTACCTCCTTGGTCAGAAACCGCAAGGTTTCCCATCTTATGTAGTCCCCCTCAATCCCCCAAGGAAAAAGGCTTTGCTCCTAAGAAAAATTACCAAGTCTTATTTACTAAGTCAAAAACCAACTCTTCAAACAGATCGCGATAAATAATCTACCAGAACCAATAGAAAATGTTCCTGAAAATAATGGACACGTAACTTCCAGAAAGCTTAAGCCTTCATCACAACTTCCCCACTAGATTTCTCGACTATTTCCTTACCCAGATAAACCAGTTTATCGCCTGTCTCGACTTCCATTTTCAACGACATGGATGGAATAATATCGATGGTTTCTGCTCGTTTTATAAAAAGTGGGATGATGTTATTATCAGTTTTGGTGATTTCAATAAGCGCCTCGTAGTTTTCTTGAGATTTGAGGTCAATCTCATGAATACGACCGTGGTGGCGGGTAACCTCCATCATGTTCACATAATCATCGGTACTGGAAAAAAGTCCTTGAGCAGGATTTACATTTGGGTTATTGATCTCTGTACCGTGGACCAGCCTAAAAGCTCCATTCTCGCCAAAAGCCTCTCCAAAACGCTCGATCGCAGACTCATTCACCTGTGAATTACCGGTAAGTGCCATGAGGTAGCCTATGTTGTTGAATTCAATATCATCAGTCAGCGCATCGCTGTTGATGTCTGCAACCATCGCATCCAGTCCGGACTCTTTTGCTGCTCTTATATTGTTTGCGTTGGTATCCACCAGCGTGACGCTGCGACCATTTTGCACTAGATACTCTGCGATGAGTCTTGAGAACTTAGACGCGCCCACGATCATGATACCGTTGGACTGTTTCAGGAAGACACCTACAATTTTTGCAAAAAGCCTGGCCGTGGTTGCGTTCAACAATACCGTTCCCAGTACGATCATAAAAACCAGCGGAGTTATATACCGTGCCTCTCCAGCACTTTCAAAATCGCCCACGGCCTCAAACTGGGCAACCAGCTTAGAACCGAATAACGATGCAATCCCAGCGGCAACAATACCGCGTGGCCCCACCCAAGAGATGAATAACTTCTCGTTCAGTTTGAGACTGCTTCCTATGGAGCTTGCAAAAACACTAGCCGGTCTCAATACAAATGCAACGATCACAAAAATTACCGCCGTTTCCCATCTATATATAAGGTATAGGTCTTCCATATTGATATTGGCCGCAAGAAGGATAAAAAGAATGGAAATCAACAATACACTTAAAGACTCTTTAAAGTAAAGCAGTTCCTTAAGGTTGGGGAGATTAATATTTCCCAGCACCATTCCCATCACAACAACGGATAGCAGTCCCGATTCATGCGCAAAGGTTTCACTCAGTACAAATACACCCAAAACGGCAGCAAGGGTAAAAACATTCAATAAATAATGTGGAATGAGCTTTTTCTTGATCGAAAAAGCGAGTGCGTGAGCAAACGAGAACCCAAAAGTAAAACCGAACAATACGATCTTACCAAATTCCTCCAGTGCCGTCATGGTAAATTCTGATCCCGCTCCCGCACTTATAAATTCAAACACCAGTACTGCAAACAACGCACCGATGGGATCAATAAGAATACCCTCCCATTTAAGAATGGAACTCACATCTTTCTTGAGCGGTATGTTTCTTAAAATGGGCGTGATTACCGTAGGTCCCGTAACGATGATCAATGCTGAGAACAACAGTGCAATCTTCCATTCAAAACCAAAAAGATAGTGTGTCGCCACTCCAGCTCCTATAAACGTGATGATTACCCCTACAGAAATAAGCTTCCCTATAACGCCCCCAGTATTGAGTATCTCGGCACGTTTGAGCGTCAGTCCTCCTTCAAAAAGGATGATGCTTATCGCAAGCGAGACAAAATAAAAGAGTCCATCGCCGGGAAAAAGGCCGGCCTCTCCGTTATATATGGGCTGAATAAGCTTGGTATTGTCGCCGGTAAACAGCGTGGCGATAGGCCCTACAAGCAGTCCTATAATGATGAGCGGTAAAATCGCGGGTATCTTGAACCTCCACGCCATCCACTGGGCAAGGATTCCTAAAATGATTATTCCAGCTAACTCGAGCATAAATTAATTTTTGGGAAAATTACGATCTTTTTCTATGAATGGTTGAAATTCCGCTTTCGCGAAAGCGTAATTATCAAAATTTTTCACTTTTCACAGGTAAAACCTGTCGTATTTTGCTGGCAAGCGGCCGAAGATATGGCGCTCGTGAAACGTTCATGTGAACGCATTTTTTCCATGTAGATAAAATCCATTTCAATTTTGAGAGCCAGTGTTTTCAACCCAACCAAGAATAAATCAAATAGAATTTTGAACGTTTATTTTCAACGCTCCACAGGCCATCGCTACAACGCTGTACAAAGTGATTATTTCATAAAAATCCAGATTGCTCATCGTGTTTGCTCTCTAAAGGGTTTGCGGTACCTGATTTTTTTGAGAACTATGGTTGAGGCGAGACAATGAGTCAACTCTGACCTTGAATACCTGGGATTCCGTAGGTAGTCAGTGCCTGAAAGTATTGCTTTTTTATGGAAAACTGCTTTAGGCTCAATGCCGCTTTGAATTAAATATATCTAAACGGTCAGGACGATCCCTTTGTTTTTTCGCATTTTTACGGCATGAAGTTACACGCAGTAGAATCTGGGAATTTTAAGTTGGACGGCGGTGCCATGTTTGGGGTCGTACCTAAGTCCTTATGGGAGCGCACAAATCCCGCTGACAGTAAGAATCTGATCGAGATGGCGGCGCGTTGCCTGCTTATTGAGGATGGTGATAAACTGACCCTCATCGATACAGGAATGGGGAACAAACAGTCTGATAAATTTTTTGGCTATTACGATATGGATCATAAGCATGACCTGGATAGTTCCTTGAAAAAACTGGCCTTTTCCCGCGATGATATTACTGATGTGTTCCTGACCCACTTGCACTTTGACCATTGTGGTGGCGTGATCAATAAAAGTAGTCGAGGGGATTTTTACGAGCCAGCTTTCGCGAAAGCAAACATATATTCCAACTCCTCACACTGGAACTGGGCCACTGCTCCCAACAAACGTGAGAAAGCGAGTTTCCTAAGTGAAAACATATTGCCCATCAAAGAAAGTGGACAGCTAAGATTTGTGGAAGAACATCCAGATGACCTGAATTTTGATATTTTATTTGTGGACGGACACACAGAAAAACAAATGATCCCACATATACAAATGGACGGTAAAATATTTGTTTATATGGCAGACTTATTGCCCACAGCTGGACACCTACCCATTCCCTATGTTATGGGTTATGACACAAGACCGCTGTTGACGCTGGATGAAAAAGAGAAGTTTCTTGATGAGGCAGCCACAAATAATTATTATCTTATACTGGAGCATGATCCCTACAATGAGATTATTACCGTAAAACATACCGAAAAAGGTGTGCGACTGGATCAAACCTATACTTTTAAAGAACTATTTAATTAAGCTATTATGAATTTTATAAAAACTTCCATATTCTCTCTCGCAAGTATTGCCTTGCTTGCAAGTTGTGGAACTGGCGGAGCGCTTATTTCCCCTCCCATTGAAAATATAGACAGTACTCCTCTCAAGACCCAAGAACTGAATGAGGTCGAGAAGAATAACTGGAAAGATTATGACCTAGTTACCGATACCATTCCCGGGATGAGCGTGAACAAGGCCTATACCGAGCTTATCAAGGATAAAAAGGGTAAAACAGTTATTGTAGCCGTGATCGACTCTGGAGTGGACATCACTCATGAAGACCTAGATGGTGTCTTGTGGACCAATAAAAAAGAAATACCTAACAACGGTAAAGACGATGATAACAATGGATATATCGATGACATACATGGCTGGAATTTTCTAGGAGACGTAGTTAAAGAAAATCTTGAATATGAACGCATCCTAAGAGATAAAGCAAACATGCCTGCCGACAAAGTTGCCAAAGCACAGAAGGAATACGATGAAAAACTGGCCGCAGCCGGACCGACCAAGCAGCGCTACGAGCAATTTTTACAACAATTAAACCAGTATGATCCCATTCTAGTCAAGGAAACGGGTAAAGAAAATTACGAGAAAAAGGATGTCGTAGCAATTAAATCAGATAAAGAGGATGTCCAGGCCGCAAAATCATTTGCGACTTACGTTTTTGGCCTAGGAGTGGGGAGCATGGAGGAGCTGCGCACCGAGCTCAACAAATTGATAGCCGACAGTGCTGCGATGCTCAACGGTTCAAAACTAAAAACAGATTACAGAAAAGATGTTCTAAAAGATGATCCATACCAATGGGATACTGGATCTTATGGTAACAACAAATATGCAGGGCCAGATCCATCGTCAGAAGACGCCATGCACGGGACACATGTTGCAGGTATCATCGCTGCTGAAAGAAATAACGGACTCGGTGCAAATGGTATTGCAAATAATGTAGAGATCATGGTGCTGCGCGCCGTACCAGATGGTGATGAGTATGATAAAGATATCGCAAAAGCAATACGTTATGCGGCAGATAATGGAGCAAAGGTGATCAATGGAAGTTTTGGCAAGTATCATTCTACCCATCCAGAATGGGTGTGGGAAGCTATCAAGTATGCACAAACAAAGGATGTCCTTTTTGTGAATGCGGCTGGTAATGAAGCCATCGATACTGACTTCACTCAAGTCTATCCACAGGATCAAGAACTGGCTGGTGCTGAGGTTTCAAGCAATTTTATTACCGTGGGAGCCTTAAACTATGAATATGGAAGTGATCTTGTGGCTAATTTTTCCAACTATGGAAAAAGCTCCGTTGATGTATTTGCTCCTGGGGTACAGATCTATTCCACCGCACCTCACGATAAGTACATTTCAATAGGAGGAACATCCATGGCAGCACCAGCAGTTGCAGGAGTTGCAGCAATGATCAGATCATATTACCCTAAGTTGAGCGCAGCTCAAGTCAAGCAGGTTATTATGGATAGTGGGCTGACAACTGCTGCTCGAGTTAAGGTAGGTGAAGGAGAAACCAAGCCTTTTGCCAGTTTAAGTACTTCGGGTAAAATGGCCAATTTATACAATGCATTGATCCTAGCATCAAAGATGTAACAAACCATTGAGGTTGCGTAGAACTGTCTGGCACGGTTTTACGTAACTGTAATGTGGTGTTGCCATTTAAAGGTCTTGTAAAAACATCAAATTATCGACTAAGTGCCATAAGGATTAATAAACAGCGACTTATTAAAAGTTTTATATTGTAAATCAATTTAAATTTTTACTTTCGCGGTTCAGAATTTAGAGAAATATGCTTTTCACAAAGTTTGCTACTATAATTTTAATAGCTATACAGACAGGTGGCCCTGCACCACCGCCACCCATGCCACCAGGTGGAGGTATTACACCTCCCGGTCTTCCGGTTCCTTTGGACTCAAATATCTGGGTGCTAGCTGTCGTTGCTGTAATTTTAATCGTAATCGCCTCAAAGCGTCTATCTCAAAAAGCAGTCTAAGAGTTCATTAATCGTTTTACATATTTTCCGATAACATCAAATTCTAGGTTCACCACAGTTCCCTTCTCTATTTGTTTGAATCCAGTATTTTGATAAGTATATGGGATTATTGCTACTGAAAACCGGCAACTTTGAGAATTAAATACGGTTAGACTGACACCGTTTATACAAATACTTCCTTTTTCGATAGTTATATTTCCCAATTCTGGATCGTATTCAAAGGTGAAGATCCAAGACCCTTCATTTTCCTTTACCTCAACGCAGGTGGCTACTTGATCCACATGACCCTGAACAATATGGCCATCCAGCCTACCATTCATAAGCATCGCTCGTTCTAGATTAAGTAAATCTCCTATTTTAATGCTGCCTAGATTAGTCTTTGTCAGAGTTTCATCAATTGCCGTGACCGTATAATTGTTACCATCTATTGAGACAACAGTAAGACATACACCATTATGGGCAATACTTTGATCAATTTTGAATTGGCTGGTTAGCTTACAGTCCAATGTTATGTTTAGATTTGATCCCTCAGACTGTAAATTGACGACTTGTGCGGTATTCTCTATAATTCCTGTGAACATAAACTGCTAAAATTGTACTTTTATAACCTCAAAAATAAGCTCTTAAAATGCATATCTCATGAACAAAAGCAATAATATCAGAATAGGAATCAGTATAGGTGACCCTAATGGTATAGGTGGCGAGATTCTCATGAAGGCATTTGAAGATCCCAGAATGCTTGAACTTTACACTCCGATAATCTATGGGGGCAGTAAATTACTTTCGTTTTACGCAAAACAATTTGACCTCACAACCAAGATTCACGGCATTCAAAACGCGAATGAGGCAGTTGCAGGAAAATTTAATGTGGTGCGTTTATTAAAGGAAACTTTTGATGTAAAATGGGGTGAGGTATCGCCAGAAGCGGGAAACATCGCAATCATAAGCTTGAAGGCAGCAGTTGCAGGACTTAAAAATGATGAAATAGACGTACTGGTTACCGCACCTATTCATAAAGAAGCCATACAGTCAGAAGAGTTCAAATTCCCAGGCCATACCGATTACCTCAATCAGGAACTAGAGGGCGAGAGTTTAATGTTCATGGTATCGGACACATTACGCATAGGGCTTTTAACAGATCATGTGCCTTTGAAAGAGGTGTCCAGCAGGATTGATGCTAAAGTGATAAAAACCAAGATTGGAACCGTAAAGGAATCCCTTAAAAGGGATTTTGGCATTACCAGACCCAAGATCGCTGTACTGGGTATAAATCCGCATGTAGGTGATAATGGAACTATAGGTACTGATGATCAAGACACCTTGATTCCAGCCATTGATGACCTGAGAGAAGATGGAAATATTATCTTCGGTCCGTACGCGGCAGATTCATTTTTTGGAAATAAAAAACATTTGGAGTTTGACGCAATTCTGGCAAGCTATCATGATCAAGGATTAATCCCTTTTAAAACGTTGACCTTTGGTAAAGGAGTTAATTATACCGCAGGGTTGAGTCATGTGCGCACCAGTCCAGATCATGGAACTGGTTTTGACATTGCCGGCCAGGGTATTGCAAGTCCATCATCCTTTATTGAAGCGGTTCATGCCGCAGCCGCCATTTTTAAAAACAGGCAGGAATATAACGAGCTTACCCAAAACGTTTTAAAATCGCAATCTCGCAAGAGGCGATAAATCCAAATTATAGACCTTGAAAATTGCTCTTAGTATAATAAACTGATTTTCTGTTACTTACATTCCTGCTAGAATTTCAAAACTCACTATTAGCATCTTACATATACTGATTTTGATTAGAGCATACGGTTTAATTACCTAGGATGCCATATTTTGATAACTTTTATTATCTTTGCACGCTCTTTGAAAGAGTACATTATGGAACTCAAGACTTTTGACATCTTATTTGTAGGACTCAAGTTAGGGAAACATCAGTTTGATTACGAGATCGATAATACGTTATTTGAAAAATTTGGCTTTGAAGAGTTTAACAAAGCTTCTTTGCAGGTCACCGCTATTCTTGATAAAAGATCTACTTTAATGGATCTACATCTTGAAGCAGTAGGATCGGTAAACGTTGATTGTGATGTAACAAACATCCCATTTGACCTGCCCATTGCAACACAGATGGATCTGGTGGTGAAATTTGGAGAGGAGTTCAATGATGAAAATGAGGTGCTATTGATACTGCCTCACGGAGAATACCGGTTGAACATAGCTCAATATGTCTATGAAATGATCGTATTGTCACTTCCTGCCAAAAGAATTCATCCCGGCGTTGAGGACGGCACATTAGAATCTGAAGTACTGGACAAACTGCGCGAATTAAGTGTGGACGAACCAGACGAAGAAAATATAGATAATAAAGAAATCGACCCGAGATGGGACGTACTGAAGAAATTAAAAACGGACAATAATTTATAGCCATGGCGCATCCTAAGAGAAAAATCTCGAAAACGAGAAGAGACAAGAGAAGAACCCACTACAAAGCTAGTGTACCCCAAATAGCTACTGATTCAACAACAGGAGAGGCTCACCTTTACCACAGAGCACACTGGCACGAAGGGAAATTATATTACCGAGGTAATGTATTAATTGACAAAACTGAAGCTGTAGAAGCTTAAAAAGCAGTTGAGTAAATATTGACTGCTTTTTTTATCAAATCATTAAAAATGACACGTTTTTATTAAAAACGTGTCATTTTTTGTAGTTTAAGCAGCTTTTTTAGTAGCTTTCCGAGCTCTAAACAATTAAAGCCCTTTATGAGTGAAATTACAGCAGCCATAACAGCGGTAGGTGCCTATGTGCCAGATTATAAACTCACTAATGCAGTGCTTGAAACCATGGTCGATACAAATGACGAATGGATTATCTCAAGAACGGGCATTAAAGAACGCCGCATACTT
The DNA here is from genome assembly GCA_963836885.1 of uncultured Flavobacteriaceae bacterium. Lineage (GTDB taxonomy): Bacteria > Bacteroidota > Bacteroidia > Flavobacteriales > Flavobacteriaceae > Nonlabens. The sequence continues at coordinate 69,302 of CAWILF010000017.1, read as the reverse complement.
AAAGATAAAGATAAAGGAACTTCATACCTAGCCATAAAGGCAGCTGAAGACCTTATCAAGTCTAAAAATGTGGACGCCAGCTCAATCGATTTAGTTATTGTGGCAACGATAACGCCTGATATGCTCGTAGCATCCACCGCAGCATTTGTAGCCACTCAGATCGGAGCGGTAAATGCATTTTCCTATGATCTACAGGCAGCATGCTCAGGCTTTTTATATGGAATGAGCACGGCCAGTAGCTATATTGAATCGGGACGGTACAAGAAGATCCTACTCATCGGTGCAGATAAGATGTCCTCCATTATTGATTACACAGACCGCACCACCTGCATCATTTTTGGAGATGCAGGTGGTGCGGTTCTTTTTGAACCTAACCATGAAGGCCTGGGACATCAGGATGAATTATTGAGAAGCGATGGCATAGGAAGGGATTTTCTAAAGATAGAGGCTGGAGGCTCGCTCATGCCGCCGACTGAGGAAACCGTAAAGAACAAAAAGCATTATGTATTTCAAGACGGGAAAAATGTTTTTAAATATGCCGTTACAAACATGGCCGATGTCTCAGAGCAGATCGTAAAACGGAATAACCTCAATAACGATGATATTGCGTGGCTCGTACCACACCAAGCAAATAAACGTATCATAGACGCGACAGCCCGTAGAATTAATATTGAAGACGAGAAGGTGATGATCAACATTCACAAGTACGGCAATACAACAAGCGCAACACTACCACTTTGTTTAAAAGAATATGAATCCCAGTTAAAAAAGGGCGACAACCTATTATTTGCAGCATTTGGCGGCGGATTCACTTGGGGGTCGATCCTGCTTAAATGGGCCTATAATAATTAAACCTATAATGAACCTATAACCCTATGGAACTTAAAGAAATACAGAATCTGATTAAATTTGTTGCCAAATCTGGCGCAAGTGAAGTGAAGTTAGAAATGGATGATATAAAAATCACCATTAAGACGGGAAGCGATACCGGTGATATTACTTATGTAACACAGGCCAGTCCTGCTCAAATGCCCCCCATGCAGGCAGCTCCAGCACAGGCGAGCGCGGCAGCACCAGCAACCGCAGCGCCAGTCAAGGCCGCAGCCGTTGAAGAGGATAGATACATCGTTGTAAAGTCACCCATCATAGGTACCTTCTATAGAAAACCCTCTCCCGACAAACCTATGTTTGTGGAAGTAGGCGACTCCATCAAGGAAGGTGACACGTTATGCATCATTGAGGCCATGAAGCTTTTTAACGAGATAGAAAGCGAGGTAAGCGGCACGGTTATAAAAATTCTTACGGACGACTCGTCCCCAGTAGAATTTGACCAGCCCCTATTCTTAGTAGATCCTTCTTAACAGAACGATTATTTGTTAAAAGTGAAGATGTTTACGCTTTCGCGAAAGCGGAATCACAACACGTCACCCACCTACTAATTAAACTTAAACATCATGTTCAAAAAAATATTGATTGCAAATCGTGGCGAGATAGCTCTGCGGGTGATAAGAACCTGCAAGGAAATGGGCATCAAAACCGTAGCGGTATATTCCACCGCAGATGCTGACAGCCTTCACGTGAAGTTTGCTGACGAGGCCGTTTGCATAGGACCGCCACCCAGTAATCTGTCGTACCTTAAAATGGCAAATATTATAAGTGCCGCAGAGATTACCAACGCAGACGCCATCCATCCAGGGTATGGTTTCTTATCTGAAAATGCAGATTTCTCGCGCATCTGTGAGGAACACTCTATCAAATTTATAGGGGCCAGCGCAGAGATGATCTCAAAAATGGGAGATAAAGCCACGGCCAAAGCAACAATGAAAGCCGCTGGTGTTCCATGCGTACCAGGAAGTGATGGAATTATTGAAGATTATAAGGACTGTGTAAAAGTTGCCAAAGAAACCGGCTATCCAGTAATGCTCAAAGCGACTGCTGGAGGTGGCGGTAAGGGAATGAGGGCCGTCTGGAAAGAAGAAGATCTAAAGGACGCCTGGGACAGTGCGAGACAAGAAAGTAAGGCGGCTTTTGGCAATGATGACATGTATATGGAAAAGCTCATCGAGGAGCCACGCCATATTGAAATACAAGTGGTGGGAGATAGCTACGGGAAGGCCTGTCACTTGAGCGAAAGGGATTGTAGCGTTCAACGCCGCCATCAAAAACTGACCGAGGAAGTACCCTCACCCTTCATGACCAAAAAATTGAGAAAGGAAATGGGAGCCGCAGCCGTGAAGGCAGCAGAATATATTGCTTATGAAGGTGCTGGAACCGTAGAGTTTCTTGTGGATAAAAACCGCAACTTCTACTTCATGGAGATGAATACCCGTATTCAAGTAGAACACCCCATTACAGAGCAGGTAATCGACTTTGACCTCATTAGAGAGCAGATCATGGTAGCCGATGGCGTGAAGATTTCAGGCAAGAACTATGAGCCTGCACTCCACTCTATTGAATGTCGCATCAATGCAGAAGATCCCTATCACAACTTCAGACCTTCACCAGGCAAGATAACTGTACTGCACGCGCCAGGTGGCCATGGTGTGAGACTGGATACCCACGTTTACGCTGGATACTCCATCCCGCCCAACTATGACTCCATGATCGCTAAACTCATCACAACAGCACGCACCCGACAGGAAGCTATTGATAAAATGAAGCGCGCCCTGGACGAATTTCACATAGAGGGAATCAAGACAACGATACCATTTCATAGACAATTGATGGATGAACCAGATTATGTGGCGGGTAACTATACCACAGCGTTTATGGATACCTTCAAAATGAAACCGATTAAATAAATATTTTTGATATTTAAATTTTAAGCCCAAGATCAATATTGATCTTGGGCTTTTTAATTTACATGTTTTCTCCTACGCCTCTATTTATAATTATTTCGCTTTCGCGAAAGCTAAAAAGTCACTAAAACTGTGTTAATGAATAAGAGCGGAATTATTAATTTTATTTGAACCAGCTCTTATCATCATTATTTAATTCAGAAGGGTAACATTTATTTGATGCGGATAAGGCAAGTAATATGGACTTTCTCGAGAGCGAAGAATCAAATTCTTAAATGAGTTTGTGAAGGCATCCAACCTATACCTGACAAGTTGCTCTCCAGCAGCGCTTGTTTCCGTTTTGTTGGACAAAACCAATATAATAAACCAAATATTTTTGAGAGAATTAAACGTAAAAATCGACCAATCTTTTTGTCCACATGAAAAAAAATAAAGCTAAAAGACCAACCTTTTTGTCTATTACACCGCAAATTCTTATTTGCTGTTCTACGTTGTGTTCACTTAAACACGAGATGCCTTTTTAACTCTACACTTATGGCTCATGTTATAAATACAAGAACGCTTTATTGAAAACGGCTGATCGAAGCCCTTGACGGTTATAAGCAATGAGTGCAACCTGGGCCATCGAGTGCAATGACCCGTTACATTTTTAAAGGCTTATTACTGTTTTATTTTTTTAATAGGTACTGCTTTCGCGAAAGCTTCTACCCAAAAACTTTACATTTTATCAAGCTCCTGCAATAGTGCAGGCCTGTTGAAGTAAGTAGTTTTGAGGAATTTTTTCAACTCAACCACGGTATCATTCCCTCCCAGTTTTACCATCCTGCGCATGTATTTACAGGATTTTTTATAATGAGTGCGACCTACGTTATTCTGGAGGTATGTGCGTATGGAAGTATCGTAGATCTCTATAATTTCCTGACTGTAATCCTGAGCCAGGTACTTTTCATAATACTGGATATGATCTAGATGGGGGTTTTTCCTGAATGACTCCATTAAGCGATCCCACATTTGTTCCCTTATAAAAATCTTTTCACGAAGATCTTTTTTCCTGTGGCTTTTTGATGAGTCTATTTCTAGGATCAACTCCTCAATAAAAGCGCCCCTCTTCTCTACCGGCGTGTGTTCAACTAATATTTGATAATAGTCCAGTTCCTGACGGTATTGTTCTATGAACAAATCTTTGGCATACTTTATAATTTCATCAGTATCCTTGCGCACCAAAGCAACATGTAATAGCCAGCTTTTCCACAGGCTTACCAGACCCGTGAAGGTTTTCTCGTTCAATTTAACACCTTCATTTGCCAGTTGGACCACTCGTTCATAATTACCCGCTTTGAACTCTTCCTCAATTACGTTTTTCCGTATTTCATAATTGGATAAGTTTGCCTGGATAAAATCTTCAACTTCTTTTTTGCTCTTGAATTTTCTTATAAGATTCAATATCAGTTCTTGATTGCTGTTTTTTAAATACTCCTCACATTTCTGATTTAGGCTTTCGATAATTTTATCGGCCTCGTTTACATTTATGGCAATTCTTGAGGCGATGCGCATCATCCCTTGATGTTCATCCCAGCCAGAAAATATCTTTTGATCGTAACGAGAATGGCAATAGGTCAGTATGGTGCTCCTCAAACTCTCGGGCAATTCTACCTCACACAGACCGGAGAACATCTCCATGGCCGTATAGATGTAACCTCCTATATCGCCATTACTGTCATCCACATGGTTCAACGCCTTTATCATTTCTTCCAGTAGCGCCGTACTAAAATTAAAAAGTCCTTCAAGATTTTGGTTTTCGCTGAAATTTTCTGAAATGGTAAGTAATGGTTCCAGCGCTGAATGTATGTATCTCATTCCGTTGCGATCCACCCATCCATCCCTGTCAGTAGCCGATTTTATAATACGGCTTATCTGAGTTTGAAAGTGTTCCCTCGAGGTATCCACGGATAAATGAAAATGGGCGGCAAGAAACAAATTCCTGAAATTGCTATCGTTATTACAGCGTTCCTTTACAAAAGCCCGTAATTCTTCATGGGTTAACTCGTCAAGAATATCGTTTACTTGCGTAGCGATGGATTTAGAACGTTTCTTTACTGGCGTTTTCTTTTTAGCAGGTTTCTTTTTAAGATCAAGTTCATCTTGTTGCAGGTAAAAAATTACCGCGACCACGTGTTTGCAAATGGGTCCCATATCATAGGGACAATCGCAAGTGTGCCTAGAGATCAAGCCGTTACTCAGCTCGATATTTACCGTGTAATTATCACTGCCCACAACAAGACCCTCAAAATGATTGTGGGAAAGCTCCACCACATCACTGATGGCACCCGCATTAAAGTAGTCTAGACCGCGTTTAAGAATGGTCTCATCGATATAATTTTCAAACTGATTTAAAGGTATGTTCATAGCAAGCGTGGAAAAGAAATCCAAAGGTAAAAAAGAAGATTTGTATCGTCATTAAAAATAGTGTGATAAAGGATGGGCGTTGATCGTGAGTGTAATTTTGCGGCAACAGTAGATGTAACTGAGAGCGAGTGGCTTTTGAGTTTGGAGTCAAGCCTTTTCACAACCGTAAAACCCTTTGGTCGCTCAAGACCTACGTTCACCCATCGCCCAACGGATTTCCCATTGATTGAATGGAAAATATTTGATTTTTTTTTACAGTTCGCTTTTTCTAATCTCTAATTTTATAATTTCTAACTTATAGTTTCTAACCTCCTATTTAGATTTAGATTTAAGTTTAAATTTTTCCACCATTGTAAAACCCTTTGGTCGCCCATAACCTGCGGTCACTCGTTGCCGACGGGTTTCCCATTGATTGAATGGAAAATATTTGATTTTTTTTTACAGTTCTCTTTTTCTAATCTCTAATTTTATAATTTCTAACTTGTAGTTTCTAACCTCCAATTTAGATTTAGATTTAAGTTTAAATTTAAGTTTAAGTTTAGATTTAAGGAAAGGCTTTGATTTTTGTATAGGTTTGAGATATTTCAATTTTTAGATTTTATTATTCACTGCTTACTATTAATATTTTCGAATTTCCAGTTTCAAGTTTCAGCCTATAACTTCCAGCTAATAATTTTGAAAACAAAAAAATCCCGATGAGCGATCATCGGGATTATATAATCAAAGCACTATAAACGCTTCTTTACAAATCAAAACCTATATCCACACCCAGTTTCATAGCGATAAGCTTTGTAACTCGGGATTTGATCTCTGGGATGCGTACGCTTTCCAGAACGCTGTTTGCAAATGCAAACATGAGCAACGCACGAGCCTCCTTAGTAGGAATGCCACGAGAACGCATATAGAATAAGGCATCTTCATCCAGCTGTCCTATGGTACAACCGTGGGAACAACGCACATCGTCGGCAAAAATCTCCAGTTGAGGTTTTGCGTTGATCGTTGCCTTATCACTGATTAAAATATTGTTGTTCTGTTGAAAGGCGTTTATTTTTTGGGCCAGGCGGTCCACGAGAACCTTACCGTTAAAAACACCTACCGATCTATCATCAAAGATCTGCTTGTACTGTTGGTAACTCTCACAATTTTCGGCTGTGTGGTGAACGAGCGTGGAGTGATCTACATGTTGTTTTCCTTCTATAATAGTTACTCCGTTGAGTAGCGAGTTGCAGTGCTGGCCTTTTTGATAAAAATAAAGATTGTTACGGGTCATTTTACCGCCAAAAGAAAATGTATGCAATCGCACCTCACTATCTGACATTTGCTCAACGCTGGTATGGTCGATGAGTGATGCCTCAAGTTTATCGTTTTGGATCTTGTAATAATCCACCATCGATCGCTGGCCGGCATAGATTTCGGTCACACAATTGGTCATTACCTCGTTCTCGGTAAGGCTTTGATGACGTTCAATAATTTGGATCTGGGAGTTTTTCCCTACTACAACGAGATTGCGCGGTTGAACGATCAGGTTGTTTTCCTGTCCCGTAGAGAAATACACAACCTCGACCGGTTTATTTACGATCACGTTTTCTCCCACATGAATGTAAACACCTTCACGCGCAAAGGCCGTATTTAAAGAAGAAAGTCCATCGTCGCCCGCAATCTTATTGAAGTGTTTTTCTATAACATCTTTATATTTGGGACTGTTCAATGCGCTGGACATCAGGCATACATCATATTTCTCGTGCGTGGTCTGTGAGAGGTGCGAGCTGTAAACACCGTCTATAAAAATTACCCGGTATGCATCGATCTGATGGATCAGGTATTTTTTTATGTCCTTATAATCTATAGCAGGTTCGCTCTTTGGAAAAAGTGTATAATCCTTGTTGAAAAATGTTTTTAGCGAAGTGTATTTATAGGACTCGTCCTTTTTTTGGGGCAATCCTTTTTTCTCAAATTCAGTGAGCGCCCTGTGACGTATGTCGTGAACGTATGTTTCAGTATCGACCTCATTTTCAAGGGCTATGAATGAAGAAAGTATGTTTTCTTTAAAACTCATGGTGTTGGTGTTATTCCGCTTTCGCGAAAGCGTATTCTACATTAAAAACCGCAAAACTCTAAAAGTTCTATTGCGCTTCAATCTCTTCTTTGATCCAGTCATAACCGCGCTCTTCCAGCTGGTGAGCAAGTTCTTTCCCACCCGATTTTACGATCTTACCGTTGTATAAAACGTGGACAAAATCTGGAACGATGTAATCCAATAACCGCTGGTAGTGCGTGATCACTATCGTCGCATTGTCCTTGCTGCGCAGCTTGTTCACACCGTTTGCTACGATGCGCAAGGCGTCTATATCCAGGCCCGAGTCGGTCTCATCGAGTATGGCAAGTTGAGGTTCCAGCATTGCCATCTGGAAGATCTCGTTGCGTTTTTTCTCTCCTCCAGAAAAGCCCTCATTCAATGATCGAGATAAGAACTTGCGGTCTATCTCCAGCATCTCACTTTTCTCCCTGATCAACTTGAGCATTTCCTTTGCGCTCATATCATCCTTACCCTGCGCTTTACGGGTCTGGTTGATGGCGGTCTTCATAAAATTGGTCACGCTCACGCCAGGTATTTCCACCGGATATTGAAAGGAAAGAAAAACACCCTTGTGAGCGCGCTCGTCAGGATCCATCTCGGTAATATCCTCACCGTTGAGCATCATGGAGCCACCGGTCATTTCATATTCCTCGCGGCCCGCGATCACATTTGCAAGTGTGGATTTCCCAGAACCGTTGGGTCCCATGATGGCATGTACCTCGCCCGCTTTCACGTGGAGATTGATCCCGTTTAATATTTTCTTATCTTCTATCGACGCTGTAAGGTCTGTAATCTGTAGCATATCTATAAATTAACTTCTTTGGTTTTTATTTTCCTGTTTTGATCACATTGATGCTGGAGGCAGGAGCGACCTCGATGATTTTTGTAATGGTTACCATGTGTTCCCAGCCATCGCCAGTTTCTACACGCATGGGATTGGGTTTCTTAATACCGTGCACGACCACGTTTACCATATCATAATCGGTTTCTTTCAATGCGCGTGCAGCCTTGTCCAGTTCGCGCATTTTATCATTTTGCTCCACGGCATAGATTTCTTGGCCGGTAGTTAATACCGCCGCATCTGTAGAGAATATGAAATCTCCCTTAAAACGCTCCTCGCCTTCTTCCAGCGGGATTTCCTGTTCTCGTTGCACCACGGGATTATCAAGGTCAGTTATGGTTTCCTTTTCTGATTTACAGGCAGAAAGCAACAACATTAATGTAAGTGGAATTATATATAATTTCATCAGGGTAATTTTAATGAATTGTAAAAATGGGATCTATCCTACTGAGCCTTCCAGGCTTATTTCCAATAATTTCTGGGCTTCCACGGCAAATTCCATCGGGAGTTTATTCAGTACCTCCTTTGAAAAACCGTTCACGATGAGTGCGATCGCCTTTTCTGTATCGATACCGCGCTGGTTGCAATAAAAAATCTGGTCTTCGCCTATTTTACTGGTGGTTGCCTCGTGTTCTACCTTTGAGCTGCTGTTGCTGTTTTCAATGTATGGAAAGGTGTGCGCACCACAATCGTTGCCCATAAGTAAACTATCGCATTGTGAGAAGTTGCGGGCATTTGTTGCTCGTGGGCCAATTTTCACCAGACCTCGATAAGAATTCTGGGATCTTCCAGCGCTGATACCCTTGGAAATAATCGTGGACTTTGTATTCTTCCCTAGATGAAGCATTTTAGTACCCGTATCTGCCTGCTGATAATTGTTTGTTACCGCAATGGAGTAGAACTCGCCCACGCTGTTATCTCCTTTGAGAATACAGCTGGGATATTTCCAGGTGACGGCACTACCGGTCTCCACCTGTGTCCATGAGATTTTTGCGTTTTTCTCACAAATACCTCGCTTGGTCACAAAATTGAAAACACCACCCTTGCCTTCGGCATTTCCTGGATACCAGTTTTGGACGGTGGAATATTTGATCTCTGCGTCATCCATGGCAATCAACTCTACACAAGCGGCATGAAGTTGGTTTTCATCACGACTGGGAGCCGTACAGCCTTCAAGGTAACTTACATAACTTCCCTCATCTGCGATTACAAGAGTTCTTTCAAACTGGCCCGTTCCTCCCTCATTGATACGGAAGTAGGTAGAAAGTTCCATGGGGCATTTTACACCTTTGGGAATGTAACAGAATGATCCATCAGAGAATACGGCACTATTAAGTGCTGCATAATAGTTGTCATTTTGCGGTATCACACTTCCCATATATTTCTTGACCAACTCTGGATGTTCCTGTATTGCTTCAGAAATAGGACAGAATATAATTCCTTTTTCGCCTAGAGTTTTCTTAAAAGTATTTGATACGGAAACCGAATCAATCACCACGTCCATCGCCACGCCGGTAAGTTTTTTTTGCTCATTGACTGAAATTCCCAGCTTTTTAAAGGTTTCCAGTAATTCTGGATCTACCTCGTCCAGACTATCCAGTTTAGGCTTGGAATTAGGTGCGGAGTAATAGGAAATGGCCTGTAGATCTGGTTTATCATACTTCACGTTAGACCAGTCTGGCTCTGTCATGGTCAGGAAAACACGATAGGCATCCAGTCGCCATTCCAGCATCCATTGAGGTTCGTTCTTCTTTGCAGAAATAATGCGTATCACATCCTCACTCAGGCCTATGGGAATGGTGTCCGACTCCATGGGAGTATAGAAACCATATTCATATTCCTTGTTCTTTAATTCTTTCTCTAGTTGTTCTTCTGTATATTTTGACATACTCGTGGGAGTTTCAAGTTTTAAGTTTGCGGTTTCAGGTTTGGAAACTCGCGATCACGTATAAGTTTAGTCGTTCGTTTTGAATTTATTTCCAGCGTGCTCAGATTTTCTGAGATAGCTCATAAACGATTGGATTTTTCTGCTGAGTGTTCGGCATTTAAGTTTTAATTCGGCAAATTTTTCTTCTGTACAGTATTTTCTATCTAGTACTCTATAAAGTTGAGATCTAGTTTCACCTATCGAGCCTTTTGAAATCGAAAGAAACTGATGAAACTCTTTATTACCATCTCTTTCAAAACCCTCAGCGATGTTATCCATGGCTGAACCGCTTGAACCATCTATTTGACCGTACAGTTTGTAGTCTGTTCGCAGCTTTGAATTATCGGCAATTTCTTGTATTTCGTTACAAATCTCACGAGCAATTTGCCATATTTCCAAGTCTTCAAAATCTTTAATCGTTGCCATATTCTATTTAATTAAACTCAATTCAACTTGAAACCTCAAACGTGAAACGTGAAACCATTTACAGCGAAAACGACTCACCACAACCACAGGTTCTCTGCGCATTGGGATTGTTGAATACAAAACCTTTCCCGTTGAGTCCACCGCTGAATTCCAGGATGGTTCCCACTAGATATAAAAAGCTTTTCTTGTCCACGGCGATCTTCACCTCGTTAGCTTCAAAAACCTTATCGGTGTCTGTTGAAGTTTTGTCAAATTTGAGGTCGTAGGATAATCCACTACAGCCACCACTTTTAACGCCCACCCTAACAAAATCGGTCTGTATGGCATAACCTTCCTCACTCATGAGCTGGGCGAGCTTGGTTTTTGCAGTTTCTGAAACAGTAATCATATAGCAATTATTTAATTTCACAAAGATACAACACAAGCCCGCGCTTACAGGTTGTTGTTATGGTATTCTTATATGTGGTTATTGGGTGGGATTATGGTAGAATTTGAAACCTACAATATTCTTAAAGTCAATTCTACACGATCTCTTAATCGTAACTTTGCCCCATGATAGAAGATAAAAGTCCACAGCGCACTCCCGTCCAGCAATTGGGGGAATTTGGTTTAATTGAGCACATTACTGAAATGTTTGAGACTACTCAGGAAACTACTGTCCTGGGAATAGGCGACGATGCCGCGGTTTTAAAGCACGAGCACCATACGGTGATCTCTACGGACATGCTCGTGGAGGGCGTACACTTTGACCTGAGTTATGTTCCCTTGAAGCATCTGGGCTATAAGGCAGTAGTTGTAAATCTATCGGATATTTATGCGATGAATGCAGTTCCTACGCAAATAACCGTTTCCATTGCCTTATCAAATCGCTTTCCCGTGGAGGCAGTTAAAGAATTATATGAGGGCATCCAACTCGCCTGTAAAACCTATAGCGTTGATCTGGTAGGTGGGGACACAACCTCCTCGCAAAGCGGACTGGTAATTTCTGTAACCGCGGTAGGACAGCAAGAAAATGATAAAATAACCCGTAGGGATGGCGTTAAGGATGGCGACCTACTTGTTGTAACCGGAGATCTAGGTGCTGCTTATATGGGATTACAGATTTTAGAACGTGAGAAAGCCGTTTTTAAGGAAAATCCGCAGAGTCAGCCAGATATTGAAGCCTATAGTTATTTACTGGAGCGCCAACTCAAACCTGAGGCAAGAAAGGACATTCCCAAATTACTTGCAGACCTAGGTGTTCAACCCACGGCGATGATCGATCTTTCTGACGGATTGAGCTCAGAAATCATCCACTTGTGCAAAAACTCTAAGGTGGGAATGACCATCTATGAGGAGAAAATCCCGCTGGATCCCGTGGTCATTAATGCCTGTGAAGAGTTTAATCTGGACAGCACCACAATCGCACTAAGTGGTGGGGAGGATTATGAACTATTATTCACGATAGCGCAAGAGGATTTTCCCAAGATCAAGGCAAATCCCAACTTTTCAATAATAGGCCATGCCCTGCCCAGGTCCAGCGGCATCCATCTGGTCACTCGTGGTGGTGAACAGATCGAGATCAAGGCCATGGGCTGGAACAGTTTTAAGGAAGAATAAATTGGTTTTCCAAGAGTTCTGCGATCAACCCAGGATGCGTCAGTATGGACATGTGTCCCGAGTCGATTACCGTGCAGGTTGCATTTAAGAGAACAGTTTCTTTCTCAACAACCTCTGCCGGTACAATGGAATCTCTTGCACTGTAGATGTAATGGATATCGGCACCGTTTTCAGAAAGTTGGTTTACAAATCCGCGTCTGTTCTTCATGGCGAGTATTGCGTGGATCACTGAGTCCTGAGTTATATCGTGCGCCTCTGCTTTCATCGTCTCGATCTCTTTTACAGACTCTTCCCGCTCTTGATGAGTGAATAGGTTGGAAATCGCCATGTTTACAAAAGCGTTTTGGTATTTCTTTATCAATTCAATAGAACGATCCCTCATAAGGCTGCGAGCTTGAGAATCCGTCCCGGAAATACTATTTATTAGGATGGCACGCCTGACGTTATCGGGATAGAGTGAGTAATAACATGACGCCACATAACCTCCCATACTATGTCCTATTAATGTAGGTTTTGAAAAATTTTCTCGCAAAAGTATCTCGTGAAGTTCTGCCGAAACCTGTTCCAGCGCGTATGCATTCTCACTAGCAGGTGAGTCTCCATGTCCCGGCAGCTCTACGCTCATGATTTGATAATTTCTCTCAAGCTGCTCATGGACGGCCTGCCATTGCCGGTTGCTCCCTAGAAAACCGTGGATAAAAACCAGCTTGGGGCCAGTCGTTCCTGTAATTGTATAATTAATGTTCAATAGATTGTTGTTTGTTCTGCTTTCGCGCCTGCCTGCCGGCGAGGCAGGAAAGCGTAACTTACATAAAACCTCTTGAAAAATTCAAAGAAATAGGCATGCATGATGCCAGAACAAGTATTTTTGAGCAAAACTATAGTCCTTGACCATTTCCAGCCATTCCTTTGAGCAATATACCGTCGCATTTTATAATCTTGAAAACCTCTTTGATTTCCATAGAAATAAATACATCCTCGACGCAGATTTTACGGAAAACGGTAAAAAGCAATGGAACGAGGCGCGCTACCTTAAAAAACTGGAGAAGTTGAGCAACGCCATAAGCCGCATAGGATATGAGGAAACCGGCTCGCTCCCAGAGCTGATAGGTGTCGCTGAGGCAGAAAACGAAAAAGTACTGCAAGACCTCATCGCACAGCCCAGGCTCAAGGGCGGCAACTACGATTTTGTACATTATGAAGGCCCGGACGAGCGCGGGATAGATGTTGCCCTTATATATAATAGGAGGGCATTTACAGTGGAAGATTCCTATCCCATCACCATCCATCTGGAAGATGAACGTGGCGTGAGGGACACCACACGGGACATTCTATACATTAAGGGTCAACTCGCAGGTATCAAAGTCGATATTTATGTAAACCACTGGCCATCTAGACGCGACGGAGTAAAACAGACCCACAATAAGAGAATAAAGGTTGCGGGACAGTTGCGGGATCATCTGGAAAGTCTGCGCGATGAGAATCGCAAGCTCATAATCATGGGAGATTTTAATGATGAGTCACAGGACGATAGTTTACAGGTTATAAGTGATCCCGGTATTATCAACGCCACGGAATCCCTCAAGAAAAACTACCGTGGCAGCGTCAACCATAAATTTAGGTGGGGACTTTTTGACCAGATTTTATTAAGTGACAATCTTGTAAACGATATTCCTGGCGAGCTTTATTTTTATAAAGCCAATATTTATGACGACATCATGCTGCGCCAGTGGAAAGGGAAATATCGAGGGCAGCCCGCACGTACTTTTGTAGGAAACCGCTACATGGGCGGTTATAGCGATCACTTTCCCGTTTATGTGATTTTGAGACGCAATTGATCAGCGGATTTTATAGTACAATTAATTTACTACGACCTGCCCAATGCCATGAAAAACCTTTAAAACTCTAATTTTTTTGAGAAAAAGTCGCTCTTAGTTTAGCTTATTTTTAAGAAAGTTGTTATCCTTGTAATTAAGTTATATTTGGATGTTTTTATGGAACATTTGAATAAGTCCGTTGATTTGGACTTTTTAAAAATTTATCGCTAACCCCTTAAATCCACTTTGTGAGGATGAAAAAACTACTATTGATTGGGCTTGTAACTGCATTTTGCGGCATAGGCGTGAGCCACGCACAACAAGACCCGCAGTACACGCAGTACATGTATAACCAGAACGTTATCAATCCTGCCTATGCAGGAACAAATGACCTACTAACGGTCACTTCACTCTACAGGCAACAATGGTCTGGTGTGAATGGATCTCCAGAAACCTTTACACTGTCCGGCAGTTCGCCAGTAGGTGATAATGTGGGACTAGGTCTTTCATTTATTTCTGACCAGATAGGTCCGGTAAAGGAGCAGAATCTCTACGGTGATTTTTCCTACCGCTTAAAGGTAGGTAAGACCACAACGCTCGCACTGGGATTAAAGGCTGGTGCTACCTTTCAAGATGCGAGTCTTAACACGGTTGCCACCATTGATCCCAATGATCCATTGTTTTCAACAGCGCTCAACGAGACCTACCTCAACCTAGGCGCTGGAGCATTTTTCTACAGCGACAATTATTACCTAGGATTTTCTGTTCCCAATATGTTGAACAGCACCCACCTGGACGAGAACGGTCTTAAATTTGGTAGTGAAGTGCAGCATTATTTCTTCACGGGAGGTTATGTATTTGACATCTCGCAGTCTGTACTTTTCAAGCCTCACTTCTTGGTTAAGGGAGCTTTTGAGGCACCGGTCAGCTTTGATGTGAATGCAAACTTTTTATTCAATCAGCGGGTAGAACTGGGAGTTTCCTATAGATATGAAGACTCTTTCAGTGGTTTGATAGGTTTTTATCTTACTCGATCCATTAGAATGGGCTATGCTTATGACCGTGTAGTTTCTGATATAAGTTTTGCATCCAACAGTTCTCACGAAGTCTTTATAAGCTTTGACCTTGCATTTCCACGTAAAGTTATGCAATCACCTCGTTTCTTTTAAACATCAGCCATACTATCATGAAAAAATTATATACTTTATTTATTCTACTGTTGACGGTTGCCGTAACGGTAAATGCACAGAACAAAGAGACAAAAAAGGCAGATAAATTCTACTCAGAGTTACGTTATGT
Source organism: uncultured Flavobacteriaceae bacterium (assembly GCA_963836885.1). Taxonomy (GTDB): domain Bacteria; phylum Bacteroidota; class Bacteroidia; order Flavobacteriales; family Flavobacteriaceae; genus Nonlabens. Next base: position 54,112 of record CAWILF010000017.1, on the reverse strand, counting down.
CTATGCTGCAGAAGCTTATGAAAAGCTATTGGAAAAAGGAGAGCGTACGCAACACGTCTATACCAACCTGGCAAACTCCTATTATTACAACAGCAACTTTAAAAGTGCCGAGGCAAATTATGCCCGTGCAATTAAGGACAATCCGCAGCCAGAGATTTTATATCGTTATGCTCAAACCTTGAAGTCTAACGGCAAGTATGATCAGTCCAACGCGATTATGTCTCAATTTGCAGCAGCAAAACCTAACGATAATCGTTCACGCGCCTTCCTTGCAAATCCCAATTACATCAACGATATTCTTGCGATGGAAGCTGGTTATACCGCAACTCCATTTGACATCAATACTGAGTCCAGTGACTTTGCCTCACTTAGAGTAGGAGACAGAATCTACTTTTCCAGTTCACGTAATGAAGAGCGCAAGAAATACGGATGGAATCAAGAGCCATACCTCGATATCTATGAAGTAGAGGTCATGGAAAATGATAGCCTGGGAGATCCCAAACTGTTAGAGGGAGACGTAAATACCAAATATCATGAAGGAACTCTGGATATTACTCCTGACGGTCGGTATATGTTCTTTACCCGAGTGGATTACTTTGATGGAGACTTTGAAAAAGCAAAAGATGGCCAGAGTAAACTAAACATTTACCGAGCATTGAACTCTGCCAATGTCTGGAGAGATATTCAAACAACTGAGCTAGACTCCAAAGAATACAGTGTAGGTCATCCTTCCATAAGTAAGGACGGAAAAACGATTTACTTTGCAAGTGAAATTCCCGGTGGTGAGGGAGAATCTGATATTTACAGAGCTGACCTCGTCGATGGACTTATCTATAATCCAGAGAATCTGGGGCCAGACGTGAACACCGCTGGTAAGGATAGCTTCCCATATATTGCTGATGATGGTACGCTATACTTCTCAAGTAATGGACATTTGGGAATAGGTGGAATGGACGTTTTCATGTACAAAAACGGTAAGGTGACTAACATGGGTGCTCCCATCAACTCATCACGCGACGATTTTGCATTTTCCTATGAAAGTGAGAGCGGGAGAGGTTTTGTATCGTCTAACCGTGATGGTGGCAAAGGAAGTGACGACGTGTACACGATCGAGCTTATTAAAATTGAGGAGATTGAAGTTACCGTTGTTGCAATCGATGCCAACACTAACATGCCTATTGAGGGAGCAATCGTAAGCCTTAACGACACCGATGGAAACAGCATGCCCAGCCAGACCACAGATGCTGACGGGAAAGCAGTTTTCATAACGGGATACAATCTAGATCTTATGGCCAGAGGTGTTAAAGAGAACTATGAAAGCGGTGAGGCTGCCCTAACGGTCGCAGATGAAGAAACCGCCATGGTGGAAGTAATGCTCACTCCCATCGTTACGGAAATCCCAAAAATTGTCCTCAACAACATCCTGTTTGACTATGATAAATCCGACATCCGTCCGGATGCGGCCATTGAACTGGACAAGATCGTGGAACTACTGAATACCTATCCCAACATGCAACTTAATGCAGAAACGTATGCAGACATCCGTGGATCTGACGACTATAACCTAAAACTCACCGATAGAAGAGCTAAATCCATTATTGCATATCTATCCACTAAAGGAATAGACGCTGATAGGCTATCTGGAGTAGGACGTGGAGAAGAAAACTCTGTATTTGACTGTAACAACATAGATTGTACCGAGGAGCAGTATCAAGCCTCTCGTAGATCTGAGTTTACCTTTAAGCTCAAATAATATTTTCAATTACTGATCAATTACATAACCCACCTTTATGAGGTGGGTTTTTTTATGTTTAATTTTAAGGCTGCGATGCAGTTGTGGAAAATGCGCTTTTGCGAAAGCGTAACTTCACCCAAACCAAAAAACCTATGAGCTCATTTATCAGCGAGGTGCTGGACGACCTTTCTCAAAGTAATACAGATATAACTGAGGTTACCTACGTTGTTCCATCACGTCGGGTTGCGGTTTTCCTATCAAAAGATATTGCCTCACGCATTCATAAGCCGGTATTCCAACCCCAAATTTTGAGCATTGAAGAGTTTGTGGAAAAACTTGCGGGAGTCAGCATCATGCCAGATCTGGATCTACTGGCGCTGTTCTACAAAGCCTATAAACGCACAACACCCGCAGATGAGCTGGAGACCTACGACGCCTTTCTCAACTGGGCGCCCACGATTCTCAAGGATTTTAACGAGCTGGACCGATATCTCGTTCCCACCGAGGATTTTTTCACATTTCTGGGCAATGTAAAAGAGCTGGAGCAGTGGCACTGGTCACTGGGCAAGGATCAGACGCCCATGATCACCAATTATCTCAAGTTTTGGAAACGCCTGCACACGTACTACGATGCTTTCAAGGAATTGTGCATGGAAGAGCAAACGGTATATCAAGGCCTTGCTTATAGGACCGCTTTCGCGAAAGCAGACTCCGCAAAAGAGATCTTCAAAAAACCACTGGTCTTTATGGGACTTAATGCCCTGAACACCGCCGAGGCTGGGATCATTCAAAAGTTGCTTGAAGAACAGCAGGCCCATATCTATTGGGACACGGACAGGTATTTTCTGGACCGTCCGTACCATGAGGCTGGTAAATTTATCAAAGAATACCGAGAACACTGGAAATACTACCAGAACGAGAAAACCAAATTTATAAACGACCACTTTGCCAGTGCAAAATCCATGGAAATTGCCGGTGCCAGTGGCCCGCTCGCCATGGTACAGACAGCCATAAAAAAACTGCGCGGGATCCCACATTCAGAACACGCAGAGACAGTCATCGTACTAGCTGATGAAGCCCTACTCATTCCATTGCTCAATGCCATCCCAGAAGAGATAGACCGTTATAACGTGACCATGGGACTGGGCCTTGAAAAGCTGCCCATCTCAGCATTTATACTAGATATTATCCAGATTCATACACAATTTAACGAGCAGGGATTTTATTTCAAAAATGTGATCAAGGTATTGGAGTCCAGTTTTTCCCACTACCTGTTATCGCAAAAACCAAATCAATATATTAAAAAGATCCACAGGGAGAACCTTGTTCATGTAGTTGCTCTAGATTTAATTTCAGGGAATGTGGAAGATCAATTTTTGAATGGATTGCTAGAGAAAAATTACACCGCAGAGGGTTTTATAGATTTTGTGGATGCAACGTTAGCAACGCTTAGGGCAAAACTTTCGGTAGAGTTCGACAAACAATTGGAACTGGAGCAGCTTCTCGCCATGACCGAGGTGTTGTCTAATTTGAAGGCGTTGATCTTTTCGGGAGAAAAAATCACCGATCTGCGCACGATAGCATACCTGCTCCGTCAACTATTGCCCCTCAAAAAGCTGGATTTTATAGGAGAACCGGTGATGGGACTACAGATCATGGGACTGCTTGAAACCCGTGGCCTGGACTATAAGAATGTCATCATGCTTTCAGTAAATGAAGGTGTCCTGCCTGCTGGAAAAACCGTTGCGTCCTACATTCCATTTGATATGAAGCGTAGATTCAACCTACCCACCTATTCCGAAAAGGATAGTGTGTATGCCTACCATTTTTACCGATTATTACATCGAGTTAAGAATGCCATATTTATCTACAATACAGAACCGGGAAAACTGGGCGGTGGAGAAAAAAGTCGGTTTCTCACGCAATTGATGAGCAACAATAAGGTGGCTCACGACATACAGCTCAACAATTATATTTATAAAAACCAACCGGTGGGCAAGCAACTGGTTACAATTAACAAGGTAGCCTCCTATTTTGTGCGGTTAAAAGAAATAGCCGATAAAGGCTTCAGCCCATCGGCACTTACTTCGTATGTGCGCAATCCGCTGGATTTTTATGCACAGAAGATTTTAAGGATTGCCCAGGTCGATGAGGTGGAAGAATCCATCGCACTCAACACCATGGGCTCCATCATCCATGAGGCACTGGATAAACTCTACCGTCCCTACGTTATGAAAATACTCGCATTGGGTGATTTCAAAGAAATGAAATCGCGCATAGAACAACAAGTGGACGGCGCGTATAAACTCTACTATCCATCACGGTCGCTTCCCGTGGGAAGGAATAAAATCATCTATGAGGTATCCATGTACTATGTAAAAATGATGGTGGGTCAGGATGAAAATTTAGTCAGGGACGGTAATGAACTCATTATCCAAAGCGTAGAACGCGATCTTAAAGCAACCATAAGGTCGAGGGAATAGGAAAGGTCCAGATTCACGGTAAGGTAGATCGCATCGATCAGCTCAATGGCATTACCCGCATCATAGATTATAAAACCGGTGCGGCCGAAAAGGGCGAAGTAGGAATTGATCCCGAAGGTTATACCGTGTTGCGTGAGGAATATAAAAAAGCGAAAGCCTTCCAGGTCTTAATGTACGCCCTACTTTACGCTAAAAATGAACCTAACTTTACTCAAGCTACCGGTGGGATTATCAGTTTTAAAAAATTCCAGAACGGACTCGTCCCGTTTTCCATTAAAAGTGGCAGGTCGTATGAGGCAGTAGCGATAGACAGCACCATTTTAAATGCTTTTGAACAGGAATTGCACACCCTCATCAAGGAGCTTTTTAACCCAGACATTCCCATCGTAGAAAAAGAAGTATAGATGATTGAAAGAAAGAACATACAGCTCACAGGCGAAAACAACAGGCCATTTTTATTGGATTATATTCATGCAAAAACCGATGATAAAAACTTACCCGTCATCATCTTCTGCCATGGATTCAAGGGTTTTAAAGATTGGGGCGCGTGGGATTTAATGGGTTCCGCTTTCGCGAAAGCGGGATTCCTGTTCATAAAGTTCAACTATTCCCACAATGGGGGAACGGTGGAACAGCCCATAGACTTTCCAGACCTTGAGGCTTTTGGAAATAATAATTACAGCATTGAGGTGCGAGATACACAACGCGTCATCGATTGGGTTGCCGCATCTGACCTACCAGTAAATAAAGAAAATATAACCCTGATGGGCCATTCCAGGGCCGGCGGTATCGTCACCATAGTAGGACAGCAGGATGCACGTATTCATCGTGTTATTTCTCTGGCGGGAGTGTCAGATTATGCGGACAGGTTCCCAAAGGAAGAAGCTTTGGAACAATGGAAGAAAGACGGAGTTTATTTTATAGAAAACGGAAGGACAAAACAGCAAATGCCGTTGTATTATCAATTCTATAAGGATTTTATTGCCCATGAAAAAGAGCTGGACATCATGGCCCACGCAAGTTCACTCGACAAGCCATATTTGATCATCCACGGTGATAATGATCCCGCAGTGGATGTGGAAGCAGCTAGACAGTTGCATCGCGCGAACCCAGCAAGCCAACTCAAAATTATAGGAGGAGCAGACCATGTTTTTGGCGCATCGCATCCTTGGGATTCAGAAAAACTGCCTCGGGATATGGTGGAAGTGGTGGATGTTATCCTTAACTTTATTACCACAAATCAAAACTAGAAACTCTTTAATTGAACACCATCAGACAAAGAGAAGAAGCAGCGTTAGCAAGACGCCGGCGGCAGTGTAGATCATTCCTTTTTTAAAAATACTGGATTTGGGCATGAACATCCAAAACGAAGAAAGCACAAAAAATAACAAACCCAGACCAAAAAATATATTGAGAAAAAATAGCGGCTGACTGGATTTTGCTTTGTGCAAATGTGTCATTTGATCCAGTATGTAGGGCAACTCCTTTTTGATAACACTTGCTTCACCCGTGATCTTGTTATAAGTTCCCTGTTCAAAAATGATACTACTTTCCGTTTTTTCCAAAACCTCAAGATTTTTGATTTTAAGTTCTTTGCCCAGGGCACTAGCATCCAGTTGAGGCGCAATTGTAGAGTTTATAGTTACCTCACGTTTAAACGTATCTGAATCCCTAAATATTAGTACAATCCCGCTAATGGCATAGACCGCCATAATTCCCGCAAGAAAAAAACCAAGGTAGCGATGTAGAATTCGCATTTTCATAAGATGAATTTTTGCGCAAAGGTAATCACTGTACTTTATTTAGAACGAATTTAAATAGAAGGTTTTTGAGCGTAGTAAAATTAAATCGAGAATCGGCTTATAATTAAAAATCCTCTCAAATAGAATTGAGAGGATCTTGATCTAAATGTTATAGTGGAGAATACCGGATTCGAACCGGTCACCTCTTGCCTGCCAGGCAAGCGCTCTAGCCAAATGAGCTAATCCCCCATTATTGAGTCTGCAAATATAATTGCTTTACCCTTATTGAAACCACACACTTAGAATTCTTTTAAGTTTGCAGTGTGAATTCTACCATAAATATTACCACAAAGGACATTCTCAAACTTGCGATACCAGCGATCATCGCGGGAATTGCAGAGCCACTCATAAGCCTTACCGATCTCGTTATAATCGGTAACATGAATGGCAATACGGTAAGTGCGCTTGCTGCCGTGGGACTTGTGGGCACATTTTTGAGCGCGATCATCTGGACACTCGCACAGACTAAGACCTCTATTTCTTCCATCGTGTCACGTGCTATGGGAGAGAAGAGATTGAGTACAATAAACAACCTTATCCCACAGGTAATCTGGATCAATATTGCGGCCGGTGTTCTGGTCTATGCGTTTACCGCGCCCATCGCTACGGGCATTTTTTCCTTGTACGATGCACAGGGCGAGGTGCTGGAAATAGCCTCGGACTATTACCAGATAAGAGCGATAGGATTCCCATTTACGTTGTGTGCATTTGCCTTATTTGGTGTTTTTAGAGGATTGCAGAATACATCCTGGGCAATGGCCGCAAGTCTAGCCGGCGCGGTGGTAAACATTGTGCTGGATATTGTGCTGGTCTATGGAATACAAGGTTGGATAGAACCACTGGGCGTGGCGGGAGCCGCCTATGCAAGTCTCGCCGCGCAGAGTGTGATGATGGGCATTGCGGTCTATTTCCTGTATCGTAAAACCAATTTTACATTCGCTCTAAAATACGTGCAACCTCATCCCAGATTGCGTCATCACTTAATGCTCACATTTAATTTTTTCTTACGTACGGCAGCGATAAACCTTGCGATCTATTTGAGTTACCGGTATGCAAATGGCTATGGTGTCACCGCTGCCGCGACCCATGCCATATTGATGAATATCTGGTTGTTCTTCTCGTTTCTCGTGGACGGTTTTGCCAATGCTGGTAATGCGATAGGTGGTAGGCTTTTGGGTTCTAGGGATGCAGCCTCGCTCAAGTATCTGGCGCATACCACTACCATCTATGGTATAGGAATCGCCGTAGTTCTGGCCATGATCTGTACCGTTTTTTACAACTCGATTGCCAGTTACTTTACTACGGACGAGGCAGTAAAAATCCTATTGCAGGATGTTTTCTGGATCGTGTTGCTCATGCAGCCCATTAACGCAGTGGCGTTTGTCTATGACGGCATTTTTAAGGGATGGGGACAGGCAGCTTATCTGCGTAATCTGTTGATCCTGTTGACCATACTTGCATTTATTCCCGTGTTGATGCTGGGTGATTACTTAGGTTGGGAGTTGAGAGCCGTTTGGGCCGCATTCTTTGCGTGGATGATAGGCAGGGCGGTTATTCTTTTCTTTAAGTTTAAATCTCGCTTGAGGGATTTGTAGTGTTTTGCTTTCGCGAAAGCTTACACTCCTCAAACAACCCCCATATTACTATCTTTGCAATAATCTAAAGGGATTTTACTTATGGAAGATGAAAACTGGTTCATCAATATCTCGCGATTTATGGGCGGCACGGGAATATTTCTCATCATCGCCATTATTCTTGTGATCGTCGTTGCATACAACCGCTATTTTAAAAATAGAAGATGAAAAAAGTAAGAATTACCAAAGAGTTTACCTTTGAGACAGGTCACGCACTCTATGGTTATGACGGTAAATGTCGCAACGTCCACGGTCATAGCTATAAACTTGCGGTCACGGTAATAGGAACGCCCATTGATGACATGGATAACGTAAAACACGGGATGGTCATCGACTTTACCGATCTTAAAAAGATCGTAAAAGAAGAGATTGTTGATCCCTTTGACCATGCGACCGTATTTAATAAAAACACGCCTCACGTAGATCTCGCCCGCGAACTCTCAGAGCGAGGACATGAGGTGATTCTTGCCGATTATCAGCCCACGAGCGAAATGATGATCCTCGATTTTGCCGAAAAAATATCATCCAGACTTCCCAAAAACATCAGCCTTTTCTCCCTAAGATTGAGAGAGACGGAAACCAGTTATGCAGAATGGCACGCAAGTGATAATAATTAGTGGGTTTTTGGTTGAATCTACAGTGTTTATTGTTTCAAGTCAAAGGTTTCAAGTCCGTTTTCATAAGGGTAGAATTTATTCTACCCTTATGAAAACGCTGGATATTTGTAGAATTAGGATTGCTTATTTTCATAGGGGTAGGCTGAAGCCTACCCCTATGAAAATATTACGATTGAATACTTCGATTTTTCAAGCACATCGCTTTCAGCAATATTTGAAAGTGACCTGGTAATCAATTGTAATTATTCCATGCTACAATTCCTATTCACTATTTTTCATTTTCAATTCTCAATTTTCAATTTTTTAGCAGCCAGCTTAAAAATATGCCTTCAACTGGACGCTGCCGTTGTGAATGGTACGAGAACTCTCGGTGCTGCGGCCGTTATAATTGAGATTTAGATCCAGGAAAGTGGTGATCTTTTTTTGAAACAGTAAGTTCCAGGTGAGATTGGATCCAGGTTGCAGCCCCTCCAGCATTTGAAACCCCACGGGCGAGAATGCCTGTCCCTCAAAGTCGTTATCGATATAGCGTAGCTCGCCGTTAATGGCATATTTCTGGCTTTTATTGAATGACCAGCTTATGCCGAAATTGTTTTGACTAAGACTCGTTGGAAAGTTTACCTTATTATCCTTACTCTCAAATTCATAGAACAGGTCCACCCGATTGCTATCGTCAAAAAGATAGGAGATCTGTGGCTTGAGCATTTCCTCCCTGATCTTAAAATTGCGGTTTGTAAAGTTCTCGCTGCTGCTGGAATTGAATCCTGTTTGCGCATTCATGGAGAACAGCCATTGCTCTGCCAGCTTGTGCAGGAAACTGAGCTGGTGACTTTCTAGTTCGCTGGCGATACTTCCTATGCTTTGAAGGTTTTCAGTTTCTGCGCTGAGGTAGGTGTAACTGGTCGTGTAATTTTGTTTTCCCCTATTAAAGAACAAGCTGTTTCTGAAGTTGAGATTGAGCCCCAGTTGATCCTCTGACGGTTCAAAGGGATTGAGGTTAAACTTATTTCCCGTACGTTCCACCATGCGGTCGATGGTGTAGCCGGTCTGGTTGTAGAATTTGGCGAGTGCTTTTTTAAGGCCGCTGTCTGATGACCAGGTCGTGGGATTGAGGGTAAGTGTTTGCGAGAACCTGTTCTGGTGAGTGGGAACAAAGAACTGGTTGGGCAACAACACTCGTACAAATGCTGCCAGATCCTGAAATTGTGCTACTTCAAACTCGTTGAGATCCTGGATGCCATCATTGTTATAATCGATCCAGGTAAAACTGCCCTGCCCGGGATTTACGGCGAGATAGGTAAAGTCCTGACGCGCAATATTTGCACTATTGGTCTCATAAGTGGAGTTGGAAAGTACCATCCCGTCCAAAAATCTATGACGGTAAAGCAGCCTGGAATTTAAGGAAACCTCGTCCTCCACATTTTCCCGCACACTTTTCAGGGTTCTATAATTGGCATAGATGGTCAGGTTGCTTACCTCGGTCTTTATGGGTCGTGATTTTACATAATAATTATTTGAAAAGTTGACCCGTTGTAGATTATTGTCCCGCAAACTGTCATTCAACCTGCGCCTGTAACCCACCTCCACAAACGTATTGATCGTATCGCCACGTCCTACATAGGCCTCATAATTTTGAAACCTTTGGGAGAGCGGCGTGAGCTCATCGGTTAACGTGGTGCGCTGCTGGTTGTCCTCAGAATCATAACGCACTCCCACATAATTTTTATTGATTTTTTTGAGAACATCTATGTCAAGTCTATTGAAATCTGATGTTTGGGTCGAGGAGTTTGTGTTGAGCACGCTTCCGCGAAAGCGAGCCCTCCATCCATCATCCCGATATGTACCATCCAGTTGATGCCTATTGCCGCTGTAAGTGTCCGAAAATTCCAAAAGCTGGAAATTATAGGTGGTGGTAATCGTCGAGTCCCGGGCAAGGTCGAGTCCCGTGGTGTAAAAAAGCTGGTCGCCGGCTTCCCTGGTGAGGTTTAAGTTCCAGTCGCGGTTAAATTCAATATTGTAAACGCGCTCCACATTTCTGAAATCCTCCTGGATATAATCTGCGTTTATCCGGGAGGTAATGCTCCAGCGGCGGTCTTTTTTAGAGAGCCTTTGGGCAACTCCCAGCTTGAGTGCTATTCCCTGATTGTCCCCATCATCCAGCGCAGAAAATTTATTGAGGTCGTTGCTGCTGGCCGCTATTTCCGTAAGTATGTTGGTTCTTTCAAATGGTCTATAGCTGGTCTTTGCTCCATAAATGGTCAGTTGTTCTGGAGCAAATAATCTAACGACCGGCTCAAAGTTACCCTGTGGAACACCGCCCACGGGCGCAATAAATTCATAAATATTGGCAATCGCCTGGTCGTTGACCAACCGGTAATTTCCCTGATTGTTTCCCACAAAACTAAAACGCACATTGAACAGATCTGCATTGCGATCCTGCGAGAACGTAAATCGTTCAATACCACCTATTACATCGCGGGTGTAGAGGATCTGGTTTTCAGAAAAATCCTGTGGAACGGCGCTGGGAGCAATAGCCATGGAGTCATCATCGCCGGCCGCGGCGAGAATCGTCACCTGTTCCTCACTCAGGTTTTGCTGTAATGGTTGGTTTTTTGCATCACTCTCCGTATAGACATAGGAGTCGATAGCAAATTTTTTAGACTTGTGACCGCCACTGGCATAACCTATGACGCGGGTAAAATTGCGCTCGCTGTACTGGTATTCTATGGAGATACGCATCTCGCTGGTTATGGGAAATGTGGGCGTAAATCGCACCTCGCCGGCGTTGTAATCGATTACATAATCTGCGTTTTCTCCACGGGTCAACGGGACTCCATTTACATAAACGCGCTCGCTTCCAGAAACGACGAGTATAAAAAGTTCGCCGTTCTGACCTGTCAGTTTGTACGGGCCTTGATTCCCTTCCCTTCCCACGAACCTGCTGATGTTAAAAGTTCCTCGTACCAGTGCACCAGATGCTGAAGCATAACTTGCACTTTCCTCTCCCTTAAACCGTATAGCTCCAGAGATTCCCTGAACTTTTTTAGTAAAATTATTGAACTGATAACCGTCCTGAACAAGATCAACATCGCCCGCCCTAATATTCCAGTCCTCACTGAACAGCTCAATAAAAATCTGGTCAAATTCATCCAGCCGCTGGGAATATCCGTTTTGGGTCTGGGGAACATTGGCATCCTGAATGGACGCACGCAAAGAGACCTTTTCATTGAGCTTTCCCGTTATACGCAGGTCCAACTCTGAGTCCACCACGCCATTCTGGTTATTGCCCGATCTAAAACCACGGGAGATGCTGCCCGACGTCTGTAGTCCCTCAAACGGAGTAAAAGGTTCTGGTGGCCTTGGTTTTTTAGAGGCTACCAGCTGTTCCTGCCTGCTGTCATTATCTAGGATCACACTGGGATCACCGAATTGATAGACCTGAGTCAGGAAAGCAGGAAGCGGCTGAAATGTTACATCTATAGAATCATTTTTGAGAAGATTAAGGTCTCTCAACACGATCACGGATTTTCCAAAATCAACCTTATATGAAGTACTGTCCAGCAAAACTCCACCTTTTGTCCTGATGGAAAAAAACCGCGGACTTATGCTTATGGAGTCGATCTGGATACTATCGCGCACTGCGAGCCTTTTTTGCTGTAACCCACCCAGTTCCTGAGCCTGTAACGACAGGCCAAAAAGCAGGACAAACAGAGATAAAGCAACACGCATAGATTATAAACTACCTACTTTCCAGAATATTTTAAATAGTGGGAAGATAGTGTTTGTTGGACACGATAAAAAAAGAGCTAATGGAAGTAGAATCGACACTAATAAACTGGACTCATCGGGTTTAAAAAAAATTGTTTAATACTAGCGTGACGCTCATTTGAACTGAAACCAAGATTATAATTGCGCACTAAACAGCCAGAATTTCCTTGACTCGTTTCACCACATTCTTGATCTTAATGGAATGAATTACTCTTTTGTACCCTTCAATTGTTTGATCTCCAAATATGGAAGTAGGAACTAAGGGGAATTGTTCACGGTTTACTGTAAATTGGTTTTCTAAGGGCTGAGCGTAGGGAGCAAAACCGGCATGGGGATGCGTATTTCCCCACATTGTTATCGTGGGGATGTGGTATAGCGCGGCGAGGTGGCCGTTGCCACTGTCCATAGCGACCATGGCGTCAAGATTTGATATGAGGTTCAACTCCTGTTCAAAGCTTAATTTTCCCGCAATGATGGTGACATTACTTGTAGTTGCAGCCACCAGTTTGAGTTTCTTAATTTCGCTCTCTCCACCACCTAACAGTAAGATTTGAACACCACCTATAGCTGAGAGCTGTTTTACCAGCTTTTTGGCCCGGTTGACTTTAAGGGATTTAGTTTCATGTGCTGCAAATGGAGCAACTCCTATCCATTGCTTGCTTTTCTCTCCCGTTACTTTAACGATTTCTCTTGACAACTTGTTTATGGGAAGGAACTCATTATTTTTTAAGGTAATTTCAAAGCCCAGTTTTCTAAAAACATCGGCATAGCGTTCTGTAGAATGTTGCAGTGGTTCAAAAAAACTGGGATCTTTTACCAATCTTTTTTTATCCCGCCTGCCTTTATCGATCACAGATTTTGGGATTCCAATCAGGAAAGAACGCAAGATTTTTGTGCGCAAAACGCTATGCAGGTCGGCAACTGCATCAATGTGGTTTTTCTTTATGGATTGCGCAAGTTTGTACAGGCCTTTGACCCCTTTATGTTCTTGATCAAGGTCTGCTGGAATAAATTTAAGGTTGGGAATGTTATTGAATAGTGGGGCAAACCGCTTTCGCGAAAGCATTATTAATTCCAACTCTGGATAGGCACGAGAAAGCGCGAGGATCACGGGAACTGTCATGGCGACATCGCCCATCGCACTGAGTCGTACCAGGAGTAATCTTTTAGGTAGCTGGGGCATGGATTATTTAAGTGCGCGTAGAACCGGGTTGAGCTCGTCGTCGTTGTACATCTTCATCTGCTTGTAAACCTTCATGTACTTATCGCCCGTGGAAATATCGTGGAGCAACTGGTCAAGCGCCGTAGAAAGGTCGTCGCGCTGTTCCAGTAGAATGCCCAGTTTTTTCTTGCAGCTTTCTATATGGGCAGCAGTTGCATCGGTACGTGAAGACTCTTCATACATGTGGAAGATCTTGAGTGCGAGGATGGAGAGTCGATCTACCGCCCACGCAGGACTTTCTGTATTTATAGTTGCTCCCTCACGCACGTTCACAGCGTCATATTTCTTTAAAAAATAGCTGTCTATATATTCTACCATATCGGTACGGTCCTGATTGCTCGCGTCTATCTGTCTCTTAAGACTTAATGCAGCGACCGGCTCTATATTGGGATCTCTGATGATGTCCTCATAGTGCCATTGTACGGTATCGATCCAACACTTGCGATACAATAAATGCTCAATAAGTTGCTGATCCTTATCGTAGGGATTTTCAAAACCTTGATCCACGTGGTTGGCTTCATGATACTTATCGATTACGGTTTGGAAGATAGAATTGGCTTTTTCAGAAAACATAGTGTGAATTTATTCTGCAAATATAATTGATGGAAACCTTTGTGAGGGGTTAAAGAAACGCTGAGATTATGAGTCAGTAGATGGCCTGAGATTTTACAGTAGGTTATGGAGTTCATAAATAAGCATGACGTCCCTTTTAATGAGTAAAATATTCTCAAAAGGGATTTAATCCTACCGTTGGATTCTTCCCTTGAAATAAAATTACATGAATCGCCTATCGTATGCCTAGAGTTAAAAAAGCGAAAATGATTTGATCTTGATTCTAAATTGAGCCCAGCCCTATCATAAAACTAACCACTCCCACGATCAGAGGAATTGCTATTAATACCTCCCTGTAGATGACGCGTTCTATCCTATCAATGATCTGAGCGAGAAATAAGGCGGCGATGGGAAGTAGCAGGATGCATGAAGCCAGTACAAAATCACTACCTTTAATGATGAGCAGTATAATGACGATAAGTGTATAGATGGCGAGGAGGGTGAATCTGGGCAGTACGCGTTGTTGCATATTGAGCAAACCAGCGAGGTAATTTAAAATAGATCCCGCACATAAAAACAGTACCAATCCCGGAATGAGGTACACTGACCAATTCCCCCACGTACTCCAGCTAAATGTCGTATCCATAATCCTAAAAAGTCGCCCTACCGGAAGCTCATGGATATACAGATCAACAACCCAAATGATTACCAGCGCACAACCACTCCCTATAAAAGGTACAAGCCAGTGCCTGTAATCGCTGGGTGCATAGAACAATATGGCCAAAAACACCAAGATGAGCAACCAGATTCCTCCCGATGTCAACAATGCTGCAAACGTCAAGAAAAATGCGGCATCAAAAATCTTCCTCACCATGGCAAGACCGCTGCGCATGCTCATTAGACGCCGCAATCCCAACAGGATCATAAACAGGCTATATCCATTAATCTCCAGATAAATAAATGGCAACAACCCTATGGTCAGGGAAACAAAAACCAGACTGGCATAGGAATGGGAGCGCGTGAGCTCATTTCTTATGACGATGAAATGATAGAGTCCCGCCATCATCAATATGGTAAAAACCCAAGACAGGACGTGAAAATCCAAGGTCACTGCCATGTTAAGTCCCATGGTAAGCATCGCCGCACCCAGCAATACGATAAATATTACATGGTGGATGGGCTTTGAAGAATTAAAAAAACTGGATAACATACGTATTTTTACTATTTTTGCGGCAACAACAAGCAATTTACCACAATGAAAGAAGTTTTTGAATCCATTGCCTATTTCTTTGAAGAGATCATCCTTGCTCCCTTTAACTTATTGAGAGAACTTGAAAACGACAACTGGTGGCTGGCAAACGCAATGTCATGGGTTGCCATACTGGTACTGGTTCTTGCCCTTGCATACTGGTTGAATCAACTGCACATTTTTGATAAGAATGGCGAGGAAGACCGTTCACAGACCGCTCATTCCTTTCTGGGTAAAAATCAGAAATAATCTATAGGTCATAACCTATATCCTTACGATAATAGATCCTATCATAATGTAGTCTTGCTGCGTTGTCATAGGATTTTTTTAGTGCCTCTTTGTGATCTTTCCCAAAACTGGTAACGGCCAGCACACGTCCTCCCGCGGTAACCACCTCATTATTTTTGACCGCAGTTCCCGCATGAAAAATGGTGCTTTCCTCAATCTTTTCTAATCCGGTGATGACCATTCCCTTTTCATAGTTTTCTGGATAGCCGCCAGACACGCACATGACGGTAACGGCACTTCTATCGTCTATTTCTAGGATTTCTTTGTGTAGTTCCGCTTTCGCGAAAGCGTGCAAATGACCCAGCAGATCACTTTTCACACGTGGCAGAACGACCTCCGTCTCGGGATCTCCCATGCGTACGTTGTACTCGATTACAAACGGCTCGTTATCAACAATCATAAGCCCGATGAAAACAAATCCTTTATAAACCAGATCGTCTTTTTTAAATCCGTCGATCGTGGGCTTAATAATGCGATTCTCTATTTTTTCCATTAAAATGCCGTCAGCAAAAGGAACTGGGGAAACAGCTCCCATACCGCCTGTATTGAGTCCCGTATCGCCTTCTCCGATGCGTTTATAGTCTTTGGCAGTGGGAAGTGTGAGGTAGGAATTACCATCGGTCATTACAAAAACGCTCATCTCGATCCCGTCTAGAAATTCTTCTATCACTACTTTGTTGGATGCCGCGCCAAATTTTCCACCCACCAACATCGCTTCCAGAGACTCTTTTGCCTCGTCCGCATTATTGATGATCAAAACTCCCTTGCCACCCGCAAGTCCATCTGCCTTTAGAACAAAAGGAGGTGATAGAGTATCGATGAACGACATTCCATCTTTAAGTGTGGTGGCGGTGAAACTTTGATAGGCCGCAGTTGGAATATTATGCCTAAACATAAATTCCTTTGCAAATTCCTTAGAACCTTCCAGCATTGCTGCTTTTTTTGATGGCCCTATTACATTTATGGGTTGTAGATCCTCGCGCTGGAAGTAATCATAAATACCTTCCACCAGTGGAGCTTCCGGCCCCACGACGATCATGCTCACCTTGTTTTTAAGAACAAAGGTTGCAATAGATTCAAAGTCGGTTATGGAAAGCTCCACATTTGTAGCAATTTCTTGCGTTCCCGCATTCCCTGGAGCAACGTAGAGCTGCTCTAATAACTTACTCTTAATTAGCGAACTTGCCATTGCATGTTCACGTCCACCACTCCCTAAAATCAAAACATTCATAGAACCACGGTATGAGAATTATAGGGAACAAAAGTAGCAGTTCCAAAATTGAGAATTGATACATTTGTACACTTAAACCAGTATAAACGTGAATTACTTTCAATCCATACTTAAAATAAAGGGCTTTCCCATTGAGGAGGCTCAAAGTAAACTGGTTGCCATTCAAAATATTCCTGCAAACGATTATGAAAATTATCTAGAATCAAAGCGTCGAGAAATCGTTGACTACCATCTTAAAAACAATCTATATTACCAGAATATCGCACGCGACCACAACATGAGCGACTGGAGCGACATTCCTATTTTGACCAAAAAAGATCTACAGGCGCCGCTCAACTCGCGTCTTTCCCAAGGATTTTCCCAAAAAAGTGTTTACGTAAACAAAACCTCAGGCTCTAGTGGGCATCCCTTTATTTTTGCCAAGGATAAAATGTCGCATGCGCTTACCTGGGCTTACATTATAGATCGCTATGACCGTTATGGAATAGACTACGGCAAGTCGTTACAAGCTCGATTTTATGGAATCCCGTTAGATTTTGTAGGGTATCGCAAGGAGCGTTTGAAAGATGTTTTTAGCAGTCGGTATCGGTTTCCCGTGTTTGATCTTTCGGACGAGATGCTTGAAAAATATTTAAAGAAATTTAGGAGTAAGAAATTTGAGTACATTTATGGATATACAAGTTCTTTGGTACTTTTTGCCAAGTTTTTAAAAGAAAGAAATTTAGTTTTAAATCAAGTCTGTCCAACTCTTAGATGTTGCATTACGACAAGCGAAATGCTCTTTCCTGACGATAAATTACTTCTGGAAGAAACCTATGGAGTTTATGTGATCAATGAGTACGGCGCGAGTGAATCAGACCTTATCGCGTTTACCAATAAGAATGATGATTTTGAACTCAATAACGAAACGCTTTTTGTTGAAATACTGGACGATAATAATATGCCAGTTCCTCATGGCACGGCTGGTAATATCGTTGTTACCTCGCTCTATAATGAAGGCCATCCATTTATACGTTATGCACTGGGAGACATGGGAGTTATTGATCCCAAATCTACCGCAAAAAATCAAATCCTGAAAAAACTGGTCGGTAGAACAAACGATGTTGCCGTGCTTGAAAACGGTAAGAAAATCCCGGGACTTACTTTTTACTATGTGACTAAAAGTGTGATCGACGATGATGGAAATATCAAGGAATTTATCGTGGAACAAATGGATGTAGCTACTTTTAAGGTAACCTATACTTCCACCTTACCCATGACACCGCAAAAGCAGGAATCCATTACCGCAGCGCTTGAAAAGTATGTGGGAAGTGGCCTTAACATTATTATTGAGAGGAAGGAAATTTTGGATCGTGGGGCAAGAGGCAAACTCAAACAGTTTATTTCCCATTTATGAAGGCGAGAGAAAAAATATTGATCATAAGCAACTACTTCCCGCCAGAGCATGGTGCGGCCTCTAACCGTATTCATTCCATGGCAACGGCATTGAACGAGAATGGTTTTGAAGTTACCGTGGTCTGTCCATTACCTAATTATCCGACGGGAGAAATTTTTCCAGACTTTAAAGGAAAGTTGCATCACAATGAAAATAACAACGGCATCACTATAGATCGTTTGTGGTTATGGCCCAGCAAATCAGACAATAAATTTATCAGGTTGCTGAGTATGATTTCGTTTTCTGTAAGCTTGAGTATTTATTTTATTTTAAAATCCATTCCCAAAAAAATTATTGTTCAATATTCACCAGTATTTGTAGGATTTACGGGAGTTTTCTGGAGCTGGCTCTTCAATAAGAAAACAATACTCAACGTGTCCGATCTATGGCCGCTGGCGGGACTGGAAATGGGATTGCTCAATAAGGGAACCTATTACAATATTTTGGAAAAGATGGAGCATTTTTGCTATGATCAGAGCCAGCTTATTCTAGGACAATCCAATGAAATACTTTCCCACGTTCAAGAGCATAATCGCGGAGTACCAACTTTTCTATATCGCAATTATCCCGACTTTGAACCTCCTGTCGTCCACAATAACCCGCAGGCTGACGCAACGGTAATTAAAATAGTGTACGCTGGTCTTGTAGGAGTTGCGCAGGGACTCTCTACGGTGTTTTCCAAAATAAATATTCCCGACCACATTGAATTTCACATATATGGAGACGGCCCAGATCTCGTACATCTGGAACGGTTAAAAAAGAGTAGGATTGTTTTTCATGGGAATGTAGATCGTACTATTTTACATAGAGAACTCAATACATACGACATTGCGTTTGTTCCCTTGGTAACACGTATTTATGGATCTGTACCGTCCAAGATCTTTGAATATTCCAGACTGGGACTTCCCCTGCTCTACATGGGCGGCGGCGAGGGAGGCGATGTAGTTGCTAACAACCATATAGGCTGGGTAATTGAAGTAGGCTCCCATAAAGATTTACAATCTTACCTCAACACGCTAGAACGCTCCAGTCTGGAAAATTATGGAAAACAAAAGATACAAGAAATTGCAATGAATAATTTTGATTTTGAGGAACAGTTCAACAGGCTTTCATCGACCTTGAAAAGATTATGATCAGTAGGCTTTATCCTCTCCCGAGAATACATTGGCGACGGTTTTCAAAATAATCTTTATATCCATGAGAACACTCCAGTTTTCTATGTAAAAGATATCATTGCGCACCCGGCCCTTAATATCATCTTCAGTCTCTACCTCGCCACGATAACCGCTCACTTGGGCCAGTCCCGTTATTCCCGGTTTTACAAAATGGCGCACCATGAATTTATCGATGCGCTGGGCATACATATTTGTATGGCTTACCATGTGCGGGCGCGGGCCGACGACACTCATATCTCCCAGCAATACATTGAAAAACTGGGGAAGTTCATCGATACTGGTCTTTCTTAGAAAGCTGCCTATTTTAGTAATGCGCTTGTCTCCTCGACTTACTTGATTGAGATCTGCTTTTTTATTGGGCACCATGGATCTAAATTTAAAACAGGTAAATTCATGATAATCCAGGCCGTTTCGTTTTTGAACAAAAAATACGGATCCTTTGGATTCCAGTCTTATGACTATTGCTACTATGGGTATAAGCCATGAAAGTAATCCCAAAATCACGCATAATGAGAATAAAATATCAAACGCTCTTTTTGCGATCTTGTTGGCTAGATCATCCAGCGGTATTTCCCTGAGGCTTATGACTGGAGTAAGCCCGTAATAATCGTAATGAAGCTGCTTTGCCACCACGGCACTGGTATCTGGGATAAACTTTAAGGTGCGCAGGTTGTTATCGGCAAAGTCGGTAAGTTCCACAAGTTGATCGTTGTTCAATTCCTTGACCGAGCAAAAGATCTCATCTATATTCTCATCCAGTACGGATTCCATAAATGCGGTGAGATCAAAGCCAGCATTCCTTATATCAACTACATTTTTAGACCGGTAGCCCAGATCATCGTGCAGTTTAAAAAATGAGTGCAGTCTGGTTGTTTCTTCATTTTTCCCCAGGATAATGACCGTTCTATAATTTCCACCCAGCACGCTCCTGTAGTTTCTCAGGAAAAAAAACAGGGCTATTTTAAGGACAGCGATCACAGCCATGGAAGTAATCGCATAATATAAAATAAAGGTGGACTCTGCATTTACCTCATAGAAATAGCCGAAAAACGCAAAAACCACAAAAAGAAAAAATACCGTCTGTCTTAAAATTTTAGAAACCAACGTCATGAACGACGTATTTCTCCTAATTTTATAGAACTCTATCTGCATGGAAATAACGATCCAACATATCCCAACGAACAGACTGAACGTCAAAAGTTCAAAATCCTCCTGAAAAAAGTACGGCGTACACACAATGATCACACAAAGGTCAACGATGTATGATATAGGCTTTATAAATCCAGAAAAACGCTTATTGCTATAAGCAATCTTATCTTCTGATATGTTTTGTAAAGTCCTTGTGTTCACGCTTTTCTAGATCTTCTTTAGATAGTGATTTGAAATAGTCATAGGTGATCTTCATTCCCTCAGACCGCGAGACCTTAGGCTCCCAGTCCAGTTCTCTTTTTGCAACGCTTATATCCGGTTTTCTCTTCATGGGATCATCCTGGGGCAGTTCTTTGTAAACTACTTTTTGGTCGGTACCGGTAAGTTCAATAATTTCCTCTGCAAAATCTGCGATACTGATCTCGTGTGGATTACCTATATTGACTGGCATCGTATAATCGCTCAACAGCAATCTATAGATTCCCTCGACCTGATCGTCCACATAACAGAAAGATCGCGTCTGTGAACCGTCTCCAAAGATCGTGATATCCTCTCCTCGCAGTGCCTGGCCCATAAATGCCGGGATCACACGACCGTCATTAAGTCTCATCCTTGGGCCATAGGTATTAAAAATACGTACGATGCGGGTGTCCAGCCCATGAAAGCGGTGGTAGGCCATGGTTATGGATTCCTGAAAGCGTTTTGCCTCATCATAGACTCCTCGTGGACCTATGGTATTTACATTACCATAATATTCCTCACTCTGGGGATGAACTAATGGATCTCCATAGATCTCACTGGTGGAGGCAATTAAAATACGCGCATTTTTATTCTTTGCGAGCCCCAGCAGATTATGTGTTCCCAGCGATCCTACTTTTAACGTCTGGATGGGGATTTTTAAGTAATCGATAGGACTTGCTGGACTGGCAAAATGTAATATATAATCAAGGTGTCCAGCAACATGTACATAATTTGAAACATCCTGGTGGTAGAATTCAAAATCCTCCAGTGGGAATAAATGCTCCAAATTCTTTAGATCGCCCGTGATCAGATTATCCATCGCAACCACTTCATATCCTTCCTTTATAAAGCGATCGCACAAATGAGATCCCAGGAATCCGGCAGCACCGGTTATTAAAATTCTTTTCTTCATGGAGGTTATTGAATAAGGATGACAAATATAGGGATTAATGGCGTTTGTTAACTTTTGTTAAATTACCATTTTTAGCTTACTGGGAACTATGTTGCGCGGTGCAGGCTCGTATTATTGTAACTGGTCTTTTGGGTTGTTCCGCTTTCGCGAAAGCGTAACGATCACACCATCTATCCAACAGCCATTAAATCTTCATCTCTGGAATGTCGCCATCGATGATCAGTGTTCCTTCCGTTGCCTTTTTAATATCTTCCACACTTATTCCCGGCGCGCGTTCCAATAATTTAAATCCAGCCTCGGTAACTTCAAGCACGGCGAGGTTTGTAACGACTTTATTGATACAGTTTACTCCCGTAAGTGGAAGGGAACACCTCTTGAGCAGTTTAGACTCGCCAGCGCGGTTAGTGTGCATCATGGCAACGATTATATTCTCGGCACTTGCAACGAGATCCATCGCGCCGCCCATGCCCTTGACCATCTTCCCGGGAATCTTCCAGTTTGCGATGTCCCCATTCTCGGCCACTTCCATCGCGCCTAGAATGGTAAGGTCCACATGCTGGCCTCGGATCATCCCAAAACTGGTCGCACTATCAAAAAAACTTGCGCCGGGCATCGTGGTAATCGTTTGTTTACCCGCATTGATCACATCGGGATCTTCCTCGCCCTCAAAGGGAAACGGCCCCATGCCCAACACGCCATTCTCTGACTGGAACTCAACTTCCAGCCCGTCCGGGACATAGTTTGCCACCAGGGTGGGAATTCCTATCCCTAGGTTTACGTAATAGCCGCTCTTTACTTCCTGTGCAATGCGTTTTGCAATTCCTATTTTGTCTAACATATTAATTTGATGATTTGATGATGAGATAATTTGATGATTTTATAATGCTGCGCATTATTTCATAGTACGTTTTGTCGTTCCTATAATTTTAGACAGCACTTTTGCAATAGAATCTCTATCTTTAAACATGTTTTCTGTAGGAGTTGGTAGGTGTTTTGATGCCTTACATAATTCCAGCCAATACTCTGTTTCATCACATTCTTTTGCACTAATTTTAAACTTATGAATAAAGTCTTTGGAGCTTTCTGCATTTTGAGCTTCCCAAACATTTGCGCCTATACTTGTTCCAGATTTGAATAATTGAGATGCGAGATCCCATTCTTTTTGACTTTTTAGTTGTTGAATAAACTCGATAATGTTGAGCGAGAAATCAAATGTCATATTTACAATCGCATTGTCTTTTATGTTTCTCATAGTTTTTGGATTTGTTGATTATTAGATTTGTTCCATTTAGTGCTCAAATACGAAACCAAAGGTTGATTTAAATATTAACAAATTGACACATTAACAAATTATCAAATTAATCTCGAGTGCGAGTCGTTCTCTGTTCAATTCTCTTCTCATATTTTTCTCCCTGAAAGATCCTTTTTACAAAAATCCCTGGAATGTGAATTTGATTGGGATCTAAAGTCCCTACGGGAACCAGTTCTTCCACCTCGGCAACAGTGATCGTCGCCGCACCGCACATGACCGGATTAAAATTGCGGGCAGTTCCCTTAAAAACAAGGTTTCCTGCTGCGTCTCCCTTCCATGCTTTTACAAAGGCAAAATCGGCTTTAAAAGCGTGTTCTAGTATGTGTGGTTTTCCATTAAAATCACGCGACTCCTTCCCCTCGGCGACCTCAGTTCCATAACCTGCTGGCGTGAAGAAAGCTGGGATTCCTGCCTGTGCTGCACGACAACGTTCTGCCAGCGTTCCCTGGGGTATCAACTCTACGTCCAGCTCGCCGCTCAACATCTGGCGTTCAAATTCGTCATTTTCTCCCACGTAGGAAGAAATCATTTTTTTAATCTGCTTGCCTTGAAGCAATAAGCCAAGTCCAAAATCATCCACTCCCGCATTATTTGAGATACAGGTAAGGTTTTTAACTCCCAGCTCAACGAGTTGTGCAATGCTGTTTTCAGGAATACCAGAAAGCCCGAAACCACCTACCATTAAGGTCATGTCATCTTTAACACCGTCGAGAGCTTCTACGACATCTTTTACCGTTCTATTGATCATTGATTAATCTTTGGAATAAAAATACGGCAAATTTTGCGCTCGTTTATTGCGGATTATAAAAAAATGGGTTTCATATTTAAAAAATGTAGCCGGTGAAAGGTTCTTTTTAAGACGACCGACTGATTGACGACCGACGACCGACAAAAGATTTAAAAACCTTGTGGTTTTTTGACTTAGGACAAAAGACTTTTTTAGTATGAGAACTTTCCCCCTTGGGGGATCAATAGGGGTCGCAGAGTCAGAACTTGCTAAAAACCTCATTCAAAACAAACGACAAAAGATTTAAAAACCTTGTGGTTTTTTGACTTAGGACAAAAGACTTTTAATGTGCTATCTACACTTTACTGCGCTGGCGCGGAGTTGTACTAAGTAACCACACACCTAGCACGCAACTCGAAACTCAAAATTTTGCGAGGTATGATTACCTCTAATCGATGAGCGATAAGCACAAACTCAAAATTTCTAATAGTGGTCAACTATTAAAAATCTCCGAGACCGTTTACAGCGCATCCACACGCCAGCGGATCGACACTATCATATTGCCCTTTTGTCACAGCCAACTGCTTGAAAACCTGAATTTTTAATCAGCCGTCTGTTGTCAAACTGTCTGTCGTTACTCTTTAGAAAGTCCCTTTTTCAAAACCTCCTTAATTCCCTCCAGATTTTCCGTAAAATCCATCATTTGACTCAATACTTGGGACATTTGATTCTGTCCGCCCAGGCCGTTGAGCTTGTTGTTTTTTGCAAAAATTGCTTTGATCTCATTCCAGCGTTGTTGTTCTGCTGGCGTGATGGTGTTTACCAGTTCCTTGTACTTTAAAAGGTTGGCTTCGGCAGCGCTGGTCAGGGTTTGCGACTCGCTTTCATAATGGGATAGCAATAGCGTTTGTAATTCTTTATCGTCCATGATGGGAACGACTTTGGCGACCAATTTATTCATATCACGATACGATCCCTGCAGTTTAAAACTAGGTTCTGTACGGTAGGCATCTTCCATTCCCGCGCTGGCGATGTAGGATTCATTCACCTTTAAAACGGTGTTTCTTATTTTAATGACCTTTTCCAGTACCGACACATAATCTGCGATTTCCTGATTGCTGTGATTGCCCTGGAGTTCATTATCGGTAGCGCCATTCTGCACCCGATCTATCAACCCATAAACATCGTCAAAGTGTTTATTGCTCAATTGCTGCAATACGGGATTGCTGGTCAGTGCATTTTCGATTAGACTCAACTCAAATAAATGAGCCGTATCGCCTATGATGTCTCCCAGATTATAAATATCGGCGCGGTTTGCGAGCATGTCTGGAATCTGGAATTTATCACCGCTTTCTGTGTATGGATTACCCGCCATGATGACGCAAAACTTTTTACTGCGCAGATCGTAGGTTTTTGGTTTCCCGTTAAAAACTCCTTCTATTTTACGAGTTCCATCAGACAGGCTGATGAATTTCTGTAAAAACTCTGGATTACAGTGTTGGATATCGTCAAGATATAACATCACATTATCGCCCATTTCAAAAGCGAGGTTCAGCTTTTTGAGTTCTTCTCTGGTCGCTGCATTTGTGGCAGCTTCTGGATCTACTGAGGTAATCTCGTGACCTATCGCCGGCCCGTTGATCTTCATAAAAATCAATCCCAGTCGGTTAGCGACATATTCCATCAGCGTCGTTTTACCGTAACCTGGTGGCGAGATCAAGAGCAATAATCCCATGCGATCCGTGCGTTTTGTATCGCCCACAGATCCTAATTGTTTGGCAAGATTATCTCCTATCAATGGAAAATAAACTTGGTCGATCAATTTATTACGCACAAAACTACTCAACACGCGCGGCTTAAATTCCTCCAGTCTCAAGGACTCTTTTAATTCTTCGGTAACCTGATGTTTTGCTTTTCTGAACGCCTCGTAGGCCGGTACTTTTATGCTCGTAAAATGTTCCAATCGATCCACAAAATCGTGGTAATTGAACAAGAAAACGCCTTCCTCTATGGTATTATGAGCGCCTTTTAATTGCGTAATTTTCTCACTGGGCGATACGGCAACCGTCTCATCTGCGGTTAGTTCGCCGTACAGAATGTTTGCCACGCACTCGTTGATGTATGGTTTGAGTGATTGTGCTGGGTTAGCTTTCGCGAAAGCGGAAACCTCATCAACCCCTTTCCTCCCATTACCAACTCCCCCAGAATTACCAGCTTGATTCCCGCTATTTTCTGCGGACTGTGCCGCCACAAATGCAGCCACCCAATGCCTAACCAGTTCTACTTTAGATTTCTCATCTTCACAGGCTTCAAGGCTTCTTTTAAATTTCAGATCGGCGTTTTGGGACTTGATCCTTTTTTCAAAATCTTCTTTCAGTTCAATAGCGCTTCTACTTACGGTAAAATGATCGTTGTCCTTAAGCTCGTTAAATAAATAACTGGCGATTTTATCATGGACAATACCTACCGAACTATTAATAGTCGGTTTCCATTTATAAACCTCATCTGCAAGTTCTTCAACTATAAAATCATACTCCTTGCTCGCTGGAAAAACGGCAATCACCTCGCCTGCACTTTTCAAAATGCGGTTAAAATGAGAACGTCGTGACTCATCCAGCGCGTTCCAGAAAAACTGCGCCTGCGCTCTTATATTAGGTGCGTAAGTCAGTAATCCCAGATCGTGATCTTTGTGTAATAAAACGCCCAAAATCTGTGCAGCGTCATGGTCATGAACCCCTTTTACATAACCTCCAGAATAATTACCGCTCGCAATTTCCTGCACGCGGGACAGCAAATCTGCCGGAGCCATTTCCCGTAAACTATCCCTATCCTCAGACTTAAAAATCGAATAAGCGAGATAGGTAGAACGATACACACTGGTGTTTTCTGAAACCAGATCCTGATTCCAAATATCCATGGATTGTGTCAACACCTCGTTGTGCAGTTCTTGATAGAAATCAGTTCCCGTGAGGTGGTAGAACAAGGCTTTATCCTTGAAAACGATGGTCAGATCCAACTGCTGCTTGTTGACACCAAATTTGTGTTTCCCCAGCTTAATGATGTTATCGCCATCCTCATACAACTCATTCTTATCCTTCAACTTTCTAAGCGCATCTTCCCGAGCTACTTTGAGAGCCGTTTCAATAGCTTCGGCCTTACCTGCGTCGTCCAGTTCTTTTAACTGAGCCACCAGATCGCGCACCTTGTTGATCATAAGGTCACTGGCAAAATACCCGTTGATCTCGGTAATACTGTCCAGCGATTGTGCTCTTTTTTGTACCCCTTTTAAAATGCGCTCTGCGGCGTTTTGATAGGCAAGTGCCTTTTTATTACGGGCTTCAACGAGACTGTTTTTACGGTTTTCAAAAGCCGCATAAACTTCCTCGCGCTTTTCTATAATCTCGGTAATATATTCCTCATAATCGGCAAACTTTCCTTCCAGTTCTTCCAGCTGGATTGAAACTTTGGTCAGGAATTCATCGCATTTTTCTGGCGTGTTTGCGATGTCCAGATAATTGATAATGCTCTGATCAATAAGTTTTAACTGTGCGGCAAAATCGGCTTGCGCTTCTTTTTTACCTACGGTTTTTATCTTGTTCTTGATCGCTGCTTTTACCTGGTTGATCGTGGAAAATATCAGGGAGATATTTTCAATAATCTTAGTGGAATGTGACGTGTCTTCAATATCCAGATTGGTCACGATTTCAATCAATAATTCCAGGTCTTGAGCAATCTGATTCACCTCTTTCTCCAGATTTTTAATCTCGATAACCTTCTTAGTGGCATCGAGTGCTTTTTGCTTTTCGGCAACGGCATCGTGATAGGGTGCCAGCGCCTTATCGTCCAACAAAAAGGTAACCGCCCGTCTGGAGATCAACTCGTTTTGCTCCACGATCTGATCTTCTATTCCTTTGATAAAATCTGCATCTACATAGCGTATTTCATACAGACCTATCGCCTCGCCGCGCAACGTACGCAGCTGGGTCAATAACTGGACAAAATCGTTGATCGATTTAAACGACGTGCTTTTAATTTTACTAAAGAGAGTATTGGCTTTGTCACCTATTCCCTTAGTTTCTGTAGCAGCCTGCTTGCGCATCTGCTTTACTTTTTCAAACTCGTCTATGGCCGCATTTGACGCCTTGTTAATCTCGGCAAGAGGTAGGTTTAATTGCTGGGTTTCAGTTTCAGGAAGCCAGTAATAAGCGTCGAGAATATCCTTAGAGGAACGGGCAATATCATCGTACAACCCATCATAATTATCTTCTTTGTTGAGCAATGTTAGCAGCTCGTTAGACTCTGCCATCGCCTTTACAATATCCTTATTCCCGATTTTGTAAAGCATGGTATCTTGATGCTCGGACGGCATGATGTTCCCTTTGAGATAAGGTGTTTGCCATATCTGCATCATGTGGTGCTTTGTCTGCTCCTCTCCTTTACGGAAATAGCACAATTCTCCCTGGTCCAAAATTGTAAAACCACCGCAAACAATAGGTGTTTTTACCGTCTGATCGATCACGTTGTAGGACATTAATACGTACAAACCTTCTTGCGCATTATAAAATACATAAAGATGATCCTCACCGTTAGGCGACGCGATTTTCTGCTGAAACTTTAATTTTCCAGCGGCACTGGGAAAGACGTTATACTCGCCAGTCTGCAGGTAATAACCACTGGGAAAAATAATTCCTTGCTCGTCGGGCAACAGCACCGCAGCTTGTGCGATGCTGTCTATTTTTTCAACTTCTTTTACCTTGTGGTTGTACACAAAATACCGTGGTTCTTCTTGAAAAGGCTTGATTTCCAGCACGATCAAGTTTCCAAGATCTGCATATCGATACTGTCCATCGTCCAGCGTCTGGTCGCGGTGATCTACATCTTCGCGATAAATTCCCTGGCCGTCTGACGTATTATCCTCTACTTTTATGGTCAGATCGCCACCTATGGTTTCTACAAAGACCTTGTCCAAAATTGATACATGGCCATGCACCCCAGCCCGCTGATTATCACGTCCCGCTTCTTTCCACTGGAAGCCATATTGAGCGGGAAAACGATATTCATGCTCGCTGCGATTGTCCACGTACTGCAATCCATCCTCGGTAATGAGCCATTTGAAAGTCTTGATGTCGGTAACCGATCCACTCAGCTGAAACACCATGTGGAGGTAGTTCCCCATGATCGCAAACTTGGAAAAAATCGTATTGCGATAATACTTATAAAGGTTCTCAAAATCGGTTTTGAAGATAGGATCTGCGATGATGTTGAGACCTGTTCCGCTTTCGCGAAAGCGTAACCCATTACCATCATTTCCACCAGCACTACTTTCATCATTTGCCGACCCGCGATCAAATTCATAAACGCTAAAAACGTCGCCAAGATTGATATCTGTACGCAGTCCAAAATGCACGTTGTACCCAAAAATACTGTACTTTCCGACGGTCACAATATCCCTGGCAATGCAGTTGTTCTCCGTATTTACCCTGTCATTTGCAATGAGCCGGGTCTCCAGCGATCCAAAGACTTTCTTGCGTTCGTCATTGAGCGCATTGAGCCGTTGCTGCAAGTCATTCTTCTGCTTCAACAAGCGCGACTGGATGATCTCGTAGGTTCCTGAGTCTAGTTGGGTGGTATCTTTTTCTGCCATGAATAAAGTCGTGAATGATGTTTAATAATACCCCAAAGGTTTCAAAAACCTTTGGGGTATTTAATTGGATCGTTTTTCTGGTATGTATTGAATCGTGATCTTGCGCTAGGGATAGCAGCGGCATCCTTTTTAGGTTATTCTCCTAAAAAGATATAGCGGATAGCCCAGCCTGTCGTGTCCCCCTGGGCAGGCAGGCCGACCCTATTCTTTCCTCAGAAAGAATAGGGTAGTGCCCAAATCAATCATTTATAAATCCCCCAGCTTTTTACCAGTCATTCCCATGCCCTTAGCCATGTTCAAGAGGTTGCTCAACATGTTTTGCTCATCGCGATCTTCTGACTTATTCTGTAGATTGCTCAAGAGATTTGCAATGGTGAGGTTTTTAATATCCTCACTGCTTATGTTGTATTTATCTGCAAAGTCTTTTACTTTATCCAGTAAATTTCCTTTTACATCATCGCTTCCCAAAATGGCATTTTTTACCTCGCTCACGGTTTCAGAATGATTTACTAATCTGTCGTAACCTTTTGCCTTAGTGATCTGACCGATGATCTGCTCAAAGAACATGGTCTCGCCACCTACGATATCGATTTTGGCAGCTCTTAGTGCGTCTCCTATTACTTGTGCCTGCGCATCTGCGATATCTTTCTGGATGTTGATCTGGGCAAGATCTACTTGAAGTTCCTTATCTAGACGTAGTTTGAACTCCTCGTGCTCTTTACCTACACCATCCAGTTTCTTCATGGCATTTGCCTTCTCTTCAATTCCTGCTGCGTCTGCAAGAGCTTTCTCTTTGATAACCTCAGCTTCCGCAAGTCCATCCTGACGTTTGGCAGCGGCTTTGGCGGTAATTCCGCTGGCTTCTGCTTCGGCTTTTTTCTGGATGATGAGTGCATCAACAATTCCCTGACGCTCACTGGCCTCAGCTTTTGCGTGCATTACCTGTGCTTCAGAAAGTCCTACCGTTGCTTCTTCCTTAGCGGTTGCTTCGGCAAGGATTTTACGTGCATCGGCTTGTTTTTCACTGGCTTCTTTGTGCGCAAGAGCTTCGATATTGATCTCTTCGGCTCTTTGTACAGCAGCTTGTTTAGAAGCTTGTGCTGCAATAGTAATTCTGATCAAGTCGTCTTGTGCGGCGGCTTCAGAATTTGTGATGGCAACTTGTTTAGCACGGTCTGCAGTTTTGAAAGCCTCAATATCCTTCATGTTTTCCTGCTCTTCTACCACACCTTTTTCAAGAACGACGCGATCGCGTATCACATCCTGAATGTTCTTTTTCTCAATTTCAACTACTTTTTCTTTCTCGATCTGAGCTAGGGTAACAACGCGTTCTCTCTCGGTGCGTTCCAGCATGCGGTCTTTTTCCACACGCTCTGTCTCAACGGCATCGGTGCGTTGCTTGTTCTTCTCGGCAACGATGATCTGGCGCTGCATGTTTTCTTCGGCAACTTTTACTTTTTCCTCGGTAGAAATGCGAGCGGTTTCTGACTTGAGTCGTTCTTCCTCGTTAACCTTCTGGATTTCTGCTTCTTCGCGAGATTTGATGTTCGAAATCTCACGTCGTTGTTGCTCTTCTTTTTCGGCAAGTTGCTTATCCAATTCTAGGATTGCCTCGCGAGCTTCTACATCCTGCTTGCGGATGGTTTTTTCTTCGTCCCGGGTAATCAAGTTGGACTTGATGTTTTGAGCTGCGGTGAGTTCGGTAATTTTCTTGATACCTTCTGCATCCAGAATATTATCTGCTTTTAAGTGGCTTAAAGAAGTCTGTTCCAAATAATCGATCGCACAATCCTCCAGCGTGTAACCATTCAAATCAGTCCCGATGATGTCCACAATCTCATCACGGAACTCGCGTCGGGCTTCATACAGATCGATGAACTCAAATTTCTTACCTACGGTTTTAAGTGCCTCGGAGAATTTTGCCTCAAAAAGATCTTCCAGCGTTTCCTTACGGGAAGCACGGGCAACACCTATGGTCTGCGCTACTTTCTTAATGTATTCTACCTCGTTATTTACACGAACGAAAAACGCCACCTTGATATCGGCTCGCATGTTGTCCTTACAAATAAGACCTTCCACGCCCATACGTTCTATCTGGATTTTCTTGACCGAAATATCCATGGTTTCCACCCTGTGAAACACCGGTACTACATAAAGACCTTTGTCCGTGGCGACTTTTGTACCTCCAAAACCGGTACGCACCAGCGCTTGTCCTTGATGTACTTTTTTGTAAAACATCGCAATGATCGCGAAGTAAACAATGACAAGGAAGAGGAGTACTCCTAATCCTGTTACTAAAATTCCTAATGTTCCGTCCATAGTTTTTGATTGATTGTTTTTGTTGTTTTAATTATTTGATTTTGTAATTATGGAGAAGATATTGCATAGTGCAGTGTCTGCCTCACCCCAAACCCCTCTCCAAGAGAGAGGAGCCTATTATTCCTTACTCACTAAAAAATAGTTCTTATCGTCTGATTGTTTGATGATAAGTACGCTTTCGCGAAAGCGTAACTCTGATCCATCCAATGATTTTACATAAATGCTCATGTTGTTACCGCCTGCCATGACCTCTGCATTTCCGAGCTTGTCTCCAGAAATCGATGATAAAAGTAGGGCTTTGCGACCTAAAAAGTCCACTGCCTGGTCGCCATCTTTATTTAAGTTCTTAAAAAAAGACTTGAACGGCGCGGTTACCATTTTGTTAAGGATGAGTGCTGGAATAAATGCCGCCAAAACAATTATAAACCCAAAAGTATTGTCATAACTCCCAGTAATCGAGGTCGTAAGCACCGAGATCATCCACCATATAAAAATCCAAAAGGTAAATGTGAACATAAAAGGCAGCCCGACAAAGTTGAAATATATCAGGAAAACCTGCCACCATTTAAGCTTGCGCGTGTTTTTATTGACCACGTGCTCGCGATCTACCTCAGCATTTGCGACATCCTGAAAATCCATGTTGCCGCCCTCGATCCCGGTGTCCAGATCAACATCGGTATCTACATCGATGTCCACATCTATATCTAGATCAAAGTCGATACCCGTGATCATCGTGGCGAGCCAGTACAAGATCAGAATAATCAACAACACGCTGAGCGTGATGTTGACTTCTGAAAATATGATGTTGAAATAGTTTTCCAAGGTTGGTTATGTTTAGGTTATAGTATAGTGACGCTATTGCGCCATTAGATTTACAGTTCTTTAATAATATTTAATGCTTGCCCTTTCTAATCTAACTTGTGAAAAAATCAAAAATATTACTGAGCGCACCAGTATCAGCTTTGTAAAATTCAGTGTATTTACACTGTCGGCACGCAACATAAGAGAACTTTTCATTCTGAATATCAAAGATTTTAGAAAGTGTGCCGCCAGTTGCACGTATTTCACCAGTATCATACTGGTGATGACTACATTTTACACACGTATAATTTAAATTAGTCATACTGATTTTTGTTTGTTAGGTCTTACTAGCTATTTCAACAGCAAAGTAGAAAAGACATGAAATTTGCCAAAAAAGAGATTATGCATCATCCTTTTTCATGCCCAGTTGAGCTTTGAGCTTTTCTAGATCGTCCTGCACTTTTGCATCCTTACTGTCGGCAGCGGCGTCGATTTCATCGTCGATACTTTTGTTGGTGTTTGCGAGGTCTCCATAGGCTTCGGCCAGGGCTTCATCCTGTGCGACCTTTTCTTTCATGCGCTCCAGCATGCTTACGGTTCCCATACTGTCCAGCTCTGCCATTTGTTTGTTGACATTTTTTGTGGCGTCACTTACCTTTACTCGCGCTTTGAGCGTTTTGAGTTCGTTCTCCCAGTTTGTAATATTGGCTTTTACACGCTCGATGGTAGATTTGAGCTGCTCGACGTTTTTGTCAAATTTCTCAGTTTCTAGGGTTGCGCGTTCTGCGTTTTTCTGAGCTTCTTCTTTTTTTGCAAGAGCTTCTTTTGCGAGACGATCAGCCTCGGTAGTTTCCATGCTGCCGCCGTGGGCTTTTTTCAAGATGAGGATGGCCTTGCTCTCATAGTCTTTGGCTTTTTCTGCAAATTCATCTCTATCATTTTTAGAACGGATGGCAAGTGCTTTGACCTGTGCCATAGCTTCAACACTTTTGTTCAAGTCTTCTTTCATGTCTCTGATGCCCTGCTCTGTCATTTTTATGGGATCCTCCATATTATCGATGGATGCGTTTGCCTCAGCCTGTCCTATTTTGAAAAGTCTTTTAAATATGTTCATTTTAGTAGTATTTAGTAGTTTGTATTTAATTTTTTTTGTCAGTGCGCAACGCTTGCGACCTGGTGTAATTTTTTTGTCAGTGTTCAACGCTTACGCCATGTTTAAACAGATGCGATCCCTTGATTATCTTTCGCCTTTGTCAGCTATCGCGATCCTCGCTTAATTTAAGAAGCAACGCTTGCGCCTCTAGTATTTTGAAAATTTGATGATCTGGTCTGAATACTCGCTAAGCAACAAGCTGAGTGAATTGAGCGTTCCTTCCAGCTCGTTGAGATCTAGGTTTTCTATCTGTAAGGTGTCTCTAAAAATAACCTTGCTGCCGCTCTCATCCAGTACAAATGCACCATGAATAATGTCGCGGTTCTTTTGCAGAAGGCTTTTAAAGACCTCTTCGTTCTTATTGTTGATCTTGAAAATATACTGTTCCATAATAAGTATGGGTGGAGCAATTCCCAAAATAAGATTTTTCACTCCCACACTTTCTTGCTCAATAACCAGGATACCATTGGCTGGATTCTCACGGGTTATGTCATAATTGAGGTCTTGAAGGTAATCTTTGATCGTATTGAAATAATTTTTCATGGGCTTGTAGTTGTTAGGTGGTTTAAAATTACAAAAAGCCGCTGTTTATCCTGCTAGAATTAAGGTTGCAGTTTCAATAATGTAAATAATTAAAGGTATCATAGTTTTAGGTTTTAAGGGTTGTTAGTAATTTTTGCTGCTCGACCAGATGATTATCGTGAATTAAAATTCAAATAAAATTGACAAACTTGCTCATAGTTTTGGTTAACCTATATGTTTTAGCTAATATTGTTAGTGTAAAGATACACTAATTTTTATATCTTGCAAATAAAATTAGCAATTTATGTCCTTTTTTGGAAAAAATATTAAAAAGATCCGTGGGGTCAAGGGATTGAGTCAACAAGCATTTGCCGATCTATTTGATCTAAAACGCGGTACGTTAGGTGCTTATGAGGAAGGGCGGAGTGAGCCCAAAATAGATACTTTAATAAAAATTGCTAACCATTTTAGCATTGCAATAGATGATTTGCTAACAGCAGAGCTTACCGTCAATCAATTGTTACAGTTTAACGACGACCTTACATTGAGTCCCGAGGGCATGGAACGTGAGGTATTTGCCCAAATCCCCTGTATCACGACAAAATTAGTAGAGGATTATCTAGAATATTATGACAACCAGTCATTTATAAATGATCTGCCCAAGATCAAGCTACCTTTGAACATTGAAAAAGAATTCCGTGCCTACACGGTTTCAAACCTTGAAATGACCTCTCACGATAAAGGATTGTACCCCAAGGATGTCGTGATCGCAGAAAAAGTACCTACTAATGTAATCAAGAAACTCAACAATGGAACGGTTGTCCTATGCGTTTGTGAAAAGTCCATTATATTAAGAAGGCTTTATTCTACCGATAAAGGCCTGGTTTTAAGAGCCGATCACAAAAATCTGGATGACATAACAATTTCCATCAAGGCAGTGCGGGAATTATGGCGCGTGCGCTATGTCTTCTACCGAAGGTTGCCCGAGATTTCTACCGATTTTGAGGACAAACTTGCAGTGCTGGAAATGCAGATGCGGGAGCTGAAGGAGAGGTGATCCTTGAATGAACTCTGATGATTGATCACGCTTTCGCGAAAGCAGAACAAAAAAAAGCCACTTGATCTACAAGTGGCTTTTTCAATAAAATCAAGATATAAATTTTAGATTATCTCAGTATCAATTTGTGAGTTTGCACGTTTCCGTTTTGTTCCACACGCAGTAAGTAACTTCCCGACGACAAGCCTGGTCGTACCACATTGTCCCGATTCTCTAAATCCATTTCAAATACCTGCTGTCCCAACATGTTGAAGATGGTAGCTTTCGCGAAAGCGGAACTCTTCAAAACCACATGAAAACTTCCCTGTGCTGGATTGGGATATAGATTGCTAGTAACATCATTATTCCCAAGACTTAGAGTTGTATCAGAAAATTGAAGTTGAAACCTCAAAGGATCCATACTTGCCGCAATGGCTGTGTCCACAATAAACTCAACCGCAGTACTCGAGTCATTATTCAAAATGTGGGAAGTGCCAGTATAAGTGTCGATAAGGTATGTATTAATAGCTGGGAGGTTGCCCAAATTAAAATTGTACACATATTCCGTATGTGTATATTGCCTATGATCCAGTTGAATAACCTCACTATCCACAGGTACTTCCCGCTGCTGGATGCTGTATTTCTGACCATTTAATAGAGTTGAAATACTCTCGGTAATATTCTCAAATTTTTGTGAGTCATAAGCATCTGCATTGTTGGAAAATGTCGGGTCAAAGGTGAGTGACAGTCCATCAACACCACTGCCTCCAGCTAGGAAGTTTTGTTTTTCATATAAATTGGCATAAATATGAGCCATGTTTGTTGGTGTGCTGTTGATCGCAACATTGTTTTCCTGAATCCTTTTGTCAGCTTCATTATAGGTTAAGCTGGCAGGTGAATTAGTAGAAGTCTGAACGAAATAGGACTGCATGGGCTGGGCAAACTTATTTGCTGGACTGGTCATGGGTGAACTGTTAGTGTTGCTCAACGTATTTACCGTGACATAAGCTCCTACTGAACCTATGGTAGCATCCCATATATAATAGGATGGATTAACATTACTACCGCCACGATTTAAGACAACTTCCATATCAACGGGTGCGTGCAATGGATTTCCCACAAAAGAAAAGACATCTTCCACTGGGCTGATCGTACTATTTTGAGAAGGTCCTACTTCCAGGGTTCCGGTAGTGCGCAGTTTAGTATCGTTAGGTGTATTGGAATTGGTCAATAATCTAGGACTGCGATCTCCCCTCACAAAAATGCGGTAGGGAGTTCCAGCGTTGAGCATATCTGTCACGGCATTTGTGGAGGTGACTGCCGTCCATCCGTTTGCTCCAGTATTATCATAGGTAAATAGTGAAGGGTCATTTGTTCCAGATTGATCAAAACCATTTGCGGCTGTTCCGCCTGTAATATGGGTTCCCAGACCTGCTGCAAAGTTTCCACCTTCCTGCCAGTTATCAAAAATAGTATTACCTGAATTTACCGTAGGGCTAATAAATCTAAATGCGCGCTGCGCGGGATAAAAACGCTCCACGGTTACATTTCCATTTATAGTCCCGGTTACTTCGTCAACTATTGCAGTTCCAGAACTATTGCTAACCAAAGTGAGATTATCATTTGTGTTAATAGTTCCTTGAATTTGAAGAAGTTGATTTATTACTAACGATGTGTTTATGGATGTTGTACTGGAAGAACTAATATTAAGTTCATTTAAAGTAATAGGATTTCCATTAATTTCCTGGTTGTTTCCCGTCAATGAAATATTATCAATACTGATTGCGCCATTATTTATCTATATCTCCATTTACATTAATCATTGCACCACTCACGTCTAAAGTACTTCCAGAATTACTCGTTAAATCATCAATGATCAAGAAGTTAGTAATGGGTGCGGTTCCATTTAATGAAGTTGCCGTTGCAACAGGGTTGGAAGTTCCACTAGGGTCAAGCGGTGACCATGAGCCGTTATCGTAAACAAAATCGCAAGCTAGATAGGTCATAGAAGACTCTCCGCAGTACGAGTTTTGAGTCGCATTTTGGTTAATAAACGCAGCACCACTCTGATCATCGAGGCTTATATCGCGACGTGTACTTCCATTGCTTATGGAAAAAAACATGACTTCATTGGGATCTAAAACATGTCCTAACTGTTGTGCGTGTCCCAATTCATGTACGACCACACTTTCAAAATCAATCTCATTATTGTCCAGACTTTCGGTAGCGGTGTCTCTGAAATGAAAATTAGTCTGATCGTTGATCACAAATTCCATCTCGGTCACATAAGCTTCAACACCACCGGTCGCGTTACCACAACCCGAACCTCGTGTAAGTAAAAAAGCTAGAGTGCCACTTCCACCTGGTATTTCTCCTGTATCAAATTTCACAACGTTGATACCGTCTGCTCCATCCGTGCGTTCGTCTCTTGAATTTGCAGCAGCTCCTGGTGCGAGGTCTGCGGCTTTTACAAAATTTCTACCGGTGGTGCAACGCCATTTGTCGTACATATCATTTATGGTAAGTTCTGCATCAACATTTGCATCGATTGAGGTGGCATATTGAAAGTCATAACCGTTATTTCCATTCTGTCCCGATAGATTTGCAAAAGCAGCTTGTTGATTTGCTCCAGATCCAAATATGAAATTAGTGTGATTAAAAGGGATATCAATAGACTCTG
Organism: uncultured Flavobacteriaceae bacterium; assembly: GCA_963836885.1. Taxonomy (GTDB): domain Bacteria; phylum Bacteroidota; class Bacteroidia; order Flavobacteriales; family Flavobacteriaceae; genus Nonlabens. The sequence continues at coordinate 16,425 of CAWILF010000017.1, read as the reverse complement.
CGCTATTAAAAGTTGTACCACCATCAGTAATCACATTCACGGTTCCAGAACCAGCTCCAGAAGGAACTTCTACCTGTATTTCAGTATCCGACCAAGAGATATATTCACTAGAAACAGGTGAAAAACGAGATGCTCCACCATCATCCACAAAACGAAATTCTACAACTCCATTGCCTTGGTTTGCACCAAATCCAGTTCCTGAAATCGTAAGAACACTTTTAGAACCGGCTGAAATTTCTAAAGGTGACAATCCATTCACATTATTAATTGCCTTTCTATTATCAGAAGTGAATCGAAAGTCCAGCGCGCCTTTCAACTGCATGACTTGACCGGTCATTCTAGTAAGTTGTGGATAAAGATCTGCTTGAATATTGTTCCAGACCTCATCGTATCGAGTTGCCTTGAATTCACTCTGCGTGTATCGTATGAGTCCGTGGCCTTGATCTACCACTCGATAGTCCCCATTTGAATCTGGTTTGAGCATGAAGACACCGCGTTGTCCCGTTCTAAGGACAATTTCCGTGCTTATGTGCTCAAATTGCAGCGCTAGGTTCCCGCCCAGGGTTAGAAAATCGATTTGATTTCCGGTGATTGAACCTTTAAATACCCTTGAGACCTGTAATGTGTTAACCGTCTGGATAAGGTTTACACCTTCCTTTCTCACACCTTGTCTTGCGGTAAGCTGAGCTTCAACGATAAGTGTGGCATCGTCAACAGTACTTTGCAGCTCTACGTGCTCGTGAAAACATTGAGCGCTCGTAAACGATATGTAAAAGAAGAAACTAAGGAGTAGGTATTTTTTCATAATGGAATTGTTGAACTATAATTTGTTTAAAGTCAGGGATTTTTTACAACTTAATCCTTAATTACCTATTTGGAGATTACTCAAACGCTAAATTTTTTAAGTGACAAGCTATTTGTGCTAGCGAACGTAGATTGATTTCAAGGCCTGATCCCAATTTTCTTCACTTATGTTACATTTCAAACCAATATTCACCAGTTATAACCTACTATAATTGAGGTGTTTAAATTAAGTTTTTAAATTTTCAAGACGGTTAAGTCCAGTTTTTGCAATGTCGATCGGGAAGAAGTCCCTGCTCCTTTAATGTAGCTACAAATTAATATTTGCTTCAACTTGACCTCCGATAAACGACAGTACTTTTGAACTTCCGTTGTTTAAAATTGAACGAGCAGGTCCGATTTAGTATGTGGAAAATTTGATTGAATTAATGATGAAATTTTTTAGATAGGTAGCTTTCGCGAAAGCTAATTTATCAAAAACCTATTTCACAGACGACAAACCCTTAACTAAATAAAAATGATTTCCCGATTGCTGTCCAAAGAGGTTACATTTAAAGGAAATGCCGCTCAAGCCCTGCTTAAAAATAAAAGGACGATAAACAGATTTTAATAGAATGCCTTTACATATTTGACTTCTGATCAACGTGCAAGTTGCAAATGTTCTACGTGTTTAAATTGCTCGCCAGGCAGAATGCTAATGGGATAAATTCTAATTTATTTCTATGAGACCAAAAAAACTATTCATAAATCTTAAAAAAACTAACCATGACGTACTACTAGACTGTGGCCGCGACGGCATAACAACGTTTAACTGAAAATTATTTCTCTGAAGGATATTGAAACTTTAACCAAACTGTCCTAAGCCTCATCAAAATTCACCACCACCTGAGCAGATTTAGGCAAGGCCTGACAGGCAAGTATGAAGCCATCGCTCACCTCAGAATCGGTAAGAATGGCATTTTTAACCATTTTTGCCTCGCCTTCTTCCAAGAGACAAATACAGGAGCTGCAAATCCCGCCTTGACAAGAGTACGGCGCATCGATCTCATTACGCAGCATAACGTCCAGCATTTTTTCATCGCGCTTCATGGTAAATTGGTGCTTTTCATCATCGAGGATTACCGTGATCTCACTGAGGTGACTGTCTTCTGTAATCTCTATCTCATTTTCAGTAGTGGAGAATAATTCAAAGAGGATATTTTCTTTTTTGAGAAAGCCTTTTTCTATGAGATTATCAGTGGCCATCTGGATCATTTCTTCCGGACCGCATAAATAAGCTTTGGAGAAATCCCAACCTTTTGCGTCTTGTTTCAAAAAGAAATTGAGGTTTCCCTTACTAACTCTGCCAAAAAGAGCCTCGTCTCGTTCTTCTCTGGAGAAACAATATTTCAATAGAAAACGATCGCCATATTTGTCTTTCAGGTCATTTAACTGCTCGTAGTAAATGGTTTGGGAAACGCTTTGGTTACCATAGATAAGTGCAAACTTACTTTCTGGCTCTGTGTCAAGTGCGGTTTTAATAATGGACATAATGGGAGTAATACCGCTGCCTGCCGCGATCGCGAGGTAGTTTTTGCCCGTATCGCTTTTCTCGTGAATGAACAGACCTTGGGGAGCTGCAACCGCTATGGTATTTCCTGCTCTCAACGTGAGCGCATAATTTGAAAACACGCCTTTCTCCACTGCCTTCACCACTACGCTCAACTTATTTTCTGACGGGCTGCTGGAAAGCGAGTAAGCCCTGCGCACATCATTCCCGTCAATGGTTGCCCTTAACGTTAAATATTGACCAGCAGTATAGTTGAACTGGTCTTCCATAGATTGCGGAATATCCAAAACTATCTCCACCGCAAGCGGAGTGATTTTAGTAATCTGGTGAATGGTAAGCGTGTGAAAATCCATAAGTTTATTTCAAAGCGCAAAAGTAAGAAACAGATGATCGCCTGTAACATTTTTCACATATCGCTAACTAACTTGTAAAATTACCCTAACCCCATGTTTAAACATTTTATCAACCTAGAGTGGAAAAGCTTCATCCGTTCTGCTGCTTTTAAACAAAACCTATTTTTCAAGATATTTTTAGGATTCGTCGGTTTCTTGCTTTTGGCAGAATTTGCCGGGATGGGAGCTGGAACCTATTTTATAATTGATGAATTTATAGAGGATGGAGTCATTGAGGGACGCAATCCATTTAGGGTCGTTAACCGATTCTTGATCTACTGGTTTGTGATGGATCTCACGTTCCGGTATTTTATTCAGAAAATGCCGGTAGAGAATATCAAACCCATGCTCTACCTCCCATTTTCTAAAAGCAAGATCGTAAAATATGCACTGGGCAAAACTGCGATTTCGTTTTTCAATATACTTCCTGCGGTCTTTTTCATTCCGTTTTCTGTGGTATTGTTATTTCAGGGTTATAGTGCAATGGGGGTTTTGGGCTGGCACCTTGCCATGTTTGGGATCACGATGGCGTTCAATTTTTTGAATATTTTTCTCAATAATTCCAACAAGATCTTTTATCCTGTCCTGGTACTTCTCGTGGTTTGTGGTTATGCACAATATGCTGGATTGTTTGATATTACGGTTTATACAAAACCTCTTTTTGACCTGTTTTATGACCAGCCGTGGACCTGTATTTTTCCGCTGGCGATTGCACTGGGACTTATGTATTATGCCTATCAGTATTTCCTGACCCAGCTTTATCTGGATGCGGGACTGAGCGTTAAGGCAGAGGATGTTTCCAGCGAAAACCTGGATTTTCTCAACCGTTTTGGTAAGATCTCTACTTATCTGAAGAACGACTATCGATTGATAAGAAGAAATAAGCGTGCTCGAACTACCTTTATCATGGGCTTTTTGTTCATGTTTTACGGACTACTGTTTACATCTGGTTTGTATGGGAATACTGATTTTGGAAAAGTATTTGCCGCGCTTTTTTGTACGGGAGGTTTTCTATTTAGTTTCGGTGGACTGGTACCATCCTGGGACAGCAGTTATTATAAATTAATGATGTCACAGAACATTCCCTACCGCGAGTTTTTACTGAGCAAATGGTGGTTGATGGTGATCGTTACCGCTGCTACCACGGTGATGAGCGTGTGGTATGTGTACTTTGGGATTGAGTGGTTGTACGCCATTCTTGCCGGCGCGGTCTATAATATTGGGCTCAATAGTTCCGTAGTATTATTGAGCGGCGCCTACGTTAAAATGCCCATTGATCTGCAAACTAATAAGGGAGCTTTTGGCAATTCCAAAGCGTTTAGCGCAAAGGCTTTCTTACTTATTATTCCCAAAATGGTCATGCCGGTCGCGATCTACTACATCTTTGCATGGACGATAAGTCCCGAGGCTGGTTTTATTGCCATTGCGGTTACCGGACTGCTGGGACTGGCTTTTAGAAACTACATTTTTAACTGGATCGAGGAGATCTATAAAAACGAGAAATACGACACCATCGCCGCTTATGCCGAGAAGAATTGAAAAACTGTTCTATTAAATTTTAAGAGTTCCGCTTTCGCACCTGCCTGTCAGAGACACGACAGGCAGGAAAGCAAAAAACATCAACATCTAATTACAATCATAAAAATATGATCTCAATACATAATCTTTCAAAAAAATATAACGGAGTTGCCGTGCTGGATATCGAACAACTGGATATCGCAAAAGGCGATGCGATAGGACTGGTAGGAAATAATGGGGCGGGAAAAACCACGCTTTTTTCCCTGCTTTTAGACCTTATAGAACCTACGACGGGTTATATTTCTTCCAGCGATATTAAGGTAAGTGAAAGTGAGGCGTGGAAACCGTTTACCAGTGCTTTTGTAGATGAAAGTTTTCTCATAGGTTACTTAACGCCAGAGGAATACCTCTATTTTATAGGCGAACTGCGCAACCAGACCAAAGCCGATATCGACGCGCTTATTTCCAGTTATTCAGATTTTTTCAACGGTGAGGCGCTGGGACAGAATAAATACCTGCGCGATCTTTCTAAGGGGAACCAGAAAAAAGTAGGAATTGTTGCTGCATTAATAGGTAATCCTGAGGTGGTCATCCTTGATGAGCCGTTTGCAAATCTGGATCCATCCACGCAAATACGTTTGAAGAAAATCATTAAAGAATTGGCTCAAGATCCCAAAGTTACCGTCCTAGTTTCCAGTCACGATCTTCAACACGTTACTGAAGTTACCTCGCGAGTCGTATTGTTAGAAAAGGGAAAAGTAGTGCGAGACATCGTAAAGACCGAAGGAACTTTTGCCGAGCTAGAAACTTACTTTAAAGGAATTTCAGAAAGTTATGCGCCTGTTGCAGCTGCTATGGAAAACGAAGAATTGTTACTTAATAATGAGAAAAATGAGTCCTAAAATCAAGGTGTTTCTGATCTATGGAGTTTCATTTTTATTGATCTTTCTTTTGGTTCGATTTATCGTTCTCCAATTGATGGCAGAAAGTATCTGGACCACGATGATCCCCATAGGCGCGAGCATGATCTTTGCGCCAAAACCCTATATAGAAAATACCCAAAGTGGCAAATCTTACGGACTCAAATCTATTTTTTCAAAGAAGATTTTTAGGTTTTAGAAAGTAGAGATTTTGGAATTTTAAATATGATTTACTAATGTAATCAGGGGTTAGGGAAAAAGCTGAAAAAATCGTGCATTAATTTTACATCTCGATGAAATTCGTAACTTTATAAAATGAAAAAACAGCGGATTTATTTAGACACTTCAGTTTTCGGCGGACTGCATGACGATGAATTCAGAGAATTTACCAAACCTTTATTTGAGCGAATAAAAAACTCTGAATTTGAGATAATTCACTCAAACGTGACCGAAAAATAATTGGAAAATGCGCCTGACAGAATTAAGGCTACTACCAAACTACTACCAGAAAATTCGACTAAATATGTAAAGTCCGACATAGAAACGGCTAATCTGGCTAAACGGTATATTGAAGAAGGCGTTGTTGGAGCTACATCTTACGTTGACTGTTTGCATATTGCCCTTGCGACTAAATACAATGCAAACATATTGATTAGCTGGAATTTTAAACATATTGTAAATGTTGTAAGAATTATTGGGTATAATTCAGTTAACATATCAGAGGGATACAAGCAAATAGATATTCGTTCACCAAGAGAATTAATGACTTATGAAAACTAAAGAGAAGAACGCCATTAAAACATTTGATGCTGTAAAATTTATGCGGGAACAAAGAGACCGGATTTCTATGGAAATCATGAACTTGAGTCCTGAAGAAATCGTAAGGTATTTTGAAGATAAACGTGGAATATCACGTGCAAAGTCCAGTGCCTAAAAACGTATTAAAAAATTATGGAGCAATTGTAGTGATCAGCCGCGCTGATATGCGCATTTGCATGGTTGCCAACTCGAAAGGTCATTACTTTATTCAAAGCTATTTTTCAAATTGCAAGTAAATCTTGTCTTCAACTCATTACACGACATATCAACACATCCTCAAAAGATAAATTATCAATAGAAACCGATCGTTTTCCGTTTTTGAATTCCGCTATAAACTCACTCCAATTCTCGGGAAAAAGTAGTCCAGATGCTAGAAATAATAGGCAAAATATGGACTTGTTACCATTACCAAATAAATATGCCTGCATCTTAATTTCTTCAATCGAGGTCATTCCATACCCTAGAATAAGATGTTTGAGATCGTGGGTCTCAAATTTTGGGATTACCTTGAGATTATTGTCCCTGAGCATTTGGAAAAGCTCGCGGCCGATGGTATTTTCAGGGAGCGATTCTAATTTCAGCAGTGTTTTTTCAGCACTACTGCGGTAAAAGAATTGAAGCGGTCTTATTGCTAGATTCATTTTTAGGAATTCGACCACGCTTTCGCGAAAGCTAAAAACTTCCAACACCTTTTTTTCTACAATAAAAACTTCCATAACGAGCCTGTATAATTTTATGCGCTCAATGCTGCTAGGTTTAAAAATACTAAAGTTCCTGCAGTTATCGCTTTATCGTTCCTAAAATAAACCAGCTGGGAATTAAAAACCGCTTCTATTAAAAAATCCCTTCCATTAAAATAGGAACTGGTTGTCGCCACCTTAATTCCCGTGGCAGCAACTACCAGCTGGTGCGGATATAAAACCAGATCCTTTTCAAGACCAAAATGATGGCCTTCAATCACTGTTACTTCATCAAAAAGCGATGCGCAATAAACATTTAACGGCTCAGAATAAACCAGTTGGGTAGGTCTGTGATCCATGATCCGGCCGTCTTTCATCACAATAGTCTCATCGGTAAAGGCAAGCACATCCTCACTATCGTGGGTGGCGATCATACAACTGATTTCGTTAGATTTTAAATAAGAAAACAGTTTGCGGCGCAGGTCATTTTTTCTAAAATTGTCGATGTGTGAAAAGGGCTCGTCCAGTAGTAATAGTTCTGGTTCTTGTGCAAGGGCTTTGGCGATCGCTACACGCTGTTTCTGACCACCAGACAGGGTTTTTACCTTGCGCTGGCTCAATGCCGACATATCAACTACTTCCAGCAACTCATTGATTCTATCTGCACGATTATCGATCTGTATGGAAAGATGCTCGCCCACATTTTCAAACACGGTGGTAAATGGCATCAGGTCAAATTCCTGCGGGACGTATTTCATCATTTCGTGACCGGGAACTAAATGATGATCCGCACCTAAAAGCGGTTCATCATTCCATGAAGTCTTTCCTTCTTGATAAGGCAACAATCCATAAATATGATTGAGCAACGTACTTTTGCCACAACCACTCTCTCCGATAATGGCAACGTGTTTTCCCAGCGCTACTTCAAAAGAAATGTCTTTTAATATTTCAACACTTGCAGCGTCTAATTTACTGTTAGAAATGCTGTAATGAATATGTTCCAGATGGAGCATGGTAGTTTTTATTTATAAAGGTAGCGTGAAAGCGATCGAAGTTGACTATAACTGTAAAAACGCTGGCAGATTTTTGAGGTTCATATCGGAGGTTATAAATTTCTAACTGAGACTGGGCCATTGTTTTCGTTAATGATATTTTGTCCAACCCAAATACTAAAGTTGTCATCGTTCTCGGTACACGGAACTTAAATAGAAAGTGTCTAAGTAAAATTTTTGAGAGTTAGAAATCGTAATCTTTAACTATTCTACTCTTTCCGCATTCAACTCATTGAAAAAGAAATCATCGTTAGGAATGTCAAAGGTGATTCCTGTTACTTTACCATAAGCATCGCTTTCAAACTTGACCGTGCCAAAAGAAAACCATGCTTGGGGCTCATCCCATTTCACCTCGTAGGCATCATAATTAAAGTGTTCCAATGTACTGTTCAATAATGGTGAGTGTTCCCACAACAATTTTAATTTTCCGTCTTGATCGACAACTTCAAAGTTTCCGTAAATGGGCGTGTGATAAGTTCCAGTGATTTCACTTCTTTTTAATATTGGCTTAGTTCCTTTAACCTGTTTGGCCTTTCTATCGGCTATTCTAGTATCGCTGGATTTCCAAGTATCATAGCCTTCCAGCATTTCTTTACTCCAGTCCTTTTTATCCCTTCCTAAAAATTGGTCAAAGATGTAGTAGGCAATCGCATTGGTCGGTGCTTTTACTCCATTGGTCAACACGACAACGCCCAGGTTCTCGTCGGGCAACATTTGTACGGTAGAGATCATTCCGTCATAACCACCACCATGACGCACCCTAAAGTTGCCGTGATAATCTCCCAAGAACCAACCCAGACCATAACCAGCATACTGCGATCCAGTACCGTTGCGTTCCACTTGATTCACGCCAAAACTATTGTGCACATTCCACATATTATTGCGGTTTCCCCTAGAAAACAGAGTGTCATTTTCTTTAGTTACACCGTGATTCATATTTAAAATCATCCATTTGCCCATGTCGTGCACGCTGGAAATTATCCCGCCCGTGGACTGCACATTATCCCATCCCACCCATGGAATGACATAATTTTTATTATCAGAATCTAGAGCGTGTGGAGTAGCTACGTTTTTATTACTCCCAAAATCTGCAATACTTACCACCGTATCATCCATTTCCAGCGGTTCTAGAAATCGCTCGGTGACATTTTCTTTGAAGCTTTTACCGGTCAATTTCTCGATAAGATCGCCGGCGGTAATGAACATCAGGTTGGAATACCCATAACCATCTCTGAATTCATAGGCTTGCGGTACAAACTTTATGCGGCGCACCACTTCTTCCGTAGTCAGCTCAGACTTGTACCAGATCGCATCGCCAGAAAATGTCCCCAAACCTACATTGTGACTCAATAAATCCTCAACGGTTACCATTCGACTTATCGCTGGATCATACACTTCAAAATAGGGCAAATGATCCTGTACTTTATCCTTCCATCCCACTTTTCCCTCTTCCACCAGTTGCGCCATGATTGCCGCTGTAAAAGCCTTGGTATTACTTGCTATGGCATATAAGGTGTGCTCGTCGGGTCTTTTATTTTCGTTGATATTCATCTTTCCGTAGCCTTTCTCAAAGACGATTTTTCCATCTTTTACGATCGCTACACTTAGTCCGGGAATGTTCCAGTCCTGTTGGGTTTGGGAAATGTATTTATCCAATGATTTATAATCAACCTTTTGGGCAATTACTGCATTGGTGATAAATAATATTGATAGAAATAGAACCTGTTTCATGATGGCAATTTTGAGCTATGAAGATAGTGGTTGTTCTGCTTTCGCGAAAGCTTATAAAATCCAATTGTAATTGAAACGAAGACAACTCGTGTCAGGACTGAATTTTGCTGACTTTGTTGCAATATCATTTAATTCTCAGCAACTTCTACGCGTAATATCAAGATAAAAACACACACGCCAAAATTACCTAACAAAAGGTGGCTTATAATATGTTATCGTGTTAAGTCCATCGTGTGCTGCCCAGAGCGGGCGTGTGGGAAATATTCAATTGTAGATCTCATTTACAATTCTTTTGGCTCTTGTCTCGTACCTCGAAAGTTGATGATTTCAATATGCTCCCTATCGAGTTTTACCCGATAAATTAAGTAGTTGTTTTTATCCACCAGGCCTTTATGTAAATTTTTAATACTTGAAGTGGCTGGACAGATTTCGGGATAGGTACTGATACGATCTAATAGGTTTTCTAGATTGTTTTGCAAGTTGGTAATTTCCCTTGCAGTCCATTCTTCTTCTAAATATTCTAGAACACTATTTAAACCTTTTTCGGCTTGTGGCGTCCATACGATTGTCATTGCTCCTTGTCAAATTGTTTCATCACCATTTCATTTGAGATAAAATTCCCATTATCTGCTTGCTTCAATCCCGTTTTTATTTCTTCCCGTTCATTAGTGGACATATCATTCCACCAATCCACAGCCTCTTCTTCAAAAACAACTTTCAGCTTTGTTAGAACACTTTCATTATTCGTTTGTAATAAAAGGTTCATCAGTTCTAGTTTTGTGGCTTCTATATTCAAAATTTTGATTTTATAATTCAAAGATAAATCAATAATGGGAGAGGTGCTTTGAGATCTATAAAAGGGCATAAGCTTTAAACGTTTCCAGGCAAGAGATATCTGCAACTATTTCATTCTTTATATACTGATGTCATGGTTGATCATATAAGATAATAAAATGTCAGCAGCGATTCCATCCTCCCAAAGCAAAGAACCTGTTTCATGATGCCAATTTTGAGCTATGAAGATAGTGGTTGTTCTGCTTTCGCGAAAGCGGAATATATCACATAATTACGTGCACCTAGCCGACAGTGATTTAAATGAAACACTAATAACAACGCTCGCTTGCGTGAATTATCGATATTGATTCAAAACTGATTGACTAATGACGTTGATATCTTAAAAAGATATTGCGCCTATCATTGACAAATCACAAGTCAAAAGTTGCTAATCAAGCGCGAATAAGTGCGTGCTAGAAAAACAGACGGTAAAAAAAATCCCGAAAATTACTTTTCGGGATTCATTGCTTGCTATTTTGTTTTAAACTCCTGTCGGTCATAAAACGTGTCGTCTTCAGGATAGTGAACCTCATCCTCCGGACGGGTGTAGGTATCAAGAATTACCACTTCATAATCTCTCTGGATGGGCATGTTCTTCTTTTTCCTTTTGGTCCTGGAAAAAGTGTCGTGATTGATCTTTCTAGTAGAAACGATCTCCTTGTCCAGATCTAGATGTGCCATCCCTATGGGAATAATCACATGATTCTCACCATCTTCATTGATGAAATCGTGGACACCATCCTTAGCCTTATGACTGTATGGTTTGTAATCAACATCGATGATGGATTTATCCACCTCTACGTCCAGATAGACCACACGCTCCGTGTTCTTGTTGACCAGCAGGTTGTTCACTTTACCTATAGTCCTGCCGTCCACATCATTAACGTTCCAACCTCTTACATCTTTATCACTGTTAGAGACTTTATAATCACTCAGTTCTTCTAGATAGAACAAGCTTTTGTTTTTATTGTCTGTATTCATGTTTTCAGTTTTTAGTTCATTTTTATCAGTAGATCCTCTGCCGATTTATAGAATCGATTTACATCGCCTTTTTGATCTAAAGTATGCTCTTCTTTAGTAATCGCCATGACACTTTCTTCTACCTTGGAAACTTCGCTAGTAAGGTTTGGATATTTTGCCGTTTGTAGAGTAGTTAATGCACGAGTAATAATCTTACCAGAATTCTTGATAAGATCAGCGTGATTTACCTCATAAGGATCTGTGGTAATGGCCGTTGCATTTTCTCTGGCCTGCGCAAGGTCTGCATCGATATCAATATCCAATACATCTGCCTTTGCAGCGACCGCATCTATTAAAAGCATTAATGCGCCATTGCTGTATTCATGGTCGATCCCCATTTTTGCGGTATTGCCGATGTAGTCTGAATATTTAGCTAATGCCGTATCGTACGAGGTCATCGTTTTTGTATCAACATCATCCTGCCTATCATCTTCCATATCGTCTGCCACCATTTGCTCAGTGGTTGCATCGTCGTCCATATCGTCATCATCGTTCTCGTCTAGTACTAGGTACAGAATACCTGCGAGCACCAAAAGTCCTAGGAGGATCCACGGCCAGATGGGCGATTTCTTCTCAATTTTAATTTCTGCCATAACATTTTTGTTTTAAGGTTTAATCTAAAGTAAGGCGTTTTCCTACGTCCACAAAATATGTAACATATTTATAACATACTCATTAGGAGATAATGACTCCTTGACATCATAACAAATTCACAACGTATTCCTAAAGAAATCCGTAAGTTTTTGAGTAAGGCGAGAGCAAACTAATAGAATAATTGGACAGTTTTTAATGTTACTAATGCGTTGCTGAAAAGTCAAAAAAGCTTGCGTACAGCTCAAAACTAACAGACCTTGCCAGCTCGTCCATCTCCACGTCCTGCCCTTTCAAACAAAGTTTTGTGTATTGTGTTTTAACCAGAGTATTGGCAAATACTATTGCATAAAAAAAGGAACGTTGTTGCTAACTTTTCTTTTACTTAAAATAGTTCCTGGCGTTACAAACACCGAATAAATTCACATGTATCAGAGATGGACGCGACATGGGTGTTTCATATAAATGTGGCAAGTTCTTCTAAGAAAATAAAAGAGTATCAATGTTTTTTTGGCTCCCTTTAAATCATCCATCTGGAATCATTTTTATATATTTATTGATAATATATATTTATCTTATGGGAGCGTTAGAATTAAGAGAAAAACTGATTGAACAATTCAACTTGTTTATACAGGACGATTCAAAACTTATAACTTTAGACGGCATCTTTGATTCTATAAACACACCTAGGGAATCTCCATCCATTGTTCCAGTAGAACATTATAAAATCGTTGAAGAACGCAGACGTAAATACCACGCGGGAGAGACAAATGGCTCTACTTGGTCTGAAGTTAAACAAAAACTGAAAAACAAATATGGGTTCTAAATTAGTCATTGAACCTGCAGCTCAAGATGAAATTATAGATGCAATAGAATGGTACGAGTTCAAGCAAGTAGGATTAGGTACGGATTTCTTAAATTACCTCGATGGCTATTTTCAAACCTTAGAAAACGGAAAAGCTTCTTTTGAAATAAAAAGAAAACCCGTCTTTAGAGAGCTTCCTTTAAAACGGTTTCCTTTTGTCATTATCTATGAGGAGTTTAAAAATCAAATAATTGTGTATTCTGTATTTAATACCTCACAAGATCCGAACAAAAAAAAGAAGTGATTATTTCCCAGTCGCGCGCATTTGCAATGCGTGTGTTCATTATTGTGCGTTTGCAACGCAATACTCAAAGTTAGTACATTCTACTATTGCGAACCTCACGTTGCATTCCATCACAATAATCCCTCGCACTGCTCCATAACCAATCCTGCTCATGTTGTGCATATCCAGCGTCAAAAGGAAAGTTATCTCTAACTTTCCTTTTTTATAATACTACTCGCATTGCAAATGCTAAGCTATTATGAACGCGTTACAAACGCGCGCGACGTGGAGATGCAGACTCATTTCAAGACCCTGTAATGCTTAACAGAGGTTAATGATACTAACGAACTACCACTAAAGGAACGTGATGCCATTATTACTTACTGTAGCATGCGTTCTTAAGTCGATTTTAAAACAAAACAAAAGCTTACGTGTAGATAATTAGTTAATGGATGTCTGCCGTCTATTTATTTTCGTTCTCTTCTTTATATATCTTTTTTCTAACCCTCTCACAATGATAGGCGCTTAGACCTGGTCTCATCCGTGGATGGTACAATAATCTGATAATATCTTTATCTAATTTTGAATATTCTTCGGTGGATATACGTTCATCTGTTTTATTCTCGTAAAAAATACTATTTGGATACTTTTTAGAGTCGTACATTAACCCAATACTTTGAGTTATTTCTTCTAGTATTATACCTTCTTGTATATCGATAGGCTCATCTGTATCAATGAATATGCGTGCATTATAAACTCTATTCCCTGCATCAAACTTGGCTTCTGATAGACCTGAAAAAACTATACTTATATCTTCGAATAAACTTGGTGCAACTTCTTCTGCTTTACTCTTGTTTAGTAGATATAACGTAGCATTCTTTTTCTTTTCGTCCGTGGTTAGTTCTATCCTAAAACCGTCAGCGAACAAAGGATTTATCTTAGAAATTGAGCGACTTATCATCTCTTTCTGTTCAGGCTTTTCAGCATCAGTTACTATATAAAGTTAGTCGCGCGCATTTGCAATGCGTGTGTTCATTATCGTGCGTTTGCAAAACGCAATTCAAAGTTAGTACATTCTACTATTGCGAACCTCACCTTGCATTCCATCACAAAAATCCCTCGCACTGCTCCATAACCAATCCTGCTTATGTTGTACATGTCCAAGCGTCAAATGGAAAGTTATCTCTAACTTTCCTTTTTTATAATACTTCTCGCATTGCAAATGCTAAGCTATTACGAACGCGTTACAAACGCGCGCGACGTGGATAAGATCTGACTAGTTGCTGCTTTTCAATAACGAACTGTTGGATTGCCAATAATCTATAATTTTAAGGTTTTTCAACTTACTAATCTCTTTTAAAGCACAAACCTTTTAAGTTATTTGAATAATATAAATCATAGTTATGATTTTCAGGTTCTATACATATTTTTGTCTTTTCATCAAGGTTGGTGCAAGGAGTATCTAAATAATTCATTGATATAAATTTCTTTCCACTTTCAGATTCTTCAATAAGTTGTCGTTGCGATTTTAATTTAAGGTTATAATAATTCCCATTTTGGATTTTAATACTACAGTCTGATAAATTCGACTGCTCAGAAATTATTTGGCTCTATGTTGTTTGTAGTGGGTAAATGATTTCTTGCTAATTTTGAATCTATGAATTCACAAGAAATATTTACAATCGCTCTCGGCCTAGAAGCGCCCTGGTCCATAAAGGAGATTAAGTTTGACGATTTAAATTCCCGCCTCGATATATATATTGGATTTACAAGAGGTCATCGTTTTTCTATTGATGATGATAGCCTGTCAACGGCTCACGACACGGTAGGGCGTAGTTGGCAGCACCTTAATTTCTTCCAGCATACTTGCTATCTGCATGCAAGGGTTCCCAGGGTCAAGCAATCCGATGGTTCAGTCAAGACCCAGTCTGTTCCCTGGGCTCGTCCCAATAGTGGTTTTACCCTCTTGTTTGAAGCATTCTCCCTTCTATTGATCGAGAATGAGATGCCGGTGAACAAGGCTGCTGAAATTGTGAGGGTCAACCCCCACAGATTATGGACCGTGTTCAACTATTGGATATCCAAGGCTCACCGTGAAGATATTGTAGAGCAGCCACAACAGATAGGTTTTGATGAGACCTCTACTAGGAAGGGACATAACTATCTTACTACCATGGTTGATCTACAAGAGCGTCGTGTTCTTTTTGCTACTGAAGGCAAAGGTGCCGACTGTATTGAAAGATCTGTTGAATATCTAGAACAAAAACAAGTAGAGACCAAGGATATCAAACAGGTATGCATAGATATGTCCCCAGCATTCATATCTGGCTGTATGAAACACCTGCCCGATGCTGCGGTAACATTTGATAAGTTCCACGTGGTCAAAGAGGTAAACAAGGCAATGGATGAACTTAGAAAACTTGAGCGAAAGGGCAATGAACTACTAAAGGGGCATAAGTACACTTTGCTCAAGAACAAGCTCTCACCAAGGCTCCAACATGAAAGGGATATCCTCTTGGAGTACTATCCCCTGTTGGGAGAGGGATACAGGCTCAAGCAGTTATTTGCAGAGTTTTGGGAACTAAGGGATAGGGAGGAGGCAGAATCATACCTGGCCTACTGGTGCGATATAGCAGATGAATCAGGAATACAGCCATTTAGAAAAGCGGCAAATACCATAAGGGCGCACTGGAGCGGTATCATCAATTATATAGAAAGTAGAATCAATAACGGGATATTGGAGGGGCTCAATTCAAAAATACAGTTGGCCAAGAAAAGAGCTAGGGGTTATAGAAACACAAAGAACTTTATCAATATGATTTACTTCACTTGCGGTAAACTTAAATTTGATTACCCACTATATTCAACATAGCACCAATTATTTTAAATAATGAGTCATGACGATTCGCATAAATAACATACCAATTGTTCTTTTTCTCAATTTTATTGATATAAAACTTATTACTATTACGTTCTTTAGTCTTATCAACATCAATCGATGCACAACCACACCCTGTGACTATTATATAAGTTAGTATTAATAAGTATCTCATAATTATTGAATCGTTTGAAGTATTACTTTTTGACCGCTTTGATCCATCACATGAGTTACTCTTTACACTATATTATTAGTTAATTGTGGAACATCATTAACAGATCGAACAGGAACTATTTGACATCTCGCATCATAATAAGTTTGTATTGGATCTGATGATTGTGCGGAAGTAGCTGTATGTGCTGCACTATAAACAGATGTTGCACTATAACTGTTCTGAACGATATTATTGTATCCTTTGTGTTCAAGTCCAAAGGGATAATAATGCTTCTCTGATAATATTTCTGATGAGTCCACGTAATTGTTCCCATCAAGGTCTGAATACGAGAGTCTAATGTTTCCTAAGTGGTCTTTATATTGATAGACATAGTCATA
>CAWILF010000016.1:0-10618 GCA_963836885.1 uncultured Flavobacteriaceae bacterium | reverse complement strand
GAAAGCGGAACACCATTAAACAAATATCCAACCTATAAATCCTCATTACAGGGTGACAGTCTTGTGAGTTTTAAAACCATGCTCATTAATTATATAATATCTTTATTGAATTGGATGCTTGAACGTGAGGTCAACTGATAGATCTCCAACTATTTTTACCTATCTGAAAAAATAAAGGTGCTATTAAAAGTTAAGTTAGTCAAAATATTTAGGTTCTTTTAAAACAGAACCAATAAAACTATATATATTTGCAATCGTTATGGGAAATTCACTAACAGATAAGCAAAAGGAACTCATAGAGAGTTTTGGTGTTATTCAAGAAGGAATGGGATTATCACCGGCCGCGGCCAGGGTAAATGCCCTGCTTACTGTTGCTGACAGCGTGGAGCTATCCTTTGACGCTATTAGAGCAGCACTGGATTTGAGCAAGAGCGCTACCAGTAATGCCATCAACAATTTATTGATGATGAAACAAATAGGGTATAAGACTAAACCAGGTGATCGCAAACGCTACTTTTATTCAAAGTTGGGCGAGTGGCAAAATAGTTTTAGAGACCGAATCAACGCGCTCACACCCTATAAGGAAATCATCACCAAGATTCATGATAACCGAAGTACAGAAACCGAGGAATTTAATGCTAAGCTGGAAGGCTTTGCCGAGTTCATAGAATATTATCAAGAGGAAAGTTTAAAATTAATCAACAACTGGAAAAAATAGGCGACTATTTTTTTGAGCCAACAAGTTCTTTTAATTCAGAACTATACGTATTTAAGAAAACAAAAAGAAATGATTGCAATTTTCAGGTGGATTATACTCATAGTGATAGGAATAATGACTGCCATAGCTAACGCACAAGAAGCGATAACCTTCAATACATTAGAAGAAACCATCGCTTATGCGATCGAGAACAATAATAATCTGGAAACCGCCAGGATAGACCAGGAAATTATACAAGCGCAAATATCTGAAGTTAAAGGACGCGCCTTACCCCAAATCAATGGGAGCGCTGGTTTTACCGATAACTTCTCCCTGCAGGAACAAATTCTCCCTGCCGAGATTTTTGGTGGAGAACCAGGGACTACGCTTGCGGTTGCTTTTGGAAATCAGTATCAATATACCGCCGGCGTTAATGTGCAACAGCAGTTACTCAATTTTCAGTTGTTCAATTCTATACGATCTACCGCTGCACTTGCAGAATTACGTAATCTGCAAACCTTGGTAACCACGCAGGATTTAATCGTTAACGTTATACAGACCTACGTGCAGATCCAGGTATTTGAAAAGCAGGTGGAACTGTTGCAGCAAAATTATGACCGCACGGACAATTTAATAGATTTATCCCAGGCTAAATACCGAGAGGGTATCATCAAAAAATTAGATCTCAATCAATTGATGGTCAATCGTTCCAACCTTAAAACCCAGATAGAAGATGCGCAATTTGGAGAAAATCAACAAGAGCGGTTATTAAAGGTCTTACTTCAAATACCGATGTCAACCGATGTGGTGCTCATAGAAAAACTAGAGGACAGAGCTGCCTATGCCTTGGGCACGGAATTACTCCTGGATGAAAACCTAGAATATCAACAATTAGATAAATCGGTTGAGCTTTCCATTATTGATCAAAAGTTAATTAAGGCGGAATATCTACCCACGTTAAGCGCCAGTTTTGGCTATAATTATTTGGGACAATCTAATGAATTGGCAGATTTTGATCCAGACGTGTATCAAGGACAGTGGAATGGTAACTGGGGACTTTCAGCAAGCATTCCCTTATTTGATGGTTTTCAACGTCGCAATCGCTTAAAGCAAAAAGAATTTGCAACAGAGCAATTAGAACTGGATCAGGAAACGCTGAAGCTTAATATAGAAAAGGAATATGGCGATGCAAAAGAACAACTGATATTAAGCAATTCCCAAATTGAAAGTCAACAATCTAACATGGATCTGGCACAAGAAAATTATGATGGTATCAAAACCTCGTACAATGAAGGCGTTGCAAATTTAACGGAACTGCTAGACTCAGAATTTGCATTGAGACAGGCACAATCTAATTACCTAAACGCTTTATTACAATCTAAAGTAGCTGAAGTTACCTTACTTAAATCAAGTGGAAAACTCTCGCAGTTGATTACAAATCCGCCCGCAACAAACTAATTTTTACTATACAATACGTTTCAGAATGAAAACAAAAAATATCATCATCATAGTAGTCATCATCATAGTAGGTGCCATAGGCTACACCCTGTTCAGCAATAAAAAGGAAATGAATGCTGAAGCCTCAAAAGTACCTGAAGAATTTGCCATTCCCGTTCAAACGGCTACCGTTGGAGAGAAAACTATTTCTAATGGACTTACCGCTACCGGCGAGTTTGCAGGCTGGGAAGAAGCAACATTGGTTGCAGAATCGCAGGGAAGCATTCAATACCTACGGGTAAAGGAGGGAGATAAAATCACAAAAGGACAGGTGATTGCAAAGGTGGATGCTGTCTCGTTGAGTTCTCAATTAAGTGGTGCCCAGTCCGCTTTCGCGAAAGCGGAAAAAGATGTAGCCCGTTACCAGCGACTATTAGAAGTAGGCGCCGTATCACAAAGTGCCCTAGAAGATACCAGGATACAAATGGAAAATGCCAGAGCAAATATTGCTCAAATCAACCAACAATTAAGTTTTACGGTGGTAAAATCGCCCATTAATGGTGTGGTAAACCGATTGATGGTAGAGGAAACCAGTTTTGTGATGCCCGGGAATGAGATTGCAGAAATTGTACAAGTGGACAGACTCAAAATCAAGGTTAATATCGCCGAGGATAACCTTTCCAAAATTAAGGAAGGACAAGATGTTTCAATTAAAACAGATGTATATCCACTAGAAAATTTCAAGGGTAAAGTCAGCAATATCAGCGTTAAGGCAGATGCTTCAAGAAAGTTTCAGGTAACCATAGAGGTGGACAATACTAAAGAAAACCAATTGAGGGCTGGATTGTTTGCCGAAGTAAACTTTGACGCTCTCAAAACAAATGAAACCGAAGCGCTATTCATGCCGCGTGAAGCGATAGTGGGAAGTCTTCAAAATCCATCGGTTTATATCGTAAAAGACAACACGGTAACCCTTCAGAAAATTAAAGTAGGTGCAGTGATTAATGGCGATGTGGCGATTTTGGAAGGCTTACAAAATGGACAACAAGTAGTGACTAAAGGTATCATTAATTTGACTAACGGTACAAAAGTAAAAATAACCAACAACTAAAGAATGACAATTACAGAGCTATCAGTAAAAAGACCCACACTCGCAGTTGTTGTCTTCACGATTATTGCCCTTTTAGGAATAATAAGCTATACCAGTCTGGGCTATGAACTACTACCTAAAATCACATCGCCACAAATCTCGATAAGTACCATTTATCCTGGCGCATCGCCCAGTGAGGTGGAGAACTCCGTAACTACAAATATTGAAGATGCGGTGAGTGCTCTAGAAGGGGTAAAAAGCATCACTTCTACCTCACAGGAAGGGATTTCTATTGTAAATATAGAATTGACCTATAATGCAGATGTTGACCAAGCCCTGCAAGATGCACAGCGTAAGGTAAACAACATTTTAGGGCAATTGCCAGACCAAGTGGATCAACCAACGGTTGACCAGTTTTCCTTTGATGATCTTCCCATTATGCGCTTAGGCGTCTCTTCAGAAATGGACGCCACCGCGTTCAATGATCTAGTAGAAAACGACATTAAGGAAACCTTATCGCGTATAGAAGGTGTTGCACGAGTTCAGGTCATAGGTGGTAATGAGCGTGAAATTCGCATTAATGTAAATAGAGATAAATTAAAAGGATATGGATTGAGTATTCTTCAAGTAACGCAAGCTATTTCTGCAGCAAATCTTGATTTCCCTACAGGAAGTATTAAAGATGACAAGCAACAGGTTACCGTCAGACTTTCCGGAAAATTTAGTGATGTAGATGACATCAAAGGTCTAGATATTAGTACTGGGAATGGTGCCAGCGTGAAAATTGAAGATATTGCCGAGGTGTACGATACCACTAAAGAAGTGACCACTATTTCTCGTATCGACGGTATCAGCTCCATAGGCTTGACTATTTCTAAGCAAAGCGATGGAAATACAGTTCAAGTGGCAGAAGACATCAAAGCAGAAGTTTTAAGAATTGAAAAAGAGTACGCAGATGAAAACCTACAAATAGCCGTCGCACAAGATAGTTCGGTGTTTACCCTGGAGGCAGCAGATGCTGTAATCTTTGATTTGATGCTCGCCGTGGGACTGGTAGCTATTATTATGCTCTTCTTTTTACGTAGTTGGAAGGATTCTATTATAGTAATGGTTTCTATACCAGTATCTATAGTTGCTACATTTATTGCCATGGGTCAACTGGGCTACACGCTTAACTTGATGACTTTATTGGGCTTGTCCTTGGTGGTAGGAATTCTGGTAGATGATAGTATTGTGGTGCTGGAAGTTATCCATGCCGAAATGGAAAAAGGAAAATCCAGAATGCAGGCCGCGATGGAAAGCTGGAAGAAAATTGGATTATCAGTAATGTCGATCACGTTAGTATTGATCGCCGTTTTCCTTCCTATAACCTTCGTTACTGGGTTGATTGCAGATTTATTAAAGCAATTTGCCGTCGTGGTAGCTTTTGCAACAGCCATATCATTAGTCGTTTCATTTACGCTAACTCCCTTACTTTCAAGTCGCTTTTCTGAAGTAATTACACTGAGAAAAGAGAAATTACTGCACAGACCTTTAATTGCTTTTGAGAACTTTTTAAACGGTGTAAATAAGGTGTACAAGGATATTTTGCAATGGACGCTTTCGCGAAAGCGTATCACCGCATTTTCTCTTCTAGGATTAGTAATAGCCTCGATGTTGCTGTTAGTTTTTGGGTTTATAGGTAGCGAATTTGTAAAGAATGGCGACAATGGCGAGTTTATCGTCGAGCTGGAACTGCCGAAGGAATCTACTATTGAAGAGACTAATCTTGCCGCACTTGCCGTAGAAACTATTTTATTAAAAGACGATATCGTATCGTCCGTGTTTTCAACCGTGGGAACGGGAACCGGTGGTGGAGGAAATTCTTCAAATCTCGCACAGATAAATGCAAAGATGATTAGTCCAGATGAGCGGTCCATCACTTCAGAACAGTTTGCGAGAGACATTAAAAATAAGCTGACCAAAGAAATTCCCGGCGTGAAATTTAAAACCGCAGCCGTGGGAATGGTAGGTGGAAGCACTGCCGGACCTATTCAGGTTTTATTGGTAGGTAGCGATATTGACGTATTAATGGAAGCTGCCGAAGAAGTCAAAAAAACTGTACAAAGTGTAAACAGTACCCGCGAGGTAGAACTCTCTGCAGAAGGCGGAAATCCTGAGGTTGCCATAACTGTAGATCGAGATAAAATGGCGGCATTAGATCTAACCATGAGTACGGTGGGTAATACGATGCAAAACGCATTTGCTGGAAATACCCAGTATAAATTCCGTGATGGTGAGAATGAATATGATATTAATGTGAAGCTGGACCAGTTTGACCGTCAAAACACTGATGATATTAAGAAGGTAACTTTTTTGAATACGACCGGTCAGTTAATAGAACTGCAACAATTTGCGGCCGTAGAACAATCCACAGGACCATCAAAACTACAGAGGGACAACAAAAGAAGCAGTGTAAACGTAGGCGCTCAAGTGGTAGGCCGTCCCGTGGGAACAGTTTCTACCGAAGTACAAACAGCTATTGAAGCGATGGATTTACCAGACGGTGTGAGCTTTGAAATGGGTGGTGATCTAGAGAGTCAGACAGAGGCTTTCGCAAGTTTGGGTCTTGCACTTTTAATGTCTATCGTGCTGGTTTACCTCATCATGGTGGCGTTGTACGAGAGTTATGCCTATCCTCTGGTGGTAATGTTCTCGGTACCTACGGCAATGATTGGTGCATTTTTAATACTGGCATTATTTCAAGAAAGCTTAGGTGTATTTACATTTTTGG
The DNA here is from genome assembly GCA_963836885.1 of uncultured Flavobacteriaceae bacterium. Lineage (GTDB taxonomy): Bacteria > Bacteroidota > Bacteroidia > Flavobacteriales > Flavobacteriaceae > Nonlabens. Next base: position 4,621 of record CAWILF010000016.1, on the reverse strand, counting down.
GATTGATAATGCTGGTTGGTCTGGTCATTAAAAATGCAATTTTAATTGTAGATGCCGCAAACCAGTTCAAGAAAGAGGGAATGGAAAGCGTGGAAGCAGTTGTTAATGCAGGACTTTCACGATTACGCCCCATTCTTATGACCACTCTCGCGATGGTAATCGCAATGATTCCTATTGCATTTGCAGCAGGTGCTGGGGCAGAGTGGAAAAACGGACTGGCAATGGTATTGATAGGTGGACTCACAAGTTCATTAATATTTACCGTGATTATTGTGCCTGTAATGTATGTCGTGATAGACATCTGGAAAGGCGATATTAAAAGAAAAGTTGCCAAACAAAACGCAAAGAATATCTCAGAACTAACGGTGCAAACAGCACATTAAAATAACAAGTGGTTCCAGGCCTTTTAGGTTTTTTTCATAGGGTTGTTTAATAGTTGACTAGAAGGTTTGTGAACCCACTAATTGAATGATATGTTTTATTTTAAGAAAGGTGAAAATCCAAAATTAGAAGTGAATGTGGCAGATTCTTACTCGCAAGAAGATGTTGAAAGGATATTATGTTTTATAAATGCTCTTTCAAATAGTTCAGAAACGGAGATCATATTTAAACTGAATACGCAATCTAAAGAAGACTTCTTAAAAGCTATAACACTTAAAAATAATCTATCACTCTACTCATATAATATTCAGTGATTTAGCCATATCGAGGTATGAAAATGAGAAAACTAACATATATATCAGGAGCTTTGTTCAGTGCCATCACGGTATTATCCGTTTTGTTCAAGCTGCTTAGCTTTCAAGGCGCCCAGACGTTGCTCATCATAGGCCTAGCTGGTCTGGCATTAGTTTTCATTCCGCTTTACGCAATATATAAATATCAAAAAAACAAAACTAAATGAAAGATTTTTGGATTGAATATCAGGACAACATCATTTGGACGGCGGTAGTTATTGGCATTGTTCTGATGCTACGTTTTTTAACAAGTTTATTGCACAACTGGTTGGAACGTAGAAATTTAAGAAAACATCCCAGTGAGGAACCCACAACTATTAATCTGACCCAAAAGATATTAAATACCCTGTGGATTATATTGGGAATAATGGCACTGTCTTGGAATTTTATGGATCAAGATAGAGTTAGAAAAGTTGCGCTGGGAAACTTTGGTCTGGTATTTTATCTGGGAGTAGTTACTGTACTCACAATTGTTATTGCCTCCATCGTTCAGACTTGGTTTCAACGCACTATAAAAAAACGTAACGAAGAACATCAGGATACTACCAGCTATAAGTTTTTGAGATATGTGGCCATTTTTGGCGTGTATTTTTTAGGTGGCATTTTAGCACTGGTGGCTTTTGAGTCCATGCGCAACTTTGCCGCTGCTGCTCTGGGTGGAGCGGGTGTGTTTGCGGTAGTTGCGGGAGTTGCGTCTCAAGAAGCTCTTTCAAATCTTGTGGGCGGCCTTTTTATCATAGCATTTAAACCATTCAAGTTGGGTGATATCATAAAGGTAGATGAGACCATGGTGGGAACAGTCTCGGACATTACACTGCGACATACCGTGATCAGGAATTATGAGAATAAAATGATCGTGATTCCCAATGCGATCATCAATAAGGAAAAGCTTATCAATTATGACCTGGGTGAACGCATGTGCTGCCAGTGGATAGAAATAGGTATTTCCTACGATAGCGATATAGACCTTGCCAAGCGCATTTTGCGCGAGCAGTGTGAAGACCATCCACATCTTATAGACAACCGCTCAGAGCTTGATAAATATAATAACGTTAAAAAGGTGATCGTGCGCGTTATAGCACTGGACGACTCTGCGGTGACGTTGAGAGCGTGGGCGTGGGCGAGCAATTTTACAGATGCCTTTGTGATGAAATGCGATCTGTATGAAAGTGTGAAGAAACGCTTTGACAAAGAAGGTATTTCTATACCATTTCCCCATAGAACCATGGTTTTTAAAGAACAGCAGATTAAAAAATTCTGGGAAGAAAAGCCCAAACAAGAAATAGATACCAACTTAATAAATAAAGACAATGATTAAAATTGAACAGGTACAGGACAAGGATATTTACTCCTTCACGATAGGAAAGACCATAAGTGAGGCAGATTCCCAAGAGTTTATCGACTTTTTAGAGCTGCATGCAGACGATGGAAATAAGGTAAACCTCATCGGCATCATTAACAATTTACCTGGCTTTGAGGATTTCAGCGCATTCACCGCTACCTTAAAAATGAAGACCAAAGCCATAGGCGCCATCGCAAAATATGCCGTGCTGACCGATAAGAGCTGGCTGGAATCAGCGGTTTCCATAGGTAATTTTTTCACGCCCGGCATCCCTATGAAACATTTTCATCTCAATGAGATGCAGGATGCAATTGTATGGTTGGAGAGCAATGAGCATTAACTGCTTACAATTTAAGAAGCTCAAAAAAACCATGGGATACCATCATTTATAAAGAAAATGCAATGAACAAATTAATTTTAATGGCGGTGACTTGTATGGTTTTCGCTTTCGCGAAAGCGCAACAACCCTCAGACTCTTTAAAACAAAAAACAGTTCAGGGAATCAAGGAAAAATTCCCGAGAACCAGGATCTTGAACTTTGAATATGGACAAAGCCTGTCCAGGGATTTTGAATCAGAACTATTTGAGGAAAAATTCCAAGAAGGATCCATTAAATCACAACAGACGTTTACCGCTTCGGCAAATATACCCATCTATAAGACCAGGAAATGGACCCTGACAGGTTCAGCAAACTATCAATTTAATGAGTTTGAATTTGAGGACATCAACAATACTTCATCCACCACTGTATTTGAGCAAAATGGGAAGGTGAATTTCCATAATTTTTCCACCACGTTGAGCTCCACCTACTTTTCCAGTCTGTTTAAAAAACCGGTGATCTATAACGCCTCGATCATTGCAGATGGTAATGAGAACGGTTATGAACGTGTAAAGGGATTGATAGGCCTATCATTTATAATGAAGCGTACAGAGCGCACGACGATTACATTAGGAGCGATTGCATTTATAGATCCTACTCCCAAATTCCGTTTCTTTCCAACATTTTCCTACAACCACAAGTTTAAAGATTCTAAGTGGGAGGTGGATTTCATCCTTCCGCAACGATTATTATTGAGACGTCCCGTGGGAGAGAATGGACGTTTCTCGATAGGTAGTAGCTTTGGGAGTTCTGGATTTTATGTGAATGTGGACAACCCAGGATTTGCAGATGTCTTTGAGTACAGCCAGCTGGAAATAAAATCTGGTATCATCTACGAGCACCGTTTGAGCGATTATTTGATAGGTACTTTTCAAGGCGGTTTCCAAAATTTTATAAACAGCAGGTTAACCGAAAAAGCAGAACCTACACAGGATTTTATTTATGAAAACTCACAGGATGCCACCGGTTATTTTCAGATAGGAATTTCTATCGATCCCTTTGCTGGGAAGAAGAAATAGGTATCTTACACTCGCAAATCCAGCCTGGGCCATGTATTATAGATTTAGTTCTGTTTTTTTTAGACAATTTATAATTTGGACTTTTGCGGTCGTTTTTTGGTCATTATTACGCAATTTTGGACAGGAAGTCGTGAGAGAATTTGAGCCCATGTCCATATGGCACCAGATCGCGGCGCATCTTTTATTGGGATGTATTGCTGGCTTATTTTTTAGCGTTCTGGAAATTGCATTTAATAAATATATCTTCAGGAAAATGTCCCTGACTTATGCCGTGATCATTGGGGCAATTGGTTATTTGGTAATATGTTATCTATTCGTTTTTATAACAACGCTGCTATTGTCAAAGATCATCAGCCAGGAGGTCTATTGGTATAGTTATAAAGATTTTCTCTTTGCCAATCAAACTATATTGCTCGTTGTTTACTTTTCCATAATTATAAATTTAAATAGTTTCTTTCTAGAAATCGATAAGAAATTGGGTAGAGGTAATTTGTGGAAAATGCTGAAAGGTGATTTTTACCATCCCAAGGAAGAGCACCGGATTTTTTTATTTATTGACTTAAAATCCTCTACTGCCATTGCCGAGAAAATCGGGCATTTTAAGTACAGCAGACTCATACAGGATTGTTTTAAGGATCTAAGTATTATTGAAAAATACAATGCTGAGATCTACCAATTTGTAGGCGATGAAGTGGTGCTTACCTGGAAAACCGAGAAGGGATTGCAAGCAAATAAGTGCATCGAGGCATTTTTTGCCTTTCAGGATGCTCTAACTGCACATAAAACCCACTATCAAAATACCTACGGACTCATGCCCCAATTTAAGGCGGGAATGCATTTAGGAAAGATTATTACTGCCGAGGTGGGAGAGCTCAAACGTGAGATCGCTTACCACGGTGATACTATTAACACAGCTTCTCGTATGCAAGAAGCTTGTAAGACCATGGACTCACAACTGCTTATTTCCCATAAAATGCTAACGCATATCAAAAATCCCGAGGCATTCACCTTTGAATTTAAAGATGAGTTATTCTTGAAGGGAAAAAAACAGCCCGTAAAATTATTTAACGTGCTTAAAAAGTGATTGCTATTTTTAAGCGGCATCTATGGTGGTATTAAGAAAATAGCTTGGCATTTACTAGGATTT
>CAWILF010000015.1:0-26959 GCA_963836885.1 uncultured Flavobacteriaceae bacterium | reverse complement strand
TTTTAATGAACTTCCCTGATTAGTGTTGACCGTTATTTTCTTTTGTTATTAATCAAATTAGTAGAGTTTTCAATATTTCAATGACTTGACCAAACCTTGATTATTTGGCTCATGTGTTGTTGGAATGTTGTAAACTCGGTCGTTGGTCACTTCATTATCATATACAACCTCTACTGGTCTGTCCCTAGGCTTCAAGGTGTTCCAGAACACCTCAAATTCTATGGGACACATATCGGGTAAGTTATTATGTTTTCTTTTGTTATTATAGTTTTGAACTGCTTTTTTGACATTTTTTCTAAGAGACCTTAAGTCTTTGGCCTTCCAGTAGTTCAGGTACTCTTCCTTTACGGTTCTATTGATCCTTTCGGCATAGGCGTTATCTTGGGCAGACATCGCCATACTGATCTGTGTGCCATTGGATTTTAGCAGATCTACATATTTCTTATAGATGTACTGTCCACCACGATCACTGTGATGGTAATCTGGCGGCCTGTTATCTTTTAGGGCCATCTTCAATGCGTCCATATTAGCTTGGGCCCTCATGTTGTCCGACACTTTATATCCTACTATTTTTTTGGTGTAGATATCTATGATGAATACGGCGTAATAATGTCTGTCGCCTATGGGTATATAGGTTATATCGGACTGCCAGATCATTGATGGCCTGCTCACTTTCATGCCTTTGATAAGGTTGGGGTAGTATACCTTTGAGGCTATAGTGGTCTTCTTGTAATTTTTCCTATACTTTATTCTATAGCCCAGGTCCATCATTACTTCAATGAAACGATCCCGTCCAATAAAGTCGGGCTCCAGGGTCCTGTACATTTTCTCCACCCCACAACCAGGGTGTTCTGCGCGCAGCTGGTCTGCCTCAACAAGCATGGTCCCGATGTTGTGATCAAATATTCTTTGACGCTTATCGTACTGGCTGATGGCTTGTTTGCTGATTCCGATTTCTCGGTATAGTCTATTCAGGGAAAAGCTCATTTTTTCCTTGTTCTGCCTGAACCAGTTGATTGTGGGGTGGAGAAGTTTTTTTTTATGTCAATATTGAGTTCGTCCTTTGCGATGTCCATCATCTTCTCAAGAAAATCGATCTTGATCTGTTTGCGGCCGACCGCGCTTTCCAACTCTTTGACTCGAGCTTCCAGCTCTTTCATCTTTTGGGTGCTGCTGTCCTTCATCTCAATAATTCTTGATCCCTGTTCGTTGAAACTGGAGTATTTGTAGATCCAATTGTAGATATTGGTATTACCTACACCATGTAACTTTTCTAATTGTGTCACACTAAATCTACCACTTTCAAAGTCGTCTACAATCTGTTTTTTGAATTCTTCCGAGTATTTACGCATCTTGCGGATACTCCGTACATTTGCTTTCATAGTTTATCACTGTTAAGTGGTCAACCTATATCAGGGACGTACATAAATTCCAAATTTTAAATCACAAATCACAAATCACAAATCACAAATCACAAGTTCCAAGTTCCAAATACAAAGGTCCAAAATTTTAATTCATACTTTCAGTCAGCCATCAGCCTTGAAATTCCAGCTTCCAGCTTCCAATTTCTAGCTTCCAATTTCCAAATAAAAAACGAATACCTAAAATTCGAAAACTTCAAAAAATTCAAAGAACTAATTTAATGAGAGTAGAATTTTCTAATAAATTTGATTACTCATTACACTTTATGATCCTACTCATAAAGACTAATCTAAATGGACGGATTATATTTGTAGATTAAATTATGAGCAAATGGCGATGAATAAAAATGGAGTACTGGGCTGGGCAACCTTGATCATGATTATAGTGGGACTGGGACTTATTGCCATGGGCGCTTTTAAATATACAGAGGTTGCCGGTTATGGCTTTGCCTCTGTGGGAGTTGGTTTTTTTGCCATTGCCTGGGTTTTTAACGCACTCAAAGGCCGCGTATAGTGGCGGCAGAAATCCATATCAAAGATCTCAGTTCGCCTAGATACAGGCTTTTTATAGTTGCGGGTTTATTGCTGTTTTCTGTATCTGCAATAGCCTGGTATTTAGATGGTTTCCCACTCATTTATTACGGCACTGCAGCTCTGGCGATCGGTTGTTTTTTTGTCATTAGTTTTGATACATTTACTTCTTCTAACAGTATTTCGGTTGATCGATATGGGGCAACCTTGAAATTATTGGGAGAGAAAACGCACGGATTTCGTTTTGAGGATATTCAATCCATAGATCTTTCAGAACGCGGTCTTTATATAGGATTGAAGGGGATGGAGGCTGTGAAGCTTTCGCGAAAGCGTTACAAAGATCAATCCCTAGAACATATTTACACACTATTACTAGAAAAAACAATGAATTATGAGTGACGATAAACAAGTAATATTTTCCATGTCTGGTCTTTCTAAGACCTATCAAAGTACTGGAAAACAAGTATTAAAGAACATTTACCTAAGCTTTTTCTACGGTGCAAAAATCGGTATCCTAGGTCTCAACGGTTCTGGTAAATCCACCCTGTTGAAGATCATTGCTGGGATCGAGAAAAATTACCAAGGTGACATTAATTTTTTACCGGGTTATAAAGTAGGATATCTGGAGCAGGAACCAGAGCTGGACGAGTCAAAAACGGTGATGGAAATCGTTCGTGAAGGCGTTGCAGAAACGGTTGCTGTTCTTGATGAATATAATAAGATCAACGACGATTTTGGCCTGCAAGAAAATTATGAAGATTCCGACAAAATGGAGAAACTGATGAATCGTCAGGCAGAATTGCAGGATAAAATCGACGCACTCAACGCCTGGGAACTGGATACCAAACTAGAGATTGCCATGGATGCACTGCGCACGCCGCCGGGTGATGCGATGGTAGAAAACCTGTCTGGTGGAGAGCGTCGTCGAGTTGCACTATGTAGATTATTGCTGCAACAACCAGAAATTTTATTACTGGATGAACCTACCAACCACCTCGATGCAGAGTCTGTTTTATGGCTGGAACAACACCTTGCTCAATATAAAGGAACGGTAATCGCGGTAACTCACGATAGATATTTCCTTGATAATGTTGCTGGATGGATTCTAGAACTAGATCGTGGTGAAGGAATTCCTTGGAAAGGAAATTATTCCAGCTGGCTAGAACAAAAAAGTGACCGACTTGCAAAAGAAGAAAAAACAGAATCCAAGCGTCGTAAAACGCTACAACGCGAGCTGGACTGGGTACGTCAAGGAGCAAAAGGCCGCCAGACCAAACAAAAAGCACGTTTAAATAACTACGACAAATTATTAAACGAAGATCAAAAATCAAAAGAAGAAAAACTGGAGATCTACATTCCCAACGGGCCACGTCTGGGAACTAATGTGATCGAGGCGAGTGGAGTAAGCAAGGCTTTTGGCGATAAACTGCTCTACGAAGATCTAAACTTTGTCCTTCCTCAAAACGGAATCGTAGGAATTATAGGCCCCAACGGTGCTGGTAAAACCACCATCTTCAAAATGATCATGGAACAGGAACAGCCCGATAAAGGAACCTTTACAGTGGGAGAAACTGTAAAACTAGCTTACGTAGATCAAGACCATTCTAACATCAATGCCGAGAAATCCATCTGGGAAAACTTTGCCGACGGTCAGGATATGGTCATGATGGGCGGAAAGATGGTGAATTCGCGAGCTTATTTGAGCCGTTTTAACTTTTCAGGATCAGAGCAGAACAAAAAGGTAAGTGCCTTATCTGGTGGAGAGCGCAACCGCTTGCACCTTGCAATGACTTTAAAAGAAGAAGGTAACGTCCTATTGCTGGATGAGCCTACTAACGATCTGGATGTAAACACATTGAGAGCACTGGAAGAAGGGTTGGAAAACTTTGCAGGTTGTGCGGTAATAATTTCGCACGACCGATGGTTCCTAGATAGAGTTTGTACGCACATCATCGCCTTTGAGGGAGATTCTCAGATCTATTCTTTTGAGGGAAGTTTTACCGAGTATGAAGAAGCTAAGAAAAAACGTTTGGGTGATGTTGCTCCTAAGAGAATCAGGTACAAGAAGCTAGTAAGAGACTAGTCTTTAATATATATTATTCAAAAACCCTGTTCTTAGCGATAAGAATGGGGTTTTTTAGTTTTTGCTGGAAGTAAGAGGCTGGATGCTGGCAGTGAGAAGCTAGAAGCCATAAGTTGGATTTGGATGTTGGGGGTTGGAGTTGGAAGAAAGTTAAAAGTGGTTTCTTATGAACTCCTTAAGCTTACTGCATCGCAATTGTGGAGCGACTAATTGACCATTAAAAACGAAGCGATTTATTTGCGGTTCGTGCTACGCGCGTGGACACGGAGTACAACTCCGCGCCAGCGATGAATTTACCTTAATTTTAAAACGACAGTTTTAAAAAGCTCCCTCTCTTTTGGAGAGGGCTGGGGTGAGGTTTTTTAATGTGGAAAAACAGATTTTCAAGAATAACGGCTGCGCTGTAGAAATCAACTCAGAGTGGGAATAGACTTTGGGTCATGAATGTGAGTGGGATTTCAAACAGCTTCCATTTATGTTAGTTTTGTGGACACGGTGTACAACTACACGCCAGCGGTAGTGAAAATCCATCATTTTTGCAATGCGTTTAATTCGTTGAAGAGGAGAGTGCTGGGTTATCTACTCTTACATTAATCACCTTCTTAAATGAATATAATACTTCCCAAACGCATTAAAAACGTAAATTATAGTTACATAACTATAAAAATAGTTTGTAAACTATATAAATAGTTATATGTTTGCCTTATAGTTTTATTAATTAACCTCTCAAAATTAATTTAATAAGCGACAGTTTTGAAAAGCTCCCTCTCTTTTGGAGAGGGCTGGGGTGAGGTTTACCCACAATACTATCAATTATTTTTAATCTGATTAAGTACAATTATATTATGGAAAAACTCACACAGAAGGAAGAAGAAGTCATGATGGTTCTATGGCAGCTGGATAAGGCATTTGTCAAGGAAATCGTGCCAGTACTGGAAGGTACAAACCATTACAACACGATCTCAACGGTTGTGCGCAAGCTGGAGGAGAAGGGTTATGTTGCCTATGAAGCATTTGGAAAAACACATCGTTATTATCCAGTGATTGATAAATCGCAGTACCGCAATAAATTTGTGAATAACGCCATGACCAGCTACTTCAACAATAGCTATAAAAATATGGTTTCGTTCTTTGCCCGTGAGGAGAAAATCAGCGCTGACGAGCTGCGCGAGATCTTAAAAATGATCGAGTCTAAAGAAAAATGATATGGAAGAATTAGCCATTTACCTACTCAAGAGCGCGGGAGTTCTCGCCGTTTTTGCCCTTATTTACCACTTTCTTTTACGCAGGTTGACCTTTTTTCAATCCAATCGCTGGTTTTTACTTTTCGGACTTTTTGCTAGTGTAGTTTTTCCATTTATTGAGATTACCCAAACAGTTTATGTGGAGCAACCTACGGTCGTTATGCCTCAACAAATTGCTTACACGCCCATGGCGGTGGCACTGGACGACGGGTCGATACCTCCAGTTCTTATTGATCAAGGGTTTGATTATGAGATGCTTTGGTTTGTGATTTATGCGATGCTTGCATTATTTTTCATAGGCAAGATGTCATTAGAATTGGTGTCATTGTTCAAGCTGATACGCTCTGGAGAAGTACGTTATAGTGGTAGATTTTTGCTGGTCTCGCTTTCGCGAAAGCTAACTCCCTTCAGTTTTTTTCATTACATCTGTCATACCCGTGGTGAAGAGCATTTACCCGAATTTGACTTAATTCTTAATCACGAAAAAGTCCACGCCAGGCAATTGCATTCACTTGACGTAATTATCTCCACAGTTTACAGAGCCATTTTTTGGTTCAATCCGCTGGCGTGGTGGGTCAAAAAACAGATTACGGAAAACCTAGAATTTATAGCCGATTCCAAAGCCAAATCAACCAATACCAGCAGTATTAGCTACGAGCGCACGTTGTTGAGTGTCATGGCTTGCCACAGCAACCTGCTCTAGCAAATAATTTTTTCACCCCATTTATAAAACAACGAATAGTTATGTTACAAAAAGAAACCAGTGCTAGATGGCACGCCTATAAATATGCGCTTATCCTGCCCATCATCGTATTATTTCTCTACAGTTTTAATGTGGTGGAAGAGATTAAATATGTGGAGCCAACATCTGTAGAAGATGATTATGTAAAACCAATATTTAAAGATCAGTTATATACTATAAGTAAGGAAACTACCGATGAGGAAATTAGCGGTATTGTGAACACAATCAACGTGAATGAGAACTATCACATGGACTTCATAAATCTAGTTCGCGATCCAGATGGTCAACTGCTTAAAATGAATATGCGCCTGTATTTTTATGCAGAGCCTGAAAATGTTCACACTTTTTCTTTAGGGAACGATGAGATTTCTTCTGAAAGATTTGAGGTCATAGTTAGCAATAATAGGTTCAAAGCAGGCATACCAAATACGCCTTTTTATTATACCGCTACAAAAGATGGTCTTACGCGTAATGGATCAAGACGATGATTCAGCCTATTCTCATAACGATATGATAGGATCAGATCCCTTACTTGTTTTCAATGGCAAACAATTATTAACCAGCGAGATACCTAAAGGAACAGTACTATCCTGTGATGTAGTAAAAGCTTTAAAACCCAGTGAAGCCATCAAATTATATGGAGCACGAGCAAAAGATGGTGCGATGGTTTATGTAGGAAAAACTGTGATCACAACATCAACCAGTAATCAAAAGGACAATGAAGTTTTAATCATAAAGATCTCATCAAAAACCACTCAAAAAGAACTGGATGAGATAGAGGCTCAAATCTCTAAATTTGATGTCGATTTTAAGATCAAAAAAGCAAAATACAGCGGTGGGAAATTGGTCAAATTTCAAATGAAGCTCAATGATAAGAAAGGTTTTGAGACTTCTATAAACGACAATTCCAGCGATGGGATTAAAGATATTTGCATTACTAGAAAAAGCTCAGATAATAAAGTGGATTGGAAAGTGGATCGTTGTGAAAATATCGCATTATTCTATACTATTAACAATGCAATAGGTAATACCGCAGTTACATTTAAGGGAATAGATGCAGAAGAAATGAGTTCCCGCATAAATGAATATGCCGCAAAACAAGGTGCAAAATCTCTAAAATCTACAATGAATGACGAACAATTGCAACAGTATATCGCCCAAATTCAACAACATATCGCGATCATTTCCGCTGACTCGGTTCATATGGCCACTCAAAATATGAAACAACATGTTGCACAAATACAACAACACATCGCAACTATTTCAAGAGATTCTGCACTGCAAAATATGCAAATGAGCCAAAAAGAAATGGATGCCATGCTCAAGGATTTGGATTTAAATATGTATCAGATTAGCGGCAAATCAATGGATTCAATGAAGACTATGATACATTTAAACAGAAAAAAGTTAGACAGCATTAAAAACAACATTCGTCATTCTGTAAAAAGCAGTAACTCGATCTATACCTTGGGAGATGTGTACTACGAGGGTGAGTTGATCAAAAAAGGAGATTCATTACCTATTTATATAGTTAATGGCAAGGAGCTATCTGCAGCAGATTATAAAAGAGTTCCCAAAGACCAATTGAATCTAACCAGTTTAAAGAGGACCGAACAGGCAATCGTCAAGTACGGAGAAAAAGGGAAAATGGGGAGTGATAGACATTAGTGCAGACAAGGACTACATTCTGATGAAGGCTTCGGACGTTAGAACAAATAATCTAAAAAGTTATTCCTACTCCACAGATCAAACAAAACCGGTAACTCATAATTCGATAAGTTACACAGAGTCGAGGTTCGTTGACAAAATAGTTTTTACAGACTTTACCCGTGAGGAGCTAGAAAAATACAGCGAGCAAATCGAACAAAATGGCTACGAGTTCAAAATCAGAACTTTTAGGACAAAAGGTGATAAAGTGGTGAAGCTCAAAGTAGATTTTGCAGGTTCGAGTTATACCATAGTTGCAGATGAAGAAATTGAAAAGTTGACATTTCATTATTTTAACGATGGGAGAAAGCCTATTATGACATCTGTCTCTCGTTAGTAAGCTTTCGCGCCTGCCCCTGAAAGCGGTACAAGTAAATATTACAAGAAACCCACTTATTAATTAAGTGGGTTTCTTAATTATAGCTGGAATGGTGTTTAAAATCCTAACTTTGTTTTTGTGAAAAAGAAATTATTCAAATTGCTCGCACGCTTAAACAAAAAAGTAATTAGTGTTGACCGTTATTTTCTTTTGTTATTAATCAAATTTGTAGAGTTTTCAATATTTCAATGACTTGACCAAACCTTGATTATTTGGCTCATGTGTTGTTGGAATGTTGTAAACTCGGTCGTTGGTCACTTCATTATCATATACAACCTCTACTGGTCTGTCCCTAGGCTTCAAGGTGTTCCAGAACACCTCAAATTCTGTGGGACGCATGTCGGGTAAGTTATTATGTTTTCTTTTGTTATTATAGTTTTGAACTGCTTTTTTGACATTTTTTCTAAGAGACCCTAAGTCTTTGGCCTTCCAGTAGTTCAGGTACTCTTCCTTTACGGTTCTATTGATCCTTTCGGCATAGGCGTTATCTTGGGCAGACATCGCCATACTGATCTGTGTGCCATTGGATTTTAGCAGATCTACATATTTCTTATAGATGTACTGTCCACCACGATCACTGTGATGGTAATCTGGCGGCCTGTTATCTTTTAGGGCCATCTTCAATGCGTCCATATTAGCTTGGGCCCTCATGTTGTCCGACACTTTATATCCTACTATTTTTTTGGTATAGATATCTATGATGAATACGGCGTAATAATGTCTGTCGCCTATGGGTATATAGGTTATATCGGACTGCCAGATCATTGATGGCCTGCTCACTTTCATGCCTTTGATAAGGTTGGGGTAGTATACCTTTGATGCTATAGTGGTCTTCTTGTAATTTTTCCTATACTTTATTCTATAGCCCAGGTCCATCATTACTTCAATGAAACGATCCCGTCCAATAAAGTCGGGCTCCAGGGTCCTGTACATTTTCTCCACCCCACAACCAGGGTGTTCTGCGCGCAGCTGGTCTGCCTCAACAAGCATGGTCCCGATGTTGTGGTCAAATATTCTTTGACGCTTATCGTACTGGCTGATGGCTTGTTTGCTGATTCCGATTTCTCGGTATAGTCTATTCAGGGAAAAGCTCATTTTTTCCTTGTTCTGCCTGAACCAGTTGGTTGTGGGGTGGAGAAGTTTTTTTTATGTCAATATTGAGTTCGTCCTTTGCGATGTCCATCATCTTCTCAAGAAGATCGATCTTGATCTGTTTGCGGCCGACCGCGCTTTCCAACTCTTTGACTCGAGCTTCCAGCTCTTTCATCTTTTGGGTGCTGCTGTCCTTCATCTCAATAATTCTTGATCCCTGTTCGTTGAAACTGGAGTATTTGTAGATCCAATTGTAGATATTGGTATTACCTACACCATGTAACTTTTCTAATTGTGTCACACTAAATCTACCACTTTCAAAGTCGTCTACAATCTGTTTTTTGAATTCTTCCGAGTATTTACGCATCTTGCGGATACTCCGTACATTTGCTTTCATAGTTTATCACTGTTAAGTGGTCAACCTATATCAGGGACGTACATAAATTCCAAATTTTAAATCACAAATCACAAATCACAAATCACAAATCACAAGTTCCAAGTTCCAAATACAAAGGTCCAAAATTTTAATTCATACTTTCAATCAGCCATCAGCCTTGAAATTCCAGCTTCCAGCTTCCAATTTCTAGCTTCCAAATTCCAAATAAAAAACGAATACCTAAAAATCGAAAACTTCAAAAACTTCAATGAACTAATTTAATGAGAGTAGAATTTTCTAATAAATATGATTCCTCATTACACTTTATGATCCTACTCATAAAGACTAATCTAAATGGACGGATTATATTTGTAGATTAAATTATGAGCAAATGGCGATGAATAAAAATGGAGTACTGGGCTGGGCAACCTTGATCATGATTATAGTGGGACTGGGACTTATTGCCATGGGCGCTTTTAAATATACAGAGGTTGCCGGTTATGGCTTTGCCTCTGTGGGAGTTGGTTTTTTTGCCATTGCCTGGGTTTTTAACGCACTCAAGGGCCGCGTATAGTGGCGGCAGAAATCCATATCAAAGATCTAAGTTCGCCTAGATACAGGCTTTTTATAGTTGCAGGTTTATTGCTGTTTTCTGTATCTGCAATAGCCTGGTATTTAGATGGTTACCCACTCATTTATTACGGCACTGCAGCTCTGGCGATCGGTTGTTTTTTTGTCATTAGTTTTGATACATTTACTTCTTCTAACAGTATTTCGGTTGATCGTTATGGGGCAACCTTGAAATTATTGGGAGAGAAAACGCACGGATTTCGTTTTGAGGATATTCAATCCATAGATCTTTCAGAACGCGGTCTTTATATAGGATTGAAGGGGATGGAGGCGGTGAAGCTTTCGCGAAAGCGTTACAAACAACAATCCCTAGAAAATATTTACACACTACTTACTACTAAAAACAATGAATTATGAGTGACGATAAACAGGTCATTTTTTCCATGTCGGGACTTTCTAAGACCTATCAAAGTACTGGAAAACAAGTATTAAAGAACATTCACCTCAGCTTTTTCTACGGTGCAAAAATCGGTATCCTAGGTCTCAACGGCTCTGGAAAATCCACCCTATTGAAGATCATTGCTGGGATAGAAAAAAATTACCAGGGTGACATTAATTTTTTACCGGGTTATGAAGTAGGATATCTGGCGCAGGAACCAGAGCTGGACAATTCAAAAACGGTGATGGAAATCGTGCGTGAAGGCGTTGCAGAAACTGTGGCTGTTCTTGATGAATATAATAAGATCAACGATGACTTCGGCCTGCCAGAAAATTATGAAGACTCCGATAAAATGGAGAAACTCATGAATCGCCAGGCAGAATTGCAGGATAAAATTGACGCACTCAACGCCTGGGAACTAGATACAAAACTAGAGATAGCCATGGATGCACTGCGCACGCCGCCGGGTGAAGCGATGGTAGAAAACCTGTCTGGTGGAGAGCGTCGTCGCGTTGCATTATGTAGATTATTGCTGCAACAACCTGAGATTTTATTACTGGATGAACCTACCAACCACCTCGATGCGGAGTCGGTTCTATGGCTGGAACAACATCTTGCTCAATATAAAGGAACGGTAATCGCGGTAACTCACGATAGATATTTCCTTGATAATGTCGCTGGTTGGATTTTAGAACTAGATCGCGGTGAAGGAATTCCTTGGAAAGGCAATTATTCCAGTTGGCTAGAACAAAAAAGTGACCGACTTGCAAAAGAAGAAAAAACCGAATCCAAGCGTCGCAAAACGCTACAACGCGAGCTGGACTGGGTAAGACAGGGAGCAAAAGGCCGCCAGACCAAACAAAAAGCGCGTTTAAATAATTACGATAAATTATTGAACGAAGACCAAAAATCAAAAGAAGAAAAACTGGAGATCTACATTCCCAACGGGCCACGTCTGGGAACTAACGTGATCGAGGCGAGCGGAGTGAGCAAGGCTTTTGGCGATAAACTGCTCTACGAAGATCTCAACTTTGTCCTTCCTCAAAACGGAATCGTAGGAATTATAGGCCCCAACGGTGCTGGTAAAACCACCATCTTCAAAATGATCATGGAACAGGAACAGCCCGATAAGGGAACCTTTACCGTGGGTGAAACTGTAAAACTAGCCTACGTAGATCAAGATCATTCCAACATCAATGCCGAGAAATCCATCTGGGAAAACTTTGCCGACGGTCAGGACATGGTCATGATGGGCGGAAAGATGGTGAATTCGCGGGCTTATTTGAGCCGTTTCAACTTTTCAGGATCAGAGCAGAATAAGAAAGTAAGTGCCCTATCTGGTGGAGAGCGCAACCGCTTGCACCTCGCAATGACCTTAAAAGAAGAAGGTAACGTCCTATTGCTGGATGAACCTACTAACGATCTGGATGTAAACACATTGAGAGCACTGGAAGAAGGGTTGGAAAACTTTGCAGGATGTGCGGTAATAATTTCGCATGACCGATGGTTCCTAGATAGAGTTTGTACACACATCATCGCCTTTGAGGGAGATTCACAGATCTATTCTTTCGAGGGAAGTTTTACCGAGTATGAAGAAGCTAAGAAAAAACGTTTGGGTGATGTTGCTCCTAAGAGAATCAGGTACAAGAAACTGGTAAGAGACTAGTCTTTAATATACATTATTCAAAAACCCTGTTCTTAGCGATAAGAATGGGGTTTTTTAGTTTGTTGCTGGAAGTTAGAGGCTAGAAGCTTGGAAGCTAGAAGCTAGAAGCTAGAATTTGTAGTTGGAAGAAAGTTAAAAGTGGTTTCTTATGACCTCCGTAAGCTTATTGCATCGCAATTGTGGAGCGACTAATTGTATTTTAAAAACGAAGCGATTTATTTGCGGTTCGTGCTACGCGCGTGGACACGGAGTACAACTCCGCGCCAGCGATGAATTTACCTTAATTTTAAAACGACAGTTTTAAAAAGCTCCCTCTCTTTTGGAGAGGGCTGGGGTGAGGTTTTTTAATGTGGAAAAACAGATTTTCAAGAATAACGGCTGCGCTGTAGAAATCAACTCAGAGTGGGAATAGACTTTGGGTCATGAATGTGAGTGGGATTTCAAACAGCTTCCATTTATGTTAGTTTTGTGGACACGGTGTACAACTACACGCCAGCGGTAGTGAAAATCCATCATTTTTGCAATGCGTTTAATTCGTTGAAGAGGAGAGTGCTGGGTTATCTACTCTTACATTAATCACCTTCTTAAATGAATATAATATTTCCCAAACGCATTAAAAACGTAAATTATAGTTACATAACTATAAAAATAGTTTGTTAACTAAAAAAATAGTTATATGTTTGCCTTATAGTTTTATTAATTAACCTCTCAAAATTAATTTAATAAGCGACAGTTTTGAAAAGCTCCCTCTCTTTTGGAGAGGGCTGGGGTGAGGTTTACCCACAATACTATCAATTATTTTCAATCTGATTAAGTACAATTATATTATGGAAAAACTCACACAGAAGGAAGAAGAAGTCATGATGGTTCTATGGCAGCTGGATAAGGCATTTGTCAAGGAAATCGTGCCAGTACTGGAAGGTACAAACCATTACAACACGATCTCAACGGTCGTGCGCAAGCTGGAGGAGAAGGGTTATGTTGCCTATGAAGCATTTGGAAAAACACATCGTTATTATCCAGTGATTGATAAATCGCAGTACCGCAATAAATTTGTGAATAACGCCATGACCAGCTACTTCAACAATAGCTATAAAAATATGGTTTCGTTCTTTGCCCGTGAGGAGAAAATCAGCGCTGACGAGCTGCGCGAGATCTTAAAAATGATCGAGTCTAAAGAAAAATGATATGGAAGAATTAGCCATTTACCTACTCAAGAGCGCGGGAGTTCTCGCCGTTTTTGCCCTCATTTACCACTTTCTTTTACGCAGGTTGACCTTTTTTCAATCCAATCGCTGGTTTTTACTTTTCGGACTTTTTGCTAGTGTAGTTTTTCCATTTATTGAGATTACCCAGACAGTTTATGTGGAGCAACCTACGGTCGTTATGCCTCAACAAATTGCTTACACGCCCATGGCGGTGGCACTGGACGACGGGTCGATACCTCCAGTTCTTATTGATCAAGGGTTTGATTATGAAATGCTTTGGTTTGTGATTTATGCGATGCTTGCATTATTTTTCATAGGCAAGATGTCATTAGAATTGGTGTCATTGTTCAAGCTGATACGCTCTGGAGAAGTACGTTATAGTGGTAGATTTTTGCTGGTCTCGCTTTCGCGAAAGCTGACTCCCTTCAGTTTTTTTCATTACATCTGTCATACCCGTGGCGAAGAGCATTTACCCGAATTTGACTTAATTCTCAATCACGAAAAAGTCCACGCCAGGCAATTGCATTCACTTGACGTAATTATCTCCACAGTTTACAGAGCCATTTTTTGGTTCAATCCGCTGGCGTGGTGGGTCAAGAAACAGATTACGGAAAACCTAGAATTTATAGCCGATTCCCAAGCCAAATCAACTAACACCAGCAGTATAAGCTACGAGCGCACGTTGTTGAGTGTCATGGCTTGCCAGCAACCTGCTCTAGCAAATAATTTTTTCACCCCATTCATAAAACAACGAATAGTTATGTTACAAAAAGAAACCAGTGCTAGATGGCACGCTTATAAATATGCGCTCATCCTGCCCATCATCGTATTATTTCTCTACAGTTTTAATGTGGTGGAAGAGATTAAATATGTGGAGCCAACATCTGTAGAAGATGATTATGTAAAACCAATATTTAAAGATCGGTTATATACTATAAGTAAGGAAACTACCGATGAGGAAATTAGCGGTATTGTGAACATGATCAACGTGAATGAGAACTATCACATGGACTTCATAAATCTAGTTCGCGATCCAGATGGTCAACTGCTTAAAATGAATATGCGCCTGTATTTTTATGCAGAGCCTGAAAATGTTCACACTTTTTCTTTAGGGAACGATGAGATTTCTTCTGAAAGATTTGAGGTTATAGTTAGCAATAATAGGTTCAAAGCAGGCATTCCAAATACGCCTTTTTATTATACCGCTACAAAAGATGGTCTTAGCGTAATGGATCAAGACGATGATTCAGCCTATTCTCATAACGATATAATAGGATCAGATCCCTTACTTGTTTTCAATGGCAAACAATTATTAACCAGCGAGATACCTAAAGGAACAATACTATCCTGTGATGTAGTAAAAGTTTTAAAACCCAGTGAAGCCATCAAAATATATGGAGCACGAGCAAAAGATGGTGCGATGGTTTATGTAGGAAAAACGGTAGTTACCAACAACAACCAGTAATCAAAAGCAACAATGAAGTTTTAATTATAAAGATCTCCTCAAAAACCACTCAAAAAGAATTGGATGAGATAGAGGCTCAAATCTCTGAATTTGATGTCGATTTTAAGATCAAAAAAGCAAAATACAGTGGTGGGAAATTGGTCAAATTTCAAATGAAGCTGAATGATAAAAAAGGTTTTGAAACTTCTATAAACGACAATTCCAGCGATGGAATTAAAGATATTTGCATTACTAGAAAAAGCTCAGATAATAAAGTGGATTGGAAAGTGGATCGTTGTGAAAATATCGCATTATTCTATACTATTAACAATGCAATAGGTAATACCGCAGTTACATTTAAGGGAATAGATGCAGAAGAAATGAGTTCTCGTATAAATGAATATGCCGCAAAACAAGGTGCAAAATCTCTAAAATCTACAATGAATGACGAACAATTGCAACAGCATATCGCCCAAATTCAACAACATATCGCGATCATTTCAGCTGACTCGGTACATATGGCCACTCAAAATATGAAACAACATGTTGCACAAATACAACAGCACATCGCAACTATTTCAAGAGATTCTGCTCTGTACAGAATGAAATTGAGCCAAATGGAAATGGACGCCATGCTCAAGGATTTGGATTTAAATATGTATCAGATTAGCGGCAAAGCAATGGATTCAATGAAGACCAGGATACATTTAAACAGAACAAAAGTTAGACAGCATTAAAAACAACATACGTCATTCTGTAAAAAGCAGTAACTCGATATATACTTTAGGAGATGTGTATTTTGATGGTGAGTTAATTAAAAAAGGTGATTCGTTGCCTATATATATTGTAAACGGCAAAGAACTGACTGAAGCAGATTATAAAAGAGTTCCCAAAAGATAAAGTGATTTCAATCAATGTTTTAAAAGGACAGAAAGCAATCATCAAATATGGAGAAAAAGGGAAAAGAGGAGTTTTTGATATTAAAGTTGACAATGGCTATAAGTTGATGAAGCCATCTGAACTGACTGACAATAATCGTAAAAGGTTATTCCTATTCCACAAATAAACCGAACCGGTCAACATATAATTCCATAAACTACTCAGAATCCGTTTCTTCGACAAAAGTAGTTTTTACAGACTTTACCCGTGAGGAGCTAGAAAAATACAGCGAGCAAATCGAACAAAATGGCTACGAGTTTAAAATAAGAACTTTTAGGACAAAAGGTGATAAAGTAGTGAAGCTCAAAGTAGATTTTGCAGGTTCGAGTTATACCATAGTTGCAGATGAAGAAATTGAAAAACTTACTTTTCAATATTACGAAGATGGGAGAAAGCCTATTATGACATCTGTCTCTCGTTAGTAAGCTTTCGCGCCTGCCCGCCGGCGCGGGAAAGCGTTACAAGTAAATATTACAAGAAACCCGTTTATAATTTAAGCGGGATTCTTAATTATGGTAGGAACGGTATTTAAAATAGTAACTTTGTTTTGTGAAAAAGAAATTATTTAAATCGCTCGCAAGCTTAAACAAAAAAGTACTGCCCAGCTTCACAAAAAAGAACTTGGACCTTGCCAAAGCGTCTAAGTTACAGCTGGCATTGTTTGGATATAGATTGTGGGTCACAAAAAACGCACTCGATTAATGTTTTGTAAAGTTACCGATCAGTTAGACCGCATTGTAGAATTAGACTCCCTGCCCCAGCGCATTATATCTTTAGTTCCATCACAGACGGAGCTTCTCGTGGATTTGGGATTGAGGGACCGTCTGGTAGGCGTGACTAGATTTTGCGTCCATCCGCAGGGATTGACTGACGATATTACCGTAGTAGGTGGAACAAAAAAGATCGTCCGCAACCGCATGTATGAGCTCCAGCCAGACCTCATTATCTGCAATAAGGAAGAAAACACGCCAGAGATCGTGGCATTTTGCGACCAGATTGCGCCAGTCTATGTGTCTGACGTCAACACGCTGGAGCAGGCCATGGAAATGATCATCGATCTTGGAACGCTCACGGGAACGACTTTTAAGGCAAAAAGTATTTCCAGAAATATAAAAATGAATTTTGGTACACTTGCCAAAAAAGAAAATAAACGTACATTATATCTTATCTGGAAGATCCCTATATGGGAGTGGGACATGATACTTTTATCAACGACATTATGGGGAAATCTGGATTTGAAAATGCGCTGGACAATTCCAGCAGATATCCAGAATTATCGCTCGCAGATATCGTAAAATTACAACCTGAGCAGATTTTACTTTCTTCTGAGCCGTATCCTTTTGAAGAGAAACACAAAAAAGAATTGCTAGAAGCATTTATGGCTGCAAAACCACAACACGCGGTAAAACCCAATGTGATACCTGAAATCAAGCTGGTAGATGGAGAGATGTTCTCCTGGTATGGAAGCAGATTGTTGAAATCGCCAGAGTATATGAAGGGGATTTGAAGAAAAATTCCAAATCTCAAATCTGAAAATCTAAAATCTTATATTCCAAGTTCCAAGATTTGATGGGATTTTTTTGAAAATGAAACTATTTGTATTGCGCCTGAACCTTATAACTTTTTAAGCCTAGCTTAAGTGTTTTAGATCATTAAACGCAGAGGCTAAGTTTTACTTTTTGGATTTAATAGACTTTGAAACCAGTAAAAAAGTAGAGTCACTGACTTTGACCTGATCTTTTTCAAATCGTACACTCCGTTTAATTTTATGCATTTCTATTTTATCGATAGAAGTTTCTGGAAAGTTTTCTTCAAATCTTTTGTAGCGCAGTTCTAGCCATCGTGCTCTCACCGAGTCTGGAAACCGATCTGGATAGAATTTTAAATAAACCGCAAAGGTAAATTCGGCGCCATAATAGTCATTATAGGAAATGGGACTGTAATTTATAACTCCTTCTTTTGTGATGATAGGATCAAGTGGGTTTCCATTATTAAGATCGATATAGTTTCCTTCCCTGTCAATTCCCAAATATTGAAAGTCACCTAGGTCGGTATATAGGTTATTGGGAAAAAATTTCCATGCCTGGTGCCACAGCCCAGGAAAAATCCCGGGATCTGAGAAATGCCAGCCCAGCGTGTATCGATGTAGTGGGAGTGAGGTCAGCAAATTATCTACGTAACTGTTTTTGGACCAAAAATGCAAATTGTTGCGAGCGATAAAAGCAATTACGAGAATAAGTAGAACTTGTGAACCTCTAGAAATAGATTGGGCAGTGGTAATCCTAGGGTTGGAATAGAACCTCAAACCTTGAAAACGTTTTGTCTGAAAAACACTCGATGGCAATAAAATAATAGCAAAGGCCAGACCTACGGGAAAAAAACTCCCCACATGCAGCAGCAGTGCCATCATCGAGTGCAGCATAAATAATAAGACCGCCGTGATAATCCTGATTTTTGAAAAACGTACGGAAAGCAAAAGTCCTATGGAAATACAGATTTCTATATAAAAACCTATGTAGGTCATTATCTTAAGAAAAACCGGATAATTGGAAAGCCATATCAATAAATCCCGAGCATGAATCAGGTCGTAGGCAACTGTTTGCATTACCATGCCCGATTTCCATATATCGCCATCCTTATAAATCCAGCTGGAGGCATATATTAGAAACAACTGTATCAATACACACAGGCTCACTAAAGGGTGACAGGTTACAACTGTGCTAGATTCAAGTCTGCTAACGCTCCACACCTGATCCAACGGTAAGAAAATTGCCCAAAACAGGGCTACTTCCAGCATAAACTCCACTCCATGAGCCAGATACGGATTTAGAACAAAAATACTTCCATAGGTAAAAAACAGTAAAGGCGTGATGATTTTAGTCCTGTACCCTATAGTAAATAGGACGGTCATGACAAACATCAACCCAAAGAAGATTAAAAATCCCGTTTCGGAAGAAAGGTATTGAAAAAATGAACTTCCTGCTCCAAAATAGGCATCGCCCAGCGTATAATCCACGGCCGAGTCCTCCCCATAAAAAAAACCGACACCCGCAAATCGATAGAAGATGAGGTTGTGGAGTAGTGCGACTCCCAGTACAATTCTAAATAATGCGAGCGACCTATAATCTAGAATCGGCACATGGCCTAGTATTTTTTGATAGAGTCGGTATATCATTTAAGGTAGATGAAGTCTTCAAAAGTAGTAATATTTTACGTGCAAACGCCTCAAGCCATTTTGCCGCTTAGCTTAATATATCAAAGTGAAAATATATTGGGTTGGGTGATTATTTAACTACGTTGAATAGATATACAATGAGTTGCATCCTGCCTGCGACTATATCATTGCTAGAAAACGTAATATTTTTAATTTGCGAAAAATAGCAATAGCTACAGTCCCATTACTTTCAGGTCTTGGACCATGCATTAATTAAGAGTTCATGAGATTTCAATCTAGGTTAACCTTGCAGATTGAATGATTAGAATGGGCGGCATTTTACGTTTGGCTCTGAAAATACCATTTGGAAATTACCTAGTTTAAATGTAATGCCGGGTAAAATCCTTCAAAATAATCACATAAAAACGTCGATCAACTCTTTTTTGGAAATCTGAAAAGCTATAACCTCACGCCATTTCCTCGTATCTTTGAACCATGGCAGACCAGATATATTTAGCAGATTTCGATTACCATAAAGGAGCAAAAGTGCTTCATTATTTTGAGTTTCCAGAGCCACAAGATGTTAAGGATGAGTTTTTTGCAGTTCATACTGTTCATGCACTTACCATTTGTGATTATGGAGGTGAGGAGACGATGCTCTTCTATTTTGATAAGGATCTTGAAATAAGTCTGGAATTTGAATTTGACATTCCCAGCCAGGCCAAAGAAAAGGCAGCTCAGGATTTTACAGGTATAGATATTAAATGGAAGAATAAGAAATAGGGTCGCTCTAACTTCAACAGTATTTGATTTATCGAGGAGTTGCCTACAATGCCAAAAAATTCCTGAGTTATAACTTTATTCCCGTAATTTAACTAAAGAATAGAAAAGTAATATATGGATCTGGAAAAATATGAGATAAGGTCTGGTCAAAAATTAGAGGTGTTCGAATTTATCAGCATCGGAGAAAACGGTAGAATACCAAAAATTATCCAATATACACCAACTAACTACAAGGATTTGTATAATTTGGGATTTGGAGATAAGAACGATATTACAGGAGAAATGGATGATAAAATTATCTCAAATAATGGAGATAGCGAAAAAGTTTTGGCCACTGTAGTCGCAACTCTTTATGCTTTTATCGATGAACACCCTAAAGCATTGGTTTATGCGACGGGAAGTACTAAGTCAAGGACAAGATTATATCGAATGGGAATTACGAAACACATCAACCAGATAAGAAATGATTTTGAAATTTTTGGAGAGTTAGAAAATAAATGGGAAAGTTTCAAAATAGGAAAAGAATATAAAGGATTTTTAGTAAAAGTTAAACAATAAGATTATGAAAATAAAAGATATAGACACCAAAAAGAAACCAATTATTTTGATTGACAAATCTTTGGATTTTTTCAATGGTAAGGTCTTATTTCCAGATAAGTTGGAAAAGACAAATGAGATGCTTAAAAAGATTGGTCTTCCGAAAACAGAGCGGAACGCACTGTAGTCAACAACGTATATAAAACATAGTGCGAACCGTTGCTAACACGAAGGTTCGCGCATTTTTACGAGGTCGCCAAATTTTCAAATTTGGCTAATTGAGAAAATAGACCTGCCTGCCTGCCGGCAGGTAATTAGAAAAATTTAAAAATTTGGCTTGTGCTTAACCGAAACGAATCTGCTTATTTTCTGCATAACGTTTCACATACAAGACCGGAATAGCAATTATATCCAATTAAAAACTTCATGGAAGGATGATCTCTAGACAGAGTTTTTTTTGGTTTTCCTCATTCCCTATAAATTCTTGCTATATCAATTCCAGCACGCAACAAGAATCCCATTTTGCGTGGGGAGCTATCGCTATACCGATAGTTTTGTAACGGGTTGAAAAACAGATCGAACGATGTCCCAATGAGGGAACATCATGATCAATGATAAGCTGCATAACGATATCCTTTGCCGTTTCCATGCCGTAAGAACAACATTCTGCATAGT
Organism: uncultured Flavobacteriaceae bacterium; assembly: GCA_963836885.1. Classification (GTDB taxonomy): domain Bacteria; phylum Bacteroidota; class Bacteroidia; order Flavobacteriales; family Flavobacteriaceae; genus Nonlabens. The sequence goes on along the minus strand of CAWILF010000015.1, from coordinate 5,969 downwards.
TTTTATCCTCACAGGTCTTGCGTTCATGTCCCATATAACCACTTTTTCCAGACTCGATGGCAAAGCATCTTGCATTATCCGTCAACGATGCGTCAGGTTGTAGGGCAGGCAGCGCATTCATTGAGTTCATCGCTTTGATCAACGAAGATTTATAGGAGGAATTTTTTAAATAGCTTCCATATTTTTTTGGCCCTTCATAATCTTCGAGCTCTAGTACAACAAATCTTTTGGGAAACATTCTCGCCAGATTCAGCAACACCACTGCCTCTTTCTCGACTTCATTTAAATACGAACTATTCTCAACGGTATTTGCTTGCTCTAGCTCATTTTCCGACCATGATGGATTTATTTGTGAGTAGGAAATCTGTCCTATTCCACTCAATATAATTAGAAATAAAAGATACTTTAAGTTCATTTTTTCAGAAGTTTAAGTGCGACAGGGTCTTTAATAGGTTAGCTTTCGCGAAAGCTAACACAAAACAAACACCTTTTAATGATCAATAACTCGTGATTTAATTCTTTAAAATATAAAACTGATAGGGATTTAAGGTAAGTTGGCTGTCTAACGATATATTGTTCGATGAGATACCATCATTCCAAACCGTGCCCTGTAGAGCAGCGGGAATATTAAAAGTAACTGCATTATTCCGCACATTGCTAATAACCAAAACTTCCTCGTTATTAATCACTTTTTTAAAGCAAACGACATCATTATGCGCATAGATGGTTTTAACTCCAAGTTTTGCAGCTTCAGAGTTCGCATAAAAATTGAGCATTGCTTTGTAGCTTTCTAGCATGCTTGGATTCAGATTCCAGTTGATCGCAGAGTTGGTAAAAAACGGAATTGTATTTACCGTTCCCACTTCCTGACTGCCATATATAAGTGGAATGCCGCCGTTAAATATTGTAATGGCAGATGCTGCCAGCGCGCCATCCCTGCCATTGAACAAGGTCATGGGCGTCGCATCCCAGGCAGACTCGTCGTGGTTTGTGGTAAAGCGCACCCAGTGTTTATCATCGGGCAGGTTTTCATATTCGGCCTGGTCTGCGGTGAAGATCCTGCCCGCAGGCTGGCCGTTGAAAACATCCTTTACCGCACTGTAGGATTGCCAGCCAAAATTAAGATCAAAACCTGCACTAAAGTGATCGATCCTATTTCCCTCTGCAAAAAATATGTAGTCTTTGCTTGAAATCCCATTGAGTGAATTAATGGCCTCGCTCCAAAACGTAAACGGCACCCCATCAGCATAATCGCAGCGGTAACCATCTATATTTGCTTCATAGATCCAGTATTTCATGGCATCGATCATCGCGGTGCGCATCTCGACGTTTCCATAGTTGAGGTCGGCAACATCCATCCAGTTGGTGCCCGCTGGGTGGATTATGTTTCCGCTCGCATCTTTTGAATACCAACTGTCGTTTATAATCCACTCATTATCCCAGGAAGTATGGTTTGCCACCCAGTCCATGATCACGGCAATTCCCCTTGCGTGGGCCGCCTCGGTAAGTTCGCGCAGATCTTCCAATGTTCCATATTCCGCAGCTACTGCCTTGTAATCCCTTACAGAGTAGGGCGAGTTTACCGTATTGATCTGACCGACGGGATGTATGGGCATCAACCAGATCACATTTACACCCAGGCTTTCAATATGATCCAACTTGGCAGTCACTGCAGCGATAGTACCGCTGGGACTGTAGGCGCGCAAGTTGACCTCGTACATGATAATATCTTCCGTAGCGGGCGGGTTGTTGAATGGTGTGCCAAATTGTACATATTCAGGATCTAGCGTCTCTACGGGAATGGGATCATTATCCTGCTCATCCTGGCAAGAATAACAGCTACCGAACAGAAGGAATAAAAAAGTAATTTTAAGGTAATTGTTCATTTGATCTGAATGGGTTTCAACTCGCTGGGTTGTAGGTTCTACTATTATTTGTTTTATAAGTCAAGATACTACTTGATTGCTTACTTATTCTAATTATCTGACGGTTGATAAGTTTCAAGTGTCCTATCAAGGAAGTCTCATAAGATTATCTATCGTTATTTTTATACACATGCGGATTTTCAACGATTCCCTTCTTGAATACTTTTCTGATTTTCATTCTTAAGAAAGTATCCAGTTGGAGAACCTTGTCTCGCAATTTTTGATCAGGTCTTCCTCTAAATGAGGTGACGTGAAATTTTTCTTCGGGCAATAAAGACTCATTGGAAAAATAATAATTTGAGATGCAGTTTCTAGAACCGTCCTTGGTAACTGGGCTCACGGAGTGCCACGAATATTTGTGCGTCGCCATCACGATCAACCTGTTGAATCTAGAATGCAATGTGACCTGCTCATTTTCAACGCCCTGCGGCCATAGTTCCAGATGGCCACCATTTTCATCCTTCCATTGCGGCGTGCAATAATAGAGGAGGTTGAGAACCCGCCACTTATCTCGATCCTTGTCGTGGGAATTGTCCAGGTGCGGATTGAGGAACTGATCGTTCCCCATGCTTGAAATACCTCCCGCATACAGGTTTTTATCGGGATGAAGATCTGCAATTTTACAAATTTCCTTGATCTCATCGACCACCTGATCCTGTTGAAACGCATAGATCATTTCTTCCAGCAATGGATGGTACAGATTCATTTGGGCAGCAACATATTTATTTTCCCTAAGACTTTTTTTGAGCGTCATCCTATCGGTACCGGGAAACTCTCGCGCAATTTTAAGGGCAACATCCTCAGGCAATAGATCATCAATAAAGAAATATCCTATATCCTTGCTGGATTTCTCGTATTGCAAGGTTTTTTCTGGCTTAGTTTCCCTTATCCTTTTGGATATGAGATCTGCCAGTTCAAGTCTTGTAGGAATGTTTGAATTCATAAATCTTATAATATGGTATGAGGTTACCTAGGTCAGATCTTTAATTAAAAGCAATTTAAGTAAAAACTTGACACTAGGGATTACCTATAGATTTCCAAATACTGCTTTGCTACCTTTATACAATCGTGATAGGCAATGACGTGATTCCTGGCTTTTTTTCCAATCTCTAAAATTGACTGCGGATTCTCAATAAGTTGACTCAGTTGATCCACAAGATAATCAACATCTGGACGGGCGTCGATAACGGGAATTTCTGATAATCCATGGGCCTTTAGATACTGGTCACTACCTCCGGCAAAAACCACTTTTCCCTGTGCCATCGCCTCCAGCGCATTATAGCCCTGATCGTAGCAAAGCACTTGATCTAGTAAAATATGCGCTTTTTTATATTGGGAAATGTAGGTGTCGTAGGGCAGATCTTCTGCGATCGTGATATTTACACGACCGTCATATTTTGTCGTGACTATTTGCAGCGCGTCCTCAAAATAATTGATCCCCTTTTTCCAATAATTCTGACGATTGATCCCCATAAAGATCTCGATCGTGTCCAGATTTTCATTTTGTTCCAGTTGAAAGCGATGCGTTTGCACGGGTGCGGGAATTATGGGAACTGCCTTGGGTTGATGCGTTAGTGCCATCGCATAATCTGTATTGCTTGGGATTATCGCGAGGGATTTTTCAACGAGATATTCATAATTTTCTTGGTAGCCTTTTTCCAGATATTTATAGGTATAATTAAAGGCAATTTGGGGCACAGATCCATTTTTAACGGGATCTAGAATGCTATAGCCTTCATGATCTTCAGTCAGGTATTTTGCATATTCATGATCATCACCACAGGCGACGAGGGTCACTTTTTTATTATTTCCCACCAAAAAGCCAATCATCTTGCGCTCGATCTTACTGCTGGTATTCAATGCATTGGAATTGATAAATTGTACAATTTCGTGATTTTTTAGAAGGTTCTCGCTTTCGCGAAAGCGGGATAACATCAAGTAATCGTTTACATCAATTTTAAAGAGACGATAAATTCCTGCCTTAAGCTTACGTCTTAGCCTATTTTTATTAAAGTAGTTGGAGCTCAAATCTATATCCACCGGATATTTCTTGAATCCATCACCGTCCCCCACAATTGTTACCTCATGCCCCAAGGATTTGAGGCCGTGCTTGAGTGCGTTGTGAAAACCGCTGTATTCTCCCACCAGCAATATGCGCATATAAGGGTATATTTGAGGTAAAGATAAGGAGATGGCCGTTTATACTGAAAATGATCTGGAAATTCTCATCGCGACCATGGATCGTGGGGATTTGTCGTTTTTGGAGGCTATTTTTAGTCGGTCGGTAGATCAAATAAAGGAAGCGATTACCATTGTAAATCAATCAAAAAAACATAAGCTGTCCAGTAATTATTCTAACATTAACGTGATCAATGACACCAGATTTGGCATAAGTCGCAGCCGTAATATGGCGATCAATAAAAGTTCAAGAAAATTGCTCTGGATCCTGGATGATGACTGCGAGATTTTGCCAGATGCCGTAGAGCATATAATTACGGCTCACAATAGCTATCAGCAATCGATCATCGCTTTCCAGACGTTGAGAAAGGAAGATGGGAAGCTTTTTGGAAAATATCCCGCTTTCGCGCCTGCCTGCCGGCGAGGCAGGAAAGCGTTAGACCGCAAAGAACTCAAAAACGTACTGTCTCCCGAAATTACACTAAAACGCGCTGCGGTAATTGAAAATAATATGAGTTTTGATCAACGATTTGGACTGGGCGCAACCTATCAGGACAGCGAGAATTATGTGTTCTTGATCGACGCGATGGAAGCTGGTATGGAAACCCAGTTTTATCCTGCCGCAATTTCTAGACATAAATCCACGACCAGCAGTGACGAGGCAGACTCCGACCGCTTGATCTATGCCCGCGGCGCACTTGCTGCCCGAGATGGAAGATTAATGGCAACTTTATTAAACTTTAAATACAGCTTTTTTCTTTTGCGCAAGGGTTACGTAAAGTCATTTTACGAATTGGGCAGTAAACATAAGGTCTTTAAAAAAGGAGTGGAGGATTATTTGAATGGAACTGATGGCAATTGCAGCTAGCAACTTGAAATGTAACAACTGCTATAAAATTAAAGGTTTGTATCCTCGACATAAATAAATAAAAAACGCTCATTAAAGTAAGGAAAGGTTATGGGGTCAATGAAGTTCTATTTTTTGAAATTGCTTGTTAAGTCAAAAGTGATACAGTTCCTCAATATTACGTTTTCTAAAAAATGTACAAATCTTAAAGTTAAAATTCCGGTGATCAATGGCGTAGGATCAGTTCACATCCATAATCAAGAAAACTGGATGGATTTACTGCTCAAAAAATTTCTCGCAGATAGTCCCAATGCACAGACTAGATCAAACGAGCCATCTACATTTGTGGACATAGGTGTTAATGTGGGACAGACGCTATTGCGGGTTAAGACCATCTCGCCGCAAATGGACTATCTGGGCTTTGAACCTAGTTCTACATGTGTGGCCTATGTTCAAAAGTTGATCCAGACCAATGGTTTTGAGAAATGTACCGTCTTAAATGCGGCACTTTCAACAGAGGTAGGAATTATTGAACTGCACAAAGATGACAGCACGGACTCTCGCGCGTCGATAGTTTCTGATTTTCGGCCCCATTTTTTTTCAACTTATGAGCATGTACTTGCTTTTGACTACGATAGATTTTATTTGGATCAAAACATAGGTTTTGTAAAAATAGATGTGGAGGGAGCCGAGTACGAAGTATTAAAGGGAATGGAGCAATCTATATTAAAACATCAACCTATAATTACCTGCGAGGTATTAGACAGTCACTCTGTGGAATCCCATGAATTTGCTCAAGAACGAGCCGATCTATTATACGAGCTGCTCAACTCTTGGAACTATAAAATTATGCGCTTACACACAGGCCCAGCTGCAATTCTGGATTTTGAGATCGTTGAATCGTTGAAAATAGTCCCTTGGACTTTTAAATCCCTTGCATTAAATGATTACCTGTTTTTTCCTGCGGACAGGGAACATGAAGTACAAGATAAATTGGAAGAATATAAAGAGATCATAAT
>CAWILF010000014.1:0-63252 GCA_963836885.1 uncultured Flavobacteriaceae bacterium | reverse complement strand
ACGGTAAAGAAGATGCGCTGAATGAGTTGCCGCCATATCAGGGAGGTGGAGAGATGATCGACCAGGTGAGTTTTGAAAAGACAACGTATGCAGGTCTGCCCCATAAATTTGAAGCAGGAACGCCCAATATTGCTGGCGGTATCGCGCTGGGAGCAGCCGTTGATTATTTGAACCATGTATTGGGATGGAAAATATTGCTGCTTATGAAAACGAACTGCTCAAATACGCTACTGAAAAAATAAGGGCAATCGATGGCGCGGTCATTTATGGCGATGTAGCTGACAAAGCTGCGGTGATCAGTTTCAACGTGGGAACTATCCATCCGTACGATCTGGGAACCATTGTTGACAAACTCGGTATTGCCGTGCGCACGGGTCACCACTGCGCCCAGCCAGTCATGGAACGTTTTAAAATTCCTGGAACGATAAGGGCAAGCTTTGCATTTTACAATACCAAAGAAGAAATAGACGTCATGGTACAGGCTTTGCAACGTGCCGTTAATATGCTATCTTAAAATATACAATTATGAAAACCAGCGCAATTATAATATTAGTACTCAGTATGACATTTTTATCATCCTGCAAGGATCTAGACGATGTTGAGGGAAGCTATGACGTCGTCATGGTGAACGGCAAGGATTATTCAGAATATGACATTACCATGAATATTGAAATGGGAGAGGAAAACCGCATTTCTGGAAAGTCTGCCTGTAATAATTATTCAGGTACTTTTGAGAACTTTGAGGACAATAAGGTCACCATGGGAATGTTCATGGGAACTAAAATGTACTGCGCAGACACTAATACGATCGAGCGAGAATACATGGATCTTTTGGCCAAAGTCAAATCTGTCAATGCCTGGAAGGACGGTCTGGAACTAATGAACAAGGACGGTAAAGTAATTATTACCGCAACTAGAACCGAAGCAAAAAAATAATGGCGACCATTCAAGAAATACAGGAAGAGATCGTAGATGAGTTTTCCATGTTTGACGACTGGATGCAGCGTTATGAGTACATGATCGATCTAGGGAAAAGCCTACCCCTAATTGATGAAAGCCTCAAAACAGAAGACCGCATCATTAAAGGTTGTCAGTCCAAAGTCTGGGTGGATGCCGGTCTAGCATGACAACAAGGTCATTTTTACCGCAGACAGTGACGCAATCATTACAAAAGGCATTATCGCCATTCTCGTACGGGCCTGGTCGGGACAGAAACCAGCCGACATCATCAAGGCAGACACCGCTTTTATAGATGAAATAGGGTTGAAGGAACACCTTTCTCCCACCCGGGCAAATGGACTGGTGTCGATGATCAAACAACTAAAAATGTACGCGATCGCGTACCAAACTCAAATCAACTAAGATGGAAGAAGTAAACGGACAAGAAATAGGAGAGAAGGTAATCAAGGTTTTAAAGACCATTTTTGATCCAGAAATCCCGGTAGATATCTACGAGCTGGGACTTATCTATGACGTGATGGTAAGCAGTGATGCCGACGTAAAAATACTGATGACGCTCACCTCGCCCAACTGTCCCGTGGCCGAAACCCTGCCGCTGGAAGTGGAGGAAAAAGTGCGATCGCTGCAAGAGGTGAAGGATGCCGAAGTGGAGATCACCTTTGATCCACCCTGGAACAAGGACCTCATCAGCGAGGAGGCAAAACTGGAACTGGGAATGCTTTAAACCACATCATGGAAGGAGAAATCATCAATCGTGTTGCAAATTCCAAGATCGTCACCTTTGACCTTGAGGATCACTACGCGCCGGGAACTAGATCAGCAATTGATATATCCCGATGGTTGCTGGAAGGAATAGTGTTAGTGGAATCCCGCTTTCGCGAAAGCTTACAAACCACAGACTTTACCATTTATAAAGATCATTTTGTGGCCGTTCACTGCGGTACTGACGCGATTATCCCGCAATGGGCCTGGATGCTGGTACAACGAGAATTACACGGTATAGCCAGGCTCGTAGTCTATGGCGACCTAGAACAACTGGAGACCGAGATCTACCGCAAGGTGATTGAAGAACTGGATATTTCTGCATATAAGGATGTTTCCATGATCGTGAAGGGCTGTTCAAAAAAACCCGTTCCTCTCGCCGCTTACATGATGATCACTGATAGACTGGTAGGCGTTGCAAAATCTGTAATGTACGGTGAGGCCTGCTCTGCGGTGCCTGTTTTTAAGAAAAAAAAGGTCACGGCCTAGGATAGAATTGTTTACATCGAGCGCGTTTGCAACGCATTAGTTATTAGTGGCTTACACAATGCTCATAGTACGACATTCCACGATAAAAACGCGCAATAGAAACACGCTACTAAAAATACTCCTATTAAAATATGCATGCTGCAAGGGAAATGCCTTGTAACCCTAGGCCGCTTTTATTAATCTTTCATCTTTCATCTTTCATGATTCATCATCCGTCATTTGTCCTTTGTCATTTGTCCTTGAGCGCAGCGATCCTTCATCCTTTTTCGCACGTTAACTGAAAACTATATCTTTACACTTTAATTCTATTTATGTCATTTTTTGGATATATCGCCATTTTTTTCTTGCTTCAATGGGTGTACCGCGCTTATGTGAGTAGCACGGGAAGAACGGCACAATCGGCGGGTGGAAGTCCTTTCCAGTCGCGCTCCACCCAGGTGAGTCCGCAGGATTTTGAACTCCACTTACTTTCCCTGACTTCAGTTGTCATAAAAGCCGACGGTAAGGTCACCCAAAACGAACTGGACTACGTACGCCAGTATTTTGTGAGTTCGTACGGGAAGGAACGCGCTAATGCCATCTTCAAAGTATTTAACGACGTGGTCAAAAAGCGCGAGGTAAACCCGGCGCGCATCTGTCAGTATTTAAACGCGCGCACGCGGTATGAATCTCGGTTACAGATCTTGCATTTCCTTTTTGGTATCGCGCAGGCAGACGGATTTGTGGACGGCCCAGAACTTCAGGTATTGCAACAGATTGCAGGTTACCTACGATTGTCGCAACGGGATTTCATCTCGATCAAGGCCATGTTTGTCAAGGATCAAGATAATGCGTATAAGATCTTAGAAATCGATAAATCTGTTCCAGACCATGAGGTGAAAAAAGCCTTTAGAACGATGGCAAAAAAATACCATCCAGACAAACTGATGGACATGGACGAGGCGTACCGCAAGGGTGCTCAGGAAAAATTCCAAAAAGTCCAGGAAGCCTACGAGACGATCCAGAAGGAACGTGGCATGGTTTAGATTTTTTACTACAATTTATTGACTTACAGCCGTAAAAGAAACAAAATAAGCACCTTTTGGATTTTTAAAGTTGTAGTTGCGGCTCATTGTTGAAAGGTAAACTATATTATAAATAGATATTACGTGCTACGTGTGTGGTCACTGAGTGCAACTCAGTGCCAGCGAGGGCTAGCATTTTAAATCAAAAACCGTTAGGTTTTGCATCTTTTGTCTTTTCTCAAAACTAGCTCTATTATTGACTTGCATTCTACTTATCCTTCTCTTCCAGCAGGTCATAATCTGAAAGGGATTGTATGATGGTTTCCATAATTGCATTATTTATGGAGCCAGTTAATTTATTGATCCCTACCAGATTCATAAAGCCATTGCCCAGCCCCTTTCCTATCCATGAAGTAAATCGATTGAGAATAAACTTCTTATTGCGTTTTTCAATAAGGTAATGTATTTGCTCCTGTCCTTTCTCCCTGGTAAAGGATTTAAAACTAAGCTTCACTACTTTTTTAATGCGTTTTTTAAGCTGGTTTTCCATCTTTTTCAAATCCCGTTCATAAGAGATGTTAGGAAATACAGGGAAATTAGGATCTCTGTTCAGTGCAGGATTAAACTCCACGCCTTTTTCTCCCAAAACTCGTTTTTCTATGGTGTAATCAGGAATTATGGGCATAACAAATTTGCCCGTGTACTTATGATTAAGACCGAATAACTGTTGATCCCTATCGCTCCAACGTTCCATGATCCTGATCGGTATTGAAATAATAGCGCAGAAAATTTTGAGCGTTTTTCTGTCCCAGCATATAATCGTGATACCTAAAATCCCGCTTCATAAAACCAGAAAAACCAGATAACGCACCACAGGCGATGGAATTGGGCAAGGGTTTATTCTTATCATCATAACGCGTGGGCCACACCATATTTTTATCAGATCCCTGATCAAATAGATCCATAATGTCATTTTCTTTAAACAAAACCTGATTGCGCAGGGTGCTAAAAAGCTGGGGGATTACTTCAAATATATTGTCTTTTTCTACGTCATATTTTTCAGTCTCTGGCTCGCCCACGCGACCTGGGAATGGATCTATGAGAATCAGTTTATAATTATCTCCTTTTTGTTTCAGTATTCTCAACGCCTCGGCAATGGGCTCGTTATTAGTCATACCACCATCAGTGGCGAGGAAGCTGTATTCATCATCTACAAGCGGAGTTAGATTCTCATTATTTCCAAAAAGTTGCTTGATATTTTCTTCGATATACGCTTTGGGAATTCCCTTAAAGGGAACACTTTTTAATCCGATGGGAAACGCACCACTGGCACGAGCTACATCCAGAAAAAGTTTGAGATGATCGCTATTTCTTAAATCCAAGTGGTAATTTATTAGCCGATACCTCGCTATTCACTTCAAAATGTGCGTACGCCTTATGATACTGCATGGTGTGCGCCACTTTATCCTTAGTCTGGGTAAAATATAGCTCTATGGGAATACCGCGCAAGTTGCTTAACGTCATCAACACCTCCAGCTGCGGATTTACATAAGGCGGTAGTGGACAATCCCGTCTTTTATCATCAGTTTCATGATCAGTAACAGGTGATTTTTCAGACAGACTTTTTGTAGTGGTGTCGATCAGTTTTTGCATCAATCGATTGATAAAATCGGTATTGAGCAGGGAGTGGATCTCACCATCTTCCAGATCTTCAGTAGAAAGCAGGTCTTCCATGATGTTTTCATGCGCTTCCTTACCAAAGTTTACCCACGTGTCAAAAAGCACATTCTCCCGAGCCTCCTTTTTACTCGTTGTGGTGGTAACTGGCTTTAGTTTATCTATGGTAAGTCCCAGGGTAGTAACCGCAGCAGTGATTCCACCCGCACTCGCTCCCGTCATCACATCGATGATTACGTTAGGTTCTGGCACCTCATCGGGTCTCTTTTCATATTCGGCATGCCAGTTTCTTAGTGTGTTGAGCAAGTAATCGATCACCCCAGCAGTAAATGCTCCTGCGGTGACCGCGCCGGCAAGTACGAGTCCTAATCTTAATGGTTCTTTTTTCATGGTTTAGTTTGTTGGGTGTTTTAAATGTTGTTTTTAGTGAGTTCTGACACTGTAAGCCCCTAATCTGTTTATAGTGAGTTCTGACACTGTAACCTCACCCCAGCCCTCTGCAAAAGAGAGGGAGCTTAAATTTTGGCTAGCCAAAATCTGGGATTTGTTTTTTTGTCAAAAACTTAGATATGAAATACATCTTTTGTAGACCCCTCGATCAAGGGATACTTTGTACTAAATAAGTCTTACGTCCTAAGTCAAAAAACCGTCAGGTTTTCCATCTTTTGTAAGCCCCCCTCGATCCCCCCAAGGGGGGAGGCATTTCATACTCAAAAAGTCTTGTGTCCTAAGTCAAAAAACCGCCAGGTTTTTAAATCTTTTGTCTTAATACTTCTCAAGAAAACATCTCTTCCTTAATTTTAACTATCGCTTTTACATGATAATCCACGATGCGCTGTCGTCCTTCACGGGTATTTAAAATTCTTTGAAATTCTTCTAGATTGTCCATAAAGAAATTCTCGGTGAGTACGGCGGGCATTTTGGTTTTGGTAAGGACGTAGAAGCGGCGTTCCTTGTCCAGATCGCCATCGCTATAATCGGTGCGCAGCCTGCGGTCGGGAAATTCTCTTTTAAATTCTATACCAAAAGTCGTCGCCATCGCATCACTTCTCGTACTGCCAGGTGAGGTAAAAAACTCGCTCCCATGGCCACCGCCCGCATTGCTGTGGACACTTAGATAAATAGCTGTCGTTAGCGGGATATAAATTTGCCCGCCGCACCCTGGTTTCCAGCCGCACGTCCCAGTACTCTGGAGCGAGGTTTACGTAGGGGATTTTGAGCAGGGTCAGTTGCTCGATGATCCCATTTACAATGGCACGATTAAACTCGCCCTCATAAATAATTCCCTGCGCACCCCAGTCCTTGCGCTTGCCTGGTGTGGTGTAATTCCCGTTAATAAGGCCGCCGTGGCCATTGTCCAGTAGTACGATCATGGTTTGGTTATTTTTTTTAAAGATTTATACTTTTGTTACTGTTGGATATAAGTAGCTTTTTTACCTGTTGTGAATTGATCCGCTTTCGCGAAAGCGGAATTATATAATCATCAAGTAATTAATCCATGCGATCAACTCCCCAATATCATAAAATAGACGGGAATGCCTATAAAGTCAGGATCATCATCGGTAAAATATTGCAGTCCCTCAAAGAACTGCTTGTCATAATCTGCGATGCTAAAACCGTCTGGATGGTCGATGACTGCGTTGTTGATCTTGAACAGCAGTTCTCCCGCCTTGAAACCAGAGGTTTGGTCTGCATCCAGTTTTATCTGTATGTCGTCTTCCTCATCGTCGTCATCCATGGGCGGTAGGGCAAACTGAATGATAACGGACTGTTTGGCAAGGCATAATATCGGTAGGATTTACGGGCAGTTTCTGAAAACTGATACCGCCTTGTGATAGGCCTTGAGGTCTGCACTGAATTCTAGCAGATCATTGTGTTTTTCATCAAAGACCCAGTAAATGTTGTTGAGTAGATTCTTGGGATATTCCATTATATAAAATCGTATTTACAGGGGTTAAACAAATCTGTATTCTTAAGGGTGTTGAAGCGTTTTTTAGAAACAGCGTTTTGTACGTTCATAAAAACTGCATCTGGATTCCAGGCCGCGCCTGCGACCACCGTTGCTGTTGATATAATACTGCTCGATCACGTCTGCCTCAAATTGTTTCATGGTCTGATAGTCAGATCAACGCATCTAATGTTCAACTTTGTGCTTTATAGCCATACCTCAAACGGTCTCTTTTTGAGCTGCTTGGTAAAAGGGCTATTTTGCCTTGTCTTTCATGTTGTGCACCTCTTATCAGTAATCTCTTGAACGGTCTGTCCTACATACCTTACGTCTGGTCTTTATCTTTTGTTTTAAAGTTGTAGTTGCGGCTCGTTGTTTAAAGGTAACAACTAATAATTATATCAAAAATTAACTGCAACACATGCGGCGTGAGTGTGCACGGAGTGAAACCCAGCGTTAGCGAGTAGAAAAAAACTTTTCGGGAACTACTTTGTTTTGCCAAAAATATTAATTATGCCGAGCCCTTCCTGTTTTTTCATAGTTCAGGAATAATTAACCACGTTCTAGGAATTTCAAAACATAGAATTTGATGTAGAAACACTTAGTTTTGTAACTTAATCTCATCATTATGAAATCAGTATTCTTAGTTTTATGTTGTACTATTTTCATTTCCTGTAAACAGGATCCTGAAAAATCGGCGCCCACAACTGTTGAGGAACCTATTGAAACCGAAGAAGTACGTCTTACAAATTATCCCAAAGGCCTGCAACAGGTTTTTGAGGCGCACGGAGGTAAGTCTCGATGGGACCAGATGCAGACCCTAACCTTTCAACTGGAAGACGAGGTCCACACCAGCAACCTGCAGAACAGGAACATACTTATCGAGGGCGATAATTATAAGATAGGCAGCGAGAATGGCAATGTATGGATCGCACAAGAGTCCGAGGCCTACCAGTCATCCAAAGCGCGATTCTACCACAACCTCATGTTCTATTTTTATGCCATGCCATTTATACTGGGAGACGAGGGCATAGTTTACGGACAGACACCAGACCTGGTCATGGACGGTGTTTCCTACCCTGGGACAAAGATAGCCTTCAAGGCAAATGTGGGCGATGCTCCAGACGACGAGTACATTCTCTACTACCATCCAGAAACCTATAGAATGACCTGGCTGGCCTACACCGTTACCTTTGGAAAGGGAGATAGGTCTGAGGATTTCAGCTTTATAAAATATACTGACTGGCAGGATGTGAACGGATTGCTGCTTCCTCGATCCCTGGAATGGTATAAAACCGAGGACAATTTGCCCACCGTTAGTGCTGGAAAAGTAAGGACCTTTGAAAAAGTTGATGTAGATGCCGCAGCCATGGATGCAGATTTCTATTCCATGCCCGAGAACGGAGTCGTGGTAGAGTGAGTTTTTATTAAAATCCCTAAGAGTTCGTCCCCATTTTCTTTTGTAGGTTCAAGCGTCGTTCTTAACTTGCTGTCCTTCGATTTTGTGGGGTTGGAAGGTGTTTCCGCTTTCGCGAAAGCGTAACTATTAACAACAAAGTACAAGAATATATTCTATGAAATACGATCCTATAAATCCGCAATTGTTTGTAAAAAACCGAAAGAACTTTATGGCTCAAATGAAGCCGTCCAGCCTTGCCGTTTTCAACTCAAACGATGTTTTTACCACGGGCGCAGACAGTACGTTGCCATTTAAACAACACCGAGATATTTTTTACCTAAGTGGAGCAGATCAGGAAGATACGATCCTAGTTTTATTTCCAGAATGTCCAGATCCCGAGCATCGGGAAGTACTTTTTGTGACCGAAACCAACGATCATATTGCGGTATGGGAAGGGGAGAAGCTCACCAAGGAAAAAGCTACCGAAATCAGTGGGATCAAAACCGTTTACTGGTTAAAGGAATTTGATAAAAAATTCTTTGAAATGATGACTCAATGTGAGACGATTTATTTCAATACTAACGAGCATTACCGCCAGTCCGTGCAGTTAGAAAGCCGCGAGGATCGCTTTATCAAAAAAGCCAAAGATCAGTTCCCAGCCCATAATTATGCAAAATCTGCTCCCATCATGCAGCGATTGCGTGCGGTAAAAGATCCCATAGAGCTAGATTTGATCCAAAAGGCCTGTGATATTACCAATGCAGGTTTTAGACGCGTGCTAGAATTCACAAAACCCGGAGTCACAGAATATGAAATTGAGGCAGAATTCCTCCATGAATTTATAAGAAGACGCAGCGACGGATTTGCCTACACGCCCATTATCGCGAGTGGGAACAATGCAAACGTGCTGCACTACATCCAGAACAATCAAGAATGTAAGGACGGCGATCTGATCCTGATCGATGCAGGAGCGATCTATGCCAACTATGCCAGCGATATGTCACGTACCATTCCCGTCAACGGCCGTTTTACCGATCGTCAGAAAGAGGTATATAATGCAGTTTTAAGAGTGAAAAATGAGGCTACCAAAATGCTCGTTCCAGGCACGATCTGGAAAGAATATCACGTAGAAGTAGGTAAAATAATGACCAGCGAACTAATAGGTCTAGGCTTACTCGATAAAGCCGATGTTCAGAATGAAAACAAAGACTGGCCTGCCTATAAAAAGTACTTCATGCACGGCACCTCGCACCATATAGGTCTGGACACCCACGATTATGGAATCTTATGGGAACCTATGCAAGCTAACAATGTTTTCACCGTAGAACCGGGAATATATTTACCTGATGAAGGATTTGGGATACGTCTGGAAGACGATGTCGTCATTCAAGAAACCGGTGAGCCGTTTAACTTAATGCGCGATATTCCTATTGAGGTGGAGGAGATTGAGGAGTTGATGAATTAGAAAGGAAAATTTAAACCTAAACCTAAACCTAAATTTAAATTTAAACTTAGATTTAGGTTTTTGCATAAACAGGCAGTTTGGCTTCCTGGTCACGAAATAAATTTACTCTTTTGGGAATAGTGCTTCAACACCTATCATAGGATGCAATGTACTTGCTCTAACTTTTATAATTTTTTAGTTTAATATTAATAGATGAGAGGCTTTCAACTTCAGGATCTAAGTAGATTTCATTAGTAAAGAATTTCAGACTCATAGCCTACGGTCGAAAAGTTCAAATTATCCTCAGAAACTCTGGGAATGATCACCTCAAACTTACCATTAACATCTACATAAGTTCCACCACCATTTATCAATACTACCGTTGCAAATAGAATAGGCTCTTGGCTTTTACTGTCGTAAATTGTTCCTTTTAAAAAGGTTCGTAAACTCAAAGTACCGCAACAAAACAATTATATTAAGATTTTGAAATTCATCTAACCATATAGCAAATAGGTTCAAGTTCAAGTTCAATTTCGAGTTCGGGTTCAATTTCTCACACCCACTCCCTAGGCTCTTTCAACACCTCAAGCATTCTCTCTTCCTCACTTCCCACTTCAGGATGATGGTCATACACCCATTGAACATGCGGTGGGAGACTCATGAGAATACTTTCCATACGTCCGTTGGTTTTTAAACCGAACAAGGTTCCTTTATCGTGAATGAGGTTAAACTCTACATAACGACCGCGACGTATTTCTTGCCAAGTGCGTTGGGCATGAGTATAACTTAGATCTTTACGTTTTTCAACAATCGGTAGGTAGGCTTCTATAAAATGCGAAGCCATATCCATTTGAAACGCAAGCCAATCTTCCATTGAGAAATTTTCATCGGCACGACAATAGTCATAAAATAATCCGCCGATGCCGCGTGCCTCGTTTCTATGGGCGTTGTGGAAATATTCATCGCATTTTTGCTTGAAAAGCGCATAATCGGCAACGGCGTGGCGGTCACACACTTCTTTACAAACGCTGTGAAAATGTACGGCGTCTTCTTCAAAAAGATAATACGGAGTCAGATCCAGCCCACCACCGAACCAGGAGTCCACCACAGTTCCATCGCTCTCGTACATTTCAAAATACCTAAAATTAGCATGAACGGTCGGCACCATCGGATTTTCTGGATGAATGACCAGACTCAAGCCTGTTGCGTAAAAATCCAGATCACCTACTTTAAAATAGGTTTGCATGGCTTTGGGTAGCGGTCCATGGACTGCGCTGATGCTCACGCCACCTTTCTCAAAGACATTTCCGTTTTCTATCACTCGGGAAAAACCACCGCCGCCTTCCTCGCGATGCCACTCATCCTGATGAAAAGTAGCTTTACCGTCCACTTTTTCTAAAGCTGAGGTAATTTTGTTCTGAAGTTCTACAATAAAGGAGTAAAATGTTTCTTTCATGGATAATAAATTTTAATAACAATATGATTACTGCACTTTAATAAGCCCCTCTCTTTTGCGTCGTGCTGAGCATTTCGACAAGCTCAATGTGACACTAGTCGAAGTGGAGAGGGATTTGGGGTGAGGCTCACACCGCTTCCATTCCTAGGGGTAGGCTGAAGCCTACCCCTAGGAAACTGTTTTTTATAGATATCAAAATTCTAACTTTTATTTTATCCAAACTCTTTGTTTTTAAGATGCGCTACTATTAAAACGCCAGTTTTAATAAACTCCCCTCTCTTTTGGAGAGGGGCTGGGGGAGAGGTTCACACTGGCTTTTTCATAGGGATAGGTTTAGACTTACACTTATAAAAGCATTTTGTTTCTAGATGTTCAAATTCTAACTTTTATTTTTATCAAAACTCTTTGTTTTTAAGATGCGCTACTATTAAAACGCCAGTTTCAATAAACTCCCCTCTCTTTTGGAGAGGGGCTGGGGGAGAGGTTCACACTGGCTTTTTCATAGGGATAGGTTTAGACTTACACTTATACAATCATTTTGTTTCTAGATGTCTCAAATTCTAACTTTTATTTTTATCCAAACTCTTTGTTTTTAGCGATGCGCTACTATTAAAACGCCAGTTTCAATAAACTCCCCTCTCTTTTGGAGAGGGGCTGGGGGTGAGGCCTTCGCCACCAGCTAGCAACATCTTCCGCTCTTTCAACAATTCTAGCGTTGTTTTACTAGCTGCGGTTACTGAAATGGGTAACACTAAAATAATTCCCACTACTGGAATCAGCGCCAGCGCGGTAAAAACGATCCCGTTTCCTATCGCATAACCTCGGGATTTTTTTATGAAAGTGACGCTTTCGCGATAGGCAAAATGACGTTCCAGCGTATAATCCATATTTCCAAAACCAGAATAATAGGACTGTACCAAAAAAATCAAAACACCCGTTACCAGATTAACGCCGGGAATAATGGATAAAACCAAAAGTGGGATGGTAATAGCCAACTCATAGATAATATTGCGGATACTTAATCGCAAACTGCGCATAAATTGTTGCGCGTTGGACGTATCGCGCTGCTTGATATCTGCATAGAGATCTGGAAAAAGATGGCGTTCCATTTTCTCGGAAACGGGAGACATAAACGGCGCACTAAGCGTCATGACGATGTGCTTATAAAGTATAAAACCCAGTACCAGAATAATAAAACCGCCCAACCATGTAGAAATATAAGTGACCGTTTCCTGACCAGTTTCCCAGGGCCAAAAACCAGAAATCCACCGTCCTAGGTTATCGGCTAGCTTGTAGATGCTCAAAAAAACGGTAACGGCAACTCCCAGGCTTATTCCCATGGGAACTAGAAAAAATTTCCATAGTTTCAGTTTCCCGATCAGTGAAAAACTCTGGGAATACGCACTTAGTCCTTTGAAGATATTCTTGATCATGGATATGATGTTTTTATGAGATTGCTATGGTTCAGCTTTCGCGAAAGCGTTACAAATATAAAAAATGAACACGCAGCCTTAAATTTCTCTACACCGCAATATCGGCATCGAGCAGCTCTTGATCGTCATGATACGTTCTACTTATCGCAAGCCCAAAGGTAAGAACGCCCAGTCTTCCTATAAACATCAACGCGATGATCACAATTTTGCCAAAGACACTCAAATCGCCTGTAATTCCCGTAGAAAGTCCCACGGTTCCCAGCGCAGACAGCGTTTCAAACATCAGGTCGCTCAGGATCATATCCTCAGAATAGGTAAGCAGGAGCAAACCTATAAAAATGAGAACGATGTAAAATATGAACGTAGAGAGCGCGATGGAAACTCTTGTTTTGGGAATCCTTCTTCCTAAAAAATATATATCCTTAGAGGACTTCAACTGACTGCGCAAATAAGCAATTACCGCGGTAAGGGTGGTAATTTTGAGTCCGCCGGAGGTTCCTGATGGCGATGCTCCCACATACATTAAAAAGATGGTAGTAAATAAAATGGGTAGAGAAAGTCCACCTATGGGCATGGTGTTAAATCCTACGGTGGTCATGGCACTCATGGTCTGGAAAAACGAGGCATAAAACCGCGCCGCGCCGTCCAAAGCCATGATTGTAGGCTCGGCAAAATACATGCTCAGAGTTCCAAAACTCAATAAGATCAAGAACCCGAAAAAAATAATTTTTGTAGTGAAACTCATGCGGTGGCCTTTTTTAGTGAGCATCAACCATAGATCTGTAAAGACTATAAATCCCAGCGATCCTGCAATCGCCAGCAGGCTTATCGTGAAATTGATCCAGCCATCTCCCACATATTCCTCAAACCCACTCCCGAACAAACTGAAACCAGCCGTACAAAAAGCACTCACACTATGGAACATACTTTGCCATAAAGTCTCCCAAAACCCCCAGCCCTCATCCATAAAACCGATGTAGAAAAACACGGTTCCCAGCAATTCCATAACGGCGGTAAAAACCACTACAGATTTCAAGAAATCCTTCAATTGTAAGGTGTCGGGCAAGGTAAAGGCAGCGTTCAGGATTTTCTGACGCCACAAGCGCGATTTGCGCGAGGTATTCAGTAAGATATAAGTGGTAAAGGTCATGTAGCCTATCCCACCTATCTGAAAAAGCACCATCAGTACGAGCTGTCCCAATCCCGTGAAATAATCTGTTGTGCCCACGGTGAGAAGTCCTGTGGTAGAAATTGCAGAGGTTGATGCAAAAAGGTTGTCAATTATTAAAAGATCACCATGATGCGACCACGGCAAACAAAGAATAAGAAATCCTATCAGATTATAGATAAAAAACCCATAGACCAGATTGCGCTGAGGGGATAAATTCAGTAAAAACCGATTGTAACTTCTCAAAAACGGGATCATGCCTCATATTCTTTAACCGCATCCACAAATGCCTGTGCGTTCTCAACTGGAATGTTAGGTAAAATACCGTGGCCAAGGTTGGCACAAAACGATCTTTACCAAATTCGTCGATCATCACTTTTACCATTTTTTTGATTTCGGCCGGTGGTGAAAATAATCTTGATGGATCAAAGTTTCCTTGAAGCGTGATGTTGCCGCCGCTTAGATAGCGTGCATTTCTCGCGCTGCACGTCCAGTCCACACCCAGTGCACTGGCGCCACTTTTAGCCATGTCATTCAGTGCAAACCAGCAACCTTTGCCGAAGACGATCACCTCGGTATGTGGTTTCAGCGCGTCGATAATTTGCTGAATGTATTTCCAGGAAAACTCTTTATAATCTGTAGGAGAAAGCATGCCACCCCAGGAGTCAAATACCTGTACGGCATTCACACCGTGTTTCACTTTTAGCTTTAGATAAGCGATGGTGGTATCCGTAATGCGCTGTAATAATTCATGTGCGGCGGCGGGTTGTGTAAAGCAAAATTCTTTGGCCTTATCAAAATTCTTGCTCCCCTGTCCCTGCACACAATAACATAAAATAGTCCACGGCGATCCCGCAAAACCTATCAATGGAACGCGATTATCCAGTACTTTTTTGGTCATGTCGATCGCTTCAAACACATAACTTAGCGCATCTGCCACATCTGGAACTACCACGCGATCCAGATCTTTTACCGTTCTTATGGGGTCTGGCAACCATGGACCCACACCAGCACGCATTTCTACCTCAATATTCATCGCTTGAGGAATCACAAGAATATCAGAAAATAGTATGGCAGCATCTGGGCCTATCTGGTCGATGGGCATTACGGTAATTTCGGTCGCGAGCTCTGGAGTCTGACAACGGGTAAAGAAATCATACTTGGCTTTAAGCTTCATGAAATCAGGTAAATACCTTCCTGCCTGTCGCATCATCCACACGGGTGGACGCTCGACAGTTTCTCCTTTTAGCGCTCTTAAAAATAAATCGTTCTTAATCATTTTTCAATAACTTTATTGCGGTTACAATGGTGTTTTCTACGGTGGCTTTATTTGCGATCCGCACGTTCTTGTACCATTTTTTTGCCTCTGTGGCGGTGGTTTCCCCTATACAAATGGCGTGATGGGACTGTAAACTGTTAGCTTTCCTGCCTGTCCGGCAGGCAGGCGCGAAAGCAGAAACCCCACGAGGACTATAGAATAAAACCGCTGCAAAAATACGATCAAAGCTTTTCAAAACAGCGGTGGAACGGTAAACGATATGTTCTACAAGCTCAATATTTTGAGCACGCAACAAATCCGGTAACAGATCGCGGCGCTGTTCAGAACACAAATAATCAAACGACTGATTGTTATGCTCTTGAATGATATGTTCGGCGAGTTCTTGTGCGTTTTGTGCCGTAAATTTTACCTCGTGGTTTTCAATGAGTCCCGATGTGACCGTACCCACACAAAATACTGGAGTAGTAACAGGCACATTTGCTAGAGCAGTTAGTGCATTTTTACTGGTAATGATAACGGCATCGCTGCTCAATGGAAGTTTATGTTCCAACTGTTGTGTTTCAAGAACGTCATAATGCACTATACCTATCCCAGCGTTGAGTATCAATTCCTGCTGTGGAGCGGTAAGTTTTTTAGTGGAAAGGATGGATACGTTTTCTTTTAGGGGCATGAACTTTTATTGGGATTATGGGATTTCATCGCTAATTTATAAAGATAAAATAATGACTTCGTTTATCAAGGTAAACCTAAACCTAAACTTAAACTTAAACCAAAATCAAAATAATCTCGGTGCGCAACTTATTGCCTTCTTTGAAATGTAGAAACAATTGAAAGTTAGTTTACGGTACATTAATAAAAAGACGACGATTCTCATACCGACAAGTAATGAAACAACCTGTTGATTTTCTGACGACCGACAACCAACTTTACGACGACTGACAAAAGATGGAAAACCTGATGGTTTTTGACTTAGGACATAAGACTTTTTTATTGTTCAGAATTGAAACTTCCCCCCTTCCTGCATCCGACGATCCACCGCGGCGGAGAGTGGAATGCATTTTTTAGGGGATCACTGAGTTGGTATCCCATATTTTTTTTCTTGACGACTGACTTTTAGACGACCGACAGACCGAAAAAAGACTAAAAACCTAACGGGTTTTGATTTACGACTTTTTTGCATGGTAAACTTCCCCATGGGAGATCCTGGGGGGTCATTGAGTTAAAACCCTTTAGAAACTTTACATTTGGCAACGGACAAGAGACTTAAAAATTTCCATTTCCCACTGAATTAAATCCACGATTACTCTTTCTACGGCGCAATTAACTTATATCCATAACCGCGCACGTTTACGATTTCTATGCGATCGTCCCGTGCCAGTTTTTTGCGCAATTTGGTCATGAAAACATCCATGCTGCGGCCCGAGAAAAAGTCATCATTTCCCCATAATTTTTTGAGTACATAACTGCGATCCAGAACTTTGTTCTTCTTTTCCAGTAAGTTGAAGAGCAGGTGAGACTCGCGATGGGTCAGCTTTACCTCATCATCATCTTTGTAGGTGAGTCGCTGTTGAGGAAAATTAAATCGATAATCACCGATCTCGTGGTGAGCCGCAGTTTTTTGAACGGTCTGGCGTTGCAGCAGGTTTTTTATGCGCACGATCAACTCTTCCATGGAGAACGGTTTTTTGAGATAATCGTTCCCGCCCACATCAAAGCCTTCCAGAACATCCTCGGTCTGGGACTTTGCCGTCAGGAAGATTATGGGAATGTGCTCATTTTCTATTCTGATTTTTTTTGCGAGGCTGAAGCCATCCAGCTCCGGCATCATGACGTCCAAAACTAGTACGTGGGGAACTTCTTTTTGAAAAGCCTCCCACGCTTTTACACCATTATCGCACAAGCGCACTTGAAAACCGCGCGTCTCCAGACTTTCTTTAACGATCATGCCCAGTGCGGGCTCGTCCTCGGCAAGGATCAGGTTTATTTTTTCAGGATGCATAGGGCAGGTTGATGTTGAACGATGTGTGTGGTTTTATTTGTAGCGCGATGCTGCCATTGTGTTTTTCAATGATCGCCCTGGTGTAGAATAGACCTATGCCAAAGCCCTTGACATTATGCGTATTGCCGCTTCCAGCGCGGTAAAATTTGTCAAAGACCCGTTTTGAGTCCTTGCTATGTAAAGTATTCCCGTTGTCACTGACGGTAATTATATGATCCCTATCAGTCTGTGCAAGTATTATGGTGATGCGATCTCCGCCGTATTTTATGGCATTATCCACGAGGTTGTTCAACGCATTTTCCAGATGGAAGGCGTCACCCATAAATTGGAAATCGGTGCTTGAGCGGGCATAGGTTATTTCTTTTTGGGTCTGGTTTTTAAATCGGTTGGTGACGGTTTCCAGCAGCTCGTTGAGGTCGATGGAGCTGTATTGCAGGGCAAGATCCTTGCTGTCCAGGGTTGCGGTCTCCAGTAGTTTTTCTACCATAAAATTGAGCTTTGCCAGCTGCTCGCCTCCCAGGGTCAGATAACGTTTCATTTTTTCTGTGTCGCCGGTATCGGTAAAATTCTGAACACCTTCCAGCGCGGCACTTGCGGTGGCGATGGGAGTTTTAAACTCGTGGGTAATATTTGAGATGAGATCGTTTTTCATCTCGCCCAGTGCTTTTTGTCTATTGATTATAATAAGTAGATAAAAAAGGCAAAATATCACACTGGCAATAAGTATGAAACTAAGTAAAATGCCCGTAATGTTGCGTTTAAGAATTTCAGCACTCAGATTTCTATAATAAACAAATAACTGCTGGTTCTTCTTCAATAGACTTGACTGGACGGGAACGTAGTCTGAGTATGTTTCAAATAGGGTAGAATCAATTGATTTACCCTTCACTTCCATAAGATCGTATTGGAGATTGATTTTTTTACCCAAAAGATTTGCCTGAAAAATACTGTCTATTTCTTCAATGTCTATGGTGTCGTCGGTCATACTAATAACGAGTTTACTGGTCATCTTTGAGACTTTATCCCGGTATAAAGTATCCTCCTCAAAGCGGGTTGAAATCTGGAAGTATGAACTATCATTTTTAGAATTTATGAATCTCCCGTTGGCAACTTTGGGCTTGTTGTTCTTATTAATTTTAAACAATTTTTCCAGTTTATCCAGCGTGTCCATGGTGCCACCCTTGATCACCTTGACACTTTTAATGTCGTCCACATTGAGTCCTCGCATGAGCGGCCTGTTATCGCCATATTTCTTATTGGCCTGCTCAATACGATCAAAGACGCTGTCCAGACCGCCGTCCTTATAGTCGCCGTTGAAGAACAGTCCCATGGTATTTTCCCGAGCGCGGTTGGTAAAATAGTCATCCACGCTCTGGTTGATGCTGGACTGCACATCGGCAATGAGCTGGCGTTCTGATTCCCTATAATTTTTATAGTTCCAGTACAACTGGATACTCAACGTCGCCACGATTACCAGCGATATCAATATAAGAAGGTAGGTATATTTCCTGTTGTTCATAGTTCAAAGGTGCGCTTTAAAACCAGTAATTAAAAATCGGTTAACACACGTTAACGCTCATTAACGGTTATAAACATAGATTTACCAGATCTTTGGAGCATCAAAAAACACAGATCATGAAAAACTATAAGTTATCGATAATCGTCTTTTTAGTTCTCGCTTTCGCGAAAGCGGAATTCCTACAGGCCCAACAACAATTTAACGGCATCGCGACCTATCAAAGTAAGATGACCTTTAAGGAACGGGAAAAAGATACCGCCCAGGTCAAGGATAGGGACAACCAAGTAAGTAAGGAAATGTCCGACGCCATGGAAAAGGCTTTGAAAACCGCCGGCGAGGCAGAGTTTACCCTAAGCTTTACAAAAGATGAATCCCTCTATGAAAAAGTAGTCGAGCTGGCAAAACCAAAGCCATCCTCAGGCATCTCTATATCAATTTCGGGCGGTGGTGGTACGTATGGGACTACCTATAAGAATCTCAAGGAGGGAATTTTCAAGAGAGAAGACAACATACAGGGGAAAGAATTTCTTATCGTTGATGACCTGGAGAAGTTTGAATGGAAAATCACGGGAGAGTCCAGAATGATAGGTAATTATACAGCCATCAAAGCAGTGCTTGTTGAAAAACCTATGAAAGAGAAAAAAGAAGAAGATAAAGCAGAAGATGACGAGAAAGAGGAAGAAGAAAAGACCACTGGACTACTCAGCATGATTGATGTGGAAAAAACGGAAACGGTAGCGTGGTTTACACCGCAAATTCCCGTAAGTAACGGCCCAGGAAAGTACCACGGCCTACCAGGGCTTATTCTTGAGCTCAATGAGGGGAACACCATCATACTATGTGTCAAGGTAGAAATTAATCCTGAGAAGTTTGGGATTAGAGAACCCAAAACAGGTAAGGTTATTGAACTTGAAAAATTCAATAAGCTGCAACAGAAAAAGAGTGAGGAAATGATGAAACGCTTCAAGAATAAAAAGGGAACAAGCGTTAGATACATAGGAGGATAACCGTTAAAGCTGTGTTAACAAAGAAACTATTGCCTGTTTGGGACGTCATAGATGAATGTGGCACGATCATTTGTGCCAATGTTTAAAAACGACAACATGAAAAAGGGAATATTCTTACTGGGAGCATTAATTATAAGCTTGAGCAGTATCGCTCAGGAATTTTATGGAGAGGCTACCTATATGTCCAAAACTACCGCGGACACCAGCTGGATGACGGAAAATCGAGAAATGTCTCCTCAACAGAAAAAACAGCTCGAGGAGCGCATCAAGAAGTACGGAGAGAAAACATTTGTACTCAAATTTAATCGCAACGAGTCCATTTATAAGGAAGAGAAAGAACTTTCTGCACCGGGACAGGATGGCGGTCGCAACTGGGGCAATATGATGGGCACTGCCATGGGCGGTGAAAAATATAAAAACCTTAAAGATGGCCAGTGGATCGAGCAACGAGATATGATGGGAAAGACCTTTTTAATAAAGGACAGCATCCAGCAGATGGAGTGGAAGATCACGGGAGAGACCAGACAGATAGGACAGTACCAGGCCATAAAGGCCGTAGGCTATAAAGTCAATAATGAAATGGACTGGTCATCATTTAGAAGAAGAAGGGGAGACAGTGATGAGGATAAGAAAAAAGACAGCCTCGCACTTGCAGAGGGTAAAGTGGATGAGGTTTTTGAACAGGATCCACGGGTGCAGGTAACTGCATGGTTTACTCCGCAAATTCCCGTGCAGCACGGTCCGGCAGAGTACTCCGGACTGCCCGGACTTATCCTGGAAGTAAGCGCTGGAAACACGGTGTTGCTGTGTAGCAAGATCGTAGTCAATCCAGAAGAAAAGGAAGACATAGCCCCAGCCAGTAAAGGAACAGAAACTACAGAAGTAGAATACAACGCCCTTTTTAAAGAGAAAATGCAGGAAATGAGCCAGCGTTTCAGAGGACGAGGACGCCGATAGACTTCGATTTAATCAGAACTAATCCCAATGCGAGAGTAAAGATAGGAATCTATTCTCGCATTTTTTTATAACCAAAAACTAGAATGAAAAAATCAATACTTTGTTTCCTACTGACCGTGATGATCGCAACTACCGCCTGGTCTCAGACCGTTAAAATAAGCGGTGTTGTGGTAGATAGTCTGGGAACTCCCCTTCAAATGGCAAATGTGATCGCCTATCAAAAGGATAAAAACCTGGGCGCTTTTGGCATCACAAACGATGCTGGAATGTACCAGTTGCTCAATCTTAAAAAAGATAGCACTTATGTGGTGAAGATCTCATTTTTGGGACTTAAACCCATTGAAGATACTATAAGAAATATTCAAACCGATATAGTCAAGAACTATGTGATGTTTGAAGGAGCTGACCAATTGGACGCTGTAAACCTGGTCTATGAAATGCCCGTCACGATCAAGGGCGATACCATTGTCTATAACAGTGATAGCTTTACAAATGGAACAGAACGCAAACTGGGCGAGGTCTTGCAAAAACTACCGGGAGTTGAGGTAAATGAAGATGGTGATGTCCAGGTAGAGGGAAAAACCGTGGAGAAAATAATGGTAAACGGGAAGGATTTTTTTGAGGGCGATACCCGACTCGCGACTAAGAACATCCCTGCAAACGCGATCAAGAAAGTTGAGGTTCTAAGAAATTATAATAATGTAAGCCAGCTCAAGGGACTGGGAAATGATCAGGACAGGATTGCGATCAATATAAGGCTCAAGGAGGGAAAAGAGAGTTTTTGGTTTGGTGATGGTACCGCGGCGGTAGGTTATGGTGGTCTGGATGAACGGTATCTTATACAGCCCAAGGCATTTTACTACAGCGATAAATTATCGGTGAATATACTTACCGACCTTAATAACCTGGGCGAGCCGGCATTTACTTCTAGGGATTATTTTAGGTTTACAGGACAGCGGCGTGGTAATACCCGCCAGAATAACGGTAGTATAAATGTGGGAACGGCAAGTAATTTTTCTCCCATACAGAGCGCAAGGGCCACCAATGTGGAAAGTAAATTTGGCGCCTTCAACACCATCTGGAACGCCAGTCCAAAATTAGACATCAAAGCTTTTGCGATTTTTGCCGATACAGAAACGGTTGCGGCTACTTTAAACAGAAACATCTTCATAGACAGCGGCCTAGAAGAAATAAGAACTACCGATACCGAACAATCTACCCAAGCAGGGATCTTTAAACTGGGAGCAGACTTTAAACCTAGTGCAGATCTATCATTTGACTATGATGGCCAGATCAATATTACCAAAGAAGCTTCCAATACGGCTACCCTGTCGCAATCAATAAGGGGAAATGAGAATATTGATCAGATTCAAGACCAGAATCCATACACTTTTGACCAGTCGCTCAATGCATATTACACGCTGGGCGAGAAGAATGTTTTTGCTTTTGAGGGTCGATTTATAAATCAAGAGGAAGACCCGTTCTTTAACGCGGTAAGAGATCTCGTAGGCATAGATGACCCAGAACCATTTACATCCCTGGGACTTGCAGATGCAGATCCCTATAATCTTAACCAAAATAGGTTGGTAAGAACTAACAAACTAGATGCAAAACTGGATTACTGGTATGTACTCAACAAGAAAAGTAATATAAACTTTACCGCGGGAACCACACTTTCCAGTCAAAACTATAACTCTAATATTTTTCAAACTCTAGACAACGGCGATCGAAATGACCTTACAGATTCCAGTGTTGTGAATGATGATGTACAGTTTGATTTTAGAGATGTTTATGCAGCGGTTCATTATAAATTGATCGCTGGAAAATGGACTTTTACTCCGGGTGCCACCTTACATAGTTTCCAGACCCAAGACGTACAGAACGGAGAAGAAAACACGTTGGGAATAGAACGTTTATTACCTGATCTCAATGTAAGATATGACTTCAGAAGCTCTGAGTTCTTGAACCTGGATTATCAACAAAACGTAAGCTTCAATGATATAGAACGTTATGCAGAGGGACTGGTCTTGACTGGATTCAACAGTTTACAAAGTGGTAATAATCAGTTGCAGGGAGCTATTAGCGATCAGGTTTCCTTAAATTATAACAACTTCAACATGTTCAACTACACCTTTATAAATGCTCGTGTGACTTACTCAAAAGAAAGAGATGCGATAAATACTAATACGTTATTGAACACGATTAATCAACAGAGCACTTTTATCAACTCGATTTTTGCGAATGAGTCTCTTAATGGTTACGCTAGTTATGGAAGAGAAATATGGAAGATCCAGCCTAACATTTCAGGAAATTGGGGCTACAGCTCATTCAATAATATTGTCAACAGCGAGTATAGGGAATCCATCAATCTTACCCAAAATTATAGCCTTACCGCTCGATCCAATTTTCAAAAGGGAGTAAACTTTAATCTAAGCTACAGACTTGGCTTATCAGACTTTGACAATGGTGGCATAGAAAACAACTCGGTCACAAACACCTATGGGATTGATCTGGACTGGCAGATAGGCAAGCGCTGGTTTGTACGTGGAGAGTATGATTACAACGTGTTTACCGCGACTGGTGGCGTAGAAAATGATTTTGACTTTTTAAATGCTGTGGTGCGCTATCAAAAACCAAAGTCAAAATGGGAATACTCACTCATCGCAAAAAACATTTTGGATCGTGATGCACGGGTAAATAATAATTTTGGACAGATCGTGACCAGCACGAGCAGCACATTTGTCTTACCGCGATATGTGTATTTTCAAGTAAGGTTTGATTTATAAAACCTATTTATAGCTTAACACTAAAAGCAGCTTTTCCGGGCTGCTTTTTATATTTATGGATGTACATGGTAAGGTTTTATTGATGCTGTTCCGCTTTCGCGCCTGCCTGCCGGCGAGGCAGGAAAGCGTAATCCATCTAAGTAAGATTCAACATAAAAAGTGCACTGGCAATTCCATCACTTAAAAACTTTCCCTTGCGCGTCACGAGAAGTGTATCGCCATCGAGAAATAATAGATGATCTTTCAGATATTCATCAGCTTGTTTTAAGAGGTATTCTTTAAAGGGTAATCCG
Organism: uncultured Flavobacteriaceae bacterium; assembly: GCA_963836885.1. Taxonomy (GTDB): domain Bacteria; phylum Bacteroidota; class Bacteroidia; order Flavobacteriales; family Flavobacteriaceae; genus Nonlabens. Next base: position 39,672 of record CAWILF010000014.1, on the reverse strand, counting down.
TAGGAGGTCTCCACTTTTTCTAGGGAAACGCCATAAATGGTTCGCAGGCCGGTCATTATATACTCGTTATAGCGATCTACCAGCGTTAGTTCTTCAATTTCCTGCGGTATGATCCCTTCTTTAATTGACTTTATATATTTAATATTATTGTTGATGTTCCATGAACGTTTTTTCCCGTCGTAGCCGTGTGCACTAGGGCCTATTCCCACATAGCTTTTTCCCGTCCAGTAGGCAGTGTTGTTTTGGGAGAAAAATCCGGGCTTTCCAAAGTTGGAGAACTCATAATTTGCATAACCGTGCAATTGCATCACATCCAGTAAGATATTAAAATGCTCTTGTGCGACCTCGTCATCCACATTTTCAATAATCCCGTTTGCGATAAACTTTTTAAGTGCCGTATGATCCTCAACGGTAAGCGCATAACTGGATATGTGGGGAATGTTCAATGAGATTGCAAGGTATAGATTTTCCCTCCAGCGCTCGTTGTCCATGCCTGGAATGCCGTAGATCAGATCGATGGAGATATTCTCAAAGTGTTCTCGTGCATTCTTGATACAGTCTATGGCCTCGGTCGCATTATGTGCTCGGTTCATCAATTTGAGATCGTCCTCAAAAAAGCTCTGAACGCCTATGGAAAGCCTATTGATGGACGTCTGCGACAGCTCTTTTACCTTTTCAACGGAAAGATCATCGGGATTTGCCTCCAGCGTTATCTCGGCAGCTGGAGCAATATTGTAATGTTTATTGATGACCTGAAGTATGTCTTCTATCTGAGGTTGTGTCAATAGGCTGGGAGTTCCACCGCCAAAATAAATGGTCTTGATTTCTTGTTGCTGGATTTCGCTTTCCTGCCTCGCCGGCAGGCAGGCGCGTAAGCGTAACTCCTCTTTTATGGCCTCAACCATTTCATCCTGTCGCTCTAAATTTGTGCTGAAATGAAAATCACAATAGTGACACGCCTGTTTACAAAATGGTATGTGAATATATATGCCGCTCATACAACAAAAATAGCCATTGGGACGTTACCGATACTGATCAGAACCTTGGAAATAAATTATGCCTCTAAATGGTGTTAAATCCTAAATATTAGGTAATTATAACTAGGATTATTTGTAGGTTTCCCAAGTTTTGCGTATTTTATGAATTAGTTAAATAAAAATTGGATATGATTAAATTTATGTTGCTTGTAGTCAGTATGTTGACTCTTAATGTGGGAGTTAGTTATGCAGTCGTTCCCGAGGATGAAGTGGATCACGAGCCAGAAGTGGTTTTATATCAAGATACCAACCTTCAACTTGCACTTCAAGAGCAAATTCTAGCCAATCCATTTTGGAAACGACTTATTGATCAAAAAAGAATGTCCATAAGTATCGTAGATCTCAACGATTTTCAGAATGTTCATTATGCAGCTATTAATGGCGATCACATGATGTATGCCGCGAGCATGCCCAAAATCGCAGTCCTGTATGCAGCGTTTGATGCTATCGAGGAAGGCGATCTTAAGTTGACTAAAAAGGTTAAGGAAGACATGTGGCTCATGATCTCTAAGTCAAATAATGCCGCATCGACCCGCATGATCGATCGCGTGGGCTTTCAAAGAATTGAAGACCTTATGTGCAATCCCGAGAATGCATTTTATGATAAAAATGGAGTAGGAGGACTATGGGTAGGAAAACGCTATGCGGCACAGGGAAAAAGAAATCCTGAGCCCATACGTGGATTGAGTCATGCAGCTACAACAAGTTCTGTAGCAAAATTCTACTACCAACTGGCAACGGGCCAACTGATCAATGAGAAACGCAGCAACCAGATGCTCAATTATTTGAAGGATCCCAGCCTGCACCACAAATTTGTGAATACCTTGGATCATATCGCACCAGAGGCAACCCTCTTTAGAAAAAGCGGTTCATGGAAAAACTGGCATTGCGATTCAGTAATGGTCTGGGATGAAGCTAGGGGCAAAAATTATATTTTGGTTGCCATGGTGGAAGATCCGGATGGTGAAAAGATTATAAGAAGTTTAGTACGACCCGCAGAGCTTGCGATTGATCAAAGTGCTATTTTGGCACCATCGCTCACCCCTACAAATGAAACGATTATCCCTGCTGATTCATAAATTTTTTGATATAAGAGATGGAGAGCTCTCTGTAACCTTATGGATGCAGTTCTATATTTTCTTAATCATTTGCGCATTACTGATAGTTAAACCTACAGTTAATGCGCTTTTTTTGTCCGAGCTAGGTGCAGACTCGCTTGCGGTGGCCTATATTATTACCGCTGTAGTTGCGGTTATCTTCTCCTATGCCTATAACAAGTCGCTGGAAAAGTTCCCGTTGAGGTACACTATAAGGACGACCTTGCTGTTATTCTCGGTATGTTTTATCGTTATGGGAATTATAGTGGCGCTGGGCGCGGTAACTCCCGCACTTGCCTATCTTTTCTACATACTTGTGGGAATGTTTGCGCTTCTTGCGACGAGCCAGTTCTGGGTCATGGCAAATGTGGTATTCAACGTCAGGGAGGCAAAAAGGCTTTTCGGTTTTATAGGCGCCGGTGGTATTGTGGGCGGTATCGTGGGTGGTTATGCGACCTCACTGCTTGCCAGTACGATAGGTAACGAGACACTTATCATCATCGCTGGATTTATGATCGCCGGCTGTGCGCTGGTTTTTCAAAATATATGGAAGACTAGGGTACAAAATCTAAGCACTTATAAAAGAAAAGAACGTGCAACCGTCTCTACGGAGTCTTCCATAAAACTTATATATAAGTCAAAACACCTGACCTACCTCGCAGCTGTCATAGGAATAGGTGTCCTTGTGGCAAAACTTGTGGATTACCAGTTCAGTTACATCGCCGCGCAGAATATTCCCGACCCGCAGGAACTGGCATCGTTTTTTGGATTTTGGTTTTCTACATTTAACATCGCGTCTCTTGTCATACAATTATTCCTGACCCGGCAAATACTGGAACGATCAGACATAGGGGTCGCGCTGGTGGTTCTTCCCGTTGGGGTTATTTTTTGCTGTATGGCGCTTATTGCATTTCCAGAATTATGGCTGGTGATCCTGCTCAAGGGGTTGGACGGCAGCCTCAAACAATCCCTCCACAAGAGCTCGGTAGAACTATTGTCCCTTCCCATTCCCAGCGATGTAAAGAACAAGACCAAAACCTTTATAGATGTTGCCGTGGACAGTCTCGCGACCGGTGCGGCGGGTATATTCTTGATTTTTATCATCAAGGGACTGGAACTGCCCGCGGCATACATTACCGCACTTACCATCATACTCGTTATCTACTGGATATTTATAGTTTTCAAGGTGCGCAATACATATCTCGGCACTTTTAAGGACAGTATCATTACACGGGAACAATTGGAAAAAAGCAGAAAATCCTCGCGCCAAATAAGAAAAAACATGAAACTGGTGTTTGAGACCGGATCGGACAAGGATATTTTGGCGTTATTGAACCGGGTTCCAGAGGTGGCCCATCCCACACTTACCGATAGCGTCCTTGCTCTGCTCGATCATAACAACAACAAGATCAAGGCAGCAGCTATTGATAACCTTATGTTTTTGACCAAAAAGCCGTTGCCCCAGATACAGGATCTTATCTATATCAAGGACGACGATCTTATTGTGAGCGTGATGGAGTACCTGTTGTCGCAAGACCGTATTTCCTACCAGTTTTTTGAGCAATACCTGGATTATGAGGACGATTTTATATCTACGGCCGCGCTCCTGGCCCTTGCCCGCGATGCACAGGACAATCCTCGACTTGCGGCAAAATACAACCTGCACCTACGGGTCAGTATCTATATAGGAGAAATGGAAAGTACCGACAGCCACCTGCGTGTTTCAGAAATTGCACGCCTCGTGGAGACTCTTGGTTTTGTACGTGGGCCCAAGTATCATGAGATAATCAATAGGTTCCTGCACCATAAGAATCCTATCCTTAAAACGGCAGCTATCCATGCTTCTGGATTTATTGCAGACGACAAGTATTTGCCCGTATTGATAGAGTTGTTGGAGGATTTCAGCTTTCGCGAAAGCGTGATCACAGCCATCACCCAGTACGGCAACAGCATCATTCCCTATCTAGAAAAGGAATATGGCAATGAGGACGCGAGCCCATCCCTACGTATGAACGTACCTGAAATCATTGCAAGACTAAGAACTGAACGCGCCTATCAGGCACTGATTAGAATTGCAAGGAAGGGCAATTACAGGTCAAGAACAAAAGCGACCGAGCTGCTCCACGACTGGCGCAAGGAAGGCTGTACCTATTCCATAAGATCAAGGACGCTGCGCAATAGCCTGGTGCGGGAAACTAAACTGTACCGCACGCTGCTCAACAATTATTATTCCCTCAAGATCATCGAGCGATCACGCCTCAACCCAGATAAGGTCATCTCGCTACCCGAGAAAACCTCACGTACCCATCTGATCAATCAAGTGCGCGCCGCCATGGAGCAAAGCTTAAGGCGCATCTTCAATCTGCTCGCACTCTATTACGATCCCGATGATGTATTTGTAGCCTATCGAGGCCTGATGAGCGAGACCAAGGAGTCCAAGTTCAACGCCCTGGAATATCTGGACGGGATGCTGGGGCGCAATCTCAAAACGATGCTGTTCCCCATCATAGAAAGCGGTTTTATAAGTGCAGACCTGGACTCAAAGGATTATCACTCCCAGGTGGATCTCATGGATCAAGAAGAAAGTCTATTCACGCTCTCAAAAATAGGCGATCACGACTTAGATTATAAGGTCATAGATCTATTGAAGCATATAGACGACAATTACAGTATAAAAATGCTCATTGATTATATGGACGACAAATCTTTAAAAATTGCTCAGCTCGCAGAGAAAACACTGGCAGATAAAAATGTGTCGCAACAGATTGCATAGTGGATTAAAAAGTTTTTTTGAGCATTGGCTTTGTTGTTGAAGCGGTCGAGGTTATGTAGTTTTGGAGTCTTAAATCAATTACAGTTTGAAACTATTATACATTTTCATCACTTTTCTTTTTTTCTCCCATTCTTCAACGGCTCAATTATCTGTGGGAAATGTTTCTATTGAATATGGTAGCCAGATTACTGCAAAACGTGGTACAGTTGTCAAGATAGGTGGAATAGCAAACGGAAAAATCTATGCAGTAGCCGCCCACAAACGCGATTATTATATACAGACCTTTGATGCGGTCACTTATGATTTTTTGGAAAGTGAAAAATTAGAACTCGACCGGTCTGATAAAACAATGATCGTGGTGGAAGACCTGCAAATCATAAATGGAAAACCCCTTATCTTCATCAACTATTTGAAAAGAGTACTGAAACAGGACGTTCTAGCAGTTTACACTATAAATACTGACCTAAGTACTTCTAAGGAAAAAGAAGTTTTGATCATTGATGACATAACTTTTAGTAAGCGAGGAGAGTTTCTTTTTGAAGTTTCTGCTAACGGTAAACATTATGCTGTCGCTTATGTAATGCCCAATATTGTGGACTATGAATACACCCATTACGTTACAGCGATTGATGAAAATTTAGAGACACTTTTTTCAGACAAGGAAACTTTTGAAATGGAAGACTATAAGAACGAGTTTTATCGTTTTGATGATCTTCTTATTACCGACAACGGAACTGTTTATTGTTATACCAGTAATAGTATCACAGTTAAGGAAAATGACACTAGAAACACTCAAATAAACCTATCATACTACCTTGAAAATGATAGCTATAAACGTCAGAAAAAATCGGTTGTGCTAGACGATATTAGAATTGATAGTGGCAATCTTGTTGCATCAGGAAAAGATGTGAAAATCTTGGGATTATATGCTGGACTCAAGGATAATGGTAAGGCAAAGTTTAATATAGAAGGATATTACTATACTAAGTTTAGCAGTCGTGAAGGTGTGTTAAAAAGACCATCGATTTATGAATTCCCTGATTATTTTATTGAAAAAATAATAGGGACTAAGAATTTTGATAAGGGAAAGGATATTAAACCATTTTATAAGCTCTCACACATTATGTCCAATGACAATAACGAGACTATTTTATTCATAGAAAATTATTTTAGCTTGGTAATCAATACTACAAACAGTACGTTGCCCAGGGAAGATATCCAATATTATTCAGGTAGTGTAATAGTTATGGCTCTGGATGATGGTGGAGCATTAAAGTGGAATAATTTAATGCCAAAAAAGCAAGTTGTAACCGTTAGAAACAGCGCGTATAACAGACCTGAATTAAACCAATACGGAAATTATGAAGTAAATGGTGGTATCAAATATCCTTTGGGGTTGTTAAATACAGGAGTTGAATATTTAGGCTTTCTACCATTACATAAAGAAGGTAGGTTTACTTTGTTGTATAATGATCATTTTAAAAATAAAGGGATCACCGAGTTTGAAGATTTAAGGATAGCATCTAACACAAAGAAGATGATGCCCTCTATATTTCATTTAGATAGGCAGAGTGATCTAATTTCAAGAGAAGATCCCGAGGATGTTGAAAAAAACCAAATCAAAATTAGACCCTCCGTATTTTACAAAATCAGCGATACGAAGTATTTGATAAGCCTCAGTCATAAAAAGGAAAAAAGACTGGGGGTTGTAAGGTTGAAGAGGTGATTAAGTCCAAAAAACTTCCTCTTTGAGGAAAAACACGGTGTCGATAAAATATAAAATACTATTAGAGGTTAGCACATTTTCATCGTTAAAAGCGATATAACTAAGCCACGAACCTTGTCATTTTTAAAGCAATAAAAATTTATTCAGCATCATAAATTATCTACTCTTTTTACTTCTCGTCCTTCCAACGCTGGTGCTGAGTTGTAATAGGCAACTACGCAAGAGGCTGGTTCTTATTGAATAATGGTTGTGAAAAGAAACTTAAAAAAAGGAAAGCTATATCCAGATTTCCTTTTTTTAAACATAAGTCGCTTAAAAAACCTATTTACTCCTCCTTCACCGCATACTTCTTCCTGATCTGTTTATCAATCGCGCTGGCGAGGTACATGTGCGCTCCCGCACTATTGACGCTTAAGATGTTACTTTCCAGACAAACTATATAGTTGGTGCCATCGGGATGTTCTACGATGCACACACTGTTCATATAATTGAACTTATTGCCGGCATACTTGCCGCAAGGGGTACTTTTAGACTTATCGCAGCTATAAAAACTTCCCGATTTAAAATAAACGGCTGCATTGTTCAATTGGGGACTTGCTCCATAACGTATGCGACGGTCGGTCATATAGAGCAGTCTTTTTATTTCAAGACTTGTGGGTCTATCGATTACTTCTCCCTGTTCCAGTTTTACAAAGAATTTCATCAACCCCTTGGGCGTTCCTATACTGCCTCCTTTGCTTCCTACATATCTATCGGCACCGCTGGTAAAAAAACTCCCCAACCTCCATTCATCATGGGTAATTCCCAAATCTCTCAGTGGCTGGTTAACTAAATCAATAGCAATATCCGTGATTTCTTTCTTGTTTGCGGTGTCAAAATAATCGTCGGCTTCCTTCTGGGTCAGAGTGAAGTACTTATCGCCAAAAATCCTCATCAACAAAGCCTCTCGCCACACGATACTCGCCGCACCATTATTGCTTACGCTCAACATGTGGTCCACCCATTCATACAAGGTAAATTCATCGCTGGCAATAACTTGTCTTTTTACAAAAGTGTCTTTCTCGGGATTGTAGATAGGAACGGTATGATGGTCAGTAAGTCCCCAGTTTCCTGAGCGCACTACTTTCTCGCGCATCAATTTAGTACGCACATTAAAGTCTGTGGCGCAAAGATTATGGAGCTCGGTAAAGAATGCGGTTGCCACCGCGATCTTCCCCACGCTTCCCGGTTGAAAACCCGTATTCTCGTTCATCTCTGCGTAGCGCATGTTATTGGGATCGGTCATGTCCAGTACGGTAATTCCATAACCTGCGCGGCTGGGAAAAAGCTGCAGCATTTCTTTTTGGAATTCGCTGTCCACGGTCATGATGTTGTCCACGGAGTCTTTGGTCTCGCACAGCCACAAGTTGATCTCATCGTATTTTTTGAATGAACCCTTTTTTAGGTAATTCTCCGTGATGGTACTGTCCAATGTTTTTTCCAAACGTTTCAATCGTCTGATACCAGTCTGTTTATAGCCGTCAATCGGGTAAAAAGCCATCGTGATCGCGGCGATTAATAGGATTGCGGTAAATTTTGTTGGATTTTTCAATTCTTGATATTTTTATTAAGTAATAATTCTGTTTTTAGGTTGACATCTGCGTCAATGGAATTCAGGTATTCTGAATTTTTTGCCTGCGAATTTTCCACAAATGGCCTGATCTGAAAAAGATACAACTTTCCATCCTTGAAACCCAATTCAATATCCCACGCACCGTCGTAAGTTCCATCTTTTGAACCTGGCATAATCTCGTGCACCTTCACGGCAAAATCCTTGATTTCTTGCAGGTTTTCTGGGGTTAAAATGCTCTGATCATAATCCACGTGCTCCATGATCGACCCTCCAGTAACCGGAAGTTTTCTCATTTTGTTCTCACGAGCGGGCGAGATCAACATTCCCTTGCCGTTTGCGTCGATTAGATAAGTTTCGGCACTTTGTCCATCCACTGCGCCACCGGCACCGCGACTCATGGCGACCGTCACACTTCCCTCGTTGTTATTGATAAAATCCTTGGTTATGAGAACGCCACTGTAATCTACATCCACCGTAGGAATGATAAGAATAGAGGGATACACATTTTCGGGATTTTCCAGATAGGCCTGTCGCCATTTAAAACTACGTTCAGTATAGGGACTGGACCACACATCGCGTATTCCGTTGATGATCTTTTGCTTATCCACCACGTTGAAAACGGTAAGGTTCAATCCGGCTCCCGTAAATTCTTCAAGGTCCTCCATATTTGTATCACTGCGCAAAAACACGGGAACCTTGCCCATATTATCGCCCAGGATAGATTTAAAATCGGCTTCCAGCGCGCTTATGAAACTGGTCTTGAGCTGCATCCTTGAGATCGCATCCCGCAAGGTGGCGAGCTCTCCCAGTTGATAGGAAATGACATCTTCTTCGTTGGTTCCGGTGTTTCTAAGTTGTTCCGCTTTCGCGAAAGCGGCATTCAAAAACTCCCAGTAACTCTTACCTTGATCGGGCATCTGTTGATCCATGTGATCTCTGAAGACGCCAAAAGGAATAACGATCCCATTCACCACCTGATCGGGAAAAAGCTGTTTCAATTGACCCAGGTTCGCCGCTTTGGGACCGCAGAGAATACCGCTATCGGCACTTCCCACATTTGCCATATTGAGGGGAATTTTCCCGTCCAATTTCAACTTGCCCTCGGGAATACGTATGGTCTTTTTCTCCTTCTTGTTGCCACGGTCAAATAATGCGCGCTCTACCTCGCTCATGTCGGCAGTGGGTTTTAAGACTACAGTTCCACGATCACTAACGGCATAAAAAACTTCCTTGCCGTCCAGATTCTTAAGATCATTGAGGTTATCGATGGAAATAACGGCATTGGGAATTCCCAGGTTACGCGCCAGCAACTGCACGTGGGAAACCAGATTTCCCTCAGAGACCGTGGCAATTCCAGCAACAGGTTTTAGATCGCTGGGCGGGTGGTCAAAGATGTAGATCTTGCTCGCATCTACTTCCATTCCCTCGGCATTTCCAGAAACTACGGCAAGTTGACCTTTAGTGTAGCCGGCGTTCAAACCGCGTATGGAAGTTGCGTTTTTAACCTCGGCAACCTGGCTGGTGAGTCCTATCTGTCTGTTCACGAGGCTTCCCAACTCACCGATGGCATCACCTAGTGGAAGCAGCAAAGAGCTGCGTATGCGATCGTCAAAAAAGCCATAGGATTTTGGCTCAAAGGCAGAATATTGCTCCACCACATCGCCATAGATGGAATTTACCATTCCCGTTCCCCATTCCACCTGGCTGCGAGCGGTATTGATATAGTTTAAAAGTTCTTTTGCGGTCATTGTTTTTCCCGCCTGTGTAAAAAGCACGGATTCTACCTGACGCCATTCCCACAGCTCAGTATATCCAGCACTGGCAAGTGCCTGGCTCAATGAGAATATTTTATCGAGATGTTCCTGTATGGTTGCTGGCTCCCACTCTGCAGCTTGTTGAAAGATAAGTTCTTCCAGTCTTATACTTAAAGTCAGAGCGCTGGTGCGTCTTGTTCCCCTTTTGTCTGCCTTGATATTCTCACGTATATCACACATAAGGTTTGCTGCCGCAGGAATGAGGATCGCTGGTTTTTCTTCTTCCTTGAACTGCTCTGAGAACTCGATGGCTCTAGATCTAATGTAGGAGTCCTTATCCCAGCCTGAAACCATTTTTTCAAGATCACCGACACTCACGGGCTGGAAAAAGTCCTGCATGTCGTTCATAAGCTTGTTAAAATCCTTTTTTGATGCTTCATTAAGATCTTTATCGTTTTTATCCAGCCATGATTTTACAGCTTCTATGTCACGCGCCTGTGGATTACCGTGAATTTTTATGCGCAGTTCCATAAATTTGGGATGGCGCTCTGCCAGCACCTTGCTCAGACTCCTTATATCCTGTGCAAGATTTGTATCACCATCATGGGGAATATCGCGCAGACTCTCGCGCAATAGAAAGAAATCACGGTCTATCAGGTCATTATCTGCGAGGACGGTATAGTAGAATTCTCGTCCCCATTCTTCCTCGTCCTCGATCTGTTTTGCACCTCGGTAAAATCTAGAGCGTTCTTGTATCCATCCGTTATCCACGGATTCCAGATAGCGTTGTAGTTGGTATTGTTTAACCCTACTATGGTTATTGTCGCCATCCCAGAAGTCCCACGTTTTGTTGGAGGCAAGAATCTCGCCCAGATGGATGTTTCGTTTTTGTGCCAATTGCTTGACCTCATTGCGATAGCTGGCATGCTGGATTCCCTCGCCCAGTTCCTTGGGGCAGGGATCTTTTGCATCGCGCACCGTTCCATCGGGACAAAACCAATTGATGGATTTATAGGGCCCGCGGTCTAGGTTGCGGTATTCCTGGATCATTTCTTTCACTCGTGCATCGGTAAATTCCTGAGCTTGCAGGCTGATGCTAAATGCGATAAGAACTAAAAAAAAGTATTTCTTCATAAAATCAAAGATAATTTTTTGCATAACTCTATACCGCGAGTTAAGAGCAGTTTAACCAAAGGTGTAGGAAGTTTGAAGTTTATTGAATTGAAGTGAAGTCCCATCCCCAGCCCTTCCCTAGGGGAAGGGAGCTTTTTTTACAAAAGCGGGCTTTTTTGAGAACGATTTTTTTGAGCGATTTGGTTGATGTGGAAGTCCTTCCTTGGGGAAGAATTGGGATGGGAAGCGTGGAAACCCATCCCCAGCCCTTCCCTAGGGGAAGGGAGTTTTTTATAGTCTGGGTAAATCCTTCCTTTGGGAAAGGTTTTAGTAGGCAAAAATGTATTTAAACAGCCTCTACATAGTGTGAAATACTTAATGGATTATATTTGTTTTCCAGATCAACTATGAGCAAGAAAGAGAATAATAAAAAGTCAAAGGGAAAGTGGACCCACCGTTACCGTATGGTGGTGCTCAATGATGATACCTTTGAAGAACGTTTCAGCCTCAAACTGACTAAGCTCAACGTATTTGTGGTGGTGATATTTCTTGCGATTGTCCTGATCATTTCCACCACTGCGCTCATTGCCTATACCTCTTTGCGAGAATACATACCCGGTTACAGCAGCGCAGACCTTAAGCGCCAGTCACTCACATTATATCAAGAAACAGACTCCCTGAAACAAAAACTTGCCGCAAACGAGAAGCAGTACCAGCGTATAAAAATGGTGTTGAGCGGCGATATAACTGCAGAGGAGTACGTCAAGATAGACAGCATAACCCGGGTAGAAACCCAGAATGATGTTCCAGACCTGACTCCCATTCCCCAAGATAGCGTGTTGAGGAATGAGGTCGCCAAGGCAGATAAATATAACCTCATCGCGGGAGCTACCGCAAGGACCAACTTTGTATTCTACCCGCCAGTCAAGGGCAGTATCTCCGATGGTTATGATAAGGACATCAAGCATTTTGCAGTGGATGTGGTCGCTCCCATGAACACGCCCGTTAAAGCCGCAGCAGACGGTACGGTCATCTTTTCTGGATGGACGGCAGAGACTGGATTTACCATTCTCATCGAGCATTCCTACGGGCTCATAACAGTTTACAAACATGTACAGACGCTGACCAAGGAGCAGAACGACAAAGTGCTCGCGGGAGAAGTTATTGCGAGCGTAGGCAACACCGGCGAACTTACTACGGGACCACACCTGCACTTTGAACTGTGGAGTGATGGATATCCGCTGGATCCAACTAATTTTATAAGCTTTGAATAATGTCGATTAAATCTTTTGCTGCAAGAATATTTGCTTCGGTCATAGATCGCAAAACTCAAAGATGGGCAAATAATCCTGTGGAGTCCCAGAAAAAAGTATTTCGTAATTTGTTAAGGATGGCTGGAGGTACCGCTTTCGCGAAAGCGCACTCATTTCAATCCATTTCAACCCATAAAGAGTTCGTTGCAAACGTCCCAGTCCGTGATTATGAGGATTTAAAACCATTTATGGATCGCGTGGTGGCTGGCGAAAGTGACGTTCTGTGGCCCGGAAAACCACTCTATTTTGCCAAAACATCTGGAACCACAAGCGGCGCAAAGTACATCCCACTGACCAGGGAATCCATGCCCGAGCATATAAAAGCCGCCCGTAATGCTATATTAAGCTACATCCATGATACTGGAAAAGCTGCCTTTGTAGATGGAAAAATGATCTTTCTCCAGGGCAGTCCAGAAATGGAAGAAACCAACGGCATAAAACTGGGCAGATTGAGCGGGATCGTTGCCCACTTCGTACCTAAATACCTGCAAAAAAACCGAATGCCGTCCTGGGAAACCAATTGTATCGAGGATTGGGAAACCAAAGTGGAGGCAGTTATTGATGAGACTTTGCCCGAGGATATGAGCGTTATTTCTGGAATTCCCAGCTGGGTGCAGATGTACTTTGAACGCATCGTGCAGCGTACCGGTAAAAAAGTAGGTGAAGTCTTCCCGCATTTCAACTTGTTCATTTATGGCGGTGTCAACTTTGAACCCTATCGAGCCAATTTCAATAAACTGATAGGAAGAAAAGTAGATAGCATTGAACTCTTTCCCGCCAGTGAGGGTTTTTTTGCCTATCAGGATAAGCAGAGCGAAGAGGGAATGTTGCTTTTGCTAGATGCAGGAATCTTCTATGAGTTCATCCCAGCCGATCGGTTTTTTGAAAAAAATGCGCCGCGATTGACCATAGGCGAGGTAGAGATAGGGGTTAATTATGTGTTGATCATTTCCACGACCGCTGGATTGTGGGCCTATAATATAGGAGACACGATCGCTTTTACCAGCACTTCCCCATACCGCGTGATCGTTACCGGGAGGATCAAGCATTTTATTAGCGCATTTGGCGAGCACGTCATCGGTAAAGAAGTGGAACAGGCCATGAAAAAAGCCACCGACGGAACCGACGTTATCATTAATGAATTTACCGTTGCCCCACAATTATCCCCAACAGAAGGAGAACTTCCCTACCACGAGTGGTTTATAGAATTTCCAGAAAATCACGAGGTGGATATCGTCCTGCTTGCCAGTAAGCTCAACCGGGAAATGTGCGAGCAGAACACCTATTATAAAGACCTCATCGACGGTAAAGTGTTACAACCACTCAAAATTACCCGCGTTCCTCAGAATGGCTTTAAAAACTACATGAAAACCATTGGAAAACTGGGTGGTCAGAACAAACTTCCCAGACTGTCGGACAATCGCAAGATTGCTGAGGTGCTGGAGGGGATTATCGAGAGTTGAAAATGGTTGCTGGTTATTGGTTATTAGTTACTATTTATCCGTTAATAGTTATCGGTTATTAGTTATTAGTTATCAGTGGAAAACCTCACCCCAACCCTCTCCAAAAGAGAGGGAGCTTGATTTTGGCGGGCCAAAATTGTGGGTGTGTACGTTTAGAATTTTAGCGAGCTAAAATTAGGTGCGCGTTTTTTTTCTGAATAAAAAAAACTTTTGTCTAAATACTGAATACTAAGTTACTAAATACTAGAAAATCATTAGTCTTAATACCTTTTACCTAATACTTTGTACTAAAATTTTAATATTCAAAAAACAAAAAAAACCTCACCCCAGACCCTCTCCAAAAGAGAGGGAGTCTTAATTTTGGCGGGCCAAAATGGTGTGTACGGTTAGTATGTGAGATACGTCTAGAAATTTTAGCGAATTTGCTAAAATATAAGGTGCTGTCTGAGTCGAATCTGGTTACTGAATAAAAAAAGCTTATTGTCTAAATACTGATAATACTAAATACTTAAAATTTTAATATTCAAAAAACGAAAAAAACCTCACCCCAACCCTCTCCAAAAGAGAGGGAGCTTGAATTTTGGCGGGCCAAAATTGTGAGTGTGTACATTTGGAATTTTAGCGAGTTAAAATTGTTACGCGTATTTGTTCTGAATAAAAAGCTCTTGTCTAAATACTGAATACTAAGTACTAAATACTAAGAAAGATCATTAGTCTTAATACTTTGTACCTAATACTTTGTACTAAAATATTAACGCTCAAAAAGCCTAACAAGCCAGTCAGCAGCAAGACAACCACCGCAATTTCCCATCAAAATAATTTCCTCATTAAACTCTATCTTTGTGACGAAATACAAGTATGCCGATAATCAACGTTGCCCCCAGAACCAGAGCCCAGGAAAGTACCAATGCGATAGAACGCCTGTACATTACCATGCGCCATCTTTTTAACCGCGGATTTTACAAACCTATGGGAATAAGTGGGGAATCATTGAGAGACTCGCTCCTGACCCTGCGTCCAGAAATCTATGGAAGTATAGGAGAAGATAAATCAGAACTGAGCGGGCTGCTTTATGTAATGGACCGTTTACCGGCGGGTATTGAGGAATGTACATACATAAACCTGACCAGCGATGAAGGCTATAAAGGTTCGCATTTTACGCCGATCATTCCCGCAAAAAGAAGGCGCAACTGCTATCGCATCGACAAGCAGCAAATGAACATTGAGGTCACGCGTGGCCGTTCTGAGATCTATGATATTCTTACCCACCTTACCTTTTTAATGATCGAGTCGCACAAGATCATGAAACAGGTTCTCGTGGGCGATCATGGCAACACCTCTCGGGACTGGAGGTGCCTGGAGGACGCGGTTTCCAAAAAGAAACTGTCCCAAGAAGAAAAAGAAATAGCCGTTACCCACGTTGCCAATATTTTAGGAAGAACCTTTGAAGAGGTAATGGCGG
Organism: uncultured Flavobacteriaceae bacterium; assembly: GCA_963836885.1. GTDB lineage: Bacteria > Bacteroidota > Bacteroidia > Flavobacteriales > Flavobacteriaceae > Nonlabens. The sequence continues at coordinate 24,322 of CAWILF010000014.1, read as the reverse complement.
TATTTCCAGACTTTGCCACCACAGAAAACCCAAATAGATTCTTGAGTATTATTTATCACTTGGGCAAGCTTGCCAAACAGGAAATACTTGATGAGGAGAAGCGACTGGTAACCTTTTCGCCAGTTTTAAGAGAGCGATTGGGACATCACATCCACGGAGATCGCTGGGCAAGTAGAATTAAAAAGTACCTGGCTGAAAATGAATTATTGGACCGGCCGCTCCATGTGATAAGTGCAAACCTGCATAGTGTAATGAACTCGTTGTACGGCCCGCAGGCATTACTACAACAGCTCAAGAAGAAAGATCGCATGCAGTTGTTTTCAGAACTGAGTACGCCCTCTGGCAAGAAGATGCGTGATCAGGTTAAAAAATATGCGTTGGGTCATGGAATGTATGAACTCAAGGATACGAGCGGGACAAACATAGACGTGCAGATCTTTGACCTTGCACAGGGTAGGTTTGAACAGGCAGATTTTATAGGAGACAGCTTTCGCGAAAGCGAGACCACCACAAAGCCCATTCTTATAGTCATGGATTATGCGTTTGGTGAACAAGCCTATGAAGCCATGGATGAACTGCTCAAACCGTTTGAGATGGAAGATGGCAGCTCAAAAGCCATGAACGTCAAGTCCATAAATATTATGGGAAAGGCAGGTATTCTAGAGGGAGACAAAGGCGATATCATGGTGCCCGATGCGCACGTTTTTGAGGGAACGGCCGATAACTATCCCTTCAAGAACCAGCTTTCCAAAAAAGATCTTCAGGTAGATGGGATAAAGGTGGTCACGGGAAGTATGGTGACTGTTTTGGGAACTTCGCTTCAAAATAAAGACCTACTGGAATTTTTCTATAACAGCAGCTGGCGCGTTATAGGTCTGGAAATGGAGGGCGCGCATTATCAAAAAGCCATACAGGCAGCGTCCAAAGTGCGTCGCAGCATAGGTAAGAATGTCAATCTGAGATATGCGTACTACGCCAGTGATAATCCCTTGAAAACTGGTCACACGCTGGCGAGTGGCGGTCTGGGACTTATAGGGGTGAAACCTGTCTATGTAATCACTGAGAAAATCCTGGAACAGATCACCAACAATAGCCTTAAATAAGCACCAGAATAATTTTTTGATAAGGTTAACGTTTTAAGGACTTCACTATCTTTGAACGCTAGAAAAAATAGTAATATGAACGAGAATTCTGAAAAACATCAAGAACAGGAAGTTGATTTAATTCCGGTTTTTACGTGGATAGGTAATGGTTTCAGAAATGTAGGAAGAGGGATAGGTAATTTTTTCAGTGCTTTAGGTCACTTCCTTGTTCTCTTTTTGATATTTATAAAGAACCATATTATTTTACTAAGTGCTCTCTTTCTTATAGGAGCAGGTCTTGGAATATACCTAGATCAACAAAGTAAAAAGACCTTTACTGCTGAGGTAAGGGTTAGGCCCTACTTTGATAGCAATACCCAGCTTATTTCCAACATCGCTTTTTACAATTCGCTGGTTCTAGAAGAAAATTATTCACGCCTTGCTAAAGAACTTAAAATGAGTCTGGGCGAGGTGGAAAGCATAAACGGTTTTGAAATTGAAGCTGATTTCAACGATACGGAGCTATTAATGGAGTACGATGAGCTGGCTCGCAGTGCGGACAGTGTAGCGTTAGTCAATTATTCCTTTAAAGGTTTCAAAAATTCTAAAAGAACCATTGATTATCAATACTACAATATTGCTGTAACTGGTACTGATCGTGACGTCTTGGAAAAGGTCGCGGTGAATGCTGCCATGGTAAAGGATAATATTGCGATACAGGCAGAGCGTACAGCCAGTATTGAAAACATAGATTTTGAGATTGAAGCAAATAAGTACCAGCTTACAGAGCTGGACTCTATCATATCGAGTTACCAGAAGGCTATTCAAAAGGCCAAAGCCCAGGAGACAGGAGTTAGTACCAATCTGTATATGGGTGATCGAGAAACATCTACCTCGATCAAGGATTTATTTGACCAAAAAGCAAAATTGATAGGTCAACTCAATAGTGCTAGATTGAAAAAAAACTATTATAAAAACACCATTAACATAGTTTCTTCCTACGTTAAAAAAGGAGCCATGGAAAAACCGCACTATAAAATTAAACTAGCACTAGCATTTTTTGGTTTGGGATTATTAATTGCACTCGTTCCTGTTTTATGGAGGTTTTTGAATAATTATGACACTAGCCCTAGACGCAAATCTTAAGGTAAATTGAAATGAAAATACTCATCACGGGTGCACATGGAATGTTGGGCACTGCGATAAAATCTTCATTGAGCGGCTGTGAAGTTCATGCTTTTTCAAGTAAGGATTTTGATATTACCTGTTCACATCAAATGGATGAGACCGTTAAAAGATTAAGTCCAGATTATATCATTAATTGCGCTGCCTATACTGCGGTTGACCTTGCCGAAACAGAACAGGAAAAAGCATTTTTGATCAACGCAGTTGCCGTTGAAAAACTGGCACAGATCGCAAAGCGTTATGGAAGTACATTAATCCATTTTTCCACAGATTATGTTTTTAATGGAACTGCAACAACGCCCTACCTGCCTACACAGGACGTAGATCCAGTCAATATTTATGGTGCTAGTAAACTTGCTGGTGAACAAGCTATCTCAAGAGTGGGTGGGAACTATTATATTTTCAGGATTTCCTGGTTGTACGCACCCCACGCAAAAAACTTTTTCAAATGGGTCGCAGAGTCAGAACAGAAAGATTTGAAGATCGTTGACTCTCAGACAGGCTCGCCTACCAGTGCGCTGGATGTTGCCGATTTTATAGAACATCTGGTCAAGAATGATCCAGAAAACTATGGAATCTATCATTTTACTAATAAAGGTGCGTGGACCTGGTATGACTTTGCAGTTGCCATTAATGAAAAATTAAAACTCAACAAGAATATTGAAGCTGTTTCTAGTTTTAAAACTGCCGCAGTACGACCAGCCTATAGCGTGATGGACACCAACTCTACAGAAAAGATTTTCAATTATACTATTAGTAGTATTGAGGAGGGGCTAGATCGCATTGTGGAAATTTATAAGCAGTAAATCTAATTTAGTTTATCTAGGGGATATAGTGGAGGTCTGTATTATTGAAAGGAGTAAAAATCTATGATGGCGCTTAACTCAGTAAACCTCATTTAAAGATCTTGAAGTCTATAATATTAAGTGAAGTGGGTGAATACATCAAACCATTTGTCCCTTCTCAACGGCTCTTATGCAATCGTATGTTGTAATAAAAGCTAGTATTTTCAATCAATTTATTTTACAGGTTTTTAACACTAAACTTATAATCATGATATTTTTCTATTCATTTAATAATCTATATCATAGGGATTATCTCTGTCAGAAATAAGTCGAGACGTCTCTTTAGAAAACCATGAGTTTGAAAATTTAATATGAAATATATCGAGGTCAACATATTTATTTAAAGAGTCGTGACATGGGCATATATTGGCATAGGTTTAACGGTCGAGTAGAAATTTATTTTTGTGGAAGTAGAACTCAGTGTAATTTATGCTAAATTCTTCTCTAGTTAAAAAACGGAACTTAAAAGCACTTGATTCTTTTTCTATTTATATAAGTTTACCAGCTGTAATATCACCTATCCGTTCAGGCACCACCATATAAGCAAATAAAAAAATGTCAAATATTGACTTTGAGAAAATCATTCGTTCTTTAACGAATAAAGAATCAAAACCCCTGATTTTGTTTGCGAGAATGTCAGGGGCGGGCTTGTTTTTTTTAGCCTCTATATTCATAACTAACTCGTTTAGCATCAAAACAGTAAGTGATTTTGAATTTGTAAATTCTTTGTTATTACTTTTGGGAAGTATAGCTTTATTGGGTTCTGACATTTCTATTCTACAGATTTCCGGTAAGTTAAAAAGTGAAAATCGTTTTAAAGAAATAAGGGCGATTTTTATGAAATATACGCAAATCATTTTTTTTGTGTCGTCTTTGGCATTTTTATTATTTTTTGTAGCAGATGCTTTCTTAATAGATGTTTTATACGATTCTTCGCTCAATTCTACATTAGTCTATAAAGTTCTTGCTACAATTGGATTCTATGCAATATTTATTTTTACGGCAGAAGCAATAAGGCCTATTAAAGGAAATCTAATTACTGAGCTTTACCACGGTGTATTCAAGTATCAGCTATTCTTTATCGGTGCTCTCTGTATTTATTTTTTGAATAGGGATGAGTACTTGATTGACTTATACTTATTAAATTTTATAGTGATTGCCATTATAATTGTAATTCATTTTGTTCTAGTAAGTAAAAAGTTTACTGACAAGACCACATATGATATAAAAACTATTCTCAAGAACTCCGCGCCTATGGCTGTAAGTAGCCTAAGTTTTTTTATATTGCTTACAGCAGATGTCATTATATTAAAAATTCTTGGTATGGATGAAGAGGTCAGCATTTATGCGCAACCACTTAAGCTAGTAGCAATTATTATAAGAATAAAAGTTACTCTTGAAGCTTCATATTCAACTAATATTTCTTCCTTGTATTTTTCGAATAAAATTGAATCTTTACGCTATAATGTAAAAAGTGTAAATAGATGGATTGCTCTATTTTGTATTCCAATCATAGTCTTACTAGTAATTTTTGCTAAAGAAATTTTATCTGTTTTTGGCACTCAATACGAGGCAGGTACTTCTTCATTTTACATACTTTTATTAGCAGTATTAGTCAATGTCGTTTCAGGATGCATTGGAACATATATGAACATGACCGGAAAACAGGTTGCACTTCAATACATTTTACTGTGTGCTGCCACAATAAATGTTATTTTAAACATCATTTTAATTCCTCCCTATGGGATGCAGGGAGCAGCAATGGCAAGTTTAACGAGTGTAGTTTTCTGGAATGGAATGTCTATTATTTATGTATGGAAAAAAGATGATTTATTGCTTATATTGAGGTGATATCCTACAGTAACCCAGCAAACTAAATACAGGTGCAGTAATTCATTTTTGAAGTTGATTAATCATGCCATACCAATTTATATTGATTGAATGTAAATAAATCTAATTATTGCCGTTGAATGAAAGTTTAAATCCGATTGTATAAAAAATAAACCTTGTCTAAAAATAAGTTGGCCACATCATGAAAGTATTACACTTTATAAATTCCTTAGAAACAGGTGGAGCAGAAAGGTTAATCATAAACATGTTACCAAAAATTGCTAAACAAGGCGTAGAAGTAGATTTGCTCTTAATTTCTGATAGTGATACTGCGTTTAAACAAGAATTAATAAAGGGTTCCTTCAATGGTAAAATAATTGAGTTGGGAGTTGATAGAAAAAACCCAATGATTCTGTTTAAAATTCACAAGTTGATCAAATCTTATGATATTATTCATAGTCATTTGTTTCCATCAAATTATTGGGTGATTTTGTACAAATTATTTTATAAAAATACTCCAGTTTTGGTTTATACAGAACATTCTACTTATAGCAAAAAATGGGATTATAATGTTTTGCGATCACTTGATAGATTTATTTATTCGCAATACACTTCTATACTAGCAATCAGTGAAGGAGTTAAAGATGTTTTGACTGTTAAATTAGGTGTCAATCCTAAATTATGTAAAGTAATTGAAAACGGAATAGATTTAGATAAATTTCAAAGTGCGATACCCATTGATCCAGATTTACTTTTTGGAGTGGATAATTTCATAGTGATAATGGCAGGTATATTTAAAAAAGAGAAAGATCACTTTTCATTAATTAGAGCTATCAAACAGCTACCGGTCAGAGTCAAGCTGATCCTTGCGGGTGATGGTTATTTGCTGGAAGATTGCAAAAAACTGGTTGAAGACCTTGACCTTCAAGATCGAGTCATATTTCTTGGAATGGTTCCAGACGTAGAGCGTTATCTTCAATCATCAGATGTTATAGTTCTATCTTCATTCCATGAGGGTTTTGGTCTCGCTGCTATTGAGGGCATGGCTGCTGGAAAACCAGTTATAGCTTCAGATATTGAGGGTCTCAATGATGTAGTTAGAGGTGCTGGAATACTGGTCAAAAAAGCATCACCAAAAGCTATAGCCGAAGAAGTTAAACTGTTAATGGATGATAAAGATCATTATCACGCCACGAAAGCACGTTGCCTTTTAAGATCTAAAAATTATGGGATAGACAAAATGGTTGATCAAACCTTGCAACATTACAATAAACTTTTAGTCACTCAATAATTTAACAATATAACGACTATCAGAAGACTTATCTATAAAATTTAAGTATTGCTATGTGTTTGTATAGCCCTCTATCTTCACAATGAAGCTAATTCCCATAGATACATTGCCTTACCTTTACCTTGTAGGTTATGCAACGAAGCTACCTCATTAATTACTAAAATAGGCTTTGGAAAATTAAAAGGAGCCTTTTCAAAATTTAGGGCTCTCCAGTCCCCAGTTATTATATCATGGTTGTTATTTGCATTAGGGAAGGTTGTGGTTAACAAATACTTAGAGTTAGATGATTTCATATTGTTTATTGCTGCCTCTATATTTTCATAAGATAAATGAACCAGGCAATCTCGTACTATAATCACATCACTAGCAGGTAGGTCATCTGACGTTAAGTCTAAAACCTGAAATTGCAAATTTTCGTTTTCTTGAAATTGTTGTTTGTTCTTTTTTATTAAACTCTCAACTATATCTGCCCCAATGTATTTAACATTGGATAGATCTACTCTTTGCATCCAGTTAAAATCACCACATGGAATGTCTAATACGGACTTAATGTTTTTTGTTTTAAAAAACTCATTTAAGTCCTTTATAAGTGATTCAGTCTGCACCGCTTCTGACCCATGACCAGAAACGCTTTCAGCACTCGCCCAGTGATTATCATCGTATATTTCAGTGAAAACTTGATTAATATCTTTTCCTTTAAACTTTTTACTCTGCCTATTCCTATTCCACTTTCTTATAGAATAAGGGACAAATTTTTTGATAAACTCTTTCATTATAAAAATTTTGAGATGAAAATCCGAAATTAAGATATAATTGTCATTTAGTTAATTTTACCGTTACAAAAAATAAAATTGTTTAGGTTTTACATAAAACCTGTCGATCAACCGCTTTGATAATATGTAACAGTACTATGACTACGCTTATGTATATTATTAAATTTTGCTACTTGTACATACTCAAGTATGTTTACTACTATATTTGAAATATTAATTTTCGATCAAAAATGTCACTATCGCAACCTCAATCACTTGAGTTGAATTTAAGTAAACTATATTTTATAGTGCTAGGCTGTACAATTACGATACTTGGATTTCTGGCCGTTTTTATCTTGCCTGAACGATATATGTTTGATGCTTATACTATAGCATTGGATAGGTATAACGAGATTGGTCTAATGGGAAGCTATCCTTTTTCAATGTGGTTCTATGAAGTTACGGGACTAAATCAGCTGCCTTTTTATATCGTAGCATGGATTCAGATACCTATTATTTTTCTTTTATTGTACAAGCTTGGTATTCCCAATACTTTTAAGGAAATTACCTTACGTAATATTCTTGTATGGATGGGAATGGCAATTTTTAGTATTTACCTTGGGTTTCCATCTAAAGAGTTCATAAATTATTTTTGGATATTTATTATAGCATTCATCTTAACTAGAAAACTGAGCTTGGCAAGAAAAATTATTTGGAGTACTCTCTTGTTGCTTTTTTTTGGCTGGTTCTACAGAGAATATTTCATATTAATGCCCTTATTAGCGTTCGGTATTTATTTATGTAGTTTTATAAAAATAAGGAATAAGGCGGTTTTCAATATTTCAATAGGAATAATCATCCTTTGCTTTATGTCGCTAGCGCACGGTATAATAAAGGGATCATTTATTTCTGAGTCATCAAGGCATGAGCTTAACATTGAAAGAAATAAGCTGGGTGATGAAAACGCTGCAACGATGATACTTTCTCCAGTAGAGCCTGACACGTTTCACGGTGAGGTTTTTGGAATAGTCTATGGATTTTTTAGTGTGAACTTACCTATTGCAGGATTGAGGTTTTTGTTAAAGCCACAGGTAGTTATCTTCGTAACTTGGCAGGTGTTGATGTTTCTTACCCTTATGTATTATTACAGCAATGCACTCAAAAACCGCAAGAAATACAGTCATGAACTTTGGGTCTTCCACCTACTGTTTGCCTATTTCTTGATCCAGGGGATTTTTGAACCAGACCTGGGAAGTGCCGTAAAACATAAGTTAGGCGTATTTCCATTGATATGGCTCTGTTTTTATTATGATCAAGGATTTATAAAACGTCCCAAAACTACCAAGAAATATGTTCTCAGAGCTACTCAATAAAATACGCAGCTCTTATGCGCAGCACTATGAAATCCTGGTGGCGCTACTTGCTGGCATTATCGTTTTCCGCAAAGTGGGGACAATTGCGATAATTGTTTTTATCCTTTTTAATTTGCTTTTTTACAAGAAATTGAGGTTTTCAAAAGAGAAGTGGCTGCCCATTTTTCTGATTTCCATTCCATTCCTACTGGACGTTATATTTATATGGAACAATGTAGAAATTTCAGAAGGATTTAAACACATGGAAAAGCGTGTAAGTCTATTGTTACTACCCATTTTTTTAATAGGACAGAGTTTCAAATTTAACCTTCTCAAGATTCTCAAGATCTACTCCGTTGTATTTATAGGTGTATTAAATATCCTATTTATTAGATTCTTGATCATAGAACCAGAGTTGGTCAGTAAATATTTAAACGGTATTCACCTTTGGGAAATGGGGTATTCCTTTGCAAACAGTACTGGAGTGCACGCCCCTGCGCTTAATATGCACATTGCACTTCTAGTAGTGAGCATTGTTTATATAATTACAGGCAAGATCCTTAAAAGTAGCTGGAAAAAGATCGCACTTTGGTCAATGATCCTTATAAATGCGATGGGTATTCTGCTATTGATCAACACAAGGCTTGCCATGGTCAATGCGATAACTGGAATTTTCATAGTGATTGCTTTCCAGCTGTTCAAAAAAGTATCTCTCAAGAAATTGATCACGATAAGTACTGTAACCGTATTATTACTGACTGTTATGTTTCTCGCTTTCGCGAAAGCGTTCCCCTACGTAAAGGAAAAATTTACCAGAGTCACCTTTGCACATATGGACAAGGTAGGCGAGCTGGACGATTTTGAAAATCCAGAGGGCGAGGTGTTCAATAGCTTTGTGACCAGGGTAAGCATCTGGAAAACAGCATGGGAACGAGCTCAAGAAGATCTATTGCTAGGCGTGGGAGCGGCAGATGGAAAGGACGAGTTGAACCAGGCTTACATCGATACCGATCAACGCTTTCTCGCTAGATGGAAGTTCCCAACTCACAATCAATATCTGGATTTTCTATTAAAATTTGGTGTATTGGGCTTACTGGGAACAATTGTCTTTATGTTTCATATTTTGTGGATGGGGTGGAAAATGAAACATAGCCTCGTACTGTTCTTTTTTATATTGTTTTTTACTTCTAACCTTACTGATGATTTCCTCATACGTTATGACGGTATTACATTCAGCGCATTATGGATCAGTATTTTTGCCAGTATTTACAGGAACTCTAGGATAGATAAAGATCAACCAGAGCGTGAAAATTGCGGCGACAGTCATACAATTCCCGTGCCCGCTGGTTAGCAGCGTCTCCCATGGAAACCCTTAGTTTTTTATCGCTCAATTTTCTGATATATTGAACGGCTTCATCTTTAGTATTGAAAAGATAGCCCGTCTTTCCATGAACGACTACATCCTTGTTACCGATGACATGAGTGGCCACAATAGGTTTTTCTAGCACCATTGCTTCTAGTAGTGCAATGGGAAGACCTTCCCAGAGCGAGGTCTGCAGATAAATATCAATTTTGGCCATGTGTTCCAGAGCCTTATTGCGATCAGTAAACCATCCGGTAATTTGAATATTGGGAGCTGTGATTTTTTCTCGCAGTTCACCGTCTCCTATCCATTTGAACTGGATTTCGGGTAATGCCAGTGCAATGGAGTTGAAAAGCTCTGGCGATCTTGCATAAGTTATCCTACCCACAATCCCCACGGTCAAGATCTTATTCTGGTGGTCGCTTTTAAATTGATCAATTAGACTTACCACAATACCATTGCGTATAAGTTTTGAAGATTTATTTAGTTCTCTTGCATACAGGAGTTCTGTGTCTCCACAAGCAACTGTAGTAGTTGAAAAAAGCTTTGAAAAGCTATATTCAATGGATTTGTAAAACCTCTTTTTACTGGATGTAATATCTTCACGTAGAAAGGAATACCCATGCGGAGTGTAAAAAGATGTTATATTTTTAAATGACCTTAGTGCAAGCCGTCCCAAAATTCCCGCTTTACTGCTATGCAGGTGAACTACATGCGGCTCAATATTTTTTATGGTCTTTTTTATTTCAAGATATCCCTTATAATCTTTTTTAGGGTTGATCTCTTTCTCTAGATCTAGTAAAATCAGCGTGCAATTGGGATGAAAATCCTTAGCAACATCATCTGGATTTATTTCTTTTCTTTTATTACTGTAGGCAATAAATAGCTCTATACGTTCATCTTGTCCCATAACATGGGATAAATCGGTAAAATAGCTATAAACGCCACCGCCCAACGCTTCAATTATCTGTAAAACCCTTAGTTTTTTCAAGGTGAAAAATTATAGTAACAAAGGTAAGGGCTTTGTTTTGTAAAAGGTCAGCTTTTTAACCATCTTCGTAACCTTAAATCCCATCACTCCATTGGAAGAACCAGTTGCATTAAATAAATATGATAAATCCGTAATATTCCTACTTTACGGACTGTTTGCCATGCCCTTGCTGCCTAAAATGGTGGGCAATATAGTCGTGGGCCTATTTTTTATCTCCTGCGTGATCCACTTTTTCAGGTCAGATAAGAAAGGTTTTAATTGGAGCTTTTTTGGAGCAATGTCCCTTTTGTACCTTACCATGCTCGCCAGTCTTATCTATTCAGATAATCTGGAATATGGAGTTAGAAAAGTAGGAACTTCCATTCCATTATTGCTGTTCCCGCTTGCGATTTCCCTTCTTTCAAGTGATGTGGTCCTTAAGATAAGAGAGTACTTAAAGAACTTCATAAAAACCTATGTGGGAGCAGTAATGATAATTGCACTCTTTACCTATTATCATGGTTTTGAACTCTTGAAAACACCCGAGGTATTTCATAGACATGTGCTTGAAAACGGTGCATATTTGGGAATGGACGCATTGTATTTGAGCTTTCACCTTGCCATCGCGCTCATAGGCGCGGTGTATTTATTTTATTTATCCAAGGTTTTCTGGAAGGCGATCATCGCCGTTGTAATCATTGTTGTCCTATTTATACTGTTGCTCCTATTATCGTTTAAATCTACTATCCTGGCCTTTGTGATCGCATTTGGACTTTATGCCGTGATGGTCAACAAAGTTAAGTTGTGGTCACTGTTTATTGCATCTACCATTGTTGTTGTGGGCTTGCTTTCGGTTTCCCCTATCTTTAATAAGCAGTTCAATAAGTTGTTGATCACAAAGGACGCAACAGACCTGCAGTATCTAGAAATTAAAAATACCATCCGGGAATGCGCCATTGAGCTCATTCCGGGAGCCGGGATTTTCGGCTATGGTATAGGCGATGGTAAGGATCAACTGGTGGATTGTTATGAGAGTAAAAAAAGTGGTCTTATGAAGATTTCCTATAATTCGCACAACCAGTATCTCGGTATTTATTTGAAAATGGGTCTGCTGGGGCTTCTTGCGCTGGGAGTGTTTTTATTTTCACTACTTATTATGGGATTGAAAAAAAACAATCACTTGGGTACCTCCATACTCATACTTTTTGCTGTGGTCATGCTGGCAGAAAACATTTTGGAACGTCAGCAGGGCGTGGTGTATTTCTCCCTATTTCTTTCCGTTCTGTTTATTGCAGACTTTAAAATAGCCGCTAGGAAACCCATGGTTTTATCACATGAAAAAGTGCTGGATGCTTTAAATTAAGGAAGCTTTCGCGAAAGCTGAACCCCACAAAAAACCCTCTCAACAATCCACCCACGATGAACCCACAAGAACTCCTCTCAATCCTAGCCCTTAAAAAAGCACCTTTCATAGGAGACATTATTGCCAAAAAACTCATCAGGGAATTTGGCAGTGCAGAAGAGGTTTTTGCCCAAAACCCAAAATCCATCGCCGCCATTGAGGGAATAGGAGATAAAAAAGCGCAGTTCATATCCAACAAGAGCGGACTCTTAAAAAAAGCTGAGAACGAGCTCAGGTATATTGAGGAAAACAACATAAAATACCGCGTTTATTATAACGATGATTATCCCAAACGCCTTCAATACTGCGTGGATGGCCCCATCATCTTTTTTGAGAAGGGAAACATAGATATGGATAATCCCTACACGCTCAGCATTGTGGGAACACGCCAAATTACCAGTAACGGCTCAGCCTTCCTAGAAAAGTTCATCAGTGAGATCGCGCCGCTCAATCCGTTGATTATTAGCGGTTATGCGTATGGTGTGGATATTCTTGCCCATCGCATGGCCATTGAACATAAATTACAGACCGTCGCAGTAGTCGCGCACGGACTCAATCAGACCTACCCCAGAAACCACGAGGCACACAACGAGCAAATGATGGAAAACGGAGGTTTTATTACCGACTTCTGGCATACGGATAATTTTGATCGTAAAAACTTTCTAGGTCGCAATCGCATCATCGCGGGACTGAGCGAGGCAACGGTAGTCATAGAAAGTGCCTCAAAGGGCGGTTCACTGGTAACTGCAGACCTTGCCTGTGGTTATAACCGAGAGGTTTTTGCCGTACCTGGACGTATCAACGATAAATATTCCATGGGATGCAACGATCTCATCAAGCAGTCCAAGGCACACATGCTTACAAAAACCGCCGATGTTCCCTACATACTGGGATGGGAGAAAAAACAGGATCTCGCCATCCAAAAACAGCTTTTTGTAGAATTGAACGACGATGAAAAACTCATCTTCAACTACCTTAAAAAAGCAGATCAAGAAATGCTAGACATCATTGCCCTAGATTTAAAACTACCCGTCCACAAGGTCGCCTCCCTACTCATGGCGATGGAACTTAAGGGCGTCATAAAACCACTGCCAGGAAAACTGTTCATGCTGGCGTAAGGGTTTGAAATTGAGATGTCGAAGAGTTAACTAGCAGTTCAACAAACACCGTACATTTAATTTAAACCCATCAAGAACTTTTTTGAAATCAAATCAATAAACGTTTCGCCTAGATACTATAGCCGAGAACTATAAACAATCAAAAATTTCCCCTAAAAACTCACAAAACTCAAAAACTCACCGACTCAAAAACTCACTTAATGCGCCTCTAACCAATTCTCACCAACTCCCACTTCCACATCCAGCGGTACATCCATTGTATAGGCATTCTGCATTTCTTCCTGGATCAGTTTCTTCATGTCTTCCAACTCATCGTTGTGGATGTCAAAAACCAATTCATCATGCACCTGCAGCAACATTTTTGACTTACAGTTCAGTTCTTGGAATTTTTTGTGGATGTTGATCATGGCAATTTTAATAATGTCTGCCGCGCTTCCTTGGATGGGTGCGTTGACGGCATTACGCTCGGCTGCGCCTCGCACCACCGCGTTGGAAGAATTAATGTCCTTTAAGTAACGACGCCTTCCCAAAACGGTTTCCACATAACCGTGTTCCCGGGCAAAGGCGACCTGATCGTCCATATAAGCCCGTAGTTTGGGATAGGTTTTGTAATAGGTTTCGATCAGTTCTTTGGCCTCGGTACGGTCCAGATCGGTCTGATTGCTCAGACCAAAAGCACTCACCCCATAAATAATCCCAAAGTTCACCGTCTTTGCGTTGCTACGCTGCTCACGGGTCACTTCTTCCAGCGGCACATTAAAAACGCGCGCTGCGGTCGAGGCGTGAATATCCTCGCCACCTTTAAATGCAGCCATCATATTTTCTTCCTGGCTCAGTGCCGCGATAATGCGCAGTTCTATCTGCGAGTAATCGGCAGCCAGTAGCGTGTAATTTTCATCCCTCGGCACAAAAGCCTTGCGCACCTGACGACCGCGCTCGGTGCGTATCGGGATGTTTTGCAGATTGGGATCAGTAGAACTCAGTCGTCCCGTGGCGGCAACCGTCTGCATATAATTGGTATGGATGCGCTGGGTTTCAGGGTTTACCTGGTTGGGCAGCGCATCTACATAAGTCGATTTTAATTTACTCAAACCTCTGTATTCCAGCACGTTTTGAATGATCGCATGGTCTTTGGCGAGGTAGCTCAGCACATCTTCGGCGGTGGAATATTGACCCGTTTTGGTCTTTTTGGGTTTGTCAACGAGGTTCAATTTCTCAAAAAGAATAATTCCCAGCTGCTTGGGCGACCCTATATTAAACTCCTCTCCGGCGACTTCATAAATGTCTTTTTCCAGTTGTTCTATGTCTTCGGTCAGCTTTCGCGAAAGCGAACTCAAATACACACCATCCAGATTTATACCTTCTATTTCCATATCCGCCAGCACCTGTAGTAGCGGCATCTCGATATCATTGAACAACTTATCCGTTCCCGCAGACTTTAATTCGGGCAAAAAGTGTTCTTTGAGTTGGAACGTAACATCGGCATCCTCCACGGCATATTCCTTCTGATCTTCTAGCGGAACATCGCGCATGGATTTTTGGTTCTTACCTTTTTTACCGATCAGTTCCACAATGGATTGTGGGGTATAATTGAGGTAGGTTTCTGCCAAAACATCCATATTATGACGCATATCTGGATTGATCAGGTAATGGGCCAGCATGGTGTCAAAGGCAGGAGCGGCCACGCGCACGCCATATTTGTGTAAAACCTTGATGTCATATTTTAAATTTTGGCCAATTTTCTCAATGGTAGTAGAGCTGAAAAACGGTTGCAATTCTTTGATTAAAGATTGAGCGGCGTCAGGATCTGCGGGAAATGGCAGGTAAAAACCCTTGCCTTTTTCCCAAGAAAATGCAATCCCGACCAACTGTGCCGCCAGCGGATCTAAACTGGTAGTTTCGGTATCAAAGCACACACTTTTTTGTTGCATAAGTTGGTTTAGGAATAATTTCATTCCCATGCCTTCCTCTACGAGTTGGTACAAATGCTCGCTCGTGGCTAGGGTTTTTCTTCCCGTTGCCTGCGCCTCGGCTTTAGTTCCAGAACCGGGAGCATCAAATAAAGAAAACTGACCTTCAGGAGTTGAACCTGAACCGTTCTCGGCTGCGCTCGAACTGACATTTGCGATTTCCTTAGAAAAAATCTTGGCCATGGTTTCCTTGGCCCGACGGAATTCCAGTTCGTCAAAAATCTCGTGCACCGCTGCCACATCGGGATCATCCAGCGTGTATTTATCGGCGCTGAATGTAACGGGACAATCCAGTCGTATGGTGGCGAGTTTTTTAGAAAGCAGACCCAGTTCTGCATTTTCAATGACCTTTTCCTTCATTTTTCCCTTGAGCTTGTCCGTATTGGCCAGCAGGCCTTCCATGGATCCGTAGGCTGCGATAAATTTTTTGGCCGTTTTATCGCCCACACCGGGTAAGCCGGGAATGTTATCACTCGCATCACCCATCATTCCCAGATAATCGATGACCTGCTCCGGCCGTTCTACTTCAAAACGTTTTTGAACCTCGGGAATCCCCCATATTTCTATGCCATTGCCCATGCGCGCCGGTTTGTACATAAAGATATTTTCAGAGACCAGTTGTGCATAATCCTTGTCGGGCGTGACCATATATACGGTAAAACCCTCCTTTTCAGCCTGCTTGGAAAGTGTTCCTATCAGGTCATCGGCCTCGATGCCCGCTTCTACGACTATGGGAATGTGCATGGCCTTGAGAATGCGCTGTATGTAAGGAATGGCGATGCGTATGGCCTCGGGTGTTTCATCCCGGTTTGCCTTATAATCGGCAAAAAGCTCTACCCGCTCGGTGCTACCTTCCTTGTCAAAGGCAACGGCGAGATATTCTGGCTTTTCCCTACGTATTACATCAAACAACGAATTAGTAAATCCCATAATCGCACTCGTATCCATTCCCGTGCTATTGATTCTGGGATTCTTTATCAAGGCATAATATCCCCTGAAAATCAAGGCATAAGCATCAAGGAGAAATAATCGTTTATCGTCTGTACCGTCGTTAGTCATCGTAAAAATTTAAGAATGCTAAAGTTAAAGAACGTACCCAGCATTTACTTCATTCAGCGCATCATTTATAAGTTTTTATGCACAAGGACTTCTTTATTTATTCCGCTTTCGCGAAAGCAAAACAATAATAATCCTCATAAATTTTAAAAGAAATTCTTGCCTTCCAAAAATCAAGGAATTCCCTTACCTCAGGGAAGGGTTAGGGATGGGAATAGGCACGTATATCCGTAAAAAACCTTAAATCTTGAACTCACAACTCACAACTAAAAACTTTCACGTAATTTCAATCAGCTTCATTATCCTCAAAATCCTTTCTCAAGTCCAGCTTTCTAAAGGTAGGAGAGATAATTCCTGTCGCGACAACGGTGATCAGGGTCATCGTACCGCCGAAGACGACTGCCGTTACCGTTCCCATCAATTTTGCCGTGACGCCACTTTCAAAAGCGCCCAGTTCATTAGAAGAACCCACAAACATGGAGTTGACCGAGGCCACGCGACCACGCATGTGATCTGGAGTTTTGAGCTGGAGAATGGTCTGGCGTATGACCATGGAAACTCCATCCGTAACTCCGCTGAAAAATAGTGCTACCACAGAAACCCAGAAAATTGTGGATAGTCCAAAAACGATGATGCAAACCCCAAATCCAAAGATCGCTACCAGCAATTTCATACCCGCATTTTTACTGATCGGGATGTATGCCGTTGCAATCATCGTTAAGATCGCACCTACCGATGGAGCAGCCCGCAATACTCCAAAACCTTCACTTCCCACCTTTAAAATGTCCTGGGCATAAATGGGCAATAAAATAACTGCACCACCGAAGAGTACAGAGATCATATCAAGCGTCAAAGCTCCCAGAATTGATTTGGTCCTGAAAACAAAGCTCAAGCCTTCCTTCAAGCTTTCTCTTATAGGTTCGTTGATTTTAGTATTTAAAATTGGTTTTTTAGCAATAAAAAACACGCTAATAAATGCCAAAACGACTAGACTAAATACAATACATAACGACCAGTGTACGCCAAACCAACTTATTGAAAACCCAGAAAATGCTAGGCCGACTACTGAGGCAATCTGCCACATGGAGCTGCTCCAGGTTGCCGCATTGGGATAGGACTTTTTGGGAACAATCAGTGCGATGAGTGAAAATAATATTGGACCAAAAAAAGACCTTAAAAAACCTCCAAAAAAAACCAGAGCATAAATAGAATACAAAATCCTATTTGTGGACCAGCCAGCAACTACCTCTGGCCAGGTCAATAAAAAGAGCCCAAGACTTATCAATGAAAATGCACCTATGCACAACGCGAGAAGATTGCGCTTTTCCCGCTGATCAACGATATGACCGGCAAACAAAGCCATTCCAAAGGCGGGCACAAACTCCATCAATCCTATAATTGCCAGCGACAGCGGGTTTTTAGTCAATGAATATACTTCCCACTCAATCGCGATAAACTGCATGGACCACCCAAAAACGAGTAAAAACCGCATCATTAAAAAAATGTTGAATTCTTTAAATCGTAATGCTGCGTATGGATCGTTTTTGGTCACTATGAAGGTTGTAGGAATTTCTAATCAGTTGGTAAAATTAGACCATAATTTGTGCTGACGCGCATCAAAAACGAGCGAAAATTCTAAGTCGGATTTCATAGCAGGAAATTTCGGAAAACTAACTGGTCAGGCATTTATAACTTGCATCAAGTAAGTAGTAAAAAATACCTGGCTCGTAATATTTTCCACATTAATAACACAATAACTTGATGTTTACAGTTTTTCTTAACGTCCCGTACAAGTTTTCAAGATTTTTAGATAGTAATTTTGCCGCATGAGATGGATCATCGTTGTAGTAGTATTTGTAGTTCTTGAAATTTATTCATTCCAGCTGGTGCGCACACTTTCACGCGGTCACTGGTGGAAATGGCTGTACCTCGCGATTTCCATTGCAGTAATTATTAATGTTGCCGTTCAGTTTGCCATCAACGCCGACAGGGCGGTAGTTTCCACGGCGCGAGACGTTGCCACGACCATGGTTCTTGCATTTTTTGTACTTAAACTGGTATTTATCCTATTTATGTTTGGCGAGGACATTTATAGACTGGGTGAGGGATTAATAGGTAAGCTTTCGCGAAAGCGGAACCTAGAAACTACATCTTCATCATTTTTTCACAGTCGCAGGGCATTTATTTCAAAAGTGGGTCTGGCAGTGGCTGCATTGCCTTTTGGAGCAATCTTGTACGGTGCGTGGCGTGGCAAATATGATTACCAGGTGCGTAGTTATGAATTGAGTTTTGAGGATCTTCCCGACGCTTTTGACGGCTATAAAATTACCCAGCTCAGCGACATTCACGTAGGGAGTTTTGATGATAGGGAAGAAGTGAAATATGCGATCGAACTTGCCAATGAGCAGGCGAGCGATGTGATTTTATTCACTGGAGATCTGGTCAACAATACGTCGAGTGAGATGTACGGTTGGGAAGAGGTTTTTGGTGCGCTCCAGGCAAAAGACGGTGTTTATTCTGTCCTCGGTAACCATGATTATGGCGATTATGTGCAGTGGCAAACCCCAGCTGCCAAAAAACAAAACCTTCAAGAACTGCAGGATATCCAGTCAAAAATGGGATGGCGTCTCTTGATGGATGAAAACGAAAAAATAACCAAGGGCGCAGACAGTATTTCCATCGTAGGAGTGCAGAACTGGGGCGGCGGCCGCTTCCCAAAATATGGCGATCTCGACAAAGCCTCGCAAGGATTGAACGCACAAGATTTTAAGGTGTTATTGAGCCACGACCCTACACACTGGGATTTACAAGTAAAGGAACGCGATTTAAATTATCACTTGACATTGAGTGGTCACACCCACGGGATGCAATTCGGCATTGAGATCCCTGGATTTATAAAACTAAGCCCGGCCTGGTTTGCCTATAAAAAATGGGCAGGGATTTACAAGGAATACGGTCGTTTCTTGAATGTAAATCGCGGTTTTGGTTTCTTGGGCTACAAAGGACGCGCCGGCATCTGGCCGGAGATTACGGTCATAACCTTGAAGAAAGGGAAGACAGGAAAGAGAGTGGTCTAAGAAATCCTATAATCAGTTCGACCAGACACGCAAGATTTTTATCCAACATAATGCATTATCCCAATGTAAGCTCGAGCTGGTTGCTAAGCCTGTCGAAGTAGTGCCTTAAAGTCAGCCCGAGCGCAGTCGAGAGCATTTACTTACTGTAAGATTTTCATTGCTTTCCATCTCCCACAAAGTCTTAAGTTCTAAGTCAGCGACAGCAGTCTTTTGTCATTTTTCCACCTTTATCGAGTTTTCCACATATTATGCAATGTTTCAATGTCAGCTCGAGCGCAGTCGAGAGCATTTACTTACTGTAAGATTTTCATTGTTTTCCATCTCCCACAAAGTCTTAAGTCCTAAGTCAGCGACAGCAGTCTTTCGTCATTTTCCCGCTGACAAAGTCTTAAGTCCTATGTCAGCGCCAGCAGATCTTTTGTCAATTTTCCCAACCCACTAATTATTAGCTATTTTTAATTACATTTGAGTATTACCAATTAAACATTATCTACTATGTCTAAATTTGGCGAAATTATAAATACAGATGTACCCGTTCTACTCAATTTCTTTACGACCTGGAATGAAGAATCGCTTTCCATGCATCCGTTATTAAGAGACGTGGCGGCGGTCATGGGCGATCAGGCAAAATTTATAAAAATAGACGTGGATAAAAATCCAGAAATTGCCGAGGCGCTGCGCATCAAGGGATTACCGACTTTTATTCTTTATAAAAATGGTGAGATGAAATGGCGTGAAAGCGGTGTACAGGACGTGAACACGCTGGTACATATCTTACAGCAATATATCTAAGGTTGCAATAATGCTCTAGAAGTAATGCTCTGTTCTACCAGATATTCACAGAAGCCCGGCAGTATATTTATTAACCGTTCTTGAGCCTTCATACTATCATGAAAAACGATAATGCTTCCCGGTCGAGTATTATCCTTAATGCTACTCATGCATGAAAGTAAATTTCGATCTGGATCAAAATCCCCAGAAAGAACATCCCACATTACAATTTCATAGCCTAGTTCTCTTAGCTCCTTTGCTTGGTTTGGCTTAATTCTACCATAAGGTGGACGCAATAACATTGAAGGTATAATTTCACCAGCCTTCGCAACATTTGTTATATAATCCTTTGTAGTCGTTTTCCAGCCGTTCAAATGGTTGTGGGTATGATTGCCTATCGCATGACCTTCATCCATTATACGCTGAAAAAGTAGGGGATGTTCCTCGACACATTTCCCGATGCAGAAAAAGGTAGCTTTAAAATTAAATGTTGCGAGCGTTTCCAGCACAAATTCTGTAACTCCGGGAGTCGGCCCATCATCAAAGGTTAGGTACACTTCGTTTACATTCCGGTCTTTGTGCCAGGTGAATTCATTGAATATGGAAGCAAACCAATCGGGTATGCGATCGGGATACCAACTCATTACTCTTCGGTATCGGGAATGGTATCGATGTAGGGCTCGGTAGTCACATTATCAACCTCAGTCTCTAGAAGCTCGCGCAATTCACGCTCGGCTGCGTCACTCGGGAATTCTTCGTTGTAACTTCCATCAGCATTAATATAGAAATCTTCATCAAAAAATCTAGGGAACGCCTTTACATAGGAATTATATACCTCGGCATGTTTATCCAGCATTTCCTGATCTTCATAAAACACCGCAACTTCTACAAGACTGTTATATCTAACTATTGCAGCTTGTATTTCCATACGCGCATCGATCTGGTTTTCTAGGCCCAGCACTTTATAATGATCCAGCTCATCCTTATACTTAGCAATGACTCTTGTCAGTAGATCTTGCGCTTTGGCAATATTATCCACTTCATAGTATCCAGAAACAAATGGCTCGATCATGGAATAATGGCCATAGTAATCAAGTGGCATGTGTTCCATACCTATATCCAGCAATTCTTCTGCCTTTTTGAGTTCGCCTATCTTAGTAAGCGCTTCGGCAACTCGGGTTACATTACTCCGATAGCCTACACTATTGCGGCGCGTTTCTACATCATGGTAAATGTCTGGACTGCCACCGTTACCCCAATCCCAATTTTTAATGATCCCATAAGAATATAAAGGATCAATTCTTCCCATGTCAAATGGATCTCTAGGATCTTCGGGAATCGTTTTAATGGGAACTAACCTGTAGGCACAACCGTCCATTTGAAGATAGTCCTTCATCCAGATGTAATCATCATCGCCAAAGGCACCACCAGAAAAATATATAGGACGTTCCCAGTTATTTGCATTGATGATGTCCAGCATAAACATACGGTTCTTGTAAACGAAGCTGTTGTTGATGGTGATGACAATTTCATCTACGATAAGATCGGCATCTTTTTGGGCCACGATACCGTTTTTAAGGACTGCTTCCTTATTAACGGGAATTCGTATATGTTTAGTAGGAAAGGTATGATCAGGAATTCCATTGCTGGCAAAATAACCTTTCGTAAACTCCTTATCACTCTTGACCCATTCCATCCATGCTGCAAGATCTACCGTATCGGGAACCTTGAAGTTAGATCCCGTGCGGCTTACGATGTCCTGAAGGCGTTCTTTACCGGGAAAAATAATAGCATCCCTAGTTCCATATTTATACTGATCATGAACCATGGTGGTGGGAACCGGCTCACTGTCCCATGCCTGTTTTTTCATGTCGTCCATATACCAGTCCGTGCTCAAGAGCGAGGTACAGACCACACGCACATCGGTGCGGTAACCTTCCACTTCTTGCGCATACCACAGTGGAAAGGTGTCATTATCACCTATGGTAAAGATGAGCGCATTGGGCAGGCAACTATCCAGATATTTTTTTGCACTGGCAAGAGCAGTGTACTTATCAGACCTGTCGTGATCGTCCCAGTTCTGTAAGCCCATGAGTAGGGGTACGGCGGCAAGACAAGCGGTAATTGTTATGATCTGTGCAGGTTTTGAAGATAGAAACTTTCTAAGAGCCAGATAAACGGCATAAGCTCCCATCCCTACCCACATACTAAAAACCAAAAATGATCCCACGTAGGCATAATCCCGTTCCCTCACCTGAAACATACTCTGGTTGAGGTAAAAAATGATCGCCAGTCCCGTGAAAAGGAATAGCACCAGCGTTACATAAAACGATTTTAAATCCTGTTTATAATGAAAGACCGCACCGATCAAGCCCAAAATAAGCGGGAGAAAGAAATAAGTGTTCCGGCTCTTATTGTTGAGCATGTCTTCACTCAATTCATCCTGGGTTCCCAGATGCCATTCATCTATGGGCGTGATGCCACTCAACCAGTTTCCATTAAATTGTCCCCATTCTCCCTGCACATCATTCTGTCTTCCTACAAAGTTCCACATAAAATAGCGCAGGTACATATAACTTATCTGGTACTGGGCCAGATATCTCATGTTGTCCGCAAAACCTGGTTTCTCAATGGTAATTGCTTCCTCGCGCTGCAATAAACTCAGTACCTCTATATATTCTTCGGCGTCTATGCGGCCGCGCTCAAACTGGCGCGAGTAATCCTCTAGGATACTCAACAATTCGGGATTGGTTTCATAACCCGGCGAGATGGTATAATTGAGGCCACCCATGAAATTCACATAGTTCTTGGCTCGGGAGCCATCTGTCATTCTGGGTAAGTAGCCGTTGTGATCTACGTGCGTATTTTGCAGGGCATCCTCATACTGATTGACAATTACATATTCACCCAGCTCGTAGTTCTTTTCATATTTGGGCTTTTCGTCCACGTATGGTTCGTCGGGATCCAGACCTGCGTACATATCGGTAAACGCTTTCCCGTAAAAAAGTGCCGGACTGGGATATTGCTCCCGATTGTAGTAGGCGAGGAGCGCACGGGCATCATTTGGATTGTTTTCATTGATCGGTGTTCCCGCATTGGCTCTTATGGGCAACATTACCCAGGAGGAGAAACCTATTAGAATGAACATCACACAAACGGTTAGGGTATTTAATAGTGGAAGGTTACGCTTTCGCGAAAGCGAGATCAACAACACAAATATTCCCACCACAAGAAGTAGCGCGATGACCGTCCCAGAGTTGAACGGAAGTCCCACGCTGTTTACGAAAAACACTTCCAGATAGCCAAAAATACTGAGTGTGTAGGGCAGCAATAATTTAAATACGAACAATAAAACTGCGATTACCGCAACATTTGCCACGATAAAATTGAGAATGGTTACCTTCTTATAATGACGGAAATACCACAACATCCCGATGGCGGGAATGGTAAGAATCCCCATAAAATGAATACCAAATGAGAGTCCCACGATGAATGAGATCAATACCAGCCAGCGATTGCCGCGCGGCAACATCATATCACGTTCCCACAATAGCCCTAGATAAAACATAAGGCTCATGAGAAGCGCTGCTGGCGCATAGACCTCTGCCTCAACGGCGTTGAACCAGAAGCTGTCACTTACCGCATAAGTTAGTGAGCCTACCGCGGCGGCTCCCAGTATCATGATGTCGTTCACCTTTTCCTTGAGAATATGCCTTTTGAGAAGTAGTGTCAGCGACCAAAACATGAATAAAATGGTGAATGCACTTGAGAAAACGGCCAGTAAATTAACGGTATATGCAATATCCGTTGCTTCCATGGCAAACATGGAGAAGGTAGCGCCCAGCATCTGGTACAGTGGAGCTCCCGGTGGGTGTCCTACCTCAAGCTTTGAAGAGGTGGCGATGTATTCTCCTGCATCCCAGTAGCTTACCGTAGGTTCTACGGTGCTCCAAAAAACAAAAAGGGCGATCGCAAAAACGATCCAGCCCACTATTTTATTCAATCTATTGTAATCTAAATTCATGATGCTGCGTATCACGGGCGAAAATAAGAATTATCCCTACTATAAGTTAATCTAACGCGGTATATAAATGGAGCGTATAAAAAGGAGGCAATATTTTTTCGTATTTCGTTTGCACATTTTCCAATTTGTATTATTTTTGCAGCCCAATTTGTCCCATGGTGTAATGGTAACACTCCGGTTTTTGGTATCGTCATTCTAGGTTCGAGTCCTAGTGGGACAACAGATTGAATCCCG
>CAWILF010000013.1:0-160996 GCA_963836885.1 uncultured Flavobacteriaceae bacterium | reverse complement strand
ACCCGAAGGTCGCTGGTTCGAGTCCAGTCCTCGCTACTAAGGTAATTTGTTATCAATCAACGGTTTGTGTTCGCACAAGCCGTTTTTTTATGTCCTCAATTTATGTTATTTTACGTGCTGCACACGATAATGCACACGTTTTACCCATGAAAAAGTTCAGTGAACCCAAGATTTATGGCTCTATGTTGTTTGTAGTGGGTAAATGATTTCTTGCTAATTTTGAATCTATGAATTCACAAGAAATATTTACAATCGCTCTCGGCCTAGAAGCGCCCTGGTTCATAAAGGAGATTAAGTTTGACGATTTAAATTCCCGCCTCGATATATATATTGGATTTACAAGAGGTCATCGTTTTTCTATTGATGATGATAGCCTGTCAACGGCTCACGACACGGTCGGGCTTAGTTGGCAGCACCTTAATTTCTTCCAGCATACTTGCTATCTGCATGCAAGGGTTCCCAGGGTCAAGCAATCCGATGGTTCAGTCAAGACCCAGTCTGTTCCCTGGGCTCGTCCCAATAGTGGTTTTACCCTCTTGTTTGAAGCATTCTCCCTTCTATTGATCGAGAATGAGATGCCGGTGAACAAGGCTGCTGAAATTGTGAGGGTCAACCCCCACAGATTATGGACCGTGTTCAACTATTGGATATCCAAGGCTCACCGTGAAGATATTGTAGAGCAGCCACAACAGATAGGTTTTGATGAGACCTCTACTAGGAAGGGACATAACTATCTTACTACCATGGTTGATCTACAAGAGCGTCGTGTTCTTTTTGCTACTGAAGGCAAAGGTGCCGACTGTATTGAAAGATCTGTTGAATATCTAGAACAAAAACAAGTAGAGACCAAGGATATCAAACAGGTATGCATAGATATGTCCCCAGCATTCATATCTGGCTGTATGAAACACCTGCCCGATGCTGCGGTAACATTTGATAAGTTCCACGTGGTCAAAGAGGTAAACAAGGCAATGGATGAACTTAGAAAACTTGAGCGAAAGGGCAATGAACTACTAAAGGGGCATAAGTACACTTTGCTCAAGAACAAGCTCTCACCAAGGCTCCAACATGAAAGGGATATCCTCTTGGAGTACTATCCCCTGTTGGGAGAGGGATACAGGCTCAAGCAGTTATTTGCAGAGTTTTGGGAACTAAGGGATAGGGAGGAGGCAGAATCATACCTGGCCTACTGGTGCGATATAGCAGATGAATCAGGAATACAGCCATTTAGAAAAGCGGCAAATACCATAAGGGCGCACTGGAGCGGTATCATCAATTATATAGAAAGTAGAATCAATAACGGGATATTGGAGGGGCTCAATTCAAAAATACAGTTGGCCAAGAAAAGAGCTAGGGGTTATAGAAACACAAAGAACTTTATCAATATGATTTACTTCACTTGCGGTAAACTTAAATTTGATTACCCACTATATTCAACATAGCACCAAAATAAATTATAAAGAACCTAAAAGACCTTTGAAATCAAATTCGTCTAATGGTTTTTGTGCTAATAAACTATCCTCAGTTTATTTGTTAGAGGATGCTGAAACTTTAAAATTTAAAAATGCTGGATGCGTTTTAGTTGGTGAAGTTGGAGAAGAAATAGAAGTTCTAAATAGATTATTTATAAGCCAAAGCGACTACTTATTTGAAAAAAAATTAAAAATAAATGGTGCTGAGTTTAAGGCATGGAAAGATTTAGAAGATTTTTCTATGCCTGTTACAGATATTATAATAATAGATCCTTATATCACTTCTGATAGAAGCTTGTTTTCAAGTAACCTGGAGACATTATTAAAGACTTTAGCGATAAAATCTAATTCTAAAATTAATATTGTTATTTATACTAACAGAGACAAATGTGTTCCTTATGAACAAATAAGCCCAGTTGTTAGAAAAGCCGTTAAAGAAGTTACTAGCGTGAGCCCTAAGTTTACTTTAGTAACTTACAGAGATCAAAGAGGTCAAGAGACTAAAGCAGAGCACGATAGAACAGTTTTGACTAATTACCACCGTGTTTATTCGGGAGATACATTTAATTATTTTGATGGAACAGGAAAAGTCATTACCAAAGGAAGAGAATTAAGTTTTTCAAGTTTAGCTAACTATGACAATTTTAATTTATCAAGAGAATTGATACAAGATTTACAAAATCACATTGATTTTTTTAAAGCCAATAATAACGGTATAGAAGGAGATAGAAAATCAAATTTTTTAAATTTCGCATAATTGCAGGTGTACTGCATAATTAGATTATATTTTTACAACATAGAACGCAACAAATGACCACCAACACAAACAAAGTAGACGTAGGATTTATATGGAGAATTACAGACGATGTCTTACGTGATTCTTTTAAGAAAAATGAGATAGGAGATGTACTGTTGCCTTTTGTGGTGATACGCAGGCTGGATTGTATGCTTGAAAACGTGAATGAGAAAGTACGTAAGAGCTATAATGACTTTAAAGATAAAGTTAGCGACCAGAGCTTGGATCCTATTCTTAAAAAGGCAGCTGGCGGATTAACCTATTATAATACGTCTAAGCACACGCTTCATTCCTTAAAAGACGAACCGCAATACATAGAGATCAATTTCAATAACTACCTCAATGGTTTTAATCCAGAGGTTCGAGACATTCTAGAGAGTTTTCAGTTTGATAAGGTCATAGCTCGATTGGTTAAAAATCGTTTGCTGTATGAAATGATCGATGCCATTTGTAGGATTGATCTACATCAAGACACTATTGATAACCACAGTATGGGTTATGTGTTTGAAGAGTTGATACGTATCTCAAACGAGCAGTCTAATGAAACCGCTGGAGAGCACTTTACGCCTCGTGATGTAATTGCATTAATGAATGCTATTATTTTCACACCTGAGAAAGAGGAGTTGTGCAAGTCTGGTATCATACGCACCATTTTTGATCCTGCCTGTGGTACAGGTGGTATGGTAAATCTAGGTAAGAATTATGTGCTGGACGAGATCTGTAAAAACTCAAATTTTAAACCTACCATGTTAACCTATGGTCAGGAATTAAACGAGCAATCTTGTGCCATTGCAAAATCTGAAGCATTGATCTCTGGAGAAAATCCTAGAGATGTAAAACACGGCAACTCGTTTACAGATGATCAATTCCCAGGCAAGAAGTTCCATTATATGATGGCAAACCCACCGTATGGAGTGACTTGGAAAAAGGATAAGAATTTTATAGAAAACGAAGCCCTAGATCCTAACGGTCGTTTTTACGCCGGTACACCACGCACCAGTGATGGACAATTGTTGTTTTTACAACACATGATTGATAAGATGGACGAGACTAACGGCTCTCGTATAGGTGTAGTAACTAACGGTTCTCCACTATTTACGGGAGATGCAGGTAGTGGCGAGAGCGATATACGTAAATGGATCATAGAAAACGACTGGTTAGAGTGCATCATTGCCTTACCTAAAGACCTGTTCTATAACACAGGGATCAATACATACATTTGGTTCTTAACAAATAAAAAATCTGAAGAGCGCAAAGGGAAAGTGCAACTCATTAACGGTAACGCTAGCAAAGTAGTAGGAACTAATGCAAAAGGTAAAGAAGAAACAGAATATCTTTTTGCTAGATCTAATAAAAAGAGTCTTGGTAATAAACGTAATGAATTGACAGATGCTCATATCGCATCCTTACTAGACTTATATTCCCGCTTTCGCGAAAGCGAACACAGCAAAATCTTTAATAACGATGATTTTGGCTTTTATCAATTAACCATAGAGCAACCGCTGTATGATGAAAACGGTACAATGAAAATGGTCAAGGGCAACCCAAAACCAGATTCTAAAAAACGTGATAAAGAAAACGTGCCACTTACTGATGATATAGAAACCTATTTTACAAACGAGGTGTTACCACACGTGCCAGAAGCCTGGATCGATTATGATAAAACACGTATAGGCTACGAGATTAATTTTACCAAGTACTTTTATGAGTATAAAGGCTTACAACCAGCTGCCGAAATTAAAGCAGAGATCATAGATCTTGAAAAAGACATTACTGCACTGTTAAATGATTTGTTAGCCCAATGAAGACATACGAAAATTTAAAAAAAGCGAAATTTCATTGGGTTGATGAAATTCCCACTCATTGGAATGAAGGAAAAATCAAATACTTTTTTGAAATAGGAAGAGGAAAAGTTATTTCTAAACAGGAATTGAAACTCAATGGTAGTTATCCAGTTTTTTCTTCCCAAACCAAAAATAATGGTTGTTTAGGCTTTATTGATACATTTGATTTTGATGATAATATTTTGACTTGGACTACTGACGGAGCTAACACAGGTGTGGTATTTGAGAGATTAGGAAAATTCAATTGTACCAACGTTTGTGGAACATTAAAGCCAGTTAAAGATCTCAGTCTAAGATATTACCTTTATTTATTACAATTTTTAACTCCTTTTTATAAAAGGCCTGACACGAATGGTGCTAAAATCATGAATGGTGAGATGGCTGAAATACCTTGTTTCACTTTGCCTAAAGAAGAACAAACCCAAATAGCCACTTACCTAGACCACAAAACCCAAATCATAGATGCGCTTATAGAAAAAAAGGAGCAACTCATAAAAATACTACAAGCACAACGCCAGGCCATCATTCACGAGGCAGTCACTAAAGGCCTCAATCCAAATGCCAAAATGAAAGACTCTGGCATCGAGTGGCTGGGTGAAATTCCTGAGCATTGGGAGGTAAATAGACTTTTTGCTATATGTGAATTAATTCGAGGAAATTCTACTTTCAAGAAAGATGAGTTATTGAGTGATGGGGATTATGTAGCCCTACAATATGGTAAAACATATAAAGTAGAAGAGGTGAATGAAGAAGTTTGAATATTACGTAAATGAAGAGTTTTATAAAGACTCCCAAATTGTTTATTTTGGAGATACAATCATAATTTCAACCTCTGAGACAATTGAAGATTTGGGTCATTCGGCGTTTTACAATAGAAATGATCAGGGATTATTAGGTGGAGAACAGATGTTAATTAGAACTAAGGAAAACAAAATGGTTCCCGAATATTTATTTTATTCGTCAAAAGTTTTTCTAAAAGAATTAAGAAAGTATGCTACTGGAATTAAGGTCTTTAGATTTAATGTAAATGACTTGAAAAACGCTTTCACAACCTTGCCACCGCTATCCGAGCAAACTCAAATAGTTGAACAAATCAAAAGTCAAAACTATAACATAAAAAATGCCATTATTCGAACAGCAACTTCAATCAAAAAACTAAAATCTTATCGTCAGTCCATCATTAGTGAAGTGGTCACTGGTAAGATAGATGTAAGAGACTGGCAGGCACCGTCTAAAAATTAATTTATGGTAGAGAGTCAGCATATAGAGTGGAAAGAATCCTGGCACGAGAAATATCTTAAATGGGTATCTGGCTTTGCAAATGCCCAAGGTGGTACGCTATTTATAGGCATAGATGACCATGGTGTTGTAAAAGGTATAAGCAATGCTCAAAAGTTGCTAGAAGATTTGCCTAATCAAATACGTGATGTATTGGGCGTTATGCCAGCGGTCAATTTGCACACAAAAGATGGTTTAGACTATATAGAAATAGTCGTAGAACCTTATCCATTTCCTATAAGTTTACGTGGTAAATACTATTACCGTTCTGGTAGTACTTTACAAGAACTCAAAGGCGCTGCACTCACTAAATTTTTATTAGAACGTCAGGGAAAAAAGTGGGATGCCGTACCTGTGCCTCAGGTTACGGTAGAAGATTTAAAACAAGAGACTTTTAGTGTTTTCACAACTAAAGCAGCCAAAAGTAATAGATTGTCACAAGAAGATGTAGCAGGTACTCCTCAAGAATTATTAGAAAGCCTCAACCTATTTGCAGACGATCAAAAATTGCTTAAAAGAGCCGCCATATTATTGTTTCATCCCAATCCAGAAAAATACTTCACAGGCGCATCTATTAAAATAGGTTTTTTTGAAAGTGATGATAACTTAAAATATCAGGATGAGGTAACAGGCAATCTACTAGAACAGGCAGAAGAAGCCTTAGACTTGTTAAGAACTAAATACGATAAAGCAAGCATTACCTATACAGCATCTGGAGCACGTGAAGAAAAGTTTACTTTTCCTCAAGATGCCATAAGAGAAGCCGTTTTAAACGCAATTGCGCATAAAGATTACAGTAGCGGTATCCCTATTCAAATAAGTGTTTATAGCGATAAAATCATCATTTGGAATGAAGGGCAACTACCAGAAAATTGGACAGTAGAGAGATTAGCTCAAAAACATCCCTCAAAACCTTTTAATCCAGACGTTGCTAATACCTTATTTAGAGCAGGATATATTGAGTCTTGGGGACGTGGTACTATAAAAATTATAAATGCATGCAAGGCGCATAAAATAGCACCACCCATTTTTGCTAATGAAGCTCCAGATTTTCAAGTAACATTAATGAGTTACACAGACACAGGACTCCTTAATATGGGTTTAAAAAAAGAACTGGTAAAAATTGTATTATTCCTGCAAGAAAATGAAGTGATAACAAATACTGATGTCCAAGAGTTATGCGAGGTAAGTAAAGCCACGGCTACTCGATATTTAAATGAATTAGAAAAAAATTATATTGAAAAAATAGGAACTACAGGTGTAGGTACTGTATATGTGTTAAAAGGACTCAACAAGGACTCATAAACAAAAAGTCAAAGGGCTCATTAAGGGCTCATAGATAAGAATAAAAACAACAGATTAGGTCACAACAACAACAACAACAATAGATTAGGTGTTTTTTAAAGGGCTCAAAAGGAGATCTTGTAAAAAATAAAAAGGGCTCATAAGAGGGTCAAAATTTGAGCTAAAAATAGAAGTAAAATCGTAATTATTTGATAGTAAAGGTGTTTTGAGGATTTTAATGGGACACCATCGGGACATTAAGGAATAAAAAGATAAGATGGAAAGCATATTTTTTATGTAGAACAGCTTATCATAAATAATAGTGTGCTTTCTTTCATTTCGCTTTCGCGAAAGCGAAATAATAAAGGTTTATACCGCTGCATAGTAGTACGAAAAGGAGAACAAAATAAATTTAAGTAGGCAGAGCAGGTCGTAAGAGATAAAAAGGAAATCAATGGCAACAGGAACGAAAGAGGTACATTTTGAAGAACATATAGAAAAGTACTTAGTACAAACGGTACAAGAATATCACAGTGTATCGCCACAGCTATATAATAAAGACTTGTGCGTGATACCGTCTGAAATCATCGCTTTTATAAAAACCACGCAGCCTAAGAAGTATGACGAGCTTAGCAAACAGTATGGTACAGCAGTAGATGAAAAGATCGTTGCAAACGTTGCTAAAAACATTACTAAGAATAAGACCTTAGAAGTGTTGAGAAATGGAGTCAAAGATCGTGGACAGCGATTAGAACTGGCTTACTTTAAACCTGCTCATAATAAAACACCAGAGCATGAGGTCGCTTATGCTAAAAATAGATTGTCCATTGTACGTCAATTAAAATATTCTAGTCGTAATAATAATGAGATAGACATTGTTTTATTCATCAATGGAATACCAGTAGTCACCGCAGAGCTTAAAAATGCACTAACTGGACAGAACCATCACAACGCCATTAAACAGTTTATGCAGGATCGTGACCCTAAAGGAGAACCCTTTCTGGAGTTTAAGCGTTGTCTAGTACATTTTGCCGTGGGTACAGAAAAGGTCTTTATGGCCACTGAGTTAAAAGGGAAATCAACTTATTTCTTACCATTCAATACGGGTTTAGAGAATCATTCAGATACAGGTTTTGCTGTAGAATATCTTTGGGAAGATGTATTACGCAAAGATTCTTTAATGGATCTCGTTCAAAACTTTATAAGCGTACAAACTGATAAAGAAAAAGTTTATAACGCAACCACCAGAAAACTAGAAGAGAAGAAGTCAACTAAATTACTATTCCCACGATTTCACCAGCGTAGAGCCGTATTGCGTATTCTAGAAGCATTAAAAGTAGACGGAACAGGTAAGAACTATTTAGTTCAACATTCGGCAGGTTCGGGAAAGTCTAATACGATTACTTGGCTAGCCTATAGACTGGCTAATTTTTATCAAAATTACACAGACACTAAAGCCTTATACGATTCTGTAATCGTAGTTACAGATAGACGCGTCTTGAATAAACAAATACAGAACAACATAAGGCAATTAGATAATACACCAGGAGTAGTGGCTTACATAGATGAAAAATCTACTTCTCAAGATTTAAAAGAAGCTATTGAAGATCAAAAGAGAATCATCATCACCACCATTCAAAAGTTCCCTGTAATAGCCAAAGTTGTTACTAATTATCCAGATAGAAAGTATGCGGTCTTAATTGATGAAGCTCATAGTTCCCAATCAGGGGAGTCTTCCAGACAAATGCGCAAAGCACTAAGCCTAGAAGAATCTGCCGAAGAAGAATCTCAAATCAAAACAGCAGACGAGATCATAGCAGAGGAAATACGCAAAAAAGGCAAGCAACCTAATTTATCTCAATTTGCATTTACGGCGACTCCTAAACCTAAAACCCTAGAGCTATTCGGTACTAAAACAAATGGTAAAACTGAACCTTTTGATGAATATACCATGGAAGAAGCCATTAAGGAAGGTTTCATAAAAGATGTTCTTTTAAACTATATGTCTTTTAAGCGTTATTATAAGTTAGTAAAGCGTACTGAAATTGAAGACAAGGAATATGATAAGAAAAAGACAGTACGTGTGCTGGCCAATTATGTAGATCTACAAGATCACGCCATAGAGAAGAAAGCGCGTATCATGATCGAACATTTTACAAGTAAGACGCATAAGGAGATACAAGGTCAGGCAAGAGCGATGTTAGTGACTAAATCTCGTTTGCATGCCGTTCGTTTTAAATTAAAGTTTGATGTGATTTTAAAAGAAATGGATTTGCCTTATCGTGCTCTAGTCGCTTTTTCTGGTACCGTAAAAGATCCAGAAACAAATGAGGAGTTTACAGAGGTAAATATGAATAATTTAGAGGGTAAAATCAGTATTCCAGAGGCTTTAAAATTACCTTCTAATAGGATCTTAATCGTGGCCAATAAATTTCAAACTGGATTTGATGAGCCATTACTACATACCATGTTTGTAGATAAGAAATTGGGTGGCGCAAGTACCGTTCAAACCTTATCTCGTTTGAATAGAAATAGAAGAGGTAAAGATTCTACCATGGTGCTGGATTTCGTGAACGATCCAGAATTAGTCCGTGCAGATTTTCAACATTTCTACGGTAAGAACTACATGGAAGAAGAAAATGAAACTGATCCTAATAGTCTTTATGAAATCCTAGACGTAGTAGATAGTTTCAAGGTATTCTATGAGTCCGAAGTGGAAGCTTTTGCGGAAATATTCTTTAAGCCTAGCGATCAAATGGAAGCGCTACAACCTATTCTAGGGGCGATAGCAAAACGATTTAACAATGAACTAAAAGAAGAACACAAGATTGCTTTTAAAGCTGCCGCAAAATCGTACACTAAGATCTATCGTTTTCTTAGTCAAGTAATAGATTTTACAGATATTGATCTAGAGAAGAAGTATGTCTTTATAACTGCTTTACTTAAAAAGCTACCTTATGTAAAGAATGATTTACCAGTAGACGTAGTTAATGACATTCAGTTAGATAGTTATAAAATTCAATACAAATTCACTACAGATCTAAACCTTATATCTGAGGACGGTGAGGATTATGGGATGACTCCTGGTGGTGCAGGTCAAAAACCAGATGAAGAAGTTGATTTCTTGACTAAAATTATAAAAGTACTGAATGACACCTTTGGTCTAGAGCTCACTGATGATGATAAAGTAGATTTTAACCGAGTGAAGAAAAATCTTTATGATAATGAAGAGCTGATGGCGTATTTCAATAAGCAAAATTCTAAGAGTAACATTAAAGATAAGTTTGAAGAAGAGGTCGATGGAGAATTACTAAACTTCATTAATACAAAATTAGATTTCTACAACAAAATGACTGATGACAAGGCCAATATGATGTTTAAAACTTTGTTGTTTAATGAAATTTATAATCGTGAGGTTAGAGGGATAAACGGATAAATGATGTTTAAATATCTGGAGAAATATAAGGAGAAAGGAGTGTTTGAGTACGCTCAGAACGATAACCTATCGAGCTGTTGTAATGCCCCTAGAGATAGTAGTGGTATTTATTTGATTTTTGCCGAAGAACCAAGTTTGATAAATCTGATCTACGTAGGGATTTCAGGAAGAGAAGGTCTTAATGGGAATATCATACACAGGAAAGATGGTATAGGTGGTAGAATAGTTAAGGGAAAGCAATTTGGTTCTGCTAGGAGAAATTCATTGTCACTGAAGATGCGCGAAGATGGTATTAAGAAGATAGTGGTCATGTGGTATGTTACTTACGGTAAATTGAATCAAGATTTCCCTAGACCTATTGAGAATAAGATATTGAACATAATGTTACAATACAATGGTCAATTGCCCCTATGGAATAAGCTAACCTGATGGTGGTATTTAGTTCTTAACTGAATTTCTTGTCTTTTTGCAGGTGCTAATAGCAATTTCATACGAGCGGTAAACAGATTATGATTTGTTAGGTTTGATATTGGATAGATGCCTATTGTCATTGATGCACTTAGACTGCATTAATACGTTTTAGATTTGGATAACTAAAAAAAGGCTATGGAAATATCAGGAAAAATTAAAAAGATCAATCAAACGCAGACTGTAGGGAAAAGTGGCTTTCAAAAGCGTGAGTTAGTAGTTGTAACTAATGAACAATATCCACAGATGTTATTAATTGAATTTGTTCAGGATAAATGCGCTTTATTGGATAGTTATAAAGTTGATGATGAGGTTACTGTTTCCATAAACCTAAGAGGAAGAGAGTGGATAGATCCTAATGGTCAAGCTAAGTACTTCAACACTTTACAAGGTTGGAGAATAAGTAATAATAATAATGAAACTCTACCGCCACCTCCAGTCTTCAAGTCTAATGATGATGATGGTGATGATGATGATGATGAAGTTCCTTTTTAACCTTCAAACAAAACTTCTGTGATTATATTTTTAGACTTAGATGGCACTTTAACTCACACGGCGCATTCTTATTTCAAAAAAATGAAAGATGGAGTTGTAGATATTGATGTAGAGTTAATCAAAAAGTATGTGTTCCCTGGTGCAATGTCATTCATAAAAAATCAGCAAACATTGGGAAACAAATTATACATTATTTCTGATAGTCACCCTAAGTATGTAAAAGTAATTGCAGAACAAATATTCAACTTACCTTATTTAAGCCTAGCAGATAAGCCAAATGATCTAAAAACACGAAACTTTATTGAGTCAATACCTGAATTAAAAGAGTCGTTTCATAATAAAGATAATTTTATTTTGGTAGGTGATAGTTGGTTGGATATTGCTTTGGGACGTTTATTGAATATTAAAACCGTTCTAGTACAATTTTATGATGCTACAGAGATTGATATTAGAGATGGGATAGGAGACGAAAGAAAACAAATAAAACAAGGTTCCACATACTATGCTCAAAATTTTGAAGATGTGGCTAATATTATTTCAGATCCGTTAGGAAACTTATCAGCCTTAGAAGCAGTTTTTCAAGGAGAAACTTCTTCAAAATCCGTTAAATTTATGTTTCAAAAGCATGCTAACTGTTTTACGGCTTTCCGATGCTTAGCTAGACAAGAAGATGGTGAGTGTGATAAATACGCTCGTGCGGATAAGTATATTGAAATTGATAATCCAAAAAGATCGCTTGGTTTTCTGAAAAAGTTAGCATTATCTGTTACTAACTATTTAAAATACGTTGAGATGCAAAGTAAATATAGTTGGGATTACCTGTCTTATGTTTCTGATAAAAAGACCACGTCTCCACCAAATAAATTGAAAGAGATATTTGATTTGGTAGAAAGTAATGTGCCCAAAATCAAACTTTTTGAATGGGATCAGAATGTTATAGGTAAATTGAGAAACCAACCTGATTATAAAGCTAGAAGGGAATTTATTGCTAGACACCTCTCAACTTATGAATCTATTGATCTACGGGATAAAAATATGATTGTAATTGATGATCAGTTTACTTCATCTGCAACAGCTAATGAAATTTCAACTCAATTAAGAAAAAGAGGTGCTAAAAATATCTTATTTATAGCATTGTTTTATTTGATATTACCACTTTCCAATAAAATATGCCCAGGTTGCGGAACGAAAATGCAAATAAAGATAAATCGTAATCGAGGAAACAAGTTTTATTCATGCACACCTCCAAAGTATAGAGGAAATGGATGCGGAAAAACTATAAACATACCCAATGAACAATAATATTAAGCACATTCTAGCACTGTCATTAATCAAAGGTGTAGGAGACGCGTTCATCAAAAAAAAGCTAAATGAAATTCAATCATATATTAATGATGTTGATTTATTAGGAAATATGCTTGGCGGTAAGATTACTACTGAAGCGATAATAGCTAATATACCTTTGGCTAACGATCTCATTGATCAATGTTTAGAGAATGATATTAGAATAATTCCAATAATAAGTGATGAGTATCCTTCCTTGCTAAAAGAAATAAAGAACCCACCAGCTATTTTATATTTAAAAGGAAATATTACTAATCTTGAAAAATGCATAGCTGTAATTGGCTCTAGAAAATCTGACGATTTAGGCAATGCTATAGCAAAAAAAATAGGAGAATATTTTTCACAAAAATGGTCCATCTGTAATGGTTTAGTAAATGGGATTGATAAAAATTCCATTTTAAATAATGAAATTGTATTTTCAAATGTGACTGGCGTGCTTTCTGGAGGTCTTAATTTTGAAAAGACATCTTCTAAAATAACTAAGGAACTTGCTAAAAAAGTTTTGGACAATAATGGATTGTTAGTGTCTGAAAATCCGCCAAATAAACGTGAAGATCAGTTTTCCGGAAGTAAAGCAAGTAGGATTCAGGCAGGTTTGTCAAAGGGTCTTGTTTTAATTCAGAGCAGTAGAAACGGAGGTTCAAAATATACTATCAAGGCATTTTCAGGTCTGGATAGAGCTTTTGGAGTTATCAATTTTAAGGGGAATAAATCATTTGATACTGAAGAATTATTTTCAGGAAATAGGTTGCTTGTTTCCAAAAGTGTTGATGGGATCGCTGAAATGTGTGATATAAATAAAGCAAATAATATAAAGGTTGAAAAAATTATTTCTTTAGCAAGTAAAGAAGACTATGTTCTGTTTGAAGAAGCGATTGAGAGCTAATTAAGGCATTTTAAATGTTATAAAATGGGTAAAACTATAAATTCTATCTGCGGAACATGTCGATTTAAAAGCCAATTTAATTTTGGAGGGTCAAGAGCTGACTTTCACAAAAACAAACCAGTCCCTGCAATAAATTTAAAAACTGGCGAATTTGAAAACGTGAATTTTTTCATTCACAAGGCCAATCCTGGTTATTTATTCTATTCAGATGGATTATTAAAGTCGACTTCAGAAAATCAAACAACATTTGATGATTTTGATTTCCAAATTAATACAAAGTCAAACTATTGTCCTAACTGCAAAAATTTCAGTCTTGACTTTGAATGCATTGGATACTTTGACTAGAGCTAAAAGAATAGGGAATTGACATATAATTAAATCCATGATAGAGTATTGATGAAAGAGAAAATTATACAAGCCATCAAAAATTTTGACATTGGTTCATTAAATGAATTTCTAGATGATGATAAGCCTTATCAAGATGCGCCAAAATCACTTTTCCTTGAGAGGTTAGAAAAAAAGTTCAATAGAGCCAAACAAGATAATTGCCATTCCTTTGACGATGTGTTTTTTGGTATTTGTGGTTCTTGTAATAAAGGTTGTGAAGGCATAACTTTTTTATCGGAAACAGGTTATTATTTAGACCTATTCATAGAAAGTAAAAACGGTATTAGGGTGGATGATATGTATGTGTGTAACATGCTTACCAATTTTACAGACCTCGAAAAAATTAACGATCTAGGCTTTAGCTTTTATAAAGATGAAGAAGTAGGTTTTAAAGAATCGGTAGAATATTTGAGTATGAAAATACAGTATCAAAGCATGCTGTCTGAGTTAACTCAGTTACCTTATCAAATTGCGCTACACGAACTCGTAGATTGGATTAACAAATATCAAGGGCTAGAAATGGAAATCAATTCGATGAATTTATTTGATCGTATGGATAATAAGTTATACAGCCATGTTTTCAGTCTTTTCTCAAGTTTAAGCAACTCAATTTTGTTGGAAAAGAGATCAGAACATGCTATCAATGCGTTGATAGATTACCATCAATATGATAATGAACGCGATAAAGTGATATGGTCGTTTAAAAATAAGGAGGATGAATATAACTCGATTTATTTCGAGAACAAGTCGACAGTAAATGGCAAGACCTTCGTTAATTTTTCGTGTAGTGAGTTTAAGTTCAAAATAGATATTACAGGTTTCGAATACGTGCTGGATTACTTTATCATCCTTTGTCAATTAAATGATCATCTTTTGGATAAATACAAACCCGCTAAGAAATATTTTGACGACGCACCGCACGGTAGACTGGAATATTCATTAGAAAATTATCTGACGATCAATAATATATATTTAGACGTCATTGAAAAATTTAAAGGTTAAAATGGTTAAAGATTAGAGTTTTTCATATCATTGCAGTCTAATAAGTGAACACGAAACTGCACACGATTAGAGTTGTTTTATAGCGAAAAAGGAGGTTTTCGGATAGGTTTTCAAACTCATAACCCGAAGGTCGCTGGTTCGAGTCCAGTCCTCGCTACTAAATAAAGCCATTCTGAAAAGAATGGCTTTTTTGATTCTTGATATTTTATGGAGTACGTAGTTTATGTTTTATGGTCTTCCAGATTTCAAATGCGTTATGTAGGAATGACTTCTAGTCTGATTTCAAGATTCAAGTCCCACAATGAACTGGGAACAAAAGGCTGGACGATAAAATTCAGGCCCTGGAAAGTAGTTCATGTGGAGTTTTACGAGAACAAGAAAGATGCTTTGATCAGGGAAAAACACCTTAAATCTGGAGTGGGCAGGGAATGGATGGATCTGCATATCAGTTTTGAATGATAGCTCGTCGGACTCATATCCGCCGCGGCGGACGCTGGTTCGAGTCACCACCGCGGCGGACTACTAAGATAAAGCCATTCTGAAAAGAATGGCTTTTTTTGATTCTTGATACCTTATGGAGTACGTAGTTTATGTTTTATGGTCTTCCAGGTTTCAAAGGCGTTATGTAGGAATGACTTCTAGTCTGATTTCCAGATTCAAGTCCCACAACGAACTGGGCACAAAAGGATGGACGATAAAATTTAGGCCCTGGAAAGTAGTTCATGTGGAGTTTTACGAGACCAAGAAAGAAGCTTTGATCAGGGAAAAACACCTAAAATCTGGAGTGGGCAGGGAATGGATGGATCTGCATATTAATTTTGAATGATAGCTCGTCGGGCTCATATCCGCCGCGGCGGACGCTGGTTCGAGTCTCCGCCGCGGCGGACTACTAAATAAAGCCATTCTGAAAAGAATGGCTTTTTTGATTCTTGATATCTTATGGAATATGTGGTTTATGTTTTATGGTCTTCCGGGTTTCAAAGACGTTATGTAGGAATGACTTCTAGTCTGATTTCCAGATTCAAGTCCCACAATGAACTGGGAACAAAAGGCTGGACGATAAAATTCAGGCCCTGGAAAGTAGTTCATGTGGAGTTTTACGAGACCAAGAAAGATGCTTTGGTCAGGGAAAAGCAGCTAAAATCTGGATTGGGCAGGGAATGGATGGATCTGCATGTCAATTTTGAATGATAGCTCGTCGGACTCATATCCGCCGCGGCGGACGCTGGTTCGAGTCACCGCCGCGGCGCGCTACTAAATAAAGCCATTCTGAAAAGAATGGCTTTTTTGATTCTTGATATTTTATGGAGTATGTAGTTTATGTTTTATGGTCTTCCAGAGTTTCAAATGACGTTATGTAGGAATGACTTCTAGTCTGATTTCAAGATTCAAGTCCCACAATGAACTGGGAACAACAGGCTGGACGATAAAATTTAGGCCCTGGAAAGTAGTTCATGTGGAGTTTTACGAGACCAAGAAAGATGCTTTGGTCAGGGAAAAGCAGCTAAAATCTGGAGTGGGCAGGGAATGGATGGATCTACATATCAATTTTGAATGATAGCTCGTCGGACTCATATCCGCCGCGGCGGACGCTGGTTCGAGTCTCCGCCGCGGCGCGCTACTAAATAAAGCCATTCTGAAAAGAATGGCTTTTTTGATTCTTGATATTTTATGGAGTACGTAGTTTATGTTTTATGGTCTTCCAGATTTAGATCTCAGAATTATCTCAATAACAATATTCAGTTTTTCGACTCCATTTGAAATGGGTCTATATATTTTACGTGCTGAAAATAGTGAAGAGAAGAGACGGTAGTCCTAAACTAGATCATTTACCACCCATCCATAAATCGATCTTTCCCATCTTCAAAATTATCATACGTCGCCTTTAAAAAGTCTTTGGTTGATTTTTTTGTTTTTAAGAAGGACAATTGTAAATCGGCTATTTCCAGACTTTCCTCAAGTTCTTCCTTAAACTTTTCAAACTTTTTAAGGCTAGTTTTTTGATGTATCGCATAAAAATTCAAATAGTAAAAACTAGTTTCTGGATCCAAACGCTTCAACCGATAATCTTTAACTTCCCAGTCCTGAATTTCCTTGTTGAGCTGTTTGATGAGAATTTTAGTTTGATCCTTTGCTAAGGAAATAGGAGCGTCGTCATCCACCTCGATGTCGGACTTGAGTAATAATAGCTTGTAATAATCTCGTGCTTCCCATGCGTTTGAAAGCTCTTTCATCAATATTTCACGCCTCTCTTTTTCAGCTGGTTCAACTACGAGATCTGGATGGGTCTTTTTAACCAACCTCTTGTAAAGTTTCTGGAAATCCTTATCTGTTTTGAGAACCTTGTCGCGTTTATCATCTTCTTCCCGTTGACCTTTGAATTGTTCTTGGTTTCTGTGAAAAT
The DNA here is from genome assembly GCA_963836885.1 of uncultured Flavobacteriaceae bacterium. Classification (GTDB taxonomy): domain Bacteria; phylum Bacteroidota; class Bacteroidia; order Flavobacteriales; family Flavobacteriaceae; genus Nonlabens. The sequence goes on along the minus strand of CAWILF010000013.1, from coordinate 143,900 downwards.
TTTCAAACGCACCAGCATCGGTAAAATCAAAATCTTCATCCAAGTCAATACCGCTAAACTCAAAAAAGTCTCTCGCCATATCATTTAAGAAATCCTTCTCCGTATTGCTCATTCTATCTTGCTGAGCGGTTATAATCTCTTTCTCAATGTCGTTCAATACATTGGAACTGTCTCTAAAGTCCCGTATATACTTCAATTCATCAAGAATAACCCCTTCCATCACATCTTTCTGCCAGTTTGTAAAGCCCTTTTCTGACCAGCGCTGGTGTAATTTTATTATAAAATCTTCTTTGTGGTTTATTAGAACGTCCTCGCTGGGAAGAATCAATTCATCGTATGTATCTTTCAGGCTATGGATAGTTGATTTGGTTTTCTCAAAAGTTAATTTGAGCTTTTTGATCTTTTCAATTTTTTTGTTGATCTCGTTCTGCTTGCGAGGTGCTACTGCTAAATGTAGCAAACCAAATTGTTTTTTAGGTTGGTCTTCTTTGGGCAGCTCGTCAAATAATCCTTTTTGCATCATTGAAAATTGTATAGGCTAAATTAATAAAAAGAGATCACTCCCCACGCGCAAAATCACTCGCGCTATAAAGGTTTTATTAAGTTTACTTTTTTGCCTTGAGCATTTAAATTGGGATTGACAAACCAGTTACAGCTGGTGAGGCATCACAAATCTTTATCAGAAATGGTTGGTTTTTTTCCATTCTTGAAGCATGATTGGTTCTGTGAACTCTGGAGCGAAGTAATCAAACTTAATAATGTAGATATTATATGGCGATTGATTGCAAAAAGCTAGTTTTCATTTGATTTCAATATACTGTAAATCCTTTCATTAATGATCTCTGATAGATTCCAATTGTACAAGTCAGGGTCAGTGGTACTGTAAAAGGCTACAATAACTGCATCGAGATCTTTATGGTATTTCACAAAGCTTTGATAACCTGGCACCCATCCCGAATGCTCATATTTGTAAACCGATGTATATATTTCTTGAACTTCTGGATCAAATAATGTCCCTACGTTGAGTGCCCTGACAAAAGTGCCCACATCCTCTGCGGTTGCTAACATCCCATGCTCATCAGCCTTTAGGTCAAATGGGTAACCTTCATGATAGCCGCTCATCACTTGATCCATATCTGTTTCCTTGAGAGAACTGAACGTGTTTTCAAGATCAAGGGGATCTAGAATTTTGTCTTGTATATATTGAAAGTTGGGATATCCTAATTCGTTATCCATAATCTTATTGATCAACAAATAATTTGTATTGCAGTATTCGTAATTTTCACCAGGTTCAAAATGGGCAGGTTGATCCAAGATCAATGCTAGGCTTTCTTCATAACTCTGTGTAGGAGCTTCCCAAAACCTATCTGAATCGGTGAAGTTGGGAATACCGCTTCTATGTTGAAGCAACAGTCGTAGGGTGATCTCATCAGCATGTTCAATTCTTCCCACTAATTCTGGTAAATAATCTGCAATTGTCTTATCCAGTGACAGTCGCCCCTCGCTTACTAGTTGAACAACTGCAACTGCATCGTACAACTTACTTATACTTGCAATCTTGAATAGGGCATGCGGTCTAGCAGGAGTTTTGGTTTCTTTATTATGCCAGCCCGCAGTAACGTATTGAGCTGGTTGACCTGCCTGGTCTATATAAATTACCATTCCGTCAAAGCCATGATCTATTGCTTCAATGGCTTGTTCTTGAATTGTGTCGGGAAGTGGCAGTATCCATGCCTTTACCAGCAGCCACGGCACAAAGTATAAAGAAGCTAGGGAGCCCACTATGAGTACGATCTTGAACGTTTTCTTTAATTGCTTGCTGGTCATAGTACTATGCGGATTTTAAGGCTATATAAGGTCATCTTTCTTGAGTGCTTACAAAGTTACTTGTTGTTTTATCTTACTTGCTAACAGATCAGGATCTGTAAAGGAATGTCAATTGCCCTGAATGCGTTCCCACAATGTTGTTAACAACAATGATGCGTCCCGAGGAGCTTTGGGAGTTTCCCTGGCCATGAGGACTCCGTTTTCATAGCTCAGTTCATAGGCAAAAACAAATTGTTCCTCACCGTCTGGAAGTGGCATCTTGCCAAATCTCAGGTCATAAAAATACCAAGTACCTTCTTTTTCTTCCAGTAGGTACCAGCCCTGTGCAATGTTGATCATTCTCTGAAGGTTGACTTGAGACTGCGGGTTGCTTAAATCCGGTAACAGGTTCCTGTTTTTGGGATATTTCTTGAAAGTGATGGGACGGGTGTCAAAAAACGAAAAATCTCCGATATAATATGCATCTTTTGTGTCCACGTTTGCGTTCCATAGAATCGTATTCATGGCAGACGGTCGGGTGGATATTTCCCTATAGGTAATATCTTGTTCGTCCAGAGCATGTTCAAATTGTGTGAAAGCTGCAAATTTGAGGATGACGGTAAGTAGGAGATAGCTCGTGCTTATGACAATACCTGTTAGATTGATACGCTTTCGCGCCTGCCTGCCGGCGAGGCTGGAAAGCGTGCTCCTTCCCAAGAACATCGTCCATAAGGTAAAGACTAAAAACGGAACGGTGTACAACGGGTCGATCACAAAAATGGAATTGAACGCCACGCGCCAGTCCAGCGGCCACAACAGTTGTGTTCCCCAAGTGGTAAACGCGTCAAGGATGGGATGGGTGAAAATCCCCCAAAAGAACAGTCCCGCCCAGGGCCGCCAGCCCAGATTCAGTTTACGTTCCAATTTATTTACCAACCAGCCCAACATAGGTGCGGCAATGATGGCAAAAATCACGGAGTGGCTAAAACCGCGGTGCAGCTCTGTTGAGGTGATAGGGTCGGTAACCAGTTGAGCGAGAACGTCCAGGTCTGGAATGGTGCCGGCAATTGCACCGTATAATTGCGCTTTATTGCCTATCTTTTTTCCGAGGACGACCTCGCCCACGGCCGCACCCAGAACTATTTGTGTAAGACTATCCATTCCTCAAATTTATGAATCAAAAAAGGCTGCTCAAAAAGAACAGCCTTTTAATAATTGGATTTGCTAACTAATTATTTAGCTGGCATCAATACGTTATCGATAACGTGAACAACACCGTTAGATTGCTTAACGTCTGCAGCAGTTACAGTTGCAACGCCACCTTTAGCATCCTTAATCATTACTTTACCGTCCTGTACCATTGCAGTAAGGTCAGTTCCAGCTACAGTTTTAAATGTAGTCTTACCTTTACCTTCTTCGATCATCTTCATAAGGTCAGCTGCCATTACGTTTCCAGATACTACGTGATAGGTTAGGATACCGCTCAATTTTTCTTTGTTTTCTTCCATGGTCAGGGTTTCAACAGTTCCTTTTGGAAGCTTGTCAAAAGCTGCATTTGTTGGAGCAAATACCGTGAATGGACCATCACTGCTAAGAGTTTCTACAAGACCGGCAGCTTTAACGGCAGCCACAAGTGTAGTAAGGTCTTTACTGTTGGACGCGTTTTCAACGATCGTCATGTCAGAGTACATTTTATCATCTCCTAACATTACCGCAGTTTCCTCACGCTCACGCATTTGAGTTTCTACCATTGCAAGGGAATCAGCCTCTTTCTGAGCCATTTCCGCTTCCATTTTTTCCATTTCCATTTTTTCAGCCTTTTCTTTTTCGGCTGCTTCATCCTTACAGGACATCAATGAAACTGAAGCTGCAAGAACAGCTATACTAAGTACTTTTGTAATTTTCATAATTATTGGTTTTAACAAGGCGCAAATCTAATAGAACTCTTTGTTAAAACAGCACTATTAAACGTTAGTTTATTATCAAATTAATTAAAATTTAACTTATTGCTTAATACTGAATTATAAACACTCAATAACCTGCCTATTAGATATTTGACTTCGTGGTCATAAATCCCAATACTGGGATTCAGTTGCGGGAGTCAAATTATTTCTACTATTTGAACATTATTCTCATCAATGTTTCTCATTGAAACTCTTTTTATTATCGCAATACCTCTTGAGTTACCCAAAATAAAATGATATAAGTGTTAACTTTTTAAACTGATTTCATGGATGTGCGTTAATTAACATGCCCAACTCTATTGTGATGGATGGGAAATTAATTGTTTACACTGGGCTTAACTTCAACTGGACCAATTTCAGATTTTATTATAGGAAAGGTGTTTTTCAAATCTCTAGGGACGTTTAAGTTTAAACCTGTCCTTAATATATAATCTATAGAGTTTTTTAAATGCGATAGTGCAGAATGTAATTAAGCTATAACCAATCGCCCTATGATTGCTATCGAGGCTGCTTTTACAAATGCTGGTAGTGTGTTATAGTTAGGCGATCTTGGACGTCGAGTTCTGCAATCGGCAACTATGAACCTGAAAAAAGTTAGGTAAGGTGTGAGGTGAATGTGGCTATCAGCTTTCGCGAAAGCGGAACCCTAAAAAAAGCAATTGACATCAATAATTATTTACAAGAAATATTTACTGTTTATAAATTTTGTTTCTCTTCAATCTTCCTGCTCACGAGAACAATGGCCATAAGTAATGCGACGCACAAGGCAGCGACGATACTGATCACGGCAACCTGACTATCTCCCTGTAGGATGTTATCAAAATCCAGTACGGTACCATTATATATAATGCTGGCGATGGCAAGTATAAGTATGGTGTAGAAAGCATATTTCATTAGAAAAGTTCTTTAATATTTGTAGCAAAGAGTTTTACTGCGATGGCCAGCAAAATTACTCCAAAAATCTTTCTGACAACGTTAATGCCTTGCTTACCGAGCACCTTTTCTATCCTCCCAGAGTTCTTCAAAACCGCAAAGACAAATATGATGTTGATCATAATTGCGATGATGATATTGATCGCAAAATATTCTGCACGCAGGGATAAGACCGAAGTAAGCGTTCCCGCACCGGCAATAAGCGGGAAGGCGATGGGTATGATGGCAGCAGTCTCTGGGGCATCGTCCTTATATAACTGGACTCCCAGGATCATTTCCAGCGCAATAAAGAAAATGATAAACGCACCGGCCACGGCAAAGGAATTTACATCGATCCCGATGAGATTCAACATGCGCTCTCCCACAAAAAGAAAAACGATCATGAGAAGTCCCGCTACAATGGATGCTTTTTCACTCTGTATATGACCTACTTTTCTACGTAGATCTACGATAATGGGAATACTGCCGATTATATCGATCACGGCAAACAAGATCATGCTGGCGGTAAAAGTTTCCTTAAAATTAAACGCAGCAAAGAAATCTATAAATGCAGATTTTTCCATAACCCTCTCTTTTTTTGAGCGTGCAAAAGTACTGCGAATAACAGGGTTGAAAACCACCACCATACGTTAATTTATGGATAAATAAAATCTAGGTAATATGGGGTGTTAATTGGGGCAACAAATTCTTTACAACAGGGTTGTTTTTTCAAATAATGGTATCGTTACATTGACCCGCACACTATGTTTAGAGGTTCTGTAAAACCAACTTATAAAGTTGGGCATCTGACTTTGCCTCATCATCTCCCAACTTGATATTTACCGCCTCACTGCTCAGATAATAGATCTCGTTGCCTTGCTCATCGGTTTTTATATAGGTGATCGCTTCTATCTGCGCACCATTTTCAAGGGGTAGGAATTGCTTTTTATGGAAGAAAAATTCACCGTCGTTATAATCTACCTCTACAATAAAAGGGTCAAGGGTGGAAGAGTAGCCACAGAGCAGGATCCTATTTTTACCGTTGTACGTAGCACCGGTAATCAGTCCGTTTATATTTTCGGTAGCGATGGTTTTGGCCTGTTGGACAGCCTTTGATTTGTCTATTTGGTAAACTATTGTGGTAAGGTCTTTCCAGTCTTTAGAAAATACATATAAATGGTCATTAATGGCAACTAGGGACTCTGCATCGTAGGGGTGTTTTTGCTCGTTGCGGTCGTAGATGGTCTGGTCGGGATAGTTGATGGTCATTTTTGACACAGGTGCGTTTGCGTCAGTGAGGTCAGTGTTCTTGATTTTATAAATGGTCAGGTCCTTGCGGTCTCCATAATTGTTTCCCAGGTCTGCAATGTAAACATGGGTATCATCCTTGGTAATGTCTTCCCAGTCGATGGCTTCCATATTTTTATAAAGGACTTCGCCTATTTCCTGACCCATTAGATCTAGGTAATACAGCCTGGGAAGATCGCCGCTATCATTATGTGTGATGATGGTGTTGTTGTAGAATTCCAGTCCCGAGCTTTCCGTATATTTTTTATCAAGCGTCGTTATTTTTTTAAACGTGAAAGATCGTTCCTTTACCTGGGAAGTAGGAGGCGCGATTTTCTGACTGCACTGTATCGACAGGAAAGAAATTAACAGTAATAAACCAGCTTTTCTCATCTTCAAAAATCGAATAATTTCCTGAACAATGCGCCCGAGCGAAGTTAAATCTTTGGATAAAATGCATGTTCTGATCACCTTACTTAACGCCAATGCCTAAAAATGAACCAACTCTTACCTGTTTTAAGCCTTTCATTTCTCACTCATGATGAGGGTAAAGCTTTCGCGAAAGCGTAACATACATCAAGCTCTTCAGACTGGAAATTATCCTCGGAACAAGAAAAAATCATCCTTGATATCCTCGATTTTTTCATCCTTGTTGGTGATGATGTAATCCAGTGCCTTCTCGGTAAACTGAAGTCCTTTGGGAGTTAGTGAAACAACATCCCCATCGATATTGATCATGTTGTTTTTAACGGCTAGGTCCAAAACTGATTTGGCTCTCACCTTACGCCAGTTAATATGTTCCTGAAGGTGCTTTACTCGGCGCTCGTTGATACTGGTGTGGTTGTTCAAATGGAGCAAAAAGGTCAATAGCGAGACCTCGATCTTCTGACGACTCTGCCTGAATAATACCGCGATCAGTCCTTTGCTGGGCGCAAAAAGGTACACTCCCAAAAAGATCATGCCCAGCACGGTCGTAATGGATCCAGAAATGGATGCATCCAGCCATCTTGCAAACCAGTATCCACCTATCGCACTAGCAACCCCAAAAAATACAGAGAGCCAGATCATCTTCTTCAAGTTGGTCGTGAGTAGATATGCAGCGGCTGCCGGAGCGATCATCAGGGCAACAACCAGAATGGCACCTACGGCATCAAATGCCGCGACCGTAGTCACACTCGCCACGCTCATTAATCCATAGTGCAGTATCACAGGTGAAAAGCCCAGGGCACTGGATAATCCTACATCAAAAGTGCTGATCTTTAATTCTTTATAAAACAATAGTAAAAGCAGGATGATCAAGGCAAGAATGGTTGAAATCGTCCACAGGCCTTTGGGCCCATAATCCACCTCATTGATGAGCAGTCGATCAAAGGGAGCAAAGGCAAGATCGCCCAGCAAGACCGCATCCACATCCAGATGGACATCATTTGCATTTTGGGAGATCAGTATCACACCGATGCTGAACAGCGCTGGAAAGACTAATCCTATCGCGGTATCTTCTTTGACCAGTCCAGTTTTCTGAATCATCTCGACCAGGACAACGGTAATTATTCCACTGAATGCGGCAAAAATTATGAGCCATGGAGAAGCCAGGTCGTGGGTGATAAAAAAACCGATCACGATCCCAGGAAGAATGGAATGGCTTATGGCGTCGCTGATAAGCGCCATCTTGCGCAGTACCAGAAAAACCCCTGGGATTGCACAGGCAATGGCGGTAACTACTGCAATTAACTGTATGTCCAGAGCAGGATTCATGTTTTGGGCAAATTAGTGGTGTATAGATTTTCAGCAGTTTTTACCCCTTCTTGAGTTAAGGACCAGTTCTGTCCCTGGATGGTGATCCAATTTTTATGTTCCAACTGGGATAAGGAGGATCGGGTAAAACCTTGAAAATTATTTAAGATGATAATCGCGTGCGGTCTTTCTATATCTTCATGTTTTCGCACAATGGAATACATAAAGTAGAGCGTTTTTTTAAGTTCGAGATCGCGTCTGTTTTTCAATAACTTCAACTGCTTGAACAGAATACCACGACCGGGCGAGAATACAAACGAGATAATTACAAAAACCGCTGCAACTAGAACGATGACCGGACCTGTGGATAAATTTGCCTGACTGGCACTGATTGCCGTCCCAAAAACTCCTGAAATCGCTCCAAAGATCGCTGCAAGAAAAACCATCGTCCCCAGATTATTGGTCCACTGCCGCGCTGCAGCTGCGGGAGCCAGCAACATCGCGCTCATCAATACAACGCCCACCGTCTGCAAACCGATAACAATGGCCAAAACTATAAAAAAACTGATCAATCCATCAATGAATTTTGTATTGAAACCCAAGGTCATCGCATAGTTTTTATCAAACAGCAACAACTTGAATTCCTTCCAAAAAAGCAACATGACAATTAAACTAATTCCAGTAACCACGCTCATTAAAATCACATCGCTTTCCACTAAAGTCGCCGCCTGACCAAATAAATATTTATCCAGTCCCGCCTGATTTGCATTGGGCAGTTTCTGAATGTAGGTGAGCAACAACATACCCACACCAAAAAACAGACTCAAAATAAGCCCCAGTGCCGTATCGGTTTTTAAATGGGTTTTTGAGGTAATCCCACGTATCCAGAATACTCCGATGAGTCCACTAACTAGCGCGCCCAACAATAAAACATTGGGATCTTTTGCACCTGTGATCAAAAAGGCAATGGCAATTCCTGGTAAGGCAGCATGAGATATGGCATCGCCCAAAAGGCTTTGCTTGCGCAGCACCGCAAAACTACCCAGCATACCACAAATGGCTCCCAGTACCGCAGTCCCTATCGTGATAGTGCGTAGCGTATAATCCGTGAAGTATTCTGAGAATTCCAATTTTTGTTATTTTTCAGTATTCAGTATTCAGTATTCAGTATTTAGTATTTAGATTTTTTTTCTCGTGCTACTTATAAGTCCGCTTTGTGTTGCTCCCAGTACCGCAGTCCATATCGTATAATCCGTAAAGTATTCTGAGAATTCCAATTTTTGTGTGTTAGTTGTTTTTTACTATTCTCGTTAATCGTTAATCGTTAATCGTTAATCGTTAATCGATATTCCATATTCCATATTCCATATTCCATATTCCATATTCAATATTCAGTATTCAGTATTCAGTACTTAGTATGTAGTATTCAGATTTTTTTTCTCGTGCTACTTATAAGTCCGCTTTGTGTTGCTTTCAGTACCGCAGTCCCTATCGTATAATCCGTAAAGTATTCTGAGAATTCCAATTTTTGTGTGTTAGTTGTTTTTTACTATTCTCGTTAATCGTTAATCGTTAATCGTTAATCGTTAATCGATAATCCATATTCCATATTCCATATTCCATATTCGGTATTCACTATTCGATATTCGATTTTCAACTTCATCATTGCTGCACCGCGACCTTATAATTGATGCCATAGGTTTTGGTAAGATTATCGTCGTTAAAAATGTCTTTTACCGGGCCAGTGGCGATGTGCTTTACATTTAAAAAAGTTACCCAGTCAAAATATTCAGGAACGGTCTGCAAGTCGTGATGTACTACAACAACTGTTTTTCCAGCCTTGCGCAATTCTTTAAGGATGTTGATGATTGCAATTTCAGTAGTGGCATCGACACCTTGGAACGGTTCGTCCATAAAGTAGATCGCTGCATTTTGTACTAAAGCGCGTGCGAGAAAAATACGTTGTTGCTGTCCGCCGGATAATTGGCTTATTTGACGGTTCTTGAACGACAGCATTCCAACTTTTTCCAGTGCTTCTAAGGCTTGTTTTTTTTCCTTACCGCCCGGGCGTTTGATCCAGCCTAGCGCGCCATAGGTTCCCATAAGCACCACATCTAGCGCGGTAGTGGGAAAATCCCAGTCCACACTTCCCTTTTGTGGGACATAGGCTACTTTATCGCGCTGTTTTTTATAGGGTTTTCCATAGATCGCTACCGATCCCGCAATGGGATCAATAATTCCCAGAATTGATTTAATCAGCGTAGATTTTCCAGCTCCATTTGGACCAACAATCGCCATGAGAACGCCCTCGGGAATGGAAAGGTCGATGTCCCAGAGTACGGGTTTGTAATTGTAGGCAACGGTAAGGTCATCTACGGCGACGGCTATTTTTTGCTCCATTATTTTAAGGCATTAACAATCGTATTTACGTTGTGCAAATACATTCCTGCGTAAGTTCCCTCTTCAGTTCCAGCGGTTCCTAGCGCATCACTAAAAAGCTCACCACCTATGGAAACCTCGTGGTTTTGGGCGTTGACCGCAGCTTGAAGCGCTTCAACCGTCCTACGTGGTACGCTACTTTCTATAAATACCGCTTTAATATCACGATCTATGATAAACTGGGTAATACGCTGCACGTCCTGCACGCCAGCCTCGGTTGCGGTGGATAATCCCTGCAGTCCCACGACTTCAAAATTGTATTTACGGCCAAAATAATTAAAGGCATCATGGGCGGTTACCAGTACACGTTTGTCTTGGGGGAGTTCCTCTATTTTTTGTTTGAGTTGGTTTTCCAGTTCTTTAATTTTCCGTGTGTAGTTGTTCAGGTTGTTTTCATAAAAATCGTTGCCCTCGGGATCTTTTTTTAGAAGTTCGCTGGTAGCGAGTCCTGCCATTTCAATCCAGTAATCAGTATCAAACCAAACGTGGGGATCATAACTACTCGCAAAATATTCACTTCCTATAAGTGTGCTTTTATCAATGGCATCGCTCAGTGCAACCGCCTTTTTTCCCTGACCTTTCATTTTCTCAAAAACATCTACCAGTTTCCCTTCCAGGTGCAGGCCGTTATAAAATATGATGTCGGCATTAAAAAGTCTTGAAACGTCTCCTTCACTGGCTTTATAGAGGTGTGGATCGACACCACTTCCCATCAATCCTTCAATCTCGATGCGCTCACCACCCAGTTCCTCCACCATATCCTTGATCATGGTGGTAGTACAGACTACCTTGATCTTCCCGCTATCTTGTTTCTTTTCTCCACAGCCCACGAGCAGGATCACGGTGAGGATTGCAATGATTTTTTTCATGTGAATTGTTTTTGGGGATACCGCTTTCGCGAAAGCGTAACCCATATAATTAATCTTGATAGCCAACATTACTTCCACAGGTCTCTAAATCTGTAGCTCAGTCCGGCACTCAACAACATATCCTGACTCCCGGTAATCCCTGAACCCACGGTAACGTCAAATTGCAGATCGTCATTTGCGAGGTAGGTAAAGCCGGCATCCCACAGATGATCTGCAGATGAGTTCTCGGGAAAAAATCCGTAAAGCTCACCATAAACTCCGATGGTAGAGGTAAGATCAAGACCGTAGGCAAAGGTATATAGATACTGCAGCTCAGGATTTCCAGGTTCAATGCGTGCGCCCACATTATAGGCAATTCCAGAGCGATCGTTAATCGTGTGATCAAAGGCAAAACGGAAATCCATTCCCGTGTTATCTGGCCTATAGTCAGAGCTCGCTGTTAACGGCATGGTAAGGTGTCCCATGATCGCGATCTTGGGCTTCCACCCGTCGCCATCTGCTATTCCTATTTTTGCACCTAGCAATAGTGGACTGGTTCCGTTGAGATCTACGGTCTGGTTGCTTCCCTGAAGGCCTATTTCTGTTTCTCTATAATCCAGTCCAATTCTTAGCTCAAAATTATCCAACAATCCGTATCTAAGTAGGGTCGTGTTATAGGTTAGTTCTTTAATAGTCAGTCCGTTGTCGCTGTTTTCTGTATAGAAACCACCAGTCTCTATCTGCAGAAAGTTCTTTCTTACCAGGCTGGGGGACTCGGTGGCATCTGGACGGTCGGTGACCAGGGATCCCACGGGATCATCTTGTTGAGCCATGCTCAGGGTCGTGATAAGGATTAGAACAGGTAGTAAAAGTTTTTTCATGATTGTGGCTTTATGTAAAGGTTTTCGGCAATGAGTTTTGAAAGGTGGATCGTTTTATTGTCGGTTATGATCGATAGTGAACCGTCGTATTCTTCATAGGCAACAACCTCTAGCTGCGTGCCTAGTTGCAGCTGGTGCTTGTTGAGGTATTTTAAGAAGTCTTTTGAAGTATTTATGACACCTACAATGGTTCCTTTTTCCTTAGTTTTTAAATGGCTGAGGAGTATCTTCTGGGTTTTCTCCAACCTGCCATTTTTATCGGGTATGGGATCGCCGTGGGGATCTGCTTTAGGAAACCCCAGATGTTTATCCAGCTCATCGATAAGTTTTTGCGACTGTATATGTTCCAGCTGCTCTGCCACCTCGTGGACTTCATCCCATTTAAAATCCAGTTTTTCTACCAGAAACACTTCCCACAACCGATGCTTTCTTATAATTTGCATCGCACAGTCCAGCCCCTTTTTTGTTAGCCTGCTGCCTTTATAGGGAACGTAGAGCGCCAGATTTTTATCGGCCAGTTTTTTAAGCATATCCGTGACCGATGATGCTTTGGTATTCATGCGATCTGCGATCTCATTTGTTGAAACCAGTTCTTCACCACGCTGGGCGTGATAGATAGACTTTATATAATTTTCTTCAGAAACGGAATGCACTATGATTAACTTATGGCTAATTAAATATTAGCGCAAAGGTAAATATATAATGTGAATCGTAAAAATAAATTTTTAGGGATGTCTAAAAGATTGTTTTTTTCATGCTTTCGCGAAAGCGTCATTGAGCACAAAGCTTTATCATATATCCAATACCACACCATGCAAAAAAGATGGGTTCCAACACCTATTTATGTCAAAACCCATCGATTGAACCTTATTTTTTAACTCTTACTTCAATTTTGTACGTTTCTCCCAGTTCTTGCGGGCCAATAGTTGCATGTCCTCTACGTTATCACTCTCGTCCATGATTTCCAGTCCCAGCATGGTTTCAATAACGTCTTCCATGGTGGCGACTCCCTGCACGTTTCCGTAATCATCCACCACCAGTGCCATGTGCTCTTTAGTAGCGATCATTTTCTCAAACAATTGAGGTATAGGTAATTCTACCGGTACGATGGTAAGCTCTCTTTTAAGATCTTTTAAAGTTTCCGCAGGTTTGTCATAAATGATGTCGGCAAGAATATGATCTTTGAGCACATAGCCTTTTACATCATCGCGGTTTTCGCCATATATGGGAATGCGCGAGAATCTAAGCTCTTGATTTGCGTCAAAAAAATCCTTGATCTTCGTGTCCTGCTGTGCCATGAACATCACCGATCGCGGCGTCATCACATCTTTTACCAGAATGCTATTGAAGTTCATCAATCCTTTAATATACTGGCTCTCACTAGACTCAAAGATGCCTTCCTCGTGAGCAGTCTCAGTAATGGCGACAAATTCTTCCCGGGTCATGGAATTCATGTGGGCACTTTTCCCGATGGCTTTGGTAGTCAATTGCAACAACCATAAAATACCGGTGTACTTTAAAATTAAGACCATATAGTTTAAAACGGAAGTTGTAAAACCACACAAGCTCTGCCAGTAGGTCGCTCCGATGGTTTTGGGAATAATCTCGGAAACTACAAGGATCAATACCGTCATGATTGCAGACACAACACCTACTAATGGAATGCCCAACACGTGGGATCTGTAACCATCGCCCACCATGGCTTCTGCCTGTACACCGACTAAAATTGCGCCAACGGTATGCGCCAGCGTGTTGAGTGTAAGGATTGCGATGAGAGGCTTGTCCACATCGGCCTTTAATTCTCGCAAGGTGTCAACATAGGATGCTCCCTCTTGCTCCTTCATTTTTATAAATGTAGGAGTTATACTTAATAGCACGGCTTCCAGTATGGAACAGAGAAATGAGAAGAATATAGAAACGACCGCGTAAATGATCAGTAAGCCCATAGCTAGATTTTTGGTAAAAATAGCATTTTAAGAATGCGCAATGGTTAAAAGAATGTTTTCGCTTTAAGCGAAAATATCAAAAAAGAGAACTCTGTGATTAACTAATCTTGACTTGCTTGATAAAGATAAAAAATAAGACCGCCTTGTAACAGGACAGGCTTAAGCCTATTTCTTTATAAAGGCGATATAGTAATTACAGGAAAAAAAACCACTTTCCAAGAATAAATAAGCAGTTGATTTCAAATGAGTTATCAGTATGAATTACCTCTCCGACAGACTTCCACTCAATAACCAGGCAGTTGTGTAGCCATCGTTCTTAAGTTGGGTAAGTGCGGTCAGTGCCTCTTCACGGGTGGCGTAACTATTAAACGCAACGTTATGAAGACCGTAGGAATTCACGCCTATGACGCGAGCGTCAAATCCCTTTAATTTTAGTTGGCTAACGCGTTTGTCAGCATTTTGCGGTTCTCTAAAAGCACCAGCAACAATATGAAAATCCTTGATCAATGGCGCGGCGGTAAGTTCTATGCTGGGCAATGGCGCGCTTATGAAGATATTTGCTTCTTGAACCTTCTCCTTGAAGCGATCTTCCGTTTTTTGATGGATCGCAATGGATTCTTCCATCTTGCGGTTTTCATATCCCATAAAACCTAGATAACCCATTCCTAAGAGGATGGCTCCCGCGGCAGCATAACGCAACCACGGCTGGCGGTCTCTTTGACGGGTTTCAATAGTTCTTTCAGCTTCTTGGGTCTTTGCGATAGGTGCCTCTGTTACCAGCGGTATTACGGGAGTTTCTACTGCGATGGCTGCGGGAGCAACGACGTGTTTTTCTCCGCGATCTATGGAATACAATTCTTGCGTGTGGAGTCCAAAAGCCTCTGGCAGGTAATTAAGCACGTACATGGGGGTAAATTCCAGCTTGTGGTCCTCATTACGATAAAAACGGCCAATCTTAAATAAGGTGGTCGTGCCTTTTTTGTCGATTTCCTGTCTTAGTTCCTGTACATAATTAGCGATTTCAACCCGTGCATTTTCAAAGGGGATAGAATGCAGCGACGCTACATAATTTTCCAACAATCCATCGCTTTGGGTAATCTGCGAGTTGAAGCTCAACCCACGTTTGGGAGGATAGACCGTGTGGCTGCTTAAAAAATGCTGCGCGGGAATACGTCTAGCGATAAGCGCCCCCAGTCCAGGAATGATCACGCACTCGTGGCGGTACAAAAGGTCAGATATGTAGTCGGCAATTTTCATTGTGGCAAACATAGAAATTTAGCCTGTTTTCCCAACCCATTTTGCAGCGGAGTTATCAAGAAAATAATGGAATTTATAAACTCTTTATTTTGAGGGTGTTTGCTTTCGCGAAAGCGTGACCCCAACAATTCTCTCCATCTACGGCTTTCAAAATGATTAAGTAATAGACTACAAAAGTTGAGTTTTTTAAACATCCTTTAACTAAGTTTGATCCCGTTGATCTGTTAATTTTGCAGAATATCCAATTGGTTAGCAATGAATTCATGGTTCCAGGAAGTACGCGATAGTGGTCCCATCTACAAGGAAACTATTATGAATAGATTCCCGGTAGAACCTTTCAATACCGTAAGCAACCTTATCTTTCTCGCTACCATTATCTACTTTTCCTATCTTATTTACAAGTCGGATAAGAAACACTACTTTCTCAAGGCGTGCATGCCCATTTATTTTGTGGGATTTGTGGGAGGTACGATCTACCACGCTACGCGTAGTGCAGAGATCTGGCTGCTCATGGACTGGGTGCCGATCGTACTTTTGTGCCTGGCCTGTTCCATCTACTTTATCGCCCGCGCACATACGGACTGGTGGAAAAAGCTTATCGTCGTGGGCGTGATTATTTTTCTAAACGTATTTCCTAGAGTGATAGAGTTTCCGCAAGGGTTTAGTACCTCCATGGGTTATGTTGGGACTGCCGCGGCGGTCGTGCTGCCCGTAGCGCTTTATGGGAGGTTTACTAAATGGCGCAATTTTAAATTTATCTTATTTGCCATTCTCTGCTTTATTGCGGCGGTCTCTTTCCGGACTTTGGACAGATTCAACGATATCGAATTTCTTTATATGGGGACCCACTGGCTGTGGCACACCATGGGTGGGATTGCGGTTTTCTTCCTGATGACCTTCATTTATCGCGATAACGAGAATTATGACCGCAACTGGAAACTGGAAGGGGCTAATTTTATCTAAATTTGCAGCCTTAGAAAAAGTTTATGTTAGAGAAGGTAAAGGAACATCTGGAACGCGTACAAAATTTCAAGGCAGACTCAAAAGAGGCGGTAGAGGCATTCCGTATCGAGTATTTGGGAAGTAAGGGATTATTAAAAGATCTTTTTGCCAAGTTCAAGGAAGTTCCATCAGATCAGAAAAAAGCATTTGGTCAGGCGATCAATGAGCTCAAGCAAAAAGCTACCGATAAGGTAAACGCCCTAAAAGACGCAACTGAAAACAATCAGGTAGTTACCAAATCCTACAACGATCTTTCCCGTCCCGGCTATCCCATGAATATAGGAGCGAGACATCCTATCTCAATCGTGAAGAACCAGATCATAGAGGTTTTCTCGCGCATAGGTTTTAATATAAGTGAGGGGCCAGAAATCGAGGACGACTGGCACAATTTTACCGCGCTCAACCTGCCAGAGCATCACCCTGCGCGGGACATGCAGGACACCTTTTTTATTCAAACTAATCCCGACACATTGTTGCGCACGCATACTTCCAGCGTACAGGTGCGGTATATGGAAAATAACCAGCCGCCCATAAGGACGATCTCACCGGGTCGCGTGTTCCGTAATGAGGCGATAAGCGCGCGTGCTCACTGTATTTTTCATCAGGTAGAAGGATTGTACATCGATAAGGACGTGAGTTTTGCCGATATGAAGCAAACGTTGCTCTATTTCACACAAGAAATGTTCGGGAAGTCTAAAATTAGATTGAGACCTTCTTATTTCCCATTCACAGAACCCAGTGCCGAAATCGATATTTATTGGGGACTGGAAACCGAGACCGATCATAGAATTACCAAGGGAACCGGTTGGCTGGAAATAGGTGGTTGTGGGATGGTCGATCCCGCGGTGCTGGTCAATTGCGGCATCGATCCAGAGGAATATAGCGGTTTTGCATTTGGAATGGGCGTGGAGCGCATCGCGATGTTGATGTATCAAATAGGAGATATACGTATGTTCTTTGAGAACGATGTGCGTTTTTTAAAGCAGTTTTCAAACGCCATATAAATCATGGCTCGCACACTTATTTTTGTTTACAACGCAAACTCGGGCAAGATCAACGCCTGGCTGGATAGCGCCCATAAAATAGTGAGTCCCAAAACCTACCAGTGCCGGCTGTGCGACCTCACTTATGGAGTTTTTAAGGAGAATGAGGATTGGGCACGCTTTCGCGAAAGCGTCATCACAACAAACCCCAACCTCCAACTAGAGTTTCTACACATAGACGAATTTGAGAAAAAATACTGGTCCAAGTGGCTGCCAAAATATGAGTATCCCATAATACTGGAAAAAAGCGAGGAAGAGCAGGATTATAATGATGGATTTGGCACTAATTCTGGGCTCGACATTTTTATGGGTAAAGAAGAAATGAATAAAATAACCACAACAGATGCGCTGATCGAGGCGATGATCACTAAAATAGAAAAATCATGAAAAAATATGCGATTGCAGTAGGGATTGTAGTGATCCTGGTGATAGGCGCGATACTTTCGGTCGTGATGGAAATTCTTGAGTTTTTTGCTGGGATTACACTGGCAGGAATTTTAGTACTGGTTTTAATAGTGCTGTTTATCAAATGGAAAACTAGGGACTAAAAGATCTATGTGGATTGATTAAATTTGGTCATGAAATTTCTAAAAAAATACGAAAAAGAAATACAGCACTTGTGCGAGAAACACGAGGTGTCGCGTTTATATGTTTTTGGGTCTGTTGCGCGAGAGGATTTTAGTGTTGATAGCGATATTGATTTCATGGTTCGTTTCAAATCAATTGACCTCATTAATTATTTTGATAATTACCTGAATTTCAAGTCGGCCTTAAAAAGTTTACTGAATAAAGAAGTTGACCTACTGGAAGAACAAACTTTGAAAAATCCATATTTGATCAAACAAATCAATAGCGATAAAGAATTGGTTTATGGATGATAGGGTTGCTAAATATTTATTTGATGTTAAAATAGCTATTGAAGAAATAGACTCGTACTTTTCAAGTAAAACTTTAGATTTTCAGGTATTTAAAGAAAACCTCATGCTTAAGCGAGCCGTAGAGCGCAATTTAGAAATTATAGGCGAGGCCGTCAATAGATTATGTAAAGTGGATGATAATTTTTATAATCATATTACTGGAGCAAAATTAATCATAGGGCTGCGCAATCATGTCATTCATGCTTATGACAATGTATCTGACGAGATTTTATTGTCAGTAATTATCAAGCATCTTCCAGTCTTGAAAAATGAAATCAATCAACTTCTTAATGAAGCTACCGAGCAATAATCATGAAAAAAGACATTGAAATACCCGTCGTAAAGGACATATACATTGCCGCAGTAAAAGAATGGGCCGCAGATTTTTCCTCTCAGGACTGGTTTGTGTATCTGATAAATGATTCCAGAGAGCCATTAGAATCTGTAATGATCATGAGCCGCGGCAAACATAAGGACGGTCGCAAGACCGCCACTTTTAGACACGCGTTCAAAGTAGTTCCCGCAAAATCTTCCATCAAGGTGGAACTCATCATGGAGGATGTTTTTGCGTTTGAGAACGAGTTTATCCTTACCTATTTCCAGGACTCAAAACTTTACGATAAAGTATTTACCGCGCCACCACACAGCATCTCAGAAAAAAAGATTAGTGAATTGCCCGTGATGGAGGTTAAGGGAGTGCTGTTAGGGTAAAAATTGCGTATCGTATTTCTACTGGATGGATTCACAGGGGTAGGCTGAAGCCTACCCCTGTGAAAGCCTGTGTAAAACAATCCATGAATAGTTATGCTTTTGCAAATGACTTCATCCTTAACTATTTCCAAGACTCAAAACTTTTTATCATATTTCTAATGGATGGATTCGTAGGGGTAGGCTTCAGCCTACTCTTTACGATAAAGTATTTACCGCGCCACCACACAGCATTTCAGAAAAAAGATTAATGAATTGCCCGTGATGGAGGTTAAGGGAGTTTTGTTAGAGTAAAAATTACGTATCGTATTTCTGCTGGATGGTTTCACAGGGGTAGGCTGAAGCCTACCCCTGTGAAAGCCTGTGTAACAATCCATGAATAGTTATGCTTTTGCAAATGACTTCATCCTTAACTATTTCCAAGACTCAAAACTTTTTATCATATTTCTAATGGATGGAATCGTAGGGGTAGGCTTCAGCCTATTCTTTACGACAAAGTATTTACCGCGCCACCACACAGTATTTCAGAAAAAAGATCAATAAATTGCCCGTGATGAAAGTTATGGGAGTTTTGTTAAGGTCAAATCCATTACTTGTATATCTGCGTTATGATTTTCACAGGGGTAGGCTTCAGCCTACCCCTGTGAAATGGAAAAAGATGATTATATTAGTGCATGTCGAGAAATAATCTTCAAGCTTATTATCATATTGTATTTTGGGTGAAGCGCAAAGAAGTTGTAATAAAGGAAAGCTTGCATTACCAACTTTATGGTTATATCTGGGAACGATGCGAGAAAATGGAATTGATACCAATGGCAGTTAACGGAACTGAAAATCACATTCACATCTTGTTAAAAACCCATTCCAATATCACGATTGCAACCATTGTCCAAGATATCAAGGGTTCTAGCTCCAGATGGCTTAATGTCAATGCTGATTTTTCTGAGCCGTTCAGTTGGCAGCGAGGTTATGGTCTTTTTACCGTAAGTCCCAAAGATGTTGAAGTCATTGTCAATTATATAAAGAAGCAGAAAGATCATCATAGCAAAGGATCGGTCAAAACCGATTGGGAGATGTTATAATGCAAACAAATTACTCATGTTTCACAGGGGTAGGCTGAAGCCTACCCCTGTGAACGCCTGTGTAAAAAATCCATGAATAGTTATGCTTTTGCAAATGACTTCATCCTTAGCTATTTCCAAGACTCAAAACTTTTTAACGTATTTCTAATGGATGGATTCGTAGGTAGGCTTCAGCCTACTCTTTACAAATGGATGGATTAGGGGTAGGCTTCAGCCTACTCTTTACGACAAAGTATTTACCGCGCCACCACACAGCATTTCAGAAAAAAGATGAATAAATTGCCCGTGATGGAGGTTAAGGGAGTTTTGTTAAAGTGAAATTCAGTACTTGTATATCTGCGGTATGATTTTCATAGGGGTAGGCTTCAGCCTACCCCTATGAATCACCGATGGTCAATAAACTTACCCCACAAACCGCTCATCCACTTCCATGACCGTTCCACAATTATCACAGGTTCTCAATTCTTCACTCGCATAAAATTCTTTAAATCGAGGGAGAAAATCCTTCTCAATATCATCGAGTTTAAAGTAGGTTTCATGCAATTTGTGATTGCAGTTGTCACAGAACCAAAGCAATCCATCCACCGCATCTGGTGAGACGCGTTTGCGTTCTATGACCAGTCCTATGGAGTTTTCTCCTCGTGCTGGTGAGTGCGGTACTTTTCCTGGATGTAGATACATATCTCCAGGGCCTAATTTCATGGTGCGTTTCTTTCCACCTTCCTGGATGTGAACCTCGATAGTTCCTTCCAGTTGATAGAACAGTTCTTCGGTTTCATTATAATGGTAATCCTTACGGGCATTGGGGCCAGCGACGATCATGACGATATAATCTCCCGCATCTTTGTATAGATTCTTGTTTCCCACGGGCGGTTTGAGGCTTTCGCGGTTTTCCTCGATCCACTTGTTGAGGTTGAAAGGTGCTTGTATCGACATAATCTTTAATTTAAAATTGTTCCTGTAATCGTAGTAATTGTTCCAGATAATCGCGGCTGTTGCTCAATCTAGGGATTTTGTGCTGCCCGCCCAGTTTATTTTTAGATTTTAACCATTGATAAAAAACGTCATTTTTTGCAATGTGTATGACCGGCGCTTTTAAGGTGATCTCATTATAGCGTTTTGCCTCATAGTCTGAGTTGACGGCTTGTAGGTTGAGGTCTAACGCTTTCGCGAAAGCGGGAAAATCATCAGGCGCTGTGCTAAATTCTATCATCCACTCGTGCGCTCCCTTTTCTTTACCTTCCATGAATATGGGCGCGACCGTATAATCCTTTATAGCGCACGGATGGTCTTTTATGGTCATGCGCAGTGCATTTTCTGCATTCTCGATGACCAGTTCCTCGCCAAAAACATTGATATGATGCTTGGTGCGTCCGGTAACCTTGATCCTATAAGGTAGCGTACTGGTAAAACGCACGGTATCGCCTATCTGATAGCGCCACAAACCTGCATTTGTAGTAATTACCATGGCATAATTCCTGCCCAGTTCCACCTCGCCCAGCGGGATGACCTTTTGTGTAATTTTTCCATAGGTGTCCATGGGAATAAACTCGTAGAAGATCCCGTAATCCAGCATCAATAGAAGTTCCTTGCTGTCGTTGGAGTCTTGGATCGCAAAGAAACCTTCACTTGCGTTATAGGTTTCGTAATATTGGATATGAGTTGCGGGCAGTAATTTTTTGTATTGGTCTGCGTAGGGCTCAAAACTCACGCCACCGTGGAAGAACACTTCCATCTCTGGCCAAACTTGTAGAATATTTTCCTTGCCCGTAGTTTCAAGAACATTGTTTAAGAGCACCATCATCCACGAGGGGACTCCTGCCAGACTGGTCACGTTTTCATTAATGGTTTCCCTAACGATCGCGGGCATTTTTACTTCCCAGTCGGCGAGCAGTGCGACCTCGTTCCCGGGCGTGGAACTATAATCTGCCCAGAAGGGCATGTTGTCTATTAAAATACTGCTCAGGTCACCCGCGGCCGTTCCCGCACTGCGATCCAGTTTTTTACTGCCGCCCAGTCGCAGGCCTTTGCCCTTGAACAATTTGGACTCTGGATTGTTGTTGAGGTACATGCAGAGCAGGTCTTTTGCCGCCGCATAATGGCAATCTTCCAGCGATTCCTGGCTCACTGGAATAAACTTACTCCTGGTGCTGGTCGTACCGCTGCTCATCGCAAACCACCTGATATCTGTGGGCCAGAAGATGTTTCCCTCACCATTTTTGGACCGCTGTATGTCAGCGTGGGAGTTTTCATAATCGGTTAGTGGGATGCGTTGTGCAAAGTCTTTGTAGGTTTTGATACTTGAAAAGCCGTGTTTTTTACCAAATTCCGTAAAGCGTGCAAAATAGACCAGGTCGTGCAAAACATTGTACTGCAGCTCTTGCGGGTGCTTTAAGAAGAGCTCCATATCGTGGATGCGCTTTTTAAGAAACCAGGATACTACAGAATTGAGTAGGGCATTAGCCATTTTTGCAAGGGGTTAGTGGTATTTTTGCCTTAGGACAGTCTGGTAAATATATAAAAATACTCACATGATCATCACGGGAACACTACGCAAAATGCAAACCGAACTAAAAGAAACCGTTCAATATTATGAAGTGTTCAAGAATGATTTTATCCATGTGAATCAGCTGCTGGATAAAAAGCTGAGCATTAAACACGTAGCCAATGAGTGTCTCAATTGTGGTCTGGATAAAAAGATATGGCGCCAGGGTTTTTGTTATGATTGCTTTACCAGCATCCCGCAGGCGGGAGAATGGATCATGAAACCAGAGCTGAGCCGCGCGCACCTCGATGAGGAAGACCGCGATCTGGAGTATGAAAAGCGGGTACAACTAAAGCCGCACATCGTTTATCTCGCAAATAGCAGCAATGTCAAGGTAGGAGTCACGCGCATCACGCAAATTCCCACCCGCTGGATCGATCAGGGAGCGCACGAGGCGATCGCAATTCTTGAAACCCCCAACCGCTATCTCGCCGGTATTGCAGAGGTCGCACTCAAGGAATTTGTGGCCGACAAGACCAACTGGCGCAAGATGCTGACTAATGATGTGGAGGATGTTGACTTGTTACGCTTTCGCGAAAGCATGCTCCCACACATCCCACAAGAAGCACAAGAATACATCATTAAACCAAACGCCGAAACTGCAATCAACTTCCCAGTTTTGAGCTATCCCAAAAAGGTAAAAACCGTCAATCTATCCAAAACTCCATCGCACACGGGAGTATTAAAGGGCATCAAAGGGCAATACCTCATTTTTGAGGACGGTACGGTAATGAACGTGCGCAGCCATGAGGGATATGTGGTGGAGTGGAAGGTGGAGTAGCGTTTTAATCCACAATCTCAAACTCAAAATTTCCCGAAGAACTGGATGTAGAAATTGTACTGTAAATATCTATGATTACATCATTACCTCTAAAATAATAATTAATAGGATAATAGGTGTCGAGATTGCGCTGTGCACCGCCTAGACTGTAATTTCCTGCTTCTCTTAGAACAATTCCAAAAACATTTTCAAAACGACTATCGGTGCGCGCAGTCATCGACTGAATATAACCGTAATTGACAACGGTATTTCCTGCGATAGAAACAATGTTTTCTTCAGAGACATCTATCAGGGACGCAGCGCCAAAATCTGAAAACCGGTATAAAACTACACTGAAACCAAAATCCCCATCAGTACCTGTGGTCGGCAACTGGCTAAGGTCGATAAGATTACCATCAAAGTCCTGCTGAAAATCAATGGAAGTGCGTACGATCAACGTGTCGCCCACGTTGTAAACAGGCTGCTCATTAACCACGGTGCTTACGTTCTCTAATGTTTTCTGATAATTCTCATAGTTATAATCATCCTCGGGAGGGCAGCATAATGAGGCGCAAAGAGGTAGCAAACCTATTAGAAATCTTGAAAAAAGGGATAAGCTTTTCATAGCATTGATTTATTCCAAGATGTTAAGTTACAGAAAGGTTGCGTGGGATTATTTTGGCGTTTTCATCTTATAATTGTGAAAAAGAAAAAGCTGGGCGGCGGTTAAACTCCTCAATCATTTTTGAGTAGTTCTATTCGATCGCTTCCTTAATCACAATTTTCTTTTCCTTATAAAGACTACCCAAGGCTTTTTTAAATGACTTTTTGCTTAGACCGAAGAATTCTTGGATCAACTCGGGTTTGCTCTTATCAGTAATAAAAAGATGACCTCCCTTGCTTTGCTCTAGTTTATACAAGATTACCGCAACGTCGTTATCGATAACATTAGAATATCCTTCGGGTCGTAGAGAAACATCTATTTTACCATCTTCCCGTATATTTTTAATGAAACCGGTCACCTCCATGTTTTCCTCAATGGGAGTAAAAATCTCGTTTTTATAAAGTAGCCCTTCATACTGTTCATTGATCAATACGGTAAATCCCAGCGGAGTTTCCTGCTCAACAATCAAGTGTACTACATCTCCTATTTTTAGGTTCATTTGGTTCTCTTTTTTAGTGAAATTCGCTTTTCTATTTGGTCATTTCTTTTAAATCCTTAATCGTTGCCACAGGATCGCTCGCTTTAAAAACATAACTTCCCGCAACGAGGACGTCTGCGCCTGCGGCGATGAGTTGTTGCGCGTTCTTGTCAGTAACACCACCATCTATTTCAATCATAGTTGGTGCGTTTTTACTTTCTATCAGTTTTTTGAGATCGCGTACTTTATCATAGGTGTTTTCAATAAAACTCTGACCGCCAAAACCAGGATTAACACTCATCACACAAACCAGGTCTATATCCTTGATCGTGTCCTTTAAAAGATCCACGCTTGTATGTGGATTCAATGCTACACCAGCTTTCATACCGTGCGCCTTTATGTTTTGTAATGTGCGGTGTAAATGTGTACAAGCTTCATAATGCACGGTAAGAATGTCGCAGCCCAGATCTGCAAAAGTTTTCACATAACGATCTGGATCAATGATCATTAAGTGCGTATCGATAGGTTTAGTGGCGTGTTTGATAATATCGCGCAGCACGGGCATCCCAAAAGAAATATTGGGCACAAAAACTCCGTCCATAATATCTATGTGAAACCAGTCCGCCTCAGAGCGGTTGATCATTTCTACGTCGCGTTGCAGGTTGGCAAAATCGGCTGCGAGGATGGAGGGAGCAATTAATCTGGACATCGGGAAGTTTTAGGTTTTTGCAAATTTAGTGGAAATCGAAGGCTTTTGAGACTATGTATGGTTTCTATTATTTATTCTAGATTTATACAATGGAAAATAGACCTACCGATCTTAAAAACATATTGTGGTCGATAATAGGATTTAAGGCTTTGCTTCTCTTTACCTATTTCGGATTAACAAACGGCGGGAGGTCAGTTGTGATTCTGGTTCCCATTGCCATATTTGTAATGGTTGTAATTAAGTTTACACTGTCGGGTAAAAAATAATGTAAGTATATGTTTCGCTTTCGCGAAAGCGAAAATCCCAAGAACAATTTAATTGAAATAGCGACCTATTTACTTTACAAACACCTTATAACTCCAGGGTTCTAAAGTGAGTCTTAGATCTTGCGGTAACTCTACCTGTTCTTTAGAAAAGAAATCGGTGTAGATTCCTGGATAAAGCGATTCTTTGAAGTTAACATTTTGGGATTGATCGGAGAAATTAATTACCACAAACACTTTATCATTCTCATTTTCTCTGACAAAACTAAAAACTTGACTTTCGCGATCGTTAGGTACTTTAATCATGGTCGCGCCCCATTTTGCGTGCCATAGCGCAGTGTTAGATTTCATTAGACTAAAAAGATCACTGTACAACGTGCCGATTTTATGCTCTTGCCATTGGATCGGATCTTTCTCAAAAAACTCGAGTCTTTTGCTGTTTCCCGCTTCCTGGCCGTTGTAGATGAGTGGCATGCCTTCTCCCACGACAGACAGCACGATGGCAGCCTCCAGACCATCGCCAAACTGTTCATACATCGTTCCTTCCCACGCATTTTTATCGTGGTTGCTCACAAATGTCATTCTCATGCTGTTTTCAGGAAACGCGCTCTCGTTCCACGAGTAGTAGATAAACAGCTTGCTGACATCTGCTTTTCCCATGCAGATATTGTGGACCGCCTCATTCCAGCTCCAGGCATAGGTCATGTCAAAAGCGCGCGCGTGCAAATCCCTAGATTCCCATTCCGCCAGCATAAAAACGGGTTTTATGGCGTCCAGTTCTTTGCGTACATTGTTCCAAAACTCAATAGGTACAAATCCAGCCACATCACAGCGGTAGCCGTCTATATTTGCTTCATTAACCCAGTAGGTAAGCGCATCGGTCATGTATTTTCTGACTTCGGGACGGTTGTAGTCCAGATCTATTATATCGTCCCAGTCCCACCAGGGCGTTGGTCGGTAATCGCCCTTATAATCTTTGTCATACCATTCTGGATGCGCTTCAACCAGTGCGTTGTCCCACGCAGTATGGTTTGCGACCCAATCCAGTATCACATACATACCTTGCTCGTGCGCGGCGTTTACTAAGTTTTTAAGATCCTCAAGAGAGCCAAATTCTGGATTTACACTGTAGTAGTCCTTTACCGCATACGGACTGCCCAGACTTCCCTTTCTGTTTTTTACACCGATCTCATGAATGGGCATCAGCCAAATGATGTCCACACCCAATTCTTTCAATCTGGGCAATTGTTTTTGTGCAGCCGCAAAAGTACCTTCTGCACTAAATTGTCTCGTATTGAGTTGGTAGATCGCTGCATTTTTAGACCACTCGGGATGGGTTAGTTTTACATAATCCTGCGGTTTATGGGGATCGGTAATTTCGCTTGCGAGTGGGTCATCAGTAATTTGACTTTGCTCTTGATTCTTACAACTCGATAGTATCAGAACAAATAGGATGCTATAAACAATCTTGATGTTTTTCATAATGGCAGAGTTTTATTAAGCTATTAATGATGGTGATGATTCCGCTTTCGCGCCTGCCTGCCGGACAGGCAGGAAAGCGGAAACCTATTCCATCACCGCCACCACCTTAATCGTTTTTTTAACCGCCTCAGCAAGTTTACGCGCTTCTTGAATATCGCTGGCCACAACGGTAACGTGACCCATTTTTCTAAAGGGACGCGTCTCACGCTTTCCATAAATATGGGGAGTCACGCCGGGCATGGCAAGAATTTCTTCCATTCCTTTATAAATGACCGCGCCCGTGTGACCTTCTGCTCCCACGAGGTTGACCATTACGCTGGCAACCGTACTTTCTGTAGATCCCAGCGGCAGGTTGCACACGCAGCGCACGTGCTGCTCAAACTGGTCGGTAATAGAACCTTCAATGCTGTAATGCCCACTGTTGTGCGGTCTGGGCGCAACTTCATTTACCAATAGATCACCGGTTTTAGTAAGGAATAGTTCCACCGCAAGTAACCCTACATGGTCATAAGCTGCTGAAACTTTCAGTGCCAGTTCCCTTGCTTTATTAGAAATATCGTCATCAATTCTTGCGGGACAGATTACGTATTCCACCTGATTTGCTTCGGGATGAAATTCCATTTCTACTACGGGATAGGTTTTCATCTCACCACGAGCATTTCTGGCAACAATCACGGCCAGCTCTAGATCAAAATCCACCATATCCTCATAAATGCAGGGAATTTCTGGAAGTGTTTTCAGGTCAGATTTTGTGCGGATTACCTGAACGCCCTTACCGTCATAGCCTCCCTCGGCACTTTTCCAGATAAATGGATAGGGACGCTTGTGATCGAGATCGGGTTGATCTAGGGTTTCAAAAGCTGCGGTTGGGATGTGTTGATCGGTATAGAACTGTTTTTGAACCGCTTTGTTTTTGATCAAATTAAGGACACTCGCGCTGGGCGATACCGCGATGCCCATGTCTTCCAGATCCTGCAGTGCGCGGACGTTTACATTTTCTATTTCTATGGTCAGCGCATCTACTCGTTGTCCAAATTCCATGACCGCTTCATAATCGGTAATATCTCCTTCAAAGAATACGTCACTTCCCTGAAATGCTGGTGCGGTGTCATCCGTATCCATCACGTAGGTCTGGATGTCCCATTTTCTAGTTGTGTATAGCATCATTTTACCGAGCTGCCCGCCGCCCAAAATACCTAATCTAAAATCTGAAGAAAATTGCGTTTGTTCCATGATTCAAAAATAGATTTCTAAAATTTCTAATTCAGAAAATTTCTGGTTTAATACGAATACTTTTAATTGTTCTCGTATTTTCCTAGTAACTGTGCTAATAAAATGGTAGGCATATTACCAGTTCTTATACAAATAATTTTGGGTGGAATACCTTTAATGCTTGCAATATGGGTAAAATCTGCGTCAAAGGTAAGTATGTGGAAATCATGACTTTTGGCGAAGTTCCAGATGTCTATATCTGATGCATCGACAAGATCAAAATCACGAATGGAGCGGCATTCTGAAAAATTTAAGCTGAGTTTGCCATGAATGCGATAGGAAATGTTTTGATCGAACAATAAACGCATCAAGCCACTCTAGTTTTACCTTCTTTATGAGCTGCATACCACAAACAGGTGTTTATTTTTACCTCGTCCAGTTCTGGATAATCATGGATAATATCGGTTTTGCTCATTCCATGCGCTAACCAGTTTAAAACATCAAAGACCGAAATGCGTGTGCCCTTTATTGTAGGCTTACCAAATCTTTTATTGGTATCTATGACCATATAACTTTTGAAGTTTTCCATATTTTTGGCAAACACTTCAATTACTAGATGTAAAATTCTAATAAGGTTGCGCCACCTCGTTAGATTCAGTTTCCAAGTCGTTTAAAGCATTGTCGAATGTAAGGTACAATTAATAGTCTAGAAAGAATTGTTTCCGCTTTAAATATTAGTATGGAAGCGTGCCGGTTTAAAAAAAATTGCCTGGTATCATGATTAATTATTCATTAACTCAATCCGATCTTCCTTAATCACAATTTTCTTTTCTTTGTAAAGACTACCTAAGGCTTTTTTAAATGACTTTTTGCTTAGACCGAAGAATTCTTGGATCAACTCGGGTTTGCTCTTATCAGTAATAAAAAGATGACCTCCCTTGCTTTGCTCTAGTTTATACAAGATTACCGCAACGTCGTTATCGATAACATTAGAATATCCTTCGGGTCGTAGAGAAACGTCTATTTTACCATCTTCCCGTATGTTTTTAATGAAACCGGTCACCTCCATGTTTTCCTCAATGGGAGTAAAAATCTCGTTTTTATAAAGTAGCCCTTCATACTGTTCATTGATCAATACGGTAAATCCCAGCGGAGTTTCCTGCTCAACAATCAAGTTTACTACATCTCCTGTTTTTAGGTTCATTTGGTTCTCTTTTTTAGTGAAATTCGCTTTTCTATTTGGTCATTTCTTTTAAATCCTTAATCGTTGCCACAGGATCGCTCGCTTTAAAAACATAACTTCCCGCAACGAGGACGTCTGCGCCTGCCGCGATGAGTTGTTGCGCGTTCTTGTCAGTAACACCACCATCTATTTCAATCATAGTTGGTGCGTTTTTACTTTCTATCAGCTTTTTGAGTTCGCGTACTTTATCATAGGTGTTTTCAATAAAACTCTGACCGCCAAAACCAGGATTAACACTCATCACACAAACCAGGTCTATATCCTTGATCGTGTCCTTTAAAAGATCCACGCTTGTATGTGGATTCAATGCTACACCAGCTTTCATACCGTGCGCCTTTATGTTTTGTAATGTGCGGTGTAAATGTGTACAAGCTTCATAATGCACGGTAAGAATGTCACAGCCCAGATCTGCAAAAGTTTTTACATAACGATCTGGATCGATGATCATTAAATGCGTGTCGATCGGCTTAGTGGCATGCTTTGATAATATCGCGCAGCACGGGCATTCCAAAAGATATATTGGGCACAAAAACTCCGTCCATAATATCTATGTGAAACCAGTCCGCATCAGAGCGGTTGATCATTTCTACGTCGCGTTGTAGGTTGGCAAAATCGGCGGCGAGAATGGAGGGAGCAATTAATCTGGACATCGGGAAGTTTTAGGTTTTTGCAAATTTAGTGGAAATCGAAGGCTTTTGAGACTATGTATGGTTTCTATTATTTATTCTAGATTTATACAATGGAAAATAAACCTACCGATCTTAAAAACGTATTGTGGTCGATAATAGGATTTAAGGCTTTGCTTCTCTTTACCTATTTCGGATTAAAAAACGGCGGGATGTCATTTGTGATTCTGGTTCCCATTGCCATATTTGTGATGGTTGTAATTAGGTTTACACTGTCGGGTAAAAAATAATGTAAGTATAAGTTCCGCTTTCGCGAAAGCGAAATCCCAAGAATAATTTAATTGAAATAGCGACCTATTTACTTAACAAACACCTTATAACTCCAGGGTTCTAAAGTGAGTTTTAGATCTTGCGGTAACTCTACCTGTTCGTTAGAAAAGAAATCGGTGTAGATTCCTGGATAAAGCGATTCTTTGAAGTTCACATTCTGGGATTGATCGGAGAAATTAATTACCACAAAAACTTTATCCTTCTCATTTTCTCTGACAAAACTAAAAACTTGACTTTCGCGATCGTTAGGTACTTTAATCATGGTCGCGCCCCATTTTGCGTGCCATAGCGCGGTGTTGGATTTCATTAAAGTAAAAAGCTCGCGGTATAGACGTGCCGATTTTATGCTTCCTTCCACTGTATCGGGTCTTTCTCAAAAAACTCGAGTCTTTTGCTGTTTCCCGCTTCCTGGCCGTTGTAGATGAGTGGCATGCCTTCTCCCACGACAGACAGCACGATGGCAGCCTCCAGACCATCGCCAAACTGCTCATACATCGTTCCTTCCCACGCATTTTTATCGTGGTTGCTCACAAATGTCATTCTCATGCTGTTTTCAGGAAACGCGCTCTCGTTCCACGAGTAGTAGATAAACAGCTTGCTGACATCTGCTTTTCCCATGCAGATATTGTGGACCGCCTCATTCCAGCTCCAGGCATAGGTCATGTCAAAAGCGCGCGCGTGCAAATCCCTAGATTCCCATTCCGCCAGCATAAAAACGGGTTTTATGGCGTCCAGTTCTTTGCGTGCATTGTTCCAAAACTCAATAGGTACAAATCCAGCCACATCACAGCGGTAGCCATCTATATTTGCTTCATTAACCCAGTAGGTAAGCGCATCGGTCATGTATTTTCTGACTTCGGGACGGTTGTAGTCCAGATCTATTATATCGTCCCAGTCCCACCACGGCGTTGGTCGGTAATCGCCCTTATAATCTTTGTCATACCATTCTGGATGCGCTTCAACCAGTGCGTTGTCCCACGCAGTATGGTTTGCGACCCAATCCAGTATCACATACATACCTTGCTCGTGCGCGGCGTTTACTAAGTTTTTAAGATCCTCAAGAGAGCCAAATTCTGGATTTACACTGTAGTAGTCCTTTACCGCATACGGACTGCCCAGACTTCCCTTTCTGTTTTTTACACCGATCTCATGAATGGGCATCAGCCAAATGATGTCCACACCCAATTCTTTTAATCTGGGCAATTGATTTTGTGCAGCCGCAAAAGTACCTTCTGCACTAAATTGTCTCGTATTGAGTTGGTAGATCGCTGCATTTTTAGACCACTCGGGATGGGTTAGTTTTACATAATCCTGAGGTTTATGGGGATCGGTAATTTCGCTTGCGAGTGGGTCATCAGTAATTTGACTTTGCTCTTGATTCTTACAACTCGATAGTATCAGAACAAATAGGATGCTATAGACAATCTTGATGTTTTTCATAATGGCAGAGTTTTATTAAGCTATTAATGATTGTGATGATTCCGCTTTCGCGCCTGCCTGACGGACAGGCAGGAAAGCGGAAACCTATTCCATCACCGCCACCACCTTAATCGTTTTTTTAACCGCCTCAGCAAGTTTACGCGCTTCTTGAATATCGCTGGCCACAACGGTTACGTGACCCATTTTTCTAAAGGGACGCGTCTCACGCTTGCCGTAGATATGTGGCGTCACGCCGGGCATGGCAAGAATTTCTTCCATTCCTTTATAAATGACCGCGCCCGTGTGACCTTCTGCTCCCACGAGGTTGACCATTACGCTGGCAACGGTACTTTCTGTAGATCCCAGCGGCAGGTTGCACACACAGCGCACGTGCTGCTCAAACTGGTCGGTAATAGAACCTTCAATGCTATAATGACCGCTGTTGTGCGGTCTGGGCGCAACTTCATTTACCAATAGATCACCGGTTTTAGTAAGGAATAGTTCCACCGCAAGTAATCCTACATGGTCATAAGCTGCTGAAACTTTCAGTGCCAGTTCCCTTGCTTTATTAGAAATATCGTCATCAATTCTCGCGGGACAGATTACGTATTCCACCTGATTTGCCTCAGGATGAAATTCCATTTCTACGACGGGATAGGTTTTCATCTCACCACGAGCATTTCTGGCAACAATCACGGCCAGCTCTAGATCAAAATCCACCATATCCTCATAAATGCAGGGAATTTCTGGAAGTGTTTCCAGATCAGATTTTGTGCGGATTACCTGAACGCCCTTACCATCATAGCCACCCTCGGCACTTTTCCAGATAAATGGATAGGAACGCTTGTGATCGAGATCGGGTTGATCCAGGGTTTCAAAAGCTGCGGTTGGGATATGTTGATCGGTATAGAACTGTTTTTGAACCGCTTTGTTTTTGATCAAATTAAGGACACTCGCGCTGGGTGATACCGCGATGCCCATGTCTTCCAGATCTTGCAGTGCGCGGACGTTTACATTTTCTATTTCTATGGTCAGCGCATCTACTTGTTGTCCAAATTCCATGACCGCTTCATAATCGGTAATATCTCCTTCAAAGAATACGTCACTTCCCTGAAATGCTGGTGCGGTGTCATCCGTATCCATCACGTAGGTCTGGATGTCCCATTTTCTAGTTGTGTATAGCATCATTTTACCGAGCTGCCCGCCACCCAAAATACCTAATCTAAAATCTGAAGAAAATTGCGTTTGTTCCATGATTCAAAAATAGATTTCTAAAATTTCTAATTCAGAAAATTTCTGGTTTAATACGAATACTTTTAATTGTTCTCGTATTTTCCTAGTAACTGCGCTAATAAAATGGTAGGCATATTACCAGTTCTTATACAAATAATTTTGGGTGGAATACCTTTAATGCTTGCAATATGGGTAAAATCTGCGTCAAAGGTAAGTATGTGGAAATCATGACTTTTGGCGAAGTTCCAGATGTCTATATCTGATGCATCGACAAGATCAAAATCACGAATGGAGCGGCATTCTGAAAAATTTAAGTTGAGTTTGCCATGAATGCGATAGGAAATATTTTGATCGAACAATAAACGCATCAAGCCACTCTAGTTTTACCTTCTTTATGAGCTGCATACCACAAACAGGCGTTTATTTTTACCTCGTCCAGTTCTGGATAATCATGGATAATATCGGTTTTGCTCATTCCATGCGCTAACCAGTTTAAAACATCAAAGACCGAAATGCGTGTGCCCTTTATTGTAGGCTTACCAAATCTTTTATTGGTATCTATGACCATATAACTTTTGAAGTTTTCCATAATCATTTACTAAGATACGGTATTCTAGTGAATTTTTTAATCTCTATAAATCGATCTGAAATAGTCGAAAACCTATCGAGAATCCTATTGCGATCTATTTTTCAAGGTTACAGGTTGAATTATTCAAAAATAAGCAGTTCACTCAAATTAGAGTCGGTAAATTGCGATAGATTTAAGTCAAATATTGCGATCCAATTTATAATATGGTTACAAGAAACTAGCGGTTCTTCTTATCTTTGACCGCAAAATCCATCACGTGATCCGTTTACACGATCTATATTTCAAACCATTTCTCAACGAGCAGCAAATAGCCGATGCCATCGACCGGCTCGCCGACCAGATTAATGAAGATCTAAAGGGTGAAACACCTATCTTTTTGGGCATATTGAACGGCAGTTATATGGTGCTCGCAGATCTTTCCCGTAAATTTGTGGGTAATTGTGAGATTGCATTTCTGCGGGCAAAAAGCTACGCTGGTACACAATCCACAGGAGAACTAACTTTGGATTTGGACTTGGATATCGACATCACTGGAAGGACGGTCGTTATCGTGGAGGATATTGTGGATAGTGGACTTACGGTGGTTACGCTTTCGCGAAAGCTAACACAGCACAAACCCAAAACTATAAAAATAGCAACCCTCTTTCTAAAGCCAGACGTCTATAAACAGGACTTGTCGCTGGATTATGTGGGACAGCATATTGAAAATAAATTTGTCGTGGGATACGGCATGGATTATAATAATTTAGGGCGCAACCTGCCCGCACTTTACGTACAAACTGATCGCATGAAGAATATCGTATTATTTGGCCCACCAGGAGCAGGAAAAGGAACACAGGCAGAACGTCTCAAGGAAAAGTACGGACTGGTTCACATTTCCACGGGAGATGTCTTCAGGTACAATATGAAAAACGAAACAGATCTAGGCCTGGAAGCCAAATCTTACATCGATAAAGGAAATCTAGTGCCTGATGAGCTGACCATTAACATGTTAAAGGCTGAGGTTGATAAGAATCCGGATGCCGCAGGATTTATCTTTGACGGTTTTCCACGCACAAACGCACAGGCAAAAGCCCTGGATGAACTACTCATAAGTATGGATACACAAGTGTCGGGCATGGTTGCGCTGGAGGTTGAGGACCAGGTGCTTGTAGAGCGATTGTTGGAGCGCGGTAAAAGTAGCGGTCGTGCAGATGATGCCACTGAGTCCGTCATACGTGATCGCATTAAAGTCTATTATAAGCAAACCGCACCACTCAAGGATTACTATGCCGCACAGCGCAAATACTATGGGGTAAATGGCTACGGCAGCGTGGACGTAATCACCGACCGTTTGAGTCAGGAATTTGATAAGTTGTAGGGCTTAAAAAATAAAAATAAAAATAAAAATAAAAGTAAAAATCAAACTAAATTCAAGTTTGAACTTGAACTCGAACTCGAAATTGAATTTGAAAAGCGAACTTGAAGAGAATAATTTTTAATTTCCCTTTCTGCATCTGACGGGTGGAGCGGGAGGAATGGATGTGATGTTTTGAAGTGCAAAACTTACGGGTAGCAAGTAACTAAACCCTCCCTATTTTCACGATTTTGTACGCATTTTATTGCTGCATTAACATTAAATACAGGAGACGCAAAATTTAGAACCGACAGGACTGGGCAAACCCTAGTTACGGTGGAGTGCTTTTCCGATAGGGAACATCAATGATAATAATATCAATGTTATGGCTGGTGTTTATGATATCCTAGTTGATTTAAATAACAATACAATACTTTTACCAATGTTGCAACTTTTGTCGATATTGAGCTGATAGGAACTGGTACTACCAATGGTGGTAAGCCCCAATTGGCAACTATAGATGGTGATAATTATAGCCTTTCACCTACCCAATTCACTGCTGGGACAGTTGAATTTAGAGAAGTAGGTACTGCAAATACGTTTGGTTCTGTAGATTTTCCAACTGGAACTGCCACTGCTGGTGGAGCGGCCATTCCAGTTCCCACAGGTTTTTATCAGTTGACTTATAATCTATCGACTGGAGATTACAACTTTGAATTACCTCAAATAGGAATAGTAGGCCCAGCTGTAAATGGATGGCCTGATGCAAATAATCCAACACCGGATGTAGTTTTAAACACAACTAATGGAGATTCTTATACACTTGCTGATCAATCACTTTTAAACGATGTTATGAAATTCAGACAAAATCGTGTTTGGAACGTAAGTTGGGGTGGTGTTTTTAATGATGGGATTGCAGATACTGGTGGTTCAGAAATATTGGCAACAGCAGGAAACTATGACATTATTTTTTCACGTTCTAATTTGAACTTTTTCATTTGTTCCCGTAACAGCCTCAATTAGTGAAAATTCTTTCAATCAATTTAAGGTATATCCCAATCCATCCCGAGGAGCTTGGTTTTTTGAAAACCCTACTCAATCCATTAAGAGTATCGTGATATTTGATCAGTTGGGAAAACTTGTTTATGAAGCACAACCCGATGCTATTCGCGGAGAAGTAAGCACTTCTGTCTTTTCACAGGGACTATACCTTGCTAAGGTTAGCCTGACCGATGGTTCTGAAACTACGGTAAAGCTTTATAAGAAGTAGAAAAACTTTAAGTAACATACTGAACCGCCTTGGAAACAATCCAAGGCGGTTTTTTTATGAAATTAGTTTAAGGTAATCTGGTAATAAATTAAGCTTATTCAGTTATGTGCCAGTCCGTGCAATAATGTATGTATTTTTGTACCTTCATTAAGATGAATGCAATTGTATAATTTGCACTTTTAATCGTTAATCGTTAATCGTTAATCGTTAATCGTTAATCGTTAATCATTAATTAAACAAACCCATGACAGAAGGAAATTTTGTAGATTATACTAAAGTAAGCTTAGAATCCGGTCGTGGAGGCAAGGGAAGTACGCACTTGCACCGTGAGAAATATGTAGAAAAGGGTGGTCCCGATGGAGGTGATGGAGGTCGCGGCGGTCACATTATTTTAAAGGCCAACGAAAACCTCTGGACACTTTACCACTTCAAGTACAAAAGACATTTTAAAGCAGAACAAGGCGGTAATGGTGCAAAACAACGTCGTACCGGTCAGGATGGTGAGGATATTATCATAGAGCTTCCCTTGGGAACTGTCGTGCGCGATAGTGAGTCGGGAGAAATTATCCACGAAGTACTGGAGCATGACGATGAATTTATCATTTGTGAAGGTGGCATGGGCGGTCGTGGGAACTGGCATTTTAAAAGTTCCACTAGACAGACCCCACGTTATGCACAGACGGGAACCGAGGGCACGGCGCTAGATGTAACTTTTGAACTAAAGATCCTCGCCGATGTAGGCTTGGTCGGTTTTCCCAACGCTGGAAAATCCACGCTACTATCAGTACTCACCGCAGCAAAACCTAAGATTGCCAACTATGAGTTCACAACATTAAAACCTAATCTGGGAATTGTAGAATATCGAGACTTTAAAACTTTTGTGATCGCAGATATCCCTGGATTAATAGAAGGAGCAGCCGAAGGAAAAGGACTGGGGCATCGCTTTCTACGACATATAGAACGTAACTCCACACTACTGTTCCTGATCCCAGCCGATGCCGATGATATCGCAGGTGAGTATGAGATCCTAGTCAACGAACTGCGCAAGTACAATCCTGAAATGCTGGACAAGGAACGCTTTATCGTCATCTCAAAGGCTGACATGCTCGATGAAGAACTACAAAAAGCGATCAGAGAAGATCTTGATAAAAAACTAGCGTTTAATGGTGCGCCCTATATGTTTATTTCTTCCATAAGTCAGTATCATTTAACGGAGTTGAAGGATAAGCTGTGGGCGATGTTGAATGAGTATTCTATGAAAATATTATACACCTGAATTTATCTAAGCTGGTGTTTCATCCATTGAGTTTTCACTAATTTCATCACGAAAGAAAAACTTCAAGAGCAAATGGAATTTTTTCCATCTGAATTCTCGATAGACGAGCTGGTAGAGCGACTTATTTTTATCGAAAAAGTTGAACAGGCTGAAAAACAGTCATTAAATGGAGATGTAATTACCCATGAAAATATAGATGAAGAAATTAAGAAATGGTTCGAATAAATTGGACTAAAAATGCTCTATTTGATCTGCAAGAGATTGCTGAATATATCTCTAAAGATTCAAAATATTACGCATTATTGCAAATAAAAAGGATTAAGATTCGTATAGAAATCTTGTACACGCAAGTGAATTCCGGCAGTATTGTACCAGAGTTTAACAAACCAGAACTACGTCAACTTATACAAGGTAATTATCGTATTATTTATAAAGTAGTACATAAGAAACAAGTAGATATTCTCTTAATTCACCATGCATCTAGAGATTTAAAGCGACGTAATTATTTATAAACTCAAAGGGTAGTAACAAATAATGTCCAAATTAATAAACAATATTCCTTGTCGCGTCTTAAATATTTACACCTTCCATAAGTCAGTATCATTTAA
This sequence comes from uncultured Flavobacteriaceae bacterium, assembly GCA_963836885.1. GTDB lineage: Bacteria > Bacteroidota > Bacteroidia > Flavobacteriales > Flavobacteriaceae > Nonlabens. The sequence continues at coordinate 106,031 of CAWILF010000013.1, read as the reverse complement.
CGGAGTTGAAGGATAAGCTGTGGGCGATGTTGAATCATTAGAATAGCGCGATGGGTTTAAATTATGCGCTTGAAGCTTTCCACGGAATATATTTTACTTACGTTATAAAAATCATGAAATGATCACGAAGGAAAAACTTCAAGAACAGATAGGTCATTTTCTAGCTGAAATCTCTAGTGATGGACTGTTAGAATAAATGATTTTTATAGTGAAGTAAGAACGCGCAGGAAAATAATCTTTGAATGGAATGTGCTTTCCAGCAATGATCTTGATAATTAAATTTTCAAAGTCAAAGTCAAGTAATGCTCCATATTCTATATTCTATCATCCATTCTTAAACCCCAAACTGCTCAAAGTGGTGGTTCAAATGCTTCCACTGCATGATTCCCCATTGTTCTTTGGTAAACTTACCAAAAACTGGGTGTGGTCGTCGGTCTTCATTCTCGCGGTCTGCGTAGAGTTCTTTCATCCAGTAGGCGAGCTTCTTTTTCTCGATCTTAAAATTGCGCTCGTCATTGGTTTGAAAAGCGGGTGGTGTGGGCGCATTTTTCTTAAACGGCTTATCGCTGTACATCATTTTCCTGAACAGCAACTTTACGATAAAATTGGATTTGAGCGGCTTGTCCTCCTTTCCCAGGGCGGTCTGTAGTGGGAACTGACAGTGGCGCATCATTTGTGCGGCATCCATTTTTCCCCAGAGCGGTGCCTGGTCATTTGGGATTTTATTGAGTCTGGACTTAAGTTCAGTATAGGTGGTGGGATCAAAAAAGGAAGGCATAAGGTTATAATTTGGTAAGATATTTAATTGAAATTAATACTGCAATTTACTAAGGGTAGATCAAATATTTGTCACGGATCAAGGCAAATTCTTTGAGTCCCGGCTGCCAGGTCTGTGCTATTTCTTCGGCGGTCATGCCTTTCTCGATCTGATCTTGCAGGGTTTTAGTACCGGCGAGCTTTGTAAAAAACGAGTTGAAGAAGCTGGCTTTGTAGGGAGCTTTCGCGAAAGCGTCAACAACAAAATCCAAATTCAAACGATCCAACTTCTCGTAATTTCTAAGATCCACACCAAAACACTTTTTCCCGTTGAACAAAGGTCGTTTAGCACCAGGACTGGGAGTGGGAGTGAAGGAGAAATCAGTGTATTTAACCAGTGATGGCGATCCATACACCTGAAACTGCATATCAGTTCCACGGCCTACGCTTACTTCAGTACCTTCAAAAAAGCAAAGGCTGGGATATAGGTTGATCGCCTGGTCGTTGGGAAGATTGGGCGACGGTTTTATGGGAATGCTATAAGCCGTTTCATGTGTATAGTCTTGACATTTAATGATTTGCAGGTCGGCTTTTAAACCTTTATCCAGCCATCCCTCGCCGTTGATCATTTGGGCATATTCACCTATGGTCATGCCGTGAACCACGGGAATGGGGTGCATTCCCACAAAGCTCACGTGGGCTTCCTCAAGTATGGGACCGTCGATGTAATGCCCATTTGGATTGGGCCGATCCAGAATGAGTAAGGGAATATTTGATTCTGCACAGGCTTCCATGACATAATGTAATGTTGAAATATAGGTATAGAAACGTGCGCCAACATCCTGTATGTCAAATATCAAGATGTCGATATTCTTAAGCTGCTCAACGGTCGGTTTCTTATTGTCACCATATAAGGAAATTATGGGGAGACCGGTTTTACTATCTATTCCATCCTGTATGGTCGCACCGGCATCTGCGGTACCTCTAAAGCCATGTTCCGGAGCAAAAACACGCTGAATGTCAACCCCATAGGTGAGTAGGGTATCCACTAGATGCGTGTAGCGCACTCGTTCTTTGTTGTTCCATTCCTTAGAAGTCATTACCTCGCGACCTTTTACCACGCTGGTCTGATTCCCCACTATGGCGACGCGCTTTCCCTTGAGTTGCGAGACCCAGTCTGCAATAAGATCTGCTGCTGGAACGGGTTGGTTTTCAGATTTATCCACCACAAGGTCACGGTCTTTGTTGAAGGGGACATTCTCTACCACGGTTTTGTCCGTGGTCTTGTTCTTATTATTAATACTGGAATTGCAGGAACCCAGCATCAACCCGATACCTATTATGGTATATTTGAAAATTGAAAAAATATATGTGAATTTAGAGTATTTCATTGCGAGACGTGTACAAAGTAGTACAAGCTATAAAAATAGCGTAAGTGCGCCGATAATAAAAATTGCAATCGCAGCAATTGCGATCGGTATTGTAGTAATGCTCATCGCCATAGCTACCGGTGTGGGACTGCAGCGCAAGATTAAGGAAAAGGTAAGTGCGTTCAACGGTCATGTGGGAATTTCACTTTTTGATCGCAACAACTCCATTACCACGGTAAAACCCATCTCGATCCACCAGGATTTCTACCCAGATTTTACTGCCGTGCCCGAGGTCATGCACATACAGGCGATTGCCACAAAAGGAGCAATGATACGCACTGCCACAGATTTTGAAGGAGTTATTTTCAAGGGAGTGGGAGATGATTATGATTGGTCTAATTTTGACGGGTTTATCATTGAAGGAAAAAAACCAGAGGTTACCCTAGAGCAAACTTCCAAGGATATTCTAATCTCGGACGATATTGCGCGACGCTTAAACCTGAAAGTGGGAGACCTAGCACCGACTTATTTCATGAAGAACGATCAGCGTGGATCTATCGCACGGGCATTTACAATTTCGGGAATTTATGATAGTGGGTTGCAGGAGTATGATTCTAAATTTATAATTGGCGATTTGCGCAACGTTAGAAAAATCAACGGTTGGGCTGACGATGAGATCGGGAAATTTGAGGTCTTTATAAAGGATTTTGATGATATCGATTATGTAAGCAGACAGGTGAACGTGAACGTGGGCGCAACCCTTTACGCCTCCAGTATTAAGGAACAATATCCTGCAATTTTTCAATGGCTGTCCTTGCTGGATTCAAATATTTATGGAATTATAGGAATAATTTTGATCGTGGGTATCATTAACATGATTACCGCACTGCTCGTTCTTATCCTGGAGCGTACCCAAATGATAGGAACGCTCAAAGCACTGGGTGCAGAAAGCTGGACGGTGCGCAAGATTTTTCTTTACAATGCGATGAGTCTTGTTTTTCAGGGATTGGTTATCGGTAATGTGATAGGATTGTCGCTTATTGCCATTCAGTATTATTTCAGTCCGCTGACGCTGGATCCTACCAGTTACTATGTCACCCAATTGCCAGTTTACATTTCTCTATGGCATGTGATCGCGATTAATGTGGGCACGTTTATAGTGTGTCTAATTTCACTTATTGTTCCTACCGTTATTGTAAGTGGGATCTCGCCGGTGAAGGCGATGCGGTTTGAGTGATGGGTTTGGAGATGTATTGCTCAAAATGACTTAGTGTAATAAGCTTTTTAAAAGCTAAATTCAAAGAATACTCTAAAATCTTCGATTGCTTATATTCACTCTGTTATATTACTGTGCTTTAGATTGCTTTTATTACATATGAATTTTAGCGTTGGTAATATAGTGCCAGTAATTCAAGGTAATTTTTTGATGATGTAATTTCAGTCATAGCGATATCGACCTAAAACAAACGACAATTCTATAAAAGATGAACTCATTTGTATGAATATTAGGACAGGAAAATTTCTTTCCTGTGCCATTCTAGACTTTTAAAGAAGGAAGATGTTTTAAGATTTTTTGGGAAATCAATTCGTTTTCCTTCTAGTTTAATTAGTTCGTTACGGTAGATTTGCTTCTTATTATAGAGTTAGATATTTGTAAAAATAATTTTTACTTGATAGTTATCATCAATGGTAATGAGACTTCGGTCGAAAGCTCTGTGAATATTAGGGCTTAGTGATATTCCGTTTTGGATTGTGTCATCTTGACTTAGCTGAATGGAATTATATGACATGCATCAACCATTTGGATATTGTAGTTTGTAGCGACTTTCATTCCTGTGACGCAACATGAATAATCATAAATCATGGGAACTGTTTTCTTAAAAACACCACTTCTTATAAAAACTTCCTGTTCAAACAATTCCCGATCCAACTGATTGTACAAATTGTTCAATTTTAATTTATAGGTGCTGGAAGATTCCTCTAAAATCTCATGCTCTATAGCCTTCATTAAACGAATATTTCCATCTTTGTAATTGTAAGAGTTGATTGAGAAAAACTCTTGTAATAAAAACTGTTTCATGATTAGATTGCAAACAGGGTCTAACATTAGCTTAAATAACGATGGGTCAATTTCTGCGAATGCGATTAATTCGGCAGATTTGTTAATACTTTTAATACTCTTGATTTTGTCTAATTTGTTCTGCATTCCATTCTTAGCTGTTAAGCGATAATATGGTTCAGTTCTCATGTGAAAATAAGGGGTGGCAAAATTATTTGAGTGACCAGTAATAACCAAATTTCTAAAGAACTCTTCAAAAGACAGGACTAATTCTGGTGTTATTCCGACTCTGTTATTGTAGATTAATTTTTGATTTACCAGTTCAAGTATCGATAATAATAAAATGGGTTTGTGAGGCGCTTTACCAAGTCCTTTATTGAATCCTCTATTCATTTTTTTTGAATTGAAGTTGTAAATTTCAATAAATCTCCTGTCATTAACTGGCTCATTAGTAAATGATTAAATAAAACTCGCGTAAAACAAAAGAACCTATCCTATCGTCCGCCACAGTAGATCAAAAAGTGTCTTTTGAGCTTGCTTAGAACTTTAACTATAACGTCTTTAATTATGGCTCGTAGCGATCAAATTATAAAACATTTTTCGGATTGAGCACAAGCCAGATTTTTCAAATTTTACAATTTATCTTTTTTATTGTAAACCTTCAAATTTGAAAATTTGGCGACTTTCCAAATAAGTCTTAACATCGTTTAAGCAACTACCAAGCTATGTCAATCTCCTTTAAATTTATTCTGGCTTGATTTCAGACTCGCCAAATTGTTTCTTATTTCTTTAGGTTGAAATTAGTTCCAGTGATTGTGTTTAAAAATTTCTCTTATTCTTTGTAGTCAGTGATTAAAGTTTCAGTTTTTCGTTTTTTAACTTAGAATCTTGTCAAATTTCGTTTGAATGTTATATATCTTTAAGCGTTAATGCATATTGTCAATTTTTTGTGTCTAATCTCAATAAGTTATCGGTATGAATTTCACCAGTTTCAGAATCTAAATATTGGCCGGAATATGTCCATCCAGATTGTTCGACCAATGAATGTCCTAAGATTATTGAAGTTAAGAATTTATCAGATTCGTTCTTGTAATCTTTAAACATACCAGCCTTTCGTATTTCACTTAGCTCGTTTTGAATTCGTTGAACTGGGATTATATTTTCTTGAGCATTTGAAATTGAATTTTTAATCGAAAAACCTATCGCGAATAAACCGAAAAGGAAAGGAATGCAATAAGCTAATAACAAGACTAATAATTTAAATCTTTATTCTTAATTGACAATATTCCAATGTTCACATATCTAAAGATAATGATGCAAAATCCGATTATTAGTCCAAACAGAATTGTATTCCAAAATCCAATTATTGGACTGTCAAAATATACAGTTGTATTCCAACCAATATGTGAATAACCAATGAATACTGTAGCAACAGCTAAAAATATTCCGAAAATCAAAATACTAATGTTCCAAATAAGTTCTTTTTTCATTTTTAGGTCGATTTTTCAATTGTCTACAACCGCTTCCAGGTTAGTTCTAAAAACCACCCAAAAACAAAAAAGCCTCTCCTATCAGGAAAAGCTTCTCAAAAAGTATCTTATCAGACACCTTCAAAATCCTCAATTGTTTTAGAGGACACACAACTTGAATGGTTTCTCGTGAAAACGAGATTGCGGTCTGGACGGGACTCGAACCCGCGACCCCCTGCGTGACAGGCAGGTATTCTAACCAGCTGAACTACCAGACCGTGCTACTATTTTAGAGACTTTATTAGCATGTCTTACTATTTTTTTCAAACCCGATATTGAAGTTGTAAACCAATCGGGCGATGTATTTTAAAGAACAAAACTACCGCATTTCTGCGTTAGCGGTTGCAAATATACCTTTACTTTTCAATCTAGCAAGTATCGGCACCGTTTTATTTGAAACTTTTTTTATGGGTGAATACTTCCCTACAATGATCTGGGGATAGAGATTAAAACACTTGACTCATAACCTGTGAGATACGATAATCGCACGGCTGCCTTTTCATGATTTGGCAGATGGACAAAGGGCATTTGTTGGAGACAATACCTAACTTTGAATTTTATTCTAATACAGATTTCCATGATCAAGCTCATTGCGACAGATATAGACGGTACCTTACTGGACGACCGCCGATCGATCTCAGAATATACCAGAGACGTTTTTAAGGAAATCGACCTGCCCAAAATCTTGATTTCGGCGCGTATGCCGCAGGCGATGTATTATTTACAGGAAATGCTCGGGATACTGGAAACGCCCATTATTTGTTACAACGGTGCGCTGGTGCTGGATCGGGAAAATGTGCTCTACAGCCTGGACATACCGCTGGAGCACATGAACATGCTCACTGCCATTGCGATAGACCATGGGTTGCATGTAAGCCTGTACCGCAACGACGAGTGGTATGTTACCGCCCTGGACGAGTGGGCATTGCGCGAGGTGAACAATACGAGGGTACAACCCACGGTTCAAGATCTTGATAAAACGCTCCTGCATTTTAAAAACACCTGCGATCTGGGCGGTGCTCATAAAGTGATGTTTATGGGCGATGAGGTGGCTATGGATTCCGCTTTCGCGAAAGCGGAACAACATCTATCCTCAAACGTCCATTTATACCGCTCAAAAAATACCTACACCGAGATCACGCCAGCGGGAACTTCCAAAAAATTTGCGCTTAACCTATTGTTGGAACAGCTATTTCCCGAAGTTGACATGAAAAATGTCGCCGCATTTGGAGATAATTACAACGATACCGAGATGCTGGAGACCGTGGGATATGGCGTCGCCGTTGAGAATGCCCGGACGGTCGTCAAGGACGTTGCCAGCCATTTAACCGATCACCATAAAAAAGACGGCGTGGCAAAATGGTTGTCCAAGAATCTACAGATCAACTGATCCCAAAAAGAAAACCCAACTGCAACATGTGGGTTTGAAAAGGCTAGGAATCACGTTTTTTCGGCTATTGTTTTGTTTATTAAACGACCGTTTTGAAGCGCTCCCGTTCTTTTGGAGAGGGTTGGGGGTGAGGTATCTACACTTTGCTAATAAATAAATTGAAAACCGAATTATACCAGGGTATTGCTGGATAAAGTCACAAAAAAAGACCTCAGTAATTCTGAAGCCTTTTATTTTTTCTTGTCTGTAATTGAGATTATTCGACTGTAATAATATCACTTTCATCAAGTCCGCCCAATTCCATCACGCTGTTGTAGTCGGTAATGTCAAGTGTAGGATCATTGGCAAAATCCACCGGAAGTATTACGACTCTAAAAATTTGATCATTTAAATCAGCTGGGCCTAAAAATGCAAAGTTTGTCGATGCTGGTCCGTCTAAGAATATTCGTGCATCAAATCTTGTAGCATCATAATTATATTGATATTCTCCAAAATCAGAATACAAGGTTTGTGGCAATAATCTCCAAATATTTAATGGATTACCGAAGTTATCTGTTGTTTGATCAAATAAGATATAAATTAAAATCATATCATCTATGTCAATAAAATCAGGGTTTACAAATTGATCATAGGTTATAAACGCTTCGTAATCTGGAGCGCTAAATGACCGAGTTGACTGGAAAGAAAGAGGAAGTAATTCCAAACCATCACGCCCATCAAATCCTGGAGGTCCCTGATCACCCTCACAAGCTACTAACGCTACAATACTTAATACTAATAGATATATTTTTTTCATGATATTGGTTTTAGAATTTTTATTTTCCAATAAGCGTGCCTAAATTTAGAGCATGAAGTATTTACTGTTTTCCCTCGCATTTTTATTCTCCCTCGCCCTGTCCGGACAAGAAGTAATGGGGGACAGCCTCATGGCTTTGGGAAACTACGACAAGGCCCTGAAGGCATACAGACTATTGCCCGAAATGGCAGACAAGCATTTTAAAATGGCACGTGCCGCCACGGCGATGGGAAACGTGCCCATGGCGGTAGATTATTATGTGGAGGGCTTCAAGAAGGATAGCGTGAGCATACGGCCGCGCTGGGAATATGGCAAACTGGTACTTGCGCAAAATGATATTGCGCAGGCCTTTCAGGTGTTCAGCATGTTGATAGGGGAAGATCCCGAGAATGCGACGTACCACTATTATCTGGGCGAGGTATTTTCTAGGATCAATAATGACAAGGATGCTATTTCCGCTTTCGCGAAAGCGTTACAACTCAACCCAGATTACAGGGCGGCACGTATTGAGTTGGTTAAAAGCCACATTGCCAAAAGTGAGACCGGCAAGGCGATCTACCTGTGTGAGGAGTATCTGGCCGATTTTCCCGACGATGTTAAAATAAACAGTCTGTACGCCCAGGCGTTGATCAACTCAAACTTTTATAAGCAAGCGGTAAAGGCCTTTGAACACCTGTTTACATTGGGAAGTGACACCGAGTACAACCGCAAGACCTTGGGGTTTGCCTATTACAGCATTGCAGAGTATGAAAAATCCCTGGAACAGTACGAGTTGTTTCAGCAGGATTATGATGAAAAGGATCCCGTCGTGAATTTTATGATGTCCAAATGCTACCTGAGCCTAAGAGAGCTGGACAAGGCGCAGGATTTTATCGAGCGCGCGATCGCGTTCAAGACGCCCAGGCTAGATCAGGAATACTTACAACTGGCTTCTGTATATGCCAATAAGAAGGATCTTAAAAATACCTTATATGCACTTAAAAGAGCTTCCAAGGAAAATCCGGCCAGCGATGATATTGCCTACCAAGTAGTCATAGGTGCAGATAGGTATTTTGAGGATAAAAAGGAAAAGCTCAAATACTACCGGGAATTTATGGACAACCATCCCAAAAGTGATTATTACGATATGGCCGCCGCCAGGGCCAGTGATCTTAAAAAAGAGCTGTTTATGGAAGGGGATGAGTAGAGGGAATAAAAATAAAAGTAAAAATAAAAGTAAAAGTAAAAAGAAAGATAAAAGGAAAATCAAAATCTGTATTTGATGCAAAGGAGACATTTGGAATGGTTTCCCTCGAGGGAAATGCCGAAGGCAATGGGTGTTGCGCGTGAGTGAAAGATAAAAGTAAAAATAAAAGTAAAAATAAAAGTAAAAGAAAGATAAAAGGAAAATCAAAATCTGTATTTGATGCAAAGGAGATATTTGGAATGGTTTCCCTCGAGGGAAATGCCGAAGGCAATGGGTGTTGCGCATGAGTGAAAGAATAAAAGTAAAAATAAAAGTAAAAAGAAAAATAAAAGGAAAGACTTCGAACTTGAACTTGAACCAGAACTCGAACTCGAAAACACTTCCATAAGGTCTTGTCAATCAATTAAACACGAGAAGCACGAGTTCAAAATAAGCGCGCGTGAGTAATAAAAATAAAAGTAAAAAGAAAGATAAAATAAAATCAAAATCTGTATTTGATGCAAAGGAGATATTTGGAATGGTTTCCCTTGAGGGAAATGCCGAAGGCAATGGGTGTTGCGCATGAGTAAACAAATAAAAGTAAAAAGAAAGATAAAAAGAAAATCAAAATCTGTATTTGATGTAAAGGAGACATTTGGAATGGTTTCCCTCGAGGGAAATGCCGAAGGCAATGGGTGTCGCGCATGAGTGAAGAATAAAAATAAAAGTAAAAGTAGAAAGATAAAAGAAAATCAAAATCTAAATTTGATGTAAAAGAGACATTTGGAATGGTTTCCCTCGAGGGAAATGCCGAAGGCAATGGGTGTTGCGCATGAGTGGTACTGATAACTAATACACCATTAACTGAAAACTAATCACGGGCAACCTGACAGGTTTTTAGAAAGGAGGCAAACTTAATCGCGATAGATTCCGCTGAAAAAGCTTTATGTGGTTAAGACCAATTCAAAATAGTTTAATGCTTTAGAATCCGATAATTACCATAATTTAGCCGCATGATCAGGCACTGTTGCTATATATTTTGTTTAGGCTTTCTTTTTATGGCTTGTAAAACGGAAGAAGAAATTCTAACTGAGGCAGAAAACCGCGCGCAGGAGGAATTCAGTCAGCTGGATATCACCAAGGTTGACAGGTATCCCGTATTTGAGAACTGTGATGAAATGATCACGACTTCCGACTGTTTTTACAACGAGCTCCATCAGTTGATTACCGATAAGTTAGCAAACCAGATCTATGATCACAAATGGTCGTCCAGGGACAGCCTGGTCGCTGCGATCACGGTAAAGGCAACTGGACAATTGCACTATGACAGCATCGTCAGTGCGGCCGTCGGTATTGATAGACGGGAACTGGATTCCATTTTTAAAGAACAGCTCCATCCCCTGTGTAAAATAGAACCTGCCATCGTACGAGGGATTCCAGTGGCAACCTCCTATTTATTACCCATAAAAATCACGGCTGCGGTGGAGGTTATTGATTGACTTTACGATCGTGCCAGGCGGGTTTTCGCAAGCTTCCTATACTTACCGCAATGACCACAAACGGATAGAAAAGCAGCTGCGGAATCAAAAATCTAAAAGCACTGACTGTGATTAAAAAATTGTTTTCCTAGAAATAATACCAGGACATCGGTCAGGATTTTAAGTGCATAAATTGTGATAAGAACTCGGCTATTAATTAAATCTACAAAGAAGAGGAGTGGAGCGACGATAAACAATACACTCATCGTCCATACTTGAAAACTGACGACTTTATTCAAAAGACTGGAAGTTTCCGTTCCTTTTTGTGCCCAGCGTGTGCGTTGAGCGATGGTTTCTTTTAAAGTTCTTTTAGGTTTCGTTTTTACGGTGGCTTGAGCGTTTTTAAGGTAGATACAATGTTCAGAGTCCAGTTGCCATAGTTTTTCCAGCAGGAAAATATCGTCTCCGCTAGAAATATGATCGTTGCCCTCATAACCGCCTACTTGGTAAAAAGCCTGTTTTTTAAAACTCATATTGGCACCATTGCACATAAAGGGACGCTTGATCTGGAATGCGCCCATGGTAATCATTTGTAGTGCGACCATCTCGTGGGACTGCAAATAACCTATAAAGGAGTTTACAGGTTCTATAAAAACGGGAGCAGCAATAAAATGTGCCCTGGGAAATTTTGTGTAGCATTCATTATAGCATTTTAGCCATAATTTGGGCAGCACACAATCGGCGTCTGTAGTGATGATGTGATCGTGTTTTGCGATTTGTAAAGCTTGGGTTATTCCGTCCTTTTTTGCGCTGGCAGTTCTTGGGACACGATCGATCAAATGCATTATAAATTGCCGATTTTCATTTTTAAACTTGCCGATTATTTGAGTGCTGGAATCCGAGGAGTCGTCATTCACAAAAATAAATTCAACCAGATCCAGGTTGTAATCCAGTTGCGAGATTGAGTTTAAAAGTCCAGGTAGATTTATTGCCTCATTTCTATAATTGATGATGATGCTGAAAGTGAAGTTACTTCCAACGGATTTTTGATCCAACGTGATATAGGACATCGTGTGCGCCTCCAGAGCCAGTCCGAGAACGAGAAATAAGTAGAAAATGGGAATAATTATGATCCAGGACATCAGGCAACCTTCCATTTAAGTTTTTGAAACGGCAGCAGCGCACAGCCTAAAAGCGTCGGAAAAACCGAGTTGGTCATCCAGACGATTGTTGTTGCAAGAATAACTGTGTCAGCACTATAATTAGCTCCGGCAAAAATTACACCCACGAGGCTCCAGCGCAGCGGCATGTCAAAAAGCTGGATCATGGGAATGATGGAAACCGCTAGATAGAGCAGTGCTACATTTACCATCGTGGCAGATAGTGAACTTTCATAACCCAAAACGTATAAAATAATCAGCCAGTTGGATGCAAAGACAAAATATCTCAACAGGGAAAAAGATAAGGTCGTAATCCATAATTGAGTAGGCAGGGTGGGAACCTTTAGTTTTTTAGAAATCCATAAATAGCCTACAAATAGAAGCAGCATGAGTAAAGAAATCATCATTGCGTAGAAATAAGCGAAACTGCGCATCAAAAATCTTGTGAAACGAGAGCGCAATAAATCCCAATACAAGCGTGACCGTCATCTGGCAGTAGTTTCCCGCAAAGACGCGCTGGGTAATTTCCTTACGCTGTGGAGCTGGGAAGTACAGCGCTTTGGCCACAAACTCGCCACTTCTTAGCGGTGTGATGTAGCTGGCGGCCTGTGCGGTGAGGTTTTGGGTAACGCTTTCGCGAAAGCTGATTTCATATACAACCTTTACTAAAAACTGCCATTTTTTACTTTCAACCATCCAGCTGGCTAGACTTATTGTAATCATTAAGGGAAGCGTCCACCACGGTAGATCTTGAAATTTTTGCCACATTACGTCCAGTCGTGGCGGTTGCTCCTGCCACTGAAGGTATAAAAAATATACGCATACAATGAGTACGACAACTTTGAGCAGTGGCGGTAATATTTGTTTAGTTTTGTGCAGCGTGCGATTCACGCGGGAAAATTACAACAATTGAAAACAGAAAAGATCATTCTGGGGATCGATCCCGGGACGGCGATCATGGGATTTGGCATTATCAAAGTGGTGGGAAAAACCATGTCCTTTGTCCAGATGAACGAGCTGGACCTGCGCAAGATCACAGATCCATACGTGAAGCTGCGACGTATTTTTGAACGTACCATTGAGCTCATCGACACGCACCATCCCGATGAGATCGCGCTGGAAGCACCGTTTTTTGGAAAAAATGTCCAGTCCATGCTCAAACTGGGCCGTGCACAGGGAGTTGCCATGGCAGCAGGACTTTCCAGAGACATTCCCGTCACGGAATATGCGCCGCGCAAGATCAAGCAATCCATTACCGGTAAGGGAACCGCGAGCAAGGAACAAGTGGCAAAGATGTTGCAAAGCCTCCTGCAGATAAAAGAACTTCCCAAAAACCTGGACATGACCGATGGACTCGCCGCGGCAGTCTGCCATTTTTACAACAGCGGTCGCATAGAGGTAGGAAAGGGCTACACCGGCTGGGAATCTTTTGTAAAACAGAACGAGAAACGAATTACCAAATGATCAAAACCAATTCTCCTATTCCAAAAATGCTGTTGCTGGCAACTGCCTTTTTATTTTCTATGGTCATGAACGCACAAGAAACCGATAAGTACAGCATTCCAAATTTGCTCGAGAAATACAATAAAGAAAGTGTGAAATACATACAAGTTCATGCCCTTCACAACAACTACAATAACTTTATAATTCTCGATACCCGCAAGCGCAGGGAATATGATGTGAGTCATTTGCCAGGCGCCATCTGGGCGGGTGATGACCTAGATCTTGAAAAACTACCACAGATTAAAAAGCACCAAAAAATAGTGGTGTACTGTTCCGTTGGGATACGTTCTGAAGATTTTGGGGAGCAATTGCTTGAAGCTGGTTTTACCCAGGTGTATAATCTTTATGGCAGCATTTTCTCCTGGAAGGATGCAGGTTTTGAAATCGTAAACCTGGATGGAAGACCGACCGATAGTGTGCACGTCTATTCCCGCAAATGGGGGAATTATCTAAAAACAGGGAAGAAGGTTTATTGATTTTATGTGCAAAGTCCAATAGGTATTCAAGACCTGTGAGGTTTTTATAAATTTCGCCGATTCATTTTATAATTTCGATAAGTATATACTACATTTGCAGCCCGATTAAAAAATAAGTATCGGGAGGTAGTCCTTCGGCAGGCTCAGGATAAATTGCACTATAGGAGTGTTTTTTTAAAGAGTTGTTCAATCCCAAGGGATTCCATTTATCAATACATCATCGGGATGTAGCGCAGTCCGGTAGCGCGCACGGCTGGGGGTCGTGAGGTCGCAGGTTCGAATCCTGTCTTCCCGACTACAAAAACACTTGAATTAGTATGATTCAGGTGTTTTTTTTTGCTTTTCGTGATTTTTAAATGTCCAGCTTTCGCGAAAGCGAGATTATAAACTGCTGAAAATGTGTTAATTGAAAATATTTTAATTAATTACAATGATTTCGTAAATAAAGTGTAAATTGGTCAACCAATCTGGTCAATCAATTTTTTAGAATTATGAAATCATTTCTACAATTAGCAGTTATCCTGATGGTTATGGTTACTGGGGTCTTTGCAACCGCTAGAGACTTTACGGTAAACACTGCTGCCCAATTCAACGCGCTCACATTACAGCCTTGCGATGTGGTAACCTGGACCAATGGGACCTACAGCAACCAGAACATCAATTTTCAACGCTCTGGAACTGCTGGAAATCCCATTGTTTTGAAAGCCCAAACGCCGGGCGGTGTCATTTTTACGGGAAGTTCTGAAATGAAGGTCTCGGGAGATTATGTGATCGTGGATGGATTTTACTGGAATGGTGGCGTGGGAACTAACAATCATGTGGAATTTAGACAGAGTGGTTCCAGTACAAATTTTGCCAATAACAGTACGCTGCGCAATTGTGCCTTCAATAACTTGATCACTGCGGGAGACGACAAAAGCCGCTGGGTGGTACTTTATGGAACTAATAATGTGGTGGAGAACTGCTCATTCCTCAATAAAAACAGTACCGGTGTGTATGTGCTCGTGGAACTGAACTTCCAGACATCAGGAATTGCCGGACACGTTATAAGGAACAATTATTTCTACAATGTTTCTCCCAAGGATGGCAGGCTCAACGCCGGCGACTCTGAGGGAATACGCATAGGATCCAGCAGTGAGCAAGCGGTGAATGCTGGGGTTTTGGTCGCTAACAATTACTTTCAGGAAGTCAATGGGGAGAACGAGATCATTTCCAATAAAAGTTTTGGTAACATATTTAGGGAAAACACCTTTAGAAGTTGTCGCGGGTCGCTGGTGCTGAGGCATGGCGCCCAGGCTCTGGTGGAACGCAACTATTTTATGGGTGAGAACAAGCCGCAATCTGGCGGGATACGGGTTTCTGACCAGGATCACGTGATCATCAACAATTATATGCAGGAACTGGATAATTCTTCTGACGATTTTAACAATGGGATTACGCTTATGGGAGGCAGCACGGCGTCTGGCGGTACAAATAACGGCTATCAAAATGTGCGCAACGTGATCATTGCCTTCAATACCATCTATAATTCTGACGATCCTATTCGTTTTAACGACTCTCGCGGTAGCACGGCACCCAGGGGAGTATTTGCAAATAATTTGATCTACAGCACGCGTGGGAATATAGTTTCGGGTGATATTTCTCAAATAGGAGGTCAGATGACTTATGAGGGTAATGTTTTTGGAGGTTCAAACATAGGAATTACCAACGGTGGAATTACTAATGCAAATGCCAATTTTACGCCATCGGGTGAGCTTTTCAAACCCGATCCGGCCGGTGTTGCCGGCGATGCCGCCACTGGAAACTATCCACAGGTAACAATAGATGTAGAAAACTCTGTAAGGCCGGCAACTGGAAAGGACGTGGGAGCTCACGAGGTTCTGAATGCCAGCACAATGGGTACTGAATCAACCCATAACCGATTCACGGGTAGGACAGGAAATAGGAGCCTGTTATCTAACTGCATTGGGCACTTTCTCTGCCACCAACTGCGTTCCCACGGACTACTCGCAGATCTGTGCACCGACTGCCGTAACAGGTATATCCCTAAATCCAGACAGTCTGGTAATTACCCAAAACGAAACCGCCCCACTTACAGCAACAATAACTCCTAGCGATGCGAGCAACCAGCAGGTAACCTGGACCTCCAGTGACTCAAATATTGCAAGCGTAGATTCCACGGGACTGGTAATGGGAGTAAGCTCAGGTAATGCAACCATCACGGCATCAACAGTGGACGGTGGTTTTACCGATACTGCGAGCGTCAGCGTGCTGGGCGCGCCAGATTGTGTGCAGGGGACTAATCTTGCCCTGAACAAAACTCTTTTCAGTTTTACGGGAGAACAGGCGGGTAATGAAGCATCAAATATCATCGACGGCGACACGAGCAATCGATGGTCTGCCATGAACTTCCCGCAGTCAGCGGTTATTGACTTGGGTGAGAGCTACAATGTAGGCGGATTTAACGTGTTTCCCTTTCAGGATCGGGATTATCAATACCTTATAGAAGGATCCAACTCGCCTACAACTGGTTTTTCAACCCTTGTTGATCGCCAGAACAATACAGAAAGTGCGAGCGTCCTGAGCAACTCCATAAGCACCACGGTCGTTAGATATCTGCGATTTACCGTTACCGGAGCAAATACCTACACTGGGCCGTGGGTCTCTATACAAGAGGTGGAAGTGATCTGCGCTGGAGCAACCGCATCGATTGCAGACGACACCTTTAAGGCGTTTTCTGTTTATCCCAATCCATTTACTGAAACCCTTACCATAAACCTTCAACAGCAACCATTAAAAGGAATAATAACCGCTCAAATGTATGATGTTGCGGGTAGATTCGTTTTCACGAAAACGCTCACGGAACAGACTTCTTTCATTAATTTCCCCCAAGAACTGACTCATGGACTGTACTTTTTGCAGATTATAGATGAAAATGGCACCTTGCTGGGAGTTGAGAAGGTATTGAAGACGAAGGAGTGATGAGTTGACTGCCTTTTAAAACCACTCAAAAACTTATAATTTGATTGCCTAGCTATTTGAAATACCACGTTGCACATCTATGATGCGTGTGATTTTATAAGGCGTTTGCAACGCCTTTTAAACTCAATTATGTTCACATCAGTAGAATCTATTAACTTTGAGTAGAGCGTTGCAAATGCAAGAAAGACACTCATTTGATGCAAATGCGCGCGACAAGAGGATGCAATACCAGGATAAAACCATCCTAAACAAAATCTTACTATTATGAAACCAGCTTACTGCTTACTATTACTATTAATTCTGTTTTCAAGCTGCACAAGAGCCTTACTTAATTACAAAGGTACTCATGCAAGAGAGCTTAAAGTCTTTCATAAAGATAATAAGCAGGTGGTTTATATAGGTATGACCCATATTGCCAAACCTTCGTTTTTCGAAGAAGTAAAATATCAAATAGATTCATTAAGAAGCGAAGGCTACGTATTTTTCAAAGAAGGTGTTTCTTATCAAACGGATACATCACCACAAAGAAAAGACACGCTACGTAGAAAGTTTAGGCAGTTGATGGGATTGACCATAGGTGATTACACGGATCCTAATAACAAATCTTTGCCACGATTTTTCTCAAATGGTAAGTATGTGATGCAGACAGATTCTTTAATAGGTCTCAATGAATCTGATCGACGAGTAGATCTTACGTACAATGAGTTGGTTGAGGCGCATGAAAATAAATATTCAGAAATCATATTAACCGACTGCGATTTTAATACTGGGATGTATGACGAATACAAGTGCAAGGATGGAAATGCTTATAAAGATAGTTTTTATGTAGTTGATATATTGAGAACGGATCATTTGTTCTCAATTGTCAAGGAATCAAAAGAACCTAAAATCGCTATTGTTTACGGAGCAGGTCATTTTAAGTGGTTGTATCCTGACATGCTCAGTGCTGGCTATATCTATAAGAATAAGAAATTGAGTTTTAAATGAATAAAGAAGTTTGGTTTCGTTTCTAATACAACTACCCAACATCGCACGCATCTGTGATACGTGTGATTTTATAAGGCGTTTGCAATCGTCCTAAAGAAATGCGGAGTATTGTCGATTTAAATAGTATGTATTAACTTTGAGGATGTGCGTTGCAAACGCAAGAAAGAGACGCACGCATAGCAAATGCGCGCGACTAGGGAAAGAAACACAAAAATATTAAGGATGTTTAGTAAATATTTATTCGCTTTATTAATAATAGTATCGCTATTAAATGCATGTAGCCCAAAGATTATTACTACATACGTAAATGAGTCTACCGGTCACAAGATGCAAAGACCCAACCTTGAGGAAATTAATAAGATCAATAATATCTTAAGTAAACAAGAAAGTAAGATTTATAAGCGACGCTACAGGGGAACTATAATTAGCAAAGATCAAAAAAACGCACCATACATAAATTTTGTGATAGAGTATCCTAAAAATAATAAGACGTATACTGTAATGTCAAATCAGATAATCTTCGTAATAACTGATTCTATCTCATGTCAAAGGAGTGTTTTTAAGGCTGATGGTTCTTTATTTAAAGTTAATTATTGGGAGAAGTTTTATCTCAAAAAAAAGTATAATCATCTAGGATTTGTAGAAGGCAAAAATGTAGGGACTCATTACGAATATGATGCAGAGGGTAAAGTTGTTAAGAAATGGAACTACGATGAAAGTGAAGCTCAATTGGATCTTGATGACGTTCTTGAAATTTATGGTGAAAATTTCTTCAATATAGAATTTCATCCTAGGCTCGTTTATAATGATGATATAGTATTTAATCCTTTTCCATACTGGTTAGTAAGGGTTTACAAAATAGCATATCTTTTTGATCGAGAGAGTGATCCAGAGCTTATTGAAATTAAGCTGGATGCTAGAAATGGGGAAATAATCTCAACTGAGACTGTATATGAAAGTTATATTTCGAAATATGACACTAATCTTTACGATAGATGGTAAAATTAATGAATTTTAAAATGTGCTTTGATACAACAATCCTATTTAATCAGAAAATATAATTTATAGATTGTTTCCCATAAACCTTTCCATTTACAGATAACTTAGAAATATTATAGCAATGAATAAATACTATCCATCATTATCAGACTTAGTCAATCTTAACGAGCTTCCAAATTTACCCACGTCGCGCGCATCTGTGATACGTGTGATTTTATAAGGCGTTTGCTTCGCCTAAAGGATATTAATTTTGAGAAGTGCGTTGCAAACGCAAGAAAGAGACGCACGCATAGCAATCGCGCGCGACTAGATAAATAACATTCAACCTTTTTTATCGAGCCGCTTTTTCAATTGTGTGATTTTTTCATCTTTCATTACCACCATTTTTTCAAGATCAGTCACTCTAGCCTTGTAAACTTGCAATAATTCTAATGATAGATTATCATTTATACCATGATGGATGTTATAATTAGACAGCGACTGATTTTCGTTCTCGATCTCTTGGACGATCTTTGGAGATGATTTTATGAGTTGAGCAACCAGCTCTAAGACATCACACTTATACAATCTCGCTAGATTAAGTAGATCGCGAATGGTGATTTTACCTTTTCCATTTTCTTTGTTTGAATAGGTCTTTTGAGATACATTTAATTCAAAAGCTAAATGTTCTTGCGTATAATTATGTTCCAGTCGTAATTCCTTTAAATGGTAGGCTGCGATCATACTAGTTGGTAATTTTTTACTAAGCTAGTCATTTTTTACTCGTTGAGAATCTAAAATGTGATACATCTTTGTTTTATGTTAATCTTTAAATCTTATATTATGAAAAAGTACACTAAATTTTTACCGTATTTCCTGTTCGTATTTTGTTTGATTACTGTTTCTTGTAGTCCGGAAGACAACGAAGCCATAGAAGATAACTCTTCTGAATTATTACTAAAATCAAACTCAGCAGATTTTAAAGAACATTTCTTTAATGTAGTAAATTACCAGTTCTTAGAAACCGAAAGTTATAATGAATTAAGTTTGATCCCTGAAATTTCAGAATCTGATTTAACTAAAGCATTATTTGAGTCAATGGGCAACAAAAATACGTCTAATCCGGTTTACTCAATCCAAACGCTACCTGAATCAATTCAAGAACTTAATGCAGAAGAGATGATTTTGGACATTCAAAACGTTGAATATTTGACTACTGATACTAAAGATTTGATGGTTAAACTTGTAGCTGCTGTAAACGAGGGAGATTTACAAGAATTTGCGCAATCGAAACAACTATATAATCAAAAATTAGGAACTGTAGAAGATATATTTATCTTAAATCCTATTTTTGAAATTATGGATCAATATCCTCAAGATTTTCAAATAGGAGGTATGACTACCTATAGTTGTCAGATTGATGGCGTATCAGTTTTAACATCTGCTGTAATTGCAGGAGTCGTGAACGGAATTAAAGGTGGAACAGGTGGATCATTGTTTGGACCAGTTGGTACGTTAGCAGGTTTTGCGGGCGGTTTTTTGGCTGGTGCTGTGGTTGGAGCAATCAGTAGTATTGGTAGTCAAGGAATAGCTTGTGAAATGAGAAAATAAGATAGAATGGCTTTGAAACAGCTTATACGTCGAAAATTGATGATACCGATTGTTGTAACAGTTGTAACGATTTGGTTACCTAATGATTTTTCGACATGGCAAGATGCTATTCTAATTTTCCTTGGTGCGTTCTTTATAAATTTTATCGCAGATACTGCCTTAGGAAAATATAACGACTAAGATTTAGTCTATTAACCAAAAAATCCCTCATGTCTCGCGCATCTGCGATGTGTGTGATTTTATAAGGCGCTTGAAACGCTTTAAAGAAATTTATCGTAATGTTGACTAAATACGATGTACTAACTTTGTGAGTGCGTTGCAAACGCAAGAAAGAGACGCACGCATAGCAATCGCGCGCGACTAGAAGCAGCTTAAACTATAGGAATAATTATTACAATTAAAATAAAATGAAGAACCTACTTAAAATACCTGCGAGAATTTATCTTTTTCCGATGGCATTATTGATATTCATGCACGAGGGGGAATATTTGTTTTATTTCCTTATTTTTTTAGTGTGTTATGCCGCAGGAATTTGGTATAATCTCAGGAAAGGCGAGTACGATATAGAAGAATAAACTTAGAGCTACAGGTTGTGCTTTAACTGATGCGGCAATGTTTTGTGATTAAAAATACATATTATGATTTCTAGAAAAAACATATCTCTGATAGGACTGCTATTTTCAGCAGTTGGTTTCTCATTAAGTTTTGCTGGTTTTGTGTACTGTACCCAGTTCTATAACACTAGTCAATCATGGAGGTTTTTTGCATCCTTGGTATCGGTTTTAATATTTGGAACTTTTCTACTTCTAAATATTACAGTTTTATTTATTGTATTGTTAAAAAATCGGTCTCTGGTTTAACTCCATCGTTTATTGAATCAAAAAATCCCTGTAACAAACCGTTACAGGGATTTTAAATGTATAAGCTTTCGCGAAAGCTATGTATTATTCTGTAACTACATCGTTTATTGAATCAAAAAATCCCTGTAACAAACCGTTACAGGGATTTTAAATGTATAAGCTTTCGCGAAAGCTACCAGTTAACAATAAACTAATAACAGCTAACTAATAACTATAAACTAGTCCTCAGACTTGTTCTCATTATTATCGCGACGTGGTCGGTCGTCACGACGAGGTCTGTCATCACGTCTTCCACCACCGCGACGGTCATCACGACCACCACTGCGCTTGTCATCGCGTGGACGGGCAGGACGCTCTACCCAGCCTTCTGGCTTAGGCATGCATTCCTTGCGAGAAACTTTTTGCTTTTTAGTACGTGGATCTACACCCATGTATTTAACATCGAGTACATCTCCTACACTTAATACCGTAGATGGATCTTCAATGCGCTTGTAATCAAACTCACTCACGTGAAGCAAGGTCTCTTTACCAGGCTTAAATTCTACCACGGCTCCAAAGTCGAGCATCTTCACAACTTTCACGCTGTAAACCTCGCCTACATTAGGTTCAAAAATGATGTTACTGATGCGTTCTAGAGCAGCCTCGATCTTGGCACGGTCGGTACCAGCGATCTCGATAATACCCATATCGTTCTCTTCCTTAATGTTGATCACGGTATCGGTTTCTTTTTGTAATTCTTGGATTACCTTTCCACCAGGTCCTATCACGGCACCAATGTATTTGCCCTCAATTTCCATGGATTCCATTTTGGGAGCATGTGGCTTAACATCTGCAGCAGGAGCAGCGATGGTTTCAGTCAGTTTGCTCAAAATGTGCAAACGTCCATCTCTAGCCTGCATCAATGCATTGGTAAGGATCTCATAAGAAAGTCCTTTTACCTTAATATCCATTTGACAAGCCGTGATACCATCTTCAGTACCGGTAACTTTAAAGTCCATGTCACCCAAGTGATCTTCATCACCTAGAATGTCAGAAAGAACTGCATAGTTACTACCGTCTGTGATCAATCCCATAGCAATACCAGAAACTGGTTTCTTCATAGGTAAGACCTGCATCCATCAGTGCCATTGTACCCGCACAAACCGTTGCCATAGAAGAAGAACCGTTAGATTCCAATACTTCTGACACGATTCGTACCGTGTAGGGAAGATCTGCTGGAAGCATTCTCTTCAAGGCACGTTGAGCCAAGTTACCGTGACCTACCTCGCGACGCGAAGTTCCTCTTAATGGACGAGCTTCTCCCGTACAGAATGGTGGGAAGTTGTAGTGCAGGTAAAAACGCTCCTCGCCTTCTTGTGATGCCATATCGATGATATTTGCATCTCGTGAAGTTCCCAGAGTTACCGTTGCAAGTGCTTGAGTCTCGCCACGTGTGAAAATTGCACTACCGTGAGTCGATGGAAGGTAATCTACCTCACACCATATATCACGTATGTCTGTAGTCTTGCGACCGTCCAGGCGTATTCCCTCTTTAACAATACATCACGTACTGCTTTCTTGTGGGTCTTATTGAAATACTTAGAGATAAGATCTCCGTTATCTGCCTGATCTTCTTCAGAAAAAGTAGCTTTGATCTCGTCTTTGATCTCGCCAAAAGCTGCGCTACGTTCTTTCTTACCGTGACCTTGCTTAGCAACATCATATACTTTTTGGTAAGCAAGTTCGGCAACTTTTGCCTCGATGTCCGCATCTTCACGCTCACCTTCATACTCACGTACTTCTTTTTTGCCAAATGCCTCAGCAAGAGCCACCTGGGCAGCACATTGATCTTTGATCGCTTCGTGAGCAGCTTTGATCGCAGCGATCATGTCCTCTTCAGACACCTCGCTCATCTCACCTTCTACCATCATCACGCTATCAGCACTCGCACCGATCATCATTTCCAGATCTGCCTCAGCAAGTTGGGCATAGCTAGGGTTGATGATAAACTCACCATCCACACGCGCAACACGCACTTCAGAGATAGGACATTCAAAGGGAATATCAGATAATTGGATTGCCGTACTCGCGGCAAGACCTGCCATGGCCTCTGGCATAACCTCATCGTCGTGGGACATTAATTGGATCATTACCTGCACTTCTGCATGGTAATCCTTAGGGAAAAGTGGACGCAATACGCGATCTACAAGACGCATGGTAAGCACCTCGCCATCGTTGGGACGTGCTTCACGCTTGAAGAATCCGCCCGGGTATTTACCGGCAGCGGCAAATTTCTCACGGTAATCTACCGTAAGTGGGAGGAAGTCTAGACCGGTTGATTTGTAGCCGGACACTACAGTTCCTAGAAGCATTGCTTTACCGCAACGTACCACGACAGATCCGTGGGCTTGTTTAGCGAGCGCTCCAGTTTCAATAGTGATGTCTGGCCCGTGAGCCATCTTGATCACTTGTGTAAAAACTTGTGGTTTCATTTATTAAAATTTAAACGTTAATCTCAAGTTGTGTGTGGTAGAGAAGGCGTTTTAATGAACTCGAACTTGAATTTGGACCTTGAAAAATGAATTTTAATTGCTTGATGACTAATTAGGTCATGCTAAGCCTGTCGAAGCATTTCTTGGGTCTAACTCTGTTCTCATTCCATTACTTAATGAAAAACCAGCTTTTGTTGTATCGCATCTTTTGGGAATTGATACGGGCGATTTATAGTTTTGTTACGCTTTCGCGAAAGCGTAAACAGAATAAAGTTCCTGCTAACTTAAAATCTATCATGAAGCGCAAACTATACGCGCCAAAAACAAAAAAGGGGACACGAGGTCCCCAATTTATTACTTTCTAATACCTAATTCCTTGATCAGCTCACGATATCTCACGATATCTTTTTTCTTGCGGTAATCAAGAAGTGAACGTCTTTTACCTACCAGTTTTACAAGACTGCGCTCCGTATTGTAATCGTGGCGGTTTGCCTTAAGGTGTTCCGTAAGGTGGTTGATACGGTAGGTGAAAAGAGCGATTTGCCCATCAGTACTTCCCGTGTCGTTTGCATCGTTACCGTACTTGGCAAAGATCTCTGCTTTTTTTTCTGAACTTAAATACATTCCAAAATTATTTTATAATGAATATTATGTACGCCAGTGTATCTGACTTGCCAATTTCTTAGCGGTTGCAAAAATAAACAATTTAAGTCAATGATTGTTGTGTTGTTCGGTTTTAGTTTTTAGTCATTGAGTTCGTGAGTGAGAGATAAAAATAAAAATGAAAGATAAAAGTAAAAATAAAGATAAAAGAAGATCAAAATCTGTATTTGATGTAAAAGAGACATTTGGAACGGTTTCCCTCGAGGGAAATGCCGAAGGCAATGGGTGTTGCGCATGAGTGAAAGATAAAAGTAAAAGTAAAAATAAAAATAAAAAGAAAATCAAAATCTGTATTTGATGTAAAAGAGACATTTGGAACGGTTTCCCTCGAGGGAAATGCCGAAGGCAATGGGTGTTGCGCATGAGTGAAGAATAAAAAGATAAAAGTAAAAGTAAAAAGATAAAAGTAAAAAGAAAATCAAAATCTGTTTTTGATGTAAAAGAGACATTTGGAATGGTTTCCCTCGAGGGAAATGCCGAAGGCAATGGGTGTTGCGCAAGAGTAAAGGTAAAAATAAAAGTAAAAGTAAAAATAAAAAGAAAATCAAAATCTATATTTGATGTAAAAGAGACATTTGGAACGGTTTCCCTCGAGGGAAATGCCGAAGGCAATGGGTGTTGCGCAGTGAGTTAAAGATAAAAATAAAAGTAAAAAGAAAAATAAAAAGAAAATCAAAATCTGTATTTGATGTAAAAGAGATATTTGGAACGGTTTCCCTTGAGGGAAATGCCGAAGGCAATGGGTGTTGCGCATGAGTGAAAGATAAAAGTAAAAAGAAAATTAAAATCATGTATTTGATATCATAAAGAGACAATTTGGAATGGTTTCCCTCGAGGGAAATGCCATAGGCAATGGGTGTTGCGCATGAGTGAAGATAAAAAGGTAAAAGTAAAAATAAAGGTAAAAATCTGTATTTGATAGCTAAACAGATGATATTTGGAATAGTTTCCACTTCATGACTATCCGACGAGTTTTCACGAGAGAAACGCAAAGAAATGTATTAAAGGACAAAGGGGTCATTTCACACGTAGCACGAGTCAACTTAAGTTTAAGTTTAAATTTCAGTTTAGATTTAAACTTCAATTCCCACTCCCATTTTATCTATTATCATTGCAATAAAAAACACACCATTGAACAAATCCTCTAATAACTGCCTCATTATCTTTACCCGCAATCCAGAGCTGGGAAAGGGCAAGCGTCGCCTTGCCGCAACCGTGGGAGATGAGATCGCACTGGATATCTATAAATTTCTTCTCGACCACACAAGGATGATTACCAAAAACCTAAATGTCGAAAAACAGGTTTGGTACAGCGAGAAAGTCCATGAAAATGATGCCTGGGATAATAATAACTATAAAAAATTTGAACAGGAAGGTGCAGATTTGGGCAAACGCATGGAACATGCCTGTGAGCATGCACTCAAACATTTTGAAAACGTCATAGTCATAGGTAGCGATATGCATGATTTATCTCAAGCCGATCTAGAACAGGCTTTTGAACAACTATCTAAACATGATGCCGTAATCGGTCCCGCTACCGATGGAGGATATTATTTATTGGGATTCCACAAGAACTTAATTTCGGGTATTTTTGAGGACAAGGAATGGGGGACTGATGTCGTGCTGGAAAAAACGCTGGCCGATTTAAAACACCACAGTCTGTATAAGTTGGAACCTCGCAACGACGTGGATTTTTACGAGGACATTAAAGACATTCCCGCATTTCAATCATTATTAAAAAATTATCATGCTAAGTAAAAAATTATTAGAGAAGTCCATCAGTTATCTCAAGGAGCACGGTTTTGAAGCTCCAGAAGTCGGAATTGTTCTGGGAACTGGATTGGGAAAATTGGTCGATAGTATTGAAGATCAAGTGGTCGCGCGTTATAACAACATTCCTTCATTTCCACTGGCGACCGTTGAATTTCACTCGGGAAAACTTATTTATGGCACACTGGGCGGTAAAAAAGTCGTGGTCATGCAGGGAAGATTCCACCTGTATGAAGGCTACGATTTTATCGATATTACCTATCCCATTAGAGTGATGCACGGTCTCGGGATCACAAAATTATTGGTCTCAAACGCTGCTGGAGCGGTAAATCTTGATATGAAAAAAGGTGACATGATGCTGCTGGAGGATCATATCAATCTGCAGGGAGGTAGTCCGCTGGCATTCAAGGGAGTGAGCGAATTTGGCGAGCGGTTTGCCGATATGAGTGCTCCCTATGACAAGAAAATGAATGAGGAACTTCTCGCTATTGCGAAAGAAAATAATTTCAAACTTCATAGCGGCGTTTACGCAAGTGTCGTTGGTCCACAACTAGAAACACGTGCAGAATATCGAATGATCAAAATTCTAGGTGCTGATGCCGTGGGGATGAGCACGGTTCCTGAGGTGATCGTTGCAAATCATTTAGGCCTACCCGTATCGGCAGTTTCAGTACTGACTGACGAGTGCGATCCAGAGCATCTCGAGCCGGTTAATAT
Source organism: uncultured Flavobacteriaceae bacterium (assembly GCA_963836885.1). Taxonomy (GTDB): domain Bacteria; phylum Bacteroidota; class Bacteroidia; order Flavobacteriales; family Flavobacteriaceae; genus Nonlabens. The sequence goes on along the minus strand of CAWILF010000013.1, from coordinate 79,310 downwards.
TCCAGAAATCATCGCCATTGCAGAAAAGGCCGAGCCAAATATGGTAAAGTTATTTAAAACTCTGATCGAGCGGTTATAGTTATAACTTTTCAGGTTATTCTATTGTTAAACAGATAGCAGCATTTTTTCATATCTATTACTTTGCACAATGATTGCTTGATAAAGGGCATAGGATTAAATTATTAAATTATGAAAAAGTGGTTAGGTTTATTAAGTTTGATTTTAGTAGCTTCCTGCGTGGGAAGTGGTGATCTATATTACCAGCAATTATCTAAGGGACAGGAAATCCCCTCGACCAAAGGCGATTTGGATCACTCCGATTGGGATAAGTTATTGAAGAAGCACGTGAATAAAGCAGGATTTGTGGATTATGATGGGTTTTCAAAAGATCGATCAGGTCTTAAAAGTTATCTGGACTATTTGGGTAACAATGCGCCCAAAAAATCTTCAAGTATCAACGAGCAATTTGCCTATTACATCAACTTGTACAATGCTGCCACGGTAGAGATCATTTTAGAAAATAACCAGCCTGCAAGTATAAAGGATATAGGAAGTTCCATTAATCCAGTTTGGATCCAAAATTTCATTAAAGTAGGTGATAGGGAATATTCACTAGCCGATATTGAAAAGGGCGTGCTACAAAAAATGGGAGATCCGCGTATTCATTTTGCTATAAATTGTGCTAGTTTTTCCTGCCCAAAACTTTTGGACAAGGCCTACACTGCCGCAAATGTTGACGCACTTATGGATGAGGCAGCAAACGAATTTGTAAACTCTGACAAGAATGATCTAAGCGATTCTTCCAACCCTAAGCTAAGTAGCATTTTTAATTTTTATCCCAAAGATTTTACAGCCGGCGGAATGACGTTGATTGAATACGTCAACCAGTATGCTGAAAACAAAATCAAACCAGGAGCTACTATCACCTACAAAGATTACGATTGGTCACTGAACAAGCAGAAGTAAAAACCTTAAAACTGGATGCGAAGTCTTTACGTAACTCTTCTCGCATGATCAGTATAATTATTCCCGTACTTAATGAGGAGAAAGCGGTTATACCACTCCTTGATTATTTAAATAAAAATTTAAGCGCTACTCACAAGGTAGAGATCGTTGTAGTTGATGGCGGGAGTACAGATAAGACTTTGGATATTTTAAATGCATACTCTGAAGTCAATACAACCATTCCGATCAAGACCGTTCACTCTTTAAAGGGACGTGGAACCCAATTGCATAACGGTGCCCAAAACGCGAGCGGTGATATTTTATATTTTTTACATGTAGATTCCTACCCTCCGGCTAGCTTTGATACCGCAATAAATAGAGCCATTTCAAAAGGTCATCAAGCGGGCTGTTTCAGGATGAAATTTGACTCCACACATCCATGGCTCAAAATCATAGGTTGGTTTACCCGTTTTTCTTGGAAGGCCAGTCGTGGAGGTGATCAATCCCAATTTATTACTGCCGAACTTTATAATAAACTGGGCGGTTATCGTACGGACATTCCCATTTATGAAGATTATGATCTCATACAGCGATTATATGATAACGACACTTTTTATGTAATCCCAGAATGGCTCTCTACCAGCGATAGACGCTATCGAGAAGTGGGAGTTTTAAAACTCCAATGGTTCTATCTCAAGATTTATTGGAGAAAATATCGTGGAGCCAGTATTGAGGAAATTTATCAATATTATTTGAGCAAGTGTAATTGACTATTAACTGTTTGCAGCTTAATACGTATCTTTGATTTAAATGCACGTATAATGAAGACTAAACTCACGCTTACTTTAGAAAAGGATATAATCATACATGCGAAAGAATACGCAAAAGCAACAGGGATAAGTTTGTCAGAATTGATCCAGGATTATTTAAAACGAATTTCTAGCAAAAACAATTTGAGAACAGGAGATGCTGATGTCGCAAAAAGTCAAAGTGAATATAGAAAAATGGCTGGAATTGCAAAATCAGACTTAGACCCTGTCAAGGACCGGGACTTATTGCGAGATATAAGATTGGAAAAATATAATCTATGAATTACTTCGTAGATACTAATATCATCATGGATTTATTTCTAGGAAGAGAGCCTTTCGTTGAGAGTACCATTCGATTGTTCGAAAATGTTGAAGATCACAAATGGATAATACATACTTCGGATAATGCAATTACTACATCGTATTACTACCTAGAAAAGAAAAAAGGATCAAAGGAATCTAAACGGATTATTGCAAAATTCTTAAAGGATATTCAAATAATTCCAGTAACCAAAGAGATGTTGATTACGGCTGCGCATAGTAATTTTAATGATTTTGAGGATGCAGTTCAATTTCAATGTGCATTAAAAATTGATTTGATTAACGGCTTCATAACCAGAAATAAAAAAGATTTCAAAGAATCCACAATACCAGTCTATTCTCCAGAGCAAGTATTGTATTAAACAGTCGTAAAAATGTGACGACATAACTTGCCTAACTCGTCAACTCCTTAAACATCGCCTCAAGGTTTTTATTGCGCTTGTTTAAAGCAAGGATCTTAAGCTCATTATCGTGCGCAAAATCAAATACCGAACTGCGCATATCTTCTTGAGTATTAAAAATGAGATTATAGATAAATCCAGCGGTATTTTTAACCTCTACGACCTCCCGCACCTTATTGATCCTACCTAATAATTCAGGTTCCACTTTATAGTCAAATTCTACCTCGATGATCTGTGAGCTGTTCCCCTTTAAATTCTTGAGGTAATCGTCGGCAACTATTCTTCCTTTATTGATGATGATGACCCGGTCACACATAGCTTCCACCTCTTGCATGATGTGCGTAGAAAGTAGGATGGTCGTTGTTTTCCCCACTTCCCTTATTAATTGACGTATTTCAACCAGCTGGTTGGGATCCAGTCCGGTCGTGGGCTCATCGAGAATCAGGACTTTTGGCTTGTGCAATAATGCATTTGCCAGACCCACGCGCTGCTTATAACCTTTAGATAGTTCGGCAGTTTTTTTACCTACGTGAGAAGTTAAACCTGTTTGTTCAATGACCTCATTGATGCGCGATTTGCTATTTTTTAAGTTGTAAAGACTTGCGCTGAATTCCAGATATTCCCGCACGTACATATCAGGATATAACGGATTGTTCTCGGGCAAGTATCCTATGGATTGCTGCACTGCTTTTTGCGCGGTCTGCACATCATGACCATTTACCGCCGCCCTCCCATCAGTGGCGTTTAGATAGGTTGTCAAGATGCGCATCATGGTAGATTTTCCCGCACCGTTAGGACCTAGAAAGCCTACAATCTCGCCAGATTTTATTGAAAAACTGACCTCATCCAGCGCTTTTTGAGCACCATACACCTTAGTGATATTACTTACTTCTATAGACATAGGGTAAAGATAGGGATTATGATTATTCCGCTTTCGCGAAAGCTAAATTTTAACCATCTCCATTCACATATTATAAAGGGATAAACTGAGAAAGATTTCAGAATAACAATTGACCTAAGATGGAAAACCATGCGGTTTTTGACCTAAGACGTAAGACTTTTTGCTGCGTTCCCAACCTTTGGGGTTTGGCCTGTTCAATGAGCTGTAATCTATGAGAATAACCATTCAGGCAACCCCAAAGGTTTGGCTACTGAATTATATTGAACAGTTCCATTTTCCTGCGTTGGTGGAAGGCAACCCCAAAGGTTTGGCAAGTTACGATGGACTCACCTTAGATGGAAAACCATGCGGTTTTTGACCTAAGACGTAAGACTTTTTGCTGCGTTCCCAACCTTTGGGGTTTGGCCTGTTTAAAGAGCTGTAATCTATGAGAATGACTCATTCTAGGCAACCCCAAAGGTTTGGCTACTGAATTATATTGAACAGTTCCGTTTTCCTGCGTTGGTGGAAGGCAACCCCAAAGGTTTGAACTTAAAAACTATTCTTTAAAGATAACAAGATTATAACAGGCGCATTTTCTACGCGTATTGAATTAGCCCTTACTTTTGCAGCATGAACAATCAACTACACCCATGCTGGCAACTGCACGATAGATAAAACACTGTGGTTTGCTTAGATATTATAGATTGATCCTGGCTGCGGCTGGGATTTTTGATTTAGAAATTTACAACAATCGATTGTTCAATGGTTTAACTTTGCATAGATTATGAAAATAGGATTAGGCTTAAATTCTACCACGGCTCCAAAGTCGAGCATCTTCACAACTTTCACGCTGTAAACCTCGCCTACATTAGGTTCAAAAATGATGTTACTGATGCGTTCTAGAGCAGCCTCGATCTTGGCACGGTCTGTACCAGCGATCTCGATAATACCCATATCGTTCTCTTCCTTAATGTTGATCACGGTATCGGTCTCTTTCTGTAATTCTTGGATTACCTTTCCACCAGGTCCTATCACGGCGCCAATGTATTTGCCCTCAATTTCCATGGATTCCATTTTGGGAGCATGTGGCTTCACATCTGCAGCAGGAGCGGCGATGGTTTCAGTCAGTTTGCTCAAAATGTGCATGCGGCCATCTCTAGCCTGCATCAATGCATTGGTAAGGATCTCATAAGAAAGTCCTTTTACCTTAATGTCCATTTGACAAGCCGTGATACCGTCTTCTGTACCGGTAACTTTAAAGTCCATGTCACCCAAGTGATCTTCGTCACCTAGTATGTCAGAAAGAACTGCATAGTTATTACCGTCAGTGATCAGTCCCATAGCAATTCCAGAAACTGGTTTCTTCATAGGTAAACCTGCGTCCATCAGTGCCATTGTACCCGCACAAACCGTTGCCATGGAAGAAGAACCGTTAGATTCCAACACTTCTGACACGATTCTTACTGTATATGGAAGATCTGCTGGAAGCATTCTCTTCAAGGCACGTTGAGCCAAGTTACCGTGACCTACCTCGCGACGCGAAGTTCCTCTTAATGGACGAGCTTCTCCCGTACAGAATGGTGGGAAGTTGTAGTGCAGGTAAAAACGCTCCTCGCCTTCTTGCGATGCCATATCGATGATATTTGCATCTCGCGAAGTTCCCAGCGTTACCGTTGCAAGTGCTTGAGTCTCGCCACGTGTAAAAATTGCACTACCGTGAGTCGATGGAAGGTAATCTACCTCACACCATATATCACGTATGTCTGTAGTCTTGCGACCGTCCAGGCGTATTCCCTCTTTCAACAATACATCACGTACTGCTTTCTTGTGGGTTTTATTGAAATACTTAGAGATAAGATCTCCGTTATCTGCTTGGTCTTCTTCAGAAAAAGTGGCTTTGATTTCGTCCTTGATCTCGCCAAAAGCCGCGCTACGTTCTTTCTTACCGTGACCTTGCTTAGCAACGTCATATACTTTTTGGTAGGCAAGTTCGGCAACTTTTGCCTCGATGTCCGCATCTTCACGCTCACCTTCATACTCGCGTACTTCTTTTTTGCCAAATGCCTCGGCAAGCGCTACCTGGGCAGCACATTGATCTTTGATCGCTTCGTGAGCGGCCTTGATCGCAGCGATCATGTCTTCTTCAGACACCTCGCTCATCTCACCTTCCACCATCATCACGCTATCAGCACTCGCGCCGATCATCATTTCTAGATCTGCCTCAGCAAGTTGTGCATAGCTAGGGTTGATGATAAATTCACCATCCACACGAGCAACCCGCACTTCAGAGATAGGACATTCAAAGGGAATATCAGATAATTGGATCGCCGTACTCGCGGCAAGACCTGCCATGGCCTCTGGCATAACCTCATCGTCGTGGGACATCAATTGGATCATTACCTGCACTTCTGCATGGTAATCCTTAGGGAAAAGTGGACGCAATACGCGATCTACAAGACGCATGGTAAGCACCTCGCCATCGTTGGGACGTGCTTCACGCTTGAAGAATCCGCCCGGGTATTTACCGGCAGCGGCAAATTTCTCACGGTAATCTACCGTAAGTGGTAGGAAGTCTAGACCGGTTGATTTGTAGCCGGACACTACAGTTCCTAGAAGCATTGCTTTACCGCAACGTACCACGACAGATCCGTGGGCTTGTTTAGCGAGCGCTCCAGTTTCAATAGTGATGTCTGGCCCGTGAGCCATCTTGATCACTTGTGTAAAAACTTGTGGTTTCATTTATTAAAATTTAAACGTTAATCTCAAGTTGTGTGTGGTAGAGAAGGCGTTTTAATGAACTCGAACTTGAATTTGAACTTGGAAAAATGAATTTTAATTGCTTGATGACTAATTAGGTCATGCTAAGCCTGTCGAAGCATTTCTTAGGTCTAACTCTGTTCTCATTCCATTACTTAATGAAAAACCAGCTTTTGTTGTATCGCATCTTTTGGGAATTGATACGGGCGATTTATAGTTTTGTTACGCTTTCGCGAAAGCGTAAACAGAATAAAGTTCCTGCCAACTTAAAATCTATCATAAAGCGCAAACTATACGCGCCAAAAACAAAAAAGGGGACACGAGGTCCCCAATTTATTACTTTCTAATACCTAATTCCTTGATCAGCTCACGATATCTAACGATATCTTTTTTCTTGCGATAATCAAGAAGTGAACGTCTTTTACCTACCAGTTTTACAAGACTGCGCTCTGTGTTGTAATCGTGACGGTTTGCCTTAAGGTGTTCCGTAAGGTGGTTGATACGGTAGGTGAACAGGGCGATTTGCCCATCAGTACTTCCCGTGTCGTTTGCATCGTTACCATACTTGGCAAAGATCTCTGCTTTTTTTTCTGAACTTAAATACATTCCAAAATTATTTTATAATGAATATTATGTACGCCAGTGTATCTGACTTGCCAATTTCTTAGCGGTTGCAAAAATAAACAATTTTAGTCAATGATTGTTGTGTTGTTCGGTTTTTAGTTTTTTAGTCATTGAGTTCGTGAGTGAGAGATAAAAATAAAAATAAAATCTGTATTTGAAGTAAAAGAGATATTCGGGACGGTTTCCCTCGAGGGAAATGCCGAAGGCAATGGGTGTTGCGCAAGAGTGTAAAAGTAAAAATAAAAGTAAAAATGAAAAGAAGATCAAAATCTATATTTGATACAAAAGAGGTATTTGGAACGGTTTCCCTTGAGGGAAATGCCGCAGGCAATGGGTGTTGCGCATGAGTGAAAAATAAAAGTAAAAAGAAAATCAAAACCTGTTTTTGATGTAAAGAAGATATTTGGAACGGTTTCCCTCGAGGGAAATGCCGAAGGCAATGGGTGTCGCGCGTGAGTGAAGAATAAAAGTAAAAGTAAAAGTAAAAGTAAAAGTAAAAGTAAAAAAGAAAGCTAAAAAGAAAATCAAAAACTGTATTTGATATAAAAAAGATATTTCGAACGGTTTCCCTCGAGGGAAATGCCATAGGCAATGGGTGTTACGCAAGAGTGAAGAATAAAAAGAAAAAGAAAAAGAAAAATAAAAGTAAAAATCAAAAGAAGATCAAAATCTATATTTGATATAAAAGAGATATTTGGAATAGTTTCCCTGCACTATATCCGACGAGTTTTCACGAGAGAAACGCAAAGAAATGTATTAAAGGACAAAGGGGTCATTTCACACGTAGCACGAGTCAACTAAAGTTTAAGTTTAAATTTCAGTTTAGATTTAAACTTCAATTCCCACTCCCATTTTATCTATTATCATTGCAATAAAAAACACACCATTGAACAAATCCTCTAATAACTGCCTCATTATCTTTACCCGCAACCCAGAGCTGGGAAAGGGCAAGCGTCGCCTTGCCGCAACCGTGGGAGATGAGATCGCACTGGATATCTATAAATTTCTTCTCGACCATACGAGAAAAATCACAAAAGATCTTGATGTAGCTAAACAAGTCTGGTACAGTGAGAAGATCCATGAAAATGATGCTTGGGTTAAAAATACGTTTCAAAAATTTAAACAGGAAGGTGCAGATTTGGGCAAACGCATGGAACATGCCTGTGAGCATGCACTCAAACATTATGAAAACGTCATAGTCATAGGTAGCGATATGCATGATTTATCTCAAGCAGATCTAGAACAGGCTTTTGAACAACTATCTAAACATGATGCCGTAATCGGTCCCGCTACCGACGGTGGATATTATTTATTGGGATTCCACAAGAACTTAATTTCGGGTATTTTTGAGGACAAGGAGTGGGGGACTGATGTCGTGCTGGAAAAAACGCTGGCCGATTTAAAACACCACAGTCTGTATAAGTTGGAACCTCGCAACGACGTGGATTTTTACGAGGACATTAAAGACGTTCCCGCATTTCAATCATTATTAAAAAATTATCATGCTAAGTAAAAAATTATTAGAGAAGTCCATCAGTTATCTCAAGGAGCACGGTTTTGAAGCTCCAGAAGTCGGAATTGTTCTGGGAACTGGATTGGGGAAATTGGTCGATAGTATTGAAGATCAAGTGGTCGCGCGTTATAACAACATACCTTCATTTCCACTGGCGACCGTGGAATTTCACTCGGGAAAAATTATTTATGGCACACTGGGCGGTAAAAAAGTCGTGGTCATGCAGGGAAGATTCCATCTGTATGAAGGCTACGATTTTATCGATATTACCTATCCCATTAGAGTGATGCACGGTCTCGGGATCAAAAAATTATTGGTCTCAAACGCTGCTGGAGCGGTAAATCTTAATATGAAAAAAGGCGACATGATGTTGATCGAGGATCATATTAACCTACAAGGAGGCAGTCCGCTGGCTTTCAAGGGAGTGAACGAATTTGGCGAGCGATTTGCCGATATGAGTGCTCCCTATGACAAGAAAATGAATGAGGAACTTCTCGCTATTGCGAAAGAAAATAATTTCAAACTTCATAGTGGCGTTTACGCAAGTGTCGTTGGTCCACAACTAGAAACACGTGCAGAATATCGAATGATCAAAATTCTAGGTGCTGATGCCGTGGGGATGAGCACGGTTCCTGAGGTGATCGTTGCAAATCATTTAGGTCTACCCGTATCGGCAGTTTCAGTACTGACTGACGAGTGCGATCCAGAGCATCTCGAGCCGGTAAATATTCCAGAGATCATCGCCATTGCAGAAAAGGCCGAGCCAGATATGGTAAAGTTATTTAAAACCCTGATCGAGCGGTTATAGTTATAACTTTTCAGGTTATTCTATTGTTAAACAGATAGCAGCATTTTTTCATATCAATTACTTTGCACAACGATTTCCTGATAAGGGCATAGGATTAAATTATTAAATTATGAAAAAGTGGTTAGGTTTATTAAGTTTGATTTTAGTAGCTTCCTGCGTGGGAAGTGGTGATCTATATTACCAGCAATTATCTAAGGGACAGGAAATCCCCTCGACCGAAGGCGATTTGGATCACTCCGATTGGGATAAGTTATTGAAGAAGCACGTGAATAAAGCAGGATTTGTTGATTATGATGGGTTTTCAAAAGATCGATCAAGTCTTAAAAGCTATCTGGACTATTTGGGTAACAATGCGCCCAAAAAAGCTTCAAGTATCAACGAGCAATTTGCCTATTACATCAACTTGTACAATGCTGCCACTGTAGAGATCATTTTAGAAAACAACCAGCCAGCAAGTATAAAGGATATAGGAAGTTCCATTAATCCAGTTTGGATCCAAAATTTCATTAAAGTCGGTGATAGAGAATATTCATTAGCCGATATTGAAAAGGGCGTGCTACAAAAAATGGGAGATCCGCGTATTCATTTTGCTATAAATTGCGCTAGTTTTTCCTGCCCAAAACTTTTGCATAAGGCCTACACTGCCGCAAATGTTGACGCACTTATGGATGAGGCAGCAAACGAATTTATAAACTCTGACAAGAATGATCTAAGCGATTCTTCCAACCCTAAGCTAAGTAGTATTTTTGATTTTTATCCCAAGGACTTTACAGCTGGAGGAATGACGTTGATTGAATACGTCAACCAGTATGCTGAAAACAAAATCAACCCAGGAGCTACTATCACCTACAAAGATTACGATTGGTCACTGAACAAGCAGAAGTAAAAACCTTAAAACTGGATGCGAAGTCTTTACGTAACTCTTCTCGCATGATCAGTATAATTATTCCCATACTTAATGAGGAGAAAGCGGTTATACCACTCCTTGATTATTTAGATAAAAATTTAAGCGCTACTCACAAGGTAGAGATCGTTGTAGTTGATGGCGGGAGTACAGATAAGACTTTGGATATTTTAAATGCATACTCTGAAGTCAATACAACCATTCCGATCAAGACCGTTCACTCTCTAAAGGGACGTGGAACCCAATTGCATAACGGTGCCCAAAACGCGAGCGGTGATATTTTATATTTTTTACATGTAGATTCCTACCCTCCGGCTAGATTTGATACCGCAATAAACAGAGCCATTTCAAAAGGTCATCAAGCGGGCTGTTTTAGGATGAAATTTGACTCCACACATCCATGGCTCAAAATCATAGGTTGGTTTACCCGTTTTTCTTGGAAGGCCAGTCGTGGAGGTGATCAATCCCAATTTATTACTGCCGAACTTTATAATAAACTGGGCGGTTATCGTACGGACATTCCCATTTACGAAGATTATGATCTCATACAGCGATTATATGATAACGACACTTTTTATGTAATCCCAGAATGGCTCTCTACCAGCGATAGACGCTATCGAGAAGTGGGAGTTTTGAAACTCCAATGGTTCTATCTCAAGATTTATTGGAGAAAATATCGTGGAGCCAGTATTGAAGAAATTTATCAATATTATTTGAGCAAGTGTAATTGACTATTAACTGTTTGCAGCTTAATACGTATCTTTGATTTAAATGCACGTATAATGAAGACTAAACTCACGCTTACTTTAGAAAAGGATATAATCGTACATGCGAAAGAATACGCAAAAGCAACAGGGATAAGTTTGTCAGAATTGATCCAGGATTATTTAAGAAAGATATCTACTGGTCTTAATCCTGAACAAGAAAATTTTGACGAGCCCACTTCGCGATTTACCAAATATTCTGGTATAATAGAATTAGATTGGGATCCAGTACAGGATAGAGACAAATTTAGAGACCTTAGAAATGAAAAATATAGTAAATGAAGTATTTTTTGGACACGAATATACTACTAGATAATTTTCTACAACGTCAACCTTTTAACTTCCACGTTCGTAAATTTCTGATCAAAGCAGATGAAAACAATTGGCAACTTTATGTATCGGACATTTCATTTGTAAATGCGCATTATACTTTAAAAAAGAAAATATCTAATGAGATTGCCGTGAAGATTATAACTGATTTTGTAAATCAAGTAGAAGTTGTTTCAATAACTAAACCTATTCTATTGGCAGCGGGTGCTTCAAACTTTAAAGATTATGAAGATGCCATTCAGTTCCATTGCGCTACTTCTGTAAGCGGCATCAACGGAATAATAACCAGAAATCTAAAAGATTTTAAGGAATCCACAATACCAGTATATTCTCCAGAGCAAGTATTGTATTAAATAGTCGTAAAAATGTGACGACATAACTTGCCTAACTCGTCAACTCCTTAAACATCGCCTCAAGGCTTTTATTGCGCTTGTTTAAAGCAAGGATCTTAAGCTCATTATCGTGCGCAAAATCAAATACCGAACTGCGCATATCTTCTTGAGTATTAAAAATGAGATTATAGATAAATCCAGCGGTATTTTTAATCTCTACGACCTCCCGCACCTTATTGATCCTACCTAATAATTCAGGTTCCACTTTATAGTCAAATTCTACCTCGATGATCTGTGAGCTGTTCCCCTTTAAATTCTTGAGGTAATCGTCGGCAACTATTCTTCCTTTATTGATGATGATGACCCGGTCACACATAGCTTCCACCTCTTGCATGATGTGCGTAGAAAGTAGGATGGTCGTAGTTTTCCCAACTTCTTTTATTAATTGACGTATTTCAACCAGCTGATTGGGATCCAGTCCGGTCGTGGGCTCATCGAGAATCAGGACTTTTGGCTTGTGCAATAATGCATTTGCCAGACCCACGCGTTGCTTATAACCTTTAGAAAGCTCGGCAGTTTTTTTACCTACGTGAGAGCTGAGTCCAGTTTGTTCAATCACTTCATTAATGCGCGATTTGCTATTTTTTAAGTTGTAAAGACTTGCGCTGAATTCTAGATATTCCCGCACATACATATCTGGATATAACGGATTGTTTTCCGGCAGGTAACCTATAGATTGCTGCACAGCTTTTTGCGCAGTTTGCACATCATGACCATTTACCGCCGCCGTGCCATCAGTGGCGTTTAAATAAGTTGTTAGAATGCGCATCATGGTAGATTTTCCAGCGCCATTTGGGCCTAAAAAACCTACTATTTCGCCAGTTTTTATGGAAAAACTAACCTCATCCAGCGCTTTTTGAGCACCATACACCTTAGTGATATTACTTACTTCTATAGACATAGGGTAAAGATAGGGATTATGATTATTCCGCTTTCGCGAAAGCTAAATTTTAACCATCTCCATTCACATATTATAAAGGAATAAACTGAGAAAGATTTCAGAATAACAATTGACCTAAGAGGGAAAACCATGCGGTTTTTGACTCAAGGCGTAAGACTTTTTACTGCGTTCCCAACCTTTGGGGTTTGGCCTGTTCAACAAGCTATAATCTATGAGAGTAACCATTCAGGCAACCCAAAAGGTTTGGCGAGTTGCGATGGACTGACCTAAGATGCAAAACCTTGCGGTTTTTGATTTAAGACGTAAGACTTTTGTTGAGGTCACAAAGTTTGCTGCATTCTCAACCTTTGGGGTTTCGCCTTTTCAAAGAGCTATAATCCATGAGAATAACCATTCAGGCAACCCCAAAGGTTTGGCGATTTGAAATGATTTGACCTAGGGTAGAAAACCTAGCAAGTTTTTGATTTAAGAAGTAAGGCTTTATTATGCGTTCGCAAGGATTGCTGCATTCTTAACCTTTGGGGTTTGGCCTTTTCAAAGAGCTTTAATTTATGAGAATAACCATTCAGGCAACCCCAAAGGTTTGGCGATTTGAAATGATTTGACCTAGGGTAGAAAACCTAGCAGGTTTTTGATCTAAGAAGTAAGGCTTTATTATGCGTTCGCAAGGATTGCTGCACTCTCAACCTTTGAGGTTTCGCCTGTTCAAAAGCTATAATCTATGAGAAAAGTTATTCAGGCAACCCCAAAGGTTTGGCAATTTACGATGAACTGACCTAAGATGGGAAACCTTGCGGTTTTTGACTTAAAACGTAAGACTTTTGTTGCGTTCGCAAAGTCTGCAACGTTCGCAACCTTTGGGGTTTCGCCTGATCAAAGAGCTTTAATCTATGAAAAAAGTTATTGAGGCAACCCCAAAGGTTTGGCGAGTGTCAATGGGCTGACCTAAGATGGAGAACCTCACGGTTTTTGAAATAAAACGTAAAACTTTTGCAGCGTTCGCAAGGATTGCTGCATTCTCAACCTTTGAGGTTTGGCCTGTTCAAAGAGCTTTAATTTATGAGAATAACCATTCAGGTAACCCCAAAGGTTTGGCGAGTTGCGATGGACTGACCTAAGGTAGAAAACTAGGCAAAAAGAAGGTTTTTGCGAGTTGAGTTTTATAAAGTTCTGTTTTCGCGAAAGCTCAATCCAAATAATCCTCCATAAAGATAACAAGATTATAACATCACACGTGACCTGTAATATAGGCGTTGCGCCCTATTTTTGTCCATTGAAAAATAACTAGTGTAGTCATGAGATAGACCTAGCAAAAGCTGGGATTTTCATTTTTATGGATTGTGATGGCTGTCAATTATGAGATCGCTCCTGTCTATAAAAGATGATCCATATCTATAATCCTCGTGATACCGCGATTACGATCTTTCAAAGCTTTAACTTTGTATGCTTTATGAAAATAGAAATAGAAAACAGAAAATGGCTGGACGACATGCAGCTGGCTCACCCGCTGGTAATTGCAGGGCCGTGCAGCGCAGAGACGGAACAGCAAGTGCTGGAAACAGCTCGTGCGCTCAAAGAGAGTGACGTGACCGTGTTGAGAGCTGGAGTGTGGAAACCCAGGACGCGACCGGGAAGTTTTGAGGGCGTGGGAGCCATTGCGCTACCATGGTTGATGAAGGCCAAGGAAGAAACAGGTCTGAAAATCGCCATCGAGGTAGGCAGTGCGCAACACGTCAAAACTAGCGATGGAGTATGACATAGACATCTTGTGGCTGGGTGCGCGCACAACGGTAAATCCGTTTCTTGTACAGGAAATTGCCGAGGCATTGCAGGGAACCGAAGAATTGTACTGGTAAAAAACCCGGTAAATCCAGACCTTCATTATGGCTGGGAGCCGTGGAACGTCTACAAGCGCAGAATATTAAAAATCTGGGCGTGATCCACAGGGGTTTCTCTACCTATTTAAAAACCACGTATAGAAATAATCCGCAATGGCAAATCCCGATTGATCTTAAAGTCCAAACATCCCAACCTGCCATTGATTTGTGATCCATCACACATTACCGGGAATAGGGAAATGATTTTTGACGTATGTCAGACTGCGCTCGATCTTAATTTTGAAGGTCTGATGGTAGAAACACATCCTACCCCAGAAGAAGCCTGGAGTGATGCCGCCCAGCAAATAACGCCGGCAACGATGATCAAGATCATGGATGATCTGCGCATAAGAAAACTGGACTTTACCGACGCAGCAACTAATGAAAATCTTGAGGGAATACGACTGGACATCAATAATCTAGACTCTCAGATCATAGGAATGCTCGCAAAAAGAATGAAACTTGCCGAGGATATAGGAGTCCTAAAAAAGACAGGACAACGTATCCATATCTACAGGCAGATATCTGGAAGCGCACGCTTGCCCAGATGATGGATCAAGGACTAGAAGGCGGTCTTTCTAATGAATTTATTGAGTCAATTTACAAAGCAGTGCACCAAGAAAGTATTCACCACCAGCAAAAAATGTTTGATTAGCCTATGCAAGGAATAGTTTATAGATCTACCGGAAGCTGGTACGAGGTGAAGGGAACGGACGATGCGTTTTATTCCTGTCGTATAAAAGGAAAATTCCGTTTACAGGGAATTAAAAGCACAAATCCCATTGCGGTGGGAGATAAGGTAGATTTTGAACTTGAAAAAAAGGGCGATGAGGAGATAGGGATCATAAATGTGATCCATGAGCGCGATAATTACATCGTGCGCAAATCGGTAAACCTTTCTAAACAAACTCATATTATCGCGGCAAATATCGATCAGGTATTTTTACTGGTCACGCTCAACAATCCGCCGACGTTTACCTCCTTTATCGATCGCTTTCTTGCTGACTGCCGAGGCCTATCACATTCCCGTGGTAATTACCTTTAATAAAGTAGATACCTATAATGACGATCAAAAGAAGTCATGATCGATCCAGAAACTGGCGAGGAAATCATGATGACGACGCAGCTGGATGAGGTACGATATCTAATGCACTTGTATAAAAACATAGGTTATGAATGCATTGCGATAAGCGCGGCTACGGGCAAGCGCATTGATGAGGTAAAGGAAAGGATGAAGGGCAAAACTTCCATGTTTGCAGGACACAGCGGCGCGGGAAAAAGCACGCTTGCAAATGCCGTCCAGCCGGGACTTGAACTTAAGACCAAAAAAATATCAGATCAACACCAGCAAGGTCAGCATACGACCACTTTTGCAGAGATGTTTGATCTCGATATTGGTGCACGATTGATCGACACGCCGGGAATTAAGGGATTTGGCGTTGTAGATATAGAGAAAGAAGATGTAGGTAATCTGTTTCCAGAAATTTTCAAGCTCCAGCAAGATTGTAAATTTCATAACTGCCTCCACGCAGAAGAGCCTAAATGTGCCGGTAAAGAAGCCGTAGAAAATGGCGAGATGGCAGTTTCCCGCTATGAGAGTTATCTACAGATTATCAATGGTGAGCAGGATAACTACAGAGCCGATAAACACATTCCTACCCAGTGAGAATAGTTATTCAAAGAGTAAAAAGTGCTAGTGTTTCCTGCGATGACAAACTGGTTTCCAGCATTTCATCAGTGGCCTACTCATTCTGCTGGGGATTACCCATGAAGACGGAGAGAAGATGTGGAATGGCTTGTGAACAAGATTTTGGGAATGCGTATTTTCTCAGATGCAGAAGGTAAAATGAACCTGAGTGTCGTGGACGTGGATGGCGAGATCATGGTCATTTCCCAATTCACGCTTTTTGCCAGCACAAAAAAGGGCAACCGCCCCAGCTTTATAAAATCTGCCCGACCAGAACAGGCTGAGGAGATTGTATGAGCTTTTTGTGGGTACGCTTTCGCGAAAGCGGAACAATAAAACGGCCGCGGGAATATTTGGAGCAGATATGCAGGTGGAGTTGATCAATGATGGGCCGGTAACAATTATTGTGGATAGTAGGAATAGGGAGTGAGATCGTATTAATAATTTTTTTAACACGATGCACGTTTCAAAATTTCGCATATTCATCTGAATCTCGAAACGAGAATCTTGGCAAACTTCCGATCTTTTGGAGATGGCTGGTGTAAGATTTATGAGACATGAGAATTGAATATCTGCAAATCGTTTAAGTGCAAAACTGCGCCAAAAATGGGTATCAAATTTTCTGCAAATTTTTGCCCCTAATTATAACTTTCAAAATATTTGAACAGAGATTTCTCAGTACATTTGGTATTAAATATTAATAATCAAAACCAATATAAATATGAAAAAACTGATTATCTCGGTTTTCCTAATGGGCTGCATTTCCATGAGCGCACAAAACACTAATTCCAACCACTCTGAAATTAAACTCAATGTCTTATCGACAATTTTAGGAACTGTTGAAATTGAATTTGAAAGAACTTTGAATTCTGATTCTGCCTTGGGAATATCTTTATTCTCTACCTTTGACGATACTGGGAAAGCCTTCTCGTATGATTACGATAGTGGTATTAATGGTTTTTACAGGTACTATTTTGGAAAAAAATATGCCAGCGGAATTTTTGTAGAAGGCTTTGGTATGTTTCACAGCACAACTTTCAGATCCATTACTTCTCGCAACGAAATCAACAATAACCTGCTTTTAGGTGCAGGACTGGGTTACAAATGGGTGTCTGAGAAAGGTATTGTTTTACAGGCTAATTTCAGCCCGGGCTTTAATTTGTTCGAGGATGAATTTGACTCCTATAGCGGTAGGGCTGGAATAAGTTTGGGATATCGATTCTAGTCATTTTCAACTCTTATCGGTTACAAAACAAATACATTTGTAAGGTGTTTAAAATATCATCTAAACTGAAAGAAATTGCTTGGCGAAGATATTTGAGATAAAATTTTTAGTATTGCGTGGTATAAGCCTTTAGGTGCTGGAAGAAATAGGTCTAATCCATAAGAATTTGCGTACTGTAACAAATGCGTTTTCAGATAATGCGATTGGATGTTACGTTTTGTGTCATTTCTTTTTAAAATTAACACGCCTCTCTTGCCTCTCCACGATGCACACTAGAGAGGTTTTTTCATTTGACGGTATTGGGTCAACGCATATCTTTTTAAAGTAATTAAAAGTAGAATTATGAGCATTAAAAAATCACAAGAACAAGTCGATGAATGGATCAAGGCGCACGGTGTGCGCTATTTCAATGAGTTGACAAACATGGCGCAACTTACCGAGGAAGTAGGCGAGGTGGCTCGCATTATCGCGCGTCGTTATGGAGAGCAGAGCGAGAAGGAAAGTGATAGGAATAAAGACCTGGGAGAAGAACTGGCAGATGTCATGTTTGTGGTGCTCTGTCTCGCAAATCAGACCGGGACTGATCTTGAGGCCGCGTTCCAGAAAAAGCTGGAGATCAAAACCAAAAGAGATCACGACCGCCATCACAATAATGATAAGCTCAAATAAGTTAGTATAAATCCCATGGATCTATTTATAGACAAAGTAACCGGACCGCTTCCTGACCATTTGCTTCAAATTACAGGTTCAAAAAGTGAGAGCAATAGATTGTTGATCCTACAACAATTATTTCCCGATCTGGTGATTAAAAACCTGTCATCCAGCGATGATACCACTTACCTGGCAAAAGTTCTAAAAAGTGATCAGGATGTTCTTGATATAGGGCATGCGGGAACGGCGATGCGTTTTGGCACCGCATATTTTTCAAGTCGTGCGGGAGTCGTTAAAGAACTCAAGGGAAGCGATCGCATGCACGAGCGGCCCATCGGTATTTTGGTGGATGCGCTTAGGGAATTGGGTGCCGATATTTCTTATTTGGGAAACGTGGGATTTCCGCCGCTTAAGATATCGGGCAGGAAACTCTCGGGAGGTTCCATTGAGATCGACGGCAGTGTTTCCAGCCAGTTCCTGACCGCACTGTTACTGGTCGCGCCCAGTTTTGAACATGGGATTGCGTTGCATATTACCGATCCTACATCCATTCCCTATCTCAAAATGACTTTTGGTATGTTGCGGGAATTGGGGATAAAATGCACTTGGGAAACGCGGGATAATTCGATCGCAATTTGCGTTGACAAGACCACGAGCTTGGAAAATAAGAGGGCAACGGTGGAGTCTGACTGGAGCAGCGCTGGCTACTGGTACAGTTGGGTGGCATTGCAGAAAGTAGGGTATTCCTGCAATCTTAGCCATTATCGGGAGGACTCCTTGCAGGGCGATAGCAGGTTGAAGGAGATTTATCTGAAATTTGGTGTGAAGACCACGTTTTCGCAAGATTTCATGCGCTTGGAAAAAGTTTCTGGTGAATATCCTCACGATTTAAGGATGGATTTACGCGACGTTCCCGACCAGGCCCAGACCATTTTTGCTACCTGTCTAGGACTGGGATTAAATGTGGAGCTACTGGGACTGCACACGCTCAAGATCAAGGAGACTGACCGTATTGAGGCGATGAGGATGGTGGGTTCCCGCTTTCGCGAAAGCAAAATTATCACAACAGACCACAGTATTCAACTAGTCCTCGACCCTTCAACAACATTTAACCGAGAGGTCATCGTGGACACACTCCATGACCATAGGATGGCAATGGCATTTGCGCCCTTGTGCATGAAAACGAGCTTGATTATAAAGGATGCCGGAGTGGTTTCCAAGAGTTAT
The DNA here is from genome assembly GCA_963836885.1 of uncultured Flavobacteriaceae bacterium. GTDB lineage: Bacteria > Bacteroidota > Bacteroidia > Flavobacteriales > Flavobacteriaceae > Nonlabens. The sequence continues at coordinate 60,291 of CAWILF010000013.1, read as the reverse complement.
GGCGATTACTGGAACGACCTAAGGAGTTTAAACGTAGCGATTTCTGAAAGATAACTGTCATTTTACTTGACAACGCCTGTCAGCAAATTGTATATTTGTATATTATCCTTAAATCTACTGAATGAAATTATCACAGTTCGGCTATGAGCTACCTGAAGAACGCATAGCAAAGCACCCACCTATTAATAGAGACGAGTCCAGATTAATGGTCCTACACCGCAAGACGGGTGAGATCGAGCATAGAGTATTTAAGGACGTTCTTGAATATTTTGGTGAGGATGATGTTTTCGTGATGAACGATACCAAGGTTTTTCCTGCTCGATTGTTCGGGAACAAGGAAAAAACAGGTGCTCGTATAGAAGTATTCTTGTTGCGGGAACTTAATCCGACTACAAAACTATGGGACGTACTCGTTGATCCGGCACGTAAGATCAGAATAGGGAACAAGCTTTATTTTGGTGAGGATGAGAGTCTTGTGGCCGAGGTAATAGACAACACCACCTCTAGAGGCCGGACACTACGGTTTTTGTACGATGGTACGTATGAAGAATTCAGACAAAAACTGAATGATCTGGGTGAGACTCCACTCCCTCGCGAGCTCGAAAGGGATGTTGAAGAGGAAGATGCCGAGCGTTACCAGACTATTTTTGCCTCTAACGAAGGTGCGGTCGCCGCTCCCATTGCCGGGCTTCACTTTTCCAGACATTTAATGAAAAGGATGGAGATCAAGGGAATAATCACCACCTCTGTAACCATGCATATAGGTCTTGGGACTTTTGCACCTGTTGAGGTAGAAGATCTTTCCAAACACAAGCCAGACAGCGAGCAGGCCTTTATTACCCAACAAACCTGTGACATCGTCAACAGGGCGATCGATACTAAAAAGAAGGTGTGTGTAGTGGGTACGACTACCATGAGAACGCTTGAGAGCGCGGTGAGTAGCAATGGTCACTTAAATACTTATGAGGGCTGGACCAACAAGTTTATTTTTCCTCCCTACGATTTTAGTATCGCAGATGCAATGATCACTAATTTCCATCATCCCAAATCTACCCTTATGATGCAGGCAGCTGCCTTTGCAGGTTATGATTTCTTGAAAAAAGCTTACGAGCTTGCTATTAAGGAAGAGTATAATTTTAGTACCTATGGTGATGCGATGCTTATTATAGATTAAGATAAACTATAATATAACAGATCTAGCTTGATAATAACTAATATTCGAGCTAGATCTATGGAACGGGTAGTTGCTAATTTTGGGTTAGAATCTTGAAGAGAATAAATGATAAATAATCTTTGAGAGCTTCATAATAAATAAGGTTTAATTAATACTAAATATAAATCTATGAATTTAAATTATCACCTCGCCAGTCCTTTTAAATGCGTACGCTACTTAAGGTGTTTTTTAATCAGTACTTTTTGCTTCTTGGGATTGATGGCATCAGGTCAGATATCTAATGAAGGTATTCCTAGAAGCTGGAGTGAGTCAGAAGATTTCTCTACAATCCCTGTGACTATGCCATCGATAGATATTTCTTTATTAATTAAAGAAGATGCTGTTAATGACGCAAAACAATTGAGAACACCATATAGATTTGCAGAAAAAATACCTGTAAATCTCAATCTTTTCAATTCTGGAACTTGGGTGGATCTAGATAATGGTGACCGCATATGGAAATTAAATGTCGTATCTAACGGAGCAAGAACCATTAATTTTATGATGGATCGCTATAGCCTTCCAGCAGGCGCAGAACTCTACATCTACAACAAGCAAAAAACCGATAAAATAGGACCTTACACGGAAAATGAAAACCAAGAAAACGGAGTGCTGGGCACTTGGATCGTATATGGTGATGATGTTATTTTAGAGTACTATGAGCCGAGGAATGTGCGAGGATTAGGACGCATTTCTATCAATGAAGTCTCACACGGTTATCGAGGTTTTGGGTCTGCAGAGAAGTCATTTTTAAAGTTAAATGAGTCAGGTGCATGTAATGTGGATGTAATGTGCAATCCTAATATAGGAGCGACTAATGGCGTCGACTGGACAACCATAAGAAACGATTATAGACATGCAGTAGGAGTAATGATCGTGAACGGAAGTACTTTTTGTACAGGTACCTTAATGAACAATGTGAGGGAAGATGGGACACCTTTCTTCCTGACGGCAGACCATTGTCTGGGAAGTAGCACGAGTGATGGTCGAGGATCTAGTTTTCCTTCTAACAATTGGGCCGTTGGTTTCGACTGGTTTACAAACACTCCAGACTGTGCCACCTTTGCAAATACTGTAGGGCCTAACGTCCCGACTCGCATATTATCTGGAATGACTTTGAGAGCTAATCGAGGAGCTAGTGATTTTGCACTTTTTGAAATGAATCAAGACCCACCAGCAAGTTGGAATTTATACTATGGCGGCTGGAACAACTCAGTAGCACCATCTAATGCTCAACTGGGCATGCATCACCCTAGCGGAGACATAATGAAGTTAAGTCGAAATGACAGTAGAGTTACAACTATAAACGTACAAGGAATTTTATGCTGGGAAGTTGCAGATTGGGATTATGGAGTGACTGAAGGCGGATCATCTGGTAGCTGTCTAATAGATGAACAGGGTAGAATTATAGGACAATTGCTAGGTGGTTTTGCTGCGTGTACTGGTACAAATGATAATGGTACGGAGGACTGGTATGGGAAAATGGATGTAAGCTGGAGTGCAGGATTTAATGCTGCAAGACGATTAAGTGATTGGTTAGATCCCGATAATACAAACGCAGTTACGTTAGATGGTAATTATGCTTCTACATTGAGTATTGCAGGTAGAGAAAATACAGGTATTAAAGTTGTTATTAGTCCTAACCCTTCTAACGGTAAGTTCTCTATCGATAACACTCTAGGAAGTAAATTGTCCTATAGCGTTTACGATCTGTCTGGTAAGTTATTATCAGACGGTACATTAAACAATAGTTCTACAAATTTAGATCTTACTCAGTATTCTGATGGAATGTACTTTTTGAGAGTTGCAGATGATGGAAGTTATAAAACCTTCAAAATTATTAAACAATAACAACATTCATTTGTCACAGGATAAATTAGATATAAGATCCCTCAGTTTGGAAAAGCTGAGGGATTATTTTAAACAAAATGGAGAGAAAGCCTTTAGGGGCAATCAGGTCTATGAATGGTTGTGGAATAAAGGTGCGCATTCTTTTGACGGAATGACCAACCTTTCCAAATCTACCAGAGAGTTTCTTGAAAATCATTTTGTGATCAACCATATCAAGGTGGATCACATGCAGCAAAGTGAGGACGGCACGATTAAAAATGCAGTAAAGCTTCACGATGGATTAACCGTTGAGTCAGTATTAATTCCTACCGCAACTCGCACCACTGCCTGTGTTTCTTCACAAGTAGGTTGCAGTCTTAATTGTGAATTTTGCGCAACCGCTCGATTAAAACGCATGCGCAACCTTAATCCCGATGAGATTTTTGATCAAGTCGTTGCCATAGACGCGCAAAGCAGATTGTACCACAACCGACCGCTTTCAAACATTGTTTTTATGGGAATGGGTGAGCCGTTGATGAACTATAACAATGTGCTTGAATCCATAGAAAAAATCACCTCGGACAAGGGACTGGGAATGTCGCCAAGACGCATCACTTTGTCAACCAGTGGAATTCCCAAAATGATCAAGAAACTTGCTGAAGATGGCCCTAGATTCCATCTTGCGCTTTCCCTGCACAGTGCCATAGATGCAAAGCGGGAAAAGATAATGCCGTTCAATAAACAATTTCCGCTAGCTGATATTAAGGAAGCGCTCAAGTACTGGTATGAAGTAACTGGTTCAAGGGTTACCTATGAATACGTAGTCTGGAAAGGAATCAACGACGGTGAGGAAGACATACATGAGCTGGTTAAATTTTGTAAGGTGATACCATGCAAAGTGAACATTATCGAGTACAATTCCATCGACGATCCCAGGTTTGAACAAGCGTCAGGTAATGCGATCATGCGTTATAAAAATGCGTTGGAAAAAAACCACATTATTGTTAACATACGTAGAAGTAGAGGTAAGGACATCGACGCCGCTTGTGGGCAGCTGGCAAATAAAGGGCAAGTAGAGTAGTTTTTTTCTGCATATTCCCAGCGGTTTTCAAAAGGGTAGGCTTAAGACTAACTTTTCAAAATAAGTGAGTTAGAAATTTATTTTTAGATTATTTCTATTTGCAATTCTTGAACTGAAAAACAATTTGCAAAACTTTCAATTGTAGAAAGCTCTGGTTATCAAAAAAGCTACATTCATAAAGAAAATTATCTGAGCGATAAGAAAAACAGTATTCAACCTTTTAATTCCTATTAATTTTTGGATACAAAGTAGGAGTAATACGAGTGGGATTATCATACCCGTGAACCACCTTAACGAGTAGATTTCTTGAAGATCTGTTTCGGTACTTTTAATCGCATTTACCTCGTTGAGGATAATAGATCTGTAAACGTTGATGGTGTCTTTCTTTTGAACCTCTCGGGCAAATGTTTCAGATACCGAGAAGCTGCTATCCTCGGTGATAATGCTATATGAAAAATGCATGTTTCCACCAGCGTTGTAATACTGTTGTTGGGTAGTTTTCACATCGACCACGGTGACAGCCATAGGCGTCGTAGGAAAACTAAAATCTACAATTATTATCAGTGCAACTACTATCAGGACTACGTGGTAGATAGTACTTGCCTTGATGGTATTAAATGACAAACCCATAGATGATTAATTACCTATGGGTTGTTTATTGAAGCAAGTAGTTATACTACTCATAGAATTTAGATACTGTAATTAGTGAATTACATGTCATCCTCATCGTTCATTTCTTCTTCCATTTCTTCTTCCATGTTGTCACCAGCTTGTTCGATCTCGTCGCCAGCTTCCTCCATGTTGTCTTCAGTGTCCTGTGCTGCAGATTCCATTGCGTCTTCAGCTTTTTCTCCAGTACTTTCTCTACAGCTGGTTGTACCTATCAACATACCTACTACCGCAATACTCAAAATAACTTTTTTCATAATTGTAAATTGTTTTAGTTTGGGGATAAAAATAGGATTATCGTAAGACATAATCACTAAAAAATGAAAAAAACCTAGTCCTTTTTGGCTAATACTAGTGTAGCACTATAATAAAAAGTTAGAGTGTTTATTATCAATGGTATAAAGATCATTCACGTCTCGTTCTTATGCGGTCCAGCACCATCTTCCAGCGATCATAGAAAAACGTATTGGAGTAAAAGTCCAAAACAGATAAAATACTGACCCCTATCACAAACAATAATGCTCCCACGGCAGCCGCCCAGGGAGAAAGTGTTGCTCCAGTGAGCTGCCTCAAGCCCAGGCCGGTAAAACTGCCATATAAAATGATGAAATGGACAACATAGATGGAAAGTGTTTTCTGACCTATCTGGGTGATCCATCGAGATTTAAAAACGTTGTTGAGCGCATAGAATAAAGCAAATAGAACCAAGACGTGTCCCAATCTTTCAAATAAATAGTTATAATAGGCAACGTTCTTAAAGAGAACAATATCGGTGCTGAGAAATAATTTGTTCAGGGCATAAGATGAATATTGAGCTAGAAAAACAGCTGTCAGTGCCATACATAAAAGGCCGACCGTCTTAAAGTAGCGCAGTTTTTCAAATAAATTAAATCCAGATGCCATAAAAGCTCCAAAACAAATAAATCCAAACCAAGGTAAAATGGTAAATATAGAACCATGAACGCGCGTAAAGTAATTGCTCAGAACGAGCGGTAAAAAATCAAATGTAGCATCGCGGTACAGTGGCTCTGCCATAAAAATACTTAAACACAGTATGAGCGAGAAAGGCATCAATAACCTCTTGCTCTTAAAGCTCAGATAAAAAAGGCCTATCAGCAGCAATAGTCCCAGACCTATACATTGCAGGACATCAACCACCAGAAAGTAGTTGTTAAAATCTCCAAACAACCAGCCCAGCAGTGGAACACGCAATAAATAACCTAAGAAAATGAGCAGTAATCCTCGTTTTAAACCCTTTTTTACCCGGGTCCATCGCTGGAGTGGATCAGAGGTTTTGAGCAACAGGTAGATAAACACAAATCCAGAAATGGTAAAGAACACGGGCGCGGTCATGCCCCTAAAAAATTTCCAAACGGAATAAATTGCTCCGGAGTCCCTATAAACGGGATCAAGCAGCGTGTCCACAAAATGCCCCTGCATCATCATGATTATGGCAAAGGCACGCAATGCATCTATAAAATAAAGGCGTTCCTGTTTCAGAATTTCGGTATTTCAGAATTATGGGGTAAAAATAGAGTATTGGCAGTAATGGTGGTAGATGGCACAATATTTCTTTACATGGAGGGACTATTGTCGGTGTTCCCGCTTTCGCGAAAGCAAAACTTCTACAAACATTCACGCTCAAAGAAGTACCTTTGCAAATTCAAATAAACAGTCATGAGTATAGTTGCAATAGTAGGACGTCCCAATGTCGGAAAATCCACACTTTTCAATAGGTTGATCCAGCGTCGAGAGGCGATCACAGATGCCGCCAGTGGTGTCACAAGAGATCGGCATTATGGGAAGAGCGACTGGAACGGCCGCGATTTTTCTGTAATAGATACGGGAGGTTATGCCGTGGGAAGCGACGATGTTTTTGAGGTAGAGATAGACAAGCAGGTGGAGCTCGCCATAGATGAGGCTGACGCGATCATGTTCATGGTAAATGCCGAGGACGGTATCACGCCGCAGGATGAGGATGTCGCCACCTTATTGCGCAAGGTTAAAAAACCTGTCCTACTGGTTGTAAATAAGGTAGATAACAACAAGCGTGAGCAGGATGCCTATGAGTTCTATAACCTGGGACTGGGAGATTATTATTCCATTTCCAGCATGAACGGTAGTGGTACGGGAGAACTTCTTGACGCTCTGGTCGAGGTATTGCCCGATACCGTTGAGGAAGATCCAGATGACCTGCCCAAGTTTGCCGTGGTAGGAAGGCCCAATGCCGGTAAATCTTCCTTTATCAATGCGCTGATAGGAGAGGAGCGATACATAGTTACCGATATCGCCGGTACTACGAGAGATTCCATCTATACCAAATACAATCGGTTCGGGTTTGAATTTAATCTGGTCGATACCGCTGGAATAAGACGTAAGAAAAAAGTAAAGGAAGATCTAGAATTTTACAGTGTGATGCGCAGCGTGCGCGCCATAGAACATGCAGATATTATTTTGCTGGTTCTGGATGCCACTCGTGGATTTGATGGGCAGGTGCAGAATATTTTTTGGCTTGCAGAGCGCAACCGCAAGGGAATAGTGATTTTGGTCAATAAATGGGATCTTGTAGATAAGGAAACCAATACCGCCAAAGAGTTCGAAGCAAAAATCAGAGAGGAAATGGCGCCATTTACCGATGTGCCGATCGTCTTTATATCCGTGCTCAATAAGCAACGTATTTTCAAGGCTATTGAAACTGCGGTGGACGTTTATAAAAACAGCACTAAAAAAATTAAAACCAGTAAACTTAACGAGGTGCTATTGCCGCTTATCGAGAACTACCCGCCGCCATCGTTAAAAGGTAAGTTTGTTAAGATCAAGTATATCATGCAACTCCCCACGCCGCAACCCCAATTTGCATTTTTCTGTAACCTGCCGCAATACGTTAGAGAGCCTTACCGCAGATATCTAGAAAACCAACTGCGCAAGAACTTTGACTTCCATGGGGTGCCGATAAGTGTATATATGAGGAAGAAGTAGTAGGAATTTTTCAACGCTCAATTCGCAATCTTTAATTTTCAATTGATGTAATCGGAGTCGGATCTAGAAAAAAATAAACCCCCATAATTTTGAAGAATTCAAAATTATGGGGGTTTTTACAGCTGGCATTAAAAAAAACCTCACCCCAACCCTCTCCAAAAGAGAGGGAGCTTCTTGAACTTCGTTCAAGCTTTTAGCTACCTTGAATTTGAATACTAACATTTTTTGAGGCTGGGGTGAGGTCATCGCATGATTAAGAAGTAGAGCTGGTTTCATCCTTCCACACTTCGTTCAAGCTTTTTGCTACCTTGAATTTGAAACTAACATTTTTTAGTGTCAAAATAATTCCCGCAGGGAATTGAGCTCCCTCTCTTTTGGAGAGGGCTGGGGTGAGGTCATCGCATGATTAAGAAGTAAAGAATTTTCAATTCTCAAAGTTTAATTTTCAATGATCAATAGGAATACCTAGAAACACAACCGTTTCATTTTGAAAAGGTTAAAGTGAAAGGATCTTTGATATCACATGAGTTCTGCAACTAGGTCGCTTGCAATAGAACAAGTGAGATTTTTAATCCCATTATTTTTTCCGTCTTGAAGCTATTCTGTCTTTCGATCCCATTCTTTTGAATCTTTTTCTCTGGGTCAATTGTAAAAATTGTTTTTAACACTTCAGTGTATAATATTTGTCCTAGCCCACGTTATAACAACATACCCCTTCCAAAAAACCCAATCATTAATGCGATTTTCCATTTTAATTATCCTGGCATCATTATGTCATTTTTCCAGTTATTCGCAGCAATTTGAGATCAAGGGAGTCATCAAGGACTCCATAACTGGAGACAATCTTCAAAGCGCTACCGTATTCCTGGAAAGTGTAAAAGATTCTACTTTAATAACCTATTCCATAACCGATGAGAACGGAGTTTTTACTCTGGAAGGTAACACGGGCTATCGCATGGTAAATTTTTTCACGACCTATCAAGGTTACAGAGAATTTAAAAAGGTAATAGATCTTGACCATAACCGCACCCTCGATTTAGGAAACATCGCGTTGAGTGATGATATTGAATCACTGGACGAGCTGCTTGTAGTTGCCAGAAAAGCACCCATCACGGTAAAAAAGGACACCTTAGAGTTTAATGCCAAATCCTTCAACACAAAGGCTGATGCCACCCTAGAAGATGTAATGAAAGAACTCCCGGGAGTTGAGGTAGATAAGGATGGAAAGATCACCGTAAACGGAAAGGAAGTTTCTAAGATTCTGGTCAACGGGAAGGAATTTTTTGGTGACGACCCAAAAGTGGCACTCAAAAACCTTCCCAAGGAAATCATTGATAAAATCCAGGTGACTGAGTCAAAGACCGCCGAACAAAAAGCAACTGGAGAAGATGGCGATGCAAACGTCAGCGAGATCAACATTACCATCGATGAGGATAAGAACAAAGGCTGGTTCTCCAGGCTTACCGCGGGAGGTGGTACCGACGATCGCTATTCCATGAGCGGGATCGCAAACTACTTTAATGAAGACCTGAAAATAAGCGTGCTGGGAAGTAGTAATAATATCAACAGTCCGGGTTTTTCCTTTGATGAGATCTACGATGCCATGGGGAGCAGTGCCTATTCCATTTCAAATAACGGATTCAATGGTACCTTTGGCAATAACAATGGAATTACCAGCAGCCGCAGTGGCGGCCTCAATATTTCAAACGATTGGGGCGAGAAATACTCTGCTCAGGGAAATTACTTTTTTGGATCTAACGATACAGAAACTGCCTCAGAAACACGGCGCACCACATTCCTACCTGATAGGGTCTTTAATACGAACAGTTCCAACCGTGGAACTAATCAAGGAAACAGCCACCGTATAGATGCTGAAATAAAAATAGAACCTGATACCTTAACTACCATAAGCATACGTCCAGACCTCAATTTTTCAAATAATGTAGGTTCCAGTAGTAGAAACTCTACAGCAACTGAAGAGGATGGGACCATAATCAATACGGTAGATACACAAAGTAATGACACCTCTCAGTCACGAGAGCTGGGAAGTAACTTTTATGTTTCCAGACGTTTTAGGGAAAAAGGTTCTTACGTAAGCATCTGGGGAAACGTTAATGCAGATGCCACGGACTCAGAAAACCGTTTTAATAGTACGATAGCTTTTGATCCAATAACAGGAAGGTCAGACGAGGTACAGGATCAATTTATTGATGAACATACAGATAACACTCGTTTTTCCCTGTCACCATCCCTGCGCAAAAAACTAACGGAGACCTTGTCCGTTTCCGCACAGTATAGAATAGATGTGAGGGAGGAGAATAATAGGCGCAGTGTTTTTGATCGGGATGCCAGCACGGACAACCTCAATTTTAATGAGCTGCTGAGTAATGATTATAAGGTAAATAGTCTTCAAAACAGACCCAGCGCGGGACTGCGGTATTCTAAGGATAAGCTTACCATAAGCTTTGATGCTGGAGTTATCGCCCAGACCTTAAAAAGTGATGATGACCTGCGAGCAGTTGCCTTTGATAAAAGTTTTACAGATCCCTATTTGAGTGCTTATTTGAGCCAACAGTTCGGGAAATTTGGTAGGATCTATTTGAGGTATAACAACAGCATCAACGTTCCCAGCGTGAGGCAGTTGCAGCCCGTTGAGAATCGTACCAATCCGCAGAATATTGTTTCGGGTAATCCAGACCTTGATGCGAGCCAGCAACACCGGGTCAACTTCAACTTCAGTAATTACAACTGGGAAAAAGGCTCGGGATTTTACAGTGGTGGAAATTTTAATTACACCGATAATCAAGTGGCGTCAAGAACATTGACGGGAGAAGACCTGGTAAGGACTACCACCTATGTTAACGTGGATGGTGTTTATAACGGTTATCTCTACTCTAACTTTAGTAAATCGTGGAAGAAGGACGACCGTGAGATAGGATTTGAAATAGGAATCAACGGGAGCATGAATCTCAATAAGGGGTTTACCAACGGCGTGCCCTTTGAATCCCGCACGACTTCGCTCACACCGCGCATCGGTCTGGAATACAGCAAGCGCGACTGGATAGATGTAGAACTGGATTATAACATCAGTACAAACAACACCCAGTTTGATATAGATTCCATCGACTCCCAGGATTTTGTAAATCACAGCCTGGCACTGGATGTTACCACCTTTTGGCCATCTAATGTCATCATGGGCCTACGTGGGGAATACAATAAATTCGGTAATATCTCTGCTGATTTTGACGACGACTCGTTTGTGGTGATAGGAAGTCTGGGCTACAAATTTGCAAGGGATAAGGCAACGGTAAAGATTAAAGGCTTACGATTTATTGAATCAAGTGATCGATACGCGCAGGACGATTACTAATGACTTTGAGCAGGATACCAGCAGTCTGGTGCTGCGCCAGTATTTCATGTTGAGCTTTACCTATAAACTCTCAAAATTTGGTGGCAAAGATCCCAATAATGAAGTTAAGGTGTTTTAATTGAGGAGTTCCTCTTTCGCGCCTGCCTGCCGGACAGGCAGGAATGCGAGTCCCACTTACACCTACTCAATTAAACCTTGAGATCTCCTTAACTCATTATTTACACTAAAATACCTAGAACACTTCAACAAAAGATTGAGCCACTCACCTTTCAAAATGAAATTATAATTTAAAACTAAAGAACGTTAAATCGATCCCGTTTTACCACTAACCGCCTTATTTTTAAACAAAAACATGAACAAGAAAGAGAACTTTGCACGATTCGGGATTTTTACCAAGGGCGTTGTTTACCTATTGATAGGTGGACTTACTGCATATACGGCATTCAGTAGTGGTGATGGTGCCGAGGGCAGTAATGGAGTTCTCCGGGAGATCGCACAGCAACCGTTCGGCCAGATTTTGCTGGGCGCCATGGTTTTGGGAATATTGGCTTTTGTGGGGTGGAGGCTGTTTCTCGCCATTAAAAATCCAGAGGGTGGAGATGAAGATGATAAAAAAGCAGCCGTTAAGCGCGCGGCATATTTCGTTAGTGCCTTATCCTATCTGTCGCTGGCTATTTATGGGATCAACATCTTGTTCAGCTCAAAATCGGGAGGATCGTCGTCATGGCTCAGTAAAATTTTAGGCAATTCATGGGGTGTTTATTTGATCATATTTGTGTCACTTTGTCTAGCGGGAAAAGCGATCTACGAACTTTACAGGGCATATTCCGGCAAGTTCACGGACAAGATCCAGAACTCAGAGCTCGATCAAAAAGCACAGTCATTCCTCATCAAGGCCGGTAAACTGGGCTTTACGCGCGTGGTATCGTTATAGGAGTCATTGCCTTTTTATTTTTTAAGGCCGCTATAAGCTCTGATCCTGGAAAGGCCGGCGGGACTAAGGATGCCTTTCAATTTATCAACGAGCAGGGAGGTACTGTGGTCATGGGTATAATTGCATTGGGACTGACTCATAACTGGAGATCAATCTTCATAGCAAGCTACCGTATTCCAGAAATATGCCCGTCCAGAAGACTCTACTTTATATAACCTATTCTCATAACCGATGAGAACGGAGTTTTTACTCTGGAAGGCAACACGGGCTATCGCATGGTAAATTTTTTCACGACCTATCAAGGTTACAGAGAATTTAAAAAGGTAATAGATCTTGACAATAACCGCACCCTCGATTTAGGAAATATCGCGTTGAGTGATGATATTGAATCACTGGACGAGCTGCTTGTAGTTGCCAGAAAAGCACCCATCACGGTAAAAAAGGACACCTTAGAGTTTAATGCCAAATCCTTCAACACAAAGGCTGATGCCACCCTAGAAGATGTAATGAAAGAACTCCCGGGAGTTGAGGTAGATAAGGATGGAAAGATCACCGTAAACGGAAAGGAAGTTTCTAAGATTCTGGTCAACGGGAAGGAATTTTTTGGTGACGACCCAAAAGTGGCACTCAAAAACCTTCCCAAGGAAATCATTGATAAAATCCAGGTGACTGAGTCAAAGACCGCCGAACAAAAAGCAACTGGAGAAGATGGCGATGCAAACGTCAGCGAGATCAACATTACCATCGATGAGGATAAGAACAAAGGCTGGTTCTCCAGGCTTACCGCGGGAGGTGGTACCGACGATCGCTATTCCATGAGCGGGATCGCAAACTACTTTAATGAAGACCTGAAAATAAGCGTACTGGGAAGTAGTAATAATATCAACAGTCCGGGTTTTTCCTTTGATGAGATCTACGATGCCATGGGAAGCAGTGCCTATTCCATTTCAAATAACGGATTCAATGGTACCTTTGGCAATAACAATGGAATTACCAGCAGCCGCAGTGGCGGCCTCAATATTTCAAACGATTGGGGCGAGAAATACTCTGCTCAGGGAAATTATTTTTTTGGATCTAACGATACAGAAACTGCCTCAGAAACACGGCGCACCACATTCCTACCTGATAGGGTCTTTAATACGAACAGTTCCAACCGTGGAACTAATCAAGGAAACAGCCACCGTATAGATGCTGAAATTAAAATAGAGCCTGATACCTTAACTACCATAAGCATACGTCCAGACCTCAATTTTTCAAATAATGTAGGTTCCAGTAGTAGAAACTCTACAGCAACTGAAGAGGATGGGACCATAATCAATACGGTAGATACACAAAGTAATGACACCTCTCAGTCACGAGAGCTGGGAAGTAACTTTTATGTTTCCAGACGTTTTAGGGAAAAAGGTTCTTACGTAAGCATCTGGGGAAACGTTAATGCAGATGCCACGGACTCAGAAAACCGTTTTAATAGCACGATAGCTTTTGATCCGATAACAGGAAGGTCAGACGAGGTACAGGATCAATTTATTGATGAACATACAGATAACACTCGTTTTTCCCTGTCACCATCCCTGCGCAAAAAACTAACGGAGACCTTGTCCGTTTCCGCACAGTATAGAATAGATGTGAGGGAGGAGAATAATAGGCGCAGTGTTTTTGATCGGGATGCCAGCACGGACAACCTCAATTTTAATGAGCTGCTGAGTAATGATTATAGGGTAAATAGTCTTCAAAACAGACCCAGCGCGGGACTGCGGTATTCTAAGGATAAGCTCACCATAAGCTTTGATGCTGGAGTTATCGCCCAGACCTTAAAAAGTGATGATGACCTACGAGCAGTTGCCTTTGATAAAAGTTTTACAGATCCCTATTTGAGTGCTTATTTGAGCCAACAGTTCGGGAAATTTGGTAGGATCTATTTGAGGTATAACAACAGCATCAACGTTCCCAGCGTGAGGCAGTTGCAGCCCGTTGAGAATCGTACCAATCCGCAGAATATTGTGTCGGGTAATCCAGACCTTGATGCGAGCCAGCAACACCGGGTCAACTTCAACTTCAGTAATTACAACTGGGAAAAAGGCTCGGGATTTTATAGTGGTGGAAATTTTAATTACACCGATAATCAAGTGGCGTCAAGAACATTGACGGGAGAAGACCTGGTAAGGACTACTACCTATGTTAACGTGGATGGCGTTTATAACGGTTATCTCTACTCTAACTTTAGTAAATCGTGGAAGAAGGACGACCGTGAGATAGGATTTGAAATAGGAATCAACGGGAGCATGAATCTCAATAAGGGATTTACCAACGGCGTGCCCTTTGAATCCCGCACGACTTCCCTCACACCGCGCATCGGTCTGGAATATAGCAAGCGCGACTGGATAGATGTAGAACTGGATTATAACATCAGTACAAACAATACCCAGTTTGATATAGATTCCATCGACTCACAGGATTTTGTAAATCACAGCCTGGCACTGGATATTACCACCTTTTGGCCATCTAACGTCATCTTGGGCCTACGTGGGGAATACAATAAATTCGGTAATATCTCTGCTGATTTTGACGACGACTCGTTTGTGGTGATAGGAAGTCTGGGCTATAAATTTGCAAGGGATAAAGCAACGGTAAAGATTAAAGCTTACGATTTATTGAATCAAGTGATCGATACGCGCAGGACGATTACTAATGACTTTGAGCAGGATACCAGCAGTCTGGTGCTGCGCCAGTATTTCATGTTGAGCTTTACCTATAAACTCTCAAAATTTGGTGGCAAAGATCCCAATAATGAAGTTAAGGTGTTTTAATTGAGGAGTTCCGCTTTCGCGCCTGCCTGCCGGACAGGCAGGAAAGCGAGTCCCACTTACACCTATTCAATTAAACCTTGAGACCTCCTAATCTCATTATTTACAATAAAATACCTAGAACACTTCAACAAAAGACTGAGCTATTCACCTTTCAAAATGAAATTATAATTTAGAACTAAAGAACGTTAAATCGATCCCGTTTTTCCACTAACCGCCTTATTTTTAAATAAAAACATGAACAAGAAAGAGAACTTTGCACGATTCGGGATTTTTACCAAGGGCGTTGTTTATCTATTGATAGGTGGACTTACTGCATACACGGCATTCAGTAGTGGTGATGGTGCCGAGGGCAGTAATGGAGTTCTCCGGGAGATCGCACAGCAACCGTTCGGCCAGATTTTGCTGGGCGCCATGGTTTTGGGAATATTGGCTTTTGTGGGGTGGAGGTTGTTTCTCGCCATTAAAAATCCAGAGGGTGGAGATGAAGATGATAAAAAAGCAGCCGTTAAGCGCGCGGCATATTTCGTTAGTGCCTTATCCTATCTGTCGCTGGCTATTTATGGGATCAACATCTTGTTCAGCTCAAAATCGGGAGGATCGTCGTCATGGCTCAGTAAAATTTTAGGCAATTCATGGGGTGTTTATTTGATCATATTTGTATCACTTTGTCTAGCGGGAAAAGCGATCTACGAACTTTACAGGGCATATTCCGGCAAGTTCACGGACAAGATCCAGAACTCAGAGCTCGATCAAAAAGCACAGTCATTCCTCATCAAGGCCGGTAAACTGGGCTTTACGGCGCGTGGTATCGTTATAGGAGTCATTGCCTTTTTATTTTTTAAGGCCGCTATAAGCTCTGATCCTGGAAAGGCCGGCGGGACTAAGGATGCCTTTCAATTTATCAACGAGCAGGGAGGTACTGTGGTCATGGGTATAATTGCATTGGGACTGACTCTATATGGGATTTATCTGCTTGCAAGTTCCAGATATAGAAATATGCCCGTCCAGTAGAATCATTTTATATATATTGTAGTGCGGTATCTGTGGGATTTCGCTTTCCTGCCTGTCCAGGCAGGAAAGCGGAATAACAAAAGACCCATCCAGCCACAAAATCCACACAAGTTTCTGACTTGTGTGGGTTTTTTGGTTTCTAAGATAGAGTGCACCTAATCATTAGTTGCTTAGAACTACCTGTAAACCTGATCCCAGCTTTCTCCAACAAGGAAAGAACTTATAAAAGGCTTATATATAACATTCTGGTTAACCAGCGTTATTTTCAACCAATTAAAATATTGAGTACTTGCTACAATTGAGCAATTGATCGTTAAAAGTTCAAAATCAATAATCGATAACAGACATCACTGCGGGTTGCCACTTGCATATTTATTGATGATGTGATAGGTGACTGGCTTTACATATCTATTATGGGTAGGATGTAGGCCGTACGCATCAAAAAACTCGACAGTACCAGAAGCATGCTTGAAATACCACACAATAGGCACTCCATTGTTGTCAAAAAATTTGGTGTTTGAATCGACCTTTATTTTTCTGAATTCTAATAATTCTGGATCGTACAATTTCAAGTCGCCATTTTTAAAATCGGCTTGATTAAAAGCAACTTCTTCATAATGGTTTTCATTCCAGCGCAACCAGCGTTGATCTTCACTGTTGTCGTAAAACCGATACGCTGCTATAACAACTACACATAAAATTACTGCAACGATAATGTGTTTTTTATAGTCGTTAAGTTTTTTAGCTGTGGTATTTGTGTTGTTTTCTCCTGTAAATACAGCCTCTTTTTCGTCTTCAATATCTTCTTCTGGTTTTTGGTGATTAACTACGACCTGCTTCTCAAAACTACTTGAAAACGCTGCAAAATTATCAAATCCCAAATATTGCGAGAGCAGATGAACAACCTCCGGCTTTTTTATTAGTACCTCTTCATGTTCATCGGTGGCCTGTTTTAGAAGATTTATCAACGACTTGTAGGTATAGGAATATTTGTAATCTTCAGCGAGATGAAATGACAAATGTTCTGCTTTTTTATGGTTACTGGGATTGATGTGATTTTCTGCTATTAGTTCTTGTTCCGCTTTCGCGAAAGCTTTAATAATCAAAGTCCTATGCAATTCTTTCCATTCTTTTTCCATAACAACTAAAATAGGGAAAATCTTTTCCTTTTTGTTTCCGTCCATTTTCCAGACTTCCTTTGTTGATCACCCTTTATTTGTGTCAGAATTAAGGCAGCGACCGTGTCAGTGCATTCTGGTATAGAGCTGTCCTATGACGACCGGGAACGGTAGAGGTATAAAAAGTCGCTGGTTGAGAAGTAGCGATGGCTTGTACTTCTACATTCCCTACTTCTCACAAAGAGGGAGACGTCCCTCATTTTTTACTGCAATGTGATTTGCAAATAATCTGATTCAATAATCGGACGGCCACAGGTATGTCCCAACTAAATTTTTACAAGATGAAACAATTAAATATGGTATTCCTTATGGGAATCCTCATGGCGGCACTGTACTCGTGTACCCCAGAGCAAATAGTCGAAGAAGCCACTCAGCCACAGGCGTGCTGTGATGAAACTAGGCCAATCATTATTCCACCACCACCACCGCCACCGCCAGAAGGACATTGAAAATTTGAATGGTTAATTAAAATTTACGTTCAAAGGTTGTAATTTAGAGGAATGGATTTTAGAAAAATTTCATTCCTCTTTTTGTTGTCGTTTTCTTTGTTACAAGTTCAAAGTCAAGAACTAAAAGGATTTCTCCAGATAGAAGTCAAGATTACCTTCAACTTCTGAATACTCAATAATTTTGACTAAATATCAAGAAATACTTGCAGAGATTGAAATCCTATAAAGATTGTAAAGAGACAATAATGATGAGCTGTCATATTTATGCGCTATACTGTTAAAAGCTGAAATGAAGAATAAATTGGTGCAGTTTTATGAATGTGAGAAAAGTTCAATCAGAAACTTTGAAACTTCTCGAATTGAAAAAATTCAACAGCTTGGCATAATACAGTCTAAAATAAAAATCCTACAATCAGTTGGGAAGAATTAAAGATAAGGTTAGCGAATATCAATAAAGCCATAAGTTATTACAAACAGATCAATCCCTTTAACAAAGTTCTGAACAGTGATATTGCAAAATTGAAAGCAATATTGGATTTGCATTGTACAACATTAAAAATATTTTGAAGCTATTAAAATTATAAAGCAGCTTTAAGATAATAACTTTGAAATTGCACGACAGGAATTTAAAAGCCCGCATTCTTAGCAATCTAGGATTATGCCAGTCAAAAATCAATGATGATAACGCATTACCAAACCTAACTGCTGCTTTGAACATTAGAGATAGCTTACAATCAACGCAAGGGTTGATAACCAGTCACTTGCATCTGAGCGAATATTTTTACGATAGAAAACTCAATACAGACGCTATTTTTCATGCCGACAAAGCTTTGGAGATAGCCCAGCAAAGCAAGCTCGTACCTTTTGAAAAAGCAGCTATTGAAAACAGATTAAAGCTGGGCGCGAATAAACTAGCTACCCGTTTTGCATTTCTCAGCGATAGCCTCAATACGGTCAGTCAAATCACGACCAATAGATTTGCAGAAGCAAAGTACAATGTAGAACTCGCAAAGGAAGAAGCCAAAAAAGAGGCCGAACAAGAAGCTGAAAAACTACGACTGGAAAACAGGTACAACATCATCATTCTCAGTATTGTTTTGGTCTCGCTTATAGGTTTTGGCATTCTATTATTCTACCGCAACAAGCAAAAAACAAAAATCGCCCTTATAAACCAGAGCATCACTACCGAAAATAGGATATCTGTAAGAATCCATGACGAGATGGCAAACGATGTTTACAACGCTATGGTAAAAGTGCAAAAGCACCATTATAACGATCCCGATCTTATAAATGACATGGACCGCATTTACCAGAGAGTACGTAATATTTCCATAGAAAACAGCCCCATTGATGAACATGTAGAATTTGGCTCCCAATTAAATGATTTGTTCTTGAGCTATAAGAATAATGGAGTGAACATCATAACCCGCCACATAACTCCAGTGGACTGGTCAAGGCTCAAATTACATCAAAAAACCGCTGTTTATCGCAGTTTTCAGGAACTATTGATCAACATGAAAAAGCACAGTCAGGCCACGCACGTTCTTGTGAGCTTTCAAAAAAGCGGTAATAAAATCAAGGGGATTTTTAAGGATAACGGTATGGGATGTGATTTTATTAAGGGAAATGGACTCTCAAATGTGGAAACCCGTATAAAATCGGTAAATGGTACAATTACCTTTGAAACACAAAAGGAAAATGGCTTTACGGCCACCATTATAATATAGATCATGTTTCAAAAAGTACTTGTTTCAGAAGATGAAGATGGCACAAGCGTAGGTATTGTAGAGGCGCTCAATTCCATGGGCATTACCCATATTGTTACCGTACAGTATTGCGATACCGCTTACCTCAAGTTAAAGGAGGCAGAAAATTTAGTGCCCTTTGACCTATTCATAACCGACCTCAGTTTTAAACTGGACGCCCGTTTAACTACCATAAAATCTGGCGAAGAACTACTTTATAAAATCTCCAAAGAACTGGAGGTTAAGACCATAGTTTACTCAACCAACTATAAATTATCCAAGGCACGACTACTATTTGAAAAATGTCATATTAATGGTTATGTGTGCAAGGGGCGTCGAGGTTTGGAAGATCTAATGGCCGCCATAAGTGCCGTTTATGAGGGTCATAATTATTTCTCTGAAGAAGTTAAAGGCGCAACAACCCCCTACAACGATCTCGAAATTACCGAATACGACCTCCATCTTGTTGAGCAACTTTCCCTGGGGAAATCCAAGGGGGAGATCAGGAATCACTTCATTGACAATGATATTTCCCCTGCCAGCACCAGCTCCATTGAAAAACGTCAGAGCAAACTTCTTATCACCTTTGAAGCAAGAAACACCGCCCATTTGATCAGCATTGTAAAAGATCTGGGACTGATCTGAGATTGCTATTACAACCATTCTTCTACATTTTTAAGGGTTTCGCTTTCCTGCCTGTCCGGCAGGCAGGCGCGCAAGTGGAAATAATCACCTTTTTTTTAAAAAAATACCACTCGATTACGGAAACCCGTAAAGATTGTTTGTGGGGAGTGGGTAGGTTTGTGGGGAATAAAATAAATTATGGCAAATTACTACGTTAACCAACGCGAACAATCTAACGGTGACCATGAAGTTCATAAGTCTGACTGTTCCTTTTTACCTAACCCAGATAACAGGACTTATTTAGGAAGTTTTGACAATTGTTATCAAGCTGTGGCAGCTGCAAAAAAGATTTATACTAAATGCAATGGATGCTATTATTGCTCTAGAAATTGTCACACCTCTTAAATCTTAAACCATTCAAAATATAGACAAGTTCGCAACCGAAAAACAAAACCCTCAGGCTGTAAAAAAGTTTTAAATAAAATAAAAGAATGACTAACTAAAGGTGAAGTCAGGAATTTATAGCTATTCAGAAAAACCATATTAACGTTTGCTATTTATTCAAAAAATGATCAACTCAACTTCAAGTAAAAATAAACTGTCCATACAAAGCTATTGAAGAATAAAACGCTAGCGGCTTCCAATCCACCAAAAGAATCCCTACGGCTTATCTACCCCAGACCAGATGCCCAACTTTTTTTCTCTAGCTTTAATTTGACTCGCGGTAAAAAGCTCAACGTATTTTACGTTGGGCACGACCGTCATGACCTGGGCAAGTCCTTGGGTGATGAGATCGTCGTTTAAAAATGTTCCATCCTCTAGATAAATGTAAGCGAGAGTGCGGTTGTAGCGGTCATAATAATCTACGTCCAGTTCCAGTCGTACTTTGCCCTCGTTGCCTATTTTATCTTTTACATAAGCAGCGGCAGTTTTTCCGTACGACTCTGCCGGCCGGTTAAACATGGCGCGTTTCTCTGGTGTATCGACTCCTATAAACCGTATTTTGAGACCTTCGGGAGTACCGTTATCGATCCAGAACGTATCGCCATCGACGAACTTTATTACACGGTACCATTCTTTTTCATTGATGGGGGTGGTTACCGCATCTACGATATTGTTTTTATCTATTTCAGTAGTATCAATAGTTTCTATGTGTTCTGACTTACAGGCGCAGAACAAACAAATAATTGCTGTGATAATGAGGTAATTGTACCGTCTCATATTCCATTAAATAAAGAAGTTTAAAAATAGATCAAGATTATGATGATCGCATTACGGGTTTCCGTAAAGTTATGCGGTTTAATGGTTTTAGGTTTGTTGTGGTATGAATCTTAGATTTTATCCAATTTTAACAAATAACAACCACAACCCATGGAACTTCTCAACGCACTCAAAGGACTCGCAAGTAAAGTAGAACAATTAAAAGATAGAATCGATACCGAAGAAAGTACAAAACACGCTTTTACGTTACCGTTTATAAACATCTTAGGTTATGATGCCTTCAATCCGTTAGAAGTTGTTCCAGAGTTCACTGCAGACCTGGGATTGAAAAAAGGGGAGAAAGTTGATTACGCGATCTTTCAAAATGATGCTCCCATATTGATCATTGAATGCAAGCACTGGAAACAAGATCTCAATGTTCATAATTCGCAGCTGTTTAGATACTTTCACGTTACCAAAACCAGATTTGCCTTGCTCACCAACGGCATCGTATATCGTTTCTATACCGATCTTGAAGAACCCAATAAAATGGATGAGAGACCATTTCTAGAGTTTAACATCCTTCATTTGAAGGACAGCACGGTTAAGGAGATTGAGAAATTTCATAAATCCAACTTTGACGTTTCCAAAATCGTAGATAACGCCAGCACCTTGAAATATACTAGGGAAGTTAAAAATCTTATTGAAAAAGAACTTTCAGAGCCGTCCACAGAATTCATTCGCCTATTTGCCAATAAGGCATACAATGGACGACTAACCGCTAACGTGATGGAAGAATTTACAGAGATCGTCAACAAAGCTTTTGGTCAAATAGTCAGTGAGAAAGTGAACGACCGTTTAAACTCTGCCCTTAATAAAGAAGTAGAAACCCAAAAGAGCGACGAGATCGAGGTGGAGGTAGATAGCAAGATTGAAACAACAGCAGAAGAACTGGAAGGCTTTCAAATTATCGTCGCTATTTTAAGAAGAAAACTTCCCAAGGAAAGGATCACCCAAAGAGATACACAATCCTATTTTGGCATTTTACTGGATGATAACAATCGCAAGCCCTTGTGCAGACTGCACTTGAACAGCCGTAATAAATACATAGGAATTTTTGACGCAGAAAAGAATGAAACCAAAGTGCCCATCGATAGTCTGGATGATATTTACAATTTTGAAGATCAGTTGTTACAAACCGTCGCAAATTATGAGTCTGGAGAGTAAGCAGTTTATATATTGAAAGTTTGTTGGATGAACCACCTCAAATTTTTCCTGCTCATGTAGTTGTAAGGGTAGTTCCGCTTTCGCGAAAGCGTAAACATCTAAAAATACTGCAATAAAAATTGAATAAAAAAAGATCTACAGAAGTCTGGGACTCGTGTAGATCTTTAATAACTTTAATGAAGATTATGATTACTCAATCACCAGCTTTCTGACAACCTTTTGATTTTCGGTATCAGTGAGTTCCACTAGGTAGATGCCAGTTTTAAAGGCACCAGTTGCCAATTCAAAAATTCCCTGATTATTGAACTTGACCTTTTTCAAGCTAATTAATTTACCGGAAAGATCTGTAATTCTCAACGTAGTTTCCACACTTGAAAAATTGGAGGATTTCAACGTTACAATTTTATTGGAGTCCGATGGATTGGGATACATAATAAAATCGGCTGCTAGATTTACATCACCTGTTCCCAAGGTTACATCCTCAAATCGCAATTGGAAACGGTCAACATCCATACTTCCCGCAATTGCCGTGTCCACACTGAATGCAATCACATTATCTCCAGTTACCAGCGCAGTGGAGGTGTTCAGATAGTTGTCATAAAGAAAAACCGTGCTTCCCATAAGTCCTTCCACCTCAATTACATAGGTGTAATCTATATCGCCATAATTGTAGTGTTTCAGCTGTAATATTTCGCTGGTCAATGGCATTTCTCTAGAGGCAATGGCATAGTCTCCCGCTTCTTGGGATATTGCAATGGATTCGTGGGCGTTGTATGCTTTGACAAAATCTCCCGTACCCACAGTATTGCTGTTAAGTCCCGAAAAGCGTATCATCATAGCATCAGTAACTGAATATGAATTGTCATAACTAAAGGTGTCGTAGAGGTTCATGGTAATGCGATCGCCGTTTCCATTTGCGATCCCGTTCACTCGATTTCCAGCTCCTCTCAAAACCCCAGATTCACTTATTTGCGAATTGGAAAAGTTGACTGTCATATCATTTCCCACACCATCAGCTCCAGCGTTTGCAACGAGGAAGACCGCTTGTCCCGGTTGGATAAACCCATTATTGTTGCTTGAGGCGGGAAGTCCGCTTCCAGATCCACCATTGTCAAAACCGGTATAGGTCACATAAGCTCCCAGACCTGCGGCGCCGCCCAGGTTGGGATCCCAGTAATAGACTACATCATCGGTAACGTTGCTGCTGTCATCGATCAGGTCTTCAATGCTCATTGCATTTTGATAGGGATTTGCTATTAGTACAAATTGGCCGCCATCCACATCATAGTTAAGAGATTTATCGGCCATGGAAAGAGTCCCAGAAGACCTCAATGTTGTATTGCTAGAACTTGTGTTGCTCGATAGATCAACATTCCTATCACCACGCACGAACAATCGATAACCCTCACCAGTAGTCAACACATCTCCCGCTTGATTTGTAGAATTGATCGCATTCCAGGCAGCTGCGCTTGCATTATAAGTGTACAAGCTGTTGTTCCCACTGATGGTTTGATCCAGTCCAGTTGCTGGGTCTATAGTTCCCACAGTTCCCGTTGAACCGGTAATGTGCGTTCCAAAACCAGCCGGACTATTCCCGCCTTCCTGCCATTGGTCAAATATGGTAGAGCTTGGAATTACTGAGCTTCCCAAAAATCGGAAGGCGCGTTTTTCTGCACCTGTTCTTTCCGGGATATAATTTTCTACGGTGACATTGCCTAGCAACATTCCAGGGAATTGAGGGTCGTTTGCGAGTATGCCTAAATCGTCAGCATTGTGTTTAAAGGTAACCGTGGTTGACCCAACAGTCAGATTGTTCTTTGATTTAAAACTCCCAGAAATGTTCATTGGTGAGCCTACGCTGTTTTCAAATCTATCCACAACTTGCACATCGTATAAATTGCTCACGCCAATAATAGCTACATTCTCGAACAAGAAATCATTACCATGACCTAT
This sequence comes from uncultured Flavobacteriaceae bacterium, assembly GCA_963836885.1. GTDB lineage: Bacteria > Bacteroidota > Bacteroidia > Flavobacteriales > Flavobacteriaceae > Nonlabens. The sequence goes on along the minus strand of CAWILF010000013.1, from coordinate 36,021 downwards.
AAAAGATAGCGTTGAACCGGTACCCGCATCTATGGAGGTTCCCGCTGATCCTGTAATTAACCTACCGTTTACGGTAAGTGTCGAGTTATCTGGTATGGTGAAAGTTGCATTAGCTCCTATACCTAGATCACCGATCAACATATTTGCCGCAGTAAAAGTAGGACTTCCATTAGCAATGATCACCGATGCGTAGGGATCAGTAATCCCGTCGGGATTCCCCAAAGCTGTAAACCATGAGCCATTTCCAAAAATATAAAATCTTGCTTCCTCGATGATTAGATCAAAATAGGTATTTGCCCCATCCATATTATGTACCTGTACAAAATAAGTCTCTCCTATGGTCAGGTTTTGTTCTGAAATCCATGGTTCGTAAGCGTCACCGTTAAGGTCATTTCCATAACGGCCTCGATAGTTAGAAAGGTCTGAATACCCTGGTGTAGCATTTGTGGCATCCACAAGTTGCAAGGCCAGATTCATGACATCGTCAGACTCCGTTCTAATGAGTACATCGGTGGTGGTGGCTACAAATTTAAACCACAAGCTTCCAGTAGTATTGCTGGAAACAGGATTACCATTATAGGTGGTAAACGACTCACCAGCTTCTACGGTAGTACCTGTAAAATTATAGGGTTTTGATAAACTGGTTTGATCGTTTTGCAGTAAAGCCGCATTCACCAGATCGTCATTAAAGCCTGGACTTTGTCCTATGTAAAAATCATCAAATCCTATATCTCCGGTAAAAGAAGTCCCAGTAGTACCGATGAATCTAAACTGGACGGTATCACCTAGATAGCTGTCTAAGTTTGTGACGCTTTGTTGCCATAGATCTACATTATCGGTAAATGGCGCGATCAATGGTATCCAAGTAGGTGATGATGAAGTTCTTATTTCTACTTCCAGACTTCCTATAGTTGCGCCAAACATGTGATACCAAAAGGACATTTCAGTTCCAGTGCTAGCACTTGTAAGATCAAAATAGGGTGTTGTCATGCTCGCAGTACGACCGGCACCTCCACCTGAAGATTCTAGATACAAATAGGTTCCAGTGCCATCACCTCTGGTATGGTCAGCGCTTGGGCCTGTAGATCCAGAGCCCGTATTATTTCTGTCTGTAGTCCAGTCAAAGCTGTCACCGCCTTCATTGGTCCAGTTTTCTATTAGGGTATAACTAGGGTTACTACTGGTTGGACCTGCAGAAAATGCATCAAAATTTTGTACATAAGGTACTGCTGTTAGTTGGACCTTAAAAACCATATCCGTGGCATTTGATCCTACATTACCAGCTCCATCAGCAAGAGTTGCTGTTAATGTTACCGCCCCATCGTTCAGACCACTTAAATCAATACCAGTGATTTGATCGGTTGCGGTGGCTATCGTTCCTGTACCTGTAACAGGCGTTCCACCATTAGAACTTGTAAAGGTGTAGTTGTAGGTTGTTCCCACTTCCGCGAGAGTAAAACTAAAACTTACAGAATCTTCATTTAAATTAGTGATAGGATCTTGATCGATCATAACCGTATATCCTGATGGTGCAGGAGAACCAACTAAAACCTGAGTCGTATTCCCAACATTGTTCAATGCGAGATTTGCATCATTACCAGCGGCATCCTGTAAGCTTCCACCATTAGCAGCCAGCGATCCAACGGTTATCCCGTTAGTGTCGTTATCTCCATCCTGTACGATATATCTGAATAAAAGTGATGAAGTTCCCGAGCCGCTTTGGTAAACTGCCTGTCTGGTGGTTGAACCTATAGTTAGAGCTAATTGCGGCGTTCCATTTGTGGTATCAACGATCACGTCTTCATTAAAGTTGATGGTGAAATCTAAGTTTTGGCCTTCAGTATAGGTTGCGTTTGAAGGAACCGATACGCTAGTAACTGTTGGCCCTGTATTATCGACAGGCTCAGTTATAGTAACTGATTGTTGAGCTGTAGTACATCCATTTGCATCGATTATATCAACAGTATAGGTTCCAGCTGTGAGTCCAGAGATATTGCGTGTATCGTCTCCATTACTCCAGCTATAAGAATACGGAGTCGTTCCACCCGTTGCGGTTGCTCGGGCACGTCCATCGCTCCCGCCAGGAGTAGTTACATTTTGAGTCACAGATGCGCTTGCGGTGAGTACTGCAGGATTGGGTAAAGAAGTGTTTAGTTGAAACGAATTACCCTCTGCATCGACTACTCTAATTACGTAGGATCCCGCGCTCAAGTTATCAACCGTTAACACATCTGTAGCAAAAACAGGTCCACCGCCATTACCTGTACTCCAGAATATAGAGTAGGGAGGCACCCACCCGGTGGGGTTTATGGCAAAAGCACCATCAGATCCATTGTTACAGGAAATCAAGGTTCGTGTTGAATTCATGGAAAAACTATCTGCCACATTTAATGTCACAATATAATTACCAGAGCTGTCATCAGTGCCATCATTCACCTCAAACTGAAAGTTGGTGTCCGTAGTTCCATTTTGGAAATACTTTAATCGCTCTGCGTTGAGGTCGCTTGCCGTAACACGATCGCCATTGCTCAATGCCTCATTTGCGTCTAGTGAGTTGTTGCCATTAGCGTCAACGTACAATGTCCCAGCCGCAGGGATCCTTTCTATGAGTACATTATCAAGCGGGTCAGCGTCTTGATCACTATAGCCAAATTCATCAGTCCTCAATTTATTGCTAGCACCATTTATCGTTGTACGCCTAGAAGTAAATGAGGAAGCAGTAGGAGCGTTGTTAGTGGGTGGGTTAATATTAATTGAAAACGTAAGTCCACTAACCGCAGCAACACCATTCTCTCCACCATCAGCTAGAGTAAAGGTAAAATTGTCGCTAGTCGCACTTCCATTCGTGTTCTGATAACTCAGTCGATTATTGTCAATATCGCTTTGAGTGAACGTACCATTATTATTTAAAGTAGATCCATTTAATCTCAAATTACCATTAATAGGAATGCTACCTACTGTAAAAATCAAACCTTCATTGCGATCATCTAGTCAAGTCCCTGTAAATTTGAAGAAAATTTGTAATGGTTGCGGTTGAGGTGGCATTAACATTTAACGTAGTTCTACTCGCTCCGTAGGCGCATCGTTGATTATAGAAGCAAATCCAAATACGTAATAATTGCTAGAATCTATATTAGTGGTTTGATTTAAACTATTAGTAACGCTTACATCAAAACCCCTTCCGCCATTATTACCAAAAAAAGTTGGATTCCTTCCCGTGTTACTATACATCGCAGATCTCAATGCAGTGGTGGCTTGAGCGGCTGTACCGTTGCCACTTATCGTCCATTGTGAATTGTCCGCAGAAACCGATATAGTGTAACCACTAGGGTTGTCTAAAGTAATCCTATCATTGCCGTCAGTTCCACCACTACCAGATCTATTTGTAATACGTATTTGGGTTATATTGTTGGAGTCGCTTATAGAAATTTGATTGTTTAAAGCTATTGCTGGACCATTTTCTGAATAACTTAGACCTATGGCACTAGAGGTCACTACAGGACCCTGACTTACAGGAATTGTCTCAAAAACAGCAGTAAGCGTGCCGCCATTAAAAAAATCCCTCTGTAAAAAACTGCTTGTGCTGCTGTAGTCACCTTCCCATCTTACAAAGCGACTACCAGAATTGGGTATTGCATCTATGTTTGCAGTGCCATTTGCAAAACCGCTGCATGCTCCGGGACAGGTGAAGGGACTGTTCCATCCGTTGACAGATTCTACCCTGCCATCGCCTATTATATTTACGGTTACTGTTCCATAAACGACGACATTGTCATTGGCAGTCTTATCAGTTGAAACCTCTAGCGCTGCGGCATGGCCCAGGAAACTAAAAGAAATAATCAAAAAAAGTAAAGCTAATTTCATGGGAGGGGAATATTTATAGGTAATCATGATGTGGTAATTTTATTGCTTAATAAGTAAAGGGGCTTCAAAACATTACGCTTTCGCGAAAGCGGAACTATCCAAAAAATTTAAAACTAATTTAATCCTAAAAAATGCAAACCGCTCTTCACGTGAAAATAAGGGAAGTAATCCACGATTCTAGGGAAGTAATGATTGCGTGGGATGGAAATATAATCGCTACGGCGGCTCAAGTACCAATGAAATATTTAAAATCACCTCTCAACCGCCGATTTCTATTTAAAATTATCGAGGATGTTTGCCTCATAGGTTTTGGAAATGGGGATTTGCTCGGTACCTATAAATAAAACCAATTTATCAATACGGGTTATTTGGGCGGTGTTCACGGCAAATCTTCTATGGGTTTTTTGAAGGAAAGAGAAGTCCAACTCGAGTAATAGATCATCCAGTTTTGACCTACTTACAACCTCCCGGTCTTTTAAAAACAGATGGACATAATTCCCTTCTGACCGCAGATATAGAATTTCCTGCAGGTTGATTTTTTCACTTCCGTTCCTAGTTTTTATAACTCGCGTTCTATCAGTCTTTATAGGCATGGACTTATGAGGTACTTTCAACTTAAAATTGCTCACGGCAATCTGGATGGTCCCCAGCAGGGTCGCATTGTTGAACGGTTTCATGATATACCCATCGGGCTGGATGTCAACCAATTGCTCTAGGATCGAGGTGCTTCCATAAGCAGTCAGGAATATGATGGGAATGTCTAGTTGCTCCCTAATTTTTCCTGCCAGCCATATACCGTTTTTCGCTCCTTTTAAATTGATATCTATTATTACGAGATCAGGATGTGTTTGTGAAATTTCCATCCAGGCTTTTTCGGCAGTAGGCGAGCTTCCCGCTACCTCATGGCCGTTGCGTAATAATACGGTCGAGATAGCGGTACGGGTAATTCCCATGTCTTCCACGATATAAATGTTGGACTTGTTCATCGGGCTTGTTTAAATTCCAGCTTAAAATAAAAACCTTGGTCTATTTTTCTTTTGAGGTTTGCGTTGAGCTCTTCTGCCAGTGCATTGATCAGGTTATTTCCCATCTGGTCAGGTTTTGAAGGTTTTTCAAGATCAAATCCTTTTCCATTATCGGTGTAAATGAATGTAGTTCCATCACTATTTTCTTCCAGTATTATTTCAATTGTTCCTTTTTTATCAAAGGCGTGTTTCATTGAATTTGTGATCAGTTCGCAGGTTATAAGTCCCAGTGGTGTTGCTTCTTCAGTGCTTAATGCTATACCATTTGTTTCAATGGTTGCCATAACCTGTTTCTCGGGAAAATTTAAAATCAAACTGCTGCTCAGTTCCTCAAAATAATGCTGCATATCAAGAACAGTTTCATTATTCTCTGGGTATAAGTGCTGGTGGACGTAGGCCATACTTTGAATATATTGCTGCGCATCGCTCATTACTTCTAAAGCTGGTACATCAACAAGTTTAGATGACTTAATTTCTAGGATTCCGGACACCATTTGCAGGTTGTTTTTTATGCGGTGGTGTATTTCATCCAGCATGATCCCCTTTGCTTTCAAGGCTTTGGATAAACTTATTTCATTACCCAGGATCGCCTTGTTCTTTCTCCTGATTTTCAAATATTGATAGGCCAGTAGAACACTCGTGAGCAATATGATGGACAAGATAATGCGCTGGTAGCTGTTTATCTTATCCTTTTGCTCTAAAAGAAGGGTGGCCTGTTTTAGGTTTTCTTGAGTTGCGTTGAGGTCAAATTCTATTGCTGCCTCATTATAATTATTAAAATCCCTGGTTCTTTGAATACTGTCATTGATACGCTTTACTTCATTGAACAGCACTTGTGATCTGAATGGCTCATCTTGGGTAAGCAAGATCCTTCCTCTCACCTCAAGGATTCTGGACTCCATCTCTGGACTTTTATACCGTTTGAGGTAATCTAGAGCGCTATCATTATATACAAATGCCAGATCTGCGCGCCCGTCCAGCAAGTAGTACTCGCTAAGGTTGGTAAATGCCTGTACTGTTATGCGAGGTTCTGCAATACGTATGCTGGACTTTAATTCCTCCTTAAAGTCATGTTCAACACCTTGTAAAATACCAGTGTTAAGTTTTATACTCGCAATATTTGACGCCACCACGTTCTTAAAATGTGATTTATAAGCGGCATTGGTCAGAGGATCCAGGCGATGGTCTTTTTCCAGGTAATCGAGTGAATAATTATAATGTTCCATTGCCGCCCATTAGATTGTTCTCCCTTTCATAGGTCAGTGCAATATTGTTGCTGGAACTTGCCGCCCTAAAAAAATCATTTGCAGATCTAAAATTTTCCAGCTGCTTCATAAAATTTTCTCGCGCAAGATCATAATTTCCCAATTTATAATGAATCATCCCCAGTTCACGATGGTATGAAAAGGATTTTGAGAGCACGTTGAATCCATGCATTTCGTTTAATTTTTCAAATACGGGAAACAGTTCCAGTTGTTTGGTATAGAATCCCCTTCTGTTCAAAGCATCGAGAGTTGCCCTCGCTACAAATGCAGATTCCGGGAATTCTAGAAAATCCTTATTGGCAAGTAATTTTTTGCCGGTAGCAATAATGCGCACATCATCAATGCTCTGATCATAATAGAAGTGAACTTGATATGCAGATTGCAATTTTTGTTCGGTAGTTCCATGTAAATCAGCCCACTTTTCTGCACTAATTAATGAGTCATACAAAGTGGCGGCCACCTTTATCTTGTCTGCCCTGTACCTTTTTTCTGCTATTAAAAAGGACTCCCTTACCTTATTAAAATCGTCCCCTGAATTTACGATCGTGGTCTGTAGGTTAGTTTGGGCAAGCCCCATAAAACCAAAGCCACAATAAAGCACTATGAAAAGCAAGCCATAAGACCTTTGGGGAATATTCATACTCAATGGTATAACATTTAAATGAAGTTACAAAGTTACAGACACTATTAAGAATGTGGGTGTTTGTGATCGTTCCGCTTTCGCGCCAGCCTGTCGTGCCTTAGCAGGTAGGAAAGCAGAAATAACCACCAGCCCTTTAATTTCTACAAAATGTATTGTGACAGATTCACTTCTCGACCTGTTCCAACTCAGGGTTTATTCTAAATCTTCACAACTTTATCTGTTCAGAGTAAATAGTGTAAAAACCAGCAGCATCGCCTTCTTAATTTGTAAATTGCGCCTCCCTTAAAACAAGAGTCCTGAGTTCAGTTCCCATCATAAGAGTTATCATTCCCGCTTATAATGAAGCAGATTCCATTGTTTTGGTAATCAACGATATTCCAAAAATTGTAAGCGAGATCATAGTTGCAGACAATGCCTCAACAGATAGAACGGCACATAATGCAACCGCAGCGGGAGCGACCGTGGTCCATCAACCTGCCGCAGGTTATGGAAATGCCTGCTTAAAAGCCATGGAATATGTGTCAAATCTAGATGAAGGTACAGATATCATCGTATTTCTCGATGGAGATTACAGCGATTATCCAGAGCAGCTCACGCAACTTATCGCGCCAATTTTGGAGAACAATACCGACTTGGTAATAGGAGCGAGGGTAGCTAGATTAAGAGAAGCAGGATCCATGACCGCTCCCCAGATTTTTGGAAATTGGCTCGCGACCTCGCTCATGAAGTTGTTTTTCAGCTCCAGGTTTACAGATCTAGGGCCTTTCAGGGCAATTAAATACGATAAACTACTTGCGCTGGATATGGAGGACAAAACTTATGGCTGGACGGTAGAGATGCAGTTAAAGGCTTTAAAGAAAGAATATTCCTATACAGAAGTTCCCATGAAATACCGCAACAGGATAGGGGTTTCCAAAGTTTCGGGAACTTTCAAAGGTGCTATCTTTGCGGGTGTTAAAATTTTAACCTGGATCTTCAAATACGGCTTTAAAAAATGATACTGGAATGGATATGCATCACGATCTACTCGGCATCGCTGCTCATGATATTATTTTATGCGTTTGCGCAGCTCAACCTCCTGTTTAATTACCTCGCTGCACAAAAAAAGAACAAAGAAATCCACCCACTTTTCTCAGAACTTTCTGAAGATCAGATTCCTTATGTAACCATACAACTGCCCGTTTTTAACGAGATGTACGTCATGGAACGGCTGCTGGATAATATCGTTCTTATGGAGTATCCCAGAGAAAAACTTGAAATCCAAGTCCTGGACGACTCTACCGATGAGAGCCTGCAGACAACAGCGGCCCAGATAACCCGATTATCAGCACTGGGACTCGATATAAAACACATAACCCGCACCGATCGCAGCGGTTATAAGGCAGGTGCTTTGAAAGAAGGACTCAAAATTGCCAAAGGTGAGGTGATCGCCATATTTGATGCCGATTTTTTACCAGATGCTGACTGGCTCAAAAAGACCGTAGTCCATTTTCAGGATCCTGAAATAGGAGTCGTTCAAACCCGATGGGCGCATATCAATAGAAATTATTCCATCCTAACCCAGGTTCAGGCCTTTGCGCTGGATGCTCATTTCACCTTGGAACAGGTAGGTCGCAATAGCAAGGGACACTTTATCAATTTTAATGGAACGGCAGGTATATGGAGGAAAGAAACCATTCTCGATGCAGGCAATTGGGAGGGCGACACACTTACTGAAGATCTGGATCTAAGTTACCGCGCACAGCTCAAGAATTGGAAGTTTAAATACCTGGAGGAGGTGACCACACCGGCAGAGCTTCCCATTGTGATCAGTGCTGCGCGGTCACAACAATTTCGCTGGAACAAGGGCGGCGCAGAGAATTTTAGAAAAATGTTCAAGCGTGTACTGAATTCAGACCAGTCGTCCAAAACCAAATTCCACGGGATTCTCCATCTACTCAATAGCACAATGTTCCTCAATGTGTTGATTGTTGGTGTTTTGAGTATTCCCATGCTGTACATTAAAAACGAGTACGCACATTTAAAGACCTATTTTATTGTGATGAGCTTTTTTGTCATCAGCACGATTATATTTTTTGTGTGTTACTGGTTTATGTACCGTGCCACCTACGGCGGTGGTTTCAAGAATTTTATAAGGTATATCGGCATGTTCTTTACCTTTTTCTCGATAGCGATGGGTTTTTCACTGCACAATTCCATTGCCGTGATCGAGGGACATTTGGGAAAACGCAGCGAATTTGTCCGAACGCCCAAATTTAATCTAGCCCTCATGGGCAGCAACTGGAAGAAGAACATTTACCTGCGCAAGAAGATAAGTCCGCACGTAATATTTGAGGGAATATTGATGCTGTACTTTGCCTTTGGGATGTACTCCGCGTTTGTCGTGGGCGATCAGGGTGGTGATTTTGGACTTTTCCCCTTTCACTTGATGTTATTTATAGGTTTTGGCTTTGTGTTCATACGCAGCATAACCGACAAGCAATAGAAATGCGCAGGGCGTCCTACCTCATTGGTCTGTTTGGAGTTGTGAGCCTGTTTTTATATATTTTGTTGTTTACGCTTTCGCGAAAGCTGTTTACTGAAAACCTCCTCATTTATTCATCACTATTTGCGTTGTTTTATGCGACTTTTCTAGTTTGCAGATCGCATGACCTAAGGTCTTTGAACCTATTTCCAAAATTGGAGATCAAGCGATGGAACTGGTCGGGCGCGATAGCTGTAATCTGTATTCTAGGTCTTGTTCTGCGACTGGCTCTGCTGCTGGAAACACCACATCTTTCCCAGGATTTTTACCGATTTATATGGGATGGGCATCAATTGTTGAACGGATTCAACCCATATATTTATTTGCCGGATGAGGTAATTGCACTGGACAGTTCCCACATTCCCAACGCCCATTTATTGCATGAAAAAATGGGCAAGCTATCCAGCGGTCATTATTCCAACTACCCGCCGCTCAACCAATTGTTTTTTGCTGCTGCTGCCTATTTGGGTGGCGATAGCTTGCTGGGATCGGTCGTGTGGATGCGGGTCTTTATAATACTTGCGGACTTGGGAATTTTCATCTATGGGGTAAGATTACTGTTCATGCTGGGACGGCCACCGTATCTAATCATGCTCTATTACTTGAATCCTTTTGTGATTGTTGAACTTACGGGAAACCTGCACTGGGAAGGCGTTATGGCGTTTTTTATGTTGTTGTCCGTATATTATTTATTTAGAAGGGAAGCTTTAAAAAGTGCACTTTTTACAGGTCATGCGATTTTGTTGAAATTAATGCCCGTGCTTGTGTTACCGCTGGTTTTAAAACAATTGAAATGGAGAAAGTGGTTTGGGTTTTATGGTTTTTTGAGCTTTGTAGTCTTGATGGGATTTCTGCCATTTCTCTCGGTTGACTTATTAGACAAATATGGAGCGACCGTGGGATTGTGGTTTGGTAATTTTGAGTTCAACGCCAGTATTTATTACGTGATCAGAGCGGTGGGGTATGAGGTAACTGGTTATAACATTATAGGAACTGTCGGTAAAATATTGCCCGTATTCACATTCATTATCATTTGGCTCATTGCATTATTGAGAAAGAATGAAGTTCCTGAAATCTTTTTAAGCAGTATTGTTTTTGCATTTTTTACCTATTACATGCTTTCCACCACCGTTCATCCCTGGTACCTGACGATTCCGTTGTTATTTTCTGTTTTTACGAACTACCGTTTTATGGTGGTCTGGAGTTTCACGGTTTTCTTGAGCTATTACGCCTACGGGAATGAAGATTTTACAGAGAATCTAATTCTTGTAGCGGTGGAATATGTGGTTGTAGTGGGGTGGTTGGTTTATGAGCTGGTTTTGGAGAATGGTAAAATGAAATATAATGCTTTTGAATCGAAATAGCATTGAGTTAATTCTTCGATTTCATTGAACTCTTATCCAAAGTCTTTATCTACGGCTTACAGTTTGAAAATACAACATTATGATGAGTACAATTGACTAGAGTACATCATTCATTTTACGCTTGAGTAATTCCACCAATACGCTCTTATTTTTACTGAGCAACACAATTTTTTTTGAGACTCCATTTTCATAAAATCCTAGATTTATTTTATCTCCCTCAATATCTACAGATTTTAGTGATGCAATGGGTATTAAATGGAGTAGGTCAAATAGCTCTGCAATCCAAGCCATAAAAGTATTGGTAGTCAACCATAAATGACCTTTTGTAACTCTAATACTCAGTGCATTTTTTGCTCCGCCTGCTTTTGTTATAAATGACTTCATTGAATATCCCGAGGCAAAATTCTCCACGTATTCAAATTCAGAAATTTCAGTGTTGGGAAATTTCTGTAATGATTTCCGCCCTTTAATTATAAATGTTGCAGCTATACCTACCATCCCAACAAGCCATATAATTAGAAAGATATATTCAGGCTTCATAATTCAAATTAGAATGATGTTTACTCATGCAAAAATAAATGTGTTTTTCAAACAGAATATTCTAAACTCCTCACTCCCCATAATACAACCTAAACTTAGAATACACCTGTTGCCCGGGAATGTGTACCGTCATCTCATAATAGCCTTCCCTCACTGCCAGTAATTGGTACACATACCTATCTCCCACAAGGCTGAAGAGCATCCTGCCCTCATTGTTGCTCTCTATAAAAGCCAGCTCAAACTCGGTGTCGTTGAGCCATTTATAATCTAATTTTGAAACCGTACCGTTGGTAAAGTTATCCTGCCACTTATTATTTTTCATCGTGACGGTGGTCGTGTCTCCATTGACTTCATAATAAAAGAACTCGCCGCGGTTTTTAAAGGTTTCCGTTTCTGCTTTTGTGATTGTTGGCACAGGTTTTACGACAAGTCGTTCCACAGCTTCTTTGGGAGGTTCCAGCCGGTCGAGAAGTTCGGAAAAAGCAGTGCAGTTTCTTTGCATGCGGTAATAGATCCTGCTGCCCGTTGATTGCATATTTGACCGCTCTACGGTTTCCAGATAGGGATACAACTGTGATTGATACAAATATTCTATGCGCGCCGTGTCGTTAGCGATCTTGAGATCTTTCAAGTGATCGCACATCATGGTCGCTACTGAGTCTATCTGTTTCATGGTCTGCGCTTTCGCGAAAGCGGAACCACTCAATATCAATATACCAACCAACAATTTCAGGTTTTGCCTCAGATATTTCATAACGTGCCGTGAAGTTAAAGCTATTTTTTAGTCTTGCTGACGGAGTAGAGATCGAGCCTGCGATCCTTGAGATTCTTGACGGCACCGTGGTTGTGGAGCTGCTTCAATAAGTCCAGGTTAACATCTGCAACGAGGATCATCTCTGCATTTGCGGTGGCTTCTGCCTTGATTCCGTTAGAGGGAAAAGCAAAGTCACATGGGGTGAAGACCGCGCTCTGAGCGTATGAAATATCCATATTTTCCACTGCGGGAAGGTTTCCTACACTACCGGCAATCGCGACATAGCATTCATTCTCGACGGCTCTCGCCTGGGCGCAAAGTCGCACGCGTGCGTAGGCATTCTGGGTGTCGGTGAGAAATGGTACGAAGAGAATCTGCATGCCTTCTTCTGCCATGATGCGGCTCAATTCTGGAAACTCGGAGTCGTAACAGATCAGGATTCCTATCTTACCACAATCGGTGTCAAAAGTCTGGATGTTATCGCCACCCTGTAATCCCCATACCTTCTCCTCGTCGGGAGTCACGTGGATCTTTTCATAACGCTCCATGGTGCCGTCCCTGCGGCATAGATTACCTACATTGAACAAATGACCATCAATAATCTCGGGCATGGAACCGGTGATGATGTTGATGTTATACTTGATCGAGAGCTGGGAAAATCGCTCACGGATCATCTGGGTGTACTTAGCTAATTCTCTAATAGACTCGCTCACACTATGCTCATTATAAGCTGCCATCAACGGAGCATTGAAATACTCGGGAAACAGCGCAAAGTCTGATTTATAGGCCGCAAGTGCATCTATAAAATATTCGGCCTGCTGCATCAACTCCTCAAACCCTGAATAGGGACGCATCTGCCATTGAACCAGGCCTAGACGGACGGTACTTTTGAGCGCAGTGGTCTCTGTAATGGGTTTGGTAAAATAGATGTTGTCCCACTCCAGCAATACGGCATACTCTAGAGATGCCTTATCGCCATCCAGATAGTTTTTAAGTACTCGCGAGACGTGAAAATCATTACTCAACTGGAAGTTGAGCACCTGATCATTGATCTCTTTGTTCTTTACTTTTTGGATATATTGCTTAGGTGTCATTTCCGAAGCATGGTTGTGATAATTAGGTATCCGACCACCGAAGGCGATTCCCCTCAAATTCAAGTTCTCACAAAGTTCCTTGCGGTAATCGTACAACCTGCGTCCCAAGCGCATACCTCGATATTGGGGCTTGATAAAAACTTCAATACCGTAAAGAACATCGCCCTCATCGTCATGCGTTGAGAATTTATAATTTCCAGTTACCTGTTCATAGGTATATTGACCCTTAAACGCTTCATATTTTACAATAATGGTGAGTGCACAGGCAACTATTTCATCATTTACCTTGAGTACTACCTGTCCTTCGGGAAATTTATCGCAGAGCAGTTTTATCTGATCTTCCCTCCAGTAAGAGTCTGGCAAGTTGGAATATGAGTCGATCATGGCGTGTCTCAACTCTTCATAATCTTCGATCTTTAAAAATTCAAGATTTAGATTGTCTATTTTTTTAGTAGTCATAAGTTTTAATTGCAATAATTGAAAATCCCGCAGGGTGTAGTTGTGCTACCCCAACGGGAATTTTTAAATGTTAAAGTGAATGCGCTCTAATTATCCGCAAATTAGCTACCGCAGTTTGCATTATAATGATTCACGATGTCAACAGCACTCATATTACCGTTTTCATCTCTAATATATTCCAGCATGAGTGGACAATCTGATAGGTAGTCTGCTACTTTCCTGTCCTGGATCTTACCTTCCAGTCCCAGTACCGTTACCTGACGGGCAGAGGTATCACTTTTTTTAATGTAGATGATTGTAAATTCCCCTACGTTGAATGGAAAAGTATTGGATTGAATGTTTGCCTTATAATTTTTAACGGGCATTCCATAAAGGCTCAGTTTATCCTTAATGATTTCCTGCATAAAGACGGGATTATCGTATTTTTTAACGTCCACCGGTAGATAAGTGTCTATACTGGTTTCCTGTCTCAACATTCCATCGATATTCTGGTTGTATTCATGGGTAAAGATAATATTCTTCACTTCTCTTGAGTTGTAAGTTTCCTTACCACTGCCTTTTTGTTCTCTAAATTGAACGGTTCTGGAATTGCTGTTAAAACCGCTTCCCTTTCTAATAAGTCTAGCCTCGCCTTCCATGGTGGTGCCATCATTGAGTGAAACAATAGCCTTAGTCCATGAAAATTGAGCACTCGCTGTCAGTCCCACAAACATTAATAGTATAAATATCTTATTTTTCATAAATTTTATTTCTAACAATTATCTTTAAATCTACTGATTTTATTGTTCAAAATCGATAGATAAATGAATTAAGCTTAAATGTGTTCAATAATAAAGCCAAATTATTTTCATCAAATCTATGTTGATCTTTACTAGTAGAAAAACTCAAAACCCACATTCTAGATTGTAATTGTTAACGATGTCTTCAATGTCGTCATGGTTTAAATCACTGTCCTCAATAGCCTCAGTGATCTCTGGACAATCGGCAAAATACTTCAAAAGCTGTTTTCTCAAATTGTTAAAGATACCACTGGATCTTATTAACACAGCTTTTTCATTTGTTTTTACCAACCATAACTCGATATGCTCGGTCGTTGTCATTGCTGATGGGGCAATATATTGCATCGTGCCGTACGCATCGCTTGTGTTGGATACTTGGATGGACGGCTTGGTGATTATGAAATTCCTACTGTATAAACTAACATCACCAGATTGAATTTCCTGCATGAGATTATATTTCGTCTTTTTCCCCATTTTATGGGTAGGTACGGGAACGAAAAACAAAGTAGTATTACTTCTATATACTGCATCATTGGCAAATTCATGTTTATATACAGTAAACATAACTTCCTCAATATCCTCTGTTTTATAATTGGTAGTTTTACTGTCTTTATCTTTTCTAAACTTGAGCCTTTCTGTAAATGTAAATGCAGTACTCTTGTCAGTCAGTTTTGCCTGTCCACTTAGAGTCTTACCGTTCTTTAAAATAACGTAGGCTTCCGTCCACTGGTATTGAGCATGACCAAATAATGAACCCATAATAAATAAGAATGGAAGACAAAACTTCATACCTCTACATCTCCAGCAAGTAGGCAAAAACCAGCGGTGCTACAATGGTCGCGTCACTTTCGATAATAAACTTGGGGGTGTCCTTATCCAGTTTTCCCCAGGTAATCTTCTCATTGGGAACCGCACCGGAGTAGCTTCCATAACTAGTAGTAGAATCCGAAATCTGGCAAAAATAACTCCAGAATGGTGTATCTGTGCGCTCCATATCTTGATACAACATGGGAACTACGCAGATGGGGAAATCTCCCGCGATACCTCCACCTATTTGGAAAAAGCCCACGCCATTTTTACTGTTTTCCGTGTACCAGTCGGCTAGAAAGCCCATGTACTCGATACCGCTTTTTACGGTGCTCGCCTTGAGCTCGCCCTTCATAACATAGCTGGCAAATATATTTCCCATGGTGCTGTCTTCCCATCCAGGGACGACCATGGGTAGATTAGCTTTTGCAGCAGCGTACATCCACGAGTTTTCGATCGGGATTTCATAATGTTCTTCCAGCACGCCGCTCAGCAATAGTTTGTACATATATTCATGAGGGAAATAGCGCTCTCCCTTTGCCTCTGCATCCTTCCATATCTTCACTATATGCTTTTGAATACGACGGAAGGCTTCCTCCTCGGGAATACAGGTATCCGTAACCCGATTAAGTCCTTTTTCAAGCAGATCCCATTCATCCTGCGCGGTAAGATCGCGATATTCTGGGATTCTTTTATAGTGGCTGTGGGCCACCAGATTCATCACATCTTCCTCAAGATTTGCTCCCGTACAGGAAACGATCTGTACCTTATCCCTGCGGATCATCTCCCCAAATATCTTACCGATCTCTGCGGTACTCATCGCTCCCGCCAGGGAAACGAGCATTTTTGAGCCTTGATTGAGTTGAGCCTCATACCCCTTGGCAGCATCCACGAGCGCAGCGCTATTAAAATGTAAAAAGTACTTTTCTATAAATTCGGTAATGGGTTTCATAAGATGTTATTTTTAAAATCTGGCAAACAGATAGGGAATTAAACGAGCAGTCTATTCTTGAGTTTTGAGTTAAAATTCAGGATAAAACTGCTCGGGATATTTAAGTTATTGATTAATCTTCGGTAATGTTTTTGAGTTTTTTCAATCCCGCTTTCGCGAAAGCGTTATCAGCATCATAACCTTCCTCACCTTCCAGGGCAATGTTCTGGAATTTATAGCTCAGCATTTTGTAGTACAACTTGGCAGCAAGAAAATCTGAAGATTTTTCGTCCGGATTGGGACAAAGTTCAACGATGTCAAAACCGACGACATTCTTCTCCTCAAAAACCCGCTTTAAAAAGTCTAAAGTCTCGTACCAGAGCAATCCGCCCGGCTCGGGAGTTCCCGTGGATGGACAGATGGAAGGGTCAAAGGCATCAAGATCGATCGTGATAAACACATTTTCAGTGAGCAGCTCTGTTGCATTCTCTGCCCAATAGTCGTCTGTTGCCATGTTGTGTGCAAAAAAGGTTTTTTCTTCTTCGTTCACACCCAGTTCAATACTGTCCATGGATCGTATTCCCACTTGGACAAGATTGGATTTTTGGCTGGCCTCATAAACCGCGCAGGCGTGGTTGCAGGTAGAACCGTCGTATTCCTTGCGCAAATCTGCGTGGGCGTCGATCTGCAGGACACTCAAGTTCTCGTACATCTCCATAAAGGCACGGATGCTCCCGATGGAAATTGAGTGCTCGCCACCGAAAAGCGTGACAAACTTATTCTTCTTGATGTATTTTTTTGTCGCTGCATGAACGGCATCCACCATCGCCTCTGGCGAACTATTCTCTGTTACCGCATCAGCTAGAAACACTCCGTGGTGATAGACTTCACTGTCCGTTTCTATGTCATAAAGCTCCATGTTGCGACTGGCATCCAGAAAAGCCTCCGGACCTTTGTCGGCACCTTTTTGCCAAGTGCTCGTACCGTCATAAGGTACTGGAATTAATACAATGGACGACTTATCAAGACTGGCATGGATGTCGTCAATACCGGCGTAGTTCTTACTGTTCATGTGAATTAAATATGTGTTCTTTATTAATTGTTATTTTAATCTATTGCTGTTTTTGCAGTCGTAAAGGGAACTTTTGAACTTGAACTTGAACCTGAACTTGAACTTGAACCTCGAATTTGAACTCGAACCTGAACTCAAATCTAAATTAAAACTAGATCAGGTTGAAAAAGTTTTGAGGTTTTCCAGGCTGTTCCATGTTTTGTGCTATTTCCTAATCAACCTCCTTAAAACCCCACGTTCCCAAAAACAGAAAAGTTCATTCTGTGCGAGGAGGTGTTTTTTCTTACTTTGTTCTTCTCACTTTGCTCTATATTCTATATTCAGTATTCAGTATTCAGTATTCAGTATTCGGCGTTCAGTGTTCTATATTCTATATTCAATATTCTATTTTCTTTACTTTTTCCTCAATAAATCTAGTACCCCAAAATCTCCAACATCTGTTCGCTGGACTGCTGGGCTTTAAATACCCTCGTGGCAATCCCGCCATGTTCATCCCGGTCGATGATTATATGTTGCGGCGCAGGAATGAGACAGTGCTGGATGCCGCCATAACCACCTATGCTTTCTTGATAAGCTCCAGTATTGAAAAACCCTATATATAGTGGTTTGTCCTTGTGGTATTTAGGCAGGTAAATGGCATTTACATTCTGTTCACTGTTGTAATAATCATCACTGTCGCAGGTCATACCGCCCAGTAGGACACGTTCATATTCTTCTTTCCAGCGGTTGAGTGCCAGCATGATAAATCTCTTGTTGATTGCCCATGAATCGGGTAGGGTAGTGATGAACGAACTGTTGATCATGTTCCATTTTTCCCTGTCGTTCTGTTGTTTTTGATACAATACCTTATAGATCGCACCACCACTTTCTCCCACGGTAAATGAACCAAATTCCGTAAATAAATGCGGTACATCGACTCCAGCCTCATCGCAGACCAATTTTATCTGGCTCACGATCTCATCGATCATATACTCGTAGTCAAAATCAAATACCAGCGAATTCTTAATGGGAAAACCACCGCCTATGTTCAAGCTGTCCAGAGTGGGACAGATCTTTTTAAGGTTCACATAGACCTTTAGGCATTTGTGGAGTTCGTTCCAGTAATAGGCATTATCGCGTATTCCCGTATTGATGAAAAAATGCAGCATTTTGAGCTCCACCTGTTCGCTCTTTTCTATTTGGGTCTTGTAAAAATTAAGGATATTCTTGTAGCCTATCCCCAACCTGCTGGTGTAGAATTCAAATTTGGGCTCTTCCTCGCTCGCTATGCGTATTCCTACCTGGAATTTTTTGGTAACCTTCTCCGTAAGCAGCTCGATCTCTTCATAATTGTCAATTATGGGAATGCAGTTCTCGTGACCAGAGTTGATAAGGTCGGCAAGATTCTGAACGTATTGATCTCTTTTAAAGCCGTTTGAGATGATAAAAGTGTCATTCTTGATCTTTCCCTCTGCCTTGAGTTGTTTGACGATGTTCACGTCAAAGGCACTGGAGGTTTCTATATGAATGTCATTTTTCAACGCCTCGTCCAGTACATGTTTAAAGTGCGAGCTCTTTGTGCAATAACAGTAGTGGTACTTTGCTTTATAATCCGCTTTCGCGAAAGCGGAATCAAACCAGCCCTTTGCCCTATGGATATTTTCTGAAATCTTGGGTAGGTAGGTGAATTTTAACGGTGATCCATATTGCTCAACAAGAGCCATAAGGTCTATACCGTGAAATTGTAGTTTATCATCTACCAGATCAAATTCCTCGGTTGGGAAATAATAGGTCTGGTCGATAAGGTCAATATATTTTGTGTTCAAAGGTGTAAACTAATGATTAGAATTAAAAGTACAAACCATAAAATTGACCATTTATATTCTAATCAATGTTAGGGCAATATTAAAGTTTTAAGGGATCATTTTCAAATTTATGATTTCCTGGGGCGTCAACAGGCGGTAATTGCCACGTGGCAGATCCTTTTTAGTAAGCCCGCCAAAGGCGACCCTGTCCAAGATTTTAACCTCGTAGGAAAGATGGTCAAAAATGCGCGGGACGATGTTATCCTTCCCAGAGTGGATCTCGATTCCTATCTCGTTGTTCTTCCCACCTTCTACAAAGCTTACCGCGGCAACATCCACGGGCTCACGATCTATGACGATACCGTTGCGTATTGCCATGAGGTCCTCATGTTTAAAACTGCGATCCAGCGTTACCTGGTAGATCTTGCGCATGTTCTGTTTGGGATTGTTGAGCTTGTTGGCGATCTCAAGATCTGTAGTGAAGATCATTAGACCTACGGAGTGTCTGTTAAGCGATCCTATGAAGTGGAGCGGGTTGGGACTCGCATTTTGCATGAGGTCCATGACGGTCTTGCTGCTGCGCTCTCCTTTTTTGGGAGTTATAAAACCCTTGGGCTTGTTGAGGAGAAAATATTCCTTCTTGCGCGGTGATACAGATCGTTCGTCAAATTTTACCTCATCACCTGGTTTTACCTTAAAGCCCATTTCTGTGATGGCTTCACCATTAACGGTAACGCTACCGGCCTTGATGTAGATATCTGCATCCCTGCGGCTGCAAAGTCCCGAGTTTGCGATGTACTTATTAAGACGTATTCCCTCTTCCGTATTTTTCTTTTTGGGCTTGTCCTCAGATTTCTTACGGTTGATGTATTCTTTTTTGGTTACCGGATTTCCAGATCGAGAGGTTCCTATGACCTGATTCTTGCCACCACGGGTCGTGGGTTTTTGGGTAGGTGAATTTCCTCTTGCAGTAGATTTTCCACGACTGTCCCTGGCACCTGCATTGGATCTGTTGCCACCCTTACCGGACTGTCCAGATCTATTGCCCTGTCGGCTACCGCCCTTATCGCCGCCACCTTCATTACCTCTACTCATAACCTATTTTTTGCAAAGATAGTTTTTCCGCGATAAGTGTGGAGTTATGAGTCTCGTAAAATCCATTGGTAATCTTTTGATCTTCCGCAACTCATGCATGGTCATAATAATTTATGACTTTGAGAAAATCAGTTGAACTTCACGGTGCTCTGTCGCTCGCGGTTCACGTGCAGTTGGGTCACATCGGGACGTGAGTAGTGACCAGCTGGATCAAAGTTTTGGCGTTCTTCCAGCACTCGGTGATGATCCAGCGTGGCATAGATAATTTCCTCCTTGTTTATTTGTGGTTCTATGATCCACTCCCCATCGGGTCCAGCGATACAGCTGCCTCCATTGGTCAAAATATCGGGAGCCTTATCTAAAATCATGTCAAGATGTGGCGTTCCCGCTGGGAAATCGCTCCTGCGCATGAGACTGGAGACAGAAAGCACGTAGCACCTGCCTTCCCTGGCGATAAACCGGGTAATGTCCCTGGTGTTGTGATCACTGCCCGGCCAGCAGGCAACGTGCAGGTTAGTTCCCTGCGCATACATTGCGGCGCGAGGCAGTGGCATCCAGTTTTCCCAGCAGTTGAGCCCGCTTACCGTAAAATCCTTGAGTGCATGGGTGACCAGACCATTTCCATCGCCGGGCGACCAGGTAAGCCGCTCATCATAGGTGGGCTGTAGTTTTCTGTGGGAGCTTTGGATGATCCCGTTTTGATCTATGTAAACCATGCTCGCGTATAAACTGTGGCCACCGCGATCCTCGGGTCTTTCTATAATGCCCAGATAGATGGAAACTTGTTTCGCTTTCGCGAAAGCACACACCACATCCAGATCCCCACGTTCTATACAGACGGCATTGAGCATATAGTGGCGGTGGAGTTCCTTGATCTCCATTTTATTCCAGGCCGCGCCATCCATTAAAGCCAGCCAGAATGGATATCCAGGCAATAAAGCCTCTCCAAAAACGACGAGCTCGGCACCGTTTTGTACCGCAGTATCCATGCTCGCAATAATCTTATCCAGCGTTGCTTTCCTGTCCAGCCATACGGGCGCGATCTGGGCGAGGCCTACTTTTATTTCTGAATTTTTGAGTTGGTTTTTCATGGTGACAAAGTAGCCCCAATTTTTCAAATTCCAAATACTATTAAAAATTGCTGAATTGCTCTGGCTGTTATTCAAGGTGATAGTTAAAATTAGGATTTACTAAATTCATTGCAGATTTTCAATGACTGAAATGGTTCTTTAAAAGAGACTTAAAGATACTATCTCAAGATCATCAGGGTTTGATTAATATAATTGACAATGTTGTCACAGTTACTTTGAAATCGCTGTGCAGATTCTTGTGGGGACTGCTGTAAACAGTTTCCCAGTTTCCATCGTAGGACTGTATGGGGAACACTCAGTATAAAGTCCCGGAGTAAAAAGTACGCACTCTACAAGCCCAAAACCCCTTTTCATCAACTCAACCTGCAATAATTTTTAAGAAAGTCTATTTTTACGAAAACCGAACTCTCTCGTGCGCATTCTTATTTGGTTCTTATTCTTGACATTGAGTCTTGTCCACGCGCAAGAACCAGTCTCTATTCACTTAACTGAAAAAGACGGACTGCCAGATAAGGAATTCTATGGAGTAGTGGAGGACAGTAGGGGATTGATATGGTTTGCGGGAAATAAGGGATTGACCCGTTTTGACGGTAAAAACTATAAGACCTATTCCCACCCAGAGAAACGCGGACTTTCAGTCTTTGAAATTGCCGTGGATAAAAAAGACCGGGTGTGGTGCATTAATATCTCGGGTCAGATTTTCTATGTGGAGAATGACGAGATGTTCCTTTTTAAGGATTTAAAGGTAAAACTCAACGGCCATTTACCAGAGCTTAATATATACAACGATCAACTGGTAGTGAGTTGCTACTTATTTGTTGAGATATTTGATCTCACCACTAAAACCTCCTTTTCTCAGGATAAAGAAAGGTATCAAGAGGTTTATCTCAATTCTTTTGAGGTGGAAGGAACAGTAGTTTATTCTTATAATAATGACTTTTACACCTTAAAAAATGGTATTCCAGAGTTGTGGCAGGAAATACCCGAGAGTTTTTTGACAGCTAACCGCAAGGATCCATTTATCTCAACGATCAGTAGGAGTTTTGGAAAAAATCAGGTGCTGATCTACATTAAGAATAAGTCAAATGAAATAAGCTTTAATATACTGGAGAATGAAAAATGGTCAAGCATTCCCTTTCCCAAAGAACTGGAACAGCTCAAAATAGTAACGATATATAGAATAGACGACCAATTCTGGCTTTGCACCTCAAAAGGCATTGTGGTTTTACAACTCAATAACAAACGCCTCACTATCAAAAAGAGGCTGCTCCAAAATTATTACATCTCGAGCGTTTTAAAAGATAGAGACAAAAATTATTGGGTAACAACTACCTCAAATGGAATTTTTGTGCTTCCCAATATTTATATCGAGACCATTACGACACCCTCCGATAGTGGAAACACACGAGTACTTTCCTCAGATGGTAACTCACACCTATTTATTGGAACATCAAGTGGAAAAGCGTTTAATTATAATACAGAAACATCTACAATAGAGGAATTAAAGATCGTGGGAAACAACCCAGTTTCAGAGATTATCTATGATCCCTATAGAATGCAGACCTCATTTCTCCAAGACGTTGGCACAACTACGCTAGATGAAAATAATCTACCTGTAAGACCTATTCTTAATTTTAAAACGGTAAAGAAAGGACAATTCATATCTGCGGACAGTCTTTTAATAGTAAGCTCTACTAATGGAGCAGTGGTAAAAGTATACGCTGATGAAAGTGATACATTATCTATCGTTGCAAATTTCTTAAAAAGAGGCTATACCTGTCATTACGATCCGTTAACTGGTAACAGATATTATGGACTTGTGGATGAGTTGGTAAAAATTGGACGATCGCGGGAAAAAGACCGTTTTAACCAGCGCCGAGGGAGGCGACATTCTTACCGCGTCCCTAGAAATCGATCAGAACAACCACTTATGGGCTGCTACTTTTAACGATGGACTCTATGAATTTGAGGGTGATACCATGCTTAAAAAATGGACGGTAGCAAATGGTCTATTATCCAATAACATCAACCGTATCAAAGCCGATGGTGATTTTATGTGGATCGCTGGCGATAAGGGCATCCAGCAATTATGCCTTAAGACAAGCACCTTTAAAAACCTTACCAGACAGGACGGTATCCTCACTTATTCCATAAGCGACATTGAAATCCTGGGCGATAAAATCTACTTTGCGGGAAGTGAGAATGTCTTTTCCATCGATAGGAAATTGGCTTTTAAAAAGTTTCAACCCCTAGAGGTTTATTTTACCGAGGTTCTGGTCAATGATAAAAAAGTTCCGTTGGCATCTTCATATTCTATAAGTCAGGAGGAAAGTCTTTTTGAGATCGCATTCAATTCCAATGGATTGCGCGCGATGACCAGCGGCAGGTATGAATACCGGCTTCAAGGGTTGTCCGAGGTGTGGAAGACGGTGGCATACGGGAACAACCGTATCAGTTTTTCCTCCATTCCACAGGGAGACTATGTGATGCAGCTGCGCACGGTTACAGACACTGGCGAGACGGTAAGTTTAAAGGAAATCGCTTTGGAGGTTACCGTTCCATTTTATAAAACACTTTGGTTTTGGATCTTGGTTATGTCACTTTTAACCATTGCGATTGTTTTTTATTATAAGAGGAAGTTACGCTTTCGCGAAAGCGAGAAACAAAAAGCCCTGGAACAAATCCAGCAAGACCGTAAACTTACCCAGCTCAAACTAGAAAACCTGCGCTCACAGATGAACCCGCATTTTGTGTTCAACGCGCTCAATTCCATACAGGATTACATCGTGCGCAACCATAAAACGCTGGCCAGTGATTACCTGGGGAAATTTGCCGATCTTATAAGAACCTATCTCGAACACAGTACCGTTTCAAAAATCACGCTCGCAGAAGAAATAGAAACGCTGGAAATGTATCTCGAACTGGAGAAACTACGCTTTGAGGACAAGCTGGATTATCAAATTATTATTGAGCCTGACCTAGACACCCGTCAGGTTTTGATCCCCACGATGCTCATCCAGCCCTATGCAGAAAATGCCATCAAACACGGATTATTACATCGCAAAAAAGACCGTTTACTGACCATATCCCTCCGTGCAGATCAAGATCAAAAAATTCTTTACTGTCTAGTAAAAGATAACGGAGTAGGACGGCGTCGGGCACAAGAAATAAATGACAGGAACCACCACAAGAAAAAATCCTTTGCCACCAGTGCGACTGAGAACAGACTGCAATTACTCAACTACGGAAACTCTAAGAAGATAGGTGTGGAAATAATAGATCTCATAGAAAACAATCAGGCTGTGGGAACTGAAATACGCATAAACATACCATTTGAAACCAACTTATGAAAGCAATAATAATAGACGATGAGCCTAAGGCGAGACAGGTTTTAGAAATTTTAATCAGTGAGAATTGTCCAGATCTGGAAGTAGTTGCCAGTGCTGAAGATTTGTTGTCAGGAATTGAACGCATCAAGGAGCATAAGCCCGATATTGTCTTTTTGGACATTGAAATGCCAGAGCATTCTGGTCTGGAGATCCTTGATTTTATGGGCGATGAGGTGAACTTCCGCATCATATTTACCACGGCCTATAATAGTTATGCCGTGGAGGCTTTCAAATTATCAGCCATTGATTATTTGTTAAAACCCTTACGGCCAGAAAAGCTGAAGGCTGCGGTTGAAAAGGCGGTAAAAAATGTCAAGAACAACCAGATTTCGGAACGGTTGATCGAGCTCAAGCGCAGCTTGAGCGAGTCCAGTTTTTCTAAAATTGGTTTACCCTATTCTGACGGGATCAAGTTTGTGGAATTTGATAATATTATTTGCATTAAAGCATCAGGAATGTACACAGAGTTTTATTTGAAAACCGATAAAATGATACTGGTCAGCAAGCCACTGAAACATTTTACAGATTTGCTGGAGAAAAGTTCTAATTTCTACAAACCACACAGATCCTACCTGATTAACCTGCTGCATATCAAGGAGTACGTGCGCAGCGAGGGCGGGCACATCGTCATGGAAAAAGACATTGAGGTACAGATTTCCAAGGAAAAGCGAGAAGAGTTCCTGACGATCGTGAAGTATATTTAAAAATAAAAATAAAAATAAAAATAAAAATAAACTCGAACTCGAACTCGAACTCGAACTTGAACTTGAATTTGAACTTGAATCTGAACTCAAACCCGTACTTGGATGTGAACTCGAATTTTAGTTGGTATTAAGAAATGCATTCAATGAACTAATAAGTTTGTGAGACACTAACTTTAATTTCTAATTTCTAATTTCTTTTTCTTGAAATTTCTGAATTCTGAATTCTGAATTCTGAATTCAACTTCCCTTTTCTAACAAAATGCCATTTAACGGGTCATGCCGCCGCAGGGCGGTTTCGCTCCATGCCTTTCTCATAGTTATTTGAATTGATATTTTACACAAGTCTTTAAAATCAGTTGTCATTTATAGTTCCCATTTAGATTATCTTGATTACCGATTACCGATTACCGAATTACCGATTACCGAATACCGAATAGCGAATACCGAATACCGAATACCGAATACCGAATACCGAATACCGAATACTGATTACCGATCACCGATCACCGATCACCGAATACCGATTACTGATTACCGACAACTGATAACCAATTACTTTTTCTTGACTCTTGTTTCTTTCCTCTATACTCTATACTCTATTTTCCATAATCCATTCCTCAAAACCTTCCTTCATAAGTTGAAACAGTTGTTTCATAAGTTAGTCAGTTTTTCATACTACCTCTTGACGCATTTTTGTGATTGTAAATCAATTAAATACACAATCATGAAAAAATTATTACCATTAATTTTATTTTGTTTTAGCCTTGCGGCTACTGCACAAATTTATGTAGATGCTAGCGCAACCGGTGCAAATGACGGTAGCAGTTGGGCAAACGCCTATACCGATCTAAGTACAGCGTTGGCTAACGATCTTCCTAATAGCCAAATATGGATTGCAGCAGGAAATTACTCGCCTGGAGCGTTGAGAGCTGACAGCTTTTTAATTGATCAAGCTAATGTAAGCTTATACGGAGGTTTCAACGGTACTGAAACATCAATATCCCAGCGTGACTTGAATAGTAATATGACTACACTCAACGGCGATGTCATGAACGACGATACGGGCGTTTATTATTTTGGTACTAATCGATCAGATAACAATATTCATGTCATTTCCGTTCAGGCAGATGGAGCGATTTTGGATGGGTTAATTGTTTCAAATGGTCATGCTGACGATACTTCCAGCACAAATACACAAGAGGGAAGTGCTGTTTTTATTCAGGCAGATGATTTTACTATTAGAAATTCTATTATAGAAAAAAACCTTGTCACAAGAGCTGGTGCTATTAGGATGATCGATGAAAAGGGTATTTTAAATATTGAGAATACCGTTTTTAGAGATAATTTTGGTAGTGGCGCTGTGTGTTTGTACTCTCGAGCAGGTGGAGGGGTTTTAGATGTGAATATTTCAAACAGCCTTTTTGAAAACAATATTTTAGAGGCAGCATCGGGAGCTGGTAATTCGGGAATCATTTGGTTCAGACAAGATAGCGGTGTTCAAAATGTAACCATGACAAATAATACGTTTGCAAATAATACCAACAATACAAAAGGCGCAGGAGCAACATTGCTCAATGCAAATCACTTTTCTGCTGGAAGCGTGAGCCTTTTTGCCTATAACTCTATATTTTATGGAAATCGCAATGCCAGTAATGGCGTTATGATCTCTATAGGTAACGATACCGGCGGTTCAGATCCTAACAATATAGAAGTAGAGTCTTCCATAAGTGAAGATGGTGCATTTTCCAATATTATTAATAACGGGACTACACGATCTAAATTTAATGTGAGCTCTGCAGACCCACAATTTGTGAGCGCTACAGACTTTTCATTACAAAGTACTTCGGTCGCCATAAATAACGGAGACGACACAAAAATACCTTCAGGTATTACCACTGACATCGATGGAAATGCCAGAATTCAATCTACATCTGTAGATATAGGAGCTTATGAAACCGCATTTACAACGGCCAATAGTCCTTTTAATGTGATTTATGTAGATCAAAACGCTACGGGAAGCAATGACGGCAGTAGCTGGAGCAATGCAATTACTAATCTGCAAACTGCTTTTGATACCTATACAGTTGCCACTCAATTATGGGTAACCGCTGGAACTTATAAACCTGTAGTAGGTGGTGGCGGTAATTTTAATACGTTTACAATAGATCAGGAAGAAACTATAGTTTACGGTGGTTTTGCTGGAACTGAAAGCGTACTGGCCGAAAGAGACCTGTCGATTAACCAAACCATTTTATCTGGTGATACTAATAGTGATGATACAGGAGTGGATTATAGCGGTAATAACAGAGGTGATAACCTATATAATATTGTGACCATAGATAGTGAAAGCGCAACTCTTGACGGCTTCATATTTTCTGGTGGACATGCTACTGGTGGTGGAGCAAATAACCAGGAAGGTGCTGCCATATCCATTGAAAATAACTCTGCAAACGCACGACTGGATATAAAAATACGCAACAGTATTTTTGAAAATAATGTTTGTGCTCGTGGTGGTGTGATCAGAGCTGTTGATAAATATGGCCTTCTAACATTAGAAAATAATGTTTTTAGAAACAACTTAGGAGTTTTTGGAACAGTTCTTTATATGCGTTCTGCCCAAGGAAGTGGAGCTTTTCTGAGTTTCACGGCAGATAATTGTCTCTTTGAAAACAATGTGAACAGTAGAGCAACTGGTATAGGACAAGGCGGTATCATGTGGATCAGGCAAGATCAGAATAATGAGTTTTCTGGTACTATTACTAATTGCACATTTGTGAATAATCGACTTTCTAGTACTGGAGACGTTAACGCTCCATTGATAACCTTTAAGAGAGACCTCGGTGGCCGAGGTCGTGTAACGGTGAACAACAGTATTTTTCATAATAATTTAAATGCAAATAATGCATCTATTAGATCACTAGGTAACGATACTGGTGGATCGACTGGTGCTTATACCGTAAACAACTCCTTATCTCCAGATCTATTTGCAAACATTACCACAAATAATAACAATAATATAGGTGGTGATCCCATGTTTACAGATTTAGCAAATGAAGATTATACCCTGTCATCTGCCTCACCAGCTATAAACAGTGGTGACAACACTTTTGTAAATACACAAAGAGATCTTGCTGGAAACTTCCGTATCGCTGGAACAGCTGTAGACATGGGTGCTTATGAATTTGGTTCCACGGCGGGAATAGGTGATGAGGTAACAGTTGCGGGAATTAAATTATATCCCAACCCAGCCAGTACCATACTTAATGTGGGTGGTGAGTTTGCTTTCGCGAAAGCAGAACTATTCAATCTCCAGGGACAGTTAATGAGTACTTCCACCTCAAAAGAGATCAATGTATCTAGCTTAAAAACAGGAATGTACCTAATAAGAGTGACGTCACAGAGCGGCTCCATCGCAACCGAACGATTTATTAAAAAGTAGATCATTTTTTTTGCATAACCTCATCCCAAAATTTGCACCAGCATCGCTCAGAATGATGTCATCCCAGAAAATTTAGCAACTCAATCTATGTTTTGTGCAAAAACTAACTTCCAAATTTATCTGGGACCTCTGTAAATATTACCTCAGTCTCAATCGAATTCAAACACGCAACCTACACACAAATCTCATCCGTTTCATTTACGGCTTTAGAAACTCAAAATGCATATTCAGAAACAGCATTGAAATTAAAGGACTTATGTCATTCATCTTTGAGACTGATCAGCAAATTTGTAGATATATGTTGACTTAGGGAATCAGATTTTGCTACAAAGAGTTTTGCCTCAGGCTGTTACACATAAAAATAGTTTTTTCATAGTGCATTTATTTTTGGGATAAGGGCTGTTTTTAAATTCGTAGCGATTGACCCATAGATTATAATTACTTCATGCCGTCAGAAAAACCTTGATCAGACATTATTTAAGTTCATATACAAATAGGAATCTTGATACTATCTTGAAATGACAGAATTGAGATCATCTAGTTTTTAATAAACTTCATTATTTTTTTTGAACCCTCAGTTTGAATTTCTAAAAAGTAAATACCATTTGACAAATAATTAATGTTTAATCGGTATTGAGATGTTGAGGGCTGTACATTGTTTAATCTCCGTCCGTTAATATCTAAAACTGAAATAGATTTAAGTTCTATCCTACTATCAATGGTTAAGTTTGAATTTGCAGGATTAGGAAAAATAGAAATCGTATTTAAACCAGTATCTGAAACGGATAATGTTCTTACGATTTCAGTGCTAACAGTATTAGTTACAATCGCAGGGTTAAAATCAAAAAATATGTCAGCATTGTTGTTAAAAATATCGCCAATTACTACGTCGCTTTTTGGTTTGATTTTATAAGTTATAAAACCATGTGAATTAGGTTCATCACTAGTGCTATCTGGTAAATTGATATCATCAAATATAAACTTCACTTCATTACCATTTTTTATTTCTACTCGACCTGGATGGCTCAAACTTTGTATTTGCATTGTAGCAAAATTTAATTTAGTATCAAGAAGATTTTCTATATTAACATTTATGGCACTTGCAGTCCCAGTATTTTGGAATCGAATAATATAATGGAGAAATTCACCTGCATCTTCTAATAAAATTTCCTCGCCTTCTAAAACTGCAATATCATTGGGATCGTATGAACCGATTACCGTCTGGTCAAGGATGAACACATTATCATCTTCATTATCATCACCAGCTATGGGGCTTATGGTCGCTGTCGATGTTAAGATGTCATCTATATTAGTAGTAGGTGGAGGAAACACATTAAATTTTAAATAGACAGTTCTTGTTTCAAATGGATTTAACGCCGTAAAATCGAAGGATAACGTACCTGCTGATTGTGCAGCCAGTATTTCACTAGCATTCAAAAATTGCATTTTGGCAGTGTCATATTCAAAGATAACATCTCCACTTAATTGCGTTGTTCCAGAGTTTTTATAAATAATTTGGTAAGTCGCATCAAAACCTGGTCTAGGATCATCGATAGTGGGAAAAACACTTATGCTCAAATCATTTGCAGTTCCAACTGTTGTTAGACAAAAATCTACCGTATCTGTATTTCCTAATCCCGTAAAACTTGAAGATTGTGAACTTGAGCTGGATGTATAATAGCTAAGTAGATTTTCGATTTGGGTTGTGAAATTACCTTCTGGTACCGGAATTTGATAAGAACCGTTGCCAAACATAAATGTGCTATAACTATTTGTGCCATCGCTAGCGACAATTTTAATGCCTGTAGCCATTACATCACCAGCAGCACAGCCATTTGCATTTACATCAAAAACTACCGTACCAATAATTTGATTAAGCGGAGTCGTCTGGTTTTTGTACCAAGCTATTTTACCATCTCTCGAGCTTGCGGATAGGACATCCATCCTTCCATTACCATTCAAGTCTGCAATAGAGATGGATAAAGGTAAATTAGCGTCAGTTGAAATGACTTGTTGCGCGCCAAAATTTCCCAATCCATCCATATTTTCATGCCATGCTATCGCACTTTGTGAAATACTATCAGAACCATAGACTATATCAAGATCTCCATCCCCATCGATATCGCCAGCAAATAACGATCTGGTGCCTTGTCGATTATTTGCAATAATATTTTGCTGTACAAAGGAGCCCGAGCCATTGGTGTTCTCAAACCATGTAACCTGATTTCTGTTGTCGCCCGAACCTGATACGATGTCTAAATCGTTATCATTGTCTATATCTGCCACAAAAATTGAATTTGCAACATTAATGGTATTGGAAATAATAACCTGCGTACCGAAATTACCTAGACCATCCATATTTTCATACCATGCTATGGTCCTATCAGATGCACTCGCTGATACAACATCCAAATCTCCATCCCCATCTATATCTGCGGCGACTACCGACCTTACATTACTAATTTGAGTGGTAATTGAATTTTGTGGCCCATAGCTACCCTGTCCATCAAGATTTTCATGCCAAAATACGTTATCTCCTGCAAAACTTGTAGATTCTGCTGCTAGAACATCCATGTCTCCGTCTCCATCAAAGTCGGCAGTAGATATTGCTATCGCACCGCCAGAAAAACGTTCTATTATTCGAGCTTCACTAAATGTTCCTTGCCCATCCAGGTTTTCATACCATCTTTTAGAATTATCTGAAGCTGATAAAACATCCATATCGCCATCTCCATCTATATCGCTGGCAAATGTATCATTAGCGAGAAAGGGCGTTATTGCAATAATTTTCTGAATACCATAGGTACCACTACCATCCATATTTTCAAACCATGAAATTTCATTGTCGAGAAATGAACAGGTCAGAATATCTAGATCACCATCCCCATCTATATCTGTGCTGACTATTTTATTAGCTCCTAGTACATTGGTGGTAATATTTTGTTGTGAATTAAAATTTCCCTGTCCATTAATATTTTTGAACCATTCCACTTTTCCACCTTCGGAAGAAACAGCTACTACATCTATATCATTATCACCGTCTAGATCTGAAGCGATAACAGAAAGTGCCGAGGCAAAGTTATCCGTTATGACCTGTTCTGTTGAGAAGTTTCCTTGCCCGGTTGTGTTTTCGTACCACGCAACTTTGTTATCCTCACGGCTCGTAGATAAAATATCCATATCGCCGTCGCCATCTAGGTCAGCTCCATGAACCCATGAGGCTCCATCTGCGTTTGAAGAAATAATTCTTTGACTTGAAAAATTGCCCTGCCCATTGTTATTTTTATACCAGGCAATCTTATCATCTCGAAAACTTGCAGATACAACATCCATATCACCATCGCCATCTATATCTAGTGCAAATACGGATCTAGCACCATCTGCATTGGAAGAAATTATGTTTTCCGAGCTGAAAGTTCCAGTACCGTTTATATTTTCATACCATGAAATCGAGCTGTCTTGGGATGACGCAGTCAGTATGTCCATATCCCCATCATTATCCACATCAGATGCTATTACTTGATTTACTGATTTTGACGAGATGCTGGATTCAACAAATGTTACCACTCCATTAATATTTTCGTACCATACGACTTTTCCAGAAGAAGAGGATATTAAGTCTATATCCCCATCACTATCCATATCTGCTGCATGAACGGAGGTTACATTAATTGCTGCCCTACTAACATCGTAATAGTTCCAAGATGTTCCATCTCCATTTACATTCTCATACCACGCTACAGTATTATCTCCTTTTGAACCAGAGATAACATCCATATCACCATCACCATCTACATCGGCCGCAAAAACGGAATTAGCTTCGTCTGCAAAGTTACTGATAACATTAGGCTTGCTATAATTCCCCATACCATCCATATTTTCATACCATGCTAGAGTATTATCCACAGTTGATGCAGATAATAAATCTAGATCGCCATCACCATCTATATCAGCTGAATATATGGATACAGGACCTCTAACACCAAAAGTGTTGTCTATAACAATATTCTCTTGAAATTCAATCTGACTGAAAGTAATTTGAGTAGTCAAAATTAAAATGATGGTAAGTATTCTATTTTTCATAATTAAATAATTGTGATTGATATTTTTTATAAAAGATCCTTACTAGGGTCATATTCAGAATATTTTATTAGAATGCTACTGGGTTTTATTAAATTAAATCAGGTAGGACTAATTTTAAATTCTATAACCTATTTAACGTGCGACGTTGCATAGTAGAAATTACAAAAAACTCCAAATTTTAAAAAATTTATTTAGAAATGTAAAGATACCAATTATAACTCTTTGACTGATAGACAGCGATGTTAATAGTGGCCTTGGGAACTTGGAATGCAACTCAATTTTGTTTAGCATAATAGGACGGTGTTTTTAATCTGCTCTAAATATCACAATTGCAACATTTTGAAGTTGAGAATTCCGCTTTTTCGAAAGCAGAAATATATAACCTACAAGGACAATTAATGCTCACCGCCACGTTGAGTGAGATCAAAGTAGCTCATTTAAAATCGGGAATGTATCTTGTAAAAGTAACCTCTCTTAACGGTTCAACTATTACACAACGGTTTATTAAAAAGTAATTTCATAGGTTTTTTCAGAGTATATTTATTTTTGGGAATTGGGCTGTTCATTATTGAGCAGCCCTTTTTTTTGCGCTTATTCTTTCAAAATTAAAGCTCTAAATTTTAGAACTTTAACTCTTAAATCTATTATTCCATTTGATATATGGTTTACTTAATCGATAAAGGGATAAAAAACTATTAAATAATGTAAAACCCTATAAGTTAGGACGTGCTTTTTAGTTAAAATTGCATCAGGTTTTTAGCACTTTGCTATTTGCCATTTCTTTTACTACTATTATGTTCTATTTTAAATATCCCGCTTTCGAGAAAGCGTATTCTCATATATTCATTCTATTATTTGCGCTTCTTGCTGTTCTGCGCTATACGCACAGACCAAAGTTGGTGGTGTGGTCTATGATGAATTTGGTGATCCCATAGCATTTGCAAACGTTTTTTTTCCTGGAAGTAATGATGGAACTATAACTAACGATAATGGAGTGTTCTACCTTCAGTCTGACGGGAAGTACGATAAGGTTGAGTTTTCGTTTATCGGTTATAAAACCAAGGTTTTAGAACTTACCAAAAGAGCAACCCTTGAGATGAAGATCACCCTGGGCTCGGACACTCAGGCGCTGGATGCAGTAGTGGTCTATTCTGGAAAGACCTCCAAAAAGAACAATCCCAGCGATAGATATCCTGCGTAAGGTCTGGGAAAACCGCCGTAAAAATGGACTCTCGCAATTCAAGCAGTACGAGTACGAGAAGTACGAGAAGCTGGAATTTGACATGAATACCATTGATAGTGCGATGATCAACTCAAAGCTGTTCGACGGGATGGAATTTATATTTGAATATGCCGATACCAGCCGTGTAACGGGTAAAACCTACCTTCCCATCTTTATCAATGAGGCACTGTCCACGGTATATGGCGACAACACCCAAAATAAGGAGAAAGAGGTGTTGAAGGCTAATATGAACTCGGGTTTCTCAAACAATCAGACACTCATTTCCTTTGTCAAAGATCTTTATAATGATATAGATGTATATGAGCGTTACCTCAAGTTTTTTGATAAGAGCTTTACTAGTCCGGTAGGTAAATCAGGTATCGATACCTATAATTATGTACTGCGAGACACGGCAATGATCGATGGAGTAGAGGCCTACAACATCGTCTATTATCCCAGGCGTAAGGGTGAGCTTACCTTTAAAGGAGATTTTTGGGTAGCGACTGAGTCCTATGCGATTAAGGAGATCAACATGCAGGCGACTAAAAGTGCCAATATCAACTGGGTGAAGGAAATTTACATTGAACAGGAATATGACGTGCTGAATGATAGTCTATTCTTGATCACCCGGGATTATTTTATGAGTGATTTTGCGCTCAATAAAAAAGAGGACTCAAAAGGGATTTACGGGAAAAGAACAACGCTCTTTGACAAGTACCAGTTTGACATTGCCAAAGAGGATGATTTCTACCGCCGCCGCGTGAACGATTATGATCCCATGATCTATAATAGGGACGAGGCCTACTGGGATGAAAACAGGCTGGAAAAGCTCAACAAGGATGAAAAGCAGGTCTATACCATGCTGGACACCCTCAAGCAGAACAAAAAATTTAAACGACTTTATAATATTGGAACCATTCTGGCCTCGGGCTATTATGAGGTGGACAACTTTGATATAGGTCCAGTCTTTTCCATTTTTGGATATAATGATGTGGAGGGATTGCGGTTGAGAGCTGGAGGACGCACCTATTTTACCGCAAACGATCTGTGGAGGTTGGAAGGTTATACGGCCTATGGATTTGGGGATGACCAGTTCAAATATGGAATAGCGGGTAAATGGCTGGTGGATAAACAAAGCCGGTTGACCCTGTACGGTGGCAACCGTCGGGATATTGAACAACTCGCTGCCAGTCTTACCAATACCAACGACGTGCTGGGAAGAAGTCTCGCTTCCAGCGCGCTGATCAGTGCCGGTAACAACGGTAGGCTCTCCTCAATAAATCTGTCCAATGTTGGACTGAGTTTTGAGCCGCTCTATAACTGGGAACTAAAACTCACCGGGAGCTACCGCACCATTAAAAGTGCCAATGAGCCATTCTTCAGTCTCGATTACCGCGTGCCGGGAAGTGATAGGGTTAGGGGTCAGGTAAACCAGACGGACATTTCTTTCAGTACTACCTATACGCCAGGTCGTAAAACGGCAAATTATGGCGTGGATCGCACCATTGTCAATAGTGGGGAATATCCCATACTGCACGTCAATTACACACGTGGTATCGAGGACTTGTTGGGCAGTGATTTTAATTATGACCGCGCCCAGTTCTATTATACCCATCCTTTCCAGATCGGGATTTTTGGTAGGTTGACCGCTCGTATTGAGGCAGGAAAGACTTTTGGGCAGGTACCGCTGGCTCTATTGAATGTAGTACCAGGAAACCAGACCTATTTCAATATCTCGGGAGCGTTCAATACCATGAACTTCTACGAGTTTGTAACCGATCAGTACACGACATTACATCTGGACCACAACTTCAACGGCCGTCTGTTCTCAAGGATTCCATTTTTACGCGAACTCAATTTGCGGGAACTGGTAGGATTAAAGGCTGTTTATGGAACCATAAGCGATGAGAACATAGCCATTAACAGAAGTAACATAGAGTACCGCGCGCCAGAGGATATCTACTGGGAATACAGCGCGGGAATAGGAAACATCTTTAAGATCCTGCGCATCGATGTAAACTTTAGAGGAAGTTACAATTACCTGCCCGATGCCAGGAATATAGGGGTTACCGGTAGTTTTGGGTTTAGTTTTT
>CAWILF010000012.1:0-8625 GCA_963836885.1 uncultured Flavobacteriaceae bacterium | reverse complement strand
ATCCCGCTAACCATACAGTAACGCTTGCTAGTGTGATAATGTTTGAGGAATACACCATTTATAATACATTAGGTGCGGCGATAATTTCCAATAAATTGACTGCTCCCGAGCTTACTCAGATTATAGATGTAACAAATCTTGATTCTGGCATCTATTTTATTACAGTAAAATCGAGTACGCAATTTGTAACTAAAAAGCTTGTGAAAAACTGACACATTTATAGTGCATATTTCCGGGCCCTTTTTACGCTGGTATAAAGGGCTTTTTTAATTTTCCGCTTTCGCGAAAGCGAGAATGTATAAATCTCTTCACAAATCATTGTTTGATACGTTCTCAAAACTTATGGAAACAATGCTCCTATACTGTAACTATGTGCTCAAACTAATTTTACCAGGTTATATAAGATGTACATCATAACCTATCGCAATAGTTATGGTAATCAACCTATTGAAACGGTAATTGACTATTTGACTTTTTCAATTTTATAGGTGTCATTACCTATAATCTTGATTTCATTATTGAAAGAACTGAATTTTCTAAATAAACACTGATGGACGGTTGGAAATGTCTCGCTATCATTAAAAGGTCGATAATCTTTTATCTCAAATAGATCAAAATGGTAGGGGAGGAACACGGCATTAGGATAGTAATTTTTAATAAAAGCGTAAACTTTTTTAAAAATAGGCTCATAGGTTCCAGTGGGCGATACGATTATCAATTTCGGCTCAATGTGTTTCCCAGAAAGATTCCCCATAAGCACCACGGGTTCAATGGTAGATTCAATGATTTCGATTGTAAAATAATCGGCAACGATACTTTTGTTGAAATGCAGCTCCGTTTTAATATGTTCAGACATTTCAAGAGTAATCACTCCAGAATAATTTGGTGCCAGCCCCAAAGTTGTTGACCTAATCTCAAAACTTTTGAATTGGGATCTCATTTGGCGCATAAAACCGTCTTCCCACTGGCGATCATGGCGATCTATAAGGTGTTTCTTTATGATCCCTCGTTTTCCCCCACTATTCCAAAACTCGTTTATATCCTCAACTAAACCTTGAGCACCTAGATCACAGTAGTACTCTAGATTTCCCGCCAACTGCGGAAAGTCATTCCGCAATTTGTCAAGAGTGATGTATTGGGTCGTCATTATATCTAAGGGATTTAAAACGTTGAGGTCACGGACTGTTTTATGGCGGTTCAAATATAATAATGATTTTCCGTCGGTCTTTTGGACAATTATCTCAGCTCAAAATACCTATAAATCGTATAGCGTGTTGAATGCGGGAAGCGATGATTTCCAATTTAAATATCACAGATCTTCAGGTATCCATCTTCAATCGTCTATTTTTCAATAGTAGATCAACTGGATACCTCACCAAGAATAAGTTTCTGAAAATTATTTTTAATCCTGTGCAAAAGGTTTTTTTAAATTCCGCTTTCGCGCCTGCCTGTCTGGCAGACAGGAAAGCTAACAACTCCACCACAATCTCAACAATAACAATTAATATCCTCGATTACCAAGATGCACAAACAGAAAAATCCCGAAATCCATAATTCATTGCGTGGGTTTTAACATAAGTTTGCTACTTTAGCTAAAATTTTACTAAAACAACAAAATACTTATGGAATCATACATGATTTATATGCCGCTCGTTCTTGCGGCAATCGGGCTTCTTTACATGCTGGTAAAAAAGTCTTGGGTAATGAAGCAGGATGCGGGAGATGGAAAAATGAAGGAGATCGCAGATCATATCTATGAGGGCGCACTTGCCTTCCTGAATGCCGAATATAAATTGCTCGCCATATTTGTTGTAGTTGTGAGTGTACTCCTCGCTATAGTCAGTTTTATAGTTCCCACGACCCACTGGTTGATCGTGGTCGCATTTATTTTTGGTGCCATATTTTCTGCTTATGCCGGTAATATAGGGATGAAGATCGCTACAAAAACTAACGTAAGAACCACCCAAGCTGCAAAGACCAGCTTGCCCAAGGCACTTAAGGTTTCCTTCGGTGGTGGAACGGTCATGGGACTGGGCGTTGCAGGTCTCGCCGTGTTGGGACTTACCGCTTTTTTTATATTTTTCTACTGGTACTTTATGGGGAGCGTTTGGCAGGCCGGTGACTATGACGGCATTTTGAGAACTCCTACCGAGTTGATGACCGTGGTACTTGAGACTCTTGCAGGTTTTTCATTGGGAGCAGAGTCTATTGCACTTTTTGCCCGTGTAGGAGGTGGTATCTATACTAAAGCTGCCGATGTAGGCGCAGACCTCGTAGGAAAGGTAGAAGCAGGAATTCCTGAAGATGACCCTCGCAACCCGGCAACCATTGCCGATAATGTGGGTGATAACGTAGGAGACGTCGCAGGAATGGGTGCCGATCTTTTTGGTAGTTATGTCGCAACGGTATTAGCTGCCATGGTATTGGGTAATTATGTGATCCGCGATGTGGTGAAGTTCAACGGTGATCTATCTGGCGTTGAAGGCTACGGTTTTATGGATAACTTTGGTGGGATAGGCCCTGTTTTATTGCCCATGTCTATTGCCGGTGTAGGTATTATAATCTCCATGATAGGAACCATGCTGGTAAAGATCACGGATAACAATGCAAAAGAATCCAAGGTCATGAATGCCCTCAACGTGGGAAACTGGACTTCAATCGTACTTGTTGCGGGAGCATGTTACGGTCTTTGTATGTGGATGCTTCCTGAGACGATGGAAATGAAGTTCTTTGGTGAAGAGGGTAGTGGTTATCTAAAGGTTTCTTCTTTAAATGTGTTTTTTGCCTCTTTGGTTGGTCTTGTCGTAGGAGCTGTAATCTCATCAGTTACCGAATATTATACGGGATTGGGCAAAAAACCAATCCTCAAGATCGTGCAACAATCATCCACGGGTGCAGGAACTAATATTATCGCAGGACTTGCAACGGGAATGATCTCTACATTTCCATCGGTAATTTTATTTGCCGCCGCGATCTGGTCGTCCTATGCATTTGCAGGTTTTTATGGAGTGGCTCTTGCGGCAAGTGCGATGATGGCAACTACTGCAATGCAGTTGGCAATCGACGCATTCGGTCCTATATCTGACAACGCTGGCGGTATTGCAGAGATGAGCGAGCAAAAACCCATTGTCAGAGAACGCACTGATATTCTTGACTCTGTGGGGAATACGACCGCAGCTACCGGTAAAGGTTTTGCAATCGCTTCTGCGGCGCTTACTTCGCTGGCTCTTTTTGCAGCTTATGTAACGTTTACTGGAATAGACGGAATCAATATTTTTAAAGCACCTGTTCTAGCTATGTTGTTTGTCGGTGGGATGGTTCCAGTTGTATTTAGTGCCCTTGCCATGAACGCAGTTGGAAAGGCAGCCATGGAAATGGTGGAAGAAGTGAGAAGGCAATTTCGTGAGATTCCTGGAATTATGGAAGGTACTGGAAAACCAGAATATGATAAATGTGTGGCTATTTCTACTAAAGCATCGCTGAAGGAAATGATGTTACCTGGATTGCTTACTATAGGTTTTCCGTTGGTAATTGCATTCGTGCCCATGTTATTTAAAATGGATCACCTCGCAATTGCCGAAATGCTCGGAGGTTACATGGCGGGAGTCACGGTAAGCGGAGTTCTCTGGGCTATATTTCAAAACAACGCCGGTGGCGCTTGGGATAATGCTAAAAAATCTTTTGAAGCTGGAGTCATGATCAATGGAGAAATGACCTACAAAGGATCTGACGCGCACAAAGCTGCGGTTACTGGTGACACCGTAGGTGATCCATTTAAAGATACTTCTGGTCCCTCCATGAATATATTAATCAAGCTGACTTGTTTGATTGGTTTAGTAATCGCACCTATTCTCGGCGCGCATGGTGATGAGGTCAATCCTGTGATAGGAGCCAACTCGACTGAAATGATCAACTTCATAAACTCTACCACGGAAGATGTAAACATTGTAAAATCAGTTGATGACAACACCGGACTGGTAACGGCCGAAGTCACTATAAAAAGTAAGGTTAACGGCGCAACCGTCTCCAAAAAGCAAAACTTCACTGGAACGGAAAAAGAGGTGAACGAGAAAATCCAAGCGCTGAAGATTTAAAATTCTCGGTGACAATCAAAAAAATCCCCATGCAATTGAAAATTGCATGGGGATTTTTTATTTGGAACCTTGAAAGAAATATCAGTTGATGGTGGTTTTGAGAAAAGTATAAAGCGATCCTAATTCCAAGTTCAAACTTTTGAGTGAGTTTCAGTTAACAGTTAACAGTTAACGGTTAACAGTTATTGGTTATTGGTGGATTTGAGGTAGGTAAAATGTTCTTCATTCTCATTCATAATTCTGCATTCATAATTCTGCATTGCATGGGTTGGTTTTGAGGCAAGTCACTCGCGATCACAATGAAACAATTAGATTATCTCAGAAAAAAGCACTTAAAAACTTGCACGCCAATACAAAAAAACAAAATCAAACCTCAAACCTCAAACCTTAAACCTTAAACCTTAAACCTTGTAATTCTGCATTCATAATTCTGCATTCACAATTCTGCATTGCTGGGTTGGTTTTGAGGCAAGTCACTCGCGATAACAATGAAACAATTAGATTATCTCAAAAAAAAAGCACTTAAAAACTTGCACGCCAATACAAAAAACAAAAACAAACCTTAAACCTTAAACCTTAAACCTTAAACCTCATCAACTCACTCTTCAGCACATCCACAAACTTCCAGCAATCCTCATAGCTATTGTATAAAGGAACAGGGGCGATACGTATTACATCGGGTTCTCGCCAGTCGGCAATAACTCCTCTTTCGGTAATTTTATCAAACAAGGATTTATCGGCATTTTTCACCGCTAGGGATAGTTGG
The DNA here is from genome assembly GCA_963836885.1 of uncultured Flavobacteriaceae bacterium. Taxonomy (GTDB): domain Bacteria; phylum Bacteroidota; class Bacteroidia; order Flavobacteriales; family Flavobacteriaceae; genus Nonlabens. Next base: position 3,765 of record CAWILF010000012.1, on the reverse strand, counting down.
CAACCGCGATCTTTTGGAGAAGCAGGTGTGATGATGGTAATGCGATCTCCCTCAATTTCATGTAAAAGGTACTCTAGATAGTTGGTGAGCTTGATGGATTTCTTGCGCAATTTTACAAACGATGCTTCGGTAAATAGATCGAGACTAGACTTGATAGCGGCCATGCTCAATATCGGTGGGTTGGATAACTGCCATCCCTCGGCACCGTGCATGGGATCAAAATCATCCCTCATTTTAAAACGAGTGTCCTTATTATGTCCCCACCATCCCGCAAATCGCGGAAGGTCGTGGTTATCTGCGTGTCGCTCGTGAACAAAACAACCGCCCAGACTTCCAGGTCCCGAGTTCATATACTTATAGGTACACCACACGGCAAAGTCTGCACCGCTGTCATGCAACTGCAAATCAACATTTCCCGCACCATGGGCACAATCAAATCCTACATTACAACCGTATTGATGCCCTAATGCCGTAATTTTTTTCAGGTTAAAAAACTGTCCTGTGTAATAGTTTACCGCGCCCACCATGATCAACGCAATCTCATCGCCATGAGAAGCCAGTAATTTTTCAAGATCTTCCATTCTGGGCGTATGTTCTCCTTCTCTAGGTTTCCATAAAACCAAATCCCTCTCAGGATCAGCTCCGTGAAATGATAATTGAGAGGAAACAGCAAACCGGTCACTAGGGAAGGCATCTGCCTCTACTAGAATTTTCTTGCGGTTACCCTCAGGTCTGTAAAAACTGACCATCATTAAATGAAGGTTGGTCGTTAGCGTGTTCATGATAACGACCTCGTGAGGTTTTGCACCTACAATTTCTGCGGTTGAGTGGGCCAGATACTCATGGTACGGCATCCATGGGTTTTCAGCATGAAAATGACCCTCCACGCCCAGTTCTGCCCAGTCTTTTAGTTCTTGATCTAGATAAGCTCTGGTTTGCTTGGGTTGAAGTCCGAGGGAGTTTCCGCATAGATAGATGCTTTCCTTACCCTGGTGTTTTGGAATGTGGAAGCTTTCGCGAAAGCGTGACAACTCATCATCTCTATCTAGTTGCAGGGCATAGTCGTGGCTGGAATTAAAATTCATTGCTCGGTATTTTTGATTATCTCGATATCGGTAAAAAAGATGTTCAAGCTTCCGTCCGGTGTTTTATGGTCGCGTGCTATTCTGATACCGTTGTAATCCTCGTAGTTTTCAAAGGATGTGGTCATATCTGTTAGGTCTGCACCAGCTCTAAAGTAGCTCCACTCGCTTATGTCATTATTGTTATCGATGGTAAGGTCGTATCGATCGCCGGGAGTATAGCCGCCATCGCCGGTATATTCCAGCTTTATGAGGTTGTCAGTTGGGTAGCTTATCCTTGTTCCCTCATCCCAGACCAATTTAAAGGCCGGGAATAACCAGTAAAAATCATTAATAAAGGTGCGGTCTGTACCTATATATAGGCTGTCGATATTTTTATTGCGGCTGTAGCTTACAGTTTCTCCCTTGGAAACTAGTTGCACAGCATCTGTTTTGGGATTCCAAGTCCATCTTCTAGAGCTTAGGGTGTCTCCATTTTTTGAAACATTGAATGTGAATTTCACGGTTTCGACATCATTCCAGGCTTTGAGACCTGCTCGATCGGCAACTTTTTGTGCAAGATCCATATCCTTGCTGGTTGTAGAGGTAGAATTACCATCAGAAATTTCTGGTTTTTCAGTCTCGTTTTTGCAACTCAATATTAAAAGACTGGCCGTGAGTAGCAGAAAGATGTTTTTCATAATGTTGTTTTGAATATCAGCTGCAAATATACCGTCTTTAAAAAATGGTAAAGCTTTGTGAACGTGATTATCCTACAGATTCTTAACCTTAGTTTTGCAAAATGAAGGCAAAGTTAGTGGAAAAGGGAAAGTTGAGTCGCGGTCGCAGGGCAAGCATTATTCTTGTTTTGGGAATGCTTATTGCCATCGGTCCGTTTTCTATTGACGCTTATTTACCAGCATTTAAACAGATAGCGGGCGATTTTAAAGTAGATACCAGTGCCATCGGGCTTACGCTTACTACTTATTTCATCGGGATAGGACTAGGTCAGTTGGCCTACGGCCCGCTCATGGATCGTTATGGAAGGAGAAAACCGCTTATTTTCGGTATCATATTATATATCATAACCAGTTTGTTGAGTGCCTACGCCTGGGATGTAATGTCTCTGGCCACCTTGAGATTCTTTACATCCCTTGGAGCTTGTGCGGGAATGGTTGCCAGTAAGGCAATAGTCAGGGACCTTTTTGAGGAAGAACAGGTGGCAGATGTACTTTCCACGCTCATGCTCATTATGGGAGTCGCTCCTATTATAGCACCTACCATAGGCGGGATCATTATTGAAAACTATCATTGGGACTACATTTTTTATGGACTGGCAGCATTTGCATTTCTTATGTTGCTCAACGTATTGTTCATATTGCCGGAGAGTGCCAGACCCAACTCTTCCCAAAGCCTTAAACCTTCTAAGGTATTAAGGGAATACTGGCAGATCTATAAGAACAGGGATTTCTTTTTATTTTCAACCTCGCGTGGTTTTGTGATAGGAATGCTATTGGGGTACGTTGCAGCGGCACCATTCATATTTTTGGAATACTTTGGGATGAGTCAGTCTAGTTTTGGATATGTTTTCGGTGGTAATGCCGCAGGACTTATTGCGGGAAGTCAGGTTAATAGATTGCTGCTCAAACGGTTTACCACCTTTGAGATTACCTATGTGGTCAGCTTGCTCCTTGTAGTAATTACTGGATTTGGCTTAGGCTATGTATTTCTTGCAAGCCCAAATATATGGGTCATTTACCCCACATTATTTACCATGATGATGTTAATAGGTTTTCAAAACCCAAATGTAACGGCACTCTCACTTCAACCATTTACCTATCGTGCTGGTAGCGCAAGCGCATTTGTGGGCGCGGTCAGTATGATATTTGGTTCGATCGCTAGTTGGTATGTATCTCATTTCTTGACTCAAAGTTTGCTGCCTCTTTTTGTAATGCTCGCGTTCTCTGCAATATTTGCCCATATATGTGTGGAAACCTATCGCAGAAAGTTTTCGCACGGTTTTACAAACGCCAAGACCTACATCAAACATCCTTATTACAATCAAAAGCGGCAGGATGCAAATTCTTGAATTGAGGAGATCCACAATGTATGCTCATGACATGGTTATAATTTCGCTTTCGCGAAAACTTCTGTTTTAAATTCTCCATAAATAGCCAAAACATTCTAGATAGGTTCACTCGTTCTAAGAATTTGAAACGATTGACGTATATTTTAGCTTTTACATTTTGGTCACTAAAATAGGGTATGCGCAGCACGTTAATTATATGTGATAAGAAAAGCCCATAACTTCGATAATAACTTTGCACTTTTAATGGCTTGATATTAATAAGTTACAAGGAAATACAGACAGACTGACACAATAGTTGTTGGTACAATAATTGTTCGTGAATGAAAAAATACAATCTATGAAATTTACAATGTATCGGGCAGCAGATAGAGGCTATGCAAATCATGGCTGGTTGGAAGCTAGACATAGCTTTAGTTTTGCTAGTTGGTTCAAGCCTGATCAAACGAATTTTGGGCTACTCAGAGTGCTCAATGATGACATCATAGCGTCAGGAGCAGGATTTCCCACGCATCCGCACGATAATATGGAAATTGTGACTATTCCATTATCAGGAATTTTGGAACACAAGGATAGTATGGGCAATACCGCACAAGTAAAAACGGGTGAGGTTCAGAT
>CAWILF010000011.1:0-131274 GCA_963836885.1 uncultured Flavobacteriaceae bacterium | reverse complement strand
CAATTATATTTTAATGAGTTTATCTTCGAAAATCAAACATTAGAATAAATGGAAGTAAAATATTGCTGGAGGTGCAACACCGCGCCAACGTGGAAATATAACTCACAGATTAATTTTGAGCTACATTCATTCACCACCCAACAACTCAAGTATATCAATCGCAGCATCACTGATCTTAGTACCTGGCCCAAAAACGGCGGCTACGCCAGCGTCAAATAAGAATTCGTAGTCCTTTCTCGGGATCACGCCGCCCACGACGATCATGATGTCCTCGCGGCCGTAGTTCTTTAATTCTTGCATGACCTGGGGCACGAGCGTTTTATGTCCCGCGGCGAGGGAGGATATTCCCAGCACGTGGACATCGTTCTCAACGGCTTGTTTTGCCGCTTCCTTTGGGGTCTGGAACAAGGGGCCGATGTCCACGTCAAAGCCCACATCGGCATATCCCGTGGCGACGACTTTTGCGCCGCGGTCGTGACCGTCCTGGCCCATTTTGGCAATCATGATGCGCGGTCTGCGGCCTTCTTTGTCTGCAAAATTGTCGGCTAGTTGTTGCGCTTTCGCGAAAGCGGGATCATTCATAATCTCTTTCTTATATACTCCTTGTACACTTTTGATCTCGGCACGATAACGCCCATAAACGGTTTCCAGAGCATCAGATATCTCGCCCAGTGTGGCTCGTTCTTGGGCTGCAATAACGGCCAACTCCAATAAATTCCCATTTTTATCCCGGGCGGCAGTGGTTAAATTTTCCAGTGCTTTTTCAACGGCTTTATTATCGCGAGTGGACTTGATTTCTTCCAGTCTGGCAATCTGTTCCAATCGTACGGCGGCATTGTCTATATCCAGCGTGTCTATATGGTCTTCATCGGGACTGGGATATTTGTTGACTCCTATGATGGTATCGATCCCAGAGTCGATGCGGGCTTGCTTTTTCGCGGCAGCTTCCTCAATACGCATTTTGGGAATTCCTGCTTCGATGGCTTTGGTCATTCCGCCCAGTTCTTCAACTTCTTCAATGAGTTCCCAGGCTTTTTCTGAGATTTGAGCGGTCAGTTTTTCCACATAAAACGATCCCGCCCATGGATCCACGGTTTTGGTAATTCCTGTTTCATCCTGTAGATACAACTGTGTGTTTCTCGCAATCCTTGCGGAGAAGTCCGTGGGAAGCGCAATCGCCTCATCCAGCGCATTGGTATGCAGACTTTGCGTGCCACCAAAAGCCGCTGCAGCAGCCTCAATGGTCGTACGCGCCACATTATTAAATGGATCCTGCTCGGTTAGTGACCAGCCCGAAGTCTGGCAATGGGTTCTCAGCGCAAGTGATTTTGGAGTTTTTAGGATTAAATGGTTTGATCAATTTTGCCCAAAGCATTCTCGCAGCGCGCATTTTGGCAATTTCCATAAAATGATTCATTCCTATTGCCCAGAAAAAAGAAAGTCGCGGTGCAAATGTGTCGATGTCCATTCCCGCATCCAGTCCCTTGCGCACGTATTCCAGCCCATCGGCGAGCGTATAGGCGAGTTCTATATCGCTGGTCGCGCCGGCCTCATACATGTGATAGCCCGATATGGAAATGGAGTTGAACCTGGGCATGTTTTTACTCGTGTATTCAAAAATATCCGAGATAATCTGCATACTGGGCGTGGGCGGATATATATAGGTATTGCGCACCATAAATTCCTTGAGGATGTCGTTCTGGATCGTACCGCTCAATGCGGCAAGATCAACGCCTTGTTCCATCGCTGCAACGATGTAAAATGCCATAATCGGTAAGACCGCGCCGTTCATGGTCATGGAAACGCTCATTTTATCCAATGGGATGGAGTCAAAGAGAATTTTCATATCCTCAACGCTGTCGATAGCAACTCCCGCTTTTCCCACATCTCCCTGTACACGATCGTGATCGCTGTCATAACCGCGGTGTGTCGCAAGATCAAAGGCGACGGAAAGTCCCTTCTGACCCGCAGCGAGATTGCGTTTGTAAAATGCGTTGGACTCTGTCGCGCTTGAAAAACCGGCGTATTGTCGCACGGTCCAAGGTCGGCGTACGTACATGGTAGAGTAGGGGCCGCGCAAGTTGGGCGCGATGCCAGCTGCAAAATCCAGATGTTCTAGATCTTTTAAGTCTTCTTTTGAATATTCATTTTTGATGTCTATTCCCTCGGCCGTTTTAAAGGTGGAAGGTGATGCAGTGGATTCCTTGAATGAATAATCTGCCGTGATGGAATTTATGTCTTTTCTTTTCATCATTTGGGCATTTTGGATTGTTCTAGTTCCTCGGTAATTCGTTTTGCATTGAGTGGCGTGACCAGTGTTTTTCTAGGTTTTATTTTCAGGAAGGGCAGGATTTCGTACTCATTTTTTAATACATCGCCATCATTTACATATTTATTGGCGCCCACGAGGATTTTGTCCTTGTGTTTAAAAGCGTTGCGTTCTCGGGTATCGTTCTCCTTGATCTTGCGCTGGATCGTACCCTCGTGTAGTGAGGTAATCAGTCCGCCTGCTTTTTCTATGGTTTTAAACAATTCTAGGGCTTTTTCAACCAGCTGCTCGGTGACGGTTTCTATATAATAGGAACCTTCTGCGGGATTTCCTGTTTTATCAAAATAGGCTTCTTCCTTTAAAATCAGCAATTGGTTGCGCGCGATGCGTTCACCAAATTCGTTGGGCTTATTGAAAAAGTCATCGTAGGGCAAATTGTAAACCGTGTCAGCACCACCCAAAATCGCACTCATACTCTCGGTCGTCGTACGCAGCAAATTCACGTTGTAATCCAGCAATGATTTGTTCCTCACGCTGGGCGAGGCGCTGATGTAGCAGCCCAGATCTATGTCGTACTGATTTCCCAAGGCTTTGGTCAACACCCGATAAGCGCGGTACTTTGCAATTTCAAAAAAGTAATCGCTGCCGGTAACGGCATCGATGTTTATTCGTTTATGTTCATCCAGCTTACCATCAAACAATGAAATCGAACCAGACTGATCCAATTCATTTAAATATTCGTTCAAATGAGCCAGATAATACCCCAATTCTTGAACTACCGTCGCGCCCGCTTGTTGATATATACTGGTATTCACTGTAATGTTTGAAAAGTAACCCGAATAATCATTTATAAAGTCAGTGTAAAATTTAAGATCTTGATTTTTATTGGAAAACCAATTTCCATCACTAGCCAACTGATGGATCACATCGATATGGACATAGGATTTGGGCATTAATTGATGCAAAATGGCGAGGTAGTCTTTATCTAAAAACTGTAAATGAATCTGTATTCCTACCGCTGGCAAATCTGCAAGTAGGGTAGTGGGATCTATCTCTTTATTAGGAATGACTAAAATTACGCCTTGAGCGCCACGACTTAATACGTTTAGTGCTTTTTTATTGGCAGCAGTCGCATTGTAACATTGGATTTTTTGTGAAATGTACCATTCGCCAGTTTTCGTTGCTGAGTAGGGGATGTTATGGCTTTGCGAGCTCTCACGGTGGTAAAAGGGTCTTACGTGGATTCCATCTGCAGTTTCATGGACCAGAGCCTCATTATAGTCGGCACCCTTGAGGTCGTACTGGATCTTTTGTTTGAACTGGGCTTCACTGACAGGATTAAAATCTTTAAATAGTCTCTTTTCCATTATTTATTTCGCTTTAAGCTGTCTTCAAATTCAATGATGAATACTTCCTCATTTTCACGCTTCATTAGATAACGCTCGCGGGCGAAAGTTTCCAGGCCATCGGCACTTTGCAATTGTTTGAGCTTTGCGCTGTCCCTGGCGATTCCTCGCTGATAATAGAGTACACTTTCTTCCTGCTCTGCGATCTGCTGGTTGATTTCCCGGTGGGAGGTAAACCAGGCGCTGCCGTCAAGAAATAAGATCCAGACCGCAAAAAATACCAGTATGAGCAGGTATTTATTGGTAAGGATCTTAAATGCGCGTTTTTTTTTAATTTGTGACCACTTCATGATCTATAAAAATAAGGAATTAAGCTAGCTTTTGATCAATGATGGAGCGCAAGATTTTAACACCTACCGTATTGAATCGATTGGTGGGAATAATAACGTCTGCATAGGCCTTTGTAGGCTCGATAAACTGCTGGTGCATGGGCTTTAAGGTAGATTGGTACCGATCCAGCACCTCATCCAGATCGCGGCCACGATCTGCGATGTCACGTTTCAAACGTCTAATTAAACGTTCATCACTGTCACAATCTATATAGACCTTAATGTCAAAAAGCGCGCGTATGCGTGGCATGGTAAGAATAAGAATACCTTCAACGATGATGACCTTGCTCGGCGCGGTACTAACTGTCTCGCCAGTTCTATTGTGCTCCACAAAGGAATAGACGGGCTGATCGATCGTATTTCCCTTTTTAAGTTCCTGTAGATGTTGCTCCAACAGATCAAAGTCGATGGACTCTGGATGGTCAAAGTTGATTTTAACCCGCTGCTCATAGGTGAGTTCGCTCGTGTCCTTATAATAGGAATCTTGGGATATTACCGTCACGTCATGATCGGGAAATTCATGCGCGACCTGTTGTACGACCGTGGTTTTTCCACTACCAGTTCCACCAGCGATACCTATTATGAGCATTATTTTGAATTTTTACAAAGGTAATGGGAATCTAAGAACTACGGGAATTTATAGAATGTAAGCTCTATATCTTTTTACCGCGATCCATATTGCGCTTTTGAACGATCTGCTTAACGCGTTCTCCCACAAAATCAACGATATAAAATGAAATTGTCATATAAATGAAGTACGTACCAATTATAGTTAATGATGAATCTACATCTTCCATGAAATATTTGTAAAGTGCATAACCTGCCACAAGTAGAATTGCAAAGAGTGCTGAACCTAGGAGCCGTTCCGGCCATGTTATTTTTTCTTTCATGGTATCAATTTGTTTAATCCATCTCGATTATTGTAAATGTATTCAAAGTTATTGATTGGTACGGTAGTTTTTAGGGATTCCGCCTTCGCGCCTGCCTGCCAGAGGCACGACAGGCAGGAAAGCTAACTAAAAAAAGCCACCTCGACCAGTCAATGAGCCTGTTGGAAGCTATAGATTCTTGCTAAATTTGAAAAGGGAAACCCATACCATCAATATCGAAGCTCGTCCTTTTCCCGAGTCATGATCCAGTAAATGACATAGATATATCCCAAAACTCCTGCAATAAATGCCCACATAATGCTGCGGTTGCGAGTCCATGAACATACTACCGCAATTGAAACTCCAGCACCCGCGGCGAGAGCTATGCCCGTACTCGTGGTAGCGGAATGTAGCGCCAATAATGAATAATTGTACATAAAAGTTATTTTAATGGCCATGAGTTGTTGTAAAGTAGCCCGCTCAATATTCCTTAAATTTAATCAATTAACATAACCTACGATAAGTCTTGTTATTTATTTAAGGCTTTGGATAGGGACTTCATTGTAATTTTATAAAAAAAGTTTCAAATTATGAGCGATAATAAAATAACTACCATCAATCCAACTACAGAGCAGGAAATTAAATCCTACGATCTGCAATCAGAAGACCAAGCAATCAAAGCCGTTGAAAAGTGTCACGAGGCATTCAAATCATGGAAATCAACGCCCATTGAGGAGCGCGGGAAAATAATTTCGAAAATAGGAGAGGCGTTCAACTCCCACAAAGAAGAATTTGTCCAACTGATGACCGATGAAATGGGCAAGCTCATCAAGCATGGAAAACAGGAAATAGACCTGTGTGCCGGAATATGTAAATACACGGCAGAGACTGGACCAAAGGCACTTGCAGATGAAAAGAAGGATTTGGAAAATGGAGGCAAAGGTATCGTAACCTATTCACCACTGGGAGTTATTTATGGAATACAGCCGTGGAATTTTCCAGCTTATCAAGTGGTGAGATATTCCATCGTCAACCTCATGGCAGGAAATGGAGTGCTATTAAAACACGCTGAAAATGTCACCGGATCTGCCCTACTGCTGAAAAAAATCTATGAAGAGGCCGGACTCCCAAAAGATTTGTTCACCGTACTTGTTATTTCCCACGATGTATCCAACAAAATTATCGAACATGATCTGGTGCGTGGTGTAACTTTTACAGGAAGTGCAGGCGCAGGTCGTGAAATTGGTAAAATGGCTGGTGAAGCATTGAAAAAGACCGTACTAGAACTGGGAAGTAATGATGCATACATAGTTCTTGAAGATGCAGATGTTGAGAAAGCGGTTAAAACCTGCGTCAATGGTCGTATCTATAATAATGGAGAAACTTGTGTCGCTGCAAAACGATTTATCGTAGTCGAGTCAGTATTTGAAGAATTTAAAGAAGGATTTGTCAAACGTATGAGTGCCATAAAACACGGAAATCCAAACGATGAGAATACTCAGTTGGGACCGATGGCTCGCAAAGATCTACTGGAAAAACTGCACGACCAGGTTCAAGATAGCGTCAAGGGTGGTGCCGAGATCTTATGTGGTGGAGAGATTCCAGATCAAACTGGATATTTTTACCCATCAACCGTTTTAGGGAATGTAAAGCCAGGACAACCTGCCTATGATGATGAATTATTTGGCCCAGTAGCTTCTCTCATAAAAGCTAAAGATCAGGATGATGCGATGCGCATTGCAAATGACAGCCGTTTTGGTCTAGGAGGTGGAATTTTCAGTAAGGATGAGGATAAGGCAATTAAATTGGCTCAAGAACATTTTGATACTGGAATGGTATTTATCAATTCCTTCGGATTGGCTCAAGTGGACATGCCATTTGGCGGAGTAAAAGACTCGGGTTACGGTCGTGAGCATGGAGGTTTTGGGATCAAGGAGTTTGTGAACGCCAAGGCTATAAATATTCTCAAATAGTTATAGGGTAGTTTCGATTTAAAAAAAAAGCCTGTTTTCTGAAAGAAAACAGGCTTTTTTTGTGGTGTATTTTTCAAAGGGGTAGGCTTAAGCCTACCCCTTTGAAAATGTGTGTGAAAGCTTATCTCAGAAATTACTCACCACTCAAATCCATACTTTCATAAGCGCCGGCATCGGGCAGGGTAGCGGGTCGTAAAATACCTAAAATATCAGTTGCAGTATCCGTGGCTGGATCTGCAATTCCATTGGCTCCGCTGGTGTTGTCTATTTGGAGTTGGTTGGTTCTAAAATTTTGAAATTGCGGACTTTCATTAAAAATTACTTGATCGTACAATGCGGTATTTGTAATGTCATAAGCAGGAATTCCCTCCAAATCATTGAACCGATCATTAAATCTAAGTAACGAATTCTCAAACTTGAAGTTGAATGAGGAAATTCCATCATCTAGCAGTGCAACTTCTAGGTCACGATCGCCGTAGATAATGCAGTTGGTAAAAGTTGCTTCGGTAAGATCTGCGGTAAATTCTGTGTTTGGAATAATGTTAGAAAGAAATAATACGGGCTCCTGTCTGAAACTATTGTTCCAATAATTAGTAATCGTGCAATTATTAAAGCTATAGGAACCGCCCAGTCGCGCAACAAGTGATGACTGACCACTATTTCCTATAACTAGATTGCTTGCTTCTATATCAGCCGTGGTGGCAAGTATTCCAGAATTTGAACTGTTATATATCTGGCTATTATTGATTTTTAACGTTGCTCCGATAGAGGCAGGATTGCTGGAATCAACGAGCAACCCAACGCTACCGTTTTTTATGGTAGTATAATTGAATATATTGTTTTTACTTCCCGCGGTAAGCCATATTGTTGACCATTGTCCCGCCACATCGCTGTACAATGGTTCTAGACGATCGCCTTCAAAAATCACCTGATTTTCCAATTCTTCAGTACTTGAAAGTTCACCATTTACCTGAATGGAGGCCTCGTCAGTTACAATGATCCCGCTGTCCCTGTGAAAATGCAATCGAGCACCAGCATCAACTACCATTATTTTATCATTGGGAACAAACATAAAACCGTAGATCACATAAGGTTTTTCATTTGTGAACCTTAATTGAGAGTCATTAAGAACAAAACCTTCCACACCGGCTCGATTACCATCCTCATCTGGCGGCCCTATGGGAATTACCGTGGGTCTGTTCTCGGCATTTAAAGCTGGAAATAGGAAAATTGCATCCTTGATCAAGGTAACTAGCTCGACAACTTGAAGGTTGGAGCCGCTGTCAAATTCAATGGTGTCTTCATATAAAAACTCTGTGCCGTTGGAAAAGTCTAGGATATCTACGGTTGTTTCCACAAATACGAACATGGAATCTTGCGCCAAAAGTTCCACATTCTCAAAGACCTTCCCGGGAACGCCGTCAACTGATATTCTGTAATTGGACTGTTCGCCTTGTCTCAGAGCCACCCGCGGAATGATAATATCGTCACTACTACGATTGTAAACCTTAAAAGTACGAGTACTGCTGCCTATAGTGCTGAAAACTGTATCTAAAAAAACAGTGTCCTGAGAAAATTCAAGACTTCCCGTACTTTGCTCAAAATCAAAATCATTGCGGCAGGAAGAAATTAGTACCAGAAGCACCGTACCTATAATTGCCAATATTGTATTCTTCATAATCTAAAATGATCTTTATTATAGTATTAAGTACAAGGTACGAAGTATTAAGATTTTTTGTAAAGGAGATATTGTGTTTTCACATTTTCGCTTAAAGCGAAAATCAAAAGTTTCTCAAATAACCTCAATGTTTAATGACTAACATTTCTGCAAAAGGCTGTAGAAAAGCTCACTTAATAAATAAAATAAATACTCATAAACTACTTCATTCTTTATTTAAACACTGAACTTTCTAAAATATTTAATCTCCTAATAAATCATTGTACCAAATACTCAATGCTTTGTAATTTTAAATAAACGCATCCCTCAATTCGTCTGAAATCCTCTTAGGCTTTCCATTTTTATCCACAGCACACCAGTCCGAGGTGCTGCTCACGAGAAGTTGATCGGTATCTGCATTACGTATTTCAACAAAACGCTCATAGCGCACATTTGTTGCCCGGCCTACTCGCGTGGTTAATTTTATCCTATCACCGAGAACGGCTGCACCTTTATATTCCAAGCAATGTTTTATCAAAAACCAGTCGTATTCTGCAAGTAATTTTTCACTTCCTCGCGTGTGCCAGTGATCCACGGCAATATCATTTACCCACTGCACATATACCACGTTGTTGACGTGATTAAGGTTATCTAGGTCTTTTTTGCTAACTTCAATAATTTTGGTAAAAGCACTATTTTTCAATATTCCTATTATTTTTTGTGGATGTAAAAAATTCTTCTATAAATAATTGGGTGAATTTCTCAGCACCGCTGGCATTGAGATGGGTCGGGTTATAATAAAGTTTATGATCGTTAAGTACTGACGAGAAGTCATGATAATTTTCAAACCTTGCTTCAAAAAGATCAATTTTCTTATCAGGTTGATAAATTGGTGCTGTAAATAATACGAGTTCTATATCATTTTTGTTGCATAATTCGATGATCTCATTCAAGTGTATATTATTCTTGCTATCGACTACATAATTCAAATCTGATAACGAATCTTTAAGGATACTTTTTTTATCATTAAGTAATCCCAATTTTTTAAAGGATGGATTTTCCCTGTCCATCAACGACATGAAATTTTCTCTAAAACCTATGTGACCGTCATGCGATAGATATTTGTAAAAGGGTATTTTCTCGTATAAGCTATAGTCGTCTTTATTCTCTAATTTTTGAAACTCGTCGGCGATATATTTTTTGTCCAAGTAGGGCAACCAGTAGGCAGAGTTTGCCTTGTCGGGAATTTCTATGTCAATATTCTCATCAATTTGCAAGAATATTTTGTTAGTTATACTCTTCTCAATCAAAACCTTAATAGTCAGTTTATTTTCAAATAATTGAGATCCATTAACACCAAAGTTGTATCCTTTCCTACCAGTGTACTTTTCTATAGTTACCGGATTTAGGTGCATCGCCGCCCTTGATGATCCGACAATAACATAGTCAAATTTTTTGTCAGCAGACCAGGAGGACATTAGCAAGGCGGGCTTTGTCCTTGATGTACCATGATGCATATTGTAGTCATATAGAAATTCCAGGCCGTATAGAATCAACACTAGAGTGCAAGCCATGTAAATCAAATAAAAAATAAAATTTTTCATTAAAATTGAAAGTATATAAAGTTATTTAGATCTGAAAAACTGCCAAACATCAAAATCAGAACGATCACGGCAACCGTTTTCAATTGGAACTTGTTATCATTCAACAACGGAAAACTTTCATTGCGGTACATCCACTCAATTATAATTAGTATAAGAATGAGCGGTAAGAATTCTACGGAATACCTTTCTATTGCCAACCTTTTCAGTTCCCATGATTTGCTGAAAATGTTAGTTATGTAGGAAAAGGCAAATTCCATATTGGGCGATCTGAAAAATATCCAGGCAATAACGCTAAGTGCGAAGGTTTTTAAAATTAAAAAAACTTCCTTAAACGATGGGAAAAGTCTATTCTCAGCAACTGTATCCAAATAATTTCTATTCTTATTTCTCAATAGTGAGGGTAGGAAGTAAAGCGCATTTAAAAACCCCCAAAAAATGTAGGTCCAATTTGCACCGTGCCAAAAGCCACTTACCACAAAAATGATAAATACGTTTCTTATCACTTTGGTTCTACTCACTCGACTGCCACCTAGCGGGATGTAAAGGTAGTCTCTGAACCATGTAGATAAAGATATGTGCCACCGCCGCCAGAACTCTGCAATGTCCCTGGAAAAATAGGGATACCTAAAGTTCTCCATGAGTCTAAAATTGAACAATCGTGCCGTTCCTATTGCAATGTCTGAATATCCACTAAAGTCACCATAGATCTGGAACGTAAATGCAACCGCTCCCATCAATAAGGTAAACCCATCATGATTTGCGGAGTTGTCAAAAATCTGATTGGCATATTGCGCGCAGGTATCGGCAATGACAACCTTTTTGAATAATCCCCATACGATCTGTCTAACACCTATTTTGGCCTGTTCGAGGTTGAAATTTCTCTTGGTATAAAATTGGGGCAGGAGGTTGGTGGCACGTTCGATAGGTCCAGCAACCAGTTGGGGAAAGAAGCTTACAAAGGCAGCAAAGGAAATAAAATTGGAGGTTGGTTCAAGTTTTTTCCTGTAAACATCGATGGTATAGCTCAATGTCTGGAACGTATAAAAACTGATTCCAACGGGCAAAATGATATTTAAACTACTCGTAGAGATCGGATTGCCAAAAAACGTAAAGGCATCAACAAAGTTTTCTACAAAAAAATTATAGTACTTGAAAAAACCTAAAAGACCTAGGTTGATTAAAAGACTCGCATATAGAAAATACCTTCGCTTATTTCTATCATCACTCTTGTGAATCCATAATCCCAAGGTATAATCCACAACGGTACTGAATACGATCAGCAATAGAAACCTCCAGTCCCACCAGCCGTAGAATATATAACTGGCAATAACGATTAAACTATTCTGAAAATTTACATTCTTACCGTTTAAAATCCAATACAGAATAAAAACGGCTGGAAGAAAAACAGCAAAGTCTAATGAATTAAATAACATGCAAACTGCTTTATTTTACAATCTTTATCTCAAACATTTTTTCCCACCTTTTGCCAGTTACAAAAAGGCGGTCGTTTTTCTTGTCGTAGGCGATACCGTTGAGTACGTTGTCATTTTTTGAGAAGTTGGGGATTTGATCCGTTAATCCTGTGAGGCTTATTGCACCTTCCAGCGCTCCAGTTACAGGATCCACAATCATGATCGCATTTTGCTGATAGATATTGGCATAGATCTTACCGTTTATAAATTCAAGCTCGTTGATCTTTTCAAAAACCTTTCTATCTGAAACTATCTGAATGTAACCTTCTTCCTCATAGGTAATGGGATCTATGATCCAGATCTTGTCCGTCCCGTCACTTTTGTATAATTTCTTACCGTCGTTAGTGAGTCCCCAGCCTTCTTGGCTCTCATTATAGGCAAACTCGTCGATCTTATTCAATCCTAGATCATACACATAACCTATTCTACTTTGCCAGGTAAGTTGGTACACTTTTTCGTTTAAAATCGTCATTCCCTCGGCAAATTGGCTTGCTTGTAGATCCACTTTTTTAATGGTTTCTCCAGTTTCAACATGGGTAATCCTGATGTCGGATTCTCTGAATTGGCCCGTGCTTTCATACAGCGAGTCTCCGTAAAATTCCAGTCCCTGTGTATAGGATCCCACGTCATGCGGGTAAACATTTATTACCTCATGCTGGTAGATCTCTGGTGCTTTGGTATTGAATCGCTTGATTTTTGTCGATGCCGTTGCCTTGCGACCGTCCTTATATATGAGAGCTTTAAAAGTAAGGATTCCTAGAGGTTGATTTTTTAGCTTTCGCGAAAGCGTACTCCCATCAACTCCTTCAATTTTTCTGGCATTTTGAGTCCATACAACGCTATCCAAACCTAGATTGTCGGCATCACTCAAAGTAATTGTGACCGTATCATCATCCGTCCAGGTATTTTTTGGGCTGTCTATTGCTATGGAGTAGTTATCTTGGAACTTTTCAATTTCAGTTTTACAACTTGATAACGTGATCGTTAGAATGAGGAGAATTAGGTATTTGTTGGCTTGCATTTCTATAAATTATAAAGGCGAAATATAGGTAGAAAATTTGCGCCCTAAAAGTTTTGCATACCTTAAACAAGGTTCTATATTTGCACCGGGCAAGTCCTACACAACCAGCTCCTGTTGAACTCCTCCAGGGCGGGAACGCAGCAAAGGTAAGCGGTCGTAGCGGTGTGATGTAGGTAGCTTGCCTTTTTTTATGCACTTTAGTGAAAGCTAAGTAATTGATTTAAAAGTGTTTATGAAAAAGGTTGTTTTAGTTACCGGTGCTTCTTCCGGTATAGGTAAGTCTATTGCCACGCATCTCTCAGATAATAGTTATAAAGTTTACGGCACCAGCAGGAATCCCTCTCGCTATCCCGATTCTGGTTTTACTTTGTTGGCATTGGACGTCCAGGATCAAGAAAGTATCCATAATGCGGTAAACACGATCATTGAGAAAGAAGGTCAGCTGGATGTTCTCATAAATAATGCTGGTGTGGGAATCACCGGTCCCATGGAAGAAACCCCTATGGATCAGGTAGAGCACGCGATGAATACCAACTTTTTTGGGCCATTACGTGTCCTGCAGGCCGTAATGCCCCACATGCGCAAACAAAAATCCGGCAGAGTCATTAATATTACCAGTATTGCAGGTTATATGGGATTGCCCTACCGTGGTATTTACAGCGCCAGTAAAGGCGCGCTGGAAATTGCTACCGAGGCCTATCGCATGGAATGCGCACATTTGAACATACACTTCAGCAATCTTGCGCCTGGTGATTTTGCTACTAACATTGCCGCGGGTAGATTTCATGCTCCCGTAGTTGCGGGCAGCGATTATGCAAAAGGTTATGCGCACACGCTCAAACTTATCGATGAACACGTAGATGATGGAAATGATCCGCGGGAAATCGCAAATAAAGTATTAGAGATCTTACAGACCACGCGTCCTGGTATTCACTATAAGGTAGGATCATTTATGCAAAAGTTCTCGATCGTCCTCAAAAAAGTCCTTCCCGAAAAGCAGTATGAACGGATGTTGAAAAAGCATTATGGGCTTTAGTAGGAAGGCATTCAGTCCTAGATACAGCTAAGTTTATTATCGAGTTCTAGGAGATTTCATTGGATTGAAAAGATTTTCGCTTTCGCGAAAGTGTCATTCTAATTTGTTTTCCTAAAAGGCTCCAACAACTGACTCCCAAAATCCTCTGGATAATCCTCATCGCCCTTAAAGCCCAATTCTAACTCGGGATTGTGGTAGGGAACGTGGGCAGTGCCAAAAATGTAATCCCACAGACTCAATGATAGCCCATAGTTGACTCCATAGATATTGCCTTCGGGAAGTTTGCGGGCGTGGTGCCACAGGTGCATTTTGGGATTGTTGAGGATATATTTAAATGGCCCATAGTCCCAGTTGAGATTGGCGTGATTCAAATGGCCTATAAAAACGGCGATTAAATGAACGACGATAAATTCCTTGATCCCAAAACCGATCATCGCCAGCGGCAAATACTGCAAACTCTTATAAATGATCGTTTCTACAAAATGAAACCTAAACTGCGCCGCAAATCCCATTTCTTTGACACTGTGATGAACCTTATGAAATTCCCAAAGCAATGGCACGCGATGCAACAGCCTGTGGATATTCCACTGGATGAAATCGGCAATGATGAACATGATGAGCAATTGCGCCCAAATGGGTAAATTTCCTACCTCAATGGCAACTACATTGGTTATCCCCATGCGCGCCAGTCCGTCTTTGAAAAGTTCTACAAACACATCAGAAACAGCGTTGTAACCGATGAGCGAAAACAAGAAAAAATTGAAGAGTACATAAAACGCATCCAGCCAAAAGTCCTTGCGCAGGATTTTTTGGCTCTTGCGCCATGGCAGGATTATTTCCAGCGCAAATACCAATAATGACAGGGCTATCAACCAGTAAAAATAATTGCTCCACGAGGGATCGGTTATTTCCCGCCACAAATAATTACCATATCCCTTAAAAGATTCGGTGAAAATATCTACATATTTATTCATCTGTTGAAAGTCGTTTTAAGGGATAGATGCTTGCAATTTTAGAGAAGCTGTAAAGATAATCCAACCGTCTGCCACACTTTTATTATAATTCATAGGGATTTATCCTGAAATTTGAGGCTGGTAAATAATACTCTGGATCTTGTGGGAAGTTCCGCTTTCGCGAAAGCGCAACCAAAATCAAAACACGATAACCTTATAGTACAATGAGTGTTCTTAGGTTGAGATATTTGAAACCTTTACATACTTTTGATACTCAACTCTCGATCATGAAAAAAACAGTCTTTTTTATAGCACTTGCGACCGCACTAATTTCTTGCAAGGAAAAACCAACTCCTACAAAAACCTCAGAAGATAAAGCCGAGAAGGAATATGCGTTTTTTGATTGGGACGCTGCAAATGTTTACTTTTTACTCACCGACCGTTTTAAGAACGGCGATACCAGCAACGATACGATTGTTGAGAGGAGCAAACCTACCGGTGTGATGCGCGGTTTTCAAGGTGGAGATTTTGCAGGAATTACCGAAAAAATCGACAACGGTTATTTTACAGATCTGGGAGTAAACGCGATCTGGTTGACTCCCATCTGGGAACAGATCCACGATGGAGTGGATGAGGGAACAGGTTATTCCTACGCATTCCACGGTTACTGGGCAAAGGACTGGACGGCCGTTGAACCCAGTTATGGAACACTTAGCGAATTCAAACTGCTCGTGGATAAAGCACATAAAAAAAACATACGCGTTTTACTGGATGTGGTGTTGAACCATACCGGTCCTGTGACAGAGTTGGATCCACAATGGCCGGATGAATGGGTGAGAACCGGCCCGGGCTGCACCTATCAAGACCAAGCAACGGCAATGACCTGCACGTTAACAAATAACCTTCCCGATATAAGAACGGAAAGCACTCAAGAAGTAGATCTACCGCAAATCCTTATCGATAAATGGAGCAAAGAAGGTCGGTTGGATCAAGAAATTGCAGAGCTGGATACGTTTTTTAAAGAATCCGGACTCGCAAGAACTCCCGTAAACTACATCATTAAATGGATCACTGACTACGCAAGGGAAACTGGTGTGGATGGCTTCAGGATAGATACCGTAAAACATGTGGAAGAAGAAGTGTGGAGCACGCTGATCGAACAATCCAAGATCGCCTATGAAGAGTGGAAAGAATCAAATCCAGCCAAAATGATCCATGATGATGAGTTTTATATATTGGGAGAACTCTATGGTTATGAGGTGAGTAATGGAAGATCCTATGATTTTGGGAATACGCAAGTGGATTATTTTGATCACGGTTATGATGCGATGATCAGTTTTGGATTTAAGCGTGATGCCAGTGAGGATTATTCCAGCTTATTCAAACGCTACGACACCTATCGGGACAGTCTTATTGCTCAAAATCCAGAAAATCCAGCTGCCTTCATGAACTATGTAAGTTCGCACGATGACGGCCAGCCCTTTGATCCCGCGCGAGAAAAGCCAATGGAGTCAGGCACAAAACTATTACTCACGACAGGAATAAGCCAGATCTACTATGGTGATGAAAGCGCACGTAGTCTCATCGTAGAAAATGCCGTTGGGGACGCAACACTACGTTCCCCCATGAACTGGTCTTCTACCGATACCATGATCCTCGAACACTGGCAAAAATTAGGTCAATTCAGAAACCACCATCCGGCAGTAGGAGCGGGTGAGCACGTACAACTCATGAATCCCGAGCAGGGTACCATCGCCGCCAGATTTTATGAAAATGGTGATGTTAAGGACTATGTGATCATAGGAGCTGGGTTGAAAGACGGAATTACCGAAATAGATGTCACAAAGGTTTTTCCCGAAGCAAAGCGTTTACATAATGCCTACAGCAAAGAAAAACTGGCCGTTGTAAATGGTCGTGTTAAGACCACTGCAATCAACGGAGTGGTTCTTCTAGAAAAGATGCCGTGAAAAAATAATTCAGAATGCTGAATTATTCCACCCATTGCTTCCTACTTACTGCTTTTCTGTTAAACAAAATCAAACTATTGGCAGATTTGAAAATAACTCCTTTACTTAGTATCCATGATGGATAAAGCTCAAGTCGAGACCGTACAATTCAAATGGAGCAATCTTCCCAGTGTGCTGTGGAACAGTGCCGTACAATGGAACAAGGACGATGTTTTTCAATTGAGTGCCACCGTCGCCTATTATGCTATCCTATCGTTACCTGGTTTGCTGGTGATTATTATTAATGTGGTGGGAACCATCTGGGATACAGAAATAGCAACCGGAAGATTGACAAATGAACTTGCCTCCTTGATCGGGTATGGCGCGGCAGAGGATATTACTAGCATGATGCAGGCCGCACGAGCAGATGAGGACAGCTGGATCGCAAACCTCATAGGATTGGGGACACTTATTTTTGGTGCGACGGGAGTTTTTTATCAACTACAATTGGCCATCAACAAGATCTGGAAGCTCAAGATCAATCCAAAAACTCCCTGGTGGAAGCTGGTGACGGATCGTGCCAAAAGTTTCGGATTTATTCTAGTTCTTGGTTTTTTGAGTCTGATCAGTTTTGTGCTATCGGCGGGCATAAGCTATTTTCAGGGTTGGATCGTTGAGAATTTTTCTGAAACTATAGGGTCTCTGGCGGTAGTGATTAATCTAGTGGTTTCGATTGGGATTATTTCGGTATTATTTTGTTTGATGTTCCGTTTTTTGCCCGACGCACGGGTAGGATGGAAGCCGCTATGGGCCGGTGCCGTCCTTACAGGTGTTTTATTTGAATTGGGTAAATACTTATTGGGACTTTATTTTGCAAATTCCTCACCCGCCAGTGCCTATGGTGCGGCTGGGCTGGTTGTATTGATCTTGATCTGGGTTTCCTATTCCTGTCTGATCCTGTTTTATGGCGCAGAGTTTATTAAGGTATATGCCGATCGTTATGGCAAGGGAATACGTCCCAGTTCCAAGGCATTGAAATTTGAGGAAAAATTTGTGGTGGTGGAGTCTGGAGATGAGATCACCGAGGAAGACATCAATGAAATTGTAAGGGCAGATGATAATAAGGCAGTCCATGAATAGTGACGCTTTCCTGCCTCGCCGGCAGGCAGGCGCGAAAGCGTAACCACTATAATGAGTACGATTAATCAAAAACACTAGTATTAACCAATAACTCCATAAATATGAGTACAAAGAATTTACAGCAACGAGAAGCCCACGAGAAATATCTGGAATTGGCCAGGGGAATATCTACCGCGATGATGCTTACAGATCTTGGATCCCGTCCGGTGCCCGCCATTCCCATGTCGCCCAAACGTGTTGAGGATAATGGAGACATATTATTCCTGAGCAATGCGACGAGTGAGCACAACCGCAATATCGAGAGAGATGGTGCATGTCAACTACTGTTCAGTAATACCAGTGGCATGGAGTTTTTAAGTGTTTATGGCAGCGCGACCGTAAAAAATGATAGTGAATTGATCAAAGAGCTGTTCTCCAAAATGGACAAGGCGTGGTTCAAAGGTGAGGACGATCCCGCAATAACCGTCATACGTTTCACACCAGAAACCGGACATTATTGGGACACAAAGTCCAATGCCATTGTAACCCTAGCCAAATTGGGCTACACTGCTATTACCGGTAACCCTACCGATGTAGGAGCCAGCGGAGATTTAAACCTATAAACACAACTAGACATGAATATATTTGAAGCATTAAGAGAAGATCATGAGATCCAAAGAACTCTCATAGAAAAATTAGTCAACACATCTGGCGATAATGACTTGAGAAAGAACATGTTCAATAAGTTAAAGCATGAGCTCGCGATTCATGCAGATGCCGAGGAACGCCACTTCTACGTTCCGCTGATAGAGGCCGATCTTACCCAGGAAAAAGCCAGACACAGCATCGCAGAACACCATGAAATGGATGAGCTTGTTGAAAAACTGGAAGAAACTGATATGAGTAGCAGTGCGTGGCTCACTTACATGAAACAACTCGCTGAAAAGGTAGAACATCACCTGGATGAAGAGGAGCAGGAAGTTTTTCAACTTGCCGGCAAAGCCCTGAAAGAATCTGAAAAATCAAGCCTAGCAAAGGATTATCAGAAGGCTATAAAAGAAAACAGGTAATTCACAACGGTTAATTTCAAAACTCCCAAATTATTTCAAGATTTGGGAGTTTTAATTTTTTTGAGGAATCTGTGGTGGACGGGATCAAGACCTAGTCGTCAATCCTTTGCTCGCCGTTGCTATAGGTTTTTCCCAATGCTATTTTAACGCCTACATTAAATTGAAGGTTCTTCATATTTGTTACAAATACTTCAGTTGGACTTGTCTGAAAAACAATAGAATCCCATAATGTGGAACTGAATCCTGGTGAGAAAAATACCTGTACTTGTTTTCTAAAGTAATAATTGAACCTTACTCCAGTATCTACATAGGCAGACCTATCGTTTGACTGACTGGGAATGGTTCTTACCGTGGAGTTATCGAGAGGACTAGACGATAGGGTAACATTGTTATCGTCATTACTCAAAAATGCAACACCTCCTCGCGCGTAGAGATCCAGTTGAAACCGATTATCCCTTATAGAATAGACTAGACCAGCGCCTATTGATGTATTTGTAAAATTGTTTGTGGTCGTCGCTATAATTTCATCATTATTGATATAATTTGGGAAAAACTCATTATAACTATGGGTCAAACTGGTTGAAATCCCAAAATTCCTGTTCAAGTAATAATCGTAGCCCACTTGAATATTGAGCCCAGACCTGGCGATATCTCCATAATTGCCCAGCGGTTGTAAAATACCACCAGAGATCAATAAATTGTGCCGCGGGATCTCTCTCAAATGGACGGGAATTTCCTCGTTTTGAGCTTTGGTTGAGTCGATTACCTGTTGTGAAAACGAGGTAAAATGTGCAGCAAATAGGATGGGGAACAGCAGTATATATTTCATGATCTAAAAATAACGATGTTGTGTGTCAATTAACAAGCTCTTTAGTAAGATTAAGATTTTTTTGGGCGCGCTTTCGCGAAAGCGGACTTATTTTTATTCAAACTTTAAAAACTATATATTATGAGCGACAAGGAACTGGAAGGAAAAATGGATAAGGCCAAAGGTAAAGTGAAAGAAGCTTTTGGAAAGGCAACCAACGATAAATCCACGGAAGCTGAAGGAAAAGCTGATCAAGCCAAAGGTGAGGCCAAAGAGACTTACGGAGAGGCAAAAAGAAATTTGAAAAACGCTGTTGACGGCGATAAATAAAACAAAATGGAAAAATTAACTGAATCACAAATCGAGAAACATCTTGAAAATGTGGAGGGATGGGATTATTATGATGATGCGATCCATACCACATTTGAATTTGACAATTTTATGGATTGTTTTTCTGTGATGACACGTATTGCGATGGAAGCGGAGAAAATGGAACACCATCCCGACTGGCATAATACCTATGCTACTTTGGAAATTACTCTTTCCACGCACGATGTCAATGGACTGACTGAAAAAGACTTTAAACTTGCTGCTGCCATTGAGCACATAGTTGGTGACGAGTAGTTTTTATTCATTTCAAAGCAAAAAAATCCCGCCAACGGCGGGATTTTTTATGGATAAGTAATAAAATTTCTGTTTTGCTTGAATGGGTCAAAATAAGTTGAGACTTTATGCAAGGCTATTCATAAAAAGTGATAATTACCTTATTTGTCCTCGCCCTCATCTTCAGCCTTCATGGCTTCCTCGAGCGTGATCTCTGGCAGGGCATCTGGATCGCCCATTTCTTCCATATTGTAATCTTCCTCATCAAATTTATCCATTTGCATGGTCAGTCGCTGTGAGATCTTTACTAGATATTTAGTATCGGCTGTAACCACTTCTATGGCCTCTATGGTTTCATACTTATGGTTTTTAAAGGTAATGACATCATCATCACCATAGCCATCCGGGTATTTTTGTACGAGTAATTGCAGTACTTCTGGGGTAAGTTTTTTATAATCTACGATTACATTTCTCATGGTAAAAGGGTTAAATTAGAACAAGCCTAAAGTATAGGTTTTTCAAAAGAATCCAAAATTATGGAAATAATTTATTCGGAATTTTTATAGCAGCCTGTCAATATACTTTGCAAATGCTTTTTGTCCAGTCAAACCAAAATCATGCATCGATCAGCTCATTTTAAATATCAACACAACAACTGTATAATTGAATAAAATCATGGCTCACATAATTTTTGCAACCAAAAAAATCATTCAACCTAGAGATGCCACAAATTCAGAAAAAACCTCCTTATGCCTTTCTAGATCCATATCTGGCGATAGGGAAACCCTAGCGATGTAATCTTTATCGCCTTCCTTTGTTGTTCCTTGAGTTGATGTTGCTGGGATCGTCCAGTAAACACCTTTCAGCTGGCCGTAGCTCACGCAATATTTGCTTTCTTCCGGAATTTGTGTGATCATCATGTTGATCAATCGGTGGTTGAGTTCTCTTTTGTATTCTTCACGCTCTTCTGGAGTTTCTCCTTTAGTAGGTAGATCTAACGAAAATACCGATGGGGTAAATCCATAACTTGCCAACTCTTCTGAAACGAAATTGATTTTGGCAGTCGGCAATTTTTCATGGATAAAATTTACAAAATCCCTTGTATTTGAATAGGCTTCCTTAATTCTTTGATTCATTGACGGCATCTGCTCGGCCAGGATCTGCATTTGATTATGAGTAGCCTGGTTGTCACAAAGGTGTAAATGATGTTCTATCCTATCGATGAGATCAGTTACCATCTGGTTTCCGATACAATATCCGGCGGTACATTTTCCACCACTGGGAAATTTTGAACCGCTTGCGTATGAAATTGCCCGTACCGTGGATAGAATTGCGCCATCGCCTAGAAAGTGATAGTTGGGACAAAAGGTTTGATCCAAAATAAACACAGGATCGACCGCTTTATCGCCATTTAAGGTTGATCGCTCTTTTTTCAAAGATGCTTTCAATGCCTCGAGATCTGGCACTTCTACCCTTGGATTGGTTGGGATTTCCGCAATTATGTATGGAATGGCGTCTTCACTAGCTATTTGATCCAACACTTTATGGATACTTTGAACCATATCGTTATTGCCATCTACGGGAAGATCAACAATTTCAACATGATCTAGACAAGCGGCGACCCGTCTCGCCTGGTCGTTTGTTCCTCCGTAGCAATTGGGCGGCACGATAAACTTGATCGCCTTGCCTGGATGATTTTCCAGCGCATCGTCTATAAGACCCATCATGATCGCATATTGCACGGATAGACCACTGGATCCTATCAGTGGTTTTGTTTCGGCACCTGTAATTTTTTGAATAGATTTCACTACCGACTCGCGGTTCTCGGCATAAGAATCTTTTTGAGCATTTAAAATTGTAGGATTGGATAATGATTTGAGTGCTGTAAGTGTATTGTCTGGTGTCATGGCAACAGTTTCCCTGCGTCTCACGTGTTGGATATCAGCGATATAATCTTGATTTTTATTTCCTGTTATGTATAAAATACTGCCTAAATTTCCATGTAAGGTAATTTGAAAATCGATATGATCTGCAACATCGATCTCGCTGAATTCATTTTCCTGCGTTATAAAAACCGTACTTCCTTTAAAAACGGGAATGTCTTTATAATTAGAAACAGTTTTTAGCTCAAAATCGTAGCCGTAAACTTTCCTGATCAAATCAGCATTAAAATCTTTGGGCAGTTTATCCTTATAGAGTACCTGCGTTTTCTTCCCGTCCAATAGGTTTTTTCTCAAAATGGAAAACAACGGAACAGTCTTAGAGTCAAAACTGATCACACTTTCTGAGTCCAATCCATTGAATCGCGCTAGAGTCCATTCAAGAATACAGGACAGCGGGTGGCCCAGGCGTATGTAATCGTAGGCCGTAGGTAACCTCAGCAGAGCAGCTTTTTCTGCATTGTTTTCTAAAAAAAGTTCATTGAATTGATCTGTAAATTGAGTTTTGGCTTGTTTTTCATTATAAATATCCAGCCGATGTGTGGTAAGTCCCAGCCAATCGGATGGCATGTTTTTAATAACTTTTTTTACGTAATCTAGGGTATTGGTATCTTTCATTGTTGCGGCTTTTGCGGCTGTGCGTAATTTAAAACTATTCCCTTTTTAAGAAAAGACTTAGCCGTCCTTTATTCTATGTTTAACGCAAAATGACAAATAGCACGGAGTTTATTATCCTGTCTAAGAAATTTAGAACAGATTAAACGGTTGTTGATTATTCTGCTTTCGCGCCTTCCTTCCGGAGAGGCAGGAAAGCGAAACACATCAAAACGTTATTTTTGAGCTTAAATTGAACGAGAAAAGGAAGAGAAGTTTTTGTCAAAGCACAGCAATTTGTAATTTCTACCGATGAACCCAATGAAAAAACCTAAAAAACCTTGGCCTACTCGAGCTGTCATGGAGCAGATTTATGAAAAGGGACTTTGGGGCAGCAATGGTTCGAGCTTTTTTTCGGGAAGTGGTTCCCATGACGTTTTAATTACTGATCCGTATCTAAAAATGGTTGGGACATTTTTAAAATCGTTTGAAACACCATTGGCGGTATGCGATCTGGGGTGTGGGGATTTTAATATAGGGAAGGATTTGGTCGAGTTTACCTCATTTTATACTGCGGTGGATATTGTTCCTGGCCTTGTGGAATATTGCAAAGAGAATTTTGCACAGGAAAATCTCGATTTCCAATGTTTGGATATTGCTAAGGACGATCTTCCCAGCGCAGATATTGTAATTGTACGCCAGGTTTTGCAGCATTTATCCAATAAAGAGATTGAAATGACAGTCCCAAAACTTTCAAAGTTTAAATATGTCATCCTTACCGAGCATATACCTCACGGAGGGTTTAAACCGAATATTGATATTATATCAGGTCAGGGAATTAGACTTAAAAAAGACAGCGGTGTGAATCTACTCGCGCCACCTTTTAACTTTAAAATCAAGAAGGTCTTAGAACGCCAAATGACTCCACATGGAAGATGGGAGGGGAGTCATTCTAACAGAAATCTATCAGGTTTTTTAGAACCTTGGAAATAAAGGCTGCAAATAAAAAGCCCTGCACAAACGGTGCAGGGCTTAAAAGATTATAAGATTTGAAATCTATCCTAGATAGGATTTAAGAATCTTACTGCGAGAATTTTGTCTCAGGCGTTTGATTCCTTTCTCCTTGATCTGGCGCACGCGCTCGCGGGTCAGGTCAAAGGTTTCTCCGATCTCCTCCAGACTCATGGGCTGCTGGTTTCCTATACCGAAATATAAGGAAATAACATCAGCTTCCTTTTGGCTCAATGTTTCAAGAGCGCGAGTAATTTCTAGCGTTAACGACTCGTGCATCAGCTCGCGGTCTGGATTGGGCGACTCGCCACTACGTACAACGTCATAAAGGTTAGAAGTCTCACCTTCTTTAAGGGGCGCATCCATGGACACATGGCGGCCGGCATTTTTAAGCGATTGCTTCACGTCACTTACAGTCATGTCCAGCTCTTTGGCCAGTTCTTCTGGCGATGGTGGACGCTCGTGTAATTGTTCAAGGTGTGAAAAGGCCTTGTTGATCTTATTGATCGAGCCGATTTTGTTCAATGGAAGTCGCACGATACGTGACTGCTCTGCTAGTGCTTGTAAGATAGACTGTCGGATCCACCATACCGCGTAGGATATGAATTTAAATCCGCGTGTCTCATCAAATCTTTTTGCAGCCTTTACGAGTCCGGCGTTACCTTCATTAATAAGATCGGGTAATTTAAGCCCTTGATTCTGATACTGTTTTGCAACAGAAACCACAAAACGTAAGTTTGCGGTAGTCAGTCTTTCAAGTGCTCTCTGATCACCTTTTTTGATGCGCTGTGCTAGTTCTACTTCCTCTTCGGCCGTGATGAGGTCAATTTTAGAAATGTCCTGTAAATACTTGTCCAGCGATTTAGATTCCCTATTGGTAACCTGTTTGGTGATTTTGAGTTGTCTCATTTAATTAGATATAATTAGATACCTGTCATCCTTTGACAGACGTTTTTATATAGCAAAAACCGTACCATAAAGCCTTTGTCAGTTGTGCAAAACACTAGTGATAGCAACGGTTGCGCCACGATCCATTAGTCGCCTTTCCAGTTTTTAAGTTACAATAATTTTGTAATTAAATTTATATCACTCGGGAATCATTCGACAGTTATCGCGATTACTGGCTTATTAGATGATTTTTAATTTTGTTCAACACATTTTAAAATGATTTTTCAAGTACAGTTTCTAATAATTTGGTAAATGTTAAATTATTCAAAACAGATTTATATTGACTTTTAGTCAGCCTTTAATGATTTGGCGTTGGTCATAAAATGTCAGGTTTTGGTAGGTTTAAAAATTTATAATGTTGATGAGGATTGTTAAGATCACGCTTTCGCGAAAGCAACATTCTATAAATACTTCCCGTAAATATAAAGTTCAATGATTTTCAATGGTTGCCACTCGTTGAATAATAATTTTACTGAAGTTCTGATATACATTGGCTTGCATGATCTATAAAATGTAAGATCAGAACATCAATAATTTGCACAACCGCAATAAATAAAGGCAAACGTTGTATTTTTGGTAACAAATCATCTATAAATGGACTTGAACTTCAATAAAAACGAAGACCACAATAAACTACTACTTTCAGAACTAAGAAAGAAATTTGCTCAGGTCGCCATGGGCGGTGGGGCAAAACGTATAGAAAAACACCACGCCAAAGGTAAGATGACCGCGAGGGAACGCGTTGATTACCTGTTTGATAAAAATACCGAGTCACTTGAAATAGGCGCTTTTGCGGGTCTGGGAATGTATGAGGAACACGGCGGCTGTCCCAGTGGTGGCGTTGTGGTCAAGATAGGATATGTACAGGGAAAACAGGTGATCGTAGTTGCAAACGACGCTACCGTAAAAGCAGGAGCGTGGTTTCCCATTACCGGAAAAAAGAATCTACGAGCTCAAGAAATATCCATAGAAAACCGCTTACCTATCATATATCTAGTCGATAGTGCGGGAGTCTATCTTCCCATGCAGGACGAGATTTTTCCGGATAAGGAACATTTTGGACGCATATTCAGGAACAACGCGGTGATGAGCAGCATGGGGATTACCCAGATAAGTGCGGTCATGGGAAGTTGTGTTGCCGGTGGCGCCTATCTGCCCATCATGAGCGATGAGGCCATGATCGTGGATAAAACCGGAAGTATTTTTCTCGCGGGTAGTTATCTGGTAAAAGCTGCGATAGGTGAGAGCATCGATAATGAAACCCTCGGTGGAGCCACCACTCATTGCGAGATAAGTGGCGTGACCGATTATAAGGCCAAAGATGACAAGGACGCGCTGGATAAGATCAAGCGTATCTTTGATAAGATAGGTGCGGCAGATTCTGCCGGGTTTAATAAAAAAGATCCTAAAGCTCCCGCGCTAGATCCGGAAGAACTTTTTGGAGTATTGCCACGGGAACGCAACGCCCAGTATGATATGATGGAAATCATAAATAGGGTAGTGGATGCCGACTCCTTTGATGCCTACAAAGACGGTTATGGCCAGACCATAATCACTGGATATGCCCGCATCGATGGCTGGGCGGTCGGTATTGTTGCCAACCAGCGCAAGATCGTGAAGACCAAGAATGGCGAGATGCAATTTGGCGGAGTAATTTATAGTGACAGTGCTGATAAGGCCACAAGATTTATAGCCAATTGTAACCAAAAGAAGATCCCGCTGGTATTTTTACAGGACGTTACCGGTTTTATGGTAGGTTCAAAATCAGAACATGGCGGTATTATAAAGGACGGAGCAAAAATGGTGAACGCCGTTTCAAATTCCGTTGTTCCCAAATTCACGATTATTGTAGGTAACAGTTATGGTGCAGGTAATTATGCGATGTGCGGTAAGGCGTACGATCCGCGGTTGATCGCGGCCTGGCCGTCTGCTGAGCTTGCCGTCATGTCGGGAAATAGCGCTGCAAAAGTATTGATGCAGATTGAGAAGGCATCTTTAGAAAAGTCAGGGAACAAACTGACGGAAGAAGAGGAAAAGGCACTTTTTGCCAAAACCAAAGACCGCTATGACGAGCAGGTCTCTCCTTATTATGCAGCGAGCAGAATCTGGACCGATGCAATAATTGATCCTCGTGACACCCGCAAGTGGATTTCCATGGGAATTGAGGCCGCTGACCACGCTCCGATCGAGAAGAAGTTCAACATGGGAGTTCTACAGGTGTGATCAGTTTACGACTTATGCAATTCTATAATTTTGAATTGAAATTATATTTAGATAAAATTTGAAACAATCTCTTGCTTATTTCTTGACCTTATTAATAGTTCCGCTTTCGCGAAAGCGGAATTAAAAAACAGATTTTAACCATCAAATCATAACTTATGAAATTAACTAAAATTGCCAGTTGCGTTATCGTTGCCGGACTCTTGTTATCCTGCAACAACCGCACTGATGAGCCCATAACCGAGGTGAATCCAGAAACAAAATTTGAATATAACGTCAGCGAGTTTGCCGATATAGGTGTACTGCGCTACCAGATTCCAGGATGGGAAGAACTTGACCTACAACAGCAAAAATTTGTGTATTACATGACACAGGCCGGGCTGAGCGGTCGCGATATCACCTGGGACCAGAATTACCGTCACAATCTCGCCATACGCTCTGCACTTGAAGAATTGTACCAGAAATATGAGGGCGATAAGGAGTCTGAGGATTGGAAACAATTTGAGACCTACCTCAACCGGATCTGGTTTGCAAATGGAATCCATCACCATTACAGCATGGATAAGATGAAACCTGAACTGTCCAAGGATAAACTTGCTGCCATGCTCGGTGAAGCCGGTGTTTCAATGGATGCGGAGATTCTTGATGTACTTTACAATGATGAGGATTCCAAAAAAGTAGTTCTGGATGAAGATGCCGATCTTGTGCTGGAAAGCGCGGTAAATTTTTACGGGCCAGGTGTTACAACCGCCGATGCAAAATCCTTTTACAACAGCATTGAAACTGACAAGAATGAACCTATTGAGGTAGGGCTCAACTCGCGCTTATCAAAAAAAGATGGTCAGTTGGTCGATGAAGTCTATAAAAGTGGCGGCCTTTATGGCGCGGCGATCGATAGGATCATCTACTGGCTAGATCTTGCAAAGGGAGTTGCAGAAACGGAGCAACAGGAAAAAGCACTGGGCCTGCTCATAGAATATTACAAAACTGGAAG
This sequence comes from uncultured Flavobacteriaceae bacterium, assembly GCA_963836885.1. Lineage (GTDB taxonomy): Bacteria > Bacteroidota > Bacteroidia > Flavobacteriales > Flavobacteriaceae > Nonlabens. The sequence continues at coordinate 103,432 of CAWILF010000011.1, read as the reverse complement.
TCTGGACACTTGGGATGAGTATGCCATTGCCTGGACCAACAGTACGGACGGCGCGGTGGACTGGATCAATGGCTTTATAGAAGTTTACAATGATCCTATCGCTTACAAGGGGAGTTATGAGTCCATCGTGCAGATCAAGGATTTTGACATGTCCAGAAAAATGGGGACTTTAAGTGAAAGCGCACAATGGTTTGAAGACCACTCGCCACTTATGGAAGAACATAAAAAAGATTCTGTAAAGGGCGTGAGCTATAAAACGGTAAATGTTGCTGGTGAAGCTGGCGATGCAAGTCCTGCAACGCCCATAGGAGTGAACTTGCCCAATAATGTCTGGATAAGAGACGTGCACGGGAGCAAATCAGTATCGCTTGGCAATATCATAGGTGCTTATGGCGAGGCGGGAAGTTCCGGTAAACTGGAAGAGTTTGCTCATGATGAAGAGGAGATAGAACTAGAAAAGAAGTATGGAGAGCAAGCAGATAAACTCCACACGGCATTGCATGAAGTGGTGGGACATGCGAGTGGACAAATAAATCGAGGAGTTGGAACTCCCAAAGAGACTCTGGGAAGTTATAAATCTACGATTGAAGAAGGTAGAGCAGATCTTTTTGGACTGTATTATTTAATGGATCCGAAATTGGAAGAGCTAGGATTAGTCAAGGATTGGAAAAAGCACGGTATGGCGGCTTATGACGGCTACATAAGAAATGGAATGTTGACCCAACTTACCAGACTTGATCTGGGACAAAATGTGGAGGAAGCCCACATGCGCAATCGTCAATGGGTTAGTGCCTGGGCTTTTGAAAAGGGAGAAAAAGATAACGTGATCAAGAAAGTGACCCGGGACGGTAAGACCTATTATGACATTCAGGATTATGAAAAGTTGAGGGAGATTTTTGGGATGCTGCTTAGAGAAACCCAACGTATAACAAGTGAAGGGGATTTTGAAGCTGGTAAAGCACTGGTTGAGAACTATGGCGTAAAAGTAGATCCGGCCATACATAAAGAAGTCAAAGATCGAGCTAGTAAATTTACTAAGCCCGCTTACAGTGGTTTTGTAAATCCTGTAATCGAGCCCATAATGGAAAATGGAGAAATAACTGGATTCAAGATTGTTCAACCAGAAACTTTTGCAGAGCAAATGATGATGTACTCCAAGAATTTCGGCTACTTGAAATAAGTAAAAATTTTAAGGTTATGAGAGTGCAAAAAGTCCAAACGTTCTATGTTTGGACTTTTTTGATTTTTACAATCGTATTTTTATTATGGTAATTTAATAGCTGAACACTTGTTAAATAAAACCAAAACTATTTCTACATAATAGTGTTACTATTACATTTGCTGCTTTATAAAATGCCTACATGGATACCATACTGAGAAATTTGAAAATAGATGTTAATGATAAACTATATCTAAAAGATCCTGAAACCACTGATTTGGGAAAAAAGATCATCCAAAACAGCATTGAAATGATTCATGATATTGGTTTTGAACAATTTACTTTTAGAAAATTGGGAGCTAGCATTGGATCTAATGAAAGCTCGGTGTATAGATATTTCACTAATAAGCACAAGCTACTTTTGTATCTGACCTCGTGGTACTGGAGCTGGTTGGAGCATCAGCTGGTTATTAAGACGTTACCCATTTCAGATGCACGAGGTAAGCTAGAGCAGGCCATTGAAATTCTCACGGAAGAAATCAATCAGGACACGAACTACGATCACATTAATGAAATCCTTCTCAATAAGATCGTAATTTCTGAATATTCAAAGTCTTATATGACCAAGGAGGTCGATGAAGAGAACAAAGAAGGTTATTTTTCCGTCTATAAACGGCTCGTAGGTCGGTTGAAAGATATGGTTATCGCGGTAAATCCAGATTACAAATATCCGTCATCACTGGGAAGCATGATTATTGAAGGCGCACTGCACCAGCATTTTTTGATGCAACATTTTAGAGTGATCACCGATTGTGATGAACAGTCAACGCCCACGACCTATTTTAAAGATTTAACTAACCGAGTATTATCACATCATGGCAGATCATAAAAATATTCTTACCGCATGGCAGCGCCTCGTGCGCATGCTCAAGCTGGATAGGAAGGATGTACGACAGATATTTTATTATGCTATTTTTGCCGGACTTGTGGGACTCACACTTCCACTTGGAATACAGGCGATTATCAACTTGATCCAGGGAGCACAGGTCTCTACTTCCTGGATAATCCTGGTAATCGTGGTCACGCTGGGAGTGGCATTTGCGGGAGTTTTACAGATCATGCAGATACGTATTACAGAGAACATCCAACAAAAGATTTTTACTCGTTCAAGTTTTGAGTTTGCCTACCGGTTTCCGAAGCTTAAAATGAAAGAATTGCACGGCATCTATCCGCCAGAGTTGGCAAATAGGTTTTTTGATACCCTAACCGTTCAAAAAAGTCTGTCCAAATTATTGGTAGATTATCCTACCGCTTTACTTCAAATTATATTTGGTCTTACCCTACTATCATTTTACCATCCATTCTTCATCATTTATGGATTTTTATTATTGATCCTTGCCTATATAATGTTTAAATACACAGCAGAGAAAGGTCTCAAGTCAAGTATTTATGAGTCAAAAAGCAAGTACAAGGTAGCACACTGGTTGCAGGAGGTAGCAAGGTCTTTAGTTAGTTTTAAACTTTCTGGAAGGACAAATCACGCTCTAAGTAAAAATGATGAACTCACCGAGGAGTATTTAAAATACAGAGAAAGCCACTTTAAAATACTGATCTCGCAATCCATTCAGCTTATAGTTTTTAAGGTACTTATTACTGCGGGTCTGCTATTGATAGGTGGGATACTTGTTCTAAGTCAAGAAATGAACATAGGCCAGTTCGTCGCAGCAGAATTAATAATACTAATAATCATCGGAGCGGTAGAAAAGATCATTTCAGGCCTGGAATCGTTTTACGATATGCTTACTTCTCTTGAAAAGTTAGGAGAGGTAGTTGACAAGGAACTGGAAAACCAAGATGGTGAACATCCTTTTCATGAAAACGAAAACTTTGAGGTTGAACTCAATGAAGTAACTTATTCTGTACCGCAACGTACGACTCCCATAGTCAAGGACGTAAATCTGCACATAAGCCAGACGTGTACCATATTGCTCAACGGTCCCAATGGTAGTGGAAAGAGTACCTTATTGCGTTTGATCGCAGGTATTTTAGAGCCGTCCTCGGGAAATATCTATGTAAACAATACCGATCTGAGAGGTCTTGATCTTAACTACTATCGAGCAAATCTAGGACAATCGCTTACCGAGGAAACACCCTTTGAGGGAACTTTGAGAGAAAACATAACCTTTGGCGATCCAGAGATAGATGATGATAAGATATACTGGGCACTAGAAAAAATGGGGTTAAATAATTTTCTCAAAAAATTACCCTTGGGCCTCAAAACAATTATTTATCCAGAAGGCAAGCAGTTGAGCTATACGGTAGGTAAAAAAATCGTACTCGCGAGAAGTATCGTTAGAAAGCCAAAAATGCTCATCCTTAAAGATCCGCTGGATCAATTTGATGAAGGTGAGGCCATACGCATCATGGATTTCCTTACTGATAAATCAAATGGCTGGTCTCTCATCGTGGTGAGTCAGAATGACCGCTGGATCAAAAAATGTGGAAGGGTCGTCACGATGCAAAATGGTTCCATCATCTCAGATAATTAAGAAACATCATGCTCAATATATCCAACAACAATAAAAGAATAGGTCTCGATCTTCACAATTACAAGGCCGGTCTTAAAGTCTTGCGCAAGGATCATTATAAATACTTCAACCGCTTTTTGGGGGGTGCCGCCATTACGGCGTTCATCTTTCTATTTTTACCATGGACTCAAAATGTGAGCGGTAATGGATTTGTGACTACGCTCACCCCAGAGTCACGGCCACAGACCTTACAATCACCCATTGCCGGCAGGGTAGAAAAATGGTACATAAGAGAAGGCGCAGAGGTAAAGAAAGGTGATACCATTCTACAGATAAGTGAGGTCAAGAGTGAATACTTTGATCCGCGGCTTGTGGAACGTACCGATCAGCAGATTGATGCAAAAAATTTGTCCGTTGATTCCTATGGTGGGAAAGTAGTTGCACTGGATGGACAGATAGGAGCACTGCAGACCGAGCGAGGTATTAAATACAAACAGGCCCAAAATAAATTGTTGCAGTCTAAACTGCAGGTGAAGAGCGATAGCATCGATCTGATTGCCGCCCAGACCAATTTAAAAATCGCCAATACCAAGCTGGAGCGAGTGCAGACATTATTCAATGAAGGTATCGACTCGCAGGCAAAGGTGGAGGACAACCGCTTGAAAGCCCAAGAAACCGAGGCAAAACTTATAAGTCAGGAACAAAAATTGCTCAAAAGTCGCAACGAGGTGCTCAACGCTCAATATGAATTGGGAAGAATCAATCAAGAGTATGCAGAAAAGATCTCCAAAGCAAGAAGCGATCAGTTTTCAGCGCGGTCCACTCAACTGGAAAGCGAGATAGAAGTGAGCAAACTAGAGGTAAATCGTGCCAATTACCAACGTAGAACCGAACTTTACTTTGTCCTTGCGCCCCAAAACGGTTTCATCAACAAGGCAATAATCGGCGGTCTGGGCGAGACGTTCAAGGAAGGTGAGCCACTGGTCAATATCATGCCCGCCGACTATGTACTCGCGGTGGAGACCTATGTGGAGCCACTCGACCTACCGCTCATTCACATGGGAGAGAGTGTGCGCGTTCAATTCGACGGCTGGCCTGCGATCGTGTTCTCTGGATGGCCGGGAGCAACCTACGGTACTTATGGAGCTAGGGTCGTTGCCATAGAACGTTTTATAAGTGATAATGGAAAATATCGCGTACTATTGGGACAGGATCAAGATGACAACCCGTGGCCTGAGAACCTACGCCCGGGAGGTGGTGCCTACACGATCGCACTGCTGGAAGATGTTCCCGTCTGGTATGAACTATGGAGGCGTTTGAATGGCTTTCCAGCTAATTATTACAAACCGGTAAACGAAAAAAACGATAAGGATGCAAAAAAGAAATAGCTGGACTCTGACCTTTGCTATCGTGTTTTTGCAGGTGACCGCTGTTAGTGGGATGAGTACGCTTTCGCGAAAGCAAAACTTTCAACAACCTCCCACAACCATAACAGCAATCGACTCTACCATTATTTCCCTGCAAGAATTCTTGGGATATGTAAAACAGCACCATCCCGTGGTAAAACAGGCAAATCTTGTGCTGGAGCAGGGTGAGGCGCAGTTGTTGAAGGCACGTGGAGGTTTTGACCCAAAGATAGAGGTGGATTATGAACGTAAGGATTTTAAGGGAACGGAATATTATGATGAACTGAGGGGAGCTTTTAAGATCCCTACCTGGTATGGCGTTGAGTTCAAAGCAGGAGCAGAGCGCAATGAGGGCGCATTTCTAGATCCATCGCTCACCGTACCTGAGGATGGCCTGTACAGTGCAGGTGTGAGCGTTTCCCTTGCACAGGGTCTGTGGATCAATGATCGCATGGCCACCTTGAGACAGGCAAAGTTATTCCGCCAGCAGACTGCTGCAGAGCGTGACCTGATGTTGAACATGGTATTGTACGATGCGACGCAGGTGTATTTTGAATGGTGGAAGGCCGCTCAGGAACAACGACTTTACAGTAATATTTTAGTAAATGCACAAACTCGGTTTGAAGCAGTTATTAGACAGGTAAGAGCTGGAGATAAGGCAGCGATAGACTCGGTAGAAGCTGGTATTGCGGTAAAAAGCCGTAAACTGGGAGTGGAACAGTCCAAAATTGATTTTATCAAAAAACGTCTGGAACTGTCCAATTATCTATGGATCGACAACGTTCCCATGGAGTTGCAAGATTCCACCTTCCCAGAAAATGATCTACTGGGGAATATAGACGCCGCGCTGGAAATAATGGGTCAATCATTAAATTTGTTCACCATTGAAAACCATCCCAAGATCCTCGCCCTCCAGTTTAAAATGGAACAGCTGGACGTGGAACGCCGCTTGAAGGCAAATAAACTGCTCCCAAAGCTAAACGCCAGCTTTGATGCCATTTCTCCAGAGTGGGGAAACAGCAGCAGTTACAATCTGGATAACTATAAAGCGGGAATTACATTCTCCATGCCCTTGTTCTTCAGGAAGGAGCGCGGTGATCTAAAACTTGCCGAAATAAAGCTGCTCGATGCAGAATTTGATATCTTGACCACATCACTACAGATCAATAACAAAATAGAAGGGATCTTCAATGAGATCGACTCTTACGCCGTCCAGACTGAAATATCGAGCGAGATCGTAAATGATTCTGAAGTTATGTTAAATGCAGAAGAGCGCAAATTTGAGTTGGGCGATAGTTCACTGTTCCTGATAAATTCTCGCGAGTCAAAACTTATTGAAAGCAGCCTTAAACTACTTCAAATAAATCTCAAGCTATTTTCTGCCAAGGCGAGCCTGTTCAATAGCCTAGCGATCGTGCCAGAGAATTTGTAGAGCGGGTTTGTTTAATGCGATTTTTTAGCAAAGCTCTTGGAATTGTTTTATATCAGCAAATTATGTTTTTTAAGACCAGTTTTCTAATCTGCTTTTAACTTTCATCTATTACATGCAAATACTTATTGAACGTAAATTTTATTCTTAAAAGCCTATTTTACTTTGTTTCGGATTAACTCCTTTCAATTCAGATTTTAATTTTTCAAATTCTGATTCAGTGATTACTTTTCTTTCCAATAATAAATTAATATTCATCAATTGTAATTCTACGGGCATATCCAAGTCTATTATTCCATATTTGTTTTTTAAATATATATTGATATTTTCAGTAAGTTTCTCAACAAAATTGTCAACTTCTTTTTTGTCAGGTTTACTCCTGAAAAGCTCGATATAACCGTTATTTTGGGTAGGGATTACAATAAGATTCTTTGATTTAAGATAGGTCATAAATCCTGTGATTGAACTAGCGAAAAAAAGAAATAATAGCACTGGATACAAACTTTCTTCCATTGTATTATAATTTGCAGGATTAAATAAATTGATAATAAAGAAAACTCCAAAAATTATAGAAACGACCAGTAAAACATTATCAAACTTTTTTATCCTCATCAATCGAGAAACATCGATTTCTTCCAAACTAATCTTCACCTCCTCACTAGAATTCAAATCGTTATTTTTCAGCTCAATATGATCATCCTTTAAAGTAATTTCTTTCTTTAAAAACAATCTTCTTTGGATTAACTTCATAAGTGAAATGCAGATTTATTAAGGTTTAGAATTTAAAAATGAGTTGAAAGAATTCTCACTATATGTTATGGGTGGATTTCAATATTTTTTTCCTGTCGACATCTTGTCAAGGTAAACAGCACCTTACTTAACATTAAAATCTTTATTTCTAACAAGCTGATTTTCATGTTTGTTACAATTACAAACATTTAATATTTTTGAAGGTCTCATAATAATAATTGTGTTCAAAATGTCTTTGTGCTATAATTGGTGATTTTTTTGACCTCAGCCAGTTCGGCTGCCGTAAATTCTCGATATTCACCGGTAGGGAGGTCCAGGTTGATGTTCATAATACGAACCCTTTTCAACTTTGTTACCCTAAACTCTAGGTACTCGCACATGCGTCTTATCTGTCTGTTGAGTCCCTGGGTCAAGATAATTTTAAAGGTCTTTCTTCCTATCTGTTCGACCTCACAGGGATTGGTAACGGTGTCGAGTATGGGGATTCCCGTTGCCATGCGCTCTAGGAATTTGGCATTTAAACTGCGATCCACGGTTACGATATATTCTTTTTCGTGGTTGTTACTTGCTCTGAGGATTTTATTGACGATGTCGCCATCATTGGTAAGAAAAATTAGGCCCTCGCTCATTTTATCGAGTCTTCCTATGGGAAAGATGCGCGTGGGATAGTTTATAAAATCAATAATGTTGTCCTTTTCAACCCTTGTGTCCGTGGTACAAACGATGCCAGTAGGCTTGTTAAAAGCGAGATATACCATCTTATCCCTTTTGCTGTTAATGGATTCACCATCAACGGCGACATCATCATCGGGCATGACTTTAGTTCCCATTTCTGGAACACTGCCATTGATGGTTACCCGTTCCTGTTCTATAAGTCGATCTGCCGCCCGTCTGGAGCAAAATCCCTGTTCGCTCAGGTATTTATTAATTCGTATGCCTTGGTTATCTTCCATAATACAAAGGTAGGAAATAGAGGGCTTTATTAATTGAATGCTTCAACCCTTAGCAGTAATGTATTGCGTATTTTAATACCATAATAATCGATCAGGTCAATTTTTTCAATTTTAAATCCTTGATCAATAGATATACTTGCTAAAAGCTTGTTTTTTTGTGGAACTGTTTTATCTGCCTTTCTATAATAAAAGTGATGAAATGGATTCCTAATGATTTTAATGGTCTCGCTTTCGCGAAAGCGTAAATTTTAAAAGCATAAAAGTTAACATTATTTCAATAATAATCCCGCCAGATAGCGGGATTATATGGATTACAGGTTTGAAGTGATAGTTGTAAAAACTACCGGTATTACTTACTTAAAAAATTGAGCAACAATTTATTCAACTCATCCTTATGGGTAAGGTACAGACCGTGGGGCGCGCCGTCGATCATTTCAAGTTTTGAATTTTCAACCATTTTATGACCTTGCTCAGAAGTAGGTTTTGAGGGAACTATGTTGTCTGCCTTTCCGTGGATGAACAGGGTAGGGATGTCGATCTTTTTCATGGCGTCCCGCAGATCTGTCTTGCCAAATGCGTCGATACAATCCAGCGATCCCTTGGGACTTGCGCCCACGGCAATGTTAAAGTTGTAATCCAGCTGGCCTTCTGAAACGCGATCGGCCAAATCTTCATAATTCACAAAGCCCTTTCCAAAACCTTTTAGGAAACCAGCGCGATCCTGCGATACATTCGTTTTCATATCTTCAAAAACACTCTCGGGCGCGCCGTCCGGGTTATCATCGGTCTTCAACATGAACGGAGCGACGGAGCTTATAAAAATGAGTTTTGAAAGCTTTTTAGTTCCAAAGGTTTCCACATACTGGGCCAGCTCGCCACCACCCATGGAAAATCCTACGAGAACTACGTCTTTGAGTTTTAGTTTATGAATCAGATTTTTAAGATCAAAGGCCATGGTATTATAATCATAGCCGCTATAAGGTCTGGAACTTCTACCAAAACCCCTGCGATCATAAGTGATCACGCGATAACCGGCCTCAACCAGCGCAGGAACCTGATATTCCCACATCTCGCCACTCAACGGCCATCCGTGCACTAAAATTATAGGTTGTCCCGATCCGTGATCTTCATAGTAGATGGAGATATTATCGTCTTCTTGTGCTGTAGTCTTGTTTAAATAGGGCATCGTTTTATTTTGATTTGAAAGTTACTATTCATATCCTTCCTAAACTCTAAGATTATGTGAAAGCTATGAACTTATAATGTGAGAAAATTCTATAGATTTTCACGAAGTAGGTCGCTATTAATAAAAGTATTTTTGCATCCTTAAATATGATCATGTCAGAACAATTGAAAGAACTAGAATTAAGAGCTGGTGGTGCTTGTGAACTGTGTGCCAGCACCAATGATTTAAAAATATATGAGGTGCCCGATTCTCCGACCGACGTTAAGGATACATCCATCCTTATTTGTGAAACCTGTGAAACCCAGCTCAAGGACGACAGCCTTATCGAGCCCAACCACTGGAGAGCTCTCAACGACTCCATGTGGAGCAGCGTTCCAGCGGTGCAGGTTGTCGCGTACCGCATGCTCAACAAGTTGAAGGGTGAAGGCTGGCCGGTAGATCTTCTCGAGATGATGTATATGGAAGATGATACAAAAGCCTGGGCCGAGGCAGGAATCCAACGCGGCGAAGTCATCGTCCACCGCGATTCAAATGGACAGGTATTAGAAAAGGGAGATAGCATCGTCCTTATTAAAGACCTTGATGTAAAAGGAGCAAATTTTACCGCAAAACGCGGCACTCCAGTGCGCAACATAACACTGGTTCACGATAATGCGGATCAGGTAGAAGGGAAGGTGAACGGTCAGCACATTGTCATTTTGACCCAATATGTGAAAAAATCCTAGCGTCCGATGTAATAGAAAAGTAGGAATCTTTTCTATAGTTGGTAGATTATTCCGCTTTCCTGCCTGCTAAGGCACGACAGGCAGGCGCGAAAGCAGAATCACAACAAAAACTCAATACAATCAATTATCAACTGAATTTGAGAACAGCTCAAAACAGGTATTGGTTCCATTAATTTTCAAGTTCCTCATGATCGATAAAATACTCGAACTCAAAAAGATTATGTATTGTCAATGTTGATTTTCATATCAATAATATTGAGTACAATGGGTTGTAGATCAACTCAAAACAATAACTTGAATTCAATTAAAAAAGAAAATTATAACGACTTAAAAAAAGTAGTTCCCGTTGCAGCCATGGAAAACGGAAATTTTAAAGCGTACAGATCGCCCACAGCTATTATAATTGATGGTCGCGGCAAGGACAAGGCTTGGGAAACGGCAACCTGGTACGATATGAATTATTTATGGATGGGCGTAGAAGTTGCCGACACGGACTATTACGGTCGTTTTAAACTTTCTTGGGATGCTGATTTTCTTTACATTTTAGCAGAGATAACAGATGATTATTTACAACCCACGCTTGAAAATGGTTTGGAAAATTACTGGAAGGGCGATTATGTGGAGGTCTTTGTTGATGAAGATCAATCTGGCGGCGACCATAAATTTAACCATCAGGCCTTTGCCTACCACATCTCTACAGAAGGTCATGCGATAGATCAAAGCACAACTCAACAACCTATTTTTTTGGATAGCCACGTGAGAGTTGCACGCACGCAATCGGGAAATATCCACGTTTGGGAAATGGCAATCACACTATATGATAACACGATTTCAGCTGAAAATGAGTCCTGATTATAGATCCAACAGAAATAATAGCACAAAAAAGTATAGGCTTTTCCATCGCTTACGGCGATAACGATGGGAAGGAGGTGAGAGAAAATTTTATGGGCTCTAAAAAATCCCACGGAGTTAATAACGATGAGGGTTATGTAAATGCCGATGTTTTTGGAAGCATTCTGTTTCTAGAATGAGTTTTACATGGCGCGATTGTCAATAAAATCTACTCCAGATTAAAGGATATTTTTATTCCTTCAATGATCATACTGGTTCCTATAATCGCAATTATCAAACCCATAATCTTACCGATCACAGAGATGACATTATCCCCAATCTTACGTGCAATAAGGCTGCTCAAACTAAATGTGATGTGGTTGAGCATGCACATAAAACCAAAAATAAGAATTACCAGTCCTATCTGAATATAGGTAACGTCTGCCACAAAGTTCATTGCGGTAACGATCGTTCCCGGACCTGCAAGTATGGGAATAGCCAGCGGCGAAATCGCAATATTCTCATCAATGTTTACTTTGTTCAAATGCTTAACAGAAGATTTCTTGGACTGTAACATTTGAAATCCAACAAAAAAGATCAAAATCCCACCAGTTATCTTAAAAGCAGGAATGGTGATACCGAACAGGGCAAATATAAAATTACCCAAAACCACAAATACGGTAACGATAATAAATGCAATGATGACAGCCTTAAAACTTATGCGGCGTCTGGTCTCCTTGTCGCTGTCCTCCATCAATGCCAAGAATATCGACATGTTTGAGATAGGATTCATGATCGCAAAAAAACCTGCAAAAACGGTGATTGAGAATGTAATAAGGTTATCCATTAAATCGCCGATTTTCTAAGTTCTCGATCGGGCTGCAAAAGTAAGAGATTTAAAAACTCATCAAGGCCTAACAAATGCTTTTTATTCTCTAATTATAAGCGCGCGCTTGAAAGATGTTTTAAAAGGTTTTGATCTGTGTTAAACAATATGTTTTGAGATCAATAAGGTGACTTCATTAACTCATTGCATCTCTCCATAGAGCATCAAATTGGTCTGGTTGTGCGATGATGGTAACCTGTTCCTTTTTAACGGGATGCATAAAGCTCAGAGATCTAGAGTGCAAGTGAATGCTACCGTTTTTATTGCTGCGCTTTGCGCCATATTTAAGATCGCCCTTTATGGTGCAACCTATCTTGCTCAATTGTGCACGTATCTGGTGATGACGACCTGTTTCCAATTTTACTTCCAGCAAACTGTAATTATCCATCATTTTTAATACTTTGAACGAAAGAATGGCTTTTTTAGAATTTGGAACCTCGTGGTCGTGGGCGTAGCTCTTATTTTGCTTGGGATTGCGCACCAGGTAGTGGATGAGTTTTCCTGATTTGGCAGTGGGCTTTCCCTCTACCATCGCCCAGTAGGTTTTATCGGTCTCGCGTTCTGCAAAAAGTTTATTCATGCGGGTGAGCGCCTTTGAAGTACGTGCAAAAACCACAATGCCACTGGTAGGTCGATCTAATCTGTGGATAACGCCTAGATAGACTGCACCTGGTTTGTCGTATTTTTTTGCGATATAATCCTTGATAAGATCGGGTAGGATCACGTCACCAGTTTTATCGCCTTGGGTTAGTTCACCAGATAGTTTGTTTACCGCGATAAGATGGTTGTCCTCGTAAAGAATGCGGCTATTAATAAGCATGGATGTTTATAAAAATTTATTGCGATCTTGTTGACCTAGTATGCTCAGAATGAAAACTGTTTGATCTTTAATTATAAAATAGATCACATCTGACCCGCATACGCAACGTCGGCATTCCTTTCTAATATGACGCACAGATTCATAGGAATAGGGTCTTTGGGCTATCATTTCAAAACACTTGTAAAAGTTGTCGTAATATTTATCTGCTTGATCTAGACCAAATTTAGCTGCTCCGTAATTGCGAATTCTTATTAAATCTTCAGTGGCCTCTACAGATAGAATATAACTATCCATTGTACCGTGCTTTTGCTTCTGCTAGAATCTCATCTTTTGTCATCGTGGATATTCCAGACTTTTCAGCTTTTTCTAGCTTCATTCTGATGTATTCTATTTCGGCTCTTTGATTTCTTGCTTGTCTTATGAGGTCATTGACTAGCTCGCTCTTACTTGCGTATTCTTTGCTGGCAACCTGATTTTTTAACCATTCATCGTTAGGGGTAGTCAGGGATATGGATTGTCTGGACATAGTAAGTATATTTGGTGTAAATATACACCAAGTAAATTTTAGTTGGCTATCTGTTTGAAAAACTTACATCTTCAATATAAAAGAAATTATTGCGCATTTTTTACAATGGTAGGATGCATTCTATCCCTATGAAAACAATAATGGGGAACAGCTTTTTGTAATAACAAAGGTTATTTTCATTAAAAGACCTCCATCTGCAAAAGCACATAGAGGTTTTTAAGAATTTAGATTTTTTTAATACAATCCTTCAGACCTATTTTTGAAATAATTGAAATCGTGGTTGTTGTTGATTTTGAGCAAGGTTTCATAGATCATGCGTATCACGTTCTCTACATCATCCCGGTGCACCATCTCAACCGTGGTATGCATATAGCGCAAGGGCAATGAAATAAGAGCACTGGGAACACCACCATTGGAATAGGCAAATGCATCGGTATCTGTTCCCGTAGATCTGGAAGTTGCTCTCCTTTGAAAAGGAATCAATCGTTCTTCCGCGGCTTCTATGATCAAGTTGCGCAATCTGTTTTGAACGGCCGGTGCATAGGCGATTACCGGTCCTTTTCCTATAGCAGCGTCTCCATTGGACTTTTTATCGATCATGGGAGTGGTCGTGTCGTGGGTAACATCGGTAACGATGGCAATGTTGGGCTTTATAGTTTGGGTGATCATTTCTGCACCGCGCAGTCCGATTTCTTCCTGGACCGAGTTGGTTACATACAGCCCAAAATCCAACTGCTTTCCGTTCTCCTTCAATAATCTGGCAACCTCGGCGATCATAAAACCGCCCATACGGTTGTCCAGCGCGCGACAGACAAATTTATTTTTGTTAAGCACAAAAAATGTGTCGGGATAGGTAATCACGCAACCTACATGAACACCCATTGCCAAAACTTCCTTTTTATTTTCTGCACCCACGTCTATGAATATATTATCTGGTTTGGGCGGCTCTTCCTTAGATTTATCCCTGGTATGTATCGCCGGCCAGCCAAAAAGTCCAGTTACAATACCATGTTTAGTATGGATGTTTACCCTTTTGGAAGGTGCTATCTGGTGGTCTGACCCACCGTTGCGCACCACATATATCAGTCCCTCATCGGTAATGTAGTTCACGTACCACGAGATCTCGTCAGCATGTCCTTCTATGACTACCTTGAACTTTGCATCTGGATTGATGACTCCCACGGCACTTCCGTAATTGTCGGTAATAAATTCATCCACGTAGGGCTTTAGATAATCCATCCACACCTGTTGCCCGTTCCATTCATAACCGGTGGGTGATGGGGTGTTGAGGTAGTTTTCGAGAAAATCCAGTGATTTTTTATTCAGTAAGCTGTCTTGAGCCATGTAATTAATTTTAGAGCGTGAAGATAATAATTAGCATCGGCAATCATTTATGAATTGGACAATGTATTTTTGGAATGCTTTTGGCAATGGATCGATCGACTATGAATAGACTTGTTTTTTTAGTGATTTTTATGTGTTCCGCTTTCGCGAAAGCGCAACCCACGACCATCCCAAAAGATAGCATCAAAGAGTCCGCGAGCCAATACTTTTACGTGGACGGTGACTCCATAAATGCCATTGAGCTGGACGATGTGCTGTTGCTGCAGCGATTGAAATTTGATAGTAAGTATGAACGCATTAAATACCTGATCTTAAAGCGAAAGGTAAAAAAAGTATGGCCCTATGCAACCCTTGCAGCGAGCCGCCTCGTAGTACTTGACCAGCGATTGAATAGCCTCAAGACCGTTAATGAAAAAAAACGCTACTCCCGAATGGTGGAGGACTACATCGAGAAAGAATTCACTGCCGAGCTCAAAAAACTTTCAAAGACCGAAGGCCAGATCCTTATAAAACTGATTCACCGCCAGACCGGGACGACCACTTATGATCTCTTAAAACGGCTGCGCAGCGGCTGGAGTGCTTTTTGGTTTGATAAAACGGCTTCACTGTTCAACATCTCGCTCAAGGAAACCTATGATCCAGAAGGCGTCGTCGAGGACTTTTATATTGAGGATATCCTACTCAATCTATTTATCCAGGATGAACTGGTTGAACAAGATGCGGCATTTACCTATGATTATTTCAAGGGGAAGGATCAATGGAAGATTTATGAGGCAAACCTGCCCAAGGACTACGATTCCATCAATCTGGCAGAGCGTGAGGAGCGCATCAGAAAGTATAAGGAAAAGAAAGCGCGTAGGGCGCGACGCGATAAATGATTTTTGCCGGTTTCAACATACTTGTCCACTATTAGCGTGCTGTAATTGGTCTGGATTGCTATATTTCATTGATAAATAGATCTTTATCCACAAATTGGTATTTGTTGAAATTGTTAATAGTTGAACCTTTTATGTTCACTATTGCTTAGGATTTCCTTAACTATTTGGTGAAATTTGTGATTAACCCATGTTGTAGTACCTAATGACTCGCAATACACTTTTTTATCTTTTACTGGCGTCCTGCACCATGATCATGAGTTTATCATTTGCACAAAATGATAAGACCCGGCATTATGTGAAAAAAGGGGAAACTGTCTATCAGATTGCGCGCAAGTATAATGTAAATCCCAAACAGGTTCTCCTGCTCAACCCCAATGCGTCTGACCTTATACAGATAGGGCAGGAGCTCATCATTCCCCAGCCTCAATTTGCTTCAAATATTCCCACTGCGGGAACTGACGAATTTATAAGTTATCTGGTAGTGCGTGGAGATACTAAGTTTAAACTTTCACAGCGATTTTCAATAAGTATTGCAGAGCTGGAAAGGCTCAATCCCCAAATGGTGCCCACCTTACTGGCTGATTCTCAAATACAGGTGCCCAAAGAAAATAGTACTTCCAACATATCCAACAGCAGGGAAGGGCTCAAAACACATCTCGTGGTAAGGGGAGAAACCTTATACGGTATCGCCCGACAGTATGGGATAACCTTGAGTGAGCTGATCGATGCCAATGTTGACCGCTTAGGAACAGTACTGCTCGCCGGTCAATATCTTGAAATTCCTAGTTTAAAAGCAGCCTCCAAGAATATTTCTGGAAATTATTACCTAGTGGTAAAGGGAGATACTAAATATGGACTGAGCAAGCGTTTCAACAAGACCATCCCGCAGTTAGAAGCAGCAAATCCTAGCATGATACCCACACTATTGGCTGGAGATCGCATTATTATTCCCGATGGTAGCTCCATGGCAACGAGTGATCCACCCGACGATGTTGAGATACAGGAAGAAAAGGTTGAAGAAAAACCAGAGAACACGGATAAACCTGCCACAAATGAACCTGGTGAACCTGAAACTCCCAATGTTACAGACAAAGAAACTACAGATCTTGAAAAGACTGGTACTGAAAATGGTGCAATAACCGCTTCACAGATCGATGTGCTGCTCACATTTACAAAAGCATCCTACGATCTATTTATCTCACGGCCCTTGAAGGTCAATGAGTCTGAGCCTCTAACGGCCCAACAGGAAGAAATGCTCAATTTTCAGGGATTTGAGATGGCCATGGACTCGCTGACCGGCATGAATTATAATACCGGGATCAATGTACGCTACGCAATTACCGACAGTATAATGAAAGCCCAAGGTTTGTATGATTCCAACAAATTGATATTGGCACCAGATTTCAACAGGATACTGGAAAAGGTAAAGAACCCATCTGCTAGAACTATCGTGGTAACTAATAATTTTATCGCCACAGACCGTAATCTGGAAAGCACCCTATTCATAAGTAAAAGCCAGGGCAATTCATCTAAGGATTTTCTGTTGGATCATTTGAGATCTCCCAGTAATAACGTGATTATTGTAAGTGATCCTTCCCAGTTGGAATATCTCGCTTTCGCGAAAGCAAAAGACAACTCACTCAAATTCATAACCGAGAGCAATACGAACCGCACGGACGAGGCTGCACTAGAGTCATTATTACTCAAGTCCAAGAAAAACTATGTCGTTTTCAATACAGATAGGGACGGCATCTTTATCAATGTAACCAACGCCCTGCTTAAATTGAGTAGCAGGTACAACATTCAGACTGCGATTGTTGATCAGTCCTATTTACCTAGTGATCAAAATGTATCCGACACCCGATTCAAGATTCTCAAAATGATATATCCAGAAGCGGTAAACAGGACGGGCAAGGTCAAAAATCAAGAGAAAGACTCACGGCAGCGATTGATCGAACAAGGTTTCAATACTGCCTACGACCTAATAAGAAAGTTCAGGAATTTTGAGACCAACGGTGGTGATCTTGTAAAAATAATTAAAGGTGACCAGAGAGAGCACATTGAATATGTCAAGATGGCTGGAAATAGGTATGGAACTGGATCATTTAAAATCAGCCAGTACTAGCAGTTGAAAAAAATGTTGCTGGTTCAACGTTAAACAAATTAATGAAAAAAATATTACTTTTTTTAAGTTTTTGCAGCGTGTTTTTTGCTGCCTCCCAGTGTCCTACGTTGGTGGGATCAAATCCTCAGTTTTGTGACCTACAGTCGCCACAGGTAAATGACTTGGGCGCAACCGATAATGGTGCGGGTATTGCCTGGTTTGAGACCATGACTTCCACAACGCCGGTCGATCCACAGAATTTTTTGACCAATGGACAACGACTTTTTTTAGATAATGCGGCTGGAGATTGTGGCAACAGGCAACCAGTGGACATAACGATCACGGGACGCCCCAGAGGTACAAATTTCCAAGGTCTTTGCGTCAATGATAATGGAAGGCCCACTTTAAATGATCTCAATGCGGTTGGAAATGATATACGATGGTATGATAATGCCTTTGGTGGGAATGAGCTGCCATTAGCAACTGAACTTGTTGATGGAGATGTGTACTATGCCGACCAGTCCAATCCTATTACAGGCTGTAGGACTTCCCGTCTTTTTGTCCAAGCTGATATAGTAATCGTTTCCACGCCCATAGGTGATCAGGTACAACAATTTTGTGATGACCCCAATAACCCTGCATTAATATCTGATCTAGTAACCGATACTCAAAATAGGTGGTACAATACCCAAGGTTCAGTAGTTCCGTTGAGTGATCAAACAGTCCTTGTCAACGGAGAGGATTATTTTGCGACTTCTATTGATCTACCTTGTGAAAGTGTGGGAAGGTTGCAGGTGACCGTGCAACTGCTTGCCCAAAATGATGCCGGTGGGGATTCGTCCCTTGATCTTTGCCAGGATGAGCTGTCAACTTTTGGAGATATTGTTTTATTTGATATTCTTAACGGCTCTCCAGACAATAGTGGAAGATGGAATGGCCCTACAACAATTAGAGGAGCGAGTAGGGGAATTATAAATTCCGCTGATCTTAGTCTTACAGGAAGTCCTTTTATTTACACATATACGGTGAATTCAAATACACTGTGTGCTCCCGAGTCCAGTACCATAACCATAAATGTGATAAGAGCTCAGGATGCTGGACTTAATGGTTCTACAAGTTTATGTGAGGATGACGCTCCATTGGATCTGTTCACATTGCTGGGAGGCTCTCCAGATGCTGGCGGAACATGGAGCCCGCCTTTAACAAGTGGAACAGGCGTTCTCGATCCAGCTATTGACCCTCAAGGAGTTTATACGTACAATCTAGATCCTAACAATCCTTGTTCAACCACCAGTCAAGCTTCAGTTACCGTATCCATTCAACAACTTCCCGATACAGGTATGGACGCCGCGATCGATATCTGTATTACAGATTCACCCATTGACCTGTTCATGACTTTAGGAGGTACGCCAGATTCTGGAGGTACTTGGAGTCCAGCTTTGGACAGTGGGACTGGAGTTTTTGACCCGACAATTGACGCAGATGGGAACTATACCTATTCTATTACACCTACTGCGCCCTGCACAACAACTCCATCATCTACTATATCTGTAACGTTAAGCCTACCAGCAGATGCAGGAACGAATGGGGCGGTTGACCTATGTGAGGATGATGGCATCATTGATCTTTTTACGCAGTTGGGTGGTTCACCTGATATGGGTGGAACTTGGTCTCCCAGCCTAGCTAGTGGTACTGGTGTGTTTGATCCTAGGTTGGATTTGGAAGGAGTTTATACCTACGAAGTTTCATCAAATAATTCCTGTAATGTAATAGTTTCCTCGACCGTTACAGTTGATGTTGATACCATAGCAAATGCAGGTAATGATGGCACCATTGAAATTTGTATAACCGATGCTTCTATAAATTTAATTTCAGTTTTAGGAGGAACCCCTGACGCTGGTGGAGTTTGGACGCCAGCACTTTCAAGCGGTTCTGGAATTTTTGACCCCAGTATTGATCCTCAGGGGGATTATACATATCAAGTTGGTTTAAACTCGACCTGTGGGGTAGAGGATATGGCTATCGCAACCGTAATCGTGCAGGACATTCCCGAGGCTGGATTAGATGGTAGTGTAGTTTTGTGTGATGATCAACCACCAGTTGATCTTTTTAATTTTTTGGGAGGAAATCCAGATGCGGGAGGTTTATGGAATCCAGCACTTTCAAGTGGTACTGGGTTTTTCAATCCTTCAGTTGATGCTAACGGAACTTATACCTATACGATTGATTCTGGTAGTCCTTGTAATTTAATTGTTTCTTCTACAGTACTGGTATCGATTGAAGAGTCACCCGATGCTGGAATTAGTTCAAGTGTTCAATTATGTTCAAATAATTCCGCAATTGATCTTTTCACATTATTGGGAGGCAGGCCAGATAGTGGCGGTGTTTGGAGTCCAACTTTAGCTAGCGGTTCTGGAATATTAGATCCAGCAGTTGATGTTGAGGGAATTTATAGTTACACAGTTAATCCTACTTCACCATGTAACAATAGTGATAGTGCGACCATCAATGTTTCAATACAAGCTGCACCCGATCCGGGAATAGATTCAAGCATCAGTCTATGTGAAGATGAATCTAGAATTGATTTATTTACTGTTCTAGGTGGATCACCAGATTCTGGAGGCGTCTGGACACCGACTTTAGTGAGTGGAAGCGGTATTTTTAATCCTGCAATCGATAATGCTGGAATTTATACCTACACTTTAAATAGTACTGCCCCTTGTACGGGCGATCAAACTTCACAGGTGACGGTGGATGTACAAGATATAGCTAATGCTGGCCTGGATAGATCCATTGAATTGTGCGATAGTGACTCGATGGTAGATTTGTTTACCGTTTTAGGTGGAACTCCCGATGCGGGTGGGACATGGAGTCCCGCACTTCAAAGCGGAACCGGAGTTTTTGATCCTTCTGTTGATCCGGAAGGTATCTATACCTATTCTATAGATCCAACTGCTCCATGTACACTTACATCCAGCGCGACCATAGATGTCAGCGTTGAATCCTCTCCTGATGCCGGTTTGGATTCAAGCGTTAGGCTTTGTGAAGATGCAACTCCCATTGATTTATTCAACGTTTTAGGTGGTTCGCCAGATACAGGAGGCATTTGGAGTCCTGCTTTATCTAGTGGTACTGGTATTTTTGACCCATCTCAAGATCCAGAAGGTGCATACACTTATACAATTGAAAATTTAATTTGTGCACTTACCGTAAGCTCAGAAGTTATAGTTACCATTCAAGAAGTTTCAAACGCTGGTGTAGATTCTAACATTGATCTTTGTGAAACCGACCCTGCGATTGATTTATACGCAATATTGGGAGGAACACCAGATATAGGTGGAGTGTGGAGTCCATCGCTTCAAAGCGGTACAGGAGTTTTTGATCCTGCTGTAGATCCCGAAGGTTTTATACCTACACTATAGACCCGGTTGCTCCTTGCAATACCACATCAAGTGCTGCGGTCACTGTGACTGTACAGTCTGCTCCAGATACTGGTACGGATGGAACGTTAACTATTTGCGAGGATGCACCTGCAGTGGATTTGTTCTTGGCATTAGGTGGAACACCAGATAGGGGCGGTGTTTGGACGCCCACTTTATCCAGCGGCACTGGTGTTTTTGATCCTGCGGTAGATTCAGGTGGAACATATACCTATCAGTTTTCAGCAGCTGACTCGTGTAGTTCCACTTCCTCCAATGTAGTCGTTACTTTGGAAACTGCACCAAATGCCGGTATCAGTGGGTCGATAGAACTGTGTATTATTGATGCTCCCATTGATTTGATAACAGTCTTGGGCGGAACTCCCGATTTAGGTGGAATCTGGACTCCAACTCTGACCAGTGGAACTGGCGTTTTTAATCCCAGAATTGATCTGGCAGGAACTTATACTTATACAGTTGGCGCAAATTCAAATTGTAATTTTACAGATTCCGCAACTTCTACGGTAACTATCCAACCCATTCCCAATGCAGGTAGAAACGGTAGTTTATCGATATGTGAAAATTTGTCACCCGTTGATTTGTTTGATAGTCTAGGTGGATTTCCTACAACTGGAGGGACATGGAATCCAGTTTTGGCAAGCGGTTCTGGAATATTTGATCCGACAGTGGATGCACCGGGTCGCTATACTTACTCAATTTTTTCTGGTAATCCATGTAATATTACTGCAACTGCCTCTGTAATTGTTACTATACTAGAACTGCCCGATGCGGGTGTTGATGCCAACCTTGATCTTTGTTCAACTGATGCCGCGGTTGATCTGTTCACAATTTTGGGAGGAACACCAGATGCAGGTGGAGTATGGAGTCCGGCACTTTCCAGCGGAAGCGGAGTATTTGATCCATCACTCGATACCGCGGGAGTCTATACCTATACGGTTGCGCCAATTGCGCCATGTACAACCAATGCAAGTGCCACGGCAACCGTAACCATCCAGACTCCGCCAGATGCGGGAACTGATGGCAGTGTTGATCTTTGTGAGGATGCTGGAACAGTAGATCTTTTTACCGTTTTGGGAGGAACACCGGATGCGGGAGGGACTTGGAGTCCAGCCTTAAATAGTGGAAGCGGAGTTTTTGATCCGACCGTTGATGTTGCGGGAACTTATACCTACACATTAACCAATACTGTTTGTACGACTCCTTCAAGTTCGCAGGTCGTGGTTACAGTTCAGGAACTGCCCGATGCGGGAACTGATGCCAACCTTGATCTTTGCTCAACCGATGCCGCGGTTGATCTGTTCACAATTCTTGGGAGGAACACCAGATGCAGGTGGAGTATGGAGTCCGGCACTTTCCAGCGGAAGTGGAGTATTTGATCCATCACTCGATACCGCGGGAGTCTATACCTATACGGTTGATGCGATTGCGCCGTGTACAACAAATGCAAGTGCCACGGCAAGCGTAACCATCCAGACTCCGCCAGATGCGGGAACTGATGGCAGTGTTGATCTTTGTGAGGATGCTGGAGCAGTAGATCTGTTTACCGTTTTGGGAGGAACACCAGATGCGGGAGGAACTTGGAGTCCGGCCTTAAATAGTGGAAGCGGAGTTTTTGATCCGACCGTTGATGCTGCGGGAACTTATACCTACACATTAACCAATACTGTTTGTACGACTCCTTCAAGTTCGCAGGTCGTGGTTACAGTTCAGGAACTGCCCGATGCGGGAACTGATGCCAACCTTGATCTTTGCTCAACTGATGCCGCGGTTGATCTGTTCACAATTCTCGGAGGAACACCAGATGCAGGTGGAGATATGGAGTCCTGCACTTTCCAGCGGAAGTGGAGTATTTGATCCATCACTCGATACCGCGGGAGTCTATACCTATACGGTTGCGCCAATTGCGCCATGTACAACCAATGCAAGTGCCACGGCAACCGTAACTATCCAGACTCCGCCAGATGCTGGAACTGATGGCAGTGTTGATCTTTGTGAGGATGCTGGAACAGTAGATCTGTTTACCGTTTTGGGAGGAACACCGGATGCGGGAGGAACTTGGAGTCCAGCTTTAAATAGTGGAAGCGGAGTTTTTGATCCGACCGTTGATGTTGCGGGTACTTATACCTATACATTAACCAATACTGTTTGTACGACTCCTTCAAGTTCGCAGGTCGTGGTTACAGTTCAGGAACTGCCCGATGCGGGAACTGATGCCAACCTTGATCTTTGCTCAACTGATGCCGCGGTTGATCTGTTCACAATTCTCGGAGGAACACCAGATGCAGGTGGAATATGGAGTCCGGCACTTTCCAGCGGAAGCGGAGTATTTGATCCATCACTCGATACCGCGGGAGTCTATACCTATACGGTTGATGCAATTGCGCCCTGTACAACCAATGCAAGTGCCACGGCAACCGTAACCATCCAGACTCCGCCCGATGCGGGAACTGATGGCAGTGTTGATCTTTGTGAGGATGCTGGAGCAGTAGATCTGTTTACCGTTTTGGGAGGAACACCAGATGCGGGAGGAACTTGGAGTCCAGCCTTAAATAGTGGAAGCGGAGTTTTTGATCCGACCGTTGATGTTGCGGGAACTTATACCTACACATTAACCAATACTGTTTGTACAACTCCTTCAAGTTCGCAGGTCGTGGTTACAGTTCAGGAACTGCCCGATGCGGGAACTGATGCCAACCTTGATCTTTGCTCAACTGATGCCGCGGTTGATCTGTTCACAATTTTGGGAGGAACACCAGATGCAGGTGGAATATGGAGTCCGGCACTTTCCAGCGGAACGGAGTATTTGATCCATCACTCGATACCGCGGGAGTCTATACCTATACGGTTGCGCCAATTGCGCCCTGTACAACCAATGCAAGTGCCACGGCAACCGTAACCATCCAGACTCCGCCAGATGCTGGAACTGATGGCAGTATTGATCTTTGTGAGGATGCGGGATCAGTAGATCTGTTTACCGTTTTGGGAGGAACACCAGATGCGGGAGGAACTTGGAGTCCGGCCTTAAATAGTGGAAGCGGAGTTTTTGATCCGACCGTTGATGTTGCGGGAACTTATACCTACACATTAACCAATACTGTTTGTACGACTCCTTCAAGTTCGCAGGTCGTGGTTACAGTTCAGGAACTGCCCGATGCGGGAACTGATGCCAACCTTGATCTTTGCTCAACTGATGCCGCTGTTGATCTGTTCACAATTCTCGGAGGAACACCAGATGCAGGTGGAGTATGGAGTCCGGCACTTTCCAGCGGAAGCTGGAGTATTTGATCCATCACTCGATACCGCGGGAGTCTATACCTATACGGTTGAGCGATTGCGCCCTGTACAACCAATGCAAGTGCTACGGCAACCGTAACCATCCAGACTCCGCCAGATGCGGGAACCGATGGCAGTGTTGATCTTTGTGAGGATGCGGGAACAGTAGATCTGTTTACCGTTTTGGGAGGAACTCCAGATGCGGGAGGAACTTGGAGTCCGGCTTTAAGTAGTGGAAGCGGAGTTTTTGATCCGACCGTTGATGCTGCGGGAACTTATACTTATACATTGAGCGCGGGTGCTTGTAGTTCAAATGTAACCTCTACAGTAATAGTAAATGTAGAGTCGCAAATTCCAATAAACGGAATTACCATCGTTTTGGATAATCCACTATGTTTAGGAGAAGGTAATGAAATTGACATCTTAGGATTAAATCAGCTGGCTGACGGATTTTATGATATAACTTATGTGCTTTCTGGAGCTAATGTTGCTTCCAATACCATTAATGTTGAGGTTATCGCAGGCGTTGCTAATTTTACAGTGGCATCAAATTTTCTCATCAATCCGGGAGTCACAAATTTTGAGTTGACTGGAATATCGAGCATTAACTTTCCATGTGGATTTACTCTTGCAACACCATCCAATTTAGATTTTGAGATCATTGACATAGAAACCATAAGTTTAGTGAATGATGGTAATATATTCTGCCTGGAGGATGAGCCCACATTATCTGATCTCAGCGCAAATATTGTAACCACGTTGCCAGTTTTTTGGTTTGATACAGCGACCGGAGGAAATCCTTTGCCAGACGATACGATACTGACAAATGGAACCACTTATTATGCTGAAGTGATTAATTCCAATGGCTGTTCAACGATCGATCGACTTGCTGTTACCGTACTGGTTGAGATCTGTAATGATTTGGGCATCATCATACCAGATGGTTTTTCACCAAATGGCGATGGAATCAATGATCTGTTCACTATTAGAAACATAAGAACACTCTATCCACAATTTACCATAGAAATCTATAACCGCAACGGTAATGTCATTTTCAAAGGAAATAATGGTAAAGAGGACTGGGATGGAGCAACAGATATGGGCTTGGGAATAGGAAATGGCACGATGCCCGCCGGAGTATATTTTTATATTTTGAATTTGGGAGATGGAACAAAGTCATTTCAGGGAAGAGTTTATTTAAGTAATTGATGGTAGAAAAAAAGATGAAATTCAAATTACTTGGCATATTTGTTATTATTCTTTGCGTGTCCAGTTTTTGTAAGGGCCAGCAAGATCCCAATTATACGCAGTATATGTACAATATGAGTGTGATAAATCCCGCTTATGCGCTAAGTGATACCGACCTCATCCAGGCGGGAGTGCTCTATAGAGCTCAGTGGGTAGGCTCTGTGGGAGGTCCTACTACGGGATCGATATTTGGCCACATGTCATTTACCGATCGTATGCAGGGAGGAGTTTCCGTAGTACACGATGAGATAGGCGATGTGGTTTCAGAAACCAACTTTTATCTGGACTATGCCTACGTGCTTCCCATGGGGAAAACCACGGCATTGTCCTTTGGACTTAAGGCTGGATTCACCTCATTCAGTACGGACTTTAGCGGTTTTGTATATTCAGACCCGCTGCCAGATTCTTCATTTGCAAACAGTATAAGCTCGATATTTCCCAATGTCGGGCTGGGAACATATTTCTTTGGAGAGAATTATTATGTGGGACTTTCAACTCCCAATATTTTACAATCGGAACATTTAAAGGATGAGAGCGGCGTATTCAGCTCGGCCAAAGAGGAATTGAATCTCTACCTGACCGCTGGCTACGTCCTGCCTCTCAATGAAAACCTAAAGTTTAAACCCGCCTTCCTCGCAAGCTCTGTGGTGGATGCTCCCATAAGTCTGGACGTTACCGCAAACCTTCTGTTCAATGATAAATTTGAGGTGGGCGTTTCCTACGGTTTTGAAAATGAAGCACAGGGATTGGTTAACTTTAAAATCAACTCATTTTTGAGAATAGGTTATGCCTACGACTATCTTTTTTCCAATCTGGGCAGGTTCAACAACGGCTCACACGAGGTCATGATATTAATGGATTTGAGCAAAACGAGCAATGGATATGATAAAAGCCCTCGATTCTTCTAATATGGTCAAGATCTCAAAATTTATAGTTGTCGTGGTGTTGTTGGGGTGTTCCGCTTTCGCGAAAGCGCAATCCTCAAAACCTTCCAAGGCAGATAAATTGTTTGAAAACCGCTCCTATGTGCGCGCCATAGAACTGTATCAAGAAATGAAACCCACCAGACAGGTGCTCCAAAATCTGGGCGACGCCTATTATTATACCGGCAAACTGGACATGGCAGCGCAGACCTATCAAACGTTGTTCGGCAAAAAATCAAAAGGGATCAAACAGGAATATGCAGAACGTTACAGTCATGCGCTAAAAGGTACTGGAAATGTAAAAAAAGCAGATTCCATCCTCAACAACTTTACAGATCTAAAGGTAAATACGGACTCACTATCTAAACAACTCAATAAAATACTGCCCCATAAATACTTGGTGAGAGAAGTCGGCAACTCTGAGGCTGGGGATTTTGGAGCTAGTTTTTATAAGGATACAATTGTTTTTGCGTCCATACGCAGCAAGGCCAAATCCAATTATAAGTGGAACGACGAGCCTTATCTCGACCTATATATGGGCCAACTCTCCGAGGAAAATGAACTGGTGGATATACAGCCGTTTTCTGAAGATATCAATACCAAGACCCACGAGAGCAACGCTTCTTTTACCATCAATGGTGAGATCATGTTCTTCTCAAGGACTAACGATAAACGCGTGGAAATCAAAGGACAGAAGATCGCTCACGTAAAGGTTTTTAAGGCAGATCTGCTGGAGGGTGAGTGGCAGAACATTGAAGTCCTCCCATTCAGCAGTGATTTTTACTCTACCCAACATCCTTATCTGGATAAAAATGAGCCCAAGCTTTATTTTTCAAGCGATATGAGTAATAATAAAGGCAATTTTGATCTTTATTATGTGGAAATTGATAAAAACGGAACTTATGGCAAACCGGTAAATCTAGGTGAAGAGATAAATACGGGATATCGAGAACATTTCCCATTTATTGATGACGACGGTTCACTTTATTTTGCCTCGGACCGGCCCGATGGTTATGGAGGACTGGACATATACTTCTGCAGAAAACGTGAGGACGGCAGTTTTACACCACCCATAAATCTAGGAGAAACTGTCAATTCCGGTAGGGATGATTTTTCCTATTACTACAGCGAGAATTATGAAAAGGGGTTTCTTTCTTCCAATAGGACTGGAAACGATAAACTTTATTTTTTGGAACGCGATGATAATGACCGCACCTTTGTGATAAAGGGAGCCATTATAGATGCGATTACCAAGGAGCCTCTCACGGGAACTACGGTAACACTCATAGATGAAAATGGTGAGATCGTGGAACAGATGCTCATTGAGGATGGTAACGGCTACAGCTTTAACGTGCTTCCCAATACCAAGTATCAAATAGAAGGCTACAAGCCGTTCTACATTACAAAAACCGAAGAAATCGAAACTAGGGATGAAGGTTTTGTAGAATTTGACATAGAGCTTCAACTGGAGTCATACGACAGTGCAGAAGCACTGGTGGTGACCGATCAGGAAAGTGGCTATGTGTATATACAATTGGAGAATATTTATTTTGACCTTGATAAATCTGCGATTAAGCCACAAGCTGCAAAAACCTTGAATGTTTTAGTAGACCTGTTGAACAAATACCCACGTATGGAAGTCCAGCTGGGTGCGCATACAGATTCCAGAAACTCAGATGCCTATAACTTGCGCCTTTCAAAAGACCGCGCAGATGCCACAATGAACTACCTCATTTCCCAAGGAATTGCACAGTCCAGACTTACTTCCAAAGGTTATGGCGAGAGCGAGCCGCTCGTTCCCTGTGGTGATAACTGTACGGAGGATGAATATTCCATCAACCGCCGTTGTGAGTTCTTGATATTGAGATAGGAGAGAGGTGATGCTTTTGCGGCTGCCTGCTAAGGCACGACGGGCAGTTGAGTGTAACGACTTAAAAGCATCTAGAATTGGCCTAGAAGTTATAGATATAGAATTGGTAGCTTTTATGCCGCAAATTTTACCATTTGTGATCATAAACAGAATATTTTAAGGAAAAAATATCTGGAATGTGAGTGGACATCAATTTTAAAATCTCCACACTTATAATGGTATTTGGATGTTAAAGTCATTGACTACTTTCTTAATCTGATGCAGCAACAAAATCACATCAGCTGGAAATCAATATTACTCATGGCAACTCAATTATACTGAGGATTATCGGGCGCGTTAGACCAGATTTCATAAGAACCACCCAGTGTTTTCATGTGATTCTTCCAGATGTCAGTAGAGTTGGAAGCTAGTAGATCATTGTTTTGCTCATTATCGACCACGACCCAGGAATTACCTTCCAGTTCATCTTGCAACTGCGACAGTTCCCAACCCGAATAGCCCAGAAAAAACCTGATATCGCTGCTGGTGATTATTCCATCATTTATAAGGCCACTTACCGCACCAAAATCTCCACCCCAGTAGATATCATTGTCAATCATGTGTGAATTGGGAATCAAATCGGGAATATTGTGCAAAAAATACAGGTTATCCTTATCAACAGGACCGCCTTGATAGACCTCTAGTTCTATAACGATCTCTGGAATGAGTTGATCCAGCGTGTAATCAAGCGGTTTATTAAGGATAAAACCGACAACGCCGTTCTCGTTGTGCTCTGTAACCAGCACAACAGATCTTGAAAATGAATCATCGCCTATGATATTGGGTTCAGAAACCAGGAGTTTACCTTTATGGGGTATGAGCTTTTGCATGAATTGGGCTGTTAGGTGTTTAAATTTAACCTAAATTTTTAAATCACGGTATAAAAGAGGATAATTAATAGGAATCAGTAGGAATAAAGCAACAAAAAACCCGACTGTGATTACAGTCGGGCTTAGATTTTAGATCTTAAATAAAACCTAGTTTACCGCTTTTTGAAGATCACTTCCAGCTTTAAACTTCACTACTTTTTTAGCAGCAATTTTAATGGTCTTACCTGTTTGTGGGTTTCTACCTTCTCTTGCAGCTCTTTTAGAAACAGAGAAAGAACCAAATCCTACTAAGGAAACACGATCACCTTTTTTAAGACTACCTTCTACATTTCCTAGGAAAGACTCAAGAGCCTTTTTTGCGGCAGCTTTAGAGATACCAGCACTTTCTGCCATTCCTTCGATTAAATCAGTTTTGTTCATAATGGGGTTATTATAATTGGGTTAAACTAAAAACGTTCAACAAATTTATACGGTTTATTAGATGATACAAGAGAATGAGACATTTTATGCTTAAATTGTTAATAACATTAACATAATGTTAATAACTTCAAGTAATATATCAAGTTTTTCGCTTATGCCTTATCAAATCTAGCGTCGTTCTCAAACTTATAGCCGTTTAAGAGATCTTTGCCCGACATCGGTTTTTTACCCGGTAGTTGAAGTTTTTTAAGGATTACAAAGCCTAGGGAACAGGCAACCAAGATCTGTCGATTTTCTATGACGATGTCTCCAGGTGTCATGCTATGCATTTTATCAACAACTTCCGTTTCAAAAATCTTTATCTGTATCTTTTCACTGTTGATCAAGATTGCTTTTGCAATGGGAAAGGGGTTGAGACCTCTTACCAGGGCGTCAACATTTGCAGCGGTATTATTAAAATCAATTACCGTATTTACGGCATCAAGCTTGGGAGCTTCCATTAAATCTTGATGTTCCTTTTGGGATACAGTCGTGACTCTTCCATCAGCAATCGCATCAGCGGTCTCAATGGTGAGCTTACGGCCCAGTTCCATCAGTTTCAAATAGAGACTACCGGCAGTCTCCCGAGGCGTTATATGACATTTACTTTGAGCGATGATCTCACCGGTGTCGATCTTATCATCGATGAAAAACGTGGTCACTCCAGATGATTGCTCGCCATGTATCACCGCCCAGTTAATGGGTGCCGCTCCTCTATATTGTGGCAATAGACTGGCATGGAGGTTAAAAGTTCCAAGGTGGGGCATGTTCCAGACGTTCCTGGGCAACATTCTAAAGGCGACCACAATGAACAGATCTGCTTTGAGCGCTTTCAGGGAATCTATAAAAGCTGGTGATTTCAAGTTGGTGGGCTGGAGGGTATTGAGCCCATTTTCCACGGCATATTTTTTTACATCGCTCATGGACACCTTTTGTCCGCGTCCCGATGGCTTGTCGGCAACGGTAACTACGCCTACGACTTCATGCCTAGACTGTACCAGACCATCCAGGATATGCGTGGCAAACCCTGGGGTGCCAAAAAATACTATTCTCAATTTATCCATTTTTCAATTTAAATCTTTGCGGTGCAATATTAATGATAATGTCTTGCTCGATGAGCTCGCGCAGGCATTCAATAACAACCCGTTTATCCAGTTCTGATTTTTGTGCGATCTCAATGACGCTGCATTCATTATTTGCAAGAATGTTTATAATTTTACTTTTGGGCTCTTTACTGCCTCTCCACTGTACCGTACAATAATTACATCGTCCACAATCATCTTGCATCACCTCGCCAAAATACCTCAGCAGTTGCCGTTCCACACATTCCCGGCGTTCCAGTAATGCGATCATGGCCTCCAGCTTTGCCGCTTTGGTAGCATTATACGCTTCTATTTCCCTCGCAAAGCTGTTGATGGTTCGATCGTCTTCACGCGGTTTCAGAAAGGTAACTGTAGTATCGGTCCTTGTCAGTTTAAGGTGTATCAACTCCTTATCATGAAGGTCTTTTAAGGTATTGACCACTTGTTTTTCCGTCGTGTTGCTGCGCACTGCTATCAATTTTGTGTTGACCTGGACTACCTGTGCTCGACTTGCTCCATAGGTGCGCAAAATGGATTGTACGACTGCATTTTCTTCTGCTCTATTTCTGGTAAATTCATTAATTTTTGTTCCGCTTTCGCGAAAGCTGACCATGCAACGATTATTGAAATTTTGATCCAGCGATATCACGCCAAAGCGATCCAGTGCCTGCAACGCGCTGTAAACGGCGATTCCATTGAGTTCATACTGTCGGCAAAAATCGGCAAAGGGAAGGTCAAATTTGCTATCCACGCCCTCTCCGTAGGCAATGTTAAAATAATTGCTCAAGCGTCTGTACACTTTTTTCAACATGGCGGTCGTAGGCAGTGCTTTGATAAATTGGTTCCTGGCGTGAACAATGTCATTCTCGTTATAAATAAATTTTGCGATACCTGACTTGCCATCGCGACCCGTGCGTCCTGTTTCCTGATAATAAGCTCTCGATACTGTCCGGCAGCTGTAGGTGTACCACAGATCGTACATCTGCCTTATCGATTCCCATCCCAAAGGCGTTTGTGGCAACCATAACCTTGATCTCGTTGCCCGTCCATTCCTTTACCGCACGATCCCGCTCCTTATTGCTCAGCCCACCGTGATAGGAGCTCGCTGATATATCTCCTTGACCTAGAAACCTGGAGAACTCGATGGTATTCTTGCGGCTGCGTACATAACAAATGGAAGAACCTGGGTTTTTTTGATAAAAATGGATCAAGGCAGTGCGCTTGTCACTAGTTTTATCAAAACTATAGTTTAAATGGGGACGGAGGTAAGAGGATTTAAAGATTGCTGGATGTTCCAGTTCAAGATTGGAAACTATATCGGCCTGGACGAGGGTAGTTGCGGTAGCGGTAACGGCAAGTAGTGGTACGTCGCCAGCAAACGATCTGATCAAATTTATATCCCGATAGGCAGGTCTAAAGTCGTGGCCCCACTCACTGATGCAATGGGCCTCATCGATGGCTATCAGATTCACCTTCATTTTCTCGATGCGCTCCCTGACCAGTTCCTGTTGCAATCGCTCTGGACTGAGGTACAAGAACTTATAATTTCCATAAATGCAATTATCTAGAATATCACTGAGATCCCGATGTGAAATACCGCCCGTTATTCCAATTGCTTTAATGGATTTTGATTTCAATCGGTCCACTTGGTCTTTAATCAGCGCGATCAATGGGGAAATAACGATACAAATGCCGTCGCGCTGCAGTGCGGGTATCTGATAGCAGATGGATTTACCGCCACCCGTGGGCAATAGTGCGAGCGTATCCCGACCATCAAGCACCGCATCTATGATCGATTCCTGCTGCGGTCTAAAGGCGGTATGGCCAAATGTTGATTTTAATATATCTAAAGATTCAGAACTCAATCGCTATTGTGGTTGATTATAAAATTCATTCTGTTTTCTACGGTGTCAAAAGGTACGATAGTAATCTGATAATCTAACAGCTTATAGGTCTCCAATAATAGGTTGCCGATGAGTGTAGCCTGTTCAAAATCTTCATAACGTTCCTCATCCTGCTGATGAATCTTGTCCCAAGGCGCGAAAAAAAACACCCTATCATACCTAAAGTCCCTGCAAGCATCCATATATTCTGTGGGAATGGGATCTCCGGTAAACTTATGGTAGGCAGGAATATCAGGAATGCCTCGATCGTAAAAATTATTGCCTGAACGTGCATTTTTAAACTGGGAAATACGTCCAGCCAGCAATTGATTACTAAAGGCTAGGGGATCGGTGAGAAAAAGCTGCTCGATGCCGCTTTTGCGAGCTTCTTGTATAACTTCCCGACTTATTTCTGGGAACACTTGATTATTAGTGGTTTGCAGTTGATCAATTACGGAGGTCTTTCCACTAGCGGGCCCACCTATAAGAACTATACGTTTAATATCTGACATGTTTACAAATTAACACAATCTAGGAAAGGATAAAGAGCATCTCATCATTATATTTGTGTATTATTTTATGGCAGCACCCAATCCCGAAGAATTTTACGACAAACTCAAAAAGCAACTGGCAGATACCAGTCTGTGGCCCAGTAAATATTTGTTTAAATTTATTGTTCCTACTGCTGGGGAGAAGGTTTTCCAGATCGAGCAGATGTTCAACAATATGGGAGCGGTAATTACTACCAAAGAATCCAGCAAGGGAACCTATACCAGCCTTTCCATACTTGTAATGATGAATAATCCTGAATCGGTCATCCGAAAGTACAAGGAAGTAGGTAAGATCGCTGGTGTTATATCGCTATAAAAGCTTAAATAATTAATTGCAAAAATGTATTTTGCGATCCTTAACTCATATCCCATTTTATTTTGATTTCATCTCTAGAATATAATACAGAACGCAACCAGCTCAACATACCTGAATATGGTAGGCATATTCAAAAATTGGTGGAACACTGCAAGTCAATGGAAACTAAAGAAGAGCGCAATCGCATGGCAAATGCGATCGTAGGCGTTATGGGAAACTTGAATCCGCACTTGCGGGATATTGAAGATTTTCAGACCAAGTTATGGGACCAATTGTTTGTAATCGCAGACTTTGATCTAGATGTGGATTCACCGTATCCCATTCCAGATAAGGAAACGCTCAACGCGCACCCAGATCGCATGTCGTATCCTCAAAAGGGACCCAAATACCGTTTCTACGGCAATAATATCCAGGGAATGATCGATGTGGCACTGGGCTGGGAAAGAGGTGAGAAACGTGAGGCACTTACTTTTATCATTGCCAATCATATGAAAAAATCGTTTTTGAACTGGAACAAGGATTCGGTTGACGACTCGGTGATCTTCAAACATTTGTTCGAAATGAGTGGTGGTGAGATCAACCTAGCGGCAAAGGACGAGGACCTTCTGGAATCCAAAGCATTGATCTATCGCAATACTAGCACGCACCGCAGCAATAATAACAACAACAACAGTAACAATAATAACAGGCGGAATAACAACAGCAAAAAAAGCAGTCATCGCAGTAGTAATTCCAGCAATAACAATAACAACCGCCGACGAAGAAATTGATTTAAAACCTCAATATTTAGATAAAAAAATCCCTGTAAGTTTTAAACTTACAGGGATTTTTAGTTATTAGAAATTACTTTCTCCCAATACTAGAATCAAGCACTTCTATAAAGCAACATTTACTTCCATATATCCTTCAAGGATTGACTGATCTTCCAGGATGTTTTCATTTTCATCCAGTACCTTTCTTTTGTAGTCACTATATCCGTTTTGTGAAATTATTAAATCCATAGTTTTTTTCGCAAATTTAATGGGTTGTTTCGGACAGAAAAGCCAATATTTTCTTAGCAGATCGATTATTAACTTTTACTTAACTTGAAAGACACAATGGCTTAAAAAACAAAAAGTTAAAGTGTTAATCAACCGTCACTTCCGTGTTATAGACGACCTGTCTTTCTCCGTATTTGTTCAGGTAGGATTTTATAATTTGGTTGGTGTGAAAATTGGCCACCTTACGATCTATAAAGTCCTCGCAATCCTCCATGTTTGAAATACTGGCATATTGGTCGATATATCCATAACCTTGATACTCGCCATTTTTCACCATGACAAAGCAGCTTTCTTCATTGGTTCTCCCGGGCTGTTTGATGATGAAATTCGGATTTTGGGAACGCAGGGACTCAATCGCTTGGTTGGCTCTTATATTATAAAGTGACACCAGTTCTTTATCACAGCAGATGCCCTTGCAGGTTTTTATCAAATAATGTGAAGTACACGAGTCACCCGTATTGAAACTACAATAACGTGGACATAGTTTAAAGGATGCACACACCTCTTCCAGTTGCTCGACGGCATGCGCCCGGTTATAATGGGTAACGATCCTGCTGTCGTAGGATTTTACCAGTCCGACGGCAAATTGGATAATGCCCAACTGATTTTTATAATGCAGTATCTGATAGGCCTTTCTAGGTTTCTTTTGAGCGTTGTTGAATTTGGGATAATAATGACGGATCAGGTCAGCTTCCTGCAATAAAGCAACCAATTCATTGCCCGTAGGAATGTGCTCAATGTGGAAGATCTCCTGACACATGAGATAGGACTTGCTGCGCTTTGTGTAGAAATGGGACAAGACTCTTTTACGTAGATTGATTGCCTTTCCTACGTAGATGACTTTTTGAGACTGATTCTTGAATAGATAAACTCCCGGCAGGTCTGGTAGGTCTGCAAACTGGGAGCGATCCAGGTGCGGAGGAAAGGTGCCCTCTTGATTGCTGCCGTTCACAAACTTTTCAAAGATCCTTCCATCTTCATCCAGCTCCATCAATTGTTGAAAAAGCGTTACCGTGGCGTCGGTATCACCTTCTGCACGATGTCGATTCTCTAGTTTTATTCCCAGAGAATTACACAATTTTCCAAGGCTGTAAGAATTCATTCCCGGTATCATTTTTCTGGAAAGCCTTACCGTACAGAGTTTCTTGCGTTTAAAATCGACTCCTACACGTTTAAATTCATTGCGTATGATATTGTAATCAAAGTTGACGTTGTGCGCCACAAAAATACAGTCGCGTGTCATGCGTTCAATCTCATCGGCAACTTCATGAAATAGGGGAGCAGACGCCACCATTTCATTGTCTATTCCCGTTAGTTGCGTGATAAAGTCGGGAATAAGGACTTCGGGATCGATGAGACTGGTAAACTTCTCGACGATCTCGCTACCGTGCAAACGTACGATGCATATTTCTGTCATTCTATTGCCGCCCAGCCCTTTGCCCGTAGTCTCGACATCTATAACCGTGTAGTATTGCTCCTTAACTTTCATTGCTGATCTTCAATAGTGGAATTTTTCCAAAATTATGGAATATTTCCTAGAACATCAGGAAAACGTATCGATTTTAACTTCTACATTTAAATATTCCGTGGTTGGATTTTTTTATTGCTAGATTCTTTGGAATGTTGTTACGCTTTCGCGAAAGCGGAATTCTAGAAAGGGTAATGTCGCTAATTCAATCATCCCAACAATAAGTTACTTTTGTACTAACTCAAAATGAGATCTAATGCATGATCATCACTACTATCTGACAACGATTTTTAAAGTGGTGAGCGTGGTATTTGTAGATACTTTTGCCAGGTAAACTCCAGTGGCATAGTTGGAAACATCTATGGAAATTTTTTCCTCATTGGGAGTCAGTTCACCCACTATAGTGCCGGTTACATTATAGATAACAATGCGGTTGATAGGCTCAATATTTGAGCTAATGGTGAGCAGATCGCTTGCTGGATTGGGAAACGCTTGGATACTATTATCTGTGATAACTTCATCGCCATTGCTCAGTGTAGTGTCTATTTGTTGGATATCATCAAAGAGGAAGGTCGCACTGGGCGAGCCGTTGTTGAGCCTGTTATAACCCAACATAAGAGTGATCACGTTATACACCGGTGGATCACCGGTAAAATCCCAGGTATAGGTTTCCCATGCTCCCGATACCGTGGTTATGGCATCCCGCTCGTTTGCCGCGCCGGTAACCGTGCTTTCTACCTTAAACTTTAAAATCGTTCCCACTGGAGCCTCCGTGTAAACGTTCATTGAGATGGAATTATTTGTCGAGAAATCCATAAAATTTGTCAGTTCTATTTTACTCTGGGCCCATGGAGCACCACCACTTCTCACAAATTGCCCTACGGTCGCACTGGGATTGTCCGCATTCATTCTGGGATTTGATATGATTGAGGATTTGGCTCCAAATACATCGCTCAAATCTGAAGTTACCACAGAGGTTTCAAAGTCGATAGGTAAGGTAGCGGGCACGGCATCGGGTATTACGGCTCCCACGACCTGTTCTATATCATCAAATAAATAGGTGGAGCTCGCGCTGCCATCTCCCACAGTACCATAATTGAACATGAAAATCAAAATATCATAATCTCCCGTCGTTCCATAAAAGTTCCAACTGGCCGTTTCCCAACTGCCAGAAACCGTGGTCACATAATCCAGGTCAGTTTTTCCATCCGGACCTTCCAATTCTAGTTTTATCCTAGAACCTATCGGAGCATCGGTATAAATTTTCATCGAAAACTGAGACCTGTTACTCAAATCTACATTGCCCGTGAGCCTTAAAAAACTTCCAGCCCAGAATTCGCCACCATTTTTAACGACCTGACCTACAGTACTACTACCATTTATAGCATCCATTTGCGGATTTGCAATTACCCCAGCCGACGCTCCCGCAAAGCTCATGAAATCAGTGGTCACGACATCATTTTCAAAGTAAACGGGCAATGTGGCGGGAACTGGATTTGCAGGCCCGGTAACTTGTTCAATATCATCAAAATAAAAGGTTGAACTCGCCGTACCATCACCTATGTTTCCAAAATCAAACATGAAAACCAACTCATTCAGCGTGCTGGGAGTACCGGCAAAACTCCATTCCAAAGTCTCCCATTCACCGCTCACCGTTGTCATCGCATCGGTATCACGCGCACCACCAGCGCCTTCCAGTTTAAACTTTACCGTCGTTCCTACTGGAGCCGTGGTATAGACCTTCATGGTGATTTTAGTAAGATTGGTAAAGTCCAGATCTGCGGCTAAC
The DNA here is from genome assembly GCA_963836885.1 of uncultured Flavobacteriaceae bacterium. Taxonomy (GTDB): domain Bacteria; phylum Bacteroidota; class Bacteroidia; order Flavobacteriales; family Flavobacteriaceae; genus Nonlabens. Next base: position 65,696 of record CAWILF010000011.1, on the reverse strand, counting down.
GGGATTTTACTGCCCGCGTAGATTTCGCCTCCGTTACGTACGACTCGTGCCACGGTATTACTTGCGTTAAAGGCAGTCATAAATGGATTGGTGATCACCGCGGCAGTCCCGCCATCAAAATCTACAAAATCGGAAGTCGCAACGCCAGTTTCAAAATCTATGGGCAAACTCTGTGAAAGTGCTATTGAAATAAAGAATAAGCAACCTAAATGTAAAATTTTTCTCATGGCGGTGTTTTAGAAACTAGAATATATTGGAACTTATAGCTCCAGGCGAAAATGAAAATAAGAACAACTTTCTACCTTAAATCAAAATCTGAGAAACAAAACTAACCATGGAAATATCCAGAACTACAAAAGGATCGCTTAAATATCAACTTAATGAACGTATGTTGTACAATTGTAGCGGTTTATTTCAAAGAGTTGGCTTCTTATAATTATACCTAACCTGAAAGGACGGGAATTAACCGATAGTAAACAGATCCATTTTATAAGCTCTCATTTCTTTTATACCTTTATCCCACCTAAAAAATCTCCATGAAAGACAACCGCATCACAGCACTTTTTGGCATCAACTATCCTATTATTCAGGGCGGGATGATCTGGGCGAGTGGTCACAAGTTAGTTAGCGCCGTCAGTAACGCGGGAGGTTTGGGTCTTATAGGCGCGGGATCTATGTATCCGCATATTTTGCGGGAGCACATTCAAAAGACCAAGGCAGCTACCAGCAAACCCTATGGAGTAAATGTGCCCTTACTGTATGCCGATCTTGAGGTAATTATAGATATTATTATTGAGGAAAAGGTGCCCATCGTCTTTACCAGCGCAGGAAATCCCAAAACCCATACCTCACGTTTAAAAGCCGCGGGTATCATTGTCGTCCATGTGGTAAGCTCGGTAAAATTTGCCTTAAAGGCTCAGGAAGCCGGAGTAGATGCCGTTGTTGCAGAAGGTTTTGAGGCGGGCGGCCACAATGGACGGGAAGAATCTACAACGCTTACCCTAATTCCCCAAGTGGAAAGAGCCATAAAAATTCCGTTGATAGCTGCGGGAGGAATAGCCACCGGTAGAGCAATGCTGGCAGTGATGGCACTGGGTGCAGATGGCGTCCAGGTAGGAAGCCGTTTTGTGGCGACCCATGAGGCCAGCAGTCATTTGAACTTTAAAAATGCCGTAGTTGAAGCTGGTGAGGGCGCAACACACCTGACCTTAAAAGAATTGGCTCCCGTGAGAATGTTGCGCAACCCATTCTGGGATGATGTGCAAAACCTATATCGTACCAATCCCAGCGTGGATCAATTGAAAACATTACTGGGTAGGGCAAGGGCCAAAAAGGGAATGTATGAAGGCGACCTCGATCAGGGCGAACTAGAAATAGGACAGATCTCGGGACTTATAGACGATATCATTCCCGCAGCGACCGTGATTGAAAACATGGTGTCAGAATATGAACAGGCGCGCGAGGAGCTGATCAACAAATCACTTCATGGCTAGAGTACAGACGGCTAGGGAAGAACGCTGGAATTTTATTACCCATTTTGGCGGCTTTCTATTTTTTATCCTTGCTGCAGCTCTGTTACTGATGGAGCTGGATGGCTATAATAATTATCAAGTATTTGGAATTGTGGTATATATGGTGTGCCAATTGTTCCTTTATGCCGCATCCAGCAGTTACCACTATGTAAGGCCGGGCCAGCTCAAATTCCAGTTAAGGAAGGTGGATCATATCTCGATCTACTTTTCGATTGCGGGAACCTACACGCCTATTTGCCTGATCTCGCTGGAACAGGGCAATGGATTTCTCATTTTGGGCCTCGTGTGGGGAATAGCACTTTTTGGGACGGTATGGAAGCTGTTCTTCACGGGAAAATTTGAAGCATTTTCCAGTGTGCTCTACCTCGCGATGGGCTGGCTGGCGCTCATAGATGTCGCTACCTTGAATGCCCAATTTACTGCCATGGAGATGAACTGTCTTATCGCCGGCGGAATTTTCTTTTCGGTCGGGATTATCTTTTATGCCTGGAGCAGGGTACTTTTTAACCACGTGATCTGGCATTTATTCGTCCTGGGCGGCAGTATCAGTCATTTTGCCATGGTATATTCTATTGTGGGCCGTTAGCTTTCGCGAAAGCAGAACAGCACCAACTAATAGTTACAAGATCAAACCCGAACTGGGCAACTATATCGGAGGCCTAATAATTCAAAGCAAGAATCCCAACGCAGCACCGATAAACATCACGATAATTTTTGCAAGATTGAATCGGTGTCCCTCGCTGGACTCCAAAATCAAGGTGGTGGAAACATGGAGTACCACACCTGCCACGATCGCCTTTATGGGAAGCATGTAATCCTGGAAAATGTCCAGAGATCCTGCGGTAATTGTCCCTAGCGGAGACATTATCGCAAAAAACATGAGGATGGACAGTACTTTTACGATCCCATAATTGCTCGTCCATAAAAACGCGGTGAATATAAATGCGATGGGCAATTTGTGAATGGCGATTCCATAGACCATACTGTTCGATTCCTGCAGCGGCATGCCCTCAAGAAATGCGTGCAGGCACAAACTAACGAACAAGAGATAGGGGAACTGCACCGTTTTTTTGCTCACGTGCAAGTGTCCATGCTCGGCACCTTTTGAAAAGAATTCCAGGACGATTTGCAAAAAGACACCGGCAATCAGATAAATTCCCATGCTGCGATCTCCCGTTTCATAGATTTCGGGCAGGAACTCCGTGGCTACTGCGGTCAGCAAGAAAGCTCCAGAGAACGTGAGCAGCAACTTAATGTTGCCATTGCTTTTTGGCTTTATGAACAGCGCCGCAGCGGTGCCAACTACAACCGCTAGAAAAGGTAAAAGTAGATTCATCATCGGGTTCAAAAATAGGTAATTGTAAAGGTTTGGGATTGGACTATTTTTATAGAATATCATAAAATATGATCTAATAATCCATTCATATTTTAAGTTCAATATTTTGATCCAGACTTAATAGGTGTTGCCAGACTTAAAAAGCGATGTTTTGTTTTTAGTAGACAATATTTGATCTATTATGGATAAATTGATTACATTTAGACAATATATTATCTATTATGGGAAAGTATAGTGTTCTAAAATTACCGTCAGATATTTTACGTTCCACCGCTCAAAACGTTGCGGCGTTGCGCAAGGATCAGCGACTTACCCAGCAAGAACTCGCAAAAAAATCTGGTGTTTCTTACGGGAGCGTAAAGCGATTTGAAACCACGGGAAAAATTTCCTTTGAGTCTCTACTCAAAATTGCCGAAGCGTTGCAACGGCTTTCGGATTTTGAAGATCTATTTGTGTTACCTTTTGATAACCAAAAAATTAAAGATTTATTTAAAGCTGCTAATGCTGGGTCTTGATCGTTTAAAATCCTACCAATCTTTATATCATGATAAGCAATTTAACTGAAAATAATAGTACTGGACGCATGGTTGTCCATGTCTCGATCAATCATGGAAATAAAGAAGTCAGAGTAGGATCACTCATACTTTCTGACCGTTTGATATATTTCCAATATTCCGCTAGTTATTTAGAACAGGGCTTTAACCTTTCGCCAATTAAATTGAGGTTTGACGGTAGTTTACAATTAGCCAAAGCCGATCCGTTTCATGGAATATTTGGTGTTTTTGATGATTCCCTGCCCGACGGTTGGGGAATGTTGCTATTACATCGAGCGCTGGAGAAGCAAGGTTTAACAATTAATGACATCAATATTCTGGATCAATTGGCATTTGTTGGGGAATCCGGAAAAGGAGCATTGATCTATAGACCCGCCATTGAAAATAATGAACATTTTGAAGGTAAAATAGACCTGGATCATTTAAAGTCATCAATCAATGAAGTATATGAAGGTTCAAGTACAGAGATTATAGAGAAATTATTTAACTTGGGCGGATCATCAGGTGGTGCGCGCCCCAAGGCAAATGTGGGATTCAATCCACAAACCAACCAATTGTGCCATAGCCACAATAAGTTGTCCGAAGGGTTTGAACACTGGATCATTAAATTCCCCAGTTCTCATGATTTGATCGATATAGGAAATATCGAGTTCGCATATTATAAAATGGCAATTGCAGCAGGAATAGATATGTCTGAGTGCAGATTGCTTGCCAGTAGTACTAATCAACAGTTCTTCGCAACTAAAAGATTTGATCGTGCAAAAAATAAACATATTCATATGCATTCCATGGCAGGATTAGTCCATGACAATTACCGACGTAGCGCAATAGATTATGGTCATATTATAGATACTGCGTTTACACTAGAAAATACTGCAACTGCCCGCAGGGAGATTTTGAGACTCGCTGCATTTAATGTGTTTGGCCACAACATGGACGACCATTCAAAAAACTTCTCTTGGCTCATGGATCATCAGGGCAAATGGAAATTTGCGCCTGCCTATGATCTGACGTTTTCCTCAACGGCAGTAAACGAACACAGTACTACGGTCGATGGAGAAGGAGCAAGGCCTGGTAAAAAGCAGCTTTTGGCTCTCGCTGATCATTTCAGCATAACAAAGCCCAACGAAATTATAGAACAAGTACAATCTTCTATTGCGATGTGGCCAGATTTTGCCCAAGAATGCGGAGTAGGCAAAAGCTCAACGCAACTCATACAAAATACGCTTTCTAGAATTTCAAAATACTAGGAATGGGATGCTTAGCTTATAAAATTATTCGATTGAAACATCAGCACGATCCTTCTATAAAAAGTAGCATTTCCTCTAACTAAAACCCAATATCACCATTAATCCTTTGTAGAAATTCCTCTAAAACCAGAATTACTGGGCAGTTCAAAAATCTCGAGGTGGAAATAGGGAACGGCGGCGATCACGTGGTCAAAGATGTCTGCCATGATGTATTCATAGTTTTGCCAGCGCTTATCACTGCTGAAGGCGTAGATCTCCAGCGGTATTCCCTGAGTAGTGGGAGCGAGCTGTCGCACCATGATCATCATGTCCTTGTTCACGCCGCTGTGATTCTCGATGTAGGTTTCCACATATTTTCTGAAAACGCCGATGTTAGTCAGGTTGCGGCCGTTGAGCGGAATCCCTTTGTTGATGTTATTTTCGGTATTGTAATCGTCGATGTTGGTCTGGCGGGTTTCTATATAGGACGAGATCAGTTCAATATCCTTGAGCGCAGTTACTTCATCCTTAGATAAATACTTAACGCTATCTAATTTAATACTTAAAGACCTTCTTATGCGTCGTCCACCAGACTCGGACATGCCGCGCCAGTTTTTAAACGAGTCAGAAATCAGTGCATAGGTGGGAATGGTGGTAATGGTCTTGTCAAAATTCTGCACCTTTACCGTGGAGAGGTTGATCTCGGTCACGTCTCCATCGGCGCCATATTTTTCAAACGTCACCCAGTCGCCTATGCGCACCATGTCATTGATGGAAACCTGTATGCTCGCCACAAATCCGAGGATGGTATCCTTAAAAATCAGCAATAGAACCGCAGACGCCGCTCCCAGGGTAGTGATGAACTTTATAAATTCGATACCGGTAATGATCGCAAAGGCCGATAGGATCCCGATGATCCAGGCAAAGATCATCACCACCTGTATGTAGCTATCTATGGGCTTGTCCTTAAAATTGGGCAGCGTTTTAAAATAATCGCGGAAGGTATTGAGCACGCCGCGGGCTATCCACAGGATAAGAATAATTATAAAAACCTGTAAACCAATGGACACGAGATTTCTTGCGCCCGGAAAATCCATAAAGACCACCGCCTTCAACTTTATCGCAACGATGAGGGGAACGATGTGCGCTATATTGCGCGGCACCTTATTTTTTACCAGGAGGTCATCAAAATTGGTTTTGGAGGCCTCGGCAAATCTGGAGAACAACTGGATGATGATCTTTTTTGTAACATAATCAATCACCAACGCAATAATAAGCAGCCCGACCAGCAATATCAACGCGTTCAAATAAGCGGCAGTACTGTCGGACATTCCGGTCTCAAGGAGGTAATCGTATAAAAAATGTTTGTCAAATGCCATGGGAAATGCTGGGATTAGGAATCTGCAAAATTAAGATACTCAGCAGGGAATAGGGGCTTTGAGTTGAAAAAATGAACCAGACTAGCACGATGTCCTTTAAAAACAAGATCATTGTAGGTTCTATGAGATGGGTAAATTTTACGCTTTCGCGAAAGCGGAATCCCCCAAATACAAGCCACTATCCAAAAGAATCACGCGCTCCCGTGAAATCGTTGCACATAATTTTCACCACCGCCATCAAAATCGTAATATTACCACTTGTTAGCGGGTTCAAAAATGAACCTTAGGCGACAGTAAACTTAAAGAATCTTTAATGAAATTTGCAGTATTATCGGCCAATCCCAACCTTTATTCCACCAGGAGAATCATTGAGGCAGGCAAGAAGAAAGGTCACGACATGGTCATTATCGATCATACTAAATGCGACCTCGTCATCCAAAAAAAGAGGCCCAGCGTCATATATAGAGGACAGGAAATTACCGATGTGGATGCCGTGATCCCGCGTATAGGTGCGTCGGTGACGTTTTTTGGTACTGCGGTGGTGCGCCAGTTCGAGATGATGAAAAAGTTTACCGCGACAGAGTCCCAAGCACTCGTGCGTTCCCGGGACAAACTGCGAAGTCTGCAAATTCTTTCCCGCGCGGGACTGGACCTTCCCAAGACCGTTTTCAGTAATTACTCAAAGGACGTGAGCAACGTCGTTGAAAAAGTAGGTGGAGCACCGCTGGTCATCAAACTGTTAGAAGGAACTCAAGGGCTGGGAGTCGTCCTGGCCGACAATAAAAATAGTGCCGAGTCCATTCTCGAGGCGTTTAACGGTCTGCAAGCGCGTGTCATCGTACAGGAATTTATCAAGGAAGCAAAAGGTGCGGACATCCGTGCATTTATCGTGGATGGAGTAGTGGTGGGCGCCATGAAAAGACAGGGGAAAGAGGGCGAGTTCCGTTCCAACCTGCACCGTGGCGGCTCTGCAAATATCATAGAACTTACCGACGAGGAAGAAAACGCAGCCCTCAAGGCAGCCAAATGTATGGGACTGGGAATTGCCGGTGTTGACATGCTCCAATCTGCCCGCGGACCGTTGATCCTTGAAGTAAACTCCTCGCCAGGTCTTGAAGGCATTGAAACTGCCACGGGAAAAGATATTGCTTCCCAAATTATCAAGTACGTCGAGCGCAATGCTGAGCATTAGATTGTTTGGTTATTGGTTAATGGTTAATGGTTAACGGTTATTGGTTAATGGTTATTGGTTAATGGTTATTGGTTAATGGTTAATTGTTATTGGTTAATGGTTAATGGTTATTGGTTATCTGTTGATGGTTAATGGTTAATGGTTATTGGTTATTGGTTGATGGTTAATGGTTATTTGTTGACTGTTTGATGGTTAGTGGTTTTTAGCTTATTGACGACCGACCGCTGCGCTTGTGGACGGGTGAGGGATGATTTTGCTTGGATTGCTATGTGAATTTTTTAGTCAAGAATGCCGGTTATAGAGCAAGCGAGAACGGTTACCTCACCCCAACCCTCTCCAAAAGAGAGGGAGCTAGAAAAATGTTCGTTTTAACCACCTTAATAATTTGAGCAAGCCATAAACGTAAATTATTTCAAATTTATAAAGTCAGTTCGAGCGCAGTCGAGAACGATTACCTCACCCCAACCCTCTCCAAAAGAGAGGGAGCTAGAAAAATGTTCATTTTAACCACCTTAATAATTTGAGCAAGCCATAAACGTAAATTATTTTAAATTTATAGAGTCAGTTCGAGCGCAGTCGAGAACGGTTACCTCACCCCAACCCTCTCCAAAAGAGAGGGAGCTAGAAAAATATTCATTTTAACCACCTTAATAATTTGAGCAAGCCATAAACGTAAATTATTTCAAATTTATAAAGTCAGTTTGAGTCTTGCCTGTCTAGGACGACTAGGCAGGTGCATTTTGACCACATAGACAGTTCAAATTCCCATGTCAGTTCGAGCGCAGACGAGAACGATTTATAGTCTTACTTCTCAAAACTATGTCGCTGCTCCTGGGTTGCAGATGCCGATAATAAGGTGTGAAATTCCTTGATCCTATTGAAATCTGCGGTGATGGCGTCGGAAACTACAAGTCCAGAGATTCCGGTTTCTAGGATTTGGGTGACATCGCTCAATGTAATACCGCCAAAACCCAATATGGGAGTTGGCGTTTTTAAAACGTCTGCAATGGCTGCAAAACCGTTCAATCCCAATTCGTTGCGGTTTTCCCCAGCATCATTCTCAGTTCTAAAAGGTCCCAAAACGATATAATCCACTTCTTTATCCAGCAACCGCTCGCAATCCTGAAACGTGTGCGCGGCAGCGCCCACGGTTTGCCACGGGTGCAGCTGTTCTCTTACTTTTAGGGGACAGGTTTTGGAGTCTTCCACAAACAGTCCGTCTGCTTTGATGGCTTTGGCAATCGTATAATCTCCGATAATCACTAGCCGCGTCTGGAAATGTGCGGTAATCTTTCTCGCTTCCTCGGCGAGTGGTAACCGTTTGGCTTTAGCGATAGGAGCGAGGTTCACCTGGATCAACTCGGCTCCAGACGTACATGCCTTGTTGATGTGTTCCAGCAGTTCTTTTGCGGTGGTGGCGTTGGTGAGGTAGTGGAGTTTTGGGATCATGGATGCGGTTGTTGATGGGGTTGCTTTCGCGAAAAGTTAGAACGGTAAAAATATTGAAAAATAGTACTGGGTTACGGAAACCCGTAAAGATTATAGGAAATGATGACTTAGGTTTAGCTAGTTTACTATATAATACAGCATGTTTGCTTTGTGATATTCTCCGTCAAGCAACTTTGGTCTGGAAAAAACGAAAGAGATTATAACAATTCTTAAAATAAAAAGTTTCTTTAAAATGCATTGAAATACTCTTTACCCAATCGAAAATAGGAGCGATGTGGTAATGTGTATGGAATGGGAATAGGTACGACTCTTCTGTAACACCAAAAAATAGTATTGATATAAGCTGACACTATTTTTTTGTAGCATGTTTTAATTTGCTAAAAATTATTTTTACTTAAACATCTGCTAATCATAAAATTGACTATAGTAAATATAATTAGAAAGCAATTACAAAGAAATAAATTTGGTAATCTCTATAAGATGTTACTATTTTTGTAGAAATTAGAAAATGATTACAAAGAAATTTTATGATAACAATTAATCAAATAGCAGATGTTCAATTTGGACTTTATAAGAAAAAAAGCAAGAAGGGAGATACAAAGTATCTTACTACTGGCCATTTTGATAATTTCCTAAATCCAACGCTATTTGATGATAGTTTCATCAACATTACAGGTAAAGATACAAAGTTCTTATTACAACCTAATGATGTGATTCTTACTGGAAAAGGACAACGAATTTTTGCCTGGAGTTACGATGCCTCATTTGGCAAGGTCGTTCCCAGTTCGTTATTTTACATTATCAGAGCAGATGCAGCATTGATTGACAGTCGCTATTTGGCTGCTGTACTTAATTCTGGGCGAAAACGATATGAGCTGGAATTGCTAGGTGTGGGTTCTTCTATAACATCCATTGCTAAAAATGATGTTTTAGATTTTGAAATACCGTTACCGAATTTAGAAGAACAACAAAACGTCATCGATGTACTAGCGCTTCTTGAAGAAGATATATTATTAACAAACCAACTATTAGAAAAGAAAAAAGCGCTTAAAAAGGGCGTTTTAAATGAATTAATACAACAAAGAAAATGAGTAAACTAACACAAAGTGATATTAACAATAAAGTATGGAAGGCCTGCGATACCTTTAGAGGTACAGTAGATGCAGGGCAATACAAAGACTACATACTTACCATGCTATTTATCAAATACATAAGCGATGTAAATAAAGAGAAGAAAGAAGAATACGAGAATAAGTATAATGGTGATAAAGCACGTATAGAAAGAGCTTTAAAACACGAGCGTTTTTCATTGCCTGAAAAATCGTCCTTTGATTATCTATATGAAAAACGTAACGAAAGCAATTTAGGAGACCTCATAAATATTGGACTTGAAGCCCTAGAAGAAGCCAATAGAAGCAAACTGGAAAAGGTATTTAGAAACATCGATTATAATAGTGAAGCTAATCTTGGAGAAACAACAGATAGAAACAGACGTTTGCAGCATCTACTAAACGATTTCAGAGCATTAGACCTAAGACCATCTAATCTAGTTGGTAACGATGTAATTGGTGACGCGTATGAGTACTTGATTGGAAACTTTGCCGCTGGCGCAGGTAAAAAGGCTGGTGAGTTCTATACTGCATCAAAAGTATCTCAATTATTAGCAAAACTGGTGGAACCAAAAGCTGGAGACCGTATTTGCGACCCAACTTGTGGTTCTGGTTCGTTGTTGCTTAAAGTAGCCAAAGAAGTAGGCAGCACAAATGTTTCGTTGAATGGACAAGAAGTAAATGGCTCTACCTATGCTTTGGCACGTATGAATATGTTCTTGCACGAGATGGACAATGCAAACATTGAATGGGGCGACACCTTAAACTCGCCAAAATTGGTCGATAACGATGCTTTGATGAAATTTGATATCGTGGTAGCAAATCCACCGTTTTCTTTAGATAAATGGGGCGCAGAAGATGCTTCTTCTGATAGATACAGCCGTTTTCATAGAGGTGTACCACCTAAAAGTAAAGGTGACTATGCATTTATTACCCATATGATAGAAACTTTAAACGAACACGGAAAAGCAGGTGTGATATTGCCACACGGCGTTCTTTTTCGTGGAAGCAGTGAAGGTAAAATACGCAAGCAATTGATCGATGAAAATTTATTAAAAGCTGTGGTGGGTTTACCTGCGAATTTATTTTACGGTACAGGTATTCCTGCTTCTATCTTAATTTTTGATAAAAATAAAGGAGACAATACAGAGGTATTGTTTATTGATGCCAGCAATGAATTTGAGAATGGTAAAAACCAAAACAGACTGCGTGAAGAAGATGTAGATAAAATCTACAACACCTTTTCACAATGGAAAACAGTTGATAAATACAGCCATATTGCAACATTAAAAGAAATACAGGAAAACGATTACAACCTGAATATCCCTAGATATGTAGATACGTTTGTTGAAGAAGAACCTGTTGATATTGTAGCAACTCAAAAGGAAATAGTTGAGCTTGAAAGCGAAATTAACTGAAGTAGAATCTCAGATGGAGGTTTATCTTAAAGAAATGGGATATTAGTATGTGTAATAAAAAGCAAACAATATACTTGGTGCTATTCCAGATGATTGGGAACTGTACTGCTTGAAAATTTAGTTGAATTTTTAGACGGAAAAAGAAAACCAATCAAAGAATCTGATAGGGCAAAAATGCAAGGTGAATATCCTTATTATGGTGCATCAGGTATAATAGACTATGTAAACAATTACATATTTGATGATGAATTAATTTTATTAAGAGAAGATGGTGCGAACATATTGTAATAGAAACATATGACTTTCTTTTAAAGTATAAAGGTAAAATTTGGGTAAACAATCACGCACACGTATTAAAACCCTTAAATAATGTTGATTTAGATTTCTTAAATGATTTTTTAGAAAGTATTGACTATAAAAAATATAATACTAGTATTTCTCAGCCAAAACTTAACAAAGCTACTTGATTTAAAAATACCCATTGGAACTCCTCCATATAAAGAGCAAGAAAAAATTGGTAAAATCCTCTCACAATGGGATGAAGCCATAGAAACGACACAAACCCTTATTAAAAAATTGCAATTGCGTAAAAAAGGGTTAATGCAAGAATTATTATCTGGTAAAAAACGTTTGACTGGGTTTAGTGAGGAGTGGAAGGAAGATAAATTAGGAAGTTTTTTTACGGAACGAAAAGAAACAGGTTTAGAGAATTTACCATTGCTATCAGTTGGTAAAGAAGGTGTTTACCCTCAAGTTGATTCCAATAAAAAAGATACTTCAAATTCTAATAAGTCTAAATACAAAAGAATCTGCAAAGGAGACATTGGATACAATACGATGCGTATGTGGCAAGGTAGAAGTGCATTATCACGACTTGAAGGCATTGTTAGTCCTGCTTATACTATATTAAAACCTAAAGAAAACTGTGACTCAGTCTTTTTTAGTTACCTGTTCAAATTAGATGATATGATTCATAAATTTTACAGAAATTCACAAGGAATGGTTAGTGATACTTGGATGTGTAAATTCAAAGACCTTAAGATTGTAAAATTCAATGCGCCTTCATCATTAGAAGAACAAAAAGCAATTTCAGAAATTATTGGTCTAGCAGTCTCAGAAATTGAAGAAAAGAAAGCTTATTTGATGAAATTAAAGGAACAAAAGAAAGGCTTAATGCAGCAATTATTAACAGGTAAAAAGCGTGTAAAACTTTAAAATTAACGAAGATGAAAACATCCATTATACATAATCTTACCAATAATTTTGAGGCACACGCTAATATAACTCCAGAAGGTGTAGAGTTTTGGCTAGCTAGAGATTTGCAGCATTTATTAACCTATACCAAATGGGATAATTTTCAAAGTGTTATATCAAAGGCCAAAACCGCTTGTGAGCTTTCAGAGCAAAATATAGAAGATCATTTTGCCGACGTCGGGAAAACGATACAAATGCCTAAAGGAGCAGAGAAAGAAATCCCAGACATTATGCTCACAAGATACGCGTGTTATCTTATTGCCCAAAACGGAGATCCACGCAAAGAAACCATTGCATTTGCACAACGTTATTTTGCTGTACAGACTAGAAAGGCAGAACTCATTGAGCAAAAAATACTTGAGCACGAACGCGTACAGGCAAGAGAAAAACTAAAGTCAACCGAAAAAGAACTATCTCAAGTCATCTTTGAGCAGACAGGTGGTAATAAGAATTTTGCATTAATCCGCAGTAAGGGTGACACGGCATTATTTAATAGAACTACCCAGCAAATGAAAGATAGCTATGGTATAAGTAAATCAAAGCCTCTAGCAGATTTTATGCCCACCATATTATTAAAAGCAAAAGACTTTGCCACAGAGATTACCATATTTAATGCACGAGAAAAGAAAATGAAGACGGAAACGTCTATTTCCAAAGAGCATATCACTAATAACAAATCGGTTAGGCAGACGCTTATCTCTCGTGGCATTCAGCCAGAAAACCTACCACCGGAAGAAGACATTAGTAAGATAGACAGACGCTTAAAGAGTGATGAAAAGAAAAGTGTAAAAAACCCTAAGAAATTGAAGTAGTTACGCTTTCGCGAAAGCGGAAAAAATTTATACCATATATGAGTACACCATCCTACCTAGAAGACAATGTCTCACAAATACCTGCATTGCAATTGCTCATAAATATGGGTTATAACTATGTAAGCCCAAAACAAGCAGAACAATGGAGAGGAGGGAAGTCGCAGGTTTTATTTACGGAGATATTGCGCAAACAATTACAAAAGATTAATAAAATTAATCGTCGTGGTAAAAACTATGAGTTTTCAGAGGCTAACATTAATTCGGCCGTACTAGCCGCTAAAGATTTACCCATACAAGATGGTTTTATAAATGCGAATAAGGCATTTTATGATTTAATTACATTAGGGAAAGCCTTTGAGCAAAGCATAGATGGAGATAAAAAAAGTCATACTATCAATTATATAGATTGGCAACATCCAGAAAATAATATATTTCACGTTACCGAGGAGTTTCCTGTACTAAGAACAGCCAGAACCGATACCTACAGACCAGATTTAGTATTGTTCATTAATGGTATTCCATCAGTAATTATAGAATGTAAAAGTCCTTCATTAGGTGGAACAAAATCACCAGTAACCCTGGCTATAGAGCAGCATACAAGAAATTTTAGTAAAGATGGCATCAGGTCATTATATGTGTATTCTAATTTACTCATAAGTATAGCTACTAATGAAGGTAGTTATGCAACTACTGGAACTAGTAAAGAATTTTGGGCAAAATGGACAGAACAATTTATCTCAAGCGAAACGGAAAAAAAGTATTGGACAGCACTCAATAAGCTCAAAAATAAAAGGTTAGAAGAAGACCAAAAAAATATGGTTTTTGAAGAACGTGCGGAGTACGTGCGCAAAAACTTTGATGGCATTGACACTGAAGAGCGATTATTTACAGAGCAAGACAAGTTGCTGTATAATCTGTGTCGTCCAGAGCGATTGCTAGATTTGATTTTAAATTTTACGCTCTATGATGATGGTATTAAAAAGGTAGCGAGATACCAGCAATATTTTGCAGTTAACAACACTATTAATCGTGTTACTAAATTTGATAAAACTGGTAAGCGTCAGGGAGGTGTTATTTGGCATACACAAGGAAGTGGTAAATCATTGACTATGGTAATGCTTGCTCAAATGTTAGCATCAAATCCTCATATTTCAAATCCTAAAATTGTGCTGGTCACAGACCGTGTTGACCTTGACGACCAGATTTCAGACACCTTTAAAAAGTGTAAAAAAGAAGTACGTCAAGCCAAGACAGGTTCACACCTCACGGAACTACTTGAAGATAATAATGATGCTATTATAACAACCATTATTAACAAGTTTGAAGCAGCTGTAAGAAACAACAAGAAACCTTTTACTTCATCAGATATTTTTGTGTTAATAGATGAAGGACACAGAACGCAATACGGTACATTTAATGTAAGCATGCAACGCGTATTTCCCAATGCCTGTTTTCTAGCGTTTACAGGAACGCCATTAATGAAAAAAGAGAGAAGTACTGCTAGTAAATTTGGTGGTTATATAGGTAAAGCATACACCGTAAAAGATGCTGTAGAAGATGGTGCTGTAGTGCCATTATTGTACGAAGGAAGACATAGTCAAATTACACTTAACGAAGCACCTATAAACACCTATTTTGAAAAATTGGCAGAACGCAACAAACTTTCAGAAAGAGGACGTGCTAAATTGAAACAAAAATTCAATACTGTAAATGAGCTGAATAAAACAGAGCAGGTTATCTATGCTAGAGCTTGGGATATAAGTGAGCATTACACAGCGTTTTTTCAAACGCATAGTGATAATTATAAGCCTAAAGCTCAACTAGTAGCTCCTACCATAAAAAGTGCCTTATTGTACAAGCAATATCTAGATGAGATTGGAATGGTGGATTCTGAAGTAGTTGTAACGCAATCTGACCAACGAGAAGGAACAGAAGATGGCTATTTTAATGAGAACGAAGACAAAAGGAGGGAAGATGAGTATCTAAATGCAATGATAGATAAGTATGGAGATTTAAAGAAATACGAAAAGAGTATTATCAATCAGTTTAAAAAGCGAGATAAACCAGAAATACTCATTGTGGTAGCAAAGCTTTTAACAGGTTTTGATGCACCCAATAATACCGTTTTATATTTATGTCGTTCGCTTAAAGAACATACATTATTGCAAGCCATAGCTCGGGTAAATCGTGTTTATCCTGGTAAGGATTATGGTTACATAGTCGATTATTACGGTAATCTTGAAAATCTTGACACAGCACTTAGCACGTATTCAAATTTAGAGGGATTTGAAGAAGAAGACTTAGAAGGTACGCTAACTAATATTAATGACGAAATAGGAAAGTTATCACAAGCGCATTCAGAATTGTGGGATATTTTCAAAACTTTGAAAGGAAGAAGTTTAGAAGCAACGGCATACGAAGAACATTTGTCGCCTGAGGATGTAAGAAACAAGTTTTATACTAAAGTTTCTCAGTTTGCAAGACTCTTAAAACTAGCACTTTCTTCGGTCGATTTTGTTACCAATACAGATGAAAAGAAGATAGATACCTATAAGCGAGATGCTAAATTCTTTTTAAAATTACGTGTAGATGTAACTAGACGTTACAATGATGATATTGCATATAAAGAGTTTGAGCCACAAATTCAGAAGCTTATTAATAAGCATATTACAACTGATGGTGAAATAATGAAAATTACTGAGTTAGTTGATATATTTAACAAGGAGGAACGTGATGCACAGGTAGAGAATATTAAGGGGAAAGCTGCTCAAGCAGACCATATTGCTAGTAGAACATTTAAAGCAATAAATTTAAAAATGCAGGAAGACCCTATCTATTATAGAAAACTTGCAGACCTTATTAAAGAGACCATTGCCGCCTATCATCAAAAACGAATAGACGAAGCAGAATATCTAAAAAGAGCAAAGGAAAATGAAGACAAATTCTTTAATGGTCGCTCAAAAGATGCACCAGATGAGCTGGCAGACAATACGGTTGCATTAGCATTTTACAACTTTAGTAGGTCAGTTTTTGAAAATATTGAGTTGTTAAAAACATCATTTCATATTGATGTAAGTTTAGCAATTGATAAAACGGTAAAAGAGCATATTTACTTAAACGAGAAAAAGATTATTGATTGGCATAAAAATGAAGATATCACAGGAAAAATCAATATCGAATTAGGCGACGTAATGTATGATTTACATCAGAAATTTGATATGGACACAGACTGGGACAAAATAGATTATCTCATTGGCGAGTGCTTGAAAATTGCAATTCTTAAATACAAGTAACTTATGGAGTTAAAAAGTATTCCATACGGTAATTCAAGAATTGATTTTTGTTTAAAGCGAAATGAAAGGAAAACGCTAGGTATTAAGGTATATCCAGATGGCTCAACGGTTGTAACAGCACCTATAGAAACGCCTTATGAAAAAGTAACTGAGAAAGTAAAATCTAAAGCGCAATGGATAGATAAGCAAAAAGATTTCTTTATGTTCTTTGAACCTAGAACAAAAGAAAAGCTTTACGAAAGTGGAGAAAGCCATTTGTATTTAGGAAAGAATTATAGACTTAAAATTTCGGAATCAAAGACTAATTCAGTCAAACTAAAAGGAGGCTATATCTTGATTAATATAAAAGATAAGCAGAATAAAAAAACCATTGAAAAGGAGCTCAAAAAATGGTACAAATCTAGAGCTATAATACATTTTGAAAATCTTTTTAATAATAGAATAGGATTAGCTAAAGAATTGTCTGATAAAGAATCCTCGCTAAAATATATGTGGTATGAAAACCGATGGGGAAGTTGCTTTAAAGATGGAACTATTAGTTTGAATTTAGAATTAATTAAATCTCCAAAAGAATGTATAGATTATGTAATCGTGCACGAGTTGTGTCATTTGGTGCATCATAATCATAGTAATAAATTTTACAGCCTTTTAAGCAAAACACTTCCTAAATGGAGAGAAACCAAATATAAACTTGAAAGATTATTGGCATAAATTAAGATTTAATAATTTACGTAAAATTGAATTTTCGATATTTTGCTTGGGCTGATATAATTTTTTTGGCTCAAATAAAAAGGGAAAGAGCGTAATATTTTAGAGGATTATTGTTTTAAACAACAGATAATAAACCATTTAAAAAAGTGCTATCCGAAGTTCTAAATTGCAGGAATACTTTTGTCCCATAATTTATATTATGTCAAATAGAACTTTCCGAAACCCACTATCCCAAAGCCAATTCTACCTCATTGATGAATTTGCATAAATATGCAGCCAACTCAAATATGTCGTACTGATAACCGTCCATGGCGACGAGATTCATGTGTGCGACGCGGTTTCTGTAATCTGGTGTTCCAAAGTATTCGAATTCGCTCACGTCCAGGTTTCCGTTGGTGACCAGTTTAAAGTACCAATCATAATTTGTTTTGATGTGGTTCAAGTTGGCCAGCAGTTCTTCCACGATGATCTTTTCGCTCAGCGCCAGGGTTTCTTCCGAGTATTTGTAGCGCACTTCGATCTTGTCGAGCAGATCGCTGTACGGCGTGTTGACGTTGGTGCGCTGCTTGAGGAGTTCCAGTGTTTTGGATTCTAGGTTGAGAATCTTAAAACCGGTGGTAACGAGAAATGGCCCGCGCAGCAGTTTGCGTATGTTTTCGTCCTCTGTGAGTTCGCGATCTGCCAGGAACAGGTCATAGATTTCTTCCTCGCCCTCCATATATTCCAGCTGCTCCTCGACCTGTACGAGATCGCGCTTCATTTGTTTGAGCACGGCCTTGACGATGACTTCCTGCTTGTTGATTTCAATACGGTCCTGATTCCAGTTGTTGATTCCCAGTGCTATAAGAATTCCTATGACCACAAGGACGATTTCGCCTAGAGCGTAAACCGCATATTTTCTAAAAGCGTTGGGCTGTTTTTTGGAAACCAGTTCATTGCGGTTCTTGCGGAAGATCTTCATGCGCTATTCTTCAGTAGTTTCCAGCGCGCCCAGGGTTCCATCATAGCTCATGGAAGTGTGGTTGTTACTGATGACAAATGCATCAACCGCCTTATTGCCATAGATCCTGAGCGTTAATCTGGTACTGGTCGTTTTCCCCACGCACCTTAAAGTTCACCTGTAAAAAATTTTGTTGATCGCTCAGGCTGTAATCGGTAAGTGTGTTGTCATAATTGATCCCGATGTCCGTATTGTTATATCCCGTGGAAAATCTGCGCTCGCCAAAAAACGGTAGGTCTGCACTGCCCTGCTCCTGATCTACCGTCAGGTAATCACCGTTGCCGGCTATATCTATGCGCGCCGCACTATTTCCCGTACGCAACATCACATCATTCACCACCCGGTTGGTAGTCGCCGTCTGCTGGGGATAGGCCGTATTAAAATCCACGCGGTACTGCCGGCTTTCCAGCAATTGCAGCAATTCGCTTTTTTGTTGGGCATCCATGACCGCGCTTTTGGACTTACAACTTACCACCGCGCTCATTATAATTAGACAAATCAATAACATCGACCTGCCAGGACTTAAAATATTCATTTTCATCTCGTCGTTCTTTACGCTTTAAAGTTATGCTTTGGTAAACTTATTTTAGTGGAAATTTGTATTAAAATTGATAAATGTCTTTTACTATAGGTCTCATAAACAATCAAGGTAACGCAATATCTGCCCGCATTCTTTCACAAATGACCTTCTCTTTGAATGTGTTTTTTGAGGTGTCCGCTTTCGCGAAAGCGTGCCAGACAGACAGGAAAGCTTACACCATATACAAAATTTACCTTACGCAAAATCTCATTAAAATAAAACGCCAGTTTTAATAGCTCCCTCTCTTTTGGAGAGGGCTGGGGTGAGGTTTTTTCAAATATTCAACTAAATAATTAGTTTAAACTAAAATATTAGTTATATTTGAACTAAGAAATTAGTTCTATGAAAACACTCACCACCGCCGAGGAAGAAATCATGCACCAATTGTGGTCACTCTCAGAGGCCAGCGTCGCCCAGGTCATCGATGAACTGCCCGAGCCAAAACCTGCCTACAACACCATCTCCACCATCACGCGCATACTGGAGAGCAAGGGATTTGTGGGATACAGGAAGGAAGGCCGCGGCCACATCTACTTCCCGCTCATCTCAAAAACCGAATATTCCAAGGCGACCGCCGACAAGTTTGCCAAAAACTACTTTAAGGGATCTTTTAAAAGTATGGTTTCGTTTTTTATGGAGCAGGAAGATCTTTCCATAAAGGACCTGGAAGAATTGTTAACCGAAATTGAAAAGAACAGATCATGATCGACCACATTATCCACAGCTCGCTACTGGCACTACTGTTTTACGGGTGCTACGTGCTTTTCTTGAGAAGGGAAACCCATTTTAGGTTCAACCGGGTGTATTTATTGCTCATTCCCGCGGTGAGCACGCTCCTACCCTTTCTCACCCTGCCTTTTGCGATCTCGCTGTTTCCTGAAACTTCGCAGATTTCCAATGCCTCAATGGATGCAATTGCAGTAAATGGAACTGAAACTAGGGTTGCTCTTTCAGCAACCGAATCTGCCGGAGCAAGGTCTTGACTTTTACTCGTTTTCAATATTGGTCTATGCAATTATTGCCATTCTCGCGATTTGTGTCCTTATATATAAGGTAGCGGTCATAGCAGATATGGTGGAGAAAGGATCAACAACGTACTGGCAACGGCTATTTATTACCCGGGTGGATGAAAGCGGCATGGCATTCTCCATTTTTAACCGGGTGGTGATCGATAGGGACTTTAATGAAGCCGCCACCACACAAATTTTAAAACATGAGAGAGTCCATATCCACCAGCGGCATTCTTGGGATCTCGTGTTTTATGAGCTGCTTAAAATTTTGTTTTGGTGGCATCCCGTGAGTTATCTGGCCCAGCGCGAACTCCAAAAACTGCATGAATACCTAGTGGACGCAGAGTTGTCCAAAGAAGAACGCAATGCCTACCAGCAGCAACTGCTCAACATGACCCTGGGCTGTCAGGAATTTACATTTACCAATCCATTCAATAAATCATCACTACTTAAAAACCGAATTACCATGTTACAAAAGAAAAACAACAACGCCCGCATGAACTACAAACTTCTCTGGATCGTTCCCATCGTACTCTCCAGCTTGATCTACACCGCATGTACCCGGGATGTGGTGGAGGAAAATAGTCAGAAATTAGGAACAACTCCCAAATTGGAAGAACTTGTAGATCTTAAGGATTTTAAAACAGGACAAGTAGATTTTTATAAGGGACTGACTGATGAGGAAATCTCTTTGTATGAGAAGTATGATACTGAAGAAATGTTCAACAATAGCAATTTTATAAAAACGGATGAAGGTCAGCGCTTTTTAGCAACAGTAGTAAAGATCAGTCACAACGGTAGATCTTATGCCATTGAAAGAGATAATAACAATCAATTGGTAGAAATAACTGAATATCCAGACAATGATGATGTAAGATATTCGGACGCTAAAAGGATCAGAGAATTTGATTTGGAATCGGATCTTGAAATAATGAACGAAGCTATTGATTACCTTAATAAAAAAGCTAGAGATACCGATGATTCACAGCTCGCGTCATCCGACAACGAAATTATTGAGGAAAAAGTTGAAATTCGAGAACTATCTGATAACGAAACTATCAATGGTGATATAATTAGAGAACAGCGTTCAATCAACGACCCCATACCCTATTCGGTAGTCGGTCAGGTTCCACATTTCGACATCTGTACAGGAACGCAGGCAGAGATTAAAAAATGTACGAGTGATGAAATAACCAGATTTGTAAATAAGAACTTTAATACAGGAAAATTCAAACACCTGTCTGGAAGGAATAAAGTAACGTACAATTTAAAATCAATAAAGAAGGTAAAGTCGTTGAGATCAATACCGCAGGAAAAACGCCAGAATTGAAAGCAGAGGGAAAACGGGTCGTCTCCATGATCCCTCAAATGAAGCCTGGATTATCTAATGGCCAGCCGGTTGATGTGATATATGCACTCCCTATAATTTTTCAAGCACAAGAATAAATTTCTATAATTATGGAAGTTCCCAAAGCGATCTTTTTAAGGTCGCTTTTTTTGTTGTTCTGCTTTCCTGCCTGTCCGGCAGGCAGGCGCGAAAGCGTACAAATAACTAAATTAACGTGAGTTCGATGTAATTAATCACATAAATAATGGTAAATCAGTTATTTAGAAAAGTATAACACATAGGTCAGTTTGAGCGCAGTCGAAAACGATTTAAAAGATGTCAATTTTATACAAACTCGACTGCGCTAGATCTGACTATTTCGGCAAGCAATTTAAATTCAATATTTTACATTAATTCTTAGACCGAACTCAGATTAATTAGCATTTTAAATTAGAAACAGCTAAAAATATTAGCAACACAATTTATTCATTATAAGTAGTTTATAATAATATTGCTACTATGTATTACAAACCACTGTAACATTTTAAAAGTTGTGTCGTCTATTAGATATAACCTTAAAACAACAATATTATGAAAACTACATCAGGATTTTTAAACGCAGGAAAAGAAACCAACAACAGAACAAGTAACTCCAATACTTTTTCGGATTCCTGGAACTCAAAAAGAAGATTTAGATAATCAATAACCTTTAAACTACAAATTATGAAAACGCCAATAAACCTAGCACAAACTACTGATTTTCCAGTGCTTTCCCGCAACCGCTCCACCGACCAGAACAATCCTTTTAATGAGGATCTCGAGGCAAGTTCAAGCATTCTTAAATTTTAGGATCTGATCTTAAATAATTGGGCACGCCTCTAGGATCGGTTGAAATTTTAGACCAATGTAAAATCCTTTCAACTACTTAAATATAAAAATGAAAGGATTTAACTTAATTTAAATAGAATGATCTGTATTGTTTAGTTAATTTTATTACGTATTAATCAAAATAACAATGCAATGATTCATAATCACAAAATTAAAATGATAATTGTGTGAGATATGTTTGAATTAGCCTTCCTATCCCACTATTCCATTTTAAACTCTCGCAAAGCAACTGCGAGAGTTTTTTTGTGCTTTTTAAATTGATGTACGTGATAAGTCCTACTTAATTTATCACGTCCGTTTGGCTATATCCATTAAATTTGTGCTCAATACAATGTTCCTCGTTCAGTACATGAAAAGATTTATATTGAAATCAGTCGGTGTGATAAGTATTCCCATTTTATATCTTGGGATCAATATGATCGTCAATTATTTTTATTACCACAATCAGGAAATTCCGTTAAAAAAAGCCAGTATATTGATAGCTGGTGACTCACACCCAGAAAAAAGTCTGAACCCTAGGTTTTTTTCAAATGCTCAAAATATATCACAACCTGCTGAACCTTACGTATTGACCTATTGGAAATTAAAGACGATTTTTAAATCCCAGGTGCCCGATACGCTAATTCTGGGATTTGCACCCCACAATATATCCCAGTTCAATGATCTTAAATTTTCACACAACCGCTGGTCTGCCGAGATGTTTCAGAGAAGTTACACCATTGGGGAGTTTGATAGGATTGACTCCTTGATCCCAGTTGATTATGACACTTATAATCAGGTCTTGTGGAAAAGCACCGGGCTATATCCCAAAAAGAACCATTTCAAAAACTTCATTGGTAAATATTCCAATAACAACACAAGTGATGTAACAGATTGGGAAGTTGTAATAGACAGGCATTATTTTGATGAGGGCAAGCAGTTGGGCGTTTCTACTTTATCCACACGTTATCTGGACTCAATCATTGAACTGTGCCATGCAAAGAAAGTAGATGTCATCCTGGTAAGCAATCCTGTCCACAAAAATTACCTAAAGAACATCCCGTCCAGTATTATGCTGGAATACAACAATTTAATGACCCAATATTCAAAGGACAATCTCATATTTAATGAGACAACCACCCACTATGCAGACTCGCTCTATTATAATGCAGACCATCTGAATGAAACGGGAGCTAAAGTATTTTCAAGGAGTCTTATAGAAAAACTCAAAGCAGTAAACTAGTTGCACCCTACGATTATAATTTAGCGACATAAGATAGATCTGGGTTGCCACAATAAATGCTACGAGATCAACAACTCCTTACCGATTAAGACAATCAACACCTTAGATCTTTTTTAAAGTGATCTCCTTATTAATTGCCAAGGTCAATTATATTCAATATCCAACAAAGTTCATTATTTTTAAAGAAAGATTTTTGATATGAAAATTGCTCTAATTGCATGCTCCCTGTTACTTTTTTCCTGCGGAAAAAAACAAAACCAGCCCAAGGAATCAAGTAACTTGACAGCCACGGTTCAATCATCTCCTCAAGTTATTGTTCCCAATGAAAATGCAGAAGCTCAGGATTTGGATAATATCCAATTGCTTGAAGATCCTAAAAACTATACCATCACTCCCATCGTGGAAGATCTAACAAATCCCTGGGGGATGGACTGGTTGCCCAATGGTGATTTGATCTTTACAGAAAAAGAAGGGAAACTCTACCGCCACGATGGTAAACAAACCTACGGGATAAAGAATGTTCCAGAGGTGTACACGCGTGGTCAGGCTGGTTTGCTCGATGTAATCGTTCACCCACAGTTTGCGGGCAACTCAAGGATTTACATCAGTTATTCAAGTCCAGCGGGTGAAGGTTCTGGAGCGCACACGGCGATAGCGTCCGCGGTTTTGAAAAATGATCAATTGACCGATTTTAAAGTACTTTATAAAGCAAGTCCCAATACGAGAAAAGGCCAGCATTTTGGCTCCCGGTTTGCTTGGGACGGGAACGGCTATCTATATTTCAGCATCGGTGAGCGCGGTGAGCGGGATGTTAATCCGCAGGATATTACCCGCGATGGCGGCAAGATCTACCGCATTCATGATGATGGGAGAATTCCCGCTGACAATCCTTTTGTAGATGTAAAGGGAGCAAAAACAGCTATTTATACTTACGGGAATAGAAATCCGCAGGGATTGTTGATGCATCCCAGATCTGGTGAGATCCTTTCCCACGAGCACGGGCCCAAAGGTGGCGATGAAATCAATAAAATACTGCCCGGAGTGAATTACGGCTGGCCGGTCATCAGTTATGGGGTCAACTACAGCGGCACTTCATTTACAGATTTGACCATGAAAGAAGGAATGCAGCAACCCCTCGCCTATTGGGATCCCAGCATTGCTCCCAGTGGTTTTGCAGTTATCGATAATCCAGATTATGGCGATTGGAACGGCAGTTATCTTGTTGGTTCGCTCAAATTTCAGTACCTGGAAATGCTCTATGTCAAGAACGGTCGCATCACAAAAAGACAAAAACTCGCCGATCAATTGGGACGCATGCGTAATGTAAAAATGGGTCGGGACGGCAAGATCTACATAGGGGTTGAAGGCAAAGGCATATTCAGGATCGATAGGAATTGAGTTAGTTAGTTTTTGAGTCTTTGAGTCGTGATTTGCTATTTCTTAGCTCGTTGATATTTATGATTTACGCTTTCCTGCCTGTCCGGCAGGCAGGCGCGAAAGCTGCTTTCATAAAAGATTTTCTACAGTACCAAACCTCTTTTTCAATACTAGCAATTTTTAAAATCTGATCATGCATTAAATAATAAACTATATAAATCCATTGAAAAACAACTCACTAGTTCTAATAACGCTGATGGTAATTCTGTTTTCTTGTAAAACCAAGGAAAAAATTATAGCAAATGACCTAAGACTGGTAACTCAGCAAGAATTGATCAAGAACGCTGAAAAGCGTCAATCCTATAATCGTGATCATGTTATCTTTAAAAACGAAAACGGCGTAAAAATTCTCGCTGATAGTGCTAAAAACTGGAGTCCAAACGATTGGGCAATGGATTATTATGTTGATGGGAACAATGAATTGAAAGAAGTGGTATTTCGGAAAATCACGGAAGATGACCAATTACTCGTAGCAAAAATAAAATCCATTTACCATCAAGAAACTGAAGACCCAGTCGTCCCAATCGACATTAATTGTAATACTATTCAAGATATTCTGGAAGATGTATATAAGGTAGATCAAGATACACGTGCAAATGGGCAATATGGAAGCCCGATTACAGACCGTGAAAATCTGGTTACCGTGGTCAGTATTATCGAAAAATGCGGCATGCCAACTTTAAAATCAGTGAATAAAAAGCAAATGTTCACCATATGGTCAGTTTTTCAGCATGGAGATAGTTTTAATAGGAACAAGTACTTTCCGCTCTTAAAACAGGCACAGGCAAATGGAGGTTTGAGAAAAAGTCATATTGCCTTGATGCAGGACAGAATTTTAATGGAAAGCAATCAGCCGCAGATTTATGGTTCGCAAATTACCGACAATAATGAAGATAGAAGCTGGATGATCTACGATTTGGCAGATCCTCAACGTGTTGACAAAAGACGTGCTGAAGTCGGGCTGGAACCACTCAGTGAGTATGTGAAGCAATGGGATATCATATTTGACATTCCACAAGTTGAATAGTTTTTACTGAAAACACGCTTTATGATAATTCCGCTTTCCTGCTTGTCCGGCAGTCAGGCGCGTAAGCTACTTTCCAATAATGACACATCAAGAATACAAAATTTAAAATTTCCTAATTTTACTATGCACGCATAGCATAATGTGTTATCTTGCGTACGCAATCGTAATAGATGCTTATTAATGAGAGACAAAACACTAGATTATATATTAAGGACGACCTGGATGTCCATTTCCAAAATGTACAACGAGCAAGCTTCTGTAAAGGGAAGCACGATGGCCACGGGTTTTGCTTTAATCAGCATCGATCCAGAACACGGCACGCCCAGTACAGCATTAGGTCCCAAAATGGGAATGGAGGCCACTTCCCTATCGCGCACGTTGAGAATGATGGAAGATAAGGGACTTATAGAAAGGAAGAAAAATCCAGAAGATGGCCGCAGCGTTCTTATACATTTGACTGATTTTGGACAGGAAATGAGGGACTTTTCTAAATCTGTGGTAAAAACATTTGACCAGGTAGTGAAAAATGAAATCTCACCCGAAAAAATTGAAACCTTTCTTGAGGTTGCTTATAAAATCAACGAAATTGTGTGTTCAAAAAAGATATTTAAAAAACAATCAATATTAGCCAGTAAATAATATGGGGAAACGTAGGATAAAACATGTAACCGTTATAGGTTCGGGAATTATGGGAAGTGGGATCGCTTGCCATTTTGCAAACATAGGCTGTGAAGTTCTTCTTCTGGACATCGTTCCCAGAGAACTCACCGACAAGGAAAAAGCTAAAGGGCTCACTCTTGAAGATGGCGCGGTGCGCAACCGCATGGTGAACGAGAATCTCGCCTCGGCAATTAAAAGTAAACCTGCTCCTTTATATGTAGATAGTTTTGCAGATCGCATATCGACGGGTAATCTTGAGGATGATCTTAAAAAGATAAAAAACACGGACTGGATCATTGAAGTCGTGGTTGAAAGACTGGATATCAAAAAATCAGTTTTTGAACAGATCGAGAAGCACCGCAAGCCGGGAACCTTGATTACCTCAAATACTTCTGGGATTCCCATCTCGTTCATGAATGAGGGAAGAAGTGATGATTTTAAAAAGCACTTTGCCGTTACCCACTTTTTCAATCCGCCTAGGTATTTAAAATTGTTTGAGGTGGTTCCTGGTCCTGATTGTGATCCTGAGGTAACTGATTTCTTAATGGAATATGGAGAGAAGTTTTTAGGTAAGACTTCAGTTCTTGCTAAGGATACTCCTGCCTTTATTGGTAATCGTGTAGGAATTTTTTCTATTCAGAGCCTGTTCCACACCGTTAAGGAAATGGGACTTACCGTTTCAGAAGTTGATAAGTTAACCGGCCCGGTAATCGGTCGTGCCAAGTCGGCTACTTTTAGAACGGTGGATGTGGTAGGATTGGACACGTTAGTACACGTTGCAAATGGTGTGTATGAAAACTGTCCCGATGATGAGCACAAAGACACATTTAAACTTCCCGGTTTCATCGAGAAAATGATGGAAAACAAATGGCTGGGTTCTAAAACGGGTCAGGGGTTTTATAAAAAGGTTAAAAATGATGACGGATCAAGCGATATTCTAGCCTTGAATCTAGACTCCATGGAATATGAAAATCAAGGAAGAGCAAAATTTGCCACTCTTGAACAGACAAAAGCCATCGATAATGTAGCCGATCGTTTTCCCGTCCTTATAAAAGGAAAAGACAAAGCAGGAGATTTTTACAGAAAATCTTTTGCTTCCCTATTTGCTTACGTCCAACACAGGATTCCAGAAATCTCTGACGAATTATATCGCATAGATGATGCGATGAGCGCCGGTTTTGGTTGGGAACATGGGCCATTTGAAGTTTGGGATGCCGTAGGTATTGCAAAAGGCGTTGAATTGATGAAAGCTCTAGGTAAAGAGCCAGCCGCATGGGTAACTGAAATGATGGATAAAGGTTTTGAATCCTTTTACACCGTTAAGAATGGAAATACCTACTACTACTCTATTCCAGACAAGGATTACGTCAAGAAACCAGGTCAGGACAGTTTTATAATTTTAGATAACCTGCGTGAGAACGCACCGGTGTTTAAAAACTCTGGAGTTACCGTTCACGACATAGGCGACGGAATTATTAATGTAGAATTTACGTCCAAAATGAATTCCATAGGTGGCGATGTCCTCGCTGGAATGAACAAGGCGATAGATATTGCCGAGGATCGATTTGATGGTCTTGTGGTTGCAAATAATGGAGCCAATTTCTCCGTAGGTGCAAACATCGGGATGATCTTTATGATGGCGGTTGAGCAGGAATATGATGAGCTTAATATGGCGATCAAGCAATTTCAGGACACGGTCATGAGATTGCGTTACAGCAGTATTCCCACCATTGTTGCTCCACATCAAATGGCGCTGGGTGGCGGTTGCGAGATGACCATGCATTCAGACATGGCGGTTGCGAGCGCAGAGACCTACATCGGTCTGGTGGAATTTGGCGTTGGGGTAATTCCTGGCGGTGGAGGATCTAAAGAGATGGCGATGCGTGCCAGCGACACTTTCAAGAAAAATGATGTTGAACTTAACCGTCTTCAAGAGTATTTCCTGACGATAGGAATGGCAAAGGTTGCGACTTCCGCTTACGAGGCATTCGACTTGGGTATTCTTAGAAAAGGACATGATCAAGTGGTGGTAAATGATAATCGCCGTATTGCTTTCGCGAAAGCACAAGCACGATTAATGGCTGACAAAGGTTACACACAACCTCCCGCGCGCAATGACATCAAGGTACTGGGAAAACAGGCACTCGGAATGTTCTTAGTAGGAACCGACGCTATGAAAGCCGGAAAATACATCAGCGAGCACGACATGAAAATTGCCAATAAACTTGCCTACGTTATGGCAGGTGGTGATCTAAGTCAGCCACAGGAAGTTAGCGAGCAATACTTATTAGATCTGGAAAGAGAAGCGTTCTTAAGCCTCACGGGAGAAAGAAAAACTTTAGAAAGGTTACAGCACATGATCCAAAAAGGGAAACCATTGAGAAACTAAGCAGGCGCTTAGTTTCTTGACGACCGACGGATGACAAAAGATTTAGTTTGCTTGCGCAAACTTGACATAGGACATAAGACAAATGTTCGGGTGGGTTTAAAAAA
Organism: uncultured Flavobacteriaceae bacterium; assembly: GCA_963836885.1. Classification (GTDB taxonomy): domain Bacteria; phylum Bacteroidota; class Bacteroidia; order Flavobacteriales; family Flavobacteriaceae; genus Nonlabens. The sequence goes on along the minus strand of CAWILF010000011.1, from coordinate 36,784 downwards.
TTGCTCACGCTTATTGTGAAAATCAGCAAATGATATAGTTTGCATGCGCAAAATTTACGTTAGATGCAGGACGATTTTGGTTTGATTTTATACTAATAGAAAAATAATAGAATGAGACATAATTTTAGACGTTTGGAAATTTGGATGAAAGGCATTTCATTAACAACTGATACTTATGCAATGACTAGGCAATTTCCTAAAGAAGAGCGTTTCAGTTTATCTAATCAAATTCAAAGAGCAGCAGTATCAATACCTTCAAATATAGCTGAGGGTAGTTCCAGAAAGTCTGATAAACATTTTATTACCTATTTAGAGAATGCACTTGGATCAGCTTACGAGTGGGAAACACAATTGATAGTCGCAAAAGAAATTGGTTATATAGAAGGAAAAGAGTTTGAAGATCTAGAGATGAAAATTCGCAACTTACAAGGTAAAATTAATCGCTTTATAGAAAAGTTAGAAAAAAGTCTTTTGTCTTAAGTCAAATTTGCCATAGGCAAATTCGATCTTATGTCATCTTTAATTTAGTAATTAACAACAAACACTAAAATGAACAAAACAGCATATATAGTTGCCGCAAAAAGAACGGCAGTAGGAAAATCAGGCCGAGGAGTATTTAGGTTCAAAAGACCGGACGAACTTGCCGCTGAGACCATTCAGGGAATGTTGAAGGACCTTCCCGATTTTGACAAAGGACTTATCGATGACATGATCATAGGTAATGCAATGCCCGAGGCTGAGCAAGGTCTCAACATGGCACGCCAGATCTCGCTTCTAGCGCTGGATCGTGTAGATGTTCCGGGAATAAGCATCAATAGATGGTGTGCCTCTGGACTGGATGCCATCGGTGCCGCGGTTGCGAGAATACAGTCAGGGATGGCCGAGTGTATCGTCGCTGGCGGTGTTGAAAGCATGAGTTATGTGCCCATGGGTGGTTACAAGCCTGCTCCAGCATACAGTCTGGCAAAACAAGGCCACGAGGATTATTACTGGGGAATGGGACTGACCGCCGAGGAAGTTGCTAATGACTATAAGGTCTCAAGAGAAGAGCAGGATCAGTTTGCCTACGACTCGCACATGAAGGCATTGAAGGCTCAGGCCGAGGATCGTTTTCAAGATCAGATCGTACCGATTGATATTGAAGAAACCTATATTGATGATAACGGTAAGAAGAAAACAAGAACTTATACGGTAACTAAGGATGAAGGACCTCGAGAAGGTACCAGCTTAGAAGCTTTGGCAAAATTACGTCCCGTTTTTGCCGCTGGTGGTAGTGTTACTGCTGGTAATTCTTCACAAACCAGTGATGGTGCCGCTTTTACTCTAGTGATGAGTGAGGAAATGGTAAATAAACTGGGAATAAAACCAATTGCAAAATTGGTGAGTTTTGCGGTCGCAGCCGTTGAGCCCAGAGTGATGGGAATAGCTCCCATTGAGGCAATACCAAAAGCACTTAAACAAGCTGGTCTCAAAAAAGAAGACATGGCATTGATCGAGTTGAACGAGGCTTTTGCAAGCCAATCGGTTGCGGTTGTTCGGGAACTGGGACTCAACAAAGACATCGTTAATGTAAACGGCGGCGCTATCGCACTGGGTCATCCACTAGGTTGCTCCGGCGCAAAATTATCGGTACAAATCTTTGACGAGATGCGCAAAAGAGGCCATCAAGGAAAACACTGTATGGTAACTATGTGCGTAGGAACTGGTCAGGGAGCTGCTGGGATATTTGAGTTTTTCAACTAGAAGTAAGAATAAGTACGCTGTGCTGTTAGTAGTTAGACCATTTGGGTTGGAATAATTAAAGATTCGCTTTCGCGAAAGCTGATTAGAAAAGATTAAAATAAAAATATGATATGAAAAGACATAATTAGAAAGAGCTCAAGATTTGGCAAAAGGTTTGGATTTTGCATTTGTGTGTTAGTGATGCTTATCGAGTTGTTTCCAAAGGATGAACATTATGGTCTGACTTCTCAAATTTCTAGGTGTTCTGTTTCTATTCCCTCAAACATAGCAGAAGGAGTTCAAGAACCAATAAATCTTTTAGTCACTTCCTTGGTGTTGCTTTAGGATCTTCTTCTGAATTAAGGACTCAACTTTTGATAGCTGAACATAAATTAATTACATAACTAAAATAGAATTATAATAATCTTGAATCAGAAAATGAATTCAGAATTTCAAAGAATGACTACTGGATTTCAAAATAAAATAAAAGGTACGGGATTAAAGTCTTTCTTCTTTTTACTTTCTTCGTTCTTCTCATAAAATTAAAAATTATGGTAGAAACAACAAAAATTAAATATGATCCGCGGTGGACAATTCATCGTCACAGAAACAAATCCACAAAATGTTTTTACTCCAGAGGACTTCTCTGATGAGCAAAAAATGATGCGCGATAGTGTTCGCGAATTTGTAGATAAGGAAATCGTTCCCCACAAGGATCGTTTTGAGAAAAAGGATTACGCACTTACTGAAGAAGTGATGCGCAAGGCTGGCGAAATGGGTTTTCTAGGTGTCGCTGTTCCTGAGGAATACGACGGTCTGGGAATGGGATTTGTCTCGACCATGCTGGTCTGTGACTACATTTCTGGAGCGACGGGATCGATTGCAACGGCTTTTGGAGCGCATACGGGAATCGGTACTATGCCGATTACCTTATACGGAACTGAAGAACAAAAGAAAAAATACGTTCCTAGACTTGCTACGGGTGAGTGGTTTGGCGCTTATTGTTTGACAGAACCGGGTGCTGGGTCTGATGCAAACTCAGGAAAAACCAAGGCAGAACTTACCGCTGACGGAAAACACTACAAGCTCAACGGTCAGAAAATGTGGATCTCAAATGCAGGTTTTTGTAATGTGTTTGTGGTTTTTGCAAGACTGGAAGATGACAAGAACATCACAGGATTTATCGTTGAGAATGACCCAAGTAATGGAATTTCCATGGGTGAGGAAGAACATAAACTAGGAATCCACTCCTCCTCTACCCGTCAGGTATTTTTTAATGACTGTATGGTTCCTGCCGAGAATATTTTGGCCGGTCGTGGTGAAGGTTTTAAAATCGCCATGAATGCATTGAACGTAGGTCGTATAAAACTTGCAGCTGCCTGTCTTGATGCACAGCGCCGCGTTATATCACTGGCAACCCAATATGCAAATGAAAGAGAGCAGTTCAATACGCCTATTGCAAAGTTTGGAGCTATCCGCAAGAAGCTGGCAGAGATGGCAACTAATGCCTACGTGGGTGAAAGTGCAAGTTACAGAGCTGCAAAAGACATCGAAAACCGAGTTCACAAAAGACAGGAAGATGGTGCAACATTTGCCGAGGCCGAGTTGAAAGGCGTGGAAGAATTTGCCATAGAATGTTCTATTCTCAAAGTCGCAGTTTCTGAAGATATGCAAGATTGTGCCGATGAGGGTATTCAAATCTATGGAGGTATGGGCTTCAGTGCCGATGCACCGATGGAAGCCGCATGGAGAGATGCACGTATTTCCCGCATCTATGAAGGTACTAACGAGATCAACCGCATGCTGGCCGTAGGAATGATGGTCAAGAAAGCAATGAAAGGTCACGTAGATCTATTGGGCCCAGCAACTGCCGTAGGTGCAGAGCTCACATCTATTCCATCTTTTGACACTCCAGATTTTTCTGAGCCTTTGTCTGAAGAAATGGATGTCATCAAGAGACTGAAAAAGGTATTTTTAATGGTGGCGGGAAGCGCCGTACAAAAATTTGGTACTGAACTGGAAAACCACCAGCAATTATTAATGGCGGCATCTGACATTTTGATCGAGATCTATATGGCAGAAAGTGCTATTCTAAGAACTCAGAAAAATATCGCTAGAACAAGTGTTGATGCTCAAAAAGAGCAGATAGCAATGTCCCAATTGTATCTTTATAACGCAGTTAAAATCGTTCAAAACAGAGCTGAAGAAGGAATTTCCAGTTTTGCCGAGGGAGATGAACAACGCATGATGCTTATGGGATTGAAACGTTTTACAAAATTTGGAACGCTTCCCAATATTGTAGCATTACGCAATGTAATTGCCGATAAAGTTACCTCTGAGAACAAGTATCCTTTTTAAAATTCAGAATTCAGAATTTGACTTAAAATAATTTGAAACCGCTATAATTGATTTTATAGCGGTTTTTTATGGTCTTAGATATTTTTTTGAATCTATTGTATCCTACAAACCACGGATCTAAGTTTCTAATCCAGGTCAATTCACTTTAATATCCACTCTTAAGCAGTTGAATATATATCTTAAGATCATTCAATCGTTTATCAGGGTTTTCTTGTTCGCATTTACGAACCTCCTTGCGACTGCATGCAATTTCACCTTTATTTCAGCTTCCAGCTTCTAGCTTCTAGCTTCTAACAATCAGTTTCCAATTTTCCCGTCTTTTAATAAAACTATTGGAATTAACTATTTCTTAAATTTTATTTTTGCCGCTTGAAATAAAAGTTATGGAAAATATTGATGTTAATGCGTTGTTGCAGCTTGCCATAAGCTATGGAGTATCCATATTAAAGGCAGTTTTACTATATATCGTAGGCGCGTGGCTCATAAAGCGCGCGATAAAAGTGGTAAGCAAGATCATGGTTGCTAGGGACTATGAGATTACCCTGCAAAAATTCGTTCTCAATATAATAAGATGGGCTTTATGGATATTGCTCATTGTCGCCGTCGTTGGGACATTGGGAATACAGACGACTGGATTTGCCGCTGTACTGGCAGCCTGTGGTCTTGCTATAGGTCTTGCATTGCAGGGGTCGCTATCAAATTTTGCCGGTGGTGTGCTATTACTCATTTTCAAACCATTTAAGGTGGGTGATACCGTTGAGGCTCAAGGAATTACTGGAACAATCAAGGAAATTGATATTTTACAGACTAAGGTGGTTACCTTCCAGCGCAAGCTAGCTATTATACCCAATGGGCCTTTGCTCAACGGTAACATTATTAACTTTGACTCAGAGGGGATTCTACGATGCGACGCAAGTATAGGTGTAAGTTATGACGCAGATCTTCCCGAAACCCTGAGAGCATTACGCGCCATGGTTGAAGCTCATCCGCTGGTTTTGAAAGATCCCGCTCCACAAGTTGTCGTTGCTGAGAATGCAGACAGCTCCATTAATATTAACGTGCGTCCTTATACATTAACCGCTGATGTTTGGACGGTGTATTGGTACTTGCAGGAAAACTTTAAACCAACTCTCGCAGCGATTGGAGTTGAAATTCCATACCCACAAAGAGTGTTGCACCAAGCGCCAGAAGCTAAGTAGATTATCAACAAGCTGTCTTTTATAAGATGGCTTTTTTGTTTGCCCGCTTTCGCGAAAGCGTAACCATCATCATAACCCATCCACAAATTATGGAACTCGTAAAATATGTCTTAAATTTATTCCTACACATTAACTACGATTTTTAAATCTTGATCAACATAAGATATGAAGTACAACATAAGCCTGGAAGAAATCGATTCCATCGACGAGATTGCCGATAAGTGGACCCGACAGGATTACCTCAACCTACTGGAACTATTGGAATATGGCGACGCGATGGAGATCAATGACGATGAGATCCTAGACCTCTTAAAGCTGGTAATATCGGACACAGAGCCGCAAGAGGCAGCAACGATCCTATTAAAATATAAGCTGGGAGAAGAACTGAACGATGGCCAGATCGAGCAGTTGTCCAACGATATGCTCAAGGAAAATGTCGCCGAGCATTACTCGGACATTTCGTTCCATTCCAGACTTTTTGACATTAATGTGTTTCTTTATAAAGCCTACAACGGCAAATTTCCCCACGCACGTGCGAGCGTCATCAAGCTCAAGATCGTACCGCTCAAGGAAAGTAGCCATGAAATAGATGAGGCATTGATCCTGCGCGCAACAGCTCAACTTATAGATGACCACGCTATATTTAAAAGACTATATACTAAACAATTAAGTGGAGAGGAAACTTTTGAGGAAGCCAATGATATTATTTGGTACATGAAAAATTTGGGCGACAACATCTACGAGATTGTCACTTCAGATTATTGGATCAATGCGTCCAGTTTTAAGGCATCTTCTACGACAGTTGACATTGAAATGGATGAATAGGTTAAGCTATCCTTCAGTTGATTTTTGGGTTTCCGCTTTCGCGAAAGCGTAACGCACCCTATCTTTAGGAAAAAAATGCGAGTACTACTCTTTTGTCTGATTCCGTTCCTATTTTTAAATGCCCAGATCCCTTCTGAAAACCAGCAAGACCTCTACAACATCATCGATGAGGTAAGTGCAGATCGCATAGAGAAAGATGTGCGCAGACTTGCGGGTTTTGGTACGAGAAACACCTTTTCTGATACGGTTTCAAATACCCGCGGCATAGGCGCGGCAAGACGTTGGATAAAAGCCGAATTTGACAGGATCTCCAAAGATTGTGGCGGTTGTCTAGAGGTTTTTTACCAAAGGGATTATGTGACCATGGACATGGGGAATCGCATCCCGCATGACACTTGGGTAGTAAATGTAGTCGCTATACAGCGTGGTTCCACAAACCCCAACAACATGGTAATGATGAGTGGGGATATCGACTCCCGTGCCAGCGATACCATGGATTTTACCACAGACGCTCCCGGTGCAAACGATAACGCCAGCGGCATGGCGGGAACCATTGAGGCAGCTCGCGTACTTTCAAGGCGCAAATTCTCAAACAGCATTGTCTATGTGGGATTGTCGGGTGAGGAACAGGGATTATTTGGCGGGAAAGGACTTGCAGAATATGCCAAAGCAAAAGAATGGAACGTCATAGGTTTCTTGAACAACGACATGATCGGGAATATTAAGGGCGTTGATGGTGTGATCGATAATCGGGAATTCCGCATTTTTTCAGAACCTACAGATCCTACAGAAACAGATCGCGAGCGCAGCGGCCGTCGTTTTTATGGTGGCGAGGTTGATGGTATTTCCCGACAACTGGCACGTTACATCCACAAATCTGTTAAAGTTTACATGCCCGAGATGAAACCGATGATGGTTTACCGGTTGGATCGTTTTGGAAGAGGTGGCCATCACCGTCCGTTCAACGATTTGGGTTTTGCAGGGATACGCATCATGGAAGCGCACGAGAATTATACGCAACAACACCAGGACATACGCACCGAGAATGAAATCAACTATGGTGATGTGGTGGAACACGTCAATTTTCCCTATGCAAAAAAACTAACTGCGGTAAACGCCATCACGCTAGCCCAACTGGGCTGGGCGCCCACCCGACCAGAGAACGTGAAAATAGGCGGAATTGTTGAAGCAAACGCAAAGCTGCGATGGGATGCTAATAATGACGCCGTAGGCTATAAAATCTACTGGAGGGACACCACAAGTCCTACCTGGGACAACAGTCGATATGTTGGCAATGTCACCGAATTTGAGTTAAAAGAAATCGTAATCGACAACTCATTTTTTGGCGTGGCAGCCGTAGGAAAAGACGGTAACGAGAGTATAATCAGCTTCCCCAGCGGAGTTTTCAGGTAAAAATACCCACTAATGGGTATTTTTTAGTCTCAAAAGAAAGTGTTAATTTGTTGACTAATCTTAAAAACTTTAAATTATGAGTGATCTCATTTATTGTCAAACTGCAAAAAATCAAGAAAAAATTCACATTGATTATCAAGATGGTTTTAAATATCATACACTATTAACCTGTGCTGAGGGAATAGCTGTTGTTGCAATGTTTAACTGGTCTGAGGAAGCAAAACTCAAGTCTAAAATTCAATGCATTTCGCTCACAAATTACATCATATAGAAAAGGCTCAATTTAAAAATGATAAGGTGGAGATTATCTGGAATTAACTTTTGGAGATAAAAATACGAAGCCTAATCATGTCTTACCGTCTAACTGATGATCTCATTAAAGCTATGAATATTTAATTAAGTTTGACCAATATGATAATGGCTGATGGTACTGGTGGTGGTTAAATGGCTCTATTCTAACACGACCTAAACCATTTGCGTGACCAACATTTAATGAAATAATTTAATAATTAAACTGTGTTTACATTCGTGTTCCACTCACCTGCTTCTCACAGATGAGTGTTCTCTAGACAGTATTTCATTATACAAATCCAATAAGTATCTTATGCAAGAAATTTTTCAAAAAAATTAAATACGAAAATTTAATGACTATAACTATTTAGTTTACGATTATGAAGAAGCTAAGATTTGATATGAATAATAGCGTAAAGCTTGAAAATTGCTATCGAAAGTTATTGAAACTTAAAAACTCTTACCCAAGGACAGTTTAAACTGCTTTTTAAAGTAAATGATGAATTGATTTATGTTAGGCAATACATAAGGAAATGAATTACCAGAACTTGAGGTATCAAAGAGGAAAATTGCAAAATTGCGCAACTAACTCAAATTCCCAGACATGCTATTGTTTTGTAATTATTATAAACTAGCTAAAATAATGATTATAAAAAAGAGTACCAAAGCTTCAAAATTCTACATAATTCGAATAGGAATTGAAATAGCTAACGAATATGGATTTAAAACAATTTAAATTCATTATACTCAAATCTTGCTATTATTCATAATATCGCTGGCGTATCCAGATAGTTCATTTTATTATTTTACAAAGATTGTTACCCTTTATGAAAACAAGAATAATTTTAAACTTGAAGATCTCTATAACAATATAGGAATGGCTATCAACGAATCGGAGAAGACTTGATAGTGCCATTTATTATTTTGAATAAAGCCTTACAAATTGAAAAATACTACTAACAATTTCCTAAACAAGCAACTTACCTTGAAAATATTGCGACACCTATTATGAAAAGAATAAATTTGAAAAATAGTGCAACCAATACGAGAATTTTTAAGCATGTGGAATCACACTTGGTTCCCATTGAGTCATCCCGAAGAAATTAAAGAACTGCAAACCAAATATCAAGACCGCAGAAAAAGACCTTGAAATCGCTGAAAATAAAGCAGTCCTGCAAAAAAACCGCACCACAATTATAGCTTTGACCGCAGCAACCGCCATCATACTTTTATTTGCCATTCTTATTTATCTCAACATACGCAGGAAAAAACAGATCGCAGATAAAGCTAGAGAACTGGAAAAACAGCGAGCCGATAACCTATTTAAAGAACAGGAACTCATGACCCTGGATGCCATGATCGCGGGCCAGGAAAGCGAGCGCAAACGCATATCAGAAGATTTGCACGATAATCTGGGCAGCTCGCTGACCACGATCAAACTATTTTTTGAGAATTTAAAAAGTCAAAATAAAGATCCAGAAACCAAGGACATATTTAATAAAACAGAAGTCCTCCTTGCTGAAACCTATGAAAAGGTAAGAACGATGTCCCACGCCCGCGGCAATGGCCTCCTCGCAAGTCGCGGGCTCATTCCAGCGGTTCAGGAACTGGCACAGCGCATCAATAGTTCCAATAAAATTGACTTTGAAGTGCATCATTTTGGGCTGGATCAACGGCTGGAAAACAGTGTGGAACTGACTCTTTTTAGGATTTTACAAGAACTTACCACAAATATTGTAAAACATTCAGGAGCTAATGAGGCAAGTATAAACATCACCTCGCACACCGACAGTATTAATATTATGGTCGAGGACAACGGTAGGGGATTCAGCGCCTCGCCCCTACCTCGCAAGAGCGGGATGGGACTTTCCAGTATTGAAAAACGTGTGGAAAATATGGAAGGAACTTTTGTAGTGGACAGCACCCTGGGTCGAGGAACGACCATCACCATGGATATTCCGTTATTATGATACGTATTCTAATTGCCGAGGACCACCAGTCATTGATCGATGGACTACAACTGCTCTTTAAGGCCGACGGTGCCATAACTATTATAGGAACATCCAACGATGGCAAGGAGTTGCTGGAAATTATCCAGCACAAGCAACCTCACCTGGTATTGACTGACATTAATATGCCACGTATGAACGGCGTTGAATTGTGCAGGGAGATCAAGAAACTGCACCCCACGGTCAAAGTGCTCGCGTACAGCATGTATGAGTCTGAAGAAGCGGTGCGCGATATGCTGGCTGCAAAATGTGATGGGTACATCCTTAAAAAACGGCCTTTGTCTGACGTGCGCAACGCGATAATCTCCATCTGCGGCGGTTCTAAATACTTTGATCCATCCATAAATTTGGAAAATGCGAGCCCAGATAATGAATGCCAGCTCCATACCCTGCTTTCCAAAACAGAACGTGCGATCCTCAACCTTATCGCGCAAAATAAGACCTCGTCCGAGATTGCAGAATTGCGCCACACCGCGGTCAGTACAGTTTTTAAACACCGCAAGAATATTATCAAAAAGTTGAGCCTCAGCGGTTCTGGCGAGTTATATAAATATGCTATTTCTAAGTTTCAGCACTTTCAATAGTTAAGGTTTTATTGGATCTCAGCTTTCGCGAAAGCGTACTTATTTCAATCTTTATACACATCATTAAAACTTCTCTTAAATTGTATCTTTGGAAAATTAAATTCTCCTGATATGAAAGCGTTGAAGTACATCCTTATCCTCCTTTTGGTCGTCATTATAGGCGGCGCGATCTATTTTTCATTACAGGATGGATCTTATGAGATGGATGAAACCACCACGGTTGAAGCTCCCCAAGAGTTGATTTACAATAAGATCGCAGACCTTAACTATTTTGTGGAATGGAACAAGTTCATGCAAAATGAAGATTACTCAATCACCATGGGCGAGCAGACCAAAGGTGTTGATGCCTACCTTAATTTTGAGGATGAAGACGGTGCGGGAAAGATTGTAATTACCTCCCTCGCTCCTACCGATCAAGTACGCATGCAGCTCACCTACACATCGGGTTCCCAAGAATCCGTAACCGATATCTCTTATAATCTGAGCAAGCTGGAAGATGTCGTGCAGGTTCAAATGACCGCATACGGTGAGAAGGATCTAAAGAATAAATTCTGGTCAACACTTTTCGGATCTACCGTGGAAGATGAGTTGATGCCCGATCTGGGAAAAAGTCTTTCTTCCCTGCAGCCCATCATCCAGTCAGACATGGCCGTGAATGCCGTGAATGTAGAAGGTATCGTAAACACGAGCGGTGGCTATCATCTGTATATTACCCAGAGCTCGAGCCTTACCAATATGTCTGCGGTCAAGGAAAAACTTGCCGCTACTCTTGAAAACTATATGGAGGAAAGATCGCTCAATGCTATGGGAGCAGTCCTTGTACAATACGATAAAAGAGATGTGGCAAACAACAATGCGCTTATCACGGTTGCCATCCCAGTAAGGGAACGTATCATTACCGAGGTGGAGTCCAACATATTGTGTGCTTACAAAGATCCAGAAAAAGCGGTAAAGGTGATTCTCAATGGTGCACATATCAACCTGGATAAAGCCTGGAAAAAAGGATCAGAATTTATCACAAACAATGGACTTTCAAGGTCTGAATCTCCTGCCTACGAGATCTATAGAAATGATCCCCAGACCACAATAAATCCAGCCGATCTTATTACAGAGATCTATTTACCCATAGAATAATCGATGAAGCAGTGGTTACTGATATTCTTGGGAGGCGGGATGGGCGCATCAGCACGCTGGTATGTATCGTTGATATTTAATCAAGATAGTATTAAATGGATTCCCACCCTGTCGGTCAATCTTGTGGGCTGTATGCTGTTGGGATTGTTCTATGGCTGGATGGACAGGGAAATTCTGGGCGCGCAATGGTATTTGATCCTGGGCACCGGATTTTGCGGTGGTCTTACTACCTTTTCCACGTTTTCTCTGGAAGCACTCCAATTGCTAAAGCTCCAGCGTTATACTGAAGCCATGATCTACTTAGGTATTTCGGTAATATTGGGGTTGCTTATGGTACTGCTGGGCTTATATATATCCAAGCTTTAGACCCCATCAATCGATGGATTGTTTGCCGTGTTTTTAACTCGTCGGGAATTGTATTTTTTCACCGCATTGTTACCTGCAAAAATCATTTTGGCTATCAGTAGTATCACAAATATATCGGCTACGATTAAAAATGAGATCCTGAAAAATCCCACGTAACCTAGATCTATATAAAAACCCAAAACTCCAAAAACCACGGATAACAATGCAGTTATAGCTAAAAATTTGTTCATCGCTTTTTTTTATAATATTAAGCGTAAATGAAACTCAATTTTTTGAATGAATTGCCAATTAGTTAGAATTTAACTAGGACTTGATTTTTCGTTTTATCTACCTGAATATAAACCTATTGTGATTGTTTTAGGTTTCATCCCATCGCACTTGTTAACAGTTGATCATCAAACGATAAATATAAAAACTAACAAAAGCTGCCGTACCTCAGAACGGTTTGAAATTGAATTTAAAATTTTTGCGAATCTTGATCAGTTAAATAGCACTTCTTCTTCAAATGCCATTGTTTCAATCAAGGAACTTGCCGCCATAATATCATCATGCATGACACGATCCGATTCAAGTTCTGGAACATCGAGTCTCAATATTGAAATAATGGATTGCAAGAATGGCGAAGTCTCCTTACTTCGATAATTTACGGCTTGTGCCGCTGCGATAAGTTCTATAGAAAGTACCGTAGTCACATTCTTGATCACCCGATAGTTTTTTGTCGCTGCATTTGCTCCCATGCTCACGTGATCCTCTTGGCCGTTTGATGAAACAATACTATCGATGGAAGCGGGATTTGAAAGTTGTTTATTTTGGCTTACGATACTTGCGGCGGTATATTGAATGATCATCATACCGCTGTGCAATCCCGGATTCTTGGAAAGAAAGACCGGTAAACCCCTTTTTCCCGATAACAATTGAAAGGTACGACGTTCTGATATGTTTGCGATTTCGCTCATCGCAATGGAAAGATAATCGAGGGCTAATGCTAAGGGTTGTCCGTGAAAATTTCCACCAGAGATAATCGTTTCAGAATCCACAAAAATATTGGGATTGTCAGTGACCGAGTTTGCCTCAGTCACCATTGTCTTGGTTACAAAGTCCAGCGTATCGTAGGTTGCACCGTGCACTTGAGGCACGCAGCGCAGACTGTAAGGATCTTGAACATTAACCTTTTCGCTGGCTGCGATCTTGCTATCCTCTAATAATTCTCGTATCTGCGCCGCGCTTTTGAGCTGGCCCTTGTGGGCGCGTATCAAATGGATGCGCTCATCAAAGGGAGAAAGATTACCGTCAAAACCATCAATGGAAAGTGCTGCGGTAATGTGCGCCCATTGCATCAGTCGGTGGCTTTTCAAGACGCTGTCTATTCCATACGCCAGCATAAATTGGGTGCCATTGATGAGCGCCAGTCCTTCTTTAGACTTGAGCTGCAGCGGTTGCCAGTCCATTTTTTCATTAAGTTGGGAACCGCTCAATAGTTCTCCTTTATGCCGCACTTTTCCCAGTCCTATAAGTGGCAAGGCGAGATGTGCCAGCGGCGCAAGATCACCGCTCGCTCCCAGTGAGCCTTGCTCATAGATTACCGGATAGATTTCTTGGTTGTAAAATGCGATCAACCGTTCTACCAGATCCAGGCTCACACCACTGTGACCGTAGGAAAGACTTTGAATTTTTAAGAAAAGCATCAATCTCACGATTTCCTGGGGAACTTCATCTCCAGTACCGCAGGCATGGGACATGATAAGATTGTGTTGCAGTTCTTGAAGATCGTCCATCGCAATATTGGTGTCGCACAAAGAACCAAAACCCGTATTTATTCCATAGGCTGTTTTACTATCTGGCCTTCCAAAGTTTTTATCCAAATAACTTCTACCATTCTCAATTGCAACAATCGAAGTTTCTGATAGTTCGAGGGTGGTGATTTCATTGTTGATTCTGGCAAGATCCTTTATCGAGAGCCTTTTGGATGAAATGGAATGTATCATGGTGGATGGAATTACTTTGATGGGTTGGATTGCTGGTTTTTATCTGCTCTAAAAAGTTGTAGGATCGCTGGACCTATAAAGTTGGATATGATACTTGCCTTTAGACCCTCGTGCGCGTAGGTCTGTGCCGCAAGATCGCCGCTTGATCCGTGCATGTAAATTGCAAATACTGTAGCCGCGAGCGTGTCATATCCCTGTGCCACAAATGCAGCGATCATTCCCGCGAGGACGTCGCCTGCTCCCGCGGTGGCCATTCCCGGGTTTCCAGAGTCATTGATGAACAGGTTTTTTCCCGCGATCGTGATCGTGTGCGCTCCCTTTAATACAAGGATCAAATCATGCGCTGTGGAAAATTTTGTGGCCAGTTCTATTTTCTCATAATCATTTTCCCAGCTTCCCACCAGTCGTTCCAATTCTCCATCGTGTGGAGTCAACACGGAGTTTTTTGGTATTTTTTCGACCCAGTCGGGATGTGACGATAGTATGTTGAGTCCGTCGGCATCTATGATTATGGGCGAGGATTGTAGGGATACCGCTTTCGCGAAAGCGGAACTAACATCAAACCCCTTCCCCATTCCAGGCCCTATGCACAGCGTATAATTCTCAATATCTACCTTAAAATCAGACAACTCATTTTTTCCCTTGCCGGTAACCGTCATGACCTCGCTGTGGGTAGTCTGTAGGATAGTGTTGCCGTGGGAGGGAATATAGGCCGTCACCTTTCCCGCACCCGCATTGATCGCAGCACCGGCGGTAAGTGCAATCGCACCCATTTTACCATAGCTGCCGCCCATGCACAGCACGTGTCCCATATCGCCCTTGTGCACAAATTTATTGCGGGCTCTATACATATTTTGGGCAGCCTCACGTGTAATCAATTGAGCGAGCGGCTTTGCCTTCATCATATATTCTGGATCCAGACCTATGTTGATTACCTCATAGGTTCCTACATAATTACCGGTTTGTGGTAGGAAAAATGCGAGTTTTGGAGTTTGGAAAGCAAACGTATGATCTGCTTTAAGTATGGCGTTCATATCCTTTTGCGGCTCATCTGCAAACAGACCGCTGGGCATATCTATGGCAATGGTAAAAGCGGGAATGGAATTGAGATGTTTAAAAAGTCCCACCATCCAGTCCTCCACCGCACGATTGATCCCGGTTCCAAAAATCGCATCGATAACGATATCCTTTGGGGTGATCTCTGGAAAGTCGTCCTCGCAATTCATTAAAACGGGCCAGTCCTTAGTCACATTCTTTATACGGTCATAATTGGCCAAAAAATCTGGATGTCTGGTTTTACTACAGTTAGTAATAAATATCTTAACGTGATAGCCATGCTCTATCATGTGCCGGGCAATGGCAAGTCCCGTCCCGCCATTCTTACCGATACCGCAAAAAATCCTTACAGGCACCGGTGCACCACCCAGTCGCTGGTGCAATCGTTGGAAAACCAGAGTTGCCGCACGTTCTACAAGATCGTTACTGGATATTTGTTGCTTGTCCATGGTGGACTGGTCAGCTTCTTCAAGTTGGATGGCACTGAGTATTTTCACGATCGTTCCTATTTATGCTGCAATTTAAGGAAATAGTTAGAGGATTGAAACATTGACAAAATAGGAAAAGGAAAGAGGAAAGAGGAAAGAGGAAAAATGAAGTTGAAGATGAAAGACAATTAATAGCTGCGCGAGTTAGCAACTGTCTGATCGTAGATCCACCTTACGACCAACAGCTATAGATCAGCAGGAAAACTCAAATATCAAACTCAACTCTTTTCATCTCAATACCACTTTGGTAACCAGTTCCATTTTGAGATGTTCATTGAGGTTCTTGATGATCATGGAACGGCCGTACATCAATTCTTCCCGCAGGACCGATGAGGATAGATTGACAAACAAGGTTCCAGCGGTGAATTTGAGACCTGTGGTGTACTTCTGGATGCCAGGTCCCATAACTTCCTTCCAGGCACTTTCCACGGTAACTTTTTCAAAACCTTTAGCCAGCTTTGACTGGGATTTAAAATCGTTCAGTGCCTCGCTCATGTTTAGGAAATCTTCCTTTTTGTTATTTCTCATCTATTGTGTAGGCTTCATAATAATATTCGGTTCCATTCTCGTGCAGCAGGATCAATCGCTCGGCATTGCATTTAGTTACCGTTTGCTGGTAGGATTGCTCGCCGTCTTTATATGTTAGGGTCAGTGCTCCGTCTTTTTCTTCCCATTTAAAGGGAACTGGACTGCCGTATTCTACCATAGTTCCATCATAGCGCGGACTTACCCGGTATTTCTTTCCATTATTTCCCTCGATCTCAAAAAAGTCCATGTGGTTGGAAAACGGGAACTCTTTTTCCTTCCCATCGGGTAGGACGACCTTGTCAATGTTCCAGTAGCCTTCCAGCTGCTGGATCTGTTCACTGGGCGTTTTTCCACAGGAATACAGCGTTAACGTCAATAGTAACACTAGAAATCTAGCTACTTTCATAACTTAAAAATTTTGTAGGATTGGTTGGTTTGCTTTATGACCTGCTCGGTGCGCTCGGGATGGGTGTCGCTTATGAATAATTGACCAAATTGATCATCGTTGACCATATTTATTATCTGGCTGACTCGGCTTTCATCCAATTTATCAAAAATATCGTCCAATAATAATATGGGAACCGTCCCGCTCTCCTGCTTTATAAATTCAAATTGAGCCAACTTCAATGCAGTCAGAAAACTTTTTTGCTGTCCCTGACTACCAAATTTCTTTATCGGGTGGTCGTCCAGCATAAAATGAAGGTCGTCCTTGTGCGTTCCCACGCTGGAATATTGCAGCTGCAGGTCTTTTTGCTGGGCCTTTTTTAATACTTCTTGCGGTACGGCCTCGTTAAAATCAGATTTATAATAAATGCTCACCTGCTCCTCGGTCCTTGAAATCTCGCGGTAATATTTTTGAAAAATGGGCTTGAACTTTTCAAGAAACTCCTGTCTTGTCTCGTGAATAAATGTTCCCAGTCCCAACAACTGGTGGTCGTAAGCTTCCAGGGCGCTGCTGTCAAAACTACGGTTGGCATAAAAATATTTGAGCAGGGCGTTGCGCTGTTGCACTACCCTATTATAACCGATGAGCTGATTGAGATAGGCCTGATTATCCAACGATATGACGCCGTCAAGAAATTTGCGCCGCGTGTCGCTCCCCTCGGTGATCAGGTCGCGATCTGCCGGAGATATGATCACGAGCGGGATAAGTCCTATGTGCTCGCTGATCTTATCATAGATCTTACCGTTGCGCTTTACGATGCGCTTTGCTCCTTTTTTTGCACTTACGACCACATTTTCATTTAGATCTGCCTTTTTGAACTTCCCGTTGATCAGGAAAAAATCCTCGCCGTGGGTAATATTTTGAATGGTGATAGGATTGAAATAACTCTTGGCAAAAGCGAGGTGATAGATCGCGTCCAGCACGTTAGTCTTGCCCACGCCATTGTTCCCCACAAAGCAATTGATCTTTGGATCGAGGTCAAAATCTGCCGTTTGAAAACTTTTATAGTTGATAAGACTGAGCGCGTTGAGCTGCATGAGAATCCTGTAAATAATTGTTGTTAAGGTGTTTGTGATGTTTCCGCTTTCGCGAAAGCGGTATAACGACCGACTTCCCCCACCAGTTACAAAGCTACGGATTCAATGGGCAAGGAATAAAGCTTTGACACATTTTTAAATACCGATAAATATTCTATTTTTGCGCGTTCAATTAAAGAAAGCAATGGCAACTTATAACAAGAGAGGTTACAAACCAAAAACGAAGCCCGAAGAAGTAGAAGATGAATTCATCGACGATGGTGAGTCCACGACCGCAGAGGTTTTTGAATCGCTCGACGAGGGCGCAAACAAGACCGAGGAATGGGTAAGTGCCAACCAGAACATCATCCTGGGAGTTATAGGCGTGATTGCCGTTGTGTCCTTGGGCTACTGGGCATATACCCAGTTTATCCTAGGTCCCAAGCAGACTGAGGCGGTAATGGAAGCCAGCCAGGCAAACGAATACTATGATGAGGCTCTCAATGCAGTAGGAAAGGAAAAAGACTCTCTATTTACCCTAGCGCTGGAAGGTGGAAATGGGAAATTTGGTTTTATTAAGATTGCCGATGAATACAGCGGTACCGCCATAGGAAACCTTGCCAATTATCAGGCGGGAATGGCCTACCTTAATATAGGTGGCGATAAGTACCAGAAGGCGATCGATTATCTAACAGCCTACGACGGTGACGATAAAGTCCTTGAATCCTACGCACAGGCGGGAATCGGTGATGCACTCGTACAGGTGAAGCAATACAGCGAGGCAGTAGGTTATTACCTCGCCGCTGCAGATATCAACAGCAATGAATTCTCAACTCCCAAAAACCTCCTCAAAGCAGCACAAGCTGCCCTACAGGCGGGAGAAAATGATAAGGCCTTGAGTGCCCTGGAACGTATCGAGGAAGAATATGATACCACTCCCGAGGCAAAAAATGCCAAAGTACTCTTAGGACAGGCGCAAGCCAACAACTAGATGGCAACCGCTGGAAAGGATCTATCTGCCTACGATAAGAGCAGGTTGCCGGTAACGGCAGACATGCGCATAGGAATCGTGGTTGCAGAGTGGAACGATGATATTACAGAAAATCTTTATAAGGGCGCATTTGATACGCTGGTAGATTGTGGTGTTGAGGAAGGAAGGATTTTCCGTACGGATGTTCCCGGTTCCTTTGAACTGATCTATGGCTGTAAAAACATGCAGTACTCCACCTACCCCATCAAGAACAAACGTCAAAAACGCAAACTGGACGCGGTCATCGCTATAGGAAGCGTAATACGCGGTGAGACGGCTCACTTTGACTTTGTCTGTCAGGGAGTTACCGCAGGTATCAAAGACCTCAACTTAAACAAATCCCGCATTCCCGTGATCTTCTGTGTACTCACGGACGATACCCGTCAGCAATCCATAGACCGTAGTGGTGGAATTCACGGTAACAAGGGCAGCGAGGCTGCGATTGCTGCGATCAAGATGGCCGCCCTTAAATTGGATTTGTAGAATTCTACGACGGTCTTTTTACTTAAAATATCGACTACAGATGCGTCGCCGCGCTCTCCTCAATTGACGGATTGCCGCGCCATCTAACTTCTATAAAGAGCTTTGCTGATTGCGAGATAGCCTATCCCATGGTTGTTAGAGGTGAAGGTGTTTATTTTTATTTTTATTTGTTTTTTTGTGTTGTCCATTGTTACCTGTAATGGGGGAAAGCCAACCGCACAGTCAAGCACAATTTCATTTTTCTCGTGCCTCAAAAAATAAAAAGAGCTTGCCTTTTTCCATCGCTTGACATTCTTATCGGAAAAAAACACCTATTTTAGCCAAATATTGTCAAGTCAAAAATAGACTTATGAAAAATATTGGAGATACTTTACGTGCACTAAGAGAGTCAAAGGGACTTCTACTCAGAGAAGTTGGAGCGGAATTATCGCTTGACCCAACTCTTTTAAGTAAAATCGAGAGAAATGACCGAATGCCTACTAAAGAACAGGTCAGTGCACTTTCTGACTTTTATGAAGACAAAAAGAATGAAGTTGTAATAGCGTGGCTTAGCGACAAACTTGTATATGAAGTGCAGGACGAGGACTTGGGCTTAATTGCAATGAAAGTTGCAGAAAAAAAAATAGCATATTTAAAAACTCAAAAGAGCTAATGGACATAACCAAAAACACAGCTAAAAGTAAAAAAGAGCTTCTTAAATATTATAGAGATAGGTCTGTAGAATATCTTTCTGAAGTCGATGCCGATTTTGGAAAAACTGAATACAAGAAAAAAGCTAAAAAACTCAATCGCTTATTGATTCAGGCAAAAGAAAGTCTTATTGAAGTAGTAGAGCAAAAAAGTAAGAAAGAAAATTGGACAAATAAAGAGATTCTGGAATGTATTCTAATGATTACTTATTGCAACTATGTTGTAATGCTTGAAATTCGTCATTCAGTCTGGCCATATGAATATATGGCATTTTCCAGGAGAATAGGAGAATTATGGGAGCCTTTTTGCAAGATAGCTTTTGAATATCCAATAAATGAACTAGAGTTGTTTGTTCCACCTCTTTTTGCGGATGTAAAAAAACAATTAGCCGATGAAGTTCAAGACTATATAAATGACTTACCACTTTCAAGAGAACAAAAAGAACAGCTTGATAAATACTATTACAAAGTTTGGAAACTCGTTATGTCTGGAGAAATAAAACTTGAACTTGATTTACATTTCATTTTTGAAGGTAAGAAATATGTTGTAGATTTTAAAAGCGGTTTCGGCTCAAATGAAAAAGGAAATGTAAATAGACTACTACTTGTGGCGAGTATTTATCATAACCTTGAAGATAATTATGTGCCTTTAATTTTTGTAAGAGCAACCGAAAACAACAATTACTTCAACACATTAAAAAATTCACAAACCTTTAATGCCTTTTCTGGTTCAGAAACTTATGATGAACTTAACAAATATTCAGGATTCGACATTAGGAGTTGGATAGTCGAAAATATTGATTGGACAGAAGACTTAGATAATGATTTTGTAAAGCATTTGGAAGATAATAACTTAACTCAATATTTAACTTGGTAGATTATGATTAGTGAACAAAGAATATTTCAAGCATATTATACTAAGTCTGAACCTATCGTTTCATATATGGTTGACTTGTTAGATTTGAAGGGAACAGAAACCATATTTGAACCTTGTGCGGGAGATGGTGTTTTTATTGATCTCATTTTAACTAAATATCTAAACATTCAAATAGACGCATTTGAACTGAACAAAAATGCTTTTGATACTCTAAAATCAAAATATAGAGATTTAGAAAACATAACGATTAAACAAACAGACACCTTAACCGACATGGATTTAGAGTTTCTATGTTCAATGGGTGGAAAATACGATGCAGTTATCGCTAATCCACCTTATGGTGCTTGGAGAAATACAATTGACAGAGCAACATTAAAGAAAAGGTTCAACGGATTTTACGCTAAAGAAAGTTACTCTCTATTTCTTTATCGAAGTATAGAGTCATTAAATGAAGGCGGAAAACTAGTTTTTATTATTCCTGACACTTATCTAAATCTAAATATGCACAAGGATATTAGAAAATATATATTATCTAACACTAAAATAAAAGAGATAGCTTTATTTCCTTCCTCGTACTTTCCTGGAGTTAATTTTGGCTATGCAAATTTATCAATCATTGCATTAGAGAAATCTAGTGGCTATAAATCAAACGTAGAAAACACATTCAGAATCATTAAAGATTATAAATCCGTTGAGGAATTAGGAAATGAAAAAATAAAGCACCTAACGAAACTAAATATTCAACAGAAAAACGTTTTAAAAAATGATGGATATATTTTTCTAAGTAACACGAATCCTAGTGTTTCAGATTGTATTAGACAGGCGAAAACGAGCATTGGAGAAGTTTGCGATTGTGCAACAGGTTTCTATTCTGGAAATGATAAGGATAGATTAAAAGTTTTGAGCAAAGAGATTCGTAATTCAAAAAGATATGACGAAGTTGATAAAGAAAAAATAACTTATGACTGTCGCTCAAGGCCTGTAAATGGAATTGAAAATGACAAAATATATGTTCCAATCGTTAAGGGTGGAAATGTAAGATATTATAAAGCTGACAATTGGTTTATGGAATGGTCAAGTGATATAGTTAGTTTCTACAAAAAAGATCAGAAAGCTCGTTATCAAAATTCTTCCTATTATTTTAATAAAGGAATAGCTGTACCAATGGTCAGTTCAAGTTCAATAACTGGTGCTATTATTGAGAATAGACTTTTCGACCAATCAATAGTCGGAATATTCCCAAAAAAAGAAAGTTTAATACATTATTTGCTTGCTTTTTTCAATTCGCCAACTTGTAATAAGTTAATTAGAACAATAAATCCTTCAACAAACAATTCTTCTAATTATATAAAACGGATTCCATTTATAAAACCAAGTCACAAACAAGAAAAAATTATAACCGAAAATATAAAACAGATTACAGAACAAGTCAAAATTTCTGGAGATTATGACATTGAACTTGAAGTAGAAAATAATAAAATGATTGCGGAACTGTACGGATTTTAGCCAACGCTAAAAACCATACATATTCATAATTCGCTTCATCCAAGACTCAAGCCAAAAATTGCAACAGAGCATGTCTTTGCTAACACTAGCAAGTTTTCGGAATAATGCTAGTGGCTAACAATGTTTTTTTAACATAGCAATAGTAGCCTTTCCGAGAGGTTTTGGCTCTTTGAAAAAAAATAGCAATAAGAAGCCATCGCGATGCTGGAAGGCTCGTGCTTAAACGAAAAGTAATCGTTAATTTGCACGCTTCGAGCCATATACAAGACCGTCAGGCAACATTAGGACAACTCATCGAAATTTCGGATATTTATAGTCAAAATAAGAAATAATGGCAACAGTTGATA
Source organism: uncultured Flavobacteriaceae bacterium (assembly GCA_963836885.1). Taxonomy (GTDB): domain Bacteria; phylum Bacteroidota; class Bacteroidia; order Flavobacteriales; family Flavobacteriaceae; genus Nonlabens. The sequence continues at coordinate 14,433 of CAWILF010000011.1, read as the reverse complement.
ATATTAGAAACGGATTGATTGATAAAATCCTGTCGATTAAAAACAAAGACTTTTTACAAGCTCTTGACAAATTAATATCATCAAGCTCTTCAACATCTGAATTGGTAGAATTAACCAAAGAACAGAAAATTATGTTAGAAATGAGCGAAAAGGATATTAAGAGTGGAAAACTGATTTCTCAAGATGCGATGAATAAAAGAAATCTGGAATGGCTAAACTCAATGTAATTTGGACAAGAACTGCCGATTTACAATTTGTTGGAATTTTAGAGTATTGGGTAAAAAGAAACAAATCTAATACCTACTCTATTAAACTTGTTAAATTGGTTTCGGATCGAACAAAACAGATAGCAGAATCACCACTTTTATATAAATCAACTGACTTTAAAGATATTCGAGTTGCCTCACTTGGAAATTATAGCATTTATTATAAGGTTTCAGAAAAGGACTTAATAATTTCAGCTTTTTGGGACAACCGACAAGACCCAAAAAATCTATTAAAAATCTTACAAAATGGAAAATAACATTGCACAACAAACGTATAAAAACAATAAGGAAATTGTAGCAAAACGGAATGGTTCGGGCACATTTTTGAGGTTACCAGATTTTTTAATTTGGCTCATTGATAAAAATGGCAATAAGAATCCGCAACGACGGAAGGCTCGTGCTTAACCGAATTGAAACTGTCTATTTTCAGACCTACTATTCTTATACAATTCCTGCATTTAGTTATTGATTTTTAAAAACGGCTTGTTATTAAGTTTCTCTAAGGTAATTGTGGTTTTCTAATGCTTGATGAAGCTGAAAGGATTTGAACAGATTATTTTCAAAAAAAATGCCTGTAACTTTAATCACCTATCTACAAAATCGATCGAAATACGAAACACATACAGCGCAATTTATGGATCAGACATTAAGATCATAGGTTGTATTTAAACTTCGTCCATTTGGATATCAATAAATTGAATTCTACGACTTATCTTAATCAGAAAAATGAATGAAAAATCCTGTTAATCTGGTTTTTACTATGCACTGAATTATATAATCATCAAGAAATAACAAGAATCTGAATGAATTTCGTAATATAAATCCAAGTAGTGATTTTTCATGCGTATATTATTAGGATTAATAGGTGATAATTATTTCTTTTACCATTTTAGAGGTTAAACTAGTTGAGATGAAATCAAAAATTACCGGAGTAGGAAGTTATATTCCAGATGTTGTGAGGAAGAATGAAGAGTTTATGAATAATAGATTCTTAAATAATGACGGATCTACATTTGATAGCGACAATGCCACGATCATAAAGAAATTTGCCGCGATCACGGGCATTGAGGAGCGCAGGTATATGTCCACCAATCAATTTACCAGCGACATTGCTGCGCTAGCTGGTGCTAAGGCGATTGAGGACGCAAATATCGATAAGGAATCTTTAGATTTTATAATCATTGCCCATAATTATGGAGACGTGACTCCAGATGGTGGTTCTAGCGATATGGTTCCCAGTCTGGGGAGTCGTGTAAAAAACAAACTTGATATTAAAAATCCACAGTGTGTTGCTTATGATGTCCTCTTTGGGTGTCCGGGCTGGATTTTGGGAGTTACCCAGGCCGATAGTTTTATCAAGTCTGGACTTGCAAAAAAAGTCTTGGTCATAGGTGCAGAAGCACTCTCCAGAGTAGTAGATCCACACGATAGGGACAGTATGATCTATTCTGACGGTGCTGGTGCGGTAGTTATGGAACCCAGTCATGGAGAAAATGGTATTCTAGGACAGGCAACTGCTACCTACACCGCCGAGGAAACTTATTTTATCTTTAATCAAAAATCCTACAACCTAGAGCTGGACGATAAATCCCGTTATATAAAAATGTACGGGCGGCGTATCTACAACTTTGCCCTTTCACGCGTTCCCGAAGGTATGAAAGCTGCGATGTCAGACGCTGGAGTTGACATCACTGAACTCAAGAAAATTTTTATCCATCAGGCCAATGAAAAAATGGATGAAGCAATCGTCCATAGATTCTATAAGCTCTACGATCTTGAAGTTCCCAAGGATATCATGCCCATGATCATCCACAAACTAGGAAATAGTTCGGTCGCCACCGTGCCTACGGTAATGGATCTGGTCGTGAAGGGAAAAATGCCCCAACACCATGTTGAAAAAGGCGACGTGGTCATGTTTGCCAGTGTTGGAGCCGGTATGAACATCAACGCTATCGTTTATAGGATTTAATTCATGTTTTTACAAAGCCTCAATGCAGTACTACAAATAAACATTTACCATTTTTGGTAATAATTGGTGGGAACCTATTGGGGATTGAAAAGCATGATCCATTCTTGGTTTTCAAAATAATTTCAACCAAATATTCTTATTGGTTAAAAAATCTGGAAGAAAATTTAAGGGCTCTTTGAATGCGCTTCATCAATTTTATAGATCCCGGCACTTTAGATTGAGCTCTTTGTCTTTTGGAAATTATAATTTCTGAAAATTCCTGCGTTGGTACATTATATAGAGTTAATCCTGGTGAATACTCGACCTGATTTTCACCCATCCCATTATTCAAGGACTTCCATACTTATATAAACATCTTTTTTGGGCCAGTCGCTCTCGTCTCGTTCTAATAATGAAATTTGGTCAGCGACTTCCATACCATTGGTTACTTTACCAAAAATGGTATGCTCGCCATCCAGATGGGGTGATCTCTTTAAAGTGATAAAAAAATCAAATGGATTGTGCCAGTTTTCTGGATTGTCCTTCCATTCCTTAGCTAGACTCAATGTGCCTCTCTGGTGTGTCAAGTTATCCATAAACTGCGGTGGCAGCTTGTAATTTCCAGTACTGTTCCTTTTGAGCGAGGGCAGTGTTTCATAACTATTTCCCGCTTGCACGACAAATTGGGGAACTACTCGGTAAAAAGCGGTTTGATCAAAATACTTGTTCTTTACCAAAAAAATAAAACTTGCGCGGTATAACGGCGTTTCCGTAAATAGCTCCAGATCAATAGTTCCATAACTTGTAGTTATACGCACTTTGGTTTCGGGATTTTTTGTTCCATAGCGAGTAAAGAACAGCGCAACACTGTCCTGGGGTATATAGGGAAGCAATGTGTCTCCGTCGCTGGAATATTGGACTTTGTAAAAATCTTCCAGTGATTCCTTTTTTTTCGCAACAGGCGTCATGGGCATATTTTCACTTTCGCTCTCTATCTCTACGGCCTGCGTATTATCTTTACAGGATGCAGTAATGAGTAACATCCCTAAAATTATTAACCTTGAAATCATTCAGCCACTTTTTATTGTCGATCCCAAAATTAAGGGAAATGTCCTTGCCAGGGCTCAAAATTCAGCTAGAAATGGCGGCGGTCGATCGGCTGGAGGAAATGCAGCGCAGCAATCTAGCAAAGATCAAACCCAGAAAAGCATCCGTGATGATGCTGGTCTATCCACATAGTGATGTCCCCTACTTTGCACTCATAGAAAGAACCACCTCGACGGGAAAACACAGCGGACAGATTGCCTTTCCAGGCGGTCGGTTTGAACGTGAGGATATTGATAATGAGGCTACTGCAAAGCGGGAGGTCATGGAAGAAATAGGCGTGCCGCTGGAAGATCAAGAGGTCATCTGTGCCGGTACTCCACTATATATTCCTCCCAGCAATTATATGGTCAGTCCTTATCTCGCTTTCGCGAAAGCGAAACCATCATTCATTCCCCAGTTGAGCGAGGTAAATAGTATCTTGGAAATCCCCCTGGAACAACTGCTCAACGATGATAATGTAAAACGTACAACGCTGTCAACCAGCTATATGAAAAATGTGGAAGTTCCGTGTTTCATAATGAACGGACAGATAGTATGGGGTGCGACCGCCATGATGTTGCAGGAATTTAAAACGATGCTAAAGCAGATCAATAAAATCTAATTTCCTTTCTAAAAAAAGCCTTTCAACTACACAAAAGCAGACTGCCGTTCACTTTCTAGTGTCAAAATATTAGGTAAACTAACGGCTTCTGTAGTGACCGACACTTGAGCTTTTTTTGATCTACGCTATATATTTATGTTTTGCAGCCATGTGATTGCAGCAGTGGTAAAATGTTGGTGCGGGTCAATGGCTTGATTAAAAGTTAGGGTATATTTGAAATTCCTTAAAATGCTGTTGACCCTTTATCCGGTTGCTCTTCATTCACGGGATTTATGATTAAAAGTTTCTAGTTATTTAAGCATACTTGAACCATTGGATCCTTTCAAAGAGTGATCAATTGATCCAGTTAGCAAATAAAATTTAAAAGTACAGATGTCCATAAAAAACAAACTTATCATTACCGCAAAAGGACTGATGATGGGAGCTGCCGACGTTGTTCCTGGAGTTTCTGGTGGGACGATTGCCTTTATTACCGGGATCTATGAAGAATTGATCAATACGATCGACGGCATCGACCTGAAGATGTTTCCCACTTTTTTCAAGATAGGTTTCAAGAACACGGTGCAGATCTATAATCTGGGTTTTCTTGCTGCATTGGTTTTGGGAATTGGCATAAGTGTGGTCAGTCTATCTAAGGGAATCACTTATTTACTGCACGCTCAACCCGTTTTGCTTTGGGCATTTTTCTTTGGGCTGGTACTTGCCAGCGTCCTATATATAGGTAAACAGATAACGCGATGGAATATGGGCGTGATCGCAGCAATCAGTATTGGTACGGTCATATCGTATTACATCACCATTGCGGAACCATTGGGATCGCCAGATAGTTGGTGGTACATTATATTCTCGGGCTTTATTGCCATTATCGCGATGATCCTGCCTGGAATATCTGGCGCATTTTTACTGTTGTTGTTGGGAAGCTATAAGACCATCCTGGGGAGTATTTCTGGACTTGCCGAGGCGGTTGCAAGTGGCAATTGGGCGGCGGTATGGGATTATTTGCAGACTTTGATATTATTTGGAGTGGGTTGCATTTTGGGACTGAAGGTTTTTTCAAAAATCCTTACCTGGCTATTTGACAATTATAAAAATCTTACCCTTGCCTTATTGACCGGATTTATGATAGGCTCGCTCAATAAATTGTGGCCCTGGAAATCTGTTACGGAATATCGCATAGACAGCCACGGCGTTGAAGTACCCTTTCTTGAAACCAGCGTTTTACCGCAAGACTTTGATGGTGAGCCCCAGATATTGATGGTAATTATTCTTGCCGTCGTGGGATTTGCCTTGATACTTATTCTTGAAAAATGGGCTGCCAAAACTCAAAACTGACCAGTTGCCTCTACAGATACGTTCCCTTTCTGATAAGTTCTTCCTCGTCCTCAAAGGTGTGGCAATGGGAACGGCCAATAAAGTACCGGGCGTAAGCGGTGGCGTCGTGGCCTATGTCGGTGGTTTTTACGAGGAGTTTATTAATTCGCTCCAGAAATTAAATGCCACTTCATTCAAATATTTGATAAAGGGTAATTTTTCTGAATTCTACTCCTACATCAATGGGACGTTCCTATCGCTCCTATTGTTGGGAGAGGCCATCAGTTATTTTACGGTGAGCAAGGTTTTTGATGTGTTGATCGATAGCTTTCCGATACTGGTATGGTCGCTGTTTTTTGGTCTTATTATAGGTTCCGTGTTTTTTCTGGCGAGGAATTATGACGCCTGGAACTTGAAGAACATCAGTATTCTTGTTGCGGGAATGATTATAGGAATAGGAACCTCGTTGATGGATCCCGCTACCCAAAATGACAATTTGTTCTTCGTTTTTTTCTGTGGTATCGTCAGCGTTTGTGGAATGACGCTTCCCGGGCTCAGCGGTAGTTTTATACTCATACTTTTGGGCAATTATATTTTATTGCTCGTGGACAGTATCAATGCATTTTTTGACACCATGGTCTTGGTGTTTCAAGGAGATTTCTCCTGGTGGTACAACTACCACCACATGGATCTACTGTTGATATTGTTCATCTTTATCTTGGGATCTATCGTGGGATTGATCAGCCTGTCCCATTTGCTGGGATGGACGATGAAAAAATTCAGGAATCAGACTAATGCGCTGATCATAGGGTTTATAACTGGATCTCTGGGCGTGGTCTGGCCCTGGAAATCGGCTATTTTTAAAATTGATGGCGCTGGGAATAGAACACTCGACGCCTTGAACAATCCCATACTAGTGGACTACGACCGCTACCTGCCCTATCTGGATGACCGCATGACCTGGATTGCCATTCTCCTGATGGGAATAGGCTTTTTTATCGTTTTTTTACTCGACCATTATGGAAACAAAGCAAATCCCGCGTAGCATTTTTGGACTGTTGGGCGAGCGGCTGGACTACAGTTTTTCCCGCGCCTACTTTTCCGAAAAATTTGAACGTCTCAAACTAACTGACCATGAATATAGGAATTTTGAGATTCCATCAGCTGGTGGGTTGGTCAGCTTTCGCGAAAGCATCACCTACAACAAAGATTCCCGCACCACAAATGGCAGGAACGAGATCTACCGCGGCCTCAATGTTACCATTCCCTACAAAGAGGCGATTATTGAGGTACTGGACGATATTTCGCCAGAGGCACAACTTATGGGCGCCGTCAACACCATTGTCATCGACGACAACAAATGGACGGGCCACAATACGGATGCCTATGGTTTTGCAAAAAGCCTCGTGCCGTACCTACCTTTTCGCAAAAGCGCACTTATCCTGGGCACTGGTGGCGCCTCCAAGGCCGTTGCCTACGTGCTGGAAAGTATGCAGATCCCCTATCTCAACGTGTCGCGCAGTCCTACCGGTGAGCATGAGATAAGTTATGACTCCATCGATAGTCAGGTGCTGGCACAAGTGAGCCTTATTGTGAATACCACGCCCGTGGGTACACATCCACATATAGACCAAAGTCCCGCCCTGCCCTATCAACTTTTGGGAAAAGCGCATGTTCTCTACGATCTTGTTTACAATCCCGCCCAGACATTGTTCATGAAACAGGGACTGCGCCAGGGTGCGCAGGTAACAAACGGCTACCAAATGCTTGTACACCAGGCAGAAAGAGCCTGGGAGCTATGGAACGACTAGACTGTATAAAGAGCGCGTAAGTTGTTTGTGTAGCCCTTTTAATCTATTTATATTGCCACCGTATTGAATACTACACGATGACACAGAATGACAACCTGCCCACCGGTGCAGATGGAACACAGAAAAAGTCTAACGAGGAACACGATGACCTCTTAGAGAACTCGCTCTTAGAAACTTCTACCGCTCAAGGCGAAAGAGAAAAAAGCGAAGAAGAAATGGAAACCTCACAGGAACAGGAGACCATCGTCGCTGGCACCAACAAGGTGGACGAGCCCAAACAGGACGACTCCACTACCCATGAAGATGCGATAGTCGAAGAAAAATCCTCCAATGAAAAAACAGGGGATCAGATCATCGACCTCGACATGGATGATGCGGCAGAGGCAGCTGTAACTCCAGACAAGGACGCAGATGTAAAAGAGGATTCTACCAACGAGGAAAAAGCTGAAACCACCGATAAAAAAGATCCCACAACTATTCCCGTGAAGGATTATAGCAACATGGAGATGAACGAACTGGTGTCAGAACTGCGCGAGATGATGCAGGAATATCCCATAAACAGTTTTAAAAACCAGGCCGAGGAAATCAAAAAAGAATTTGAATCCAAGGATCAGGCACTTGAAGCCGAGCAGCGCAAGAAATTTGCAGATGAGAACCCGCCCAGTGAAGATCCCCTTGCACCCGAGTTTCAATATGACGATAAGTTAAGAAGGGAATTTAATGACCTTCACCACTTGTACCGCAAGCAAAAAGGTCAATTTCAACGTGATAGAAGAAAACAGGAAGAAGATAATCTCGCGATCAAGAGGGATGTAATTGAACAAATGAAGTCGCTTATTTCTGAGGAAGAGAACATAGGTACAACCTTCAAAAAGTTCAATACGCTGCAACAGACCTGGAAAGCGACCGGTAAAATCCCACATGATGCCTATAACATAACCTGGGAAGACTACCGCCTAGCCTCTCAAAATTTCTATGACTACATAGATCTGAGCAAGGAATTGAGGGATAAGGATTTTGAACGAAATCTTGAGTTTAAGAAAAAAATTATAGGTCGTGCGGTTGAACTGGCCGACAAGGAAAATATTCACGAGGCGTTGAGAGAACTGCAGGAACTTCACAGGATGTGGAAGGAAGATGCAGGACCCGTTGCACAGGAACATAGAGATCCCGTGTGGGATGAGTTTAGCGCGGCGACAAAAATCATTCACGATAAGCGCCAGGCCTACTATGATGAACGCGATAAAATGGCTGAAAAAAACCAGACCATCAAGCAAAACATCATTGCAGAGATCAACAAAATTGCTGCCGTAGGTGCAAAATCACACAAGCAGTGGCAGGATAGACTTGAGGAGATTACCGTTCTCAAGGATATGTTCAAAACTACCGGTCCAGCTCCCAAGGAGGTGAACAACCAGCTATGGGAAGAATATCGCAATGCCAGCCGAGATTTTAATAAGGCCAAAAACGCTTTTTACAAAGAGATCAAGGAGGAGCAAAATAACAACCTTGCCGAAAAAATGAAGCTGGTCGAGATCGCCGAGGAGCACCAAAATTCTGATAACTTTGAAGAGTCGATCGAGATCATGAAGCAAATCCAGGCCAAATGGAAAACCATAGGCCACGTGCCACGCAAGGATAGTGATAAGATATGGAAGCGTTTTCAGGGAGCCTGTAATGCGTTTTTTGATAGAAAAACCAATCAAAAGAAGGAAGAAAACAAAGAAGAAGTTGCCAACTATGAGCAGAAACTCAAGGTTTACGATAAGTTGAAGGAAATGTTGCCACAGGATGACGTGGAAGCCATGAAAACGACCATTGAGTCCATCATGGATGAATGGAGCAACATAGGACGCGTGCCCTATTCTAAAAAGCAGATCCAGGATAAATTTGAAAATCTGGTGAAGGCCAAGTTCAAAGCAGCTGGACTAAGTGAAGTAGATGCTGAAATGATGAAGTATCAAAATAAGCTGAGTAGTCTAGAAAACGGCGATGATCGTGACTTTAAGAACGAACGTTTCTATCTAAGAAAACGCCGCGACGAGATCCAGGCTGAAATGCGCCAACTGGAAAACAACCTCCAGTTTATCAACGCCAAGGATGATAAAAATCCATTCCTCGTACAACAGCGCAAGAATATCGCAGCCTTTGAAAAGGAACTGGACGTGATCAAGGCAAAACAAAAAGAACTGAATATTTTACAGCGTCAATTGAACAAGGAGACCGAAGATTAATAGTTTTAGGCTCAAAATTTTTCAAGCACGATGGATTTTGGTATCTATCGTGCTTTTTGATTTTGATAAAATATGGCTGATACTTGTAGATTTAGTTGCCTAGGCTTTTGCAAAAAAGCTTTATTCAAACAATCTGTTCAAGAAATATTTTAAACCACTACACTAATTTTACAGTTCAATTCATTTTAGAAAGTTTGCTTTCGCTTTAAGCGAAATAAATCAAAGTACAATCATCAACACGACTGACTAATTACTCGACCATATCATTACATTATAATACCTTTGCAAGAATTAAACACGATACATGAAAAATACTGCCCTTACTGCGATTCACGAATCTTTGGGTGCCAAAATGGTTCCTTTTGCCGGTTTTAATATGCCGGTTCAATATGAAGGAATCAATATAGAACATGCTAATGTGCGCAATCACGTAGGAGTTTTTGACGTCTCCCACATGGGCGAGTTTTTAATAAGTGGGCCTAATGCATTGGAATTGGTTCAAAAAGTATCTTCAAATGATGCCTCCCAACTTACCGTAGGTCGGGCGCAATATGCTTATTTGCCGAATGAAACTGGAGGTATCGTGGACGATATGATCGTTTATAAAATAAAGGAAGAAACTTATCTTCTTGTCGTAAACGCTTCCAACATCGATAAGGACTGGAATCACATCTCGCAATACAACACGATGGATGCAGAAATGAAAAATCTCTCCGATGATTACAGTTTGCTGGCCATTCAAGGGCCCAAAGCTGTTGAGGCGATGCAATCCCTTACTTCCATTGACTTGAGCGCCATTAAGTTTTATCATTTTGAGATTGGTGATTTTGCGGGCATTGAACATGTGATTATAAGTGCCACTGGATATACAGGTTCGGGAGGATTTGAAATTTATTGTAAGAATAGTGAGGTAAAACAAATTTGGAAAAAGGTTTTTGAAGCTGGATCTTCCTTTAATATAAAACCTATAGGACTTGCAGCTCGCGATACATTAAGATTAGAAATGGGATATTGTCTCTACGGCAATGACATTGATGAAACTACCTCACCTTACGAAGCAGGACTGGGCTGGGTGACTAAGTTTACCAAGGATTTTGTAAACAGTAAAAACCTGGAGGAGCAGAAAATCAACGGTGTCCAACGCAAGCTGGTCGGTTTTAAAATGGACGATCGCGCCATACCACGTGGTGGTTATGAAATTAAGGACAGCAACCAGCAGGATCTGGGAATGGTAACCAGTGGAACCATGTCACCATCGCTGGGTGAGGGAATAGGAATGGGCTACGTCCCTCCTATTTTTTCTGCACCAGGAAGTAAGATCTTTGTTCAAATACGCAAAAAACTGATGCCTGCCACCGTGGTTAAACTCCCGTTTGTATCTGTAAAGTAGAATTTATTGAATAGGATTCTCATTTTAGGCGGTAGCGGTTTCGTAGGTCATGCGTTGTACAAGGAATTGAGCGCCTTCTATAATGTGCATGCGACTTATTTTAGGGACAATAAAGAATTTGACGTTAATCAGCATTTTCATCAGTTCGACATGGAAAAAGAGGAACTTGCTCCTATTCTCGACTTGTTGAAGCCTAAATTTATTGTAAGTGCATTGCGTGGAAATGTGAATAGTCAGTTGTATTTACACGATCAATTGATTAAATGGACGCTGCAAAATGATGCGCGAATTATTTTTCTCTCCAGTGCAAATGTTTTTGATAGGTTTACTAATTTCCCCAGTTATGAATACGATAAAACACTTTCAGAAAGTTCTTACGGATATTTTAAAATCCGCATAGAGAATGCATTGCTGCGCATGCCCAATTCCAAGTACAATATCGCGCGCATGCCGATGATTTTTGGAGCGCATAGTCCCAAAATTAAAGCTCTCAAAAACCAGATTGCTCTTAACGAGGCAGTAGAAGTGCTTCCCTAATGTGGTGATCAACGCTACCCATATCGATAAACTGGTACAGCAACTTCATTACATCATCAATAGACGACGCAGGGGGATTTTTCACCTAGGAAGTAACAACCTTATTCACCACAGTGATCTTTACAGTGATATTGCCCACGCCATGGGAATAGAGAATGTGCGCTGGAAACAGGTTTTTGATTCTAATGAGGACCGACAACTCTCCGTTTTACCCAAGGATAATTTGCTTCCGAAACATTTACAGGTGACTATAGAAGAGGTAGTTGCTTATAGTGCGGGAATTTATGGGTGAAGGTTTAAGGTTTAAGGTTTGACGTTTAAAATGCCAAATTCTAAATCACAAATCGCAAATCGCAAATTCAAGTTCAAATCACAAATCACAAATCACAAGTTTCAAGTTCAAATTCAAGTTTCAAGTTCAAGTTCAAGTTCAAGTTCAAGTTCAAAGTTTTAGATCGATAATGAAGAAACGAAATGTGATTTATAGTGAATTTTTAATTTTTGTTGGTTCTCGGGTCTATAGTCTTGAGAGTGGGTGCGCTGTAGATTTATTGTAGAGACTTTTATAAGTTAGCTTATTCATTACCAGTATGCTGCAACATTTTAAAAGTGAAACCGCCGAGGATTAAAATTAGGATTCCCATAATGCCCCACAGCCAAAATTCATTCTCAAACCAGGCCGAATCATTAATACTCGCTTCTCTTTTTATGAGCACTTCGTTACCTAAACTCAAAGATTTAAGGTTTTCGGGAATATTATTTCTAAAATGCGTAAGGTCATAATTAGCAGCTCTCGCGTTCTCATTACCATAAACTAATTTATAATCGGCTGGAGTGGTGAATCTTGCGATGAGTTCATACTTGAAGCCACTTATCGTTACAGAATTTATGTCCAAAGGCCGGTTGTCATTATTATAAATTAGAATTCTGAATTTCTTTGCGATGATATTTGTTAATGTAAACTCATTGTCTCCCAGTGATTTGAGGACTGCTTTATCGCTAGTCTTGTATGCATATTTCCACCCCTTCTCGGTCTCCACGCTATCTGCCAAATATTGAAACGCGATAGACCTAAAGTAGTCATAGTCAACATCTACATTAATCTTCAAGCGACTCACGGGAACTGCGTACTCCAGTTGAAAATCCAGTTGAGTTGTTTTATCCTTCCTGTTCTCAGTGATTTTAAAATTCCTTAAATTATAAGTGTTGTAAATGGCCTTGGTTTTTTGCTTTCCTGCCTCGCCGGCAGGCAGGCGCGAAAGCTTAGACTCCAATAAATTAGGAGCCACATCTGAGTTTATAAAAACGCGAAAGTATTTATAACTAGCTTCTGGAAAAATAAGGTCGGTAAATTCATTATCTGAATTTTCGTTTTTAAGTGATAAAATGCGATAGTCTTCTAGGATGGTAAACCACTCTTCCTGATCCTGACTTCCTTCAAGATTTACCCTCCAGTCAAAGTTCTGATTTTCAAAGGATAAGTTGATCTTATTGATAGAACTTAGGTCATCTAATTTGTAGGTGTAGAAATAACCGGTTTCAGTTTTGGTTGAGTTGATAAGCTTAAATGGCTCTAGTTCAACCGACGTATTTTCAGCATTTATTTTTAATAGATAAGGAACTTCCAAGGTATCATTTTGAGTTGTTACTCCGTAGATCCTTAGATCATCGAGCGATTTAGAAAGCTTTCCAAAAACTGCTGGTGGAATTTCAATGCTGTGCCAGTCCTCCGATATATGATCTAGAGAACGTTCGTATTCATAATCGCTGATCTGTCCGTAAGTTGAGAATCCAATACCTAGAACAAATAGCAAACTTGCATTAATCCTAAGTTGCCTTATCAGAGTCATTTTCATAATAGGTGATTTGGTTCTTGTACTTGTTGTAAAGAAATGAGATAATCAAAAGCAACACGCCCAGCGAGACAAAAACGATGGTTTTTTCAAGGGTGGTAATATGCGCAATGTCATAAAAGAATAACTTGATCAAAGTGATGCCAAACAAGCCCATCCCTCCTATTCTCAAATAGGGTTTGTTCTTTATGACCCCAAACCCGATCAGCAAAAATGAATAGATACCCCATAATATGCTCAGTCCTAGTTTGTATGAATCTTTCGCACCAGCGATATCCAACCAATGAATCAACTCGCTGCTCAATACCCAAACTACGGTTACATGTAGGAAAATATCATAAATGGTCTTGTAGGCTCTGGTCACGCCATCTTTTTTAATATATCTATACAATGTGGACATCGCAAACGCTAGTAAAACATAAGAGATATAACGGATTAGTAAATAGAATATACCGCGAGTAAAATATTCTGACGGTTCTAGATATGCCTCTCTCAGCTCGCTCAAAGCGTATAAACCCTGAGTCAAAAATACGACTACCGTTATTGCCGTAATGGCCAGAATGATAGATTCCAACAACTTGTTTTTAAATTTCCTGAAGTTCAAATAAGCCAGCAGGCCTACAAAAAATAATGTGTAATTAATTACCCAGACGGTGCCAAAATCAGATAAGCTATGATCTACATTTTCTCCATATTCATAACCAAGCCCGTCGAGATCCACCAAAGAAAGTTCATAAAGTTGATCCCAATAATATTCAATTTCCAATCGGAAAGAATTGTACAAACTAAATAAGAAAATAAAGGGAATTATGAAGGTAAACGCGGTAAACCAATTGCTATTTTTAGAAAGATTTAAATCAATGCCTTTTCTTCTTTGCAGAAATAAGATACATCCCAAGCCCGCAGTAAAAATTGCAGAAATAAGAAAACTGGTATTTAAGATAGGAGTCCTAACAGTCTCTAGTTCAAAGAAATAAATGCTATAATTTTCTGTCCAGTCATCGATGATGCTCAAGAATGCTAGTATGATCAAAACGTAAGCAAGCTGCTTATAGATGGGTATATTCTTAAAAGTCCCTATCCCGTATAGTAAGACAGCTTGCACCGTCCATAGAAGTGTCACCCAGTTTCCTTCTAGCTGGACAGGTATTGCGATGGTAATAAAAGTCAATACCATGGTAGTTGCGAAATAAAACAATTTCTTATCTCCCAATCGTTGCTTGTAAACATATACTGCAACCGAGAAATGGATGATCGCGTTAAAAATTGTAAAAAGTCCTAAGTAATCTTTACCAACAGGATGAACGCTTAATATTAAATATCCAAGTCCGTAAAAAATAAAGGAATTGAGCAGCACCATAATTATATCCAATGT